>CAZEHR010000020.1:0-17912 GCA_964512265.1 uncultured Sphingobium sp. | reverse complement strand
GTAGCTCAGTGGTAGAGCACTCCCTTGGTAAGGGAGAGGCCGAGAGTTCAATCCTCTCCAGCAGCACCACCCAGTCTCGTTAAACCGGGACTCTTTCGTTCCAAATTAGACGCCCCATGGCAGGCCGTGATTGTGGGGGATCTTGAGAAGGGCAGGCCCGGTTCGCGGCCCGTGAACACGCGCGAAGCTCGCGATTCCGATGTATTTCCGGTTCAGATCGCGCCGAAAGGGGCGACAACTCCATGATGAGTTGCCCGAAGGCGAATATATCGTTTCCATGAATACTGATTGGTGCGGTCGAGAAGACTCGAACTTCCACGGCCTTTCGGCCACAACGACCTCAACGTTGCGCGTCTACCAGTTCCGCCACGACCGCACATCAGATCGGAAACCGGCCCTTCAACAGTAAGGCGCGGCCCCTGGTAGGCGGTGGCCATTAGCAAAGCGATGTGGGGGTTGCAAGCGCCCTGTGCGCGCAAAAATGATGTACATTAGCGCGCGTTGACGAACGCGAGGGTTATGTTCTCGACATTCTTGGGAATATCCAGCCGGCTCTCGTTGATGTTGGCCTCCTCGCCGGGTTTCAGCTCTGCCTTGTCGGCGCGGGTGATCCAGCTGAATACAAGGCGCCCCTGCGCGTCTCGAAGCTGAACCTCGACCGGCGGCACCTGCTCAATGCTGGGGCCGCTGTTGAGAATGCGCGCGCTGAATGCGAAATATTCCGATCCGTTGGAGAGCGTGCGCCACTCGGCGGGCTTGGTGAGGCTGAAGAGCAATACAGGCTCCTCTGTGTCCGCCAGTACACCAGCGCGAACGGCCCATTGCGGCGGACCGAAATAGCTCAGCGCGCCTGCCGCGCCCGCGATCGACAGCGCGAACAAAACGGCCACCCATGTCCACAGTTTTGCCGGGTTGCGACGAGGACGGAAAGAGGCCTCGTCCTCGGCGTCGTAATCGCCCTCCTCGGCAAGATCAGCCGCGCGTTTGCCCGCCTGTTGATCGATCACGCGTGGGTTGGTTGGGCCGACGCCCGCGACATCCACTTCCTGCACATGGCCCTGTGGCGCGGTTGCCGCCGTGTCTGCCACGGCTTCGAAACCGAACTCGTCGGCGACGCGGTCAACCGGAGCGGCGCCGCCGCCCACAGGATCAGCATGCGCTTGCGCAGCGGCAGCTACGACTGAAGTCGGGCCTGCCGCCTTTTCCGCGCGAGGTGCGAGGACGACGCCCTCCTGATACCAGCTATGTTTGCAAGAGGCGCAGCGCACCTGCCGCCCCTCCACGCCAATTGCCTCGTCCGGTACGAGATAGCGCGTCGCGCAATTGGGGCAGATCAGGATCATTGCTCTTATTAAGCGCGCATCGGACGGACGCGCAAGCCATATGAAGAACCATTAACCATTGCACCCGGCAAGCACGCAGGCTTTACCTGCATAGGGGCATGTGCGATGGCTGCAATCCAAAGGGTGCGGCAGGGTCATAGCTGGTTGGAAATGGACAGGATAATCCAGTTCGAGAATATCGGCCTGCGTTATGGCGCGGACGCAGAGGTGCTCTCTGACATTAGTTTCTCGCTGACAGGCGGAGGATTTTATTTTCTTACCGGCGCTTCGGGCGCGGGCAAGACCTCGCTGCTGAAGCTGCTCTATCTGGCGCAGCGGCCGACGCGCGGGGTGCTGAAGCTGTTCGGAGAGGATGTGGTGATGATGCATCGCAGCCGACTGCCCGGCTTTCGCCGCCGCATCGGCGTGGTGTTTCAGGACTTCCGGCTGGTGCCGCATCTTTCCGCGTTCGACAATGTCGCGCTGCCGCTGCGTGTCGCCGGGATGGACGAACAGGAGATTGCCGGGCCGGTCGAGGAAATGCTGGCTTGGGTGGGGCTGGGCGGCAGGCAGGATGCGCGGCCCGCCTCGCTATCGGGCGGGGAGCAGCAGCGCATAGCCATTGCCCGCGCGGTGATCGGCCGCCCGGACATATTGGTGGCGGACGAGCCGACCGGCAACGTGGACCCCGATATGGCGAAGCGGCTGATTGGTCTGTTCGAGGCGTTGAACCGGCTGGGCACGACGATCGTGATCGCGACGCACGACCTGCCGCTGATCGGCCAGATTGGCCATGCGCAGATGATGCGGCTCGACAAGGGGAAGTTGATAGACCCCACCGGCGCGCTGCGCTTTCCGCCGGTGTCGGGCGCGCGGGACGGGCAGCGGCCGGGCCTGCCGCTGGGCAGCCCGCAATGAGCGGGGCGCGCTTTTCCGCCAAGGCGGCGCAGCGGCGCTGGCTTCCGCAAGGGCGGCGCGGGCCGATGCCGTGGATCATCGCGATCATGATGTTCCTGACGGTGCTGGCCGCCGCCTGCGCGCTGGGGCTGGGGCAGGCGCTGTGGAAGATGCGGGGCGATCTGGCGGGGGGATATACCGTGCAGATCGTGGAGGCGAACGCGGCGAAGCGGGCGGAGATGGTGCGGCAAGTAGAGGGCTTTTTCCACGCAGAAACGTCTGTGCGATCCTACAGGGTCGTGTTGGAAAGCCGGTTGAGGGAGCAGCTGGCCCCCTGGCTGGGCGAGGAGGCGCGATCGGGCGATCTGCCGATCCCCGCGCTGATCGACATGAGCCTCAAGTCTGGAATAAGCCCTTCAAAAGTAAATGAAATCACCCGCGAGATCATCGCCCGCGCACCCTCCGCCCGCATAGACGCACACCAGAGCTATCTCGCGCCGGTCGAGGCGCTGATGCGCGCGCTGATGTGGGCGGCGGCGGGGCTGGTCGGGCTGATGCTGCTGGTGACGGGCGCGGTCGTCGTACTCGCCGCGCGCAGCACGCATGACGCGCATCGCGGCACCATCGACATCATGCACATGCTGGGCGCGACCGACCTGCAGATCGCGCGGATATTCCAGCGCCGCATTGCCCTCGACGCGCTGCTGGGCGCGGTGCTCGGCACGATCGCCGCCGCCGCGCTGCTCTGGCTGCTCGACCGCAACCTCGCCGCCGCCGGATCAGAACTGGCCGCGCTGATCTCGCTCCCGTGGCGCTCCGCCGCCGTGCTGCTCGGCCTGCCGATCTTCGCGATGCTCGTCGCCGCCGTGACCGCGCGGATCACGGTGATGCGCGCGCTGGAGCGCAGCCTGTGACGGCGCGCCTTTCCGCGCTGATCCTGCTCGTCTGGGCGCTGGGCTTCGGCTGGTTCGCGCTGCTGCTGCCCCAGCCGCTGGACGGCCGCACGACCGACGCCATCGTGGTGCTGACCGGCGGGCCGGGCAGGCTCGATCGCGGCCTCAAGCTGATGCAGGATGGCGCGGCGCGGCGGATGCTGATTTCGGGCGTGGACCGCGCGGTGAAACCGCACGAGCTGGCGGTGAGCTATGCCGTGCCGGACAAATTGTTCGAGTGCTGCGTCACGCTGGGCCGCGAGGCGATAGACACACGCTCCAACGGGCTGGAGACCGCGCAATGGCTGGAGCGGCGCGGCTATGACACCGTGCGCCTCATCACCAGCGACTGGCACATGCGGCGTGCCGCATTCGAGCTGAGGCAGGCGCTGCCCGCCGACATCGTGCTGGTGTATGACGCGGTGCCGAGCCAGCCGAGCTTTTCGACGCTGTTCAAGGAATATAACAAATATGTGCTGCGCCGGGTCGCCGCGCTGATCGGGATTTGAGGCGCGTGATGACGATGGTGGCCTTTGTGCGCTCGGTGCTGTTTGCGCTGCTTTTCTATCCTGCAACCGCCTTTTTCGTGCTGTTATGCGGGCTATGGTCGCCCTTTTCGGCGCGCATCATGCGCAGATGCGTGCGCCTGTGGGGACAGACGCACCGGCTGCTGTGTCGGGTGGTTTTGGGGCAGAAGATCCGCATCATCGGCACCCTGCCGCAGGAGCCGCTATTGTTCGTGTTCAAGCATGAGTCGATGTTCGAGACGATCGATCTGCTGTGCATGTTTGCCGAGCCGGTCGTGATCGCCAAGCAGGAGTTACTCGACATTCCCGGCTGGGGTTGGGTAGCCAAGCGGCATGGCGTGATCGGCCTGCGGAGGGACGACGGCGCAAAAGCAGTGCGGCATCTGCGCGCGGAAGTGGCCAAGGCGACAGGCTCCGGCCGCCCGATCTGCCTGTTTCCCGAAGGGACGCGCGTGCCGCATGGCGAGCAGCCGCCGATCCGCGCGGGCTTTGCCGCGCTGTATCAATTGCTGAACCTCGCCGTAGTGCCGATTGCAGTCGACAGCGGGCGGGTTTCGCCCCGCCGCAGCTTCATCAAGCGGCCGGGGGTCATCACCTACAAAATCGGCGCGACAATCCCGGCCGGATTGCCGCGCCTCGAAGCGGAGGCATTGACCCACGCCGCCATCAATGCCCTCAACGCTCCGAATGATTGACTTGGGTCAAGGACCAGGCGCCTAATCCCTTTCACATTTCGCCCTCCACGAGTAGGTTCCACAATGAACGTTTTGCACGAAGCACCGGTTCTAGGTGCCATCATCGCCGCAGGGATTTTCATGCTGGTGATGATCGTCGTCTCAGTCGAGGACGCGCTCAAGCATTGAGGTTTTATCCGGACTACGGAGCGCCGCAGTCCGGACCCAGAGCGCGCTGCGTTGAACCGCCGCAGTCAGCGCGCTCCAGGCTTGCGTTTCG
The DNA here is from genome assembly GCA_964512265.1 of uncultured Sphingobium sp. Lineage (GTDB taxonomy): Bacteria > Pseudomonadota > Alphaproteobacteria > Sphingomonadales > Sphingomonadaceae > Sphingobium. The sequence continues at coordinate 13,280 of CAZEHR010000020.1, read as the reverse complement.
CAGCATCGCTCTGGCGCAAAACCGGTTCTCCCTTTTGCGCACGCTGCCTTAGTGTCAGCAGCGGCGACCGTCGCCCTTGTCGATCGCGTGGCCAGCAACGGCGCCGATTGCGGCGCCGATGACGGTGCCCGTGGTGCGATCACCGCGCCCCGCGACCTGGTTGCCGAGCAGACCGCCCGCCACCGCGCCGATTACCGCGCCGCCCTTGCCTTCGTCGCGGCAGCGCTCATAGCCATAGCGGTCGTAATAGCGGCTGTTGTGGCGGTAGCCACGGTCGCGATAGCCGCGATCATAGCCGTTCCAGCCATAGCCACGGTCATAACCCCTGTCATACCCGCGATAATAATCGCCGGGACGGTAGTCATGATGGTGCTTGCGCGCCAGTGCGGGGGTGGCGCTGAACGCGCCGATCGAGATCGCGGCAAGCCCCAGTGCCGTGGTCAGTTTCTTGCCAATTCCCGTTCCCATCGATTCGCTCCTTTTTAAACTTTGTTGCACCCTGAGCCTTTTCTGGCTGAACAGGTTTGAGCGGAGGCTGAATGGGGCTGTAAGGCAAGGTTCAGCTTTGCCCATTGCGATATTTAGGTGAATTTGCGCGCCGGTTCGCCTATGCCCGCCGCGCATGCGCTGGTTCGTCAGTCTTTTCCTGCTTTTGGGCGTGGTGGCGGTCGCGGCGTCGTCGCTCAATACCAAGCCCGCGACCCCGACGCCTGGGCCTGTCGCCATCGCGATGGAACCGCTGGTGCTGAATGCCGACAAGCCGGAACAGGTGGAGCTGGGGCGGCTGCGCTATCTCGGTGGATGGAATTTGACCAGTGGGCGGACGCTGTTCGGCGGCCTTTCCGCGCTGGCGGTGCGGCCCGACGGCGAAATCTGGGCGCTGAGCGATGGCGGCGTGGTGTTTGCGCTGCCGCAGCCTGGCCCTGCCGCCAAGGTAATCATCGAGGCGCGGCTCCTGCCGATCAACAAGCCCAAAAAACACTGGATGCCCCGCCCGGAAGACAGCGAATCGATGGCTGCGGATGGCGACTTCACACATATATGGGTAGGGTATGAGCTCCTGCAGCTCGTGTGCCGCTATGACACCAGCCTGAGGGTCATCGGCCCATGCCGCCGCCCGCACCAGCTTTCGGGCTGGCCAGAGACGGAGAGCATCGAGTCGCTGGCGCGGTTGCCCGATGGGCGTTTCATCGCGATTTCGGAGGGCGGATCAGGCCCGGCGGGAGGGCGCGACATGCTGGTGTTCGCGGGCGATCCCGTAAACATCGCGACACGGCGGCCGCTGCGCATGAGCTATATGCCGCCCGTGGGGTATGACCCCACCGACGCCGTCTATATCGGCGACGGCAAGCTGATAGTGCTCAACCGCCGTGCGACGCTCTATGAGGGCTTTACCGCCGTGCTCAAGCTGATCGATCTGCGCCAGATGCGCGAGGGCGCGGCGCTCGACGGGCCGGAAATCGCCCGCTTCGCGCCGCCGGTGCTGGCCGACAATTTTGAGGGGCTGGCGCTGGAGCGGCATGGGAAACAGCGCATCTTGTGGGTGGTGTCTGACGACAACCATCTGTTTTTCCAGCGCACGCTGCTGTTGAAATTCGCGCTGGATGAGGATCTGTAGGGGTTACGGGGTCATAATCTCCCGTCATCCCAGCTTCATACCTGCGCACTTCGATCGCTGGATCCCGGATAGCGGGATTTCCTGACCAAATCCTGCCGGATTTGGAGAAAATCCGCTTCCGGGATGACGTAAATAGAAAACAAAAAAGCGGCCCCGAAGGACCGCTCTTTCGATTTCAGGCTGATTCGCGCGAATCAGGCGGCGGCAGCAGCGCCCTGCTTCTTGACGATGTCGCGCTTCAGGCGGCGGGCCTTGAGCGAGAGCTTGTCGTCAGAGGTCTTCAGCAGCCAGTTGTCCAGCCCGCCATTATGCTCGACCGAGCGCAGGCCCGCGGTCGAAACGCGCAGCTTCACGCTGGTTCCCAGCGCCTCGGACATCAAAGTGACGTTCTGGAGGTTGGGCAGGAACACCCGCTTGGTCTTGTTGTTGGCGTGAGACACATTGTGACCCACCATGCGGCCCTTGCCGGTCAGTTCGCAAATGCGCGACATAATCGTAAATCCTGTTGCTCGGAAATCTCCGGGAAGCGGGGCCGATAGCGGGAATGGCTTCTTTCGTCAAGAAGCGCGTGGCTTGCAGGCGCAGCTTTTTCCGCCGATAGGGTGGGCATGTCTCAGCCTTTTCCTCTACCCCTGCCCATGCAGCGCGCGCTCGTTCTTGCCCGTGCGGCGGAGCAGGCGGGCGAGGTGCCGATCGGCGCGGTGGTAGCGCGCGGGCAAGAGATAGTCGGCGAGGGCGAAAACCGCAACAGGCGTGACAACGACCCCAGCGCGCATGCCGAGATCGTCGCGATTCGCGCGGCGGCGGCGCGGCTCAATGACTTTCGCCTGACGGGCTGCGACCTCTATGTGACGCTGGAACCCTGCGCCATGTGCGCGGGCGCGATTTCCCACGCGCGGATCGAGCGGCTTTATTATGGCGCGAGCGACCCCAAGGGCGGCGCGGTGGAGCATGGCGCGCGCGTCTTTGCGCATTCGCAATGCCACCACAGGCCGGAGGTGTACGGTGGGCTGGGCGAGGGCGAAGCCGCCGCGCTGCTCAAGGGGTTTTTCGAGGGGAAGCGCTAACGGTTGGGCGGGGGCGGCCCGCAGCATGGCGCGCTCGCACCGCCACTGAAGATCATGCCGCGGTCAAGCCCGCGCGCGCTATCTCGTTCAGCAGGCTGGAGAGCTGTGCCGGTTTGGGGATGAAGGGCATGTCCTGAAACGCTGCGGGTTGCTGCGCGCGGGAATAGGCCGAGAGCGAGACAAAGGGGACGGACATTCCCCGGAGCCAGAGCGCAATCCGCTCGGAGGTCTCGCTGCCCAGGTTGACATCCAGAACCGCGAAGCCGGGCGTCTGTGCCTCCACCAGCGCGAGCGCCTGCGCGACAGACGCGGCGGGCCCGATCACGGTAAAACCGGCCTCCTCCAGCGACTCTGCAAGGTCAAGTGCCAACATGGCATCATCCTCCACGACCAATATGCCTCGCATGCACGGGCGCGGAGAGGCTTCGGCAGGTGGGGGCGGCGCGGCGGCGCACTTCGCCGCTGTCGTCACGGTGCCGACTCCCTTGAGCGGGCATCGCAGTTCCCACACCACGCCAGTTTCGGCAAAACCGAGTGCGACATTGGCGGAAAGCGTTGCCTCGATCATCGCCTTGGTCACGCGCGTGCCGAATCCCTTGCGGGTGGGCGCCGATACCGGCGGGCCATCCTTTTCTTCCCAGCGGATGACGAACGCCGGCTCGTCGGCGCCTTCCTCTATGCCCCACGCGATCGCGATCTGGCCCTTGTCTCCGGAAAGCGCGCCATATTTGGCGGCGTTGGTCGAAAGTTCATGCAGCGCCATCCCGAGCGACTGTGCGGCGCGCGGCGTGATGTCGATCGCGGGGCCGCTGACCATGATGCGGCTGCCGATCAGGTCGCTGAAGTGCATGAGCTGGCCTTCGATCAGCGAGCCGAGGTCGGCGCCGGCCCATTCGGTCTGCACGAGCAGATCCTGGCTCGCGCCGAGCGCGCGCACCCGCTCGCTGAAGCGTTCGAGAAAGTCTTCCGTGCCCGCATAGGCGGTCTGTCGCGCCACGGCATCGACGAGCGCCAGCATGTTCTTGGCGCGATGATTGACCTCGCGCATCAGATACTCGATCTTTTCCTCATAGCTCTGGCGCTCTGACAGATCGTAGAAGTGGCAGACCACACCCGGCCGCCCATCGGGCATCGTGATCCGCTCGATCTTCCAGTCATAGGCCTCGGTCGCCTGGATATCTGCGCGGCGCTCTATGGTGCTGGGCGCGTGATAGGCTTCGCCCGTCTCCAGCGTATGCCGGAAATGGCCTATCGCTTCGTTCGCGAACGGCTCAGGCCACAGGATGTGCAGAGCCTCGGCCAGATCCCGGCCGATGAGCGGTCGCACATTCTCGAACACCTTCTGAGCGCCATCGCCTACCAACGCTATGCGAAAATCGGCATCGACCGCATAAATGCCGAAGGGCGAGCGATCAACAAGCTGGCGAAAACTGTCGTTCGCGGCCCGCAAGGCGTGCTCTACCGCCACCTGGTCGGTCACTTCCTGGCAGTTGATGCCGACGCCCTGGACAACACCTGCGCCGTCGCGGATCGGGTATAAATGCTCGCGCCATTCGCGTTCCACGCCGGGCCGTGCGGGCGTCTCACCCCTCACCACGACGTCGCGCAGCGGCTCGCCCCGCTCAAGCACGTGCCGCAGCGCCGGCTCGGCGCTCGCCCTCAGATCGGGTACAAGATCCCACACAGTGCGCCCAAGATGCTGTTCGATTGAGAAGCCGTTGATCTCCGCGAGCCTACGGTTGACCCGCACGAAGCGCATCTCCCTGTCGAGCAGCCCCAACCCCATCGGAGCTTCGGCATAAAGCTCCTCGAGCTCGGCAAGCCGCTCGGCCGAGGTGCGTTTGCTGAAGTCAGCCAGATGGTCCGACTGCAGCACATCCGTAAGATCGATGTTGACGCCGCGGATCAGCGTCACCTCGCCGGTGGCGTCGCGTTCGATCGTGCCGCGGTCGAGGATGAACCGCACCGAACCATCCGGCCGTACAATGCGAAAATCATGCTCGTAGGAAGTGGCCGTTGAGGTGAAAAAACCGAGCGTCTCCGCCTCGACACGGGACCGGTCATCGGGATGGACGAGGTGGGAGAAGCCCTGCTCCGCCGTGGGAGCCTCCACGACGCCATAGATCTTTATCAGCCCTTCGGACCAGACCAGCCGGTCCGCTACCGGGTGCCACTCATAGCTGCCGATCCCGCTCGTGGCTTCAAGCGCGGCGCTATCCATCAACACAGAATATCGTGCTGCCCGTTCCTCTGCATTCATGATCGCCCCGAAATGGCTCGACGCCCCCGCGCTCCGATTGGTACACGCTCGTCCCGGTCGGGTCAAAGGAAGAACATGCGGCTGCTCCCCTGAGTGCAGGCCGGATATGCGGTTTATGACGATATCGTCACGCCGGTTTCGCAAAAGCGACACCGATCCGACATGGCGGAGTCATCGACGCGGCCTAACCCATGCTCACCGTTTCTCATCCGGGAGCAGACCATGCCTACAGGACCTTCAACGACAACAGCCCCCTATCTTCTGGGCACCGAACCCAATGTGCGCTTCACTTCCATCGCCACCGTCGGCGATGCGCTCGACACCAAGGGCGATGGCTCGGCCTATCGCATGGTCGGCATCCCCGATGGCCTCGGAGCGTTCGACAATGGCGACGGCACCTTTACCCTGCTGATGAACCACGAGATTGGCGCGACCTCGGGCGTGGTGCGCGATCATGGCGCGATCGGTGCGTTCGTATCGCAATGGGTAATCGACAAGACGACGCTGCAGGTGCTCGACGTGAAGGATTCGATCACCAACGTGCAGCTGTGGGATGACGCGACCGGGAGCTTCGTTACGTCCACCTATGCGATCAATCGCCTCTGCTCGGCGGATCTTGCGGAGCAATCCGCCTATTCCTTCACCGCGCCCGACGGCACCGTCTATGGCACGCAGGACCGCATCTTCATGACCGGCGAGGAAGCTGGCTCCGAAGGCAAGGAATTCGGGCTGGTGGTGACCGGCGCCGAGGCGGGCACGGCCTATGAGCTGGCCTATACCGGCCTGTTTTCCTGGGAAAACGCAGCCAGCTCCAACTATGCGCAGCGCAAGACCATCACCGTCGGCACCGACGATTCGACCGGCGGTCAGGTCTATATCTACATCGGCGAGAAGCAGACGGCCGGCAACGCGGTTGAGAAGGCGGGCCTGATGTATGGCGACCTTTTCGGGCTCACGGTGAGCGGCGTCACCGCCGAGGCGAACGGCACAATCGCGAACGGCAGCTTCACCCTCACCAAGCTGGGTGCGGACGAGGACGGCAACGGCACGCCGGATGGCGACGTCAGCAAGATGACCGGCGTCGCGCTCGAGGCGCAGAGCAACGCGCTGGGCGTCACCAAATTCCTGCGGCCCGAGGACGTCCACTTCGACCCCACCAACCCCGATGTCTTCTATTTCGTGACGACCAACGGTTTCAATGCCCCGTCGCGCCTCTACAAAGCGACCTTCACCGACATCACCAACCCCGAAGCGGGCGGCAGCATCGTTGCGGTGCTGGACGGCACCGAGGGCCAGCAGATGCTGGACAACATCACGGTCAATGCGCAGGGCAAGGTCATCATGCAGGAGGACCCGGGCAACCAGTCCCATCTGGCCAAGATATGGGAATATGACCCCGTGACCGACACGCTCACTCAAATAGCGCAGCACGACCCGGCATTGTTCACCAGCGGCCAGCCCGGCTTCAAAACGCAGGACGAGGAAAGCTCTGGCGTGATCGACGTCACCAGCATACTGGGCGATGCCGACACCAAGGCCTATCTGGTTGACGTGCAGTCCCACCTCAATCTGCTGGACCCGGAACTGGTTCAGGATGGCCAGTTGCTGGCGATGTATGTTGATGATGTCGTGACACAGGGCTCCGAGCGCGATGATACGCTCAACGGCAGCGCCGCGAACGAAAGCTTCGCGGGCGAACGCGGCAACGATGTCATCAACGCCGGCTCGGGCGACGATGTGCTCGATGGCGGTGCGGGCAATGACACGCTGAACGCCGCCGCGGGCAACGACACGCTGAAGGGCGGCATCGGTGCTGACACGCTGCTAGGCGGCGCGGGGAACGACATGCTCGACGGTGGCGGCGCGGCTGACATCCTGAACGGAGGCCTTGGCCAGGACGTCTTGAAGGGTGGCGCGGGCGCGGACATGTTCGTGTTTCAGGCGGGCGACAGCGGGTTTGCCGCGCTCGATCGCATCCTGGACTTCAACGCCGCGCAGGGCGACCGGATCGACCTTTCCGCCTTCCACGTTCTGGCCTCTGACCTCGCGATCACCCAGGTCACGAAGAACAGCTATGTGGCCGCGCTCGATCTCGATCACGACGGCAGCTACGACTTCGGCGTCAGCGTCATCTCGCACACGCAGCTGACGACAGCCGATTTCGTTCTCTAGGGAAGAACCCATCTGCGGCAGAGGGGCTGGCCCATAAGCTGGCCCCTTATCCATATCAACACGTTAGGTAAGGAAGAATCTGGTGACCCCTACGGGAATCGAACCCGTGTTTCAGCCGTGAGAGAGTGACAAAAACGGACTTTTTTGACTCTCTATCCGTCCGCGTGCTTCCAAAAACATCCATATTTATCATTCACTTGCATTTGGTGGCGTCCGCATTTATCCTCTAGGCCACGCACAGGCTTATTTGACGTATATTTGACGGTTTTGCGGAATCAACCATGTCGCGAACGATCAACGATGCACCATTGACCACCCGCGAAGCGCGCCGCCGCTTGGACATTGGGCTCCATTGGCGCAGCCTCGATGCCGACATTCATGTGGGCTACCGAAAAGGCAAGCGCGGTGGTGTCTGGCTCGTTCGCTGGAGGAACGGTCAGGGATATCGTCAGTCCTCGATCGGAACTGCCGATGACGCGATCGATATCGGCACGCTGGATTATCGATCGGCAGTCAAAGCAGCTCTTGCGTATGTCGAGGAAGCCCGGACCGAGGCTAAGGCTGCGGCTGATGGGCCTCCTCTCACCGTTCGCTCTGCGGTTGAGACCTACATTGAGGCACGCGATGCGCGCGAGAAGCGTCGGACTGGTCGAGACATTCGATCGGATGCATCGCGTCGACTGGAGAAGTTCGTTATCGGGCGGCCGGCCCGCGGCAAGCGGGCGGGGGTGGATGCGGCCGACTTGGCTGAAATCCCGCTTCACAAGCTGACTGAAGACGATCTCCGGTCGTGGCGATCGAACTTGCCATCCGGTTTCAAACCGGCGGGGATCCAGCGACTGGTCAACGATCTCAAAGCGGCCCTTAACAGCTGTGCGGAGCGTTACTTCTCACGCCTACCGGCGGGGCTCTTGAGCACGATCAAACGGGGATTGCGTGCGGTTGGACATGAACATGACGATGATGACGATGTTGCCGTAGCGCGTGAGAACCAGATCCTTTCCGACGACCAAGTCGCCAGCTTGATGGCTGCAACGCTCGAAGTCGATCGAGAACAAGGCTGGGAAGGTGACCTATACCGCCTCATTCTGGTCATGGCTGCGACAGGTGCTCGCTTTTCGCAGGTCACACGCCTGAGAGTCATGGACGTGCAGACGGTTGCCGGTCGTCTAATGATGCCACCCAGCCGGAAAGGGCGAGGAGGTAAGGTGAGCCTTATTTCCGTGCCGGTTGGACGCGACGTTCTCGATGTTTTGACGCCGATCGTGCTCGGCCGGGGCAAAGGCGCGCCTCTGTTCGAGCGCTGGCGTTACACGCAACAGCCGGGCACTATTCGATGGGAAAGGTCGTCCAGAGGGCCGTGGCAGACACCGAGCGAGATCGTTCGACCGTGGGGGGATATCCGCGCAAAGGCGGGCCTGCCCGATGTTATCCCGTATGCGCTTCGGCATTCGTCCATCGTCAGGGGTATCCGTGCGAACCTTCCGACACGCTTGGTTGCCGCAATCCATGACACGAGTATCGCGATGATCGAACGTCACTATGCACGATACATTGCCGACGGTTTGGACACCCTTGCGGCGCAGGCGATTATTCCGCTCGCGGCTTGAAGCGGCCTTAGCTCATCAGAAGTTGCTCAAGTTCCAGTGCTGGAAACGCCGATCCAGTCGGCCTTGAGCCTATCAAGCCCGACTACCGTCCCGTCGACGATGACATCCGTACCTACCAAACCGTCGACTGGCTCTTCGCTCTCGATGATCCAGACCTCATCATCGTTTGTGGTCAGGATCATTCCGCGTCGTCCGCAGCTCAGCATTCCCGACACCGACACGCGTATTCGACCGGAACTCACAATTACCCCCTGCTCAGAAGCGCCAATGACGCAGCACATCGCGCACGTAGGCCGGTGTCTCGCCATTGCGTGGGATACCGCCAGCTCGCTCGACGGCGCCAGGGCCTGCATTGTAGGCAGCGAGGGCCAGATGCACTACCCCGAACTTGTTGAGCATCTGGCGGAGATACCGCGCCGCGCCGAAGATGTTGGCCAATGGATCGAAGCGATTTGAAACGCCAAGGTCGCGGGCGGTCCCCGGCATCAGCTGGCCCAGGCCAGCGGCGCCAGCCTTGCTGATCGCCAGAGGATTATACCGCGATTCCGTCCATACCAGGGCGTCGAGAAGACCACTCGGCAGCGAATATTGAGCCTCGGCAGCATAGACATGGGGAAGGTAGCTTGCCCGTCGAAAGCCTGAGGGCCCGCCAGCTTCGGGCTTTGCATAACGATAGGGAAGGTAGGTCCGGCCCGCCTCGAGAACCGGAGCCCCTGACGAAGCGACTAGGGGCTGGCGCCAAATCCCATGCTCCACCAGCTGGAAACCGTTCGACCCCTCGGCAATGCGAAAGCCCTCAGGCCGCATCTCAGGTGCAGCAGCCTCAGCAGCCATTTCCTCCTGCGCCTGAGCCGGGACGACGAACGCCAATCCCGACAGCGCCGCTGTGATCGTTGCCCATCTCAGTCTCATATCTCGATTCCTTCTATGGCCGAATCGAACGAGAACATATATAGAACGCTTCATGTAGGAAAACGCATTGGGAGCAGCGCAGAGCGGAGGCTGCGCGGGTGGAGGCATGTCATGATGGAGATGCCCCATGTCCCAGGTTCAAGGTCGCGAAACGCTCGAAGCCCGCGCTCGTAAGATTGTCGAGGCGCTGAGCGGGACCTGGTCGCGTTCGCGCGGCATGTGTTGCTGTCCGGCCCATGCAGACCGCACCCCCTCGCTAAGCATCACGCTCGGTAAGCGAGCGATCCTGGTCCATTGCTTCGCCGGCTGCACCAACGAGGCAGTCATGCAGGGCATGGCCAAGTTTGGGGTGCGAATCTCGGACCTATTCGACGGGACGAACGGCCCGGTAACATCCAAGCCGCGTCACGAAATCGCTGACCGCAACGCGCTGAGGCTGTGGCGCGAGGCCTCGCTACTCGCGGGCAGCCCGGCCGCCCGTTACCTCTCGGCAAGAGGCATTACGATCTCATCTTCCGACCTGCGCTTTCATCCGCGCATGCCGTTAGGGCCGAAGTGCGCGGTGCGGTTCCTGCCAGCCTTGGTGGCGGCGGTGCGCAACGACGCCGGTATTCTGGCGCTGAACCGGACGTTCCTCGATCCTGACAGTGACCGCGTCGCCACATTTGAGCAGCCCAAGCGCTCACTCGGCAGTCCGGGATCGGGCGCCGTGCGTCTTGCGTACCCCTATGGTGGCCGACTTGGGCTCGCCGAAGGCAACGAATCCGCGCTTTCGGCGATGCAGATGTTCGACATTCCCTGCTGGGCGACGCTGGGCAACGAGCGGTTCGGCCTGGTCACGATCCCGGAATCGGTGCGCGAGCTGCATCTCTTCGTTGACAACGACGCCGGTGGACTCCTCGCCGAGGAACGCGCGCGTGAAGCCTACGCCTGCAAGGGGCGCCGGATCGTCACCCGGCGGCCCGAGCGACCGGGCGACGACTGGAACGACGTGCTGATGCGCCGGATTCGCGCGGCGGCTTGAGCCAAGCAGAGAGGAGAGGGGGCTTGGGGCCTTTTGAGGCCCCCAGACGGACTTGGGCCTCGTCAGGAGGTTTCCAATGTCCCATGCTTCTCCCGCTCTCGCCTTTACCATCCCCGCCGAACCGCAGGTTCTGGCCGCGGCAAGGTCGTTGGCTGCCCGGATCGGTGCCGATCAGGCTATCTCCCGCGCCGTGCTGAACGCCACAATGCGCGAGCATTTCGACGGCAGCGATGCCGAAGGCCGCTGGTCGGTGCGAGATGCCCATGCCGCGCTCGAATTGGCCCAGGTGCTATTCTTGGCTGACGAGTCCGAGCTCGTCACCGCTGTGTCGCTTGAATTGGCCGATCGGACCTTTTCTCGCTTGGAAGCGCTGGTGCCGAGCCAGACCACTCGCAGCGACGAGCAGATCGAATGGCAGCAGTTCGCAACGCCGCCCCGAATCGCCTGGCTCTCTGCCCGGGCCTGCGCGATCGTTGCGGGCGAACTGGTGCTCGAACCCTCGGCCGGGACTGGGATGCTGGGCATTTGGGCGGCTAAGGCAGGCGCGCGCCTCGCGCTCAACGAGATCTCACCGCTCCGTCGGGAATGCCTTGGAGCACTGTTCCCCGAAGCCACGGTGACGGGATACGATGGCGAGCTGATCGACGAGCTGCTCTCGCCCAATATCGCGCCGAGCGTGGTGTTGATGAACCCTCCCTATTCGCACGGGATTGAGCGCGGCCACGACGGACGCACCGGTGCGCGGCACCTCCGCTCGGCCTGGAAGCGGCTGCTCCCCGGCGGTCGCCTCGTCGCGGTGATGCCCGAATGGTTCTTGCCTGATCGCTTCCTTGCTGGGATCACCGGCCCGGTGGCGCTGCGGCTCAACGCCGCGATTGAGCGCGGTTTCGTCAAGCAGGGCACCTCGATCACCACTCGGCTCTTGGTGCTCGACAAGGTCGATGGCGGCGATAGTCCGGTCATCGCCAAGCCGGTGAACTTTGCCGAGCTCTGCTTCCTGGTCGGCCTTTTGCCCGATCGCACGGGGCAGGTTGCTGAGCCGATCATCGCCCAAAGACCGGCGCTCCCGCTGCGGCTCGTCGCACAGCCGAGCAAACCGGTCCCGCTCGTGGTTCGGCCCGTCGCGGCCGCACCGTCGATCCAGCCGCTGGCTTACCAACCGCTCGATGCGCCCGCGCCGATCGCCGAGCAGGTCGGGCACTATCTGCCTTACCGACCGAGCCGCATCGCGATCACCGGCGCAGTCGAACATCCGACGCCACTGGTGGAATCGGTCGCGATGGGCTCGATCACCGCGCCGGTGCCCGAAGCGGTGCCGCAGCTGCCTTCCGATCTTATCACCAAAGGCGTACTCTCCGCCGCGCAGACCGAGACCCTGATCTATGCCGCGAGCGCCCATGCCCGCGATCTTTCGGGCAGGTTCGAGCCCGACGACAAGGGCTGCGTGCTGAAGGCGAGCGCCGAGGGCCGGACCTACCGGATGGGCTACTTCCTTGGCGACGGGACCGGGGCGGGCAAGGGCCGGCAGGTCGCTTCGGTCATCCTCGATCGCTGGGTGAGGGGCGAGCGCCGCCATATCTGGATTTCGAAGAACGAAGCGCTGCTCGAAGACGCGCGCCGCGACTGGAGCGCACTTGGGGGCCTGCCGATCGACGTCCAGCCGCTCGGGCAATGGAAGCTCGGGGTCCCGGTTGGGATGCGCGAGGGCATCCTCTTCGTCACCTATCCGACCCTTCGCTCAGGCCGCAGCGATGCGACCCGGCTCGAGCAGATCCTCGAATGGGCGGGTGACGACTTCGACGGGGTGATCGTCTTCGACGAAGCCCACGCCATGGCCAACGCCGCGGGCGGCGAAGGCTCACGCGGTAAGGTCAAGGGATCGGAGCAAGGCGTTGCCGGAGTGCGGCTTCAGAACCTGCTGCCGCGCGCCCGCGTGCTCTATGCCTCGGCAACCGGGGCGTCAGACGTCAACAATCTAGCCTATGCGACCCGGCTTGGCCTCTGGGGACCGGAAACCGCCTTCGCCAACCGCGAGGCCTTCGTCGCCGACATCCGCGATGGCGGCATTGCCGCAATGGAACTGGTCGCCCGCGATCTCAAATCGCTAGGGCTCTACACCGCGCGAGCGCTGTCGTTCGCCGGGGTCGAATACGAGATCCTCGAACATTGCCTCTCCGTCGACCAGATCGCGGTCTACGACGCCTATGCCGAAGCCTGGGCGATCATCCATGCCAACCTGCGCGATGCTCTGGAGGCGACCCGGATTGTCGATGCCGACAGTGGAGACACCCTGAACTCCGGGGCCAAGGCGGCAGCGCTCTCGATCTTCGAGGGCACCAAGCAGCGGTTCTTTGCGCAATTGCTGCTCTCGATGAAGTTGCCGAGCCTGTTACCGGCAATCGATACGACACTTGCCGAAGGCAATGCCGTGGTGGTGCAGCTCGTCTCGACTGCGGAAGCCATGCTCGATCGCCGCCTCGCCGACCTTACCGATGCCGAACGTGAAGCGCTTGAGATCGACCTTTCTCCCCGCGAATATGTGTAATGTTGAGCTCAACATTAGACATATTCTTTGCAGTCGCAGTTTATGTCGAGCGTGGCGGCGGGAGGCGCAGGT
>CAZEHR010000019.1:0-29454 GCA_964512265.1 uncultured Sphingobium sp. | reverse complement strand
CTTTTAGACGCCGATCACCCCGCTAACGGGGTCCTTTTTGCACGCCGATCCACAGACCAGACGATATTCAGGTCGTAGAGCTGCACGACTGCTTCACACCCAACGAGCTGATCACATACGAAGCGCTTGGTCTTTGCCCAGAAGGCGGTGCCGAAAAATATATCATGGATGGCGGCAACACCTATGGCGGCAAACACGTCACCAATCCGTCAGGTGGCCTTTTGTCCAAGGGACATCCGCTAGGCGCTACCGGCCTTGCCCAGTGCTATGAGCTGACCCATCAGATCAGGGGCACCGCAGACAAACGCCAGGTGCAAAACGCACGCTATGCATTGCAGCACAATTTGGGATTGGGCGGCGCGGCCGTCGTCACCCTTTACGGGCGGGGGTAATAATGGCTGTTGATCGCAAGCATCTGGGAGAGGTATCGGAGCCTCGCGTCATCGACGTGGAGAAAGGCCAGCTTCGCTTCTTCGCAAAAGCGACTAACGAAACTAATCCCATCTATTTCGATGAGGATGCGGCCAAGGCGGCGGGTCATCCTACCATCCCTGCACCACCGACCTTCCTGTTCAGCCTCGCGCTTGGCGCTCCCGCCAAGCGGGGCAACATTCTCGACGCGGAAAATGGAATGGGTGTGGATATGCGCCGCATTCTCCACGGGGAACAGAAGTTCGAATATTTTCGACAGATCTATGCGGGCGACCGCGTGACGCTGATTACCACAACAAGCGAAATTTACGACAAGAAAGGCGGCGCGCTGGAATTCATTGCGCAGGACACAACGGCAACGAACGATGCCGGTGATCTGCTGGGTTCCATGCGCGTGGTGACGGTGGTGCGCAATGGATAATGCAACGATGGATAATTCGATAGTCGAGGTCGGTTACAAACTGCCGATTCATTCACAAGGTCCGATTTCCCGAGCAACGCTTGCACTTTTTGCAGGGGCATCGAACGACTATGTGCCTCTGCACATCGACAGCGATTATGCGAAGTCAGCCGGCATGGACGATGTATTCGGTCATGGCATGCTGTCCATGGCATATCTTGCCCAGATGCTGACGCATTGGCATCCGCAGGCCGACCTGCTGCGCTGGAATGTACGCTTCACCGCGATCACACCGCTTTATGCAACAGTTCATTCGAGCGGCGAGGTTGCTGAAATTCTTGAAGAGGACGGGCGTCGAGTGGCCCGGATCAATGTTCGCACGACCACAGATGCGGGTCTCGTAACCATCGACGGCGAAGCCTTCGTCGCACTGGATTGAAACAAGGGGAATGAAATTGGGAAAGTTGGACGGAAAAGTCGCGATCATTTCAGGATCGGGACGCGGTATCGGACGCGCGCTGGCGATCAAACTGGCATCGGAAGGTGCGCGGGTGGTGGTCAATGATCTCGATCAGGGCCCTGCCGAGGAAGTCGTCAACACGATCAAGGCGGCGGGCGGCGATGCAGTCGCATGCGTCGGCAACGTCACCGACGTCGATTTCGGCGAACGTTTCGTTCAGACCGCTCTTCAGACTTTCGGTGGGTTGGACATCATCGTCAACAATGCAGGCTATACACGCGACGGCGTTATTCAGAAGCAGACGGACGAGCAGTTTCAGGCCATCATGGATGTCCATGTAATGGCTCCGTTCCGTATTCTGCGCGCCGCCGCCGAGCCATTTCGGACAATGGCGAAGCAGGAAGCCGCGGAAGGACGTGAGGTCATTCGCAAAGTGGTAAACATCTCTTCTATGGCGGGCACCCATGGCAATGCCGGTCAGGTCAACTATTCGTCGGCCAAGGCGGCGCTGGTAGGCATGACCAAGACCCTGTCGAAGGAATGGGGACGCCTCAAGGTATGCGTCAATTGCGTCGCATTCGGCTTCATTGAAACCCGCCTCACCAAGCCCAACGATGATCCGGAAACCCAGATTGAAATCGAAGGCAAGACGATCAAGGCAGGCGTACCTGCCGCAATGCTGGACGCATTGAAAACAATAGTTCCACTTGGTCGTGCGGGAACGCCCGAAGAGGCTGCTGGTGGGATCTATCTGCTTTGTTCGCCGGAAAGCGATTACATCAGCGGTCAGGTTCTGATCGTCGGCGGTGGTGTCTCAATATGAGCGAGAGCTCCGTTCTCTTGGTCAAACGCGCAGGGTCAGTGATAACACTGACCCTTAATCGCCCGGAAAGCGGGAACGCACTCAATCAGGAGATTGGAGCAGCGCTTTTGAACGAAGCGCTCAAATGCGATAATGATGACAGTGTTCGCTGCGTCGTCCTGACCGGAGCCGGAAAGACATTCTGTTCAGGTGGGGATATCGGGAACTTTCAAAATGCCGGAAAGTCCATATCCGAGGTCGTCAGCGGTGGCGCGTCGATGCTGCACGTAGCATTGAGCAAACTCGTCAGGATGAACAAGCCACTCGTTGTGCTCGTGAATGGTCCTGCCGGGGGTGCAGGTTTGGGTCTCGCACTAATTGGCGATATAGTTATTGCTTCCTCCTCGGCGTATTTCACGGCGGGTTATAGTGCTATTGGAATGACGCCTGATGGGGGCCTTACGTGGATGCTCCCAAAGCTGATCGGCTTGCGGCGTGCGCAGGAAATGATACTTACCAATCGGAAAATCGGCGCCGAAGAGGCTGTATCGATCGGATTGATCACCCGCACAATTGACGATCACCTCTTAGCGGATGAGGGAGAAAAGATCGCCTTAGCGATAGCGAACTCCGCAACCGGCGCATTGGCATCAGCAAAGTCGCTTCTTTTGCAGAGCTTTGGAAATGGCCTAGAAACCCAGTTCGAGCTTGAAGCACGTATGATAGCACAAGCTTCCGCAGGTGATGAAGCACGCGAGGGGTTCGCGGCATTCATGGAGCGCCGCAAACCTGTGTTCAATATATCCTAACTCCGAGTATCCTGATGACCCTGAAGACCCGCATCACAGAAATTCTCGGTATTGAACATCCCATTGTGCAGGGCGGTATGCAGCATGTGGGTTATGCGGAACTGACGAGCGCAGTTTCAAACGCTGGGGGCCTTGGCATACTTACTGCCCTCACCCAGCCCACTCCGCAAGCGTTGCACAACGAGATCGAGCGATGCAGGAGCATGACATCAAATCCCTTCGGCGTAAATATTACGGTTTTCCCTACGATCAAACCCCCCGATTATGCTGGCTATGCGCGCGCCGTCATAGAAAGTGGCGTCAGGGTGGTGGAAACGGCGGGCACCCAAGCTGTACGCGAGATATGGGAACTGCTCAAGCCCCATGGAATTACGATCATTCACAAATGTACGGCCGTCCGCCACGCGATGTCCGCCGAAAAGGCGGGCTGTGACATCGTCTCCATTGATGGCTTCGAATGCGCCGGGCATCCTGGCGAAGACGACATACCCGGACTGATCCTGGTGCCGGCAGCGGCGGACAAGCTCACTATCCCCATGCTTGCTTCCGGTGGCTTTGGCGATGGTCGCGGACTGGTGGCGGCGCTCGCGCTAGGAGCCGACGGCATCAACATGGGAACACGCTTTTGCGCCACCGTCGAGGCCCCCATTCACGACAATATCAAATATGCCATATTGGAGAATGACGAGCGCGGAACACTGCTGATTTTCCGTAGCCTACGCAATACGGCAAGAGTCGGACGGAGCGCAGTATCAGAGGAAGTTGTCCGCCGGTTGTCCCAACCTGATGCGACATTCGCGGATGTTAAGGAACTCGTTGCAGGCTCTGCTGGTCGTGATGTGCTTCGTACCGGAGATCTGTCTCGCGGATTGTTTTGGGCGAGCATGGCTCAGGGCCTTATCCATGATATCCCTACCTGTGGCGTGCTGATCGATCGCATCGTTTCCGAAGCAGAGAAAATCATTTCAGGCAGGCTTGGAACTATGCTCACCAACACATCTTCCTCGGAGTTGGCATGAGCGGCCCTTTGGCGGGAAACCGCATAATTGAATTCGCAGGCATCGGGCCTGGCCCGTTTTGCGGAATGATGCTGGGCGACCATGGAGCCGAAGTGATCAGGATCGAGCGCCCTGGTGGGAAGCTCGATCCTCGCGATGCACTCTCGCGAAATCGACGTTCCATCGTTCTGGATATGAAAACAGCCGATGGCTTATCAATAGCGCGTGATCTCTGCCGAACAGCCGAGGGAATAATCGAAGGTTATCGGCCAGGCGTCATGGAAAGATTGGGCCTTGGCCCCGATATCCTGCTCGCTGACAATCCGAAGCTTGTATACGGTCGCATGACCGGATGGGGTCAATATGGCACCATTGCCCATGCTGCCGGTCATGACATCAATTACATCGCATTATCGGGTGCTTTGCATACAATAGGACGCAAGGGACAGGCGCCTGTTCCACCAATCAATTATGTCGGCGATTTCGGCGGCGGCGCGATGATGCTCGCTTTCGGCATGGTCTCTGCCCTGCTGTACGCCAGGACGACCGGCATCGGGCAGGTAGTTGACGCCGCCATGACGGATGGCTCCGCCCTTCTCACAGGAATGTCTCAAGCTTTTTTTGCGGCCGGGGAGATGTCCGACACACGCGGTGAAAACATGCTCGACGGTGCAGCGCATTTTTATGACAGCTATGAATGCTCTGACGGAAAATGGGTCGCAATCGGTTCGATCGAACCACAATTTTATGCCCTGCTTCGTCAGAAGCTGGGGCTGGAGGAAGATCGTGACTTCGACGACCAGTACGGCAAGACAAGATGGGATTCATTGAAAGCCAAGCTCGCGGCCATATTCCAAACAAAAACGCGCGACGAATGGTGCGATCTCATGGAAGGAAGCGATGTATGCTTCGCGCCCGTAATGTCCCTGGCGGAAGCGCCCAGACATCCACACAACGTTGCTCGGGAAACCTTCATGAAAATCGGCGGCGCCGTGCAACCGGCACCGGCGCCCCGCTATTCCGTTTCGGTCCCTGACAGACCGCGCCCAGCCCCCGTGGCCGGAGCAGACGGCGCCGACATCATTGCCGAACTTCAAAAGAGAAATTGGGACTCATGAGGATATGATTGCGGCCCGTTGGCGATGCAAGAATCGCTGCGTCCGCATTCCTTTATCGGTGTCACATCCACCCGTGCGGGGTCGTCCCGGCCCCCAATAATCTCACCTGCGTCTTATGCCCCGCAAACTGAACTATGGGAGCTCGATATCATGGCACGTGTTTTGGTTACCGGAGGTACCGGATTTGTCGGCTCTCATTGCCTGGTTCAGCTACTTTCTGCCGGCCACGACGCATGCGCGACGGTGCGTGATCTGGCGCGCGGAGATGAGTTGCGCGCCATGCTTCGCCAGGGAGGGGCGGGCGACGCAGCTGATACGGTTACCCTCTTTCGTGCGGACCTGACCGCCGATGAAGGCTG
Source organism: uncultured Sphingobium sp. (assembly GCA_964512265.1). Taxonomy (GTDB): domain Bacteria; phylum Pseudomonadota; class Alphaproteobacteria; order Sphingomonadales; family Sphingomonadaceae; genus Sphingobium. Next base: position 24,076 of record CAZEHR010000019.1, on the reverse strand, counting down.
GGCAGAGGCCATGGCGGGCTGTGATTATGTTCTTCACGTCGCATCGCCCTATCCGAGCATCATTCCCAAGGACGAGAATGAGCTGATCCGTCCGGCAGTGGATGGGACATTGCGCGTGATGCGTGCAGCGCGCGATGCAGGCGTCAAGCGCGTCGTACTGACATCCTCTTTCGCTGCCGTGGGCTATGGCGCCAAGACTGAAGCCGCAAAGCTCTCCTGCACCGAGGAGGACTGGACGGATATGACCGATCCCGCTCTTCCGCCATATCAGAAATCGAAAACCATGGCCGAACAAGCCGCGTGGGATTTTGTCAGGCGGGAAGGCGATGGCCTTCAACTAGCTGCCATAAATCCCGTCGGCATCTTCGGCCCTGTACTCGGTCCAGACTATTCGACATCGATCATGATGACAAAGAAAATGCTGGATGGCGAAGTGCCTGGGTGCCCCGACATATGGTATGGCGCGGTCGATGTGCGTGACGTCGCGGATCTGCATATCCGGGCGATGACTGATCCTGCTGCAAACGGTGAACGTTTTCTTGCCACCGGAGGCGATTTCCTGAGCGTTCGGCAGACGGCCAAGATATTAAAAGAGGGTGCGGGATCGGCCGCCGCCAAGGTTCCGACCCGTAAGCTGCCCAATTGGCTTTTGCGACTGGTCGCAGTGTTCGATCCGGAAGCAAGGGGCATGGTACCTGAACTCGGCAAGCGGAGAAATGCATCAAACGAGAAGGCACGCCGCTTGCTCGGATGGGCTCCACGAAGCCCCGCAGAGGCGATTTTGGCCTCTTCGTCGAGCCTGATGGAACAGGGGCTTCTCAAAGCGCGCTGATCGAGCGTGGCTCTACTACCGTAACCGGAAGGGCCGGATATCGATAACGCTGCCCTTCGCAACATTATCGATATCCGGTCTGAATTTTTTCGAATATCTTGCGTGGCGATGTCGATGAGCACATCGGCTCAAGCCGATATGCTCCGGTGTTGACGACTACTGCTTGTTCTTCTCGCGCGCCTTCGCGCGGATATATTGCCTGATATCCTGAAGCGTCTGGTCGTCCAAATCCTGGAAACGGGGCATGCCGTTGGGAAGGAGTGCGCCGTCATGTACCACAGACCGGAAGGCATCCCAGTTAAGGGGGACAGCCGATGCGCGCAAATCCGGCGCGGTGCCACCGCCCCCGACTGCGAACCCGTGACACAGACTGCAGATCAGCTCGAACTTGGCCATGCCGCGAGCCTCGGCCGCCGGATTAGGACGGTATTCCTTGTCCTCTACGGGCTTGTATTTGCCCTTTGCAAACGCAGGGACTGTCGCCTTGCCCCCCAGCGCGAAGGTCAACACCCGGCGGGGCTGGTTACGATACTCGATATAGCTGGGCATAAGCTTGCCAAACAACCCGTGCGAGTTGCCGATGCCGGTGATGACAGTCACATACTGCTTGCCGTTGTGCGCATAACTGATCGGCGGAGCCAGCACCGGGGCACCCGCGTCGAATGTCCATGCCACCTTGCCGTCCTTTTCCGTATAGGCGGTAAACTTTCCGTCCAGGCTGCCTTGGAACACCAGTCCGCCTCCGGTCGCGACGACACCACCGCTGAACGGGCCGGGGGTGGGAACCTTCCAGACCTGCTTCTGACTAATAGGGTCCCATGCCTGCAAATAGCTGGTGCCGAATGGCGGGCCTACATCCTTCGGATAATATTCAGCATATACGCCCGTATCCCCAATGTTGTTTTCCGGTTGTTTCCAGGTCGCGTAATCTATGCCCTTGTCAGTCCACGCATTGGCGAGCTCGACAGTAGGAAGATAGACCAACTGGCTCTTGGGGCTGTACGCCATGGGCAGCCAGCCATGCGCACCAACAAGGCTCGGCCAGACTGTCGAGACCGTGCCATTCTCATAACGCTGTCCGGGATTTTCGACGGGCCGTCCGGTCTTCAAGTCGATGCGCGAAGCCCAGGTCACTTTTGCAAACGGCTTCGCCGATATCAATTGCCCGTTCAAACGGTCTATGACGTAAAAGAAACCGTTCTTGGGTGCATTGAGTAAAACCTTACGCATTTTGCCGTCGATCATGAGGTCGGCAAATTCGATATCCATGGTGTTGTTGTAATCCCAGGTCTCGCCCGGAACCGTCTGATAATGCCATTTATAGGCGCCTGTCTTGCCATCCAGCGCAACGATCGAGCTAAGGAAGAGATTGTCACCTTTGCCCTGGCTGCGAATGCGATAATTCCACGGATAGCCATTGCCCGTCCCGATGAAAACGGTGTCGGTCTCGGGATCATAGGCCATGGCGTTCCAAGCACATCCGCCGCCACCCATTTTCCACCACTCGCCAGCCCAGGTTTTGGCCGCCATCTGTGTGGTCCAATCCTTGTCGACACCTGGCTGCCCCGGAACAGTGTAGAAGCGCCACAGCTCCTTGCCTGTCTCTGCATCATATGCGGTCACATAACCGCGGACACCGGGGCCCGAGTCTGCTCCTCCGTGACCCACTATGACCTTGCCATCGAATATGCGGGGAGCACCGGAGATATAACGGACGTTATCCTTCGGATCGACCGTCAGCGCCGACCATACCTCCTTGCCGGACTTGGCATCGACCGCGATTAGGCGGCCATCCATCGTTCCTGTGTAGATCTTGCCGTTCCACCAGGAAATACCGCGCGATCCCCAAGACTGGCGGTTACGGAATCCTGACGCTTCCTGCGCCTTAGGATCGTACTGCCACAGCTCTTTGCCCGACTCCACCTCGATCGCGTGCAGAAGATTGGTACGGTTGGCCAGATACAGCGTGCCGTTGACTTCGATAGGCAGCGTGTTTGATGCGCCTTCACCTAGGTCGTGCGACCAGACCAAACCGAGCTGCTTGACATTGCCGGTATTGATCTCATCCAGCGGGCTGTAATGCTGTTCGCCATAAGTACGGCCATAGCCGGGCCAATCATCACCCGATGCCGTATCAAGATACTTCGCCCTGGCCGCCTTTGCCGCCTCGCTCATACCCCCTGCGGCAGTTTCGCGCGCATTCTGCGATTGACAGGCTGCCAGAGCTAAAGCGGCGCTCCCCGCCACAATCCAAGCCAGCCCTGCCTTTGTTCGAAACCCCATTTGCTATGCTCCCGGTTCTGAATGGCCCCTGCCATATTTTGCTGCTTATTTGCTCGCAGACGCTCCCCTGCCGTCGACGGTATGTCGACAGATCGGCCGCGCCGGACCTCACATAATGGTTGCCAGTTTGCGCCACGTCCCGCAGCGAACGTAATTCTCTGCTCTGCCGTGCGGCGCTTCGGACGTCCGTGTTCGAAGCTATGATCCGAGCTAAAAATGTCAACGAAATCGCGGGAGTTACGCCGTTGATGTAGGCTCGGTCATTAAAAGGATGGCAATGAGATGATATAATTGCCTTTGGGAATGACCTACTTCTGATCCTGTGAAATCAGCGGCTTCTGTGCTGCGGCGCGACGATGAGTATTGAAAGGCCATTCACATGCGAAATCGGACTTGTGCTGTTTATCTATCGGGCCTTCTTATGGCAATGTCTGCAACGGTCTGCGCACAAGAGAGCGTTGTCGTTCCCAGTGTCTTGGGCCCGGAAGGGCCACTCGTCGTTAACAAGAGCCTTTACTATGTGTCCTGGAATCCCGGCTCGCTTTTGTGGTGGGATGGCAAGAACGGCAAAGTTCTGAACGACCTGAAAGGGTGCAGCCATAATGGCCTCGCACTGAGCAAGCAGAACACGTTCCTCGTTGCCTGCACCGATCCGCATGGCGCTATTCTTGAGGTCGATCTCAACGGAAAGGAATTGCACCGCTGGGATCGCGACGATCTAGGCCAGGGGTTTGACGGCGGCATAAATGATATCGTTGTAGCCGCGGATGGCGGAGCCTATGCCACCGTATTTGGCCCCTTTGCTGAAAAAGCCACCTCCATCGTCGGGCGAGTTATCTATATGGCACCGGGCAGTGGTATCTGGACGGAGGTCGCCGATGATCTGAACTACGCCAATGGCATCGGTATTTCTCCCGATCAGAGCACGCTTTACGTCGGCGAGATGGTAGGGAACTCTATCATCAAGTTCACGATCGGACCTGACGGAAAGCTGAGCAAACGGACGAATTTCGCTTTGCTCAACCTCCTTTCACCCAACAAGGTGGAAGGCTGGTGGAGCGGCCCCGACGGCTTCAAGGTCGACAAGAGCGGCAACATCTATGTTGCGCAGTTCCATAATAGTAGGGTGCTCAAGATATCACCCGATGGGGCGCTAGTGCACAGTTTCGACATCGCGGCGGGCGATGGTCCGACCAATGTAGCTTTCGACGAAGATGAGAAGAATATCTATGTGACGGTTGTGGCGAAAGCGGACGAGGCGATGGGAGATGCCAAGGGCAGCATCGTCATGATCCCCAACGTTCAATAGGCCCGATTACCCGATAGGCTCCTCTGAACAGGGCGTTCCGGCATGGAGCGTCCTGTTTTTTTGCGGACGAGTTAGTATCTTGAAGGGAACAGATACGGGCGCCCCGAGCGCCGGCGCCTCAGATAAACTCCGGCTTGCAGAGGCCGAATGTCTCCCGCGCGGAGTGGCCAGTCTCCAAAGACTCGACCCAGCATATTTCCCGTTCCAGCTTTTCTTGCGCAGCGGCAAGATGCGCGCGCGCAACTGGCGATGAAAGAACCACAATACCATCACCGTCGCCGATGATCAGGTCTCCGGGGTTGACGATGCACGATCCGATCATGACTGGCATGTTTATGACGCCGTGTTTGGACGATCTGGGTCCCCTCGCAGTGATGCCACGCGCAAACACTGGAAAATCGGACCAGAAACCCAGCGTATCGACGTCCCTTACCGCGCCATCACATATGACACCGGCGGCGCCTCTCCTTCGTAGATGGCCGCTGAGTATTTCCCCAATAACAGCATAGCTACAATCGCCTCCCGTGGTGATCACCAGTACATCTCCGGGGCCGATCTCATCAAGAGCATGGGCTACTGCGCCAAAGTCCGGCGGTTCGCACGACGCTGTGACAGCGCGACCGATTAGATGAAGCCGGGGCCCGATGGAACCGACAGGCCTTATCGCAGGATCAATGAGGCCGATGGAATCGGATATGTCCGCCGCGACTGCGGCTGGAACAACACCCCAGAGTTCGATTTCGCGATCAGTCAGCCCACCATCGGGACGCCTGTGAATTGTAACTGTCATGTTTTACTCCCGGCCTGCCTCTGTTACTAGGGTCTATACTAATTAAGCGCATGAGACGTGGTGACTCGATGCGAGTGCGATGCGAGGAGAACCGCGAAAGGGGGGGAGGCACCCGCCGGTTGGGCGGATCGACGACGCAAATCGCCCCTGACGCTAAGGTCTGGGCCGAGCCAACGGCTTGAAAAATACGCGCGCACAATCGCGAATATCATCGTGTCGGTCCGTGTCCGGCCGCGCCCCCTAATGGGAGCGCGGCCGGACACGGGATTCAGAGCGATGAAGGATGCTCATCAAGAATGATGGTCTTTGTTTCGAGGAACGGCAGCAAGCCTTCCGTGCCCCCTTCACGGCCAATACCCGACTGCTTGAAACCACCAAAGGCAATGGTGAAGTCCGTACGGAAACTATTGTGTCCAACAGTGCCGGAACGAAGCTCCCTCGCAACTGCATAAGCGCGGTCGGCGTCATTGGTGAAGACGGAAGCGTTGAGGCCATAGTCGGAATCGTTGGCGATCTTGACGGCTTCAGTTTCATCTTTTGCAGGGATCACGGACACCACCGGCCCGAAGATTTCCTCGCGCGCAATTGTCTGGTCGTTGCTGACGTTGCCGAATACGGTGGGCTCGATGAAATAGCCGCGATTGAGATAGGATGGCCGCTTGCCCCCCGTTGCTAGGGTAGCACCCTCGGCAACGCCTTGGGCGATATAATTTTCGACACGGTCGCGCTGACGCGCCATGGCCAGCGGCCCCATCTCGGTTCCATCGGCGAACGGATCACCCAGCTTGATCTTTTCGAATGAGGCGCTGAGCGCGTCGACCATCTCGTCATGACGATCCTGCGTCACGACGATACGTGTGAGCGCAGAACAAACCTGTCCGGTAAGCCATGGCGCCAGCGTCGCGATCGACTCTGCTGCTTGCCCCACGTCACAATCATCCAAGATCACGGCCGCAGACTTTCCGCCCAGCTCGAGCGTGCACCGCGCGACGCGATCGCCGCAAATCGCGCCGATCTTGCGTCCAGCTCCAGTCGATCCCGTGAAGGTTATCTTGTCTACCCCACTATTTCGAACCAGCAGTTCGGAAACCTCGCGCTCAGCGGTCAGGACATTGATGACACCCGCGGGAAGGCCGATCTTCTCACAAACCTCTGCGAAGATATAAGCTGAGCCTGGTGCCTCGGGGGAAGCCTTGACGATCAGCGTACAACCGGCAAGTAGAGCCGGTGCGCATTTATATGCAATCAGGATCGCCGGCGCATTCCAAGGGATAATGGCGCCGACCACGCCAACCGCCTCGCGCACCAGCAAGCCAATATTTCCTGCCTGCGGCGTATGCTCCTCAACAAAAGGAAATGTATCCGCCAGCCCGGCGTAAAAGTTGAATATGTCGCTCAAACCCACCATTCCTGCGAGCGAAGCGCTGTGGATAATACCAGATTCCGCCGTCCAGATTTTTGCGAGGTCGCCAGAACGCGTGGCCAATTCCGCAGCTATAGCGCGAAGATAGGTAGCTCGTTCCCCGTGGGTCATGCGCGGCCAAGGGCCCTCGTCGAAAGCCTTACGTGCGGCTGTCACCGCCCGATTTACGTCTTCAGCCTGTGCCTCGGCGACACTGACTAACAGCTCTTCATCACCCGAATTGTACACATCGAGTTTTGACGAACCGGAGGCGGGCGTCCAAGCGCCGGCTATAAACAAGGAATCAGGGCGCTGGATCGGCACCGAAGCAACGTCTAACATAATAGTCTCCCAAGTAACGAATGCTGGGTGTGTCCAAGCATGGCAGCATCGAATATGGTCATTTTGATGTTTCTGGCCCTAGCTGTCCAGAAAAATTTACCGAGCGCTAGGTCTATTAGCTAAACAAGGTCAAGGCCAGTGCCGTTGTCATGCTAACTATTCGGTGCTGTCAGTCCAATGCGAACTGATCTCCACTTAGCGGGATTCGGGCAGGAGCGAGACGCGTCAGGCCGCTAGGTTCTGCCACCCGGCGAGGGCTTCCGAGCGCATATCCTTGTAAACTTGACGACTGACGAGATGACGTTGGGAGTTGAAGAGATTGTAAAGGGATTGATGAACCGAAGCGAATTTCTGGAGCGATTTCATACGCCGAAATCTGAGCATGGCTCTTTCCCTTCGTCGGAACGGAAGATGACTGTTCTCGACCCGATTGTTGAGCCAGCGGCCAACTTCGCGACGGCCGAGATTGCCGAGTTCTCGCATCGCCGCTGGGTAAGATCTAAGGCCGTCTGTGACAATCTTCTCTGCCCTACCGTGACGCTTCAGCGCCTTCTTCAGAAAGCGCAATGCCGCAGATTTGTCACGTTTCTTCGTAACATAGCTTTCCAGCACTTCACCTTCATGATCGACTGCGCGCCATAGATAATGCTTCTTGCCGTTGACCTTGACCACCATCTCGTCAACGTTCCAGCGCCAGTGCCTGCTTCCACGCATATGGTTCACACGGCGGCGACGAATTTCTGCTGCGAACATCGGACCAAACCTGTTCCACCACAGCCGTACGGTTTCGTGACATACATCGACACCGTACCCAAACAGTAAGTTCTCAACGTTCCCAAGGCTGAGCGGATAGCTAATGTACAGCATCACCGCCATTCGGATTACTTCGGGTGAGGAGTTAAAACGTCGAAACGGACTGGGAGGCTTCGCTCTCGACTTGCGCTTCATCCGCGCCCGTTAGCAGAGCGCCGATCTGGATGCCACGTTGCTTTGACAAGACCATATTAATGGCTTGCAGTCATATAAGCGTGCAATGCCTAACCTCTTCGAGTTCGATCCTGAACGACGCTGGCAGAGGCTATGTTAAACGAGATCCTCGAGGCTGACGTGCAATGCATCGGCAAGCTTTTTCACTGTCTCAATCGAACCATGTTTCCGCCCGGCTTCGATATCCGCAATCTGAACGCGATTGACGCCGGATAACTCGGCAAGAGCGGTCTGGGTATATCCACGATATTCGCGCCAGATCCGCAATGGACTTTCACCACCGATGAGCCGCTTCACCATCTCACCGGGGAGAAGCTCCTCCTTATCAGCGGCCAGTTGCGCCATTGTATGATCAAAGGCTCGCAAATCAGCGAGATCTTCTGCCGCAGCCTGCAGCATCCGATATTCCTCAACTGGGATCGATACCATTTCACCCATATCTGCTCACCTTATCCATAGATACTACCACGCGGCCCGATATCGAGCACAGCCAGTACAACGCCTTCATCATTCATAATCACCCGCCAGTCACCGACACGCAGACGAATGCCTTCCCGTCCTTTGAGCGCAGTTACATTATTGACCTGCGAGGCGGGGTCTTCTGCATATTGCTCGATCTTCCCGATGATCCGCTCGGTCGTATCGGCCGGCATCTTGCGCAGCACCTTCAATGCCGCCCGGGTATAACTGATCGGTCTCACTGAGGCTGTGTAGCTTATAGCTACATCATAGTCAAGGGCTACAATGTGGGCGAGTCCGTAAACCCCTGAGCGACGGTCTTAGGCTTAGGACCCACTGATTTGAGGGGGGCGATCTGATTCAGGGCTTCGCGAGGAGGCTGGATATGAGCGACCTGTATTGGCTGACGAACGAACAGATGGCACGGCTTGAGCCGCATTGTCCGAAGAGCCATGGGCGTCCGCGTGTTGATGATCGACGGGTGTTGAGCGGGATCATCTTCGTCAATCGCAACGGACTGCGCTGGCGGGACGCACCGAGGGAATATGGTCCGCACAAGACCTTGTATAATCGGTGGAAGCGTAGGGGTGAGATGGGTGTTTTCACCCGGATGATGGAGGGACTGGCGACCGCGGGGGCTGAACGCAAGACGGTCATGATCGACGCAAGCTATTTGAAAGCACACCGCACGGCATCGAGCCTGGCGGTAAAAAGGGGGATGTCGGGCGAGTGATCGGTCGCACCAAAGGCGGCATGAACACCAAACTACACGCCGTCACAGATGCCAACGGCCGCCCCTTGAGCTTCTTCATGACCGCAGGCCAGATCAGCGATTATACCGGCGCTGCGGCTCTTCTCGATAGCCTGCCCAAGGCGCAATGGTTGCTGGCAGACCGAGGATATGACGCCGACTGGTTCAGGGTGCGCTGCGTGAAAAGGGCATCAAACCTTGCATTCCCGGCCGCAAATCCCGTGCAAAATCCATCAAATATGACAAGCGCAGATACAAACGCCGCAACCGTATCGAGATTATGTTCGGTCGCCTGAAAGACTGGCGGCGCTTCGAGATGCTCGGGCTGGGCAAGGCGGTTTCCGTGAAGGACGGAACCGTCATCCGCCAGGCCAAGGCCTATCCGGTCTACGACGACGAATATCGCGAGGCGCTGAACATGATCCGCGGCTGGCTGTGCGACATGCGCAACCTGCAGGTCGTCGGCCGGGGCGGTATGCACAGCTACAACAATATGGATCATTCGATGATCACCGCGACGCTCGCCGTCGACAATATCCTCGGTGGCGCCAACGATCTCTGGGCGGTCGATGTCGATCAGGGGCATAATGAGGATGTCGAGGCCTCCGGCGAGATCAGTAGCGAAGCCTCATCGGAAAGCTCTCCCGATACGTCCGCGCGTGAACTTACCTGAGCGCGCGGCAGCTCAGATGCAGTTCACGCGGGACTGTCGCTCGCACTCGCGATAACGACGAGAGTCGGTGTACCCGGAACACCGGTTCGTAACAGGCCCTACTGAAATCTGGACAAAATCCACTCGCCTGCACCATCGAATGGCCAGCCGCTTTTGTCATTCATGACATGGCGCCAACCTCTTGAATCACCAATCACCAGTCTCGCCGTCTCGATCTGCGCCAGGTCGCACGGCGCTTTCTCGGCGTTCATCGGCTCGGTCACGTACGATGTCTTCTTGGATTGTCGATTGATCGTGATGATATTCCGAGCGCAGGGTATTGGGCTACCCGCGTCCTGCGATGCTATCACCTTGTTCGGCTCCCATGAGGTAATAGCGAAATTGACCGTCGATATTTTATCCACCGTATTATCATCGCTCTGCTGTGCATTCGCAATGCTGCAGGTCATATTCGCCTGTGTGCAATCAATCGTGTAGGTGCCATTGGCGGGCTGCTTCGGATCGTCATCGGGGATGGCGGGATTGTTCAGAGATCCGTTGATCTGTATCCATCCGTCTTCATTCGCACCATTATCGTAATATCTGTAGTTGCTGAAGATGATCTGGTGATCCAAGGGCGAATCCTTGTCCAACGGGTTCCAGGCAAAAAGGATAAGCGTCAGTAGCGCGCCGACGGCCGCTCCCTTGAGATAATCCTGCGCCTTCATCATTGCGTCCCCTGAATTATTTGCGACGATTTCATCGCTATTCTCCGGTGCCAACGCCATTTCATTGTCCTTTGCTAGAGCTGCAAATTCCGATTTCCGCCTGCTCAATACGGCGACGCCGATGGCGATAGCCAGAAAAGGTATGAGCCAGATGATCCTCGCTTGATAACGCGCTGCGACCCCCGAAAAAAGTGCGCAGACCGCCGCATTGATCAGAAGGCCGATCGCAAGGATCAAGACCGCAACCCGCTCTGCCGTCGTCATGACGCGCCACCATCGTGCCAGCGCCGCCGCACCGACCAGGACCGCGATCATGTTGATCGCGTCGAGCCTTGGATAGAATGCGGGAACGGAGACCTTCGAGCTGGCAAGCACCGGGTCGCCAGTGGCATCCCGTTCGATCACGCCATCATAGCCGAGGAAGTCGAGCTTGAAGGTGACGAATTGCAACGGCACATCGTGCATCACGAACCAGGCCTGCTGCACCGGATAGCGCAGCGTTGCCCGAAGCAGGATCGTCCCTTCTTCGGCTCGCGCACGGTCGAGCTGTTCCGGCGTTGCCCTCGTCACTAGATTGTTCGGCCCCCACAAGATGTCATAGGCCGTTCGGGGAATAGCGGTGCCGTAGATCTCGCAGATGGCATAAGCCTTCCTGTCACGGCAGGCATCCTCGAGATACCAGCGCGTCGGGCCGTTCTCGATCCCCCGCGCGAGCGCAAGGGTATGGCGCTTGGGCGCAACCCCGACCTTGCCGAAGCCGACCACCCCGCTCGCGATGACCACAACCAAACCGAGCACCGCGGGAAGCCATAGTGCTGGCGCGGCTATGACTTTCCTGCCCGATCGCCGCGCGCGCAGCAGCAGAAAACCGATCGTCATGACGAGCGCCGTTCCCATTGCCAGCGGAGGATGGCTGTCATGCGCGGCGACACTGAAAACACCCATTGCGAGCAGCAGAATGCGCAAATCCCAGCCGAAGCGGTTCCAGTAAACCGGCAGCACTGCCATGATGCCGAGCATGATCGCCGTGAAGCTGTCCGGCACCATGAACGTCGCGACCGGGGCAAGCGTGGTTGTGCCCGCGCTTACAGCCACCATGGCGGCATAGCCCTGCCAAGATGGCCCCGCTACCGCCTCGAACAGGGCAGTAAACACCAGCGCCAAGGCGAGCGCCTGAAACGCTGCCATATACTCCATGCTCAGACGAGGGCCGCTGAAAAGATAGGCGGTGACGCTGTAGAGGATCGAGCGGGCTACCTTTGTCTCCTCCTCCACGCTCGGCATGGTCACGGTGCTGGAAGTGGCAGAACTGGGGAGCGATTCTGGCTCAGCGTTGAGTTTTTGTAAGAGGAATTCGACCGCGCGGGCGCCCCCTTTCTGGTAGGAGGCACTGTCCATCATATAAGCAGGCCTGCCAAACATGAGCAGCGGCCACAAAAGCAGCATGGCGAACAACAGGCAGCGTACAACATAAATCCGGTTGATTGACACCAACGGCACCGAGGGTCACCCTGAATTACTGTTCAATATCGTACTGTTACACCCGCTCAGCACATTTTTATAGCCTCAATGGCATCGGCGGCGCCCGATTTTTAGATATCATTTATTAGGCATTCTCTCAAACTATCTGATTTTTTGCGCTCCGAGAATTTATTCTATCCACAATGAACTTATTTTTTAATTCATTGAGACTGATGGTTGTTTCGAAATTGGACATATTGAAATTCTTCGATTCTTATCTTTTTTATTGAGATATTTTGTCTAAAACCGATTTGCGGCCCTGAATCGGGATACCATCATCATATGACAGCGTTTGATGCAATGTTCACTGACACCGAACAACATTCGAACGAACATTCGGCCGAGCAATCTTGGATGGAGCCCCTCCAGTGAAGCTTTTAGTCACCGGCAGCAGTGGTCTCGTAGGGCAAGAGCTGGTGCGTCAGCTCAGGGGTCAGGGCAATGAGCTGACACTTTTTGATCTGGTGCCGCAGGATGGCGATGCCGCGCGAGACATACGCGACACGGCGGCCTTGCGGGCGGCGATGAGAGGGTGCGACGGCGTGCTTCACCTCGCGGCAGTCTCGCGTGTTGCATGGGGCGAGGAAGACCCCGCCACCTGCCTCGAAATCAATGTCGCCGCGACACGGTCGCTGGTCGATATTCTGCTGGAAGAGCGCGGCCCTTGGTTGCTGTTTGTCAGCTCGCGCGAGGTCTATGGAGATCCAGCATCCGCCTATGTGTCCGAAACCGATCCGATTGCGCCTTTCAATACCTATGGCCGCTCGAAAGCCGAGGGTGAAGCGATCGTGAACGCGGCTGCTGACTCGGGGCTTCGCACGGCAATCGTGAGGCTTTCCAACGTCTATGGAGGGCTGAACGACCATCCGGATCGGGCAGTGCCCGCGCTGGTCTGGCGGGCGATCAGGGGCGAGGAGATAGAGCTGACTGGCGGCGACAATTATTTCGACTTCGTCCACATGCGCGACGCCGCGGACGGCATCGTCAAGGCCTCTGCTCTGCTGGCTACGGGCGAACAGCGCGTAGAGACGGTGCATCTTTCGACCGGCGTGGCGACGAGCCTCAGCGCTCTGGCGCAGATGGCGGTCGATGTCTGTCAATCGGCATCCCAGATCCGGCTGGTGCCGCGCCGGGAATTCGATGTCAGCGGTTTTTGCGGCAATCCAGCACTAGCGGAGCAGGTACTTGACTGGCGCGCGCAAACGGCCTTGCGCGACGGCATGGCAGAACTGCGTGATGCCTTGATCGCGCGTGGGGCACCGATGCCAGCGGTTCATATGCCCGGCCCGTATCGCGCGGACGCTGAATAAGGCCTTAGTTCGCCTCTGCCTTTCAGACGTCGAGGAAAGCGAAGGGGCGGTGCCCCCGTTCCTCAAGATCGGCGAGGCGCTGTAGTGACGGCGGCTGCCGGAAGAGACCACCGAACGCCATGCGGACGCGAGCCATATGAATCAGCCGCACGTTGCCATTAAGCCACCACAACGGGTTGAGTAGATAGGCGGTCATCGCCAGCTGCAGCGCGTTGCGCCACATCCGCCGCCGCAGGAAGGCGGGCAACAGCCAAGCGATCATCATGGTCCGCGCGTCCCGAAATATCTGCGCATCGCAAGCAGGATAGGCTGCGCGCAGGTCCTCTATCACTGCCTCAATCGCCGCCAGCTGGCGATCCGGATGCGCCTGCGACATGCCGGCGCGTGTCAGACGGTAAGCGACGAGATAGCGGTTGATAAAAACCGGCGTTGCGCGTTCTGCCAGTTGAACGATCAGCTTCCAATCCTCTGCGCCCTGCGCTGCGCGCGCCTTGAGCGTCTCGTCATAGCCGTCCACACTGACCATCGCCGCCTTACGAAAAACGGCTGCGCTGCCGCAGCCGACCGAATTGAGACTGATCAATCCCGAGAAATCATGGCGTGGCGGCTTCGGCAGCACGAGGGTCGCCAGCAGCATGTCGTCCTCGTCGACGCGATAGGAGGCACTATAGGCGAAGGGTGCGGCGTGAGACTCATCGAGCGCCTCAACCATTTCCGCCAGATACTCAGGATGCCAGAGATCATCTGCATCTATCGGGGCGACGAACTCGCCGCTGCTCTCCCGCATGCCCCGGTTGCGCGCCGCGCCCAAGCCCAGGTTTTCCTGACGGACGAGCCGGACCCGGTCTCCATAGGACGCGACCAGCGGCGCAACATCGTCGGGCGAACCGTCGTCGATGAGGATTACCTCGAAATCCTGATAGGTCTGAGCCATGACCGATCGCAACGTCCGGTCGACAGACCAGGCAGATGCATAATAGGGAATGATTACAGACACGCGTGGCAAACTGGGCGCACCCTTTATTCCCAAGGCGCTCCGCACACTATATCGGTCGGCACGTTGGACGATTCCTATCAGCAACAGTATCGCCGATAGGGACAATGAGCAATCAGTCGAACACTGCGTAAATATTCTGTGATAAGAAAACTGTTCAGTTACGAGACACGGGCCGAGGTAGCCGAAGATGAATAGTCAAATTGTCGTATATGCTGCACGGCTGAAGGCGGACCTCCGAGTATGACGAATACCGATGCGGTCACCGCCGAAGAACTGGTGTGCGTTGTCATACCGGCCTATAATGCGGAGGCAACGATCGACGAGACCTTGCGGAGCGTCCGTTCCCAGACGCACAGCAACCTGGAAATCATCGTTGTTGACGACGGCTCTCGCGACCACACATCGGAAATCGCTGGTACGCATGCAGCAGCCGATTCCCGTATCAGGCTCGTCCGGCAGGACAACGCGGGTGTTGCCGTTGCCCGCAACACCGGCTGGAATCTCTCCTCCGCCAAGATTTTTAGCTTCGTCGATGCAGACGATCTGTGGAGCCCGGACAAGACCGAGCGCCAGCTCGCCGTACTGAGGGCGAACCCGGGCGTCGGACTGGTCTACAGCTGGTATGTCATGATCGATGACGAAAGCCGGATCACTCTGCAATGGCCGGGCGAGGAATGGGAGGGCGACGTGCTGCGCCACCTGTTCCACAGCAATTTCATAGGCAACGGCAGCTCCGCGATGGTGACGCGCAAGGCGCTGGAGGATGCACTCGGGTTTGAGCCCGCTCTGCGCGCAGCGGGCGCGCAGGGGTGCGAGGACGTTTTGTTCTACTCTCGCGTCGCGGAACATCACCGCTTCGCGCTCGCCCGCGGTCATCTTATCGGTTACCGCTATATCGAGGGTAACATGTCGAGCGACCTACCCAAAATGCTGCGCTCGTGGCTGATCGCGATGAGCGAGTTCGAATTGCGCCATCCCGACAAGCTGAAAGACATTGATGTGGGTTTCGAGCGGTTCTCGCGCTGGCTCGTGCGCCGCGCTGTGCAACTGTCCCAGCCCCATTATCTGCCAGGCCTACTGCGGATCATCGCGCATCGCTCGATAGGCAAGGCGCTGGCGATCCTCGGCAGTGAAGTGCCGAAAGCACTCTACGACTTCCACCGACCGTCCGTGAAGCGGGCAACGCAATCGGCCGAAGCCGGGAACGTGGCTGGTCCGCGCTTCGAGATCGGCACACCCTGAGCATAGGGCATTTTGAAGATGACCGGAAACGGTCATCGGCTCGGGAAATGCGGAAACGCAAGGCTGAAGCGTTCTCGCTCATGGTGAAACCGCTCTAGAGTGGAGCAAGCCCCAGAAGCTCTGCGAAGCCCTCGATCGAGAGATCGCCTTTTATCTCCACGCGCGGCAGGCGTAGCGGGTCGCAGCTTTCCGCTACCCAGCCGTAATCGCAGGTCATGCCGATGCTATAGCCGCTGTCCCTCGCGGCACGGGCAAGGGCGGCATGATGCTCTCCGAACGGATAGGCGATGCTGTCCACATCGCCCCCAAGCCATGCGCCCAGCTCCGCGCGCGAACCGGCCAATTCGCGCAACTGCTGCTCCGGCGCAAGCGCGGGGAGCGAGCGGTGGGTGCGGCCGTGCGAACCCAGACTGACGTCACAGTGGCGCAGCAATGCCAAGTCCTCCCACCCCAGGATCGGCGCGGGTTCGCCGAGACGGGCATCCCAATCCGCAGTGGCGCCCACTTTGCCAACCGGCACGAACACCGCCGCCGGGAACTGGTAGCGATGCAACAGCGGAAGCGCCGTTTCCAGGAAGTCGACATAGGCATCGTCGAAGGTGAACAAGACAGAACGCGGCGGCACCGGCTCACCATTGTACAACGCGCGGCGCAGACGGTTGACGCTCACACCCTGCCAGCCATTGTCCCGAAGAAGGGCGAGCTGGCGCTCGAACAGTGCGGGCGCAACGCGATACGGTGCGAGCGGTTCAGGCCCCTCATCGGCAATGCGATGATAGAGAAGGATTGGGAAATTGTTCCACCCCTCCGCCACTGGAACCTCATTGCCGCCACGCCAGCGCACCTGCTCGGCGACGCGGACGGGCAGACGCGGGGCGGCGTCCGCTATCGTTACGACCGGAGAGTCTATCGCAGTGGCGCTCCGCACGAACCTTTGCACCCGATAGAGCGGGGTCCAGAGTTCCTGCTCGAGCTGCAGGAGCGGGTGCTCCGCCACGTGATCCCCAATCCCCTTGGCGCCAAAGGCATGGGGCCAGGGAAAGCCGGTGCGGTCGGGTTCATCAACAATGAGGTTGCCGTGGGTGAGGATGAAGTGCGCACCCTCTTCCAGCGCGTCGGCGATCTTGCTGGAAAAGGCCCGCAGAGCATCCACATTTGGCTGGTAATATAGGACTTCGCTGCAAATGATTAGATCGAAGCGGCCGGGGATCGGATCTTTTGCCAGATCTAGGCGAGAGAACTCTATATTGTTGAAAGAAGAGCAATATTCGGCGGCCCGACTGACCGCTGTTTCCGAGATGTCGGTAGCCAATACGCTCTGAACCCGCCCAGCCAGCATGCGGGTAAAATGGCCTTCCGCGCACGCGATTTCCAGCGCGCGCCTTTTTGCCGGAGGCACCATGTCCAGCGTCTGGTAATACTTCACCGTCTCGTAGCTGTTTTCATATTCCCACGGATTGCGGGTGCTGAAAACATCTTCCCAATAATCCTGCGACGAATAATCGGGCGGGACATACGCTGCGCCGGAACTGCCTGAAAACTCTTCCGCAGTACGCCAGCGGGCGTTTTCCTCGGACAGGATCGCCGTCGTGCGGTCCTCAAGCAAAGACTTGCCCGGCATGATGCGCAACCGGGCGGGGCTGGGCGCAGGAGCCGCCTCACCCGCCCTCCCGCCAAGCCCGAGCCAGGAAATCAAGCGACTTAGCCCCCCCGGCTCCCGCACGATCTCATCATGCGTGGGATCGGCTACCTCCTCCGGGCAGGTGTTTTCATGCACCAGCTCCGCCAGTTGCGTCGCCGCAACCGGGCCATGCACCAGAATCTCGAATGCGCCCACCAGCCGATCCGCCCGCACGATGCGGCAGTGCAGCCGGTCTATCCCCGCCGCCGGATGGAAATCCCGGATCAGCTGTTCGAGATCGAGCGTCATCACCTGTAACCCGCAGACAATGAGATCGGCTGCGTCAGGGAGAAGACCTCCAACATGCCGTTCCACATGCCATTTGAAGCGACCGCCGCGCGCGCTGATCTCTTCGTCGTCCAGCCAACGGACGAAGCGACCAATACCTGCGGCCGTCTCCGGAGGAAGCTGCGCCCATTGCTCCGGCCGCTTGCCTGCGCCGACGAGCAGACCATCCACCAAAGTCGATACGGCGCGGTAGGGATCGACCGCCTCGATGACATCCGGCGCGGCGAGACCAAGGATCGGTTCGAGCGGATCGTCGCGGCCGATGGCGTTTCCGATGCTCCAGAGCAGATGGAACGCCCGCGCGCTCGGCAGATCCGCAACAGCCGCTCCGGCGGCACAGTCGGGATGCGGGGAAACGACACGCGTGTCGCTGCTATGGCCCCTCTCGATCACTTCCAGCCCCGCCCTGCACAACGCCAGACAGTCCGAGGAAAGCGACCCTGCCCGCATGTGGACATCAACCCAATGCTCCGGCAACGCCTTGAAAACGGCACCCGCGCGCGCCAGCCGCTGCCACAGATCCCAGTCCTCGCACATGCGCATCGCCGCATCGAAGGCGCCGACGGCCAGGACGCGCTCGCGTCTTACCATGGCTGCATGGATGGCAAACGGGCAGGCGCGCGCGCAGTGCGCGAACGGGTTGCCTATATCCTGCGCGGGATATGCGCCGAGGAGCTGGCCACCCGTCGAATAGCGTCGCCAGCCGCAATGGAGCACATCCAGGCCCGGGTCCTCAGCAACGGCATCGAGCAGGGCCGCGAGATGGTCATCCGGCAGCGCGTCATCGGCGTCGAGGAAGATAAGCCAGTCTGCGCCTACGGCGTCGATACCTTCGTTGCGCGCGGCGCTGACCCCGGCGTTCGACGAAAATATACCGCGAACGCGTCTATCCTTTTCCATTAAATCGCGGATGAGCTGTGCGGTGCCGTCCACCGACCCGTCATCGATGACGATGGCTTCCCAGTCGTCTCTGGTCTGCCGCCGCAGGGACTCTAGCGTGTACCCCAGTGTCCCTGCAGCATTGAAAGCGGGAATTACCAAGCTGACCGCGGGGCCCGCCTCGGCAGGAATGTTGCTCATAATTTCGGTTCCGCCAGAATCATTATTCTGCAACCTGTGTATATGGGTTATCCCTATAGTATGAGAATTATTAGCGATTTCTTGGTATGACGGTTCCAGCTTCATTAAGGATGCCGGGCGCGTCGGGCGGAAGGAAAGAAAGAGTGCAGGTATGGCGGCGCACGGTTTACCTGCGAGATTTGCTGCGTGAGCTGATCGTCCGCGATTTCAAGGTGCGTTACCAGCGGTCGTTGCTGGGGATCGGCTGGTCATGGCTCAAGCCGCTGGCGCAGCTTTTCGTCTTCCTGTTCCTGTTCGGCACGGTGATGCCGCTCGATATACCGTTCTATGCGAGCTTCCTGTTTACCGGGGTACTTGCGTGGAGCTGGTTCAGCAATTCGGTTCTCGCGGCGGTGACGACCATTACCGCCAACCCCGAACTGGTCCGCCGCCCCGGCTTTCCTGTACGGATGCTTCCCGTACTGGTGGTGATGAACGAGGCGATCCATTTCCTGCTGGCGCTGCCCATTCTCGTTGCCGTGGTTGCGTGGGAATGCGGCGCGCCGAACATCACTCTCGTTGCGTTGCCGCTGGTGATGGCGGTGCAGTTTCTCTTCACGCTCAGCCTAGCTTATGGGGTGGCGGCCATTCATGTGCGCTTTCGCGACACGCAGGACGCCGTGGCGATCATCCTGATGGTCGCCTTCTATATGACGCCGGTGTTCTATCGACCGTCCAGCCTTCACGCCGGATACGAGCTGATCACCCTGTTCAACCCGGTGGCGCAGATTATTGAAGCTTATCGCATGATGCTGATCGAGCGCGCTTGGCCGGATTTTACGAGCCTGCTGGCGGTGACGGGCGGGTCATGCCTTCTGCTGGCGTTCAGCATCTGGCTCTTCAACCAGCTGAGCGCCAGTTTCGTCGAGGAGCTGTGATGAGCTCGATCGTCGTTCGGGATCTGGGAAAACGCTTTCGCAAGCTCGATCGCGGGCGTCCCTCGACCATCAAGGGCATGTTCCTGTCCGGCTATCGCGGCGGCAAGGCGGAGTGGTTCTGGGGGCTGCGCCATGTCAATTTCGGCATCGCGCCGGGCCGCGCGGTCGGGGTGGTAGGGCGCAACGGAGCCGGGAAATCGACCCTGCTGCGAATGATCGGCGGCGTCATCCGGCCGGACGAGGGGCACATCAGGATCCGCGGCCGGATCGGCGCGTTGCTGGACATCGGTGCGGGCCTGACTGACGATCTTTCCGGGCGCGAAAACATCTACCTGATGGGCGTAGTCGCCGGGATGCTGCGCGACGAGGTAGAGGCACGCTTCGAGGACATCGTCGATTTCTCCGAGCTGGGCGACTTTATCGACCGGCCCGTGCGCACCTACAGCACCGGGATGAAACTACGGCTCGCCTTCTCGGTCGCGGTGCACATCGAGCCCGAGATATTGCTGATCGACGAGGTGCTGGTGGTCGGCGATCTCGCCTTTCAGGCGAAGTGCATGGCCCGGGTGAAGGCAATCCGCGACAGCGGCTGTACCATCTTTCTGGTGTCGCATGATTCCCAGCAGATCCGCGAGCTGTGCGACGATGTGTTGTTCCTGCGGCAGGGAAGCGTCGTCGCTTATGGGCCGGTCGAGGAGACGATGGCGCTGTTCGAATCCTCGATGGAGGAGGATGCGGCGCGCTCTCCCGCGCCGCTGTTGCCGCAGACCGCGCGCGAACTGGTGCACAATGTCAACCGCTTCGGATCGGGCGAGGCGGAGATCGGCAGGGTGGAGTTACGCGATGGGGCAAGCGCGCCGACAGGCTGCATCGCTTCCGGCAGCACGCTGGCGGTGCACTTCGCCTACCGGTCCGAGCAGCCTCTCGATTCCGTGATCGCCATCGTCGGCATCTACACGCCCGATCTTTCCTGTTGCCTTGAGATCAACTCGGTCGACGGTGGGCTGCATCTCGCTTCCGGGCCCCAAGAACAGGGCGTGACGTTGTGGCTCGATCGACTGGATCTGGCGGAAGGCGAGTATTTCGTTACCGTCGGTTTGTTTTCGGATGACTGGCGTCAGGTGTTCGATTACCATGCCGAGGCGTACCCCCTCCAAGTAACCGGCCAAGTAATGAACAAGGGCGTTCTGTGTCCTCCGCACAGCTGGAGCGAGGGCGGGTCATGATCTGTTGCCCCATAGGCAAGAAGCACAGCTTCTCGTGACGCTCGCCGCCCTTGACCTCGACATATGCGCGCTTCCTGATCGCTTGGCCGTCGACGGGCATGACGGCGCGCTGGTACTGCTGCGCATTGCGGGCCGCCCCTGCGGGCAGGCGTTGCTGTCGTTTCGGGGATGGCGGCATGACCGGCCGCTCGCCGAAGTTCTGATGGCTGCCGCCGATTCCGCCTTCTGGGAGGCGTGGCTGGAATATCAGCTCGGGCCTTGGGACAGCGCACCGGAGGAAGCCGATCTCTCCGCCGTGGATGTCGTGATCTGCACACGGGATCGCGCGGACGACCTACACACCTGCCTCTCCGATCTCACCGGGATGCCGCAGGACGGACAGCGCTATCTCGTGGTCGACAACGCCTCCGCGACCGACGAGACCCGCCGGGTGGTGGAGGCGTTCCCCGGCATCACCTATGTGCGCGAGGACCGCCCCGGCCTAGATGTTGCGCGTAACACCGGCCTGCGCGCAACGCGGGGCGAAATCATCGCCTTCATCGATGATGATGCCGCCCCGGACCCACTATGGCTGCGCAAGCTGTGCCGCAATTTCGACAATCCAGCGGTGATGGCCGCTGGCGGCCTGACCATGGCGATGGAATTGGAGAGCGACGCGCAGATCGCGTTTCAGCGCTTCGGCGGCTTCGGGCGGGGGTTCAAGCGCGTAATCTACGATGCATCGAACTGCTACGCCTTTTACGCCTGGTGTGCAGGCGCGGGTGTGAACATGGCGCTACGCCGCGACGTGATCGACAAGGTCGGCTGGTTCGATGAGGCGCTCGACGCCGGGACCAAGTCGCTCGCTGGTGGCGACTCCGACTATTTCCGCCGCATCATCAACGCAGGTTGGCGCATCGCCTATGACCCCGAGGCGGTGAACTGGCATCGCCACCGCCGCACCATGGCCGAACTGAAGCAACAGGTTTACGGTTATGAGGTCTCGTCGTTCGCTATCCTCGCCAAGGCTTTGTTTTATGAGCGGGACGCGCGGGCGCTCGGCGCGCTGGTACGCTGGCTCGGCATGCGCTGGCAACAGCGGCGGCAGTTGCTGGGCGGCAAGCCGGACTGGCTATCGTTCAACCCGCTGACGACCCAGATCAAGGGGGCCTTTGCGGGGCCGGGGCGCTATCGCGCGGCGAGACGGGTGCTGCGTCATGGCGGCTGAGCTCACGCCCCGCGTAAGCGTCATCATCCCGAGCCACAACCGCCGGGATCGCCTGCTGTTCGGGCTCGATGCCATCAAGCGGCAGACATTTCCGCTGGAAGAGCTGGAGGTCATCGTCGTCGCCGACGGGTGCCGTGATGACACAGTGGCCGCTGCCAAGGCCTATAACGCGCCTTTCAAAATGAGTGTTACCGAGCTTCCGGGCGTCGGCCCTGCGGCAGCGCGCAATCATGGCGCGGAGCTGGCGCACGCGCCGCTGTTGCTCTTTCTCGACGATGACGTCGAGCCGCTCGAGCACTGGGTAGCTGCCCACGCCTCTGCACATGAGAACCATCCCGATAGCGTCGTCATCGGCGCCTATCCGCCCTTTCCCGATGGATCGCGCGACGAGTTCCGCCAGCTCGTGCGCGGATGGTGGACGGCGCATTTTGATGATCTGGCCAGACCCGGCCGCCGCTTTTCCTATCGCGACATCATCACCGGAAACCTCTCTGTGCCGCGTGCCTTATGGGCGTCGCTGGGCGGCCTCGATCCGTCCTTTGCGAAGGCGCACGAGGATTGGGAGTTTGGGCTCCGCCTGATTGCTGCGGAAATCCCCATTGTGTTCGCCGCGGGCGCGTTCTGCTGGCATCACGAATATGCAACCATGACCGTGGAGGGCGCCATCGCGCGGGCGCGAGAAGAAGGCCGCGCCGATGTGCGGTTAGGGTGCAAGCATCCGCATATCAAGGCAGATCTTCCGATCGCGGCGCACTGGTGGGCCAACGGGATGGCGGGGCGGCAAATCGGCCGGCTGGCGTTTCGCAACCAAGGCGCGGGCGAGGCATTGCTGCGCGCACTGACGGCGGTCACGTCGTATCTTTCCAAACGACCTTCGGGCGGTCTCTTCCGTAGGTCTTATGCACTGACGCAGCGCCTTGCCTACCTGCGCGGCGTCGCAGCCGAGCTGCGTTCCGTACCTGACCTGATGGCCTTTCTGAACGACACCCCTCCTCGCAAGACGAAAAGCATCCTGATCGATCTTGCCGACGGGATCGACTTGGCTGAACAAAAGCTCGCGGCGGAGCGGCCCGATGACGTGCGCCTGATGTACGGTATCAATGACCTGGGGTGGCTACCCCAGTCTGCGGGCGCGGAACGCTGGGACCGGCATCACCTGCGGCCCTGGCTCGCGCGGCACATGCAGGGCGCGATGATCCACGCCCTGCGAACGGGTGAACCGATGCCCGCGAACGAAAGCTGGCATTATATGGGGCAGAAGGGATATTTCTCCGCTCTCTCTGAAGCGGTTGGGCAATGGGACCGATCCGGCCTTTGACCGGATGGACCCTCCTTATGTCCATAACCCACTCTTACGGCGGCAATATCGGCGGGTATAAGCTGAGGGGGACCGGCTCGGAATTCGCCATTTTATGGTCCTTTATGTGGCAACAATGCCAGGCTGAACAAATGGCACATTTGATCTGGACGGTTTGATAAGCTGCCATTCCGGACTGTCGAAGGGTTTCGGGCGTCGGCAGACATACGTAAACCCGGACAGGTACGACCCGCGGATCCCCAAGCGGGGTCTATGGGGATTTGGGTGCTGTCAGTCTAATGCGAACTGTTCTCCACTTGGCGGAATCCGGGCAAGGGTTGCTCTTCTTCAGGTTACAAGATTCTGCCACTCGGCAAGGGTTTCCGAGCGCATTTCCTTATATAGCTTCCGACTGACGAGATGAGGTTGTGAGTTGAACAGATTGTAGAAGGATTGATGAACCGAAGCGAACTTTTGTAGCGATTTCATCCGCCTGAAACGCAGCCTGGCTCGCTCTCCTCGTCGGAACTGAAGGTGTGAATTCTCGACCCGATTGTTGAGCCAGCGACCAACTTTGCGACTGTCGAGATTGCCAAGCTCTCGCATGGCGGCAGGGTAAGATCGAAGACCATCCGTCACTATCTTCTCTGCCCCACCGTGTCGTTTCAAGGCCTTTTTCAGAAGCTTCAAAGCCGCAGATTTGTCACGTTTCTTGGTAACGTTGTGAACCGGCATGCAAGATTGACCCCTGTATTGGGGTAATCGGCGTCCAAAA
>CAZEHR010000018.1:0-47640 GCA_964512265.1 uncultured Sphingobium sp. | reverse complement strand
GCCGTAGCACATTGGGAAGCTGCCCCTCGAAGGCAGCATTCGCCTTGATGGAGACAAGGGCGCGTAGCGCCCGACGGCTTCATCAAGGCGGCCATGACCGGCCAGCAGGTCTCTAAAGTGAAGTTGTCGACTCAACACTTTGGAGACTGACCGACCATGACCAAGCGCAGTTCTACTCCGGCCGATGCCGTGCTGGTAGCCATCGATATGTCCAAGCACCGCCAGGAAGTGCTGATCGAACGCCCGGAGGGCGGACGACGTCGCCGCATGACAGTCATGGCTACCAAGGCTGATTACGACCGCCTCGCGGACGATCTGGCAGCCATCGGCAGACCTATCGTCGTTGGCTTTGAGGCCACCGGCAACTACCACCGTACGCTGGCGCACCGACTGCTAGCTGCGGGTTTCGAGCTGCGCCTGATTTCGTCGGTCGCCTTGGCACGGACGCGTGAGGCGTTGCATAATGGCTGGGACAAGAACGATTCCAAAGACGCCCAGGTAATTCTGCACATGCTCCAGATCGGCGCCACTCAGCGCTACGTCGACCCGCTGGCCGCCGGCATCAACGACCTGCAGGAGATGTCGAAGACGCACGAGGCCATTTCCAAGGCGAAGACGCAGACCTGGCACCGCATCCTGACCCATTACCTGCCTTTGTATTTTCCCGAGATCGAACGTTTTGCGGGCAACAGCCGGTCCGACTGGTTCCTGGCTCTGCTCGAACGGTTTCCGACACCGGCCAGCATGACGACGCTCGGTCAGGAGGCCTTCACGCGCGAGGCCTGGTCACTGGTCGGCCGCAAGGTCTCCAAGGCCCGCTTAATCAACGATATCTACGAGACGGCCTGCGCCTCGGTTGCACTGCCGGTCGACGAGGAATCCGTCGCGGTCGCCATGTTCCGCATGGTCATCGCACAAGCCCGCAGCCTGATCCGGCAACGCGATGAGATCGAGCGGACCGCCAATGCCATGCTCAGCGAGAACCGCGACTATCAGCTCCTGCGCATGATCCCCGGGATCGGCCCGATCAACGCGCTGACGATCCTCGCCGAGGCTGGCGATCTTCGGCGCTTCAACCATCATCGCCAGTTCCTGAAGTTTTGCGGGCTCGACCTGGCCACCTGTCAGTCAGGCACCTTCCGAGGCCGAACCAAGCTCTCGAAGTACGGCAATGCCCGGCTACGCCGCACCTTCTGGATGGCGACCCAGGTCGCCATTCGCCAGCGCGACAACAGTTTCCGCGACAAGCTTGGTCGCTATGTGGCCGGCCACGGCAACGACCCTGATCGCCGCCGCAAGGCGATGACCGCACTCACCGCCAAGATGGCGCGCGTCGCGCACGCCGTCATCAAGACGGGAACCGAGTACCGTCCGTTCGTCGAACGGACGGACACCAGATGGAAGGACCCCTCTCTGTGGAGCCGTGAGGGCGCAGCCGCGACCCTGTAGATAATGTTCGGGCCTTCCATCTGGCATCCGCATCTCATTTTAAGGACGGTGAGGACCACGACCGGTGCGGTCGCTGGATCCTGTGTTTGCTATGGCCGAGAGCGCATTCCTTGACGATGGAAGCCATCTGGATCAAAAAGTCATCAGCGCCGATCACGCTCGGCGCAACGAGACCTGCTGGCCTTTTCCCGCCGCTGCTTCCCAACCTAGGACGTTATCGGATCTGATATGCTCGGGCGGCCCATGCTCGATGAACAGATCGGTCAGCACGTCAATCACGTCGTTCGACCGGAAGCGCCGCAGCGGCACCATCGCCAGGCATTCCCGGCTGAACTCGTCGATAATGTCGAGCATTCGGAACTTGCGACCGTTGTGCGTCTGATCCTCGACGAAGTCGTAGGACCACACATGCCGCGATGCTCCGGGCGCAGCCGGATGCACGATCCGTCGCCGAGCCAGAGCCGCCGCCGTTTCGGTTGCCGCTTCGGCACTTTAAGACCCTCCCGCCGCCAGATACGCTCAACCACTGACAGGCTGACCTGCCAGCCCGCCTGGCCCAGCAAGACATGGATGCGGCGATAGCCATACCGGCCATAGTCCTTGGCCAGCGCGATGATGTCGGCTGTTAGCCGCCGCTCGTCGGCATCATCCTTCGGTGGATGGCGCTGTGTCGAACGATGCTGGCCCAGAACACGGCAGGTCCGTCGCTCCGATACCGGCAACGCGCGACGGATCTGCTCGATCGCCTCACGGCGACGGGAGGGACTCAAAAAGTCAGCTTCGACGCCTCTTGCAGGATCGCCTTGTCGAGCGCGAGGTCGGCCACCAGCTTCTTCAGCCGCGCATTCTGGCGCTCCAGATCCTTCATTCGCCGCGCCTGGTCGACCTTCAGCCCGCCATATTCCTTGCGCCACCGATATAGCGTCTGCTCCGCGATCCCGATCTGGCGGCAAGCCTCCACCGCTGTGCCGCCTCGCCCCACAATCACCTCTACTTCACGCAGCTTCGCTATGATCTGCTCCGGCGTAAACCTCTGACGTCCCATACATTTCTCCAATTCTCATGCCCAAATGGGCTCTCTTCAGAATTGGACCAGTTTTTCCAAGGTAGACCACTATCCCTCCGTCAGACCGATGCCAGCCTCACAGGAGGTTTCGGGCAACAGCGGCAAGACTGAGTGCAAGCGCGACAAGGCTGGGAATGATGACCGCCGCCCCGCAGATGAAGGCAAGGACGCCCACCCAATTCCAACTCGGTGCCTGCATCATCACTTCGTCCTTTGCCCAATGGTGTCCACACCACCATCCTTATCGCAAACGATTTGCCTCGCCCTCGGTTTCGGGTCGCCAATCATCAGGTTCGACAAGAGGCTGGTCTGACTTGGCGTCGGTCACGACTCGCTCGGCCGCTCCATCCAGATCATCATACTGCCCGGTGCGCATCGACCAAAGAAAGGCGCCCAGCCCAGCAAGGCCCATCAGCAGCGCGACCGGCACCAGCCACAGGATCCCGCTCATCGGGTAGCGGCCAGGGGAACGAGGGTCGGTGCCGGCGCTCGCCTGCTAAGCCGTGATCCGCGTGCTGCGGGAATTCGCAGAGAGTTCGCAACGACCGAAATCGACGAAAGCGACATGGCGACGGCAGCAAGCAGTGGGGTGACATAGCCCGCCATGGCCACAGGAATCACCAAAAGGTTATAACCGACGGAAAGCGCCAGGTTCTGGCGGACACGTTGCCGGGCCGCGCGCGCGATCTGCACAGCGCGCGGAACCGCATCGAGATCCTGGCCGAGATAAACAATATCCGCGGCCGCCCGACCGATGTCGGCGGCATTGGAAGGAGCCATCGAAACGTGCGCCGCCGCCAGTGCCGGTCCATCGTTCAGCCCATCACCCACCATCAAGGTCAGGCGCTGACTGTCCGCCAGCGCCTGAAGCCGCTCCACCTTATGCTGCGGCAGCAATCCGGCACGCCAGTGGGCGATACCGATCGCGTTCGCGAACCCCGACACAGAAGCAATGTGATCGCCCGAAAGCAGTTCGATAGGCAGCCCAAGCGCGTCAAGCTTGGCCACCGCTTCCCGCGCACTCGTCTTTTCAACGTCCAAGAAGGCAAAATGGCCGGCAAGCTCACCATCGACCGAGAACACGGTCTGGAAACCGCCACTCTCGCCCGTGCCTGGATTCAAAGCCCAATCGGCACGCCCCAGGCGAAACAGATGGCCGTTCCGCTGGCCCTCCAAACCCCGGCCCGGCAGCTCGGAAAAACTGTCCAGATCGAGGCCGGACAAGGCGCCGCCGTTGGCGGCAATCGCGCGTGCGACGGGATGGTTGGAACGCGACGCCAGCGCCATCACGATTGCGCGATAGGGTTCATCGATGGCGATCTTGCTCACTCGCAAATCGCCATGAGTGAGCGTGCCGGTCTTGTCAAAAATCACGGTATCGACCTGTGCAAGCCGCTCGAGCGCGCTTCCATCCTTGAGCGCGATGCCGTGCTCGAACAAGCGCTTCGCCGCGGCGACCTGAACCATGGGTATGGCGAGACCAAGCGCGCAGGGACAGGTCACAATGAGCACCGAAATGGCAATGGTCAGCGCCCGATGCCAATCGCCTGTGTCAAGGAACCACCCGGCAAACACGGCCAAGGCCAGCGAATGGATGATCGGCGAGTAATAGGCCGCAACACGGTCGGCGAGACGGCGATAGCGTGCTCTGCCCTGCTCGGCCGCTTCCATCATTCGCACCATTTCGGATAGAAAGGACCGCGCGTGGCTGTTGGTCACACGCACCTTGAGCGAACCATTGAGATTCAGCATGCCCGAAACGAGCGTGCTTCC
Organism: uncultured Sphingobium sp.; assembly: GCA_964512265.1. GTDB lineage: Bacteria > Pseudomonadota > Alphaproteobacteria > Sphingomonadales > Sphingomonadaceae > Sphingobium. Next base: position 43,352 of record CAZEHR010000018.1, on the reverse strand, counting down.
CGGTCGTACCGGCACCGGCATCGCCTCGCCCGTGACCGCGGCAGTGTCGAGATCGCCCTCGCCCGCAAGGACAAGACCATCCAGCGGAACACGCTCGCCTGGCGCGACGAGGATGACATCACCCACCGAGACATCCTCGAGCGGTCTAAAAGCGCGCGATCCATCCGTGCCGATTACATTCGCGCCCGCAGGCGTCATTCGCGTCAGCCCGAGCACGGCCGAACGGGCCTTGTCACGCATGGCATGGTCGAGCGTTCGTCCGACAAGCAGGAAAAAGATCAGCGTCACGACCGCGTCGAAATAGGCATGGCGTCCGAAATGCAGCGTGTCGTAGATGCTGAGACCCAGTGTCAGGACGATGCCGATCGAGATGGGCACATCCATATTGGTGCGTCCCGCGCGCAATGCCGACCATGCCGACAAGAAGAAGATGCGCCCCGAAAAGAATACCGCGGGAAGCGCGAGCAGCGCCGAGATGAGATGGAACAGCTGCCGCGTAGCGGGGTCGGCGCCTGACCAGACCGACACCGAAAGCAGCATGATGTTCATCGCCGCGAAGCCGGCGACCGCTGTCGCGACGATCAGCCGGCGCTTTTCGGGATCGGCGCGTTCGTCCGGTTGGCTGAGAAGATTTGCCTCGAAGCCCGCCTCGTTCAGCGTTGCCAGCAAAGGCGGTGCACTCGCGGTTTGCGCTTGCCGCCATGTGACGGTCACACGCCGCGTCGATAGATTGACCCGAGCCGCTACGACGCCCTCGAGGTTACCAAGGATGCGCTCGATCTTCGCCATGCATCCGCCGCAATGCGCGGTCGGGACCGACAGTTGCGTCCTCATCGTTCCGTCATCCAGCGATTGGCTGGCGAAGATGAGTTCATCGACCGATTGCCCGGTCAATGATGTCGGCGCCTGGACGGCAGGCATGGCATGGCTGGCCATGTCTAGGCCTGCGTGTCTGAGACCGCGCGATAGGCATGCCATGTGGCATGTCCAAGCCACGGGAAGATGACGATGAGGCCGATCAAGCCCGTAGCCGCGCAGAGTATGAAAAGCGCAAGGACGATGGCGCCCCAGACGATCATCGGCGCAAGGTTGTTCCAGACGAGCGCCGTGCTTGTTCCCATCGCCGTGAGCGCATCGACCTTGCGATCGAGGAGCATCGGAATGGCAAAAACACTGATCGCAAAAGCGAATGAGGCGAACAGGCCGCCCACCGCCGTGCCGACGCCGAGAATAATCCATCCCACCGGCTCGGTCAGCAGGAAGGCGGTTATGTGAGGCAGGCCGGGAAAGGGGCGCACGCCGAAGAACAACGCATAGATGAGCACCGCGGATCGCATCCACAGTAGCATCAGCAGGCTGAGCAGGACCCCGGTGAAAAGCACCTGCGGGCCCGCCGCCGGTTTCACCAGGAGCATTTCGCGCAGCGACGTATCGCGTCCCGCTTCTCGGTTGCGGCTTTTCTCATAGAGTCCGATGGCCAGCAGCGGGGCAATGATCATGAAGCCGGCGAGCGCGGGAAAAAGAATATAGTCGCGGCCATACAGCGCGAGCATCGCGACAGCAGCGAGAGACAGAAGGAAAATGCCCAGACCGTAGGCCAGGCTCGGCATCGGCCGATGGAAAAGATCCTGCCATCCGGCCTTGAGCCATTGGAAGCCGATGGAAGCGGGAAGATGGCGCTGAAACCGCGCGCTCTTCGTCTCCTCGATGCCCGAGGTCTGGCTCAGCAAGCCATAAGAGGGGCTTTTATCGCTCATGTCCCGCTACCTTTCAGCATGCCGATTTCGCCGCGCGATACTGCCCGCTCCCGTTCGCGCGTTCCTTCAAATGTCCCACGCATTCGGGCTGCGAGCGAAAGGCGACGTAGAAAAAATGCGCGTTCGCAAGAACGAACAGCAAAAGGCCTGCTGCCACCAGCGTCCAGACCAGCCACCGGGATCGGGATCGCATGGCCGTCATCGCTGAGGCGCGCTCAGCGAATGAACATAGAGCGCCAATATCTTGATATCCGAGTCCGTAAGCCGCTCGTCCCATGTCGGCATATGCCCCTGGCGTCCGCCATGGACGGTCTCCACGATCTGATCGATGTCTCCTCCATAGATCCAACGCGCGTCCGTCAGATTGGGAGCGCCGACATCGCGCTTCCCGCGCGCATCCTCGCCATGGCAAATCGCGCAATTGGCCATGAAGACCTCGCGCCCCGATACAATCGACGTCCGATTGGCATTCGTCACGAACTTGGGATGCGACAAGGCGTAGACATAGTTGGCCGCCAGACTGACCTGATCGGCATCGAGTATCCCGTCGCGTCCGAACGAGGGCATCTGCGAGACGCGCCCCTGCGGATGCTCCACATTGACCCCAACACGCATGGTCTGCGCGATCGTCTCAAGGTCGCCGCCCCAGATCCAGTCGTCATCGGTCAGATCGGGATAACCATAACCCCCCTTGGCATTAATGCCGTGGCAGGCGGCGCAGTTGTCGCCGAACAACCGGTGGCCGGTGCTACGCACGATGGTCATGAGCCGGGGGTCGGCCGCGATCTGCTCGAGGTTCTCGCTTTCGATCCGCTTTATCCAGTCGGCCCGTCCCGCCTGCGAATCGACCAGGTGCTTTTCGACCGAGGTGCGCTGGTCGATGTTGAGAATTCCCTTGGTGTAGGTGTCGCCCAAGGGCCAAGTCGGCATGAGAATCCACCAGGCGAAAGCGAAGAGATGGGTGACGATCAGAAAAATCAGCACACCCTTGGGGACCGGCGTATCGAGCTCCTTGATGCCATTCCAGACATGGCCGGTCGTTTCATGACCGCTGACGGGATCGCGCTCTACGTCCATGGCTTGTCGTCCTGATCGAGAACGCTTTGTTTGGCTCGGTTGAACTTGCCACGATTGGACGGCCGGAACGTATAAATGAGGACACCGATCATCAGACCGATGAGGTAGAACAGCCCCCAGCTTTTCGAGAATGCAACAAGAGCCTCGTGGCTTATGTCCATGCCTGCCTCCTCATGTCATTTCACCGGCTCTGGCGGCTTCTGCGGCGCGGCCGTATTCTTGTACGGCACGTCGGTCAGCCGGCCGAGAACCTGAAGATAGGCGACGAGCGCGTCCATCTCGGTGACCTCGGTCGCCACATCGTCGAACACGCGAACCTGCGTTTCTTCGCCATACCGCTCGGTGATACCGGACGAGGTCGAGCTTTCCGGTGTCGCCTGGTCGAAGGCATCGACGCTCGCATTCTCGATCATGGCATCGGTGTAGGGCACCCCCGCGGCCCGCAGCGCCTTGAGGTGCAAGGGCAGATCAGCGAGGCGCAAGGGCGTCCGCGCCAGCCAGGGATAGGCCGGCATATTGGAATCGGGCACCACATCGCGCGGATTGGTCAGATGGGCGACGTGCCAGAAATCGGAATATTTGCCGCCAACGCGGGCGAGGTCGGGTCCGGTGCGCTTCGAACCCCAGAGCATCGGATGGTCATATTTGGATTCGACCGCGAGCGAATAGGGACCATAGCGCTCAACTTCGTCCTGCAGCGTCCGGATCATCTGGCTGTGACAGGCATAGCATCCTTCGCGCACATAGATGTTTCGCCCCGCCAGTTCGAGCGGCGTGTAGAGCCGCATGTCTGGCGCCTCCTCGACCGTCTCGTCGATCGTGAAAAGCGGAGCGATCTCGACGAGGCCGCCGACACTGGCAGCCGCGATGATGGCGAGCACGAAGCCGATCGCCGAACGTTCGAGCTTGCGATGAAACAGTTCCGCCACGGCTCAGGCCCTCCCCGCCGCCGTCGCGGCCTGTAGCGGGACGTCGCCTTCGAACGGCGCCTGGGCCGAGGCGGCGCGAATGGTCCTCCACATATTGTAGGCGCCGATCACAGCACCGATCAGGAACAGAAGGCCGCCGAGCGTACGCGCGATGTAATAGGGATACATGGCTCTGAGCGAATCCAGGAAGGAGTAGGCTAGCGTGCCTTCCTCCGTATAGGTCCGCCACATCAGGCCCTGGATGATGCCCGAGTTCCACATGGCAAAAATGTAGACAAGAGTGCCGGCAAGCGAGAGCCAGAAGTGCCACTCGACCAAGGCGGGCGAATACATCGCCTCGCGCTTCCACAAGGACGGCACCAGCGTGTAGAGCGAGCCGAAGGTGATGAGCGCCACCCAGCCGAGCGCGCCGGCGTGAACATGGCCAACCGTCCAGTCGGTGTAATGCGAAAGCGAATTGACGGGCCGGATGGCGAGGAACGAACCTTCAAAGGTCGAGATGCCATAAAACACCGCCGCGACCATCATGAAGCGGAGCGTCGCATCATCGCGCACGCGGTGCCAGGCGCCGTTCAATGTTAGCAAGGCGTTGCCAGCCGAAGCCCATGACGGCACGAGGAGCATCACCGAGAAGGTCATGCCCAGCGTCTGAACCCAGTGCGGTAGGGCGGTATAATGAAGGTGGTGGGAACCCGCCCACATGTAGAAGAAGGTAATGCCCCAAAAGCTCAGGATCGAGAGACGGTAGGAGAAGATCGGCCGCTGGGCCCGGATGGGCAGGTAGTAATAGAGCATGCCCAGGAAGCCCGCCGTCAGGAAGAAGGCGACGGCGTTATGACCATACCACCACTGCACCATAGCATCCTGGACGCCCGACCAGATGGTGTAGCTCTTCGCATGGCCCAGCGAGACCGGAATCGCGAGATTGTTGATGATATGGAGTATCGCGACGACGAGAATGAAGGCCATGAAGTACCAGTTGGCCACATAAATGTGTGGTTCCTTGCGGCGTGCGAGCGTCCGGATGTAGAGGATGAAGTAGGTCACCCAGACGATCACCAGCCAGATGTCGGCATACCATTCGGCCTCGGCATATTCCTTCGATTGGGTAACCCCGAGCAGATAACCGCTGGCCGCGAGGATGCAGAACAGGTTGTAGCCCACCAGCACGAACCAGGCCGAAAGCTGATCGGGAAGACGCGCCCGCGAGGTCCGCTGCACGACATGCAGCGAGGTGGCGATGAGCGCGTTGCCGCCAAAGCCGAAGATCACGCCGCTGGTGTGCACCGGTCGCAAGCGGCCGAAGCTCGCCCAGGCACTGTCAAACGTCAGGTCAGGGAATGCCAGCAGCGCGGCGACCCAGACCCCCACGAACATCGCCACCACCGCCCAAGCCATGCTGGCGATGATGCCGGCCTTGATGGGCTCGTCATAGTAGCTTTGCAAACGGGATTTTGGCGGTTCCGGTCCCCAGATGCCGCGGATTACGATGATGGCGCAAATGGCGGCAATGGCCAGGATCAGCCAGCCGTGGATTTCCATTGTGTCCTGATTGCCTGCCGCTGCGAGAACGAGGCCGCACAGACCGACGGCAACGGAAATGGCGAGCGCGATCTGGCGTTCGGTCTCGGTCAAGGTCAGTATCATGGCCGATCTATTTCCCCCCTCATCGGTCATCGCCACGGGCTGACAGCGCAGCAGCAGGTTCGCTCCCGATGGGAACACAGCTCGCGCCGAACCAGCAACACGCGGGTCGGACGGAAGTTCCCAACTATTGCCCTGCCGTCTCCCGCGGTAAACACCAAAAAATCAGTGGTCAGCGTCGCTCGCCACGCATCGCGGCCGAATTTGAACCTGTGTTTGGCGACGGCGCAATGGACTTTTGCCGATCAAGCTCTTGGACCGTTAAGCCTGTGTCCAAGACTGGCTCGACCTCCGTCTCCGATCGGTCAGGACTGAGCGGCAGCCGCTCTTCAGCATACTGCGGTCGAATCAGCGTATCGCCGCCAGGTATCGTCCGTCGTCGGCACGGAAGAGCACTGACCCATTGCTGTTGACGGACCATGAGGTCACATCCTGCAGAATGGCCAGGAACCTGGTTTCCTGGTTCCCGAGCGCCGGCACGCAAGCCCGGCGCGTCACGGCGAGCGGTCCGATCCGAAGCGACTGTTCCTCGATCGAATAGTCGCCGGTGAACCTGTTGCAGCCGGCCGATCCGCTCACTCGGCCGTCTTGCGAAAACTGCACCGTCACATTGGATTTGTCGATCAGACCGGTCTGATTGATGTCCTCCACCTTGAATTGCGGGCCGATCAAGCCTGAAGCCGCCGGGCGGTCACCAACGCGAACCATATTGAGCGTCCCCAGATCCTGCTCGAACCGCGTGGGATCGACCGAATGAACCGTATCCGTGGTCCATATCGGGTTGCCCTCGGGATCGGTAATCGTCGCACGGACTGCGTAACGCATGTTGGTCTTCAAGTCCTGTTCCTTCACCCTAATCGAAAATGGCAAAGGAACCTGCTGCCCTGCTGTCTCGCGCGTTTCCTTGGCAATGATCACCGATCTCGCATCGGCGCGCGAAACGTCCAGCAGTCTCACGTTGAATTTCGCGCGGGCGGGCAGAGCGATGCGCTGTCGATAGGATGCGTTGCCGGTTACGACCTTGTCTCTCAGCTCCGCAATGGGGGCTTGGGGATCGACGTATCGCGCGCCTGTCGCGCAGCCGCCGAGCGCGAGCATGGTCATCGCCAGTACGGCTGTGAATGGCTTGTTGAACATGGCGTTTCACTTTGCTGTGCGATTGGAGCGGAAGAGAGCAGGTCAGGCGGAACCCATGGCATCGGCAATAATGGGAGGGCTTCGAGCGGCAGTCCTGTGGGAATCGACTTCGCATAGGATGGTTCCGAACCACGAACGTCCGATGGCGGGCGGAAGATTGGGCTGGATTGGCGCGGGCGGCCCCGGCGGATATCTGATCCCCTCTTGGGAGACAGCCACTGAATTTTGGAACCACACGAAAAGCGCAGTCTAGAACCCGTGGCTTCCCGCCACTGCGCCGAGAACCGTGACAGCCGCGATACCCAGCAATATTCGGTGAAGTGTCTCCATTCGGGCAAAATCTGCGGCGGGCTTGACCGATGTCATCATTCGGCGGTGGAGAAACAGCGGCTCGATCACGAAAAGCATCGCGGCGAACACGGCCCACAGCCCTACCATCGCATGCATCCACCAGAAGCGAAGATCGAAAAAGCGGTCCCACATCTGCGCGCGATAGATCATCCAGAAGCCGCTCAGTCCTGCCAATAGCACCCAGATGCGCGCCTGCGCCGCAAAGCGCCCCTCCAGTCGATGAAAGGCCGCCAGCCGCTCCGCCGGCGGATTGGCGGCGCGCACGGACGGCATCACCACAAGCGTCACGAACGCCACGCCGCCGATCCAGACAAGGACCGCCAGGACATGAACGGCCCGGGCCAGGATGATGTCGTCCATGCCTCCGCTCCCTCAGGCCGCGAGCAGTTCGTCGGCCGGGCCGAAGAACTCATAGTGGATCCTGTCCGACGGCACACCCGCCAGCGACAGGGTCGAGACCGCATGACGCAGGAACGGACGCGGCCCGCAGATGTAATAGTCCGCTTGTGCGACCGGTGTGCTGGCGACCAACCATTCATCGGTAATTATGCCGGCCACATCGTAGTCGCTGCCCTCTGTTTCATCCTCGAGCGGGGTCTGGTGAAAATCGGTGATCGCGATCGATTGGCCATGGCTCGCCACAGCGCGGACATGGTCGCGCATCGCATGGGTGTCGCGGTCATGCGTGCCGTGGATGTAATGAACCGGCACTTCGGCGCCGTTCTGAACGAGGGCTTCGAGCATCGCCACCATCGGCGTCAGGCCCACGCCGCCCGACAGCAGTACGACCGGCCGTTCGACATGATCGGCGAGGAAGAATTCGCCAGCAGGCGCGGCCACCTTCAGGATCGTCCCGGGTTTCGCCTCGTCGTGCAACCAGCCCGACGCGAGCCCTTGCGGCTCGCGCTTGACCGAAATGCGATAGGTTTCGCCATTGGCGGCGGCCGAAATCGAGTAGTTGCGCTTGACCGGCGGATGTCCGGGAATTTCGAGCCAGAAGGTAAGATACTGGCCCGGCTTGTGGCGCATGACGGGGCCGCCGTCGACGGGGCGAAGGACAAAGGAATTGATGACGCTGCTTTCGCGCACAACGTCTTCGACGCGGAAATCGCGCCAGCCGTTCCAGCCGCCGGCCGCGTCCTTCTGTTCGGTGTAGACGCGCTGTTCCCGCGCGATCAGGATATTGGCGAGAAACCAGTAAGCTTCCCCCCAGGCCCCGAGGATTTCGTCGGTCGCCGCATCGCCCAGCACCGCCTTGATCGCACCGAGCAGTGCTTCGGCGACGTGCGGATAGTGCTCCGGCAGTATCTGGAGACCGACATGCTTTTGCGCGATGCGCTCGACCGCGGGAGCCAGCGCGCCGAGATTGTCGATATTGCTGGCATAGGCGAGAATGGCGCCGGTGAGCGCGCGCGGCTGCGAACCGGCGTCACCATGATGCGACTGGTTGAAAAGATCGCGAATGTCCGGGTTCTGGAACATCCTGGAATACATTTCATGCACGATATCCAGACCATGCGCTTCGAGCGCGGGGACCGTCGCCTTGACGAGCGCGATGGTCTGATCGCTGAGGGGCTGCGACATAAACTTCTCCTTGTTGGAAGGGATTCGAGTTTCCCGGCGATCAGGCGCCGGGCGGCTGATCATAGAAATCGACCCGCATTTTCATGGCGCCGATGGGCGTCACGAAGTGCGGCTGCTGCGGCAAGATCAATCCGGGCCGTTCGGGCGTCAGGACAACCTCCGACGGTGGATCGAGATAGGTCAGCCGAAGCTCACCCTCCAGAACGCGGATCAAACCCCAGACACCCGCCTTGGTATCATGGCGTGCCCGCAGGGCGGCCGGGAGCGTGTCCTGATCGAACACCGGCGTCGAACGATAGGGTAGAATGTCAGGCATGGGTGGGTACTCGCCGTTCGCAATGAATGGACCCGGCCTCGCCGTCAGCGACGCTTGGCCGATCGAGCCGAAAAAACATGGCAAGCTGCAGGCTCTCGGCAATCCGCTTCGCTTTCGCCTGCAGAGCCGCAGCTGCGTCGGGCGCCATCATCTCGTTTGTCGTACAGTCCCACAGCGCGAGCCAGCGGTCGAAAAGCGCTGGCGTTATCCTCGACCTGTGCTTCAGGTGCGCTGGCACGGGCTGGCCCTTGTATCGGCCACTGGCGAGCATGACGGATGACCAGAACGCCGCCAGCTTTTCGAGATGTTCCGGCCAGTCATCGATCGCGTCGTTGAAAATCGGCCCCAGGTCGGCATCTGCGCGAACGCGCGCGTAGAAGGCGTCGACAAGCTGCTTGAGCGCCTCATCCTTCAGTTCCAGCTCGGTCATTCGCCCGACTCCAATCATGTATCCGGAATGCATCTATACTTTTCCCTGAAAACATGCAAGATGAATACATCTTAATGCGACGAGCTGAGGAAGAGAGTGGGAACGCCCCATGAAACTGACCCTGTTCACCGACTATTCGATGCGCGTGCTGCTCTATCTGGGCGCGCGGCCTGACCGCCTGTGCTCGATCGGTGAGGTCGCGCAGGCCTACGGAATCTCGCAGAATCACTTGATGAAGGTGGTGAACCAACTCGCACGCAGTGGTGATGTGGAGAGTGTGCGTGGACGGTCGGGCGGCATCCGCCTGGGGCGGCCGCCCGAAGAGATCAACATCGGCGCACTCATACGCCAGACCGAGGACGGCTTCGATCTCGTTGACTGCGGCGGATGCGTGGTCGCGCCTGCATGTGGGCTGACGGGCGTGCTGAAGGAGGCGCTCGGCGCGTTCCTGGCGGTACTTGACCGCTATACGCTTGCCGACCTGCTGACGAAGCGGCGAGATCTCGCGTCGCTCTTCGAGCGTAACGCGGCCGATCGGTTCGAAACCCCTGCGGCGCCAGATGGATGATTGACGTCTTGGCGCATCGAAGCCGAAAAGGAGGAACGTGACATGTTCTGTCCAGAATGTGGTGAACCGGTCGATCCCGCTCCCTTTGACGGTCGTCGCCGCGCGTCGCGGTCATGGATCGCCGCAGGACTCCAAATCGGCGCGCGATGGGTAAAGGTATTGCGCGCTGGACGCTCCAAGCCGGACCGCACGCGGCAGTCCGCTTGCCCGTCTTGCTCCAATCATAAAACCACGAACACGGAAAGGAATTGAACGATATGGCCCTTCACCACGCAGCGCCCGGAGAAGTCGTCGATCTCTTGCCCGAGAACGTGACGACACATGAAGAACATTCCACAGCGATCGTGAAGGCGGACCATTTCGAAACCATCCGGCTGGTGATCCCGAGCGGCACCGAAATGCGCCAGCATCAGGTGCCGGGCAGCATCATGCTGCATTGCCTCGAGGGCCATGTGAAAGTCGAGCTCAGCGCAAGCTCGATCGAACTGCGGCGTAACCAGTGGGTCTATCTCGAAGGAGGCGCGCCGCACTCGGTCAAGGGCGCGGAAAACTCTGTGCTGCTTCTGACGATCCTCTTTCCGCCTGTAGAAGGATCACAGGCAAAAGCCGGCGCCGAGACCTTGGCGGTCGATGCCTATGACGATTGCGACTGTGTCGACCGGTGGGAAGCGGAAGGCGGTCCGGTCGTTCAATCGGATCAGCCTGCCCCCAGGAAGAATTGATCACGGGCGGCATGATGGCACGGCGCGCAGCGCGCTAGTCGCTTTGCTGTACCGCCTCGTAGCCCATAGGGGAGAACCATGGATCGAACACGTCAGCTCTGGATTTGGCTTCTATCATTGCTGGCAGTCTCTTTTGCCGTCCTGCTTCTGGTTGGCCGCGACATCAGCATTCAGGCGCCGCCGCTTCCCGCCAAGGTCGTGACCGCAAACGGCGAAACCGTCTTCACCCGTGCCGAGATGCAGCGTGGCCGCCAGGTCTGGCAATCTATGGGCGGCATGCAACTGGGCTCGATCTGGGGACACGGCGGCTACGTAGCGCCCGATTGGTCAGCCGACTGGTTGCACCGGGAATCACTGGCACTTCTCGATCTCTGGGCACAGCGGGATCTGGGCGGCGCCTTTGAGAGTTTAAACGAGGAACACAAGGCGCTCCTCCAGCGGCGGCTGCAAACGGAAATGCGCCGAAACACGTTTGAAGCGAGCACGGATACCATCACGATCAGCAACGATCGCGCGGTGGCAATCGAGCGGGTGGCAAAGCACTACGTCAATCTGTTCGGCAACGACCCCGCCACGGCCGAGCTGCGCGAAAACTATGCCATGAAGAACGATACGGTCCCCGACGCAGGGCACCGAGCCGCCATGACCTCCTTCTTCTGGTGGACGGCCTGGGCGGCCACAACGGAACGACAAGGGCGGACGACAACGTATACGAACAACTGGCCGAGCGAGCCGCTGGTCGGGAATCGCCCACCATCAAGTACATTCATCTGGTCGGCCTTCAGCGTCACCTTCCTGCTTGCCGGCATCGCGCTGTTGGGTTGGCACCATGCGGTGACGCACGGACGAAGGGAGAAGGAGCACGACCTCCCCGCGAAAGATCCGCTGCGCGAGATCGCGGTGACGCCTTCGATGCGGGCGACAGCCAAATATTTCTGGGTCGTTCTCGCACTGTTTCTCGCGCAGATCATGCTGGGTGCAATGACGGCCCACTATCAGGTCGAGGGGCAGCTGGTTTATGGCTATGAAGCGGCCGAGATCCTGCCTTATTCGATCACCCGCACCTGGCACACGCAGCTTGCCGTGCTGTGGATCGCGACAGCCTGGCTGGGAACGGGCCTCTACATAGCTCCTGCGATCTCGGGCCATGAACCGAGGTTCCAGGCTCTGGGTGCCAACATCCTCTGGGCCTGCCTCCTGATTATCGTCGTGGGCTCCTTTGCCGGGCAATGGCTCGCGGTGATGCAGAAACTGGGACTGGAGAGGAACTTCTGGTTCGGACACCAGGGCTGGGAATATGTCGATATGGGGCGCTTCTGGCAGTGGTTTCTCTTCATCGGCCTGATGCTCTGGCTTGTGCTCGTCGGCCGGGCGCTCTGGCCTGCGCTCAAAGAGAAGTCCGAATCCCGCCACATCACGATGCTGTTTTTCCTATCCGCCGTAGCCATCGGACTCTTCTACGGTGCCGGGCTGTTCTGGAATGAGCATACAGCGCTCTCCATGATTGAATATTGGCGTTGGTGGGTGGTCCATCTGTGGGTCGAAGGCTTTTTCGAGGTGTTCGCCACCGCGGTCATCGCCTTCCTCTTCACGCGCCTCGGCCTCATTCCGACACCCACCGCCACGGTCGCCGTCTTGTTTGCCACGATCATCTTCATGGCAGGCGGAGTGCTGGGAACGTTGCACCATCTCTACTTCGCGGGAACCTCGATCGCGGTGCTGGCGCTTGGCGCGAGCTTCTCAGCGCTCGAGGTCGTGCCGCTCGCCTATATTGGCTTCGAAGCTTATGAACACTGGAAGCTGAGCAGCGCGACACCCTGGATGCAGCGTTATAAATGGCCCGTCATGTTCTTCCTGGCGGTATCCTTCTGGAATCTCGTCGGAGCAGGCCTGTTCGGCTTCCTCATCAATCCGCCGCTGTCGCTCTATTACATGCAGGGTCTCAATCTGACGCCGCTGCACGGACACACCGCATTGTTCGGCGTATACGGCATGTTGGGCGTCGGGCTCGTCCTGTTCTGCCTGCGTGGCATGTTGCCGAACCTGATCTGGAACGAAGGCGTGCTGAAGACGAGCTTTTGGTGCTTCAACATCGGCCTTGCGTTGATGGCGCTCCTGACCTTGCTGCCACTTGGTACGCTTCAGCTGACCGCCGCGATTGACAAGGGCTACTGGTACGCTCGCTCGGCCGAGTTCATGCAGCAACCGGTGGTCGATCTGCTGGTGTGGCTGAGGGTTCCTGGAGATATCGTCTTTTCTGCCGGGGCGGTAGCGCTCGCCTGGTTTGTCGCCAGTCTTTGGCTCAGACCCCGGTCTGACGACAGCGAGGCGCAAATTGCACAGTGATCGATCGAGGAGTCCGATGCCGCGCAGTCCCAGCCAACCCTTGCTCGTGGGCTAGCCACGTTCTGTCGACAAACGCCACACTTGGATGCGAGTTTCGGTGAACCTTTTGTCCATGCGCACCAAACTTCTGTTCGCAGGTCTGGCAGCCGGGTCGATGGCTGCTCTATCCTCGCCCGCGATTGCTCAGATGCCGCCCGGCTCACGGGACTGTTCATTCCAGTCGCTATCGCCGGAGGAAAAGTCTCGGTACCAATCCCGTTACCGGCGCCGCGTGCGCGTCGATGGGCAAGCTTTTGCCGATAATGGCTGTATGAACAGGTGTGCATGACAGCCTCTGAGCGCAAAGCCCTCCGGCGTCCCCGCAAGGGCAAAAACTGCCGCGCCGTTTCGCGCCCCGTCACCAGCTTGGACGGATCCATGACAGTTGGCATCGGGCGCAAATGCGACTGACGCGCTCGATGCCGCACATGGCGATCATGGTGCGTTTCCAGGAGGGGACCAAATCCTACGCTAAGAATTTTGGCCAGCGATATTCTTCGCCGGTCAGGGTTATGTGCTCCCACCCCGCTCCTTACGGAGATCGAATCCACTGATCACTGAATTCTGACTTTAGAAACGTTTCTTGAATCGGGATCCATGGATGAAAAGGGGCCGACTCTCTGCATTCAGCGAATATTCGAACGCGAAGGCAGAAGGCCGGCCTGATCGATCAGAAGCTGATCGTTGCCGTGCCCCAAAAGCGGCGCCCTTCATCGAGCATCCAGTTGCCGTCGAGACCATCAAACCGGCCGCGGTCATCGACCGGCACGATCTTGTCGGTGACGTTGAGCACCGCCGCCCTCAGCGCGAAATTCTCATTGATCGTGAAATTGATGCCGACATCGAAGGTCGTGCTCCCTTCACGGGTGCGGGTGTTGAGCGCGCCGTTGCGGAACCCGCTGAAAGTCTGCTTGCCCGAGTAGTAGCCGAGCACATAGGCCGCGATCTGCTCGGTCGCTTGCCAGTCCAGGCGAACGTTGGCCATGTGCCTGGGCGTCTTGTCGAGCGGCGTTCCGTCAAGCGAACTGCCGTCGAAAGCGGGCTCGCCGCCACCCTTCCGGACGGAATCGGTGTAGGTATAATTCGCGGTCAGCAGCAATGCCGGGGTGATCGGCAGTCTGCCATTCACTTTGTCAAACGGCGCGCAAACGGGACCCCGTATAGGCGTTGAAGGGGGACCCCCTTTTCGAGATTGAGCGGAGGGTTGATGCCCTGCGCTGTGTGCGGCGGAGGTCGGGCGTAGCCCGGCCGGAGGCGTACACAGCGCAAGTTCGTTTTGAAGCTGGGGTGAGAGTGGCGGCTAACTGCGGTTTTTGAAGCGCCAGCTGTCGTTGCCGGTCTCGACGATATCGCAGTGATGAGTGACGCGGTCGAGCAGAGCCGTGGTCATTTTGGGATCCCCGAACACGGTAGGCCATTCGCCGAAGGCGAGGTTGGTCGTGATAACGACGCTGGTGCGTTCGTAGAGCTTGCTGATCAGGTGGAACAGGAGCTGGCCACCAGAGCGCGCGAACGGCAGATATCCCAACTCATCGAGCACCACCAGGTCGAGCCGTGAGAGCTGTCCCGCCAGGGTCCCGCCCTTGCCGATCCGGGCCTCCTCTTCGAGGCGTGTCACCAGATCGACGGTGTTGAAGTATCGTGCCCGAGCCCCTTTGCGCACGACGTTGGCGGTAATCGCGATGGCGAGGTGGGTCTTGCCGGTGCCCGTGCCGCCGACGAGCACGATGTTGCGACGCGCCGGTAGGAAGGAGCCATCATGCAGGGAGCGGATCAGTCCCTCGTTGATCGGCGTCCCTTCGAAGCTGAACCGCTCCAGGTCCTTCACCACCGGCAGCCGCGCGGCCGTCATGCGATATCGGATCGAGGCGGCGTCGCGATGGGTGGCTTCCGCGCGGAGCAGATCGGTCAGGATCTCCATGGTGGTGCGCTGGCGCTGGAGGCCGGTGGTGACGGCCTCGTCGAACGCGGCCACCATGCCCTTGAGGCCCAGGCCGCGCATTGTGTCGATCATCTCATGCCGCTGCATCATAGCCTCGCAGTCGGTCATAGCTGGCACAGTCGGCGATCGGCGGGTGACTCAGCATCCGGTCTTCCGAAGTGACGATGCTATGGGGCGTCGCCGGCTCGCGGCGACGGGAGAGGATGTTGAGGATCAGGTCGTCGCTGACCGTTCCGCTCGCCAGCGCTTCGCGCACCGCCGCCTCGACCTGCTCCAGCCATCGGTGAGCACGGCCGAGAGCACCCGCACGAACCTGCGATCCGCCTCATCCCCGTGCCCCAGCCTGCGTCGCAGGCGATGGAGGGATGGCGGCAACTCCCAGTCCTGGAACGGCGCGCCGTTGCGCAGGGCACCGGGCTTGTGGGCCAGAACCGGCAGATAATGCCAGGGATCGTAAATGGTGCGGTTCCGCCCGAAGTGACGCTCATGTTCCCCGACGATCTCTTCGCCGCAGCGGATGACGATCCGGCCCGCATAGGCGCGCACCTGCACCGTGCGCCGCGCCGCCCTGGACATGACCGAGTAGCGGTTGCGGTCGAAGCTGATGAGGCAGGTGCCGGTGACGGCATGCTCGCTCTCATGGAAGCCATCGAAGGGCGCCAGGATCGGCTGCAGGACAGGCCGCTCCATCTCCAGCGCCTAGGCCACGGTGATATCGCCGCGCTCGGGATGGGTGTGGTGCTCGGCCCAGCGCCGGCACTCCGCCTTCCTTCTCACGATCTGGCTTTTGAGCCATTCGAGCATGGAATCTTTTGCCATCATGGGCGTCGTCGTCGCTCTCGGCAGCATCGTCTACCGGGCCAGCATCCGCCGGTCATCAACGTAGGGGTCACGACGGTGGAGCGAGCGGTCGGCTCTTCAAGCCCAACGCGATCGGCTCATTTCTCGCTCACCAGTCGTGAACTAACGGCAAATTTGTCAGAATTTGAGGGTGAAAGTGATTTATGGCCCTCATTTTTGTTTCAAGCAGCGCCTGCCGAATGCATCTCTGCGATTGATGTCTTCTGCAAAAGCTTGTTGGCATCGGATGCTCGCTGATCACACCTAACCCGTAATCGTGCCTCTGGCTGACATACCCGACAAACGTATAAGCTCGCCATGCGCGGGCGTCACCAACCCAATTCCGCGTGCGATCCCAAGCGCACAAGCTGCAAGGTGTCGTCATCGGGCTTGCGGTAAATCAGCACGAGGTCGGGCTTTATGTGGCAATCGCGATGGTCGCGCCAGTCGCCGGTCAGCGCATGGTCGCGGTGGCGCGGTTCAAGCGGCTCGTCGGATGCCAGCGCCTCGATGATCGGGATCAGGTCAGCGTCCAGCGTCTTGGCGTGCTGCCCCTTCTTCTCCCGCTTGTAGTCGCGCTTGAACCGCCCGAAGCGTTCAATCGTCCGCATTGAGGTCGGCCATCAGGTCGACCACCGTGGCGAACCGCTTGCCCTTTCCCTCGCGCGCTTCCTTCATGGCCTCGATCGTCTCGGCATTGGGCACCAGCGGTTCAAACGGCAAGGCCTTGTCGCGGGCAACGCGGGTCAGCATCAGGCGCACGGCATCGGAGACGGTCAGCCCCATAGCAGCCAGCACGGTCGCGGCTTCCTCCTTCACCGCTCCGTCGATCCGGGTCTGCACAAGAGCGTTTGCGGCCATGTCGATTTCCTTTCTGCATGACGATGTAATGCAAGCGAACGCAAAGTGCAATCAGGCAAAGCCCCGGCTATCGACATGGCGACCGGGCTTCGCGTTTTTCACCTTCAATGCTGTGAGTGCCATCGGTTCGGGGCCCTGATCGGGAATGTTGGGGCCGTTCTCACACTTTCGGTGGGCAAACGGTCCCACAATCGTTCCACATTTTGGGCCAAATTCAGGCAAATCAGGGAGACGACCGCGAACAACTTACAAGACAAATCGTTGCTTTTTCAGTGTAGGTAGGGGTAGGGACGCCATCAGCTCGCTTGACACAAGGTTCTACACTCGACAGCGGGGTCCTCTACCACCGGGCAATTCTGCAGGATGCTGCAAACCGCGCGATATCAATGGCGGGCGAAAATTCGCTGACCGGCGCTGCCGAAGGCCACCACCGTATAGGGTTGGCGGGCAGCGCCTGCCACTTCCATGCCCTCCGAACCGATCGGCATCCCCGCAACCGCAATGCCTTTGACGCCCGCAGGACGGGTCGCCAGCAAGCGCTTGACGTCGGATATCGGGACATGGCCCTCGATCATATAGCCATCGACGATCGCGCTGTGGCAAGATGCCAGCGTCCGGGGCATGCCGGCCTTGCGCTGAAGCTCGCTGCGCGACGCATCGTCACGCATGACGACCTTGCGTCCCAGCTTCGCGCGCACGGCCTGCGCCCACTTCTCGCAACATCCACATCCCGGATCCCGGTGGACGACGATATCACTGGCCGCAAGCGCTACGCCGGGCATGGCGAGGAACAGCAAGGCGACGAATAGGCGGGTCTTCATGAAATGACTCCCGGAAGAACGATAAGCATGGGGCAGAGGCCCCTTCTTTTCTATACGCATCAATGCGCCCCTCCCCTCATCACGCAGATGATTTTACGATGGCGGGCGGCCTCCAGGCTAGCGGCAGGGACACAAGCAGCGCTAGCGATAGACCACCAATCCCCCACAGAACGAGCGGCTGCGCCCCGGGAGCGACGATGGCTATCGCCAGCGGCGCGAGCGCCTGCCCGATGCTGGCGGCGGAATGCTGGAAACCGAGCTTCACGCCTGAAGGGGCCCCGCCGCCGCTGATCCAGAAGCTGGTGACCAATCGAAGGGTTGCCGAGCTCCAGCCGGCAGCAACGATGATCCCACTGAGTTCGGCCATGCTCGCGGCGACAGGGAACAGGAAAAGCGCCGCAGCCAGCAGGCCGAGCGTCAGCCCCGCAAGCCGCCTCGGCATGGTCACCAGCCAATCGAGCCTCGCATGGAAGATCTGTGCTGCCAGCATGCCCAATCCGCAGAGACTGAGCATCCAGGCGATCTCTTCGCGGCTCAGCGAAATGACGCTCCGCGTCACCAGGAGATTGACATGCATCGCCGCCAGCCCGCCGCCCGCGACGATCGTGACGAAAAGCAGGATCAGCGTCGCGCCGAGCGTCGGCGCGGGCAGGTCTCCGCCATCGATGCAAGGTGCACACCAGCGCGGCAGACGCACGGCGCAAAGCGCCGCCCCGACGGCACCGATGCCGAGAGCGAGGATCATGAGGGGAGCGCGGGGCAGGATCGCGGCCGAGACCTCCGCCACCAGCGGACCGGCGAGATCGCCCAGAAACACGAAGGCGGTCAGCCAGGTGAAGCGGCGCGCCTGGTCCGCGCGCCCGCTTGCGGCAAAGCTCGCGCAGAGCAAGCCCAACGGTATGATGGCGGCCGACGCCATCCCCGCCACCAGACGCAATGCATAAAGCTCAGGCAACCCGACGAGGCCGATCGGCGCGGTCACCAGCGCGAGGATGACCAGCGCTGCGCGCAACATCGCCCGATAGTCGACCCGGTCCGCGATCCAGCCCCAGAGCGGCGCCGCCAGCAAGGCTGCCAGGGGATGGACCGCGGTCAGGCTCGCGACGTGAAAATCATGAGCGCTTGACGATAGCGCGCCACGAGCCGGGTCGACCAGTGCCGGAAGGAAGGCGAGAATGGCCGTCTGTCCCGCCGACGCCGCAGCCGCCGCGAGCAACAAGACGAAAAAGGAGGCCGGCCAGCGACCGTTGGCTTGCGATCCAGCCTTGTCACGCGGCGCGTTCGCGGTCGATCCCTCGAGTGGCCATCCGCGGATCACCACCAGGCGCGCAAGCCGATCACCAGCCTGTGTTCGGAAGGCCCTTCCCTGCGCAGGCGACGGAAATCGGCCGTGCCGTCAAATGCGCGCTCCCAGACGAAGCCGATATAGGGCGCGAACTTGCGCGACACCTCGTAGCGCAACCGTCCGCTCAGCTCGACATTGCTGAAGCCGCTGCCGAGCTGCCGATCGCTCGACCGCTTCGAATAGATATTGGTTTCCACCTGCGGCGTAAGGATCAACCGATTGGTGAACAGGACCTCATAGGAGGCCTTGGCGCGCGCCGCGAGACGCCCATCGGTTCCTACATAGCCGGTGAGCTGGACGTCGAACCAATAGGGCGCCAGTCCCTCGACGCCGGCGGCGAGCCAGGTGGTCGCACCCTTGCCGAGATCCTGCCTGACCCCGAGCAGCGTGCCCCAGAACGGGTTCTTGCTGTGCCACCACAGCGCCTCGACGCTGCTCTCCGGATCGAGACGTTGGTCGCGGGAGTTCTTGAGCCCCTGGCTGCGCAGCCAGAGCTTGTCATTGTCCTGACCCTTGGTGACGAGCACGGTCCAGCCCACGCCCTGACCCTCGTTGCCGCTGGTGAACTCGAGCTCATCCACAAGTATCTTGGGGATCGAGAGCTTGTCGGCCATCTCATAGCCCGGCAGCGTCGAGTTGCGATAGCCGTCGGCATAATCGTCCGAGTTGCGCGCGTCCGGCGGGGCCTTGCCACCCTGCATCGAGCCCATGTCCATCGTGGCGCCGTTACCGGACGCCTTCGTGTCGGTCATATCCATGCCCGGCATGTCCATGCCCGCATGCTCCTGAGAGCCTTGCGCGGAAGGTGAGTTTGGATCGGGAGTGGCCGTTTGGGCAGGGGTGGCGGCGGGCGACGGGGGCAAGGCATCCTGCGCGAGGGCGGGAGCCGTGATCGCCGGCGCCAGGAAGAGGGCAACGCCAAGAGCAATGCCGCGCGAGGGGATAATCCGGATCATGCGACCACCACCTCCCGGAACATGCCGGCCGCCATGTGATAGAGCAGATGGCAGTGGAAGGCCCATCGGCCCATGGCGTCGGCGGTGACGCGGAAGCTCACCCGCTGGGCGGGCTGGACCACGACCGTATGCTTGCGGACCTGGAAGGCGCCGTCCGGGCCTTCGACATCGCTCCACATGCCGTGCAGATGCATCGGATGCGCCATCATCGTGTCGTTGACGAAGGTGACGCGCAGCCGCTCGTTCGGCTTGAAATGCAGCGGCCGGGAATCGTTGAGCTTGATGCCGTCGAGCGACCAGATGAACCGTTCCATATTGCCCGTCAGATGCAGCTCGATGTCGCGCTCGGGCTCGCGCGGGTCGGGATCGCCGCCCGGCGTGCGCAGATCGGCCAGCGTCAGCACGCGCCAGCCGCGCCCGCGCAGCCCGGCGCCGGGATCGTCGAGATTGGTGCGCGGATAGTCGACGCGCATGTCGGTATTGGCGCCATATTCGGTGCGGGCGTGCCGTGCCCTGGCCGGCATCTCGGTCATGCCGTGCCCGGCATGCGCGTCGCCTCCCATTGCGCCCATCGTCGCCATCGCGCCCATCATGTCGACCGGCTCGAGCCAGGTCCGGGCATCGAGCGGCGGCACGGCTGCCGCCATGCCCGGGGCCGGTGCGATCGTGCCACGCGCATAGCCGCTCCGATCGATCGCCTGCGCGAAGATGGTGCGGGCGCCGCCCTCGGGCATGGTGAACTCGACGTCGTAGGTCTCGCCCGGGCCGATCCGGAATTCCTCGACCGTGACCGGCTCGACCGGCTGCCCGTCGGTCGATACGACCGTCAGCTCGACCCCGGGGATCCGCACGTCGAAGAACGTCGCCGTCCCCGCGCCGACGAAGCGCAGGCGCACGCGCTCGCCGGGCGCGGCGATACCGGTCCAGTTGCCGGCGGGCGGCGCGCCGTTCATCAGATAGGTGTAGGTCGCGGCAGAGACATCGCTGTAGTCGGTCGGGTTCATCCGCGAGCTGTTCCACATCCGCCGCCGCTCGAGCGCCTTGCCCAAGCCCATGGTGCCGACATCCTTGAGGAAATCGCCGGCGGTCGGCTGCGCAAAATTATAGTAGCTGCTCTGCTTCTTGAGATTGAGGAAGATCTGCAGCGGCGGCTCGTCCGACCAGTCGCTGAGCACGATGCAATAGTCGCGATCGGGCGCCCGCGCCGCCGGCGCCTGTTTCGGCTCCACGATGATCGCTCCATAGAGTCCCGTCTGCTCGGCGAGCGTGTGAGCGTGATACCAGTAGGTTCCGCTCTGGCGGACCTCGAAGCGATAGGTGAAGGTCTCGCCCGGCGCGATGCCGGCAAAGCTGATGCCGGGCACGCCGTCCATCTCCGCCGGCACGATGATGCCGTGCCAATGGATGCTCGACATCTCCTTGAGGCCGTTGCGCACACGGAGCGTGACCGTGTCGCCTTCGCGCAGGCGCAGGACCGGCGCGGGCACGCTGCCGTTCACGGCGGTCGCGATACGGCGTTTGCCGGTGAAGTTGACTGGCAGCTCGGCGATCTCGAGGTCGAACTCGGTCCCGCTAAGCTCGGCGGGCGAGACTGGGGCGGATCGCGCGAGAAGCGCCGGGGCGAAGCCGGCAACCGCGCCGCCGATCGCCAGCCCCTGGACGAAACGGCGCCGTGCGATCGGCCGGATATGTAAGGGAGACATGAACTGTACTTTCGCGAAGTCGGGTTCAGGCGAGGTCGAGGACGATCCGGCCCTCGATGTCGCCATGGTGCATGCGGGAGAAGACGTCGTTGATGTTCTCCAGCTTGTCTGCATGGACCGTGGCCTTGACCTTGCCGTCGCCGGCGAACGCCAGTGCCTCGAGCAGATCGAGCCGCGTGCCGACGATCGAGCCTCGCACGGTAATGCCGTTCAGCACGGTGTCGAAGATCGACAGCGGGAAGTCGCCCGGCGGCAGACCATTGAGCGCGACCGTGCCGCCGCGCCGGACCATGCCGAGCGCCTGCTGGAACGCCTTGGGCGAAACGGCGGTGACGAGCGCTCCGTGCGCGCCGCCTATCGCCTTCTTGAGCGCTGCCGAAGGGTCCTCGCTGTGCGCGTTGACCGTCAGTGTGGCGCCAAGGCGTGTAGCGAGGTCGAGCTTGCTATCGTCGATGTCGACCGCGGCCACATTGAGACCCATGGCACGGGCATATTGCACCGCCATGTGGCCGAGCCCGCCGATCCCTGAGACGACCACCCACTCGCCGGGTCGGGCCTCGGTGGCCTTCAATCCCTTGTAGACGGTGACGCCCGCGCAGAGGATCGGCGCAATGTCGAGGAAGTCGACATTGTCGGGAAGGTGACCAACATAGTTGGGATCGGCGAGGACATATTCGGCAAAGCTGCCATTGACCGAATAGCCGGTGTTCTGCTGTTCGTGGCAAAGCGTCTCCCAGCCACCCAGGCAATGCACGCAATGCCCGCAGGCGGTGTAGAGCCAGGGCACACCGACCCGGTCGCCTTCCTTCACATGGGTGACGCCCGCACCGACGGCGGCGACATGCCCGACGCCTTCATGGCCAGGAATGAAGGGCGGGTTGGGTTTGACCGGCCAGTCCCCTTCTGCCGCGTGCAGGTCGGTATGGCACACGCCGGTTGCCGCAATCTTGACCAGGATCTGCCCGGGGCCGACCGTCGGGATCGGCGCGTCCTCGATGACCAGGGGCTTGCCGAATTCGCGGACGACCGCCGCCTTCATGGTTTTCGCCATGTCCGTTTCTCCTTTTGAGCGAGGGGTCAGAACAGGCCGAGCGCGTGCTCGTCATAGGAGACGAGCAGGTTCTTGGTCTGCTGATAATGGTCGAGCATCATCCGGTGATTTTCACGCCCGAAGCCCGACGCCTTGTATCCGCCGAAGGCGGCATGGGCGGGGTACTGGTGATAGCAGTTGGTCCAGACCCGCCCGGCCTCGATCGCGCGGCCCAGACGGTAGGCGGTGTTGCCGCTCCGGGTCCAGACGCCCGCGCCAAGACCGTAGGCGGTGTCGTTGGCAAGTGCGATCGCCTCCTCGACCGTCTTGAAGGTGGTGACCGCCAGGACGGGACCGAAGATCTCCTCCTGGAAGATGCGCATGTGGTTCTGACCCACGAACACGGTCGGCTGTACGAAATAGCCCTGGTCGAGCGCACCGCCCGGCAGCGCCCTGGCGCCACCGACCAGACACTGCGCGCCCTCGGCCTTGCCGATATCGATATAGCCCAGGATCTTGTGGAGCTGGTCCTCCGACGCCTGCGCGCCGACCTGGACCGACGGGTCGAGCGGATCGCCCTGGCGGATCGCGGCGACGCGCGCCACGGCGCGCTCGATGAAGCGGTCGAAGATCGACTCATGGATCAGGGCGCGCGACGGGCAGGTACAGACCTCGCCCTTGTTGAAGGCGAACAAAGTAAAGCCTTCGAGCGCCTTGTCGAAGAAGGCATCGTCCTCGTCGAGCACGTCCGCCATGAAGATGTTGGGCGACTTGCCGCCAAGCTCCATCGTCTGGGGGATCAGATGGTCCGCCGCGGCGTGCATGATCTGCTTGCCGGTGACGGTCTCGCCGGTGAACGAGACCTTGGCGATGCGCGGATTGGCGGCGATCGCCTGGCCGACGGTCCGTCCCGGGCCGGTGACGACATTGAGCACGCCGGGCGGCAGGATGTCGGCGGTGAGCTCGGCGAACATCAGCAAGGTGAGCGGCGTCTGGGATGCGGGCTTGATGACGGTGCAGTTGCCCGCCGCCAGCGCCGGGGCGATCTTCCACGCCGCCATCAGCAGCGGGAAGTTCCACGGGATGATCTGGCCGACGACGCCGAGCGGCTCGCGGAAATGATAGGCGATGGTGTCGGCATCGATCGTCGAGATGCCGCCTTCCTCCGCCCGGATGCAGCCGGCGAAGTAGCGGAAATGGTCGATTGCAAGCGGCACGTCGGCAGCGCGGGTCTCGCGGATCGGCTTGCCATTGTCGATCGTCTCGGCAAGCGCCAGCAGCTCCAGATTATCCTCGAGCCGGTCGGCGACGCGATTGAGAATCCTGGCGCGCTCGGCGGGCGCGATCCTTGCCCATTGATCCTTGGCGGCGTGCGCCGCATCGAGCGCGCGCTCGACATCTTCCGGCGTCGACAGCGCGAACTCGGCGATCTGGGCGCCATTGATCGGGCTCTTGTCGGCGAAATACTCGCCGCTCGCAGGAGCGCTCCAGCGGCCTCCGATGAAATTATCATAGCGGTGTCGGAAGGAGGCCGCCGCGTTAATGGTCCCGATCGCCTTCTCGAACATAACCTGACTCCATCTCTATCGATGGCCTGACGGAGTAGTCTCTTTGCCCGGGCGGCCTATAAGTAAGTTCCGCAGAAGGTAGTCTGGTATCGGTGTCGCGGGCTTTAAGGGTCGGACACGCCAACGGAGCCGATGAATATTCATCGACTCCTGAACCTATTCGCGCACGCCTGATCGGAATTATGCCGAGACAGGCGTTACTCGGCCGAGTCTTCTTTTGGCGAGGGCGGCGCTTGGCATTCCAATTCTGGCGTTACGCCCGGACGCGCTTTAGGCTCACCCAATCGCCTTTCTGAAGCGTCCCGTCCCTCACGCGGAAATGAGCATAATGGTCGTCGAAAATCTGGTCGACTTCGACATGACCGACAAGGCGGCGGTGGCGCGGCGTTGCGTGATAGACTTCGAGTATCTGCCCGATGTGCGCGCCATCGGCTTTGCCCAGGCAGGCCACTGTGCCGCCCGCATCCGTACGGACGATCTTGCCGCGCATGAACAAGCTATGGCCGATACCCTGTGCGAGGAGCGGCGTGCTGCCAAAGAGCAGAAAGCCAACAGCAGCACCGACGCCAAGATGCTTTCGCATCACTGTTTCCTCTCTCACGTTAGTTGCTCGGTCCCGGCTTTGAAAGCTGGGAGCACGGGGCGACGCTGGGCATCGTCAAAGAACTGGCCCGCCGCGGGGCGGCGGCGGGCCCTCAGCCCCGGGGGGTGTTTTATCGGGGCTGGAAACTTCACATGTCGCTCATCGGCTTGTCGGCCATGGGCTTGGCGGTCTTCTTCTTCGCGGCCGGCTTGGCCTTCTTCATCGGCATCTTGCAGCAGCCACTCTTCGCCTTACCGGCCATGCCCGAGCCGTTCGATGCTGGCGACCCGCCGGACATGCCGGCCATCCCCGACATGCCCTGTTGATCCTGCTGGGCCGGTTGCCCCTGCTGCTTCTGCGCGCCGGCCTGATGATCCTTCATCATCTGATCGTGCATCTGCTGCCCGCCATGATCCATGCCCTGCTGGTGGGCATGGGCCGGCGCAGCCTGCGCGGGCGCGGGCGTCGACTGGGCGAGAGCGGTGCCGGCGGCGAAGGTTAGCGTCGCGAAGAGGCTGACGGGCGCCGCGAGAAATGTCGTCTGTCGCATTGAGGGTCTCCGAGTGTTCTTCCTGTTGCCCGATCGACGTTCCGATCCCGGCAATTCCGAAGCTTCAATGCTGCTAGCGAGACGCTGTCTGTATACGTAAGTTACGAATCGAAATCCGATCGGCCGTGTGCCTGCTGGAGCAGGCGCGTAAAATGATGATCCGGGATCGATCAAAAATGTGACCCGGCCTGGTTTTCTCGTCCTGAGACCGGCCAGAAAAGCGATTGGCCCGCCGTGGGAACGGCGGACCAAGGCTTCGGTTGAAAGCGGCCATGATCTTGTCCGTCAACCTTGTCGTCTGATGGAATGATGGCAGGGTCAGCAACCACCGTCCGACCTGTGTGACATGCCGGAGGCGCCGTCCTGGTCCTGCGAATCCCGCATCGCCATTCGATGGCCCTGCATCATCTGGCCGTGCATCTGCTCCTTACCGTGAGCCATGCCCTGCATGTGGGCAGGATCGGGCTGGGCAGGCGCCGGCCTGGCCTTGAGGGTCTCCTCAAGATCGGGCATGCCCGGCGGCATCCCGTCCGCCAGCACCGGTCCGGCACTGACGGCGAGGAAGCCGAGAGCTGCGAGCGAAGCGATCATTGCCGTCTTCTTGCGCAAGTATCCATTCCTTCAAGTCTGGGTTTCTCGTTCGATCGAGCATATGCCCGGTCGATTGTCGCCCCTTCCGGAGCTTGCCCGTGAAATGGTGTCACCTTCCGCCTTGCTGTATACGTAATGTGCGAAGTCCGTCTCTGAGATGGCCATAAATTATCGCACTGGCATCGTTGTTGTGCCGATGTGTAACTATGGTTCGGACTCGAGAGCAGGACAGGTCGGCAACAGTGACTAATCCATGGCGGCCAGCAGACGCTCGAGAGGAATAGTGGCAAAAGTGGTGAAGCTGTCAGCAATGGCATAAGGCAGTACCAGCACCCGATTATGTACCATCGCGCCGCAGCTGTAGGCTACGTTTGGCACATAACCTTCGCGCTCATCCATGTCCGACCGCAAAAGCGGTAGCTTCGTCCGCGCCAGCAGCTTCGAGGGATCGTCACGGTCCAGCAGGCACGCCCCGATGCAATAGTTCCGAACGGCGCCGACTCCATGAGTTACGACCAGCCAGCCTTCGTCGATCTCGATCGGC
Source organism: uncultured Sphingobium sp. (assembly GCA_964512265.1). Taxonomy (GTDB): domain Bacteria; phylum Pseudomonadota; class Alphaproteobacteria; order Sphingomonadales; family Sphingomonadaceae; genus Sphingobium. The sequence continues at coordinate 17,118 of CAZEHR010000018.1, read as the reverse complement.
GATCCGCAATTACCGATCTGGACAAACTCCCAAGGCCAGCGAGGTTCGATGGCTTTCGCTCCGCCACTCCAGTCGTGAATGTCCGCGGACGTCAGGAACCAGATATTTTCGTTATCCTCGCGCCCAAGCATGGCAAAGTGCCCGGCAATGCGTCGGGGGAAAAGCGCCATGCCCTTGCTACCGGTGGCATCCCCACGCAGCGGTCTGAGTTCGAATGTCCGGAAGTCCGGCGTGGACAACAACTCCTGCCGGACGGACTGGCCGCTAAATGCCGTATATGTACCGAAATAGGTGGCTCGGCCATCGTCGTCCAGGAAGCGGACCAAGCGAAGGTCTTCGATGCCACCACGCTGGCTGGGGGTTGTCGGAAAGATCACGATCTCCGAGAGATCGTGGCTGCCATCGCACTTGATCCGAATGCCCGCGTCCGGCCCGTCCTCGCCGGAGATGTTTTCAGTCTCCAGCACGAGCGGCATGGGGCTCGGAGGATTGATTGCTATGGTTCCGTCCGCGGCGCAAAACCCGGTGCGAAAGGTGACGGAGGAGATATGCCCCTCGCCCACGCCTCGCAGGGAAAGAATGAATCGGAGAGAGTTTTCAGGTACAGCAGACTGGTCAGGATGCAGGACGATGCTCGGATTGAAAAGCGCTGCTGCCTCATAGGAATATTCGTTGCAAAAATGGGCACCGATCAAGAGCGCCTGTTCATGGGTGACCTCGCAATCACAGACGATGATGCCATCAACCTCGTGGAACCGCCGCAAAAACAGGGACGGAACCTCACGATGCCTTCCCGAGAAATCATCAAGAATGCGTTGCAACTCATCGTGGAGCGATGCTGGGTCGAGCGCCAGGACGCGGTCGGCGATGCGCTGCGCACGTGGCTGATCCGGTACCGCATATTTATAGGTTTCCGTCGACGGCATATAGGGTCTGATCACTACCCTTGCTGGATTGGGGCGGAGCAATTCGGGTAGCCGGTTGACAAATTCGGCGGTTGACACTGACTTCTCCAATACAGATCGACCGTGGAGCGTTCACGCAATCGTAAAGATGGTGCTCGGCATTACCCGACTATCGGGTGGCGGCACGGAAGGCTCCGGCGATGGCGGGTGCGATGATTTCCGCCGTTGCCGGATACTCGGACTTTGTGCCACGTGCCATGATCGCTGTCCTGGCGTAGTTGTCGGACACACAAGCTGTGACCGGGGGCTCTGGCCTGAACGTGACCATGTGGGGCACGTGCGAAGCGCGCCGCTCAGCTCGACATGTCCGCCATCGTTCGGCAGCTCGCCGCGCATTTCTTGCAGGTGGCCGAGCAACGCGCGATCCGCTGGTCCGCGCTATGGCGTCCGCATTCCTCGGCGCAGCGCTCGCAAGCGTCGGCGCAGGCGCGGCAGACGATGCGGTGCAGGGCAGATTCCCGCAGCATCGAGTTGGCAGTCGCCTGGCACAGTTCCGCACAGTCGTTCAGCATGGCGATCAGCGACGCCGTAGCTGACGCGCCGCCTTGCTTCGTCAGCCAAGCGGCGGTTTCCAGGCACATGCGGTGCGAAGCCACGCAATCGTCGATGCAGTCCGTCATCGACATCGCCATCCCTTCCATTCGATGCTGCTGCGCCGCCGCCGGCGCAGCCAGCGTTCCGGCGGCGGCAAGGCCGGCGCCCGCCATCAGCAATTCGCGTCTCTCGATCATGATGCGCCTTCCATCTGCTATCGCTTGAGCGCTGTGCCGCATCCGGCGGCCTCAGCCGTAGCCGGCGACCCATCCGACGCCGCACGCGCCTTCTCCCGCGCCATCCGGGTTTCCTCCCAGGGCCAGTGGCCGTTGATCTCGACCCCGAGCGAGATGCTCAGGAAGGTCCGCACCAGCACAAGCCCGGCCAGCACGATGAGATCGTCGAGCGTCGGGTTGATCACCAGCGACTTGACGATGTCGCCGGCGACCAGAAATTCCAGGCCGAGCAGGATGCTGCGGCCGAGCGCCGATCGGAACGCGCTATAGGCCTCGGTTCGGTCGCCCGCCCTCGCCCGCCGCGCAAACAGAAAGGTTGCGAGCCCCGCGCCGACCAGGATGGTCAGCGTGCCCGCCAGTTCCAGGCCGATCACCGCAAGCCGGAAGAAGGCGCTCAGCCAGTCGGCCTCAATGGTGATCATACCAGCCTCGCTTGCGGATATTGTTGAAGCTGTCGGTGGCGTGACAGGCATAGCATTGGTCGACGCGCGCTTTCGATCCGGCTGCGCGCTGCGAGACCATGCTGAAATGCTCCATGAAGTGACTGGGCGGCGCCTTGTGGCACTCGGCGCACTGCGTCGAATTGACCGATGGATGGCGGTAATTGGCGATCTTCCAGCTGTCGGTCTTGTGACAGCTCGCGCAGTCGGTGCCGAACAGGCCCTGGTGCGGATCGCGGAACGCATGGCAGCTCGCGCAATTGAGCGCGGTCTCGGGGGTCAGGCTTCGAGTGTTTGTCGACATGCCCGCCGAAGGCTGCCGCCACTTTGCCATGTCGAGCAAGGCGGCGTGATCCATGCGGATGATGCCGCGCTCTCCCTCATGTTCGACGTGGCAGGAGGTGCACTGCGTCGCTTTCGCGTGGAACTGCGTCGACTGCTTCGTCCCGAAATCCGTGCCCGCATGGCAGGTGAGACAGGTCCGGGTTTCGACGCCCTTGCCCGGCGTGTGGCAGGCCGTGCATTGGCCGGCGAAGGACTGGTGGGCGCTCGAGAGCGGGCCGGGCGCTACGAGCTGCGCCACCAGGCCGGCATCCCTCGGCGCGTCCGATCGCATCCGGATCGCGACCGCGGCGACCATCACCAGCAGGGCTGCGATGAAGACGGCATAGGAAAGACGCTGCCAGCTCATAGCCAGCGCAGCCCGTAATAGATCGCCGCGCCGACGTGGAGCGCGAGCAGCGCGAAGATGAGACAGCCCAGCAGGATGTGCAGGAACCGCCATCGCGCGAACAGGGTGTTGGTCGCCTCTTCGGCGCGGATCGCGAATTCGGTATCGGCCAGCGCCGCGGCGATCCCCGCCCTGTTCTGGGGGTGCTGGCCCGCGGGCGCATCCCCGGCGACGAACAGATAGCGCCTCCAGCCCGACAGCGGCGCGGCTGCGGTATCGGCCTGCGCCGGCGCCGCCGGCTCCTCAAGGAAGGCGGCGCGAAGCGAGGCCAGTTCCGACCTGCGTCCGCGCAGCGCCCGACCAAGCTGGGCAAGCAGGTAGCGGCCGATGAAGCCGGTGATGACCGTCATCAGCAGGAGGACGGTCAGAAGCAGTCCGACCGGGCTTTCGAGCTTGTGCGCGGCGTGGACCAGACCCAGGATCGGCGCCAGCACGCCGGCATAGATGTGGATGGCGAGCAGGGTAGGCTTGCTGACGAGCCGGGAGAGCACTTTGTCGACCCAGGCGATGTGCTTGGCCGCGACATAGGGAAGCGTCAGCAGCATCAGCACGAGCGCTGCGATCCCGATGATCCCGCCAGCGAGGCTGCCCGGAAAGCGCGGTGACACATGCACGAGGTAGCCGAACGGGAACAGCAGCAGGAATGCGACCAGCAGGCCGACGGCGATGTCGCTGCGTTCGCGCATCAGGCTTCGACCACGAGCGGCGTGCCCGTGCCCTTCGCCTGGCACGCGAGCACATAGCCCTGCGCCTTGTCGGCGGGCGCGAGGCCGGACTCGACCTCCATCGTTACCTCGCCCTGCAGCAGCTTGACCACGCAGGCGCCGCATGTGCCCGCACGGCAGGCATAGGAGATCTCGACGCCCGCGCCCTCGGCCGCCTCGAGCACGGTCTCGTCCGCGGGCAAGGCCGCCGACACCCCCGACACGGAGAAGGTCACCGTGCTCGGCGCCACCTCGGCGCTCGGGGCCGGCTTATCCGCTGGCGCGGGCGCGGGTTTGACCTCGAGATCCTCGTGGTCGGCCGGCAGCGAGGCCGGACCGAACGCCTCGGTGTGCAGCTGCGCTTCGGGGACGCCAAGTTCCGCCAGCACGCCGCGCATCGCGCCCATCATCGCCGGCGGGCCGCACATATGGATCCGCCGGCTCGCGATCTCCGGCACCGCGGCCAGGATCATCTCGCGGGTGATCGGCCCTTCGGGGCCCATCCAGACGGTGCCGGGCGCGCGCTGCATCGCGGCGACGACATGGAGGTTGGGAAAACGGCGTTCGAGCCGCTCGAGCTCGTCGCGGAACACGAATTCCTCGGTCGACCGTGCGCCGTAGAAGAAGAAGATATCACCCTTCCACGCGGTGTCGGTGAGATAGCGCAGCACCGACATCATCGGGGTGATGCCGACCCCGCCCGCGATCAGCACGATGCTCTGGGCATCCGTTCCCGTGAAGGTGAAGGCGCCGAACGGTCCGCTGACCTTCAGCAGATCGTCGGCGACGACCTTGTCGTGCAGGTATCGCGAGACCACGCCCTGCTCCTCGCGCTTGACCGTCAGTTCGACATAGGCCCGCTGGGTCGGCGAAGAGGCGATCGTGTAGGAACGGCGCGCGGTCTTGCCCGCTTCGGGCTCTACCTCGACCTGCAGGAACTGGCCCGGCAGGAAGTCGAACGGCAGCCGGTCGGCGGTCGGGTCCGCGAGCCGGAAGGTCAGCACGCTCGGCGTCTCTCGCACGATCTGGACCACGCGCAGCTGCCCCGCCCAGCTTTTGGGCTTGCGCAGCGACGCCCCAGCGGGTGCGGCCGCATTGCTCGGCGCGAGCCCGGCGCTGTCGGCAACGGGTGCAGGCGCGGGCGCAACCCTGGTAGCGGGAGGGGCAGCCTTCGGCTCCGGCTTTGCTGGAACCTTGGCGGTGGCGACACCGCCGGCGATCGCCCCGATCCGCCGCAGGCGGAAGATCTGCAGCGCGATAAGCGTGGCGCTCACCAGCCCCAGGAACAGCATGAGAAGGAGGTGCGAGGGCGAGATGCCGAACCAGTGATCGGCATGGCCGGGCGCGGCCTGGTCGATGTCGAGCTGATCGCGCAGCCAGGCAAGCCCGACCTCCCGGGGCGGCTGCAAGCCTCCGATCGCGCCCTGCGCGGCGGTACCGGAGCGGAACAGGTCGGTCCCTTCGCGCATCCGGCGCGCCGCATCGAGCCGGGCCGAGACCGTTGTCGCACGCGCGCCGTCGGCCGAGGCGGCGTTGACCATCGACAGGCCCGTGCTTACCCGTTCCCCGGCCTGCGCAGCGACCCGCTGCCGGGCCGCTTCGTCGAGCGCGGGAAAGGCGAGCAACTGCGAAAAAAATGCGGTGCGGCGGGAATCGTGCCCATGTTCATTCTCGCCTTCGCCGTTGATCATGCGCTCCATCATAGAGTTCATCATCGAGGCCATATCGGAGGTGCCGACCTCGGGCTTTGCGGACATTGCGCCATCGGCCATCCCCGCACCGCCCGAAGTATCCCCATGATGTGCCGAATGGTCTTCGCCCTCCTGAGCGTGCACGCTCGCAGAGGGAAGGCTGAAAGCGAGCAACAACCCCAGACCCGAAAGGCGAAGGCTGGTCCAAACGCACATGTCGACCCCCTTCGCGCCCTTACATGTCCTTCATCGGCATCGCCGAATCCGCAGGCGCAGGCTCGGTCTTCGGAGCGCTGCTGTTCATGCCTCCCTGGCGCATCGCATCATGGTCCATGGCCTGCTGGTGATGCCGCTCCATCTCCTGTTCATTGGCCATGGCGTCCGAATGATCCATGCCGGCGGGATTTACGCTATCAGCGCCAGCCGCGGGTGCGGCGCTGTTGGCCGCAGCCGGCACCGTCTGATCGGTCTTGCGCTCACAGCCCGAAAGCGCCGCCATCGAGAGCAGGCTAACGCTGATTAGCGACAGTATGACTTTTCGATTTCCGACCATTGCTTCTTCCTTTCGTACTGGAGGAATCTCCGGGTGGGCCCGAGCCACCCGGAGCAGGAATCATTGTGCTTGGCGAAGAATCTTGCGGCACTGATCGTGCGACAGGTTCATGGGATTACGACCCTGCTGTTTCATCTCGCCATGGTCATGACGTGTCTGGAGACCCATATCGCCCTCCATGGCCCTACAGCTTTCGACCTGTGCGGAGGTAGGCGGCGTCGTCGCACAGGCGCCCAGAAGCAATGCTGGAACAATCCCAGCCACTATATGCATTCGTGTCATGATAAATCCCCTTTTAATAATGGTGTTTGTTCTTCCTGCGAGGCTTGCTCTTATATCTTTCGGTGATCAGATCTCCGCCTTTCCGTGAGGAACGTGAGAATAGGGCAATCGGAAACAGGAACTTCGCCCGGGCACTCATCGGCAAGCAATCGAAGCATGTCGCGAATATCGGACAGGCGCTTGAGCCGGACTTCGGCGTCCGTGATCTTGGCGAGCGTGATATCGAGCACGGCCTGCGCATGCGCGGTGTCCGATGCCCTGAGCGCCAGCAGCTGCCGGGCCTGATCGAGGGTGAAGCCAAGCTCCTGCGCCGAGCGGATGAAGTTGACGCGCTCGAGGTCCGTCGCGTCGTAGAGCCTGTAGCCCGCTGCCGTGCGCGCGGGCTCGCGCAGCAGGCCCATCCGCTCATAATAGCGGATCGTATCGCGGCCCACGCCTGCGGCCGCGGCCAGTTCGCCGATCTTGAAATTGCCCATGTCATCCGCTCGATCATGCCGGTTGGACCATGGTCCAGGGTCAAGCGGTTTCGCTTTGACCCCGAACGGTCTCCTCGTCGCCGGCGGCCCGCTGCCCCGACGCGTCGCATCAGGGCAGCCCGTGCCGCCGGGCCACCGGCTTGTCAGTTCTTGCGAAGCTCGACGATGTCGTGCTTGGCAGGCGTGCCGTCGGCGACGGACACGTGCGCGAAGTGATCGTCAAAGATATGGTCGATTGTCACATGGCCGACGAGCTGGCGGTGATAGGTCGGCGCCACGCCCTTGGACGGACCCGGATGGGTCACGACGCGATAGACCTCGAGCTTCTGGCCGACCTCGGCGCCATCGGCCTTGCCGATGCAGACGACCGTGCCGTTGCTGCCCGTGTCGACGATCGAGCCGCGCATGAACAGGCTGTGCCCGATGCCCTGGGCCATAGCGGGGACGGCAGCAAGCATCGAAATGCCGGCAAGCGCGACCATGAGAGTTTTTCTGACCATATTCACCTCCTTGGATGGTAAGCCACCGCCCGGACTTTGCCGAGGGGAAGAGCGTCTCTTCAGGCTTGGGACTACGGTCCCGGGTCCAGCCTCGATATACGTAGAGGCCGCAGCCGATCTTCTTCCCCGGGCCGGATCTTTATTGACGCGGAGTTGACGGAATCAGCCGTCAGCACTTCAAAATCCGCGCGGCGCGAGACTTTGGTTGGCTGCGCCCGCGAAACCCGCTAGATATCGAGGCCCGTGAAACGCCTGCTCGCCCTCCTGCTCGTCATCGGAGCGCTGTCCGGTCTCTTCGGAGCCCAGATGGCGGCCGCGCACAGCGTGCCGCAGGCGGCAGGCGCGCCGCTGGCCAAGGGCATGGATGCGGACTGCATGGCGATGATGGCCAAGCAGCAGCCTGCGCCCAGCGAAAAGCCCTGCAAGGGCCTGACGCTCGATTGCATCGCCGCGATGGGGTGCGTGATCCCGCTGGTCGCAGCGGACCTGGCAGGCGGCGTTGCGCCTGCGCGTCTCTACGACGCGCCCAGCTTCTGGACGACCGACACGATATTGACCGGCAAGGCGGTTGCGCCCGAGCCGGATCCTCCCACCAGCCTTGCCTGATTGAACGAGCACGGGCTGCGCGCATCGATCGATGCGTGCGCGCCCGGTTTCCTTCTTTTCAGTCAAAGGTTTTCGTGATGATCAAACTGCTTCCGGCCGCCCTTGTGGCGGCCCTCAGTCTCGCCGCGCCTGCGCTTGCAACCGACGCGAGCCGCACGCCGCAAGGCCATTGGGAATGGCGGTCGGCGCCGCAATATGGTCCGCGGGCGACTGGCCCTGCGCGTGTCCGCATATGGGTGCCCGACAGCCGGGACATGGCCAGCTGCGATTGCGCGATGATGCAGGCAAGCGCCGCCGACTGCATGCGCGGCGCAGTCAGGTCGGACAAGGGCTAAACCCGCTCCGGAGCGGCGCGTCACATCTTGGCGCGCCGCCTCTGTCATGAGGGGATGATATCCATGATCATGATGCCGAGGCGCGCTGTGCGACGCCTGTTGCTCTCTATCGGTGCGACGCTTGCGAGCGCCTGGGCCGTGCCGGTGTCGGCCGGCCCGCTCACCTACGAGCAGGCAGTGAGGCTCGCTGCCGCCAACGCGCCAAGCCTCAAGGCGCGCGCGGCGGCGACAGCCGGCGCCCGCTCTTCGGCGGTCGCGGCCGATCGCCTGCCCGATCCGACGCTCGACCTGGGCCTGCAGAACTTCCCGGTGAGCGGCCCCAATGCCGGCAGCTTCACGCGCGACGATTTCACCATGGCGACGATCGGGTTCAGCCAGACCTTCCCCAATCTCGCCAAGCGCCATGCACGCGCCGCGCGCGCCGCGGCCGATATCGGTATCGCCGAGGCGGGCGAGCTGGTCGAAGGCCGCAACGTGCGGCTCGAGACCGCCCTCGCCTGGGTCGATCTCTATTATGGAGAACGCCGGCTCCGGCAGCTCGACCTGCTCGATGCCAGCCTCGACGACCTGCAGAAGACCGTGACCGCACGCCTGGCGTCGGGCAGCGCGCGCCCGAGCCAGGCGCTCGAGCCCGACCAGCTCCGCGCCGCCATCGCCGATCGCCGCGCCGAGATGGCTGCGGTGGTGGCGCAGGCGCGGGCCCGGCTCGCGCGCTATACCGGCGACCCCGACCCGCAGGCGACGGGCGACCCGCCGATGCTCGATGTCGATCCGATCCGGCTGCGGGCCGGGATCGATGCGCTTCCCGCCCTGCGCGCGCAGGACGCGCGGATCGCAGTCGCCGAAGCGGACGTGCGTCTCGCGCGCGCCGACAAGCGCCCCGACTGGAAGGTCGGCGTCACCTATGGCCGGCGCGATCCCATGTACGGCGACATGGCCTCGGTCGGCGTGTCGATCGACCTGCCGCTGTTCGCCGGCAAGCGCCAGAACCCCAGGATCGCTGCAAGCGAGAGCCTTGCGCAAGGGGGTCGGTTCGACCGCGAGGCGATCCGCCGCGAGCTGGTGGCGCAGCTCGACGCCGATCTCGCAGACCATGCCATGCATCTCTCCCGGTTGCGCAATGCCCGCGAGACGCTGGTGCCACTCGCCAGGCACCGCGCCGAGCTCGACCGCGACAGCTATGGCGCCGGCAAGCTCGACCTTGGCGCCGCGCTGCTCACGACGCTCGGGCTCGCGGAGGCCGAGGTCGAGGCGCTCAACCGCGAAGCCGACGTCGCGCGCGACGCGGTCCGCATCACTATCACCTATGGGGAGGAGCGGCCATGACGCTCGATAAATCCGCGCTGCGCTGGGGCGCATCGATCCTGGCTGTCGCGCTGCTGGCCGGCGGCACAGGCTATTGGGCTGGCCATCGCCAGGCACCGCAATCGGAGGCGACCACGCCCGCCGGGGCAGGCAAAGTCCTTTACTGGTACGATCCGATGTTCCCCAACCAGAAGTTCGACAAGCCCGGCAAGTCGCCCTTCATGGATATGCAGCTCGTGCCGCGATACGCGGACGGAGGAAGCGCCGGCGCGGCCCCCACGGTCGCCGTCGATCCCGCCGCGCGGCAGAGCCTGGGATTGCGGGTCGTCGCGGCGAAGATGGGCAGCCTTGCCTCGGCCCTCGAGGTCACCGGCACGATCGACTTCAACCAGCGCGACGTCGCCGTCATCCAGGCGCGTTCGGGCGGGTTCGTGAGCCGCGTCTATGCGCGAGCGCCCGGGGACGTGGTCCGCGCCGGCGCGCCGATCGCGGACCTGCTCCTGCCCGAATGGGGCGGCGCGCAGACCGAATATCTGAGCGTCAGGCGGCTCGGCAAGCCCGATCTCACCGCGGCCGCGCGCCAGCGGCTGCGGCTGATGGGCATGTCCGACGGCCTCATCGCCAGCGTCGAGCGGAGCGGTCGGCCGAACGGCGTGGTGACCATCACGACGCCGATCTCGGGCACGATCCAGACGCTCGACGCCCGTGCCGGCGTGACGCTCGCCATGGGCCAGACGCTCGCCCAGGTAAGCGGGCTCGGCACCGTCTGGCTCAATGCCGCGGTGCCCGAAGCGCGCGCGGGCGATGTCCGGGTCGGCCAGAATGCCAGCGCCACGCTGGCGAGCTTCCCCGGCGAGCGCTTCGCCGGCCGGGTGATCGCGATCCTGCCGACGACGCAGGCCGACAGCCGCACGCTCACCGTGCGGATCGAGCTGCCCAACCGGGACGGGCGGTTACGGCCGGGCATGTTCGCCAGCGTCGTGCTTGGCGGCGATGCCAAGCCGGCGCTGCTGGTGCCGAGCGAGGCGGTGATCCGCACGGGCAAGCGCACGCTCGTCATGCTCGCCGCAGGCGACGGGCGCTATCATCCCGCCGAGGTCCGCATCGGCCGCGAGGCGGGCGGTGAAACCGAGATCCTTGCCGGCCTGTCGCCCGGCGAGAAAGTCGTCGCCTCGGGGCAGTTCCTGATCGACTCCGAGGCGAGCCTGTCGGGAATCGAGGCGCGGCCGATCGGCGGCGGTGCGGCATCGGCGACCATCGCCGCGCCGAGGTCGAAAGCCACGCTGTACGAGACGACGGGCAAGATCGAGCGGCTCACGGCCAATGCGGTGACGCTCAGCCACGAACCGGTCCCCGCGCTCGACTGGCCCGCGATGACGATGACCTTCGCGCTCGCCGATCCGGGCATCGCGCGCGGCTTCAAGGCGGGCGACCGGGTTCGGTTCGGGTTCGACCGGCCCCCGGCGGGACCGACGCTGCGGCGTATGGCGAAGGTGGCGGGCCGATGATCGCCCATCTCATCCGCTGGTCGGTCAAGAACCGCTTCTTCGTTCTGATCGGCATGCTGGCGCTGGTCGGCGCGGGCCTCTGGGCGGTACGATCCACCCCGATCGACGCCCTCCCCGATCTGTCCGACGTGCAGGTCGTCATTCGTACCAGCTACCCGGGTCAGGCGCCGCAGATCGTCGAAAACCAGGTCACCTATCCGCTCACCACCACCATGCTGTCGGTGCCAGGCGCCAAGACGGTGCGCGGCTATTCCTTCTTCGGCGACAGCTTCGTCTATGTGATCTTCGAGGACGGCACCGATCTCTATTGGGCGCGCAGCCGCGTGCTCGAATATCTGAACCAGGTGCAGGGGCGCCTGCCGGCGAGCGCGCGCAGCGCGCTCGGGCCCGACGCGACCGGGGTTGGCTGGGTCTATGAATATGCGCTGGTCGACCGCACCGGCCGGCATGACCTGTCGCAGCTGCGCGGTCTGCAGGACTGGTTCCTGCGCTATGAGCTCAAGACCGTGACCGGCGTCGCCGAGGTCGCCAGCATCGGCGGCATGGTCAAGCAGTATCAGATACTGCTCGATCCGGTGAAGCTCGCGGCCTACGGGGTGACCCACGCCCAGGCGGTCGAGGCGATCCGGCAGGCCAATCAAGAAGCGGGCGGGTCGGTGCTCGAGCTGGCCGAAGCCGAATATATGGTGCGCGCCTCAGGCTATCTGAAGACGCTCGACGATTTCCGCGCGATCCCGCTGAAGACGGCGGCCGGCGGCGTGCCGATCCGCCTCGGCGACGTCGCCACGATCCAGATCGGCCCCGAGATGCGGCGCGGCATCGCCGAGCTGAACGGTGAAGGCGAGGTCGCAGGCGGGGTCGTGATCCTGCGCTCGGGCAAGAATGCGCGGGAGACGATCGCGGCGGTCAAGGACAAGCTCGCGGACCTCAAGAGGAGCCTGCCGCCGGGCGTCGAGGTGGTGACGGTCTATGACCGCTCGCAGCTGATCGACCGTGCTGTCGAGAACCTCACCCACAAGCTGGTCGAGGAGTTCGTCGTCGTGGCCCTGGTCTGTGCGCTCTTCCTCTGGCATGTCCGCTCGGCGCTCGTCGCGATCCTCACCCTTCCCTTGGGCGTGCTCGCCGCCTTCGTCGTGATGCGCTACCAGGGCGTCAACGCCAACATCATGTCGCTCGGCGGCATCGCCATCGCGATCGGTGCCATGGTCGATGCGGCCGTGGTCATGATCGAGAACGCCCACAAGAAGATCGAGCGCTGGGAGCAGGACCATCCGGGCACGCATCTCGACGGCGAGACGCGCTGGATCCTCGTCACCGAGGCGGCGGCCGAGGTCGGGCCGGCGCTGTTCTTCAGCCTGCTGATCATCACGCTGTCGTTCATCCCGGTGTTTACACTGGAGGCGCAGGAGGGCCGGCTGTTCGCGCCGCTCGCCTTCACCAAGACCTATGCGATGGCCGCCGCCGCGATCCTGTCGGTGACATTGGTGCCGATCCTGATGGGCTGGCTGATCCGGGGGCGGATCCCGCCTGAGCAGGCCAATCCGGTCAATCGCTGGCTGACCGATCTCTACCGGCCTGCGATCGACTGGACGATGAAGCGGCCCAAGACCGTGCTGCTGATCGCGGCTTTGGTGTTCGCGACCACGGCCTGGCCGCTCAGCCGGCTCGGCGGCGAATTCATGCCCAACCTCGACGAGGGCGACCTGCTCTACATGCCCTCGGCCCTGCCCGGTCTCTCGGCCGCCAAGGCGAGCGAACTGCTCCAGCAGACCGACCGGCTGATCAGGACGGTGCCCGAGGTCGAAAGCGTGTTCGGCAAGGCGGGGCGTGCCGAGACCGCGACCGACCCCGCCCCGCTCGAGATGTTCGAGACGACGATCCAGTTCAAGCCCCGCGACCAGTGGCGACCAGGCATGACGCCCGAGAAGCTGATCGACGAGCTCGATCGCCGGGTGAGGCTTCCGGGGCTCGCCAATATCTGGGTGCCGCCGATCCGCAACCGCATCGACATGCTCGCGACGGGCATCAAGAGCCCGATCGGGGTCAAGGTGTCGGGCAGTGATCTCGCCGAGCTCGACCGCATCGCCCATGATGTCGAGACCGTGGCCAGGACCGTGCCGGGCGTCAGCTCGGCGCTCGCCGAGCGGCTGACCGGCGGACGCTATGTCGATGTCAACATCGACCGCGCCGCCGCTGCGCGGTTCGGACTCAACATCGCCGACGTGCAGGCCATCGTCTCGGGCGCGATCGGCGGCGAGACGATCGGCGAGACGGTCGAGGGCCTCGCCCGCTATCCGATCAGCGTGCGCTATCCGCGCGAATTGCGCGACAGCCTCGACGGGCTGCGGGGGCTACCGATCCTGACGCCCGCGGGCCAGCAGATCACCCTCGGCACGGTCGCCAATGTCACGATCGCCGAAGGGCCGCCGATGCTCAAGACCGAGAATGCCCGGCCCTCGACCTGGGTCTATGTCGATGTGCGCGGGCGCGATCTCGCCTCGGTGGTTGGCGATCTGCAACGCGCGGTGGCGAGACAGGTTCGGCTCTCGCCGGGGGTCAGCATCGCCTATTCGGGCCAGTTCGAATATCTCGAGCGCGCGGTCGACCGCTTGAAGCTGGTCGTGCCCGCGACGCTGCTGATCATCTTCGTGCTGCTCTACCTCATCTTCGGCCGCTTCGACGAGGCTGCGCTGATCATGGGCACGCTGCCGTTCGCGCTGACCGGCGGCATCTGGACGCTCTATCTGCTGGGGTTCAACCAGTCGGTTGCCACCGGGGTCGGGTTCATCGCGCTCGCCGGCGTCTCCGCCGAGTTCGGGGTGGTGATGCTGATCTATCTCAAGAATGCGCTGGCCGAGCGCACGGCTAATCCGGACGCCGCCGAGGTGAAGGCCGCGGTGCGCGAAGGCGCGCTGCTGCGCGTCCGGCCCAAGGCGATGACGGTCGCGGTGATCCTCGCCGGCCTGCTGCCGATCCTGCTGGGATCGGGCGCGGGCTCGGAGGTGATGAGCCGGATCGCGGCGCCGATGATCGGCGGCATGCTGAGCGCGCCGCTGCTGTCGATGTTCGTCCTGCCCGCCGCCTATCTGCTGCTGCGCCGGCCGAAGACCGACCCCATCCATCAACCCGCTTCATCATGAAGGAGACGATTATGAGACATGCACGACTGACCCTCGCCCTCGGCCTTGCCGTCCTGACCGCCGCGTGCGGCAAGAAGGGCGAGACCCCGGTTACAACCGAAACCAACCAGGCGGCGCCTGCCGCGACCATGAGCGGCGACATGGGCAACATGTCGATGGCGCCTGACGCGAACGCCGCAATCAAGGCCAAGGGCCATGGCACCGTCACCGCGATCGACAAGACGGCGGGCACGATCACGCTCAACCACGGCCCGATCCCCGAAGCCAAGTGGCCGGCGATGACGATGGCGTTCAAGGCGGCGCCCGCGATCACCGATGCGGTCAAGGTCGGCGACAAGGTCGATTTCGACCTCTCGCTCAAGGGCAGCGATGGCGAGGTCACCGCGATCACAAAGCAATGATCCGCTAAGTTCGACCAAAAGAAGCTGGTTGCGTCGCCGCTCCGGGGCGGCGACGCCCCTGCCGGCCGTCTGCCTGGCCGTGCGCCCGGTCTACGGATGCGATCGGCAACGCCCAACGCCAGCCGCGTTTCCCTGCGCGATCACAGGCAGTTTGAGCAAGCTTCGCGGATCGCACATTGAACGTGCAAGCCGCCCTTGCCCGCGATAGCCTGAGCGGCAAGGAGCCAGTTCAGGATGACCGAGCCAGTATGACCTTGTTACCCACGACACATCATGATCTCTTGAGCGAGCTTGTCCGTCGTTGGCGAGACGATCCGGGCGCCACCTATCGCTCCTGGTTTCTTTGGGACGAACGCCTGAAAAACTTCCGCTCCATCCGTCGGGGGCTGCAGCAGGTGGTCGTGGAAATCGAAAGTGGGCGGTTCGGCGTCGCCTATCGCGGCTCGTCACTGGAAACGGTTGTCCACTCGATCGCCGAACAGCGGCAGATCTTCAAGGGCGCCGACCATGCCTGGCTGTGGAAGCCCAAGCTGCGCATTCCCGACATTTACGAAAGCCCGGACAATCAGCGGGCGTTCGGTCGCCTGCTCGACAATTGCTCGTGCTGCGATACCGCCGAGGAGATCATCAGCCACATCCGCAGCATAGACGCGCTCAAGATCAAGGGGCTGGGGCCGGCGGCGGCCAACCTGCTCTATTTCCTTCACCCGACGCTGGTGCCGCCCTTCAATACCGCGATCGTCAAGGGCTACAATGCCGTCACCGGCGCCAAGGTGAAGCTCGGGTCATGGGATCATTTTCTCGCCATGCGCGCCGGCATCCTCGACCTCAACGACCGTTACCGCGAGTTGCTCTCCAACGATCTCGGCGCGATCGGCGGACTGTTGTTCGACATTGGCTCGGGCCGCTATCCCGCGCCACCGCTGGAGGATGACGCAACGGCGGCCGACGACTGGCTCGGCAGATTGGAACATGCCAGAGCGGAGGCAAGCCGGCTCGACAAGACAGCCGCCGCGCAGGGCGAAACCGATCGCACGCACGCCGAAATCCAGGCCTGGCTGCGCGACCTCGGCCATGCCCTCGGTTACGATGTGTGGATCGCCGCCAATGACCGCGGTCGACTTCACGCTGGCTGCCCGCTTGGACAGGGATGCCTCGAGCGCCTTCCAGACGCCATTGCGACCTCTCCCGGAGCGGACTCGATCCGCCTCATCGACGTGTTGTGGCTGGCGAAGGGTGGCGACGGCGTCGCCGCCGCGTTCGAGGTTGAACATTCGACCTCGATCTACTCGGGGATCGTGCGCATGCTCGATCTGGCGCTGTCGGGGAGCGATCTGCACGCTGCCGCCGGGCTATTCCTGGTCGCACCGAATGCGCGCGAGCAGGACGTTCGCGCGCAACTCCGTCGCCCGGCTTTCAGCCGTATTGCCGATCTCGACTTCGCCTATCTGCCCTATGGCGAGCTGGAGAGAAACAGGGACGCGATCGCTCGTTTTGGAACGGGATTGAAGGCCATCAAGGCGATCTCAAGCCCCCTTCCCTGAAAGGGGGCGTTTGCGGGAGGGGGCGGAATCCTACGCCAAGCTCGCCCAGATAGCCGGCGCGAGATCTTACTTGTTGCTGCCTTCTACGGTCGCGCCAGAAAGGCGACGGCTCAGTTCTATCCGGCGATGGCTACGCATTTTGAAGGTGTCTGGCCCAACGCGCCGATACTCAATGAAGCCGAGAGAACGCCAAAATCGCTCTGCCGCTTCATTCGCTTCCAGCACGGCCAACCGAATCTCTGTGGCACCTCTCGCAGCGGCCCAGCTTTCGACCGTCGAGTAAATTGAGCGTCCGACGCCACGACCACGCTGTGCGGCATCTACGATCATGAAGCCGAGATACCATGTGCCATCACGCGGATAATCGCGGAGGATGGCCGCGATTGCATATAGGCCGCCAGGCCCCTTCCATCCCAGGACAGCTTGATTGTGGGCGCTCTTTTCGGGCGGCACATCGGAGAAAAGCTCGCGAGCATCGTCCAGCGTGGGCGCGGCCCCGTCCTGCAACAGGAAATAGTCGCTGCAACGGTTGTACAGGTCTGCAACGTCTGCGGCGTCCGCTTGGGTAAGTTTGATCGGGGCTCCCGTCATCATCATCGCGTTTTGGCAGCAAGCACGCGCTGACCGTAATCCCGGAGTTCCCCGTTGGGACCGACATAGCGGTAGAGAGTGACGCGCTCGATCCCGAGTTCCTTGCAGAGGTCGGAAACGGACGTGTCGCGTTGGGCCATAGCAGCCTGAGCGAGCCGCACCTGGGCCTTGGAGAGGGCGAACTTGCGGCCACCCTTGCGTCCCCGCGCGCGGGCAGCGGCCAGGCCAGCCATGGTGCGCTCGCGGATCATATCCCGCTCAAACTCCGCCAGTGTGGCAAAAATGCCGAACACCATCCGGCCCGATGGCGTCGTGGTGTCGATCTGCGCGCCCTTGCCGGTGAGCACCCGCAGACCGATACCGCGATCCGACAGATTCTGCACCGTGCTGACCAGGTGGGTGAGCGTTCGGCCGAGCCGGTCGAGCTTCCAAACGATGAGGACATCGCCGTCGCGCAACGATTTCAGGCAGGCGGCAAGACCGGGGCGATCATCACGGCTACCGGATGCACGATCATCATAGAGGCTCTGTTGCAAAGATTGGCGGCAGTCAGAGGTAGGCTGTCGCTCTGCGCCGA
>CAZEHR010000017.1:0-67957 GCA_964512265.1 uncultured Sphingobium sp. | reverse complement strand
TCGTAAGCTTCGCCGCTGGCCTATGCTTGATCAAATTCGTCCACACGGCCTAGTGTGATTCTTTCTCCTGTAAAGTTTTGTCCAGAAAATAGATATACAGGTATCGCTGAATGTTCTACCAGAAGACTCTCTGATTTTGAGTCAAATTCATCAGGTAAATTTGGTACACTATGAGTGATATTAATACTATCACCTTCAATGTTGAGTTTGGTAAAGAGCATTAAGGTCCCTGTCATACCACCTCCACACATAAATATTATCCATTATCTATGATCAATTTTCTCCTGTCAAGTTTCCAAGGATTAGGACATCGCCTTAGAGGACTTCTTCTCCCCAAAGTGCTGAAGGTTCCTCACCAACTCAGGGCTTAACGGCAGGTTTTTAGCATAGAACCGTTCAATCTGCTCAACCGAGGTCCCGGCATTTTTTGCCAACGAGTAGATATTGACTTCGCCGTGTGACCGTACCAGCCGCATACAAATGGCTGTGTGTCGTAGGGAGTAGATAGTGTATCTGCTCTTGCCGGCTTCCCATAGTCCTGCTTCTTTCAGCACTTTGCGAAATTGCCGCTGAACTATTTTTCCTGCTGTCTCTCGGTTCGAATAGCCGGGAAAGAATAGGTAATCAGTTGGCTTGGCATCCGGATTTCGTTTTTTGATCCGCTCAAATACGGAAACGGCGGCTTGCATAGTGACGGCTATCCGGAACCCGGTTTTCCCGTCTCTGATAGTCAACTGTAGATGCCTTGGCTTGCCAGTGACAGTCACATCTCCGTGACGCAATTCATACAACTCGCTTATGATCGGCCTCACAAACGAGTGAGTGACAAACAGGATGAGGTCGTAAAGCTCGTCAGTGATTGGAACCCCTCTGACGACCTCACCACCTTTTGCCAGTGTTTTTGCCGCTAACAAGACCTGCTGATAGACGTCATCCTCCTTTGCAACGAGTGGGTGAAATGGAAAATATGACCTAGGATTATCCTTTTGTTTGCGCCGAGGTGTATCAGGCACTCTGTCGATCACACCATCATCACGGGCGATTTTCAATATGTTGCGGAAGGTGGCAGACAGCGTGTTTAGCGTAGATGTTGACAGGTCTGGACGCTTTTCTTCCAGTTGCTCCATAAATTCCTGATAAATCCGGGTGGTTAGCAGCCGGACATCTTGGTTTGGGAAAGCCTTCAAAAGCCCCCACTGCTTATTTTCTAGGCAAAGCCGAATGGTTCGGACGTAGTTGCTGTTGCGTTCGCCGTTAGCAATCTGACGCTGACCTTTCTTGATGAGCCGGTCGGCGTAATAGGCAATAGTATATTCCTTCTCGACCCGCTTCTCATTGGCACTCAGCGAAGCGGCAAGTTCCTCGGCAGCTTTCCGAGCCTGTATCCGTGACGTTTCCTTCGTTGATCGGACGATATACTTACGCTTCACACGATCCCAAATCCGTGCCTGCCAGTATGGGCTGGCGTTCACTTTGTATATTGCCAAGCCTTGTCGGATATTGATTATCTCTTCGGCCAGGGCGTTTGGTGATTTGGCTACCATCTTCTCCGATCCGCAGATAGAAAGTTATAAAGCTAAGTTATAAATTATCACGTAATCCATTGAAAATCAAATGGTCCTTAATAACTCTTAATCAGCGGGTCCTAGGTTCGAGCCCTAGTGCGTCCACCATTTTTTCAAGCACTTAGCGAAAATCCTTCCTTGGGCTGAAGGCCCGTGTCCGTCGCATGTCCGACAGAGCGCCCTTTGGGAACCGTTTGCGTCCGAAAAGCGCGAGTGTGGTCCCTCGGCTGTCGGCGAGCTTCTTCATACTTGCCGAGGAACCAGCCGATATTATTGCCGCTCGATGACGAGCGCGTTCCTTGGAACTGGCGCCTGGCCATGTAAATTTGCTGAACATCGTCGGTCTTAGGCGACCCGCAATCATATCGATACAGACACGCGCACCATTTGAAATATATTTTCACCAAAACATGCTATGTTTCCGTCATGGTAAGCAGGCGAAAGCCGCCGCCCGGAGCGGCCCCCGACTGGACGATAGCACAGGACTGGGCGTCTTATACCGCTGCGGAGCATGCGACGTGGGATCGGCTCTTCGCCCGACAATCGGAGATGCTCCCTGAGCGTGTCGTCCCGGCATTTATGGAAGGGCTCGATGTGCTGCGCATGACGAAGCCTGGCATTCCTGACTTTGACGAGCTCAACGAGCGACTAATACAGACGACGGGATGGCAGATCGTTGCAGTAACAGGATTAGTGCCCGATGAAATGTTTTTCGAACATCTGGCCAATCGGCGTTTTGTGGCGGGCCGCTTTATCCGAACGCCCGATCAGCTAGATTATCTGCAAGAGCCCGATATCTTCCATGATGTGTTCGGGCATGTTCCGCTTCTCGTTCATCCCGTTTTTGCAGACTATATGCAGGCCTATGGCGAAGGGGGGCTGCGGGCCGCCAAGCTGGGGATGATTGAAGCACTGGCGCGTCTCTACTGGTATACGGTTGAGTTCGGTCTCATTCGAGACGGCAGCGAGCTGAAGCTATATGGCGCGGGCATCGTGTCGTCCTACGGCGAAAGCGTGTTCGCACTCGACGATGCCTCACCCAATCGTCTGGGCTTTGACCTCGAGCGCGTAATGCGCACACGCTACAGGATTGACGATTACCAGCGGAACTATTTCGTCATCGATAGCTTCGAGGATTTGCTGCGGCAAACCCGCGATGCCGATTTCGGCCCTATTTATCAGAGGTTGCGTGGGCATGAGCCAATCGACGTTGGTGCGGTGTTACACACGGATCGGATCATCCATGCCGGGTCGCAGGCTTATTGGAGCGAGAAATCAGACGGAGGAGACGCCGGACTATGACCAGCTTCGAAATCCCCTGGGCCTCGATGGTCTCGAGTTCGTGGAATTAAGCGCTTCGGAGACAGGGGTGCTGGAGCCGGGATTCGTCGCGATGGGCTGATCGCCCGGCACCGCTCGAGGGACGCGCGTCTTTGGCGGCGGAGCATGGCCCCATCGGCATGCGGCAAGGGCTGGCGAGTGAAATGGCGAAGGCATCCAGCATATCGCTTTTCTGTACGACGACCCTGTCGCTGCCTGGGATAGTTTGAAGGCCCCGGGTGCTCCGTTCGTGAACTCACTACACCACCGCCGTGGCCGAGGACGATGCGCCTTCTACCGGAGAGGAAGCCACTATATGCTTGTCTTGGGCTTTATCGCCAGCGATGCGGCATCGGGGTCGGTGTACTAAAGGCGTCGTAGCACAGGATTTTGTGACACCCATGAGCCGAACTCACTCTTCCTGATCGAAAAACTTGATCGCCATGCCGCCATGAGCACCTGCGGCCCCAGCGCACAGCGCGGCCGAGATCATGATCGCCTCGCTCATTTCCTCTTTAGTCACGCCGCACTTCTTGGCCGCCTTCACATGCGCCTCTATGCAGTAGACGCAAGACGTTGCGTGGGCTACCGCGATCGCAATCAGTTCCCGGTATTTTTGGGGAATCGCTCCGTCATCGCGACCGACGATCCGCATCAATTTCACGAACGCCTCGAAATCTTTTGGCGCAGTTTTGAGCATCTGATTTCTGTACCCGGCGTCTTCTGGGGCATGGTAATGTGACATATCAGGCCTTTCTACATTCGTTGATTGTATTTGATGGTCAAATGCCGTCAGCAGCCCTCAGGCCACGCGCTAAGTCCTCCCGAAGATCCGACAAGTCTTCCAACCCCGCAAAAAGCCGGATCAGGGGCGCGCCCTCCCACCCCCGTGCGGATCGCTTGATCGCCCCGACGATCGCCATGCTCTCTATACCACCCCAGGAACCTCCGATCCGGAAAAGCTGGAGGCTGTTGCAAAATGCTTTGGCCCGTCGGAGATCCCTGTCCTTATCGCCCGTCGTTTTCAGGGCGATCGAGAAAAGACCACAACTGCCGGAGAAATCTCTGCTCCAAAGGGCGTGACACCTGGATGAGGGCAAGGCCGGATGCAGGACATCGGCAACCCCGTCTTGCTGCTCCAGCCAGTGCGCCAGCGCCAATCCGCTTTCCTCATGTTGTTTCAAGCGAAGGGCCATCGTCCGGCTGCCGCGCAAGACGAGATAGGCATCGTCGCTAGTGACGGCCGGGCTGGTCCGCTGCACATATCGCCACAAGCGATCCCAGTGTTGAGCGAGGACTACGACGGCGCCCATGACCAGATCGGAATGTCCATTCCAGAATTTTGTCAGGGGGAGGACGGAGATGTCGACGCCCCAATCAAACGGCTTGCCGAAGAAGGGGGACCCCCATGCGTTGTCCACCGCCACGAGAATGTTGCGCTCGCGCGCCGCCGCGCAAATGCCTGGCACGTCTATGACCTCGAAAGTCATCGTTCCGGGACTCTCCATATAGATCATCCGGGTTGTCGCCCTCACACTCTTCATGAGGGTCGCGGGATCCAGGTGGGGATCGAAGAAGTCTACCTCTATGCCGAACCGGGCGAGTTCTTCCTCGGCGAAAATTCGAGTGGGACCATATACCGCGTCAGAGACCAGCAAGTGATCTCCTTTCGACAGGAAGGCGAGAAATGTTGCCACTACGGCATGCTTTCCCGAAGGCAGCAGCGCAGTCCTGCAGTCGTGCCCCTGTCCTTCCGTACAGCTGATGGCTCTCGATAGATGGATTGTCGTTGGCGTCCCGGCGGTCCCATAAGCGAACTGTCCTTCCTCTCCGCTCACCACGGAGTGGACTGCTTCTTCATATTCATCGATGTCATCGAAGAAGATCGTTGAGGCATGATAGACGGGTGGAAGCGCCGTTGCCGGCACTTGCGACGATCGGGTCGTCACGATCAGCCGGGTTGCCTCCTCAAACTGTTCTTTTTCCATAAATGCTCGCTGGGAATGCTTGCTCGTCGGGTGTAGCGATCAGGTGGCCTTGGGGTAGCCCATCACGTCCCTCAATGTTCCCTTGCCATACTCCGTGCGGAACAAGCCGCGGCGCTGCAACTCAGGGACAATTTCCTGAGTGAGCGAGTCGAGGTCGGTCGGCACCACGGGAAGGCCGATCATGAAGCCATCGCAGGCGCCGTCGCGATACCAATCTTCCATCTCGTCGACGATCTCCGAGGCGGTTCCCGCGAAGATCGGCAGGCCCAGACCGGGAATTAGCCGCTGATAAGCTTGGCGGACCGTTACAGCGTCGTTGCGCACATATTCGTTCACAAGCTTCCGTGGGGCGCCAACACCAATGACGTCGTCCTCCAGCAGCGGCATAGGCTTGTCGAGGTCGTCTTTCGTGAATGGATGCTTCACCGAGTGAGCGAGGTGCTCAATTCCAACAGCCGGCACTATCCGTTCCGAGAGCTCGGCGATCCTCGCTTCAGCTTCCGCCTTCGAAATACCGCAATAGGGGGTGATGCCCGGCAAGAACTTCACTTCCCTGGGGTCGCGCCCGAAGCGTGCGGCCCGTTCATGAATATCGGCTCGCAGTTCGCGGCTGGTTTCTTTCGTGCGGACTTGCGCGAATACGGCGTCAGCATTCCGGGCCGCCAGGTTGCGCCCCCCCTCGGATTGGCCGGCGTGCACCAGCAGCGGCCTGCCCTGCGGAGGCGTCATGATGTTGAGCGGACCCCGGACCTGATAGAAGCGACCCTTATGATTGAGGAACTTGACCTTCTCGGGATCAGCGTAGACGCCGGTCGATTTATCTTCAGGGAAAGCGCCTTCCTGCCATCCGTTCCAAAGGCCTTTGCAGACTTCCACGAATTCCTGGGCCCGCTCGTAGCGCAGGTCCTTTTCCTCGTGTCCCTCCAGATTGAAGTTCAGCGCGTCGTCCTCGTATGAGCCGGTGACAATATTCCATCCAGCTCGGCCGCCACTGAGATGATCGAGCGAGGCGAACCTGCGCGCGACAAAAAAGGGTTGATCGAAAGTGGTAACCGCCGTCGCGACGAGGCCAATGTGGCTGGTGTGCTGGGACAGGACGCTGTGGAGGGTCAGCGGCTCGAATACCGATGGCCGGCCGTCCACTCGGAGGGCCTTATAGATTTCTGGCTGGTCGAGATCGCGAACGCCGTTGCCGTCGGCCAGAAATATGGCGTCCAATTTGGCTGCCTCGGCCTTTTTCGCAAATTCGATATATTGACCGAGATTCATCATGGTGTCGGTCCAAGCCGACGGATCGCGCCAGCCGGCCAGATGAAAGCCGGTATTGGTTAGAACCGCGAACAGATTCATCATGGCAACATCCTTTCAAACAAATATCAGTGGGTCTTGGCATCCAGGGGGACGCCAGCTGTTTCCACACCCGTAGCTGCCACAGCGATTATGACTGCGATGAAAAGTCCAGCTATCAATCCGGTGACAGCGTAACCGATGCCAAAGGAGGCCAGCGCCACAACTGCGAGTGGCAACACGATATTGGACACGCGAGACGCTGTGGTAGCGATCCCGACATAAGCACCGCGAACACGGGTCGGAAATATTTCGCAATTATAGAGATATACGAGTGTGCCAAGGTAGCCCAGGATAGCGATCAGCAGGAAGCCTGCAATCATCCCCAGTAACGGAGAATAGTGCAGTAACCCCATGAAGCCTCCCGCGCAGCAGGCGCCAAGGATGGAGATGAAGACCATCATTTTTCGCCTGCCGACGCGATCTGCAATCAATCCACCGGCAATGCCTGCCAGCAATGTTCCGCTGGCGATAACCGCGTTGTACCCAAGGCTATCAGATAGATCTATTCCTGATCCAATCATAATCATCGGCAAATACTGCAGAAAAAGATAAAGGCCCGCGTTCACGGCTATTTTCATGACACAGGCAGGGACGAGCATTCTGAAGTATAGAGCTTTTTCAAAGCCGGGCGCATGATCCGAAGGCGTGGCGATCATCGGCGGGTAAGGATGCTCATCCGTGGACACGTCTTGACCCTGCTCGAACTTCTTCACCACGGCGTCCGCCTCGGCATGGCGCCCCCTCTCAGCCAGCCAGCGCGGGGATTCGGGCATTCCGCGCCCTAGGAACAGGAGCAGCAGGCAGACCGCGCCCGGTATAGCGAACATCCAGCGCCAGCCTTCCCAGGGCAGGAGGAAATATCCGGCAACCGCTGATGCCAGCAATCCTGCTTGGGCAATCAGGCCCGACCAGAACGCCCATGAGGCCCGTGAAGAGGCAGGCGTGATTTCCACCAACAGCAACGTCGCGGCGACAGGGATCGATGCAAGCCCGGTTCCGCACACGAACCGGAGCGCGATCAACATCTCCATCGAGAAAGGGAGGACGGCAGACAGCAGTGAGGTTGCCGCGACGATCAACAATCCCCACTGCAAAACTGCCTTGCGACCCACCCGGTCCACGAGGATCGAGGTGACGACATTGCCAACCAGCATGCCGAAGGCTGTGGCGGATATGAACGCACCGTTGAGTGCTGGCGTTGAAGCACCAGTATATAGCCAGAGGCCCAACAGTGCGCCGGCCATCGATAAGTCAAAGAAATCCCAGAACATGGTGAAACGGACAAAGAGCGTCCATCTCAACAGGTAGCGGCCGGGCTTTAGGCCATCGAGCCGCTCCCCTGCGGACAAGGATCTGGTCGTATCAGTCAAGACCTTCATGCCTTTGTCAGGTGTAATGGTTTTTCAAAGCTTAATGCATGATCTCACAGGGTTTTAGCTGGAAACTAAAACTCGAACTGGAAATCTATGCCATATGCCCTTGGCTCTGCCGCGCTGCCCTGGGAGGCTGTGTTAAGCGCATTCATTTGACCGAAATAGAATTTGTTGGTCAGATTGCGCCCCCACACGGAGACCCGATATTGCGGGTTTATATTCCACGCCACTCTGGCATTGATGAGGTCAATCGGCGATACAAACAGGACCTCACTGATCTCCTGGTAGCTTTTCGACGAGTGGGTATAATTGACGTTGAAATTCACAGAGCCATCACCAACCGGTATTGAATAATCAATAGCGGCACTTGCGCTGAAATCTGGTGCGCGGAGCATGTGGTTGCCCGATGCGTCGATGGCTATTACCGAATTGCCTCCACCGGGTAGCGGGGATGTACCGGGGGCACCGGGAAAGGATGTGTAGCGCGCATGGAGCCATTCGGCCGACCCGGAGAACCGAAGCCCGGGGGTCGGGACGATTTCAAAGTCGACATCGAGGCCGTATATCTCGGCGCGGGCCGCATTTCGGAGCGACTGCGGCTGACCAGAGACGAACGCACTCAACTGGATGTCGCTGAAGTCATTATAAAATGCAGCCGCATTGAGACGCACTTTTCTGTCCAGAAAGGTCGACTTGAAACCGACTTCGTAGGCATCGATGACTTCAGGATTTACGGCTGGAGCGAGCGGATTTCCTACATTGAAGATTCCACTCTTGAAGCCCCGGTTATAGCTGGCATAGCCAAGGACGTCTGGCGCGAAATCGTGCTCAACTGCAATCCTCCATGTGGGATCGGAGAAGCTCTTCTTTTTCTTGGGTTGCAGGGTCGATGTGAGGACGCCAGCTATGCTGGTCTGTTCGACAAAGCCGTTAACTTCCCGCTGTTCCCAGGTATAGCGGCCACCCAAGGTCAGTCTGGTATTTGGCAGCAGCTCCTTCGTTGCCTGTGCATAGATGGCTTGTGATTTCGACCACTGCCGCCCGTATCGCCGCGAAAACTGGAGGGTGGGCGTTGCATTGCCATAAGTGTAGAAATCCTGGGTGCCCTTGTACGCGAAAAAGTACAAGCCAGTCGTCCATTGCACGGTAGACGTTGTTCCTCCGGACAACTGAAATTCCTGGGTATACTGTTTTTCGTCAACCACGATGTTCGTCTTGATCCACGGGTCCGTGGTATAGTCGTTGTCGAAAAGAGCGTCATAGGTGCTCTTTCTCCAGGCCGAGATGCTCAGGAACCTGCCGAAAGACAAATCCTGTTCGACCTTGAGGCTGGCACCTCCGCCCCTCGAGACCAGCTTCGATTCCTGGTCCGCGAAGATATCGTACTGGCCGCCCGTATAAAGGGGACCACGGGCTGGCTTGAGGCCATAAATGGGCCGGATTGCCAGCCCCACCGAGGTGCGCGCATAAGCATAGTCACCCGCCAATATAACCTTCGTGGAATCGGAGGGCTCCCACTTGATCTTGCTGCGCGTATTGAACTGATCGGTGAGGCTAACGTCCTTGCCTGTTGCGAGGTTCTTGCCCCAGCCATCCCCTTGATTGGTATAGGAGGCGGCTACATTGACGGCCAACCCTTCGGCGAGAGGAAGGCTGCCGTGACCGCTGGCGGTAAGCGTATCGAAATTCCCGTAGCCTGCCTTCAAAGTGAGTTTGGGGGTGTCTGCAGGGTCACCGGTGATGATATGGATCAGGCCGCCCGATGCGTTCCGCCCAAACAGCGTTCCCTGAGGCCCCTTGAGCACCTCAATGCGAGAAATATTTGCGAGGTCCGAGATGGCGGCAGATTTGGTCGCATAATAGACGCCGTCAACATAAAGGGCGACCGAATTCTCGACGCCCGCGCCACTGCTGCCGGTACCTACACCGCGCAAGAAGGTCGAGCCGATACCTACGCCGCGCCCAAAGACTAGGCCCGGAACCACACGAGGGAGGTCCAGCGTGCTAGTGATCCCCTTCGCGGCGAGCTGATCGCCGCTGAAAGATTGCACTGAAATCGGAACTTTCTGCAAATTTTCGTCCCGGCGCTGCGCTGTCACGACGATGTCCTCGACACCGCCGGAGGCGCCCTGATTTTCAACTGCGGAAGGTTGAGCAGACCCCTCCGTAGTCGATTGAGGGCCAGATATGGGTTGTGCCAGTGATGGTGAGATCGCGAGGACTGAGGCGCTAGCCAGCGCCATCTTCACCAAGACCATGCGTCCGTTACAGCTTGTTCGCTTCATATCGATACGCCTCCCTTTGCATGTTGCGCCTGCCATTTCAGGCTCATTCAAACGTCCGGATCACGACGCGGCTAACCCGCTGTAGCGGGTGATTGCCGCTCCCTGAGTCATTTATCTCACCTTAACGTTGGTGACCGTGTAGTCAATACATATAGTGATCATAGAGTCAATAAGGAATTCATTGCACGGTTGCTTGATGACAGTGTGGGGCCGGGCAGCCTGGGTGGCCGGGCGGAGTAGGCAGCGGACCCCCCAGGAACGCCAATTTTGTGAAGTGTTTAGGTGTGAAAACTCTCGCCCCATCTATCGATATAGGGGTACGCTCGAATGATATCATTAGCCAGCCAGCAATGCCGCCACCCGCAGTTGGTGACCAATTGATCATCAAAATGAGAAGCTTGCAGCTGCTTTTGAGTCGTATCCTGGGGCAGAGGGGGCGAGCTCGGCAATTAGTATAGGGTCTTGGCGATACGGAAACTCAGGCTGGTATACCGGATGCCCTGATTTTTCCCCCGATACGCTGCACGCAAATATTGGGAGGAGTCCAGCCAGCATCCGCCCCGTGCGACTCGGAAGGTACAAGTCCCCGTGATCCAGGCGCTACCGTCCGACGGGGCTCCCACGTAGCTTTCATTGTGACAGTCTTCCACCCACTGCCAGGCATTGCCCAGCATGTCATGCAGACCGAACCGGTTTGCTGGAAACGAACCGGCAGGTGAAGTGTACTTCCAGCGATCGGGACCTCGAACAGAAGGCCTATGGGGCTGCTTATCGATTCCAGCGTTGGCGTGGCGGTGAACATCTGCATCACCCCAATAGAAGGGTGTTGTCGTCCCCGCTCGTGCAGCATATTCCCACTCTGCTTCCGTGAGAAGACGATAGGGCCCCCCTCCGCTGGGTTCCGCTTGCCCTTTGCTTGAGGTGTTCACCCGCTTGTTCAACCACGACACATAAGCTTGCGCATCTTCCCAGTTCACGCACAACACGGGATCCCTATCGGTCTGCGGAAACCCGGGAGATCGCCAGCTCTTCGTGGCGTCCTCGCTCCAGCCTTTTTTTGACCAGACGAAACACCCCCCATCGGTCGCTCGTTTGGTTTCGCGGGCAAACGCACCATATTCGGCACGGGTCACGTGATAGACACCCACCGCGAAATCCCTTGCTATCTTTACTTCATGCTGTGGTCCTTCCCGCTCGAACCGATACTTTTCGGTGGGCGGTGAACCCATGATGAAATTCCCGCGCGGGACCACCATCATCTCCGGACAGTCTGAACAGTCCCGAAATCTTGTGCCGGGCGCATAGCGAGTTCCCGACGCCGCGGTGTTATCGCTGCTACTCTCGGCCGGTCGCGGTTGCGGTGCTTGCATTGCGCGTGCGGATGGGAGGGGGAACGCCAGCGCGCCAGCTAGCACTCCCCACATGAACATTGCGCGATCGTACCTGTGGGGATGCTTCATCTCTGCATGTTCCTTTCCAGACATATGCTCGCTCGCTTTGTGTCAAAGACAGTGCGAGTTACCCAAAGACGGCGGACAATCGCCAATAGGGTGCCGGTATTTTTGCCGCCACGCACGGTCTTGCGGCGGTCATTCCCAGGCTGGGATGCTCAGAGCTACTGTGCCATGCTCGGAGTGTTGCTCCCTGTCAGGCCACTGCGCGTGGGCCTAGACGCCTGCTTCCTCGAATACTTGTCGCGCAATCCTCACCGCCGTGTTGGCTTGAGGCCAGCCCGCGTAGAAGGCGAGGTGCGTAATCATCTCCGACAGTTCTTCGCGGGTGACCCCCTTGTCGAGCGCCTTCCTCATATGAAAGGGCAACTGCTCGACGCGATACCCTGTGATGAGGCTTGCCACTGTGATCATGCAGCGGTCTCGTGGAGAAAGCTGAGGGCGCTCCCATACATCGTTGTATAAAACGTCCCCGCTGATGTCCGCGAGCTTGGGAGAGACGTCGGCAAAGGTTTCAAGGGCACCTGTGTGGGTAGTCGGCATAAGCTTGTTCCTTCATGGTGTTAAAGAAAGCGATCGTGAATCAGGGGTGCAATCACTATGGGTCGCTGGATTTGCATGGTCTTTCCCGCTGGCTCATGTGGGCGCTTTGGTGTCCAGGGGGATACCGGCGGTCTCGACGCGCATCGTCCATACCGCGATGACGACTGCTAGCAGCAGTGCTGCGATCATTCCCGTGACCGCTTTGCCGATGCCGACGGGCATCAGCGCAAGAACCGCCAAGGGAAGGACTACATTGCATACGCGAAATGCAGAAGTGGCGATGCCTAGATATGCGCCCCGAATTCGGGTCGGAAATATCTCGCTGGTGTAGAGGAACCCCACCGTGCCCAGGTAGATGAGGATAGCCAGCAGGACGAAGCCTGCCATCATGCCTAATGAGGCTGACCACCCGATAAGCCACGTAAAGCTGGCTGCGCAGCACGCACCTACCAGGGCCGTCAAGATCATCATCTTTCGTCGGCCTACGCGGTCGGCGATCAGTCCACCGGCGACCCCGGCAAACAACGTGCCGCTGACAATCACGAGATTGTAAATCAGGCTGTCGGCGAGGTTGATTTTCGAAGCAATAAGGATTGTGGGCAGCCACTGCATGAACAGATAGGTGCTTGCATTGGCGGCTATCAGTATCACGCAGCCTACAATGAGCCTTTTGAAATACTCGCTGCGCGGTGCGTCGGGTTCGGTGGGTGATGTTTTTGGTTCGGTCGAGCGTGGGCAGGATGCCAGCGGAGCAAGATCCTGGTCCTTTTCAAATTTTTGGACGATGATATCTGCTTCGTTAGAGCGTCCTTTGCTCGCAAGCCACCTCGGCGACTCTGGCATGGTGCGCCCGATCACCAGGAGAATTAAGCAACCAATGCCGGGAATGGCGAACATCCAACGCCACCCCTCGGAAGGGATTAGAAGGTAGCCGGCTACCGCCGATGCAAATAGGCCGGCTTGGCCGACTAGGCTGGACCAGAAAGTCCATGACGCTCGCGCTGCAGCGGGTGTGATTTCAACCAGCAGCAATGTTGCCGGGACGGGCATGGATCCCATCCCGATTCCGCAGAGGAAGCGGAGCACTATCAATACCGACATGGAAAATGGCAGCGTCGCGGAAAGGAGTGATGTGACGGCCACGAGCAGCAGCGCGCACTGCAAAACTGCTTTCCGCCCGACCCGGTCTACAGCGGCGGCCGTCAAGATGTTGCCTACAAGCATGCCCAGTGCGGCTGCTGATATGAAGGTCGCGTTCCAGCTTGTGGTTGAAGCTCCCGACTGTAACCAGAAACCCAACAACACCCCGGCCATTGAAAGGTCGAAGAAATCCCAGAATAGAGCAAAACGTACGAAAAGTGTCCATTTCAGGAGATAGTGACCAGGCTTGAGGCGATCGAGCCTTTGTCCCACATCCAAGGATCCATCCGTTGCTTTCAAGATTCTACCCTTTTTTTAAAGGAGTCGATCAAACAATATTGCCAGTAAGTCAGGCCGCTGGTCATCGCCTGAATTCACCTCAGGCAGGGAAGAAAGTTACGTTAAAGCTTCTAAGACGAACGATCCAAATGGCCATCGGATCTGCGGTTGAGATCCGTCACGATTCCGCTCCTGGCCAGATTTCAACCTATATCTAATGACCATGTAGTCAATATAATTCTGGCTGAACGCCGATTTTGCACCTCCAGCTGGTGCGTGGTTCAGCGACTGCTCAACGCCTTCGATCCAATGGTGTCGAGCCTGGGGATACCTTGATATATGATTCATTTGCGATCTGGACCTCCGTTTATTGGCGACCGTGTTTATGAGCACGAGGGTATCCCCAGCGCAGCTGATGGTTCGAGCGCATTTGTGATCATACGGTCACTATCGTGATGATCCATGCGTCGGGTCCCCACGGCAAAGGCGCGGCTTGTTACGACGGATCGCGGTCTAGAAGTTGGCCTGGCTGCTCTCGCGCTCGGTGTCAGGGGCGGTCTGCTCGGAAGTGTTGTTCCGGCGGAAATCAGGCAGGCGAAGGACCAGCAACGCGCTTGCAAAAAGTGAGCAGGCTGACAACAACAGCGCGGACGTGTAACCGCCTGTGGCATCGTACAAATATCCCGCTGCTGCGGGACCTAGGGCGCCGCCGACCAGAAAAACGCCGTACACCCCGCCATAGGTAGATCCATAGGAAGAAAGCGGAAAGTAACGCGCGACGAAAAATGCAATCAGATCCACTTCAGCACCCGCGGCAAGGCCGGTGCAAAGCGCCCCGAGTATAGCCATCGATGTTCCCCCGAAGGCCAGGATTATCAGACCTGACCCTGAAACAAGCAGCAGGCATGCCGCTACCCATTTCGCCGAGAGCCGATCCAGAAGAAATCCGGTAAGCAGTCGGCCGCCAATTACGGAAAGGCCGATTACGCCAGCAATGGCACCCGCGTGAGCCGGGGGAAGCCCAGCATCCGTGAGAAGGGGCACGAAATGAAACAGCACCGCGAGGACACCCACGGCGGCAAGAAAGAAAATGCCGGCCAGCAGCCGGAATACAGGATCTCGTAACAGCTCCGTCCAGGGAATCGGAGCATGAGTTGGTGCTGCTGTGACATTACTGCGGCGAAGCAGCCACCATACCAACGGAGCGGCAGCTGCCGGTATAACCGCGAGTAAAAGGTATCCTGCACGCCATCCCTCTGTGGCGATATAGGGTGCCAGCAATCGAGGCAGGACTGCCCCCCCTATGCCGGTGCCGGTAAGGGCGATACCTAGCGCTAACCCCCTCATCCGGACGAAAGAGCCTACCACCAACCGGGTGAATACAAGCGTTCCGGACAGGCTACCCAGTATCGCCAGCAATCCGGTGAAGATCAGATAGGTTGCCAAATCCCGGGTCGCGATGCCCAGCATGAGGAAGGAAAGGCTCAGAAGTAAAAGCCCAACCAGTCCAGCACGTGTCGGACCGAATCGATCAAGAATCCGTCCGGCTGGGCCGGATGCGAGTGCGACGGTTAAGGTGCCCACCAGCGGTCCGAGGGAGGCCTGTCCCCTCGACAAGTTCAAATCCAAAGCGATCGGCTTTAGGAACAGGCCAGCAGAGTAGAAATACAGCGAACTAATACCAGCTGTGATCCCCAAAAAGGATGCCAAGAGCATCGGCCATCCAGCGAGCAACTCGGTTCGTCCCAGACCCATGACCACCTCCGCCCATGATGCTATGCTATCCTTACATGCTTATCAATGCCCTGATAGTAATCAACTGATCAATAGCGTCCACAAGAAACCCCGATATGGCCGGGCGTGTCAATACGGAGAACGGTTCGTCAATCTTTTATGCGTGCCGCGCCTCAGTCAGAAATTACCTCTGAATCCTCTTGTGAATCCGGGCCGCCATGGATTAGAGTGACTACAGGCAGGAAAACAATGCCAATGCGTTTGGCATGGTCATATTGACTTTGTGATCATTAGATGTGACATTGGCTGGTAGCGCAGTTGGCCTGGTGACGACGCTTGTTCGCAGTGGATCGAGCCAGGATTGATTGCTTGGCAAACAAAATTCTGATCGGCCGCGCGCGGTCCGTGGCCTGCCATTCTAACCCAGACGGGAGAGCTGTTATGGAATCCAATGTTTTCGAAATAGTGACGAGCGAATATTCTGGGTTGGCTGGCCGGTGCACCGAGCTTGAGCTCAAGCAGGCCCGCCGGGCGCTTGCTCTCCTGAAGAACAGCATTGGGCCTGAGAAAATCCTGGAAATTTTGGGAACCCACCTCGAAGACGGAGATGCCTTTTGGCATGAAGCCCTGAAAACATCGAATGGCACATTGGTTCCTGCCACCGTGGAATTCAAGGTCAACGGTATGTCTGCGCGCCAGTTCAGCGAGTGGTTCAAGGGCGCGCTTAGCGTCCAGGAGAAACTGATTTCAGCTAATCCGGAACATTACCGCATCGTGTGGAACGTCGCGCCGTCGGCGGCGCCCGACGGTTTCGGCACGTTGTCTGTAACGGAGGCCCTGGGAGGGGTTCTTACAAAGTTTGATATTAAATTTGGTGGCGCGGAACTCGCTTATCTTCCGTTGGATCCAGCGTTCCCGCAGCATGTCCTTGGCAGCGTTATGCTGGAGGATGGCAGTGAAATAGGCCGGCTCATGCATCAGTTCCGAGACTGCGACGGGGGTATGATCGCCAGGCTATGCGTACTCCTGCCCGAGGGCGTCTCGGAAGACGTGTTGGCAAATCATCGGGAACATTTGATTGTCGAGTGGGCGAACTGGTTTGAGAATGCAGCTGCGGATCTGGGTTTGTAGGATTTGGAGCGTCATGCCCAAAAGTGGCAATCTGTTGCAGGCAGAAACGATGCGATCGACGCATGGAGCACGCTATTTTGGATCGGGCAGAATATAGCGTGCTCCATGCCTTATCGTGTCAGCATTGCGTGCTTCAACGCTAAAGGCGAATGATGCCCTTTCTGCGGGGAGTGGGCGCTGGAGACAGACCGTCGGCGGCCGAAGCAGTGCTCCCGGCGTCCAAAAATAAAGCGGGCCAGCCTGAGGCTATGGGCCCAAATCTCTCGCCTCGTGAGGATCGGTCCGAAGGGTAACGCCCATTGGCGGGCGATCAAATCATCTGGGAGCTTAATCGAATCAGGCGGAGTCCGGAAGCTCAGTGCTCTCCGGATCGGCTAGCGAGGGTTCGAAGCCGCGCAGGAAATGGTGGATCGACCGATCCAGCGTCCTGACTGTATTGGCGGTCACAGTGGAGTGATAGACGTGCTTGCGAATAAGGAGGTAGACCAGACTGGAATGGAGATGCCAGAACAGCTCCCGCTCTTCGCGGTCCATCCCGGTGAGCTCTTCTCCGGTGCGAGCGAAATGGATCTCCTTGGCCATTCGATCGAGAATGGGAGCCATGAAGCTGTCCAGATAATCCTTGACAAGCGGGAGGTTGGACAGGCTTGCTCCAACCGCCACACGAATCCAGCGATAGTCGTCCGAGACGGCTATGTAGGATCGATAAAACGCCCTGAGGCGCTGTTCTATCGATACTGAGCGATCCGACAGCAATTTAATCCACTCGCTATCGATCTTCTGGACGTACAGCGTTTCATATGCTGCGGTGATCAGCTCTTCCTTGGTTCGAAAATATCGAAAAATTAGAGCGCTGGATACACCCATAGAGCTGGCCAGATCTCGGATCGTGCCTGAAAAGCCATTTTCGGCAAAAAAGCGGATCGCTGCCTCAAGGATCAACGCCCGGCGTGTGCCCGATGCTAACCGGGCACTGCGAACGCGCCGGGTCGGTTCTTTGATGGGCGCTGGGCCAGCGTCCAAGCCGTCTTTTACCGAAGATTTCACCGCTTCCACCCCCGGGAATTGTCACTCGTTGGCTCTCAGTGCCTTCCCCGGTTCGACTGTGCAACAAATATTTTCTGCCGCTAATGACAAAGTGGTCATCATTACTCCTCTACCTAGGTCATATACAGTGTGTTGCGTACAACGTTACGGATTATATGTTTAAAATCAATAACATATATCATGATCGTTCGGATGGATATTGTCGCAGGTCGATCTGACGGATGACAATAGTGACCGGGTGGGCAATATGGCAGGCCGCGCCAAGCTTTGTGCCTCGCGGTTAGCTCCAGTTGCGGCAAGGGACTCGGCAAGGGCACCCCGATATGTGGCATGCCCTCATTGCATGTCGCGAAGCGGGACTCGAGGCGACAGGGCGCGGACCTTGGTAGCCAAGTGGAACAGCTTGTCGGTCGCGGGGAGGTTGTCAATTATAGTGATCTATCGATCAACAAGTGAAACAGTCTGGTGTCACCGCATGTAAGGGAGATCGCAATGCCCGGATTGGAGCTAAGCCTCAACACCCTCATTTTCTGGCGTTCATGCCGAGATGTCGGCGGGGGATTAGCCCCACTACAGCGAGGTCGCAACCATGAGATTGCGAGAATCATATGTTTGTCGCGAACAACTATATTGACTAGGTGATCAATAGCGCTAGGGTGTGAGCGTCCTGCCCGGCGTCAATCTGGTGAGTCTCGCCGGGCATCAATTGGCGACGACATGACGTCGCCCGCTTGGAGAGAAGGCGTGCTGTCAATCGGGAATCGTGCGGCGAATATTTCGTCGGCTGAAGTCGGATCGCTCCGCCTTGTTTCCGGTACGCCGCGGGGCGCTGGCCTGACTGAGCGGGATCTGAGGAGGCGAACCCTCCCGAGGATAGGCGTTTCGGCCAGGCACCGGGCTAGACGAGAAGGGTTTTAAAAATGAGCAAAGTCATCATCACATGCGCCGTAACCGGTTCGATTCATACGCCAAGTATGTCGCCGTACCTGCCGATCACTCCTGACGAGATTGTTGCAGATGCGGTCGCCGCGGCGAACGCTGGCGCCGCAATGATCCATCTGCACGCACGCGATCCAGAAACCGGAAAACCCACACCCTCGCCAGATATATACGGGCAGTTCCTGTCCCGCATTAAGCAGCAGACCGATGCCATTATAAATATCACTACCGGCGGTGCTCTCGGAATGTCCATCGAGGATAGGCTTGCGGCGGCGGTCAAGTTCAAGCCCGAGGTCGTTTCGATGAACATGGGGTCGATGAACTTTAACATCTCTCATGCCGGCAATCGGGTGACTGAGTGGAAACATGACTGGGAAGAGCCGTTTTTGGCTTCAACCAAAGATGTCATAATCTCCAACACATTCGCACAGATCGAGAGTAACATCACGCGCCTCGCTGAATTCGGCACGATGTTTGAGTACGAAATATATGACGTGAGCCATTTGCATACGCTGGCATATTTTGCCGAGCGACAAATTGTTAAGCCGCCTTTTTTCATTCAGGGTATCTTTGGAATCCTGGGCGGGTTGCCCGCAGATCCCCATCACGTCACATATCTAAAAGCCACCGCTGATCGACTCTTCGGGAACGATTACCTGTTTTCCGTTCTGGGCGCCGGGCGTCATCAGCTGCCGATGATAACGCTGAGTGCGATCATGGGCGGAAATGTTCGGGTTGGGTTGGAAGACAGTCTCTATTCCGGCCCAAAGCAACTGGCGACGAAAAGCGCCGATCAGGTGAGCAAGATCAGGACGATCATAGAGACGCTCGGCCTGGAAGTGGCCTCGCCTGCCGAGGCGCGCAATATGCTCAGGACCAAAGGCGGGGATAAAGTCGACTTTTGACCTGAGGGGTTCAGCCCGACGGCGCATTCGTTGGTCGCACTGTGAAGCCAATCGAAACCTTCGAAGAGGAATTTCATGACATTCATTCGGGCGGGGCGGCCGCGAAATCCGCTGATCGGCTGGCAGCTTGATCCAGCCTTGATTACGCGGGTGGGGGAGGGTTTGCAGCGCCCGGAATGCATTTTGGCCGAGCGAGATGGCAGCTTGTGGGTCGCAGATGCGCGAGGCGGCGTCACTTGGATTAAGCCCGATGGCAGTCAGGAATTGGTGACGCAATGCGCAGATGCGCATTTCAATCTGGAATCCAACGCCAAGGATAGCCTTTTGGCCGGAACTTTGCCTAACGGTTTAGCCTTCGCGGCCAACGGCGAAATTCTCATCGCCAATTTCGGTACAGACCGGCTTGAGCTGATGACGCGCTCCGGAGAAACCAGGGTTCTGCTGGATAACGTCGATGGCCAGCCAATCGGCAAGGCCAACTTCGTGCTGCGAGACAGCAAGGGGCGGCTGTGGCTCACGGTCT
This sequence comes from uncultured Sphingobium sp., assembly GCA_964512265.1. Taxonomy (GTDB): domain Bacteria; phylum Pseudomonadota; class Alphaproteobacteria; order Sphingomonadales; family Sphingomonadaceae; genus Sphingobium. The sequence goes on along the minus strand of CAZEHR010000017.1, from coordinate 48,384 downwards.
CGACGCGGATGGAAAACTGGAACGATGCCTTAAACTCGAAAACAGCCGACGGCTATATTCTGTTGTTGGATGACCGCGGCGCGCGCATCGTGGCTGACGGGTTTCATTTCACGAATGAAATCCGTTTTGATCGAGACGAGGAATGGCTCTATGTCGCCGAGACAACAGCCAAGCGCGTCACGCGGCTCCGTGTGCATGATGACGGATCCCTCTCGCATCGCGAAATATTCGGGCCATCCTCTCTCGGCGCCGGCATGATCGATGGGATCGCGTTCGATGATTACGGTAATCTATGGGGGACGATGGTATTTTCCGATCGCCTCATCGCCATCACGCCCGACGGCGATCTGCTAAATCTGATGGAAGATGGCGATCAAGAGGCAACACAGCGGTTCGAGGAGGCTTTTTCGACCGGCCAAGTGGTAGACTTTGACATACTGATCGAGACCGGCGGTCCCCTTTGTACGTGGATGGCCTCGATAACCTTCGGCGGCACGGACTTGAAAACGGCCTTTTTGGGAGGGTTGCGCAACGATTCCATACCCTCGTTCCGTACGCCGGTAGCGGGGCTAGCGATGGTCCATTGGTGAGCGGCGCTCGATCCAATCTAGGAAGCCGTATATGTCTGCTTTGTGTCGCAGCTGCACCGCGCCCATAAATTTCTGATGCCCCCCTCCGGGTTGCTGGGTGGAGTGACGGACCAACACTTGACGGGCCGGCAGTGCGGTGTGCACAGGTGCGGCAATGACCAGCCAGCCTCAACCCGCTCGCCCGGCCGCCACCGCGGTCGTTGCGCGGCACAACCCTGCGGGTGATCCGCAGTTCCTTATGCAAGAGCGCGCGGAGTCGATGAGCTTTGCGGGCGGGGCAATGGTGTTTCCTGGCGGAGCGGTAGACGAGGCGGACAAAGACCATGCGCTGCGCATCGCGCCAGAAGGTGATATCGAAGATCTGGCGGCCCGTATTGCGGTGGTGCGCGAAACTATCGAGGAATGCGGCCTGGCTTTGGGGCTGGTGGATGAGGCGAGGGCAGCCGAGGCGGCGCCTGCGCTGCGACTGGCATTGAAGGAAGGCGCTTCGCTGGCCAGCCTGGCGGACGTCATGGGGCTGGCGTTCGACTTTGACCGCCTGATCCCGTTTGCACGCTGGTGCCCGCCGTCGGCAGCCACACATCGTCGCTACGACACGCGCTTTTATATCGCCATTGCCGGCGATGTGGCGGGAGACCTGACTCCGGACGGAGGAGAGACGACGCGGCTGGTGTGGCATACTGCTCGGGAGGTGCTGGACGAGGCGGATGCCGGGCGATCCAAAATCATTTTTCCGACCCGCCGCAACCTTGAGCGGCTTGCCCTGTGCGCGAGCATCGAGGCGCTGGTGGCGCACGCGCGGGCACACCCGGTTGCGCTGATCAAGCCATGGGTGGAGACGCGTGCAGATGGCGATTACTTGTGCATTCCCGAAGGACTGGGATATCCGGTGACGTCAGAGTCTTTAAGGACGGCGCTCAGGGCATGAAAAACGGGTTGTAACGTGAGCCGTCTTGGGTTAGAGGCGCACCATTCTTCCTGACATTGTCACCATGTTAGGGTCGGAACCGCAAGGCTCCGGCGCTGAAAGGTCATGTCTTGCGAAAGGCGTTGTTTCTGGTCGATCTGGCCGCACTGACAGAGTTGATTGAGCCTGAGGCACGTGCCCTCGGGTTTGACCTGGTGCGCGTCAAGATGTTTGGCGGAGACGACCCGACGCTGCAGATCATGGCGGAGCGGCCGGATACGCGCCAGCTTAACATCGACGATTGCGCAGCGCTTTCGCGCCGCCTGTCCGACATGCTCGATGATCTGGAAGCCAAGGGCCGGGACCCGATCGAGAGCGCCTACAGGCTTGAGGTGTCGTCGCCCGGTATCGACCGGCCCTTGACCCGGCTCAAGGACTTCGCCGACTGGGCGGGGCATGAGGCGCGGGTCACGGTGATCGACTCGGTGGAGGCGCGCAAGCAGTTCAAGTCCATCCTTGCCGGGGTGGAAGGGGAGACGATCCTGCTCGATGACCCCAAGCTTGGGCGGGTGACCATAGGCTTCGATAATATCCAGAGCGCCAAGCTGGTGCTGACGGATGCGCTTATTTCTGCTACCATGCCGCTCTCCTCGGAAGGGGCGGACGAGATTGAAACGGAAGGATAAGGTACGATGGCCACCGCCATTTCCGCCAACAAGGCCGAACTGATCGCCATTGCCAATAGCGTGGCTTCGGAAAAGATGATCGACAAGGCCATCGTCATCGAAGCGATGGAAGACGCGATCCAGCGTGCTGCCCGCGCCCGCTACGGTGCGGAAAACGACATTCGCGCCAAGCTTGATCCCGATACAGGCGATCTGCGGCTGTGGCGCGTGGTCGAGGTGGTCGAGACGGTCGAGGACTATTTCAAGCAGGTTGACCTCAAGCAGGGGCAGAAGCTCCAGCCGGGCGCCGCGCTGGGCGACTTCATTGTCGATCCGCTGCCGCCCATCGATCTGGGCCGTATCGATGCGCAGTCCGCCAAGCAGGTGATCTTCCAGAAGGTGCGCGATGCCGAGCGCGAGCGCCAGTATGAGGAATTCAAGGACCGCGTGGGCGAAATCATCACCGGCGTGGTGAAGTCGGTTGAGTTCGGCCACGTCGTCGTCAACCTCGGCCGCGCCGAGGGCGTCATCCGCCGCGACCAGCAGATTCCGCGTGAGGTGGTGCGTGTGGGCGACCGGGTGCGCTCGGTCGTGCTCAACGTCCGCCGCGAAAACCGCGGGCCGCAGATCTTTCTCTCCCGCGCGCACCCCGAATTCATGAAAAAGCTGTTCGCGCAGGAAGTGCCGGAAATCTACGACGGCATCATCACGATCATGGCTGCCGCGCGTGACCCCGGCAGCCGCGCCAAGATCGGCGTCATCAGCCGCGATGGCAGCATCGACCCAGTCGGCGCCTGCGTCGGCATGAAGGGCAGCCGCGTGCAGGCGGTGGTGCAGGAAATGCAGGGCGAGAAGATCGACATCATCCCCTGGAGCGAGGACACCGCGACCTTCGTCGTGAATGCCCTACAGCCCGCGACCGTCAGCCGCGTCGTCATTGATGAGGATGAGGGCCGCATCGAGGTGGTGGTTCCGGATGATCAGCTCTCGCTCGCCATCGGCCGCCGGGGCCAGAATGTCCGCCTCGCCAGTCAGCTGACCGGCAAGGCGATCGACATCATGACCGAGGCTGATGCGAGCGAAAAGCGGCAGAAGGAATTCGTCGAGCGGTCCGAGATGTTCCAGAACGAGCTGGACGTCGATGAGACGCTTTCGCAGCTGCTGGTCGCCGAAGGGTTCGGCGAGCTGGAAGAGGTCGCCTATGTCGGCGTCGAGGAGCTGGCCGGTATCGAGGGCTTCGACGAGGAGCTGGCCGAGGAGCTGCAGAGCCGCGCGCTCGAGGCACTGGAACGGCGCGAGGCCGCCGCGCGCGAGGAGCGCCGATCGCTGGGCGTAGAGGACGCGCTGGCCGAGATGCCGCACCTCACCGAAGCGATGCTGGTGACGCTCGGCAAGGCGGGCATCAAGACGCTCGACGATCTCGCGGACCTTGCTACCGACGAACTGATCGCCAAAAAGCGCCAGTCCGACCGCCGCAAGAACAGGGAGTCGGCCGAAGACAAGGGTGGCGTGCTGGCAGAATATGGCCTGTCCGAAGAACAGGGCAACGAGATCATCATGGCCGCTCGCGCGCACTGGTTCGAGGATGAAGGGGAGGTCGCAGATGCTGCGGATGCTTCCCAATGATCGGCGCGTTGCTGAACTAAATACTAGCCGCAGCGAGGCGCTCTCATGACCGAGCGCCGCTGCATCCTGAGCGGAGACCGCGCCGCGCCAGAGCATCTGGTGCGCCTGGCGCTGGCGCCCGATGGCGCGGTGATGCCCGATGTGCGCGCCAAGGCGCCGGGGCGGGGCGCGTGGATCGGCGTGCCACGTGCGGCGCTGGAAAAGGCACTGGGCAACGGCAAGCTCAAGGCCGCTTTGGCACGAGCATTCAAGACCGGGGAAATCGCAATCCCTGCCGATCTGGGTGCGTTGGTTGAAAGCGCGCTCGAACGGCAGGCGATGGAACGGCTGGGGCTTGAGGCGCGCGCTTCGAACCTCATTACCGGCTCCGAGAAGATTGATGTCGCGGCGCGGCGCGGGCAGGTGCGCATGCTGCTTCATGCCGCCGATGCCGCGCCCGATGGCCGCCGCAAGCTCGATCAGGCCTGGCGCGTAGGCGAGGAAGCCGAAGGGCAGGAATTGGCTGGCACGATCTTGCCCGTGGGCCGCGAGCCCCTATCTCAGGCATTGGGGCGTGAGAATGTCGTCCACATCGCGGTGACGAACCCCGGCGCGGCGGCGCGGATTGGTGCGCTGTTAAGCCGCTGGCAAAGCTATGCCGGATGCGCTAACGGTGCGGCAGACGAACTATCGCCGAAGGCGCGGGTTAGGGCCGGTACGGCGGATATGTCTATCGGGCATGATGACTGAGCGGCGGCCTTGCACATGGGCCATGCCGCATTTTGGTGTTTGAAGTTGAGAAGGTTGAACAAAGTCGATGAGTGACAGCAACGAAGACAAGCCGGTTCTGGGCCGCAAGCCGCTGGGCATCAAGCGGACGGTAGAATCGGGTCAGGTGCAGCAGAGCTTCAGCCACGGGCGGAAAAACACCGTCGTGGTCGAGGTGAAGCGTCGTCGCATCATCGGTAAGCCTGGCGAAGCGCCCGTCGCCGCGCCGGAGCCTGTGGTCGCCGCGCCCGCGCCGGTTGCACCTGCCGCCCCCATAGCGCCCGCGCCGCGTCCCGCCGCGCCCCCGCCGCCGCGCAATGATCTGATGAGTCGGCAGGAGATGCAGGCGAAGCTGCTGCGCGAGGCCGAGGAAGCGCGCATGTCCGCGCTGGAAGATGCGCGCCGCCGCGAGGAAGCCGCGCGCCTTGCCGCGAGCGAGGACGAGAAGCGCCGGGCTGAGGAAAATCGCCGTGCGGATCAGGAGAGCGACGCTGCTCCCGCTCCGGAAGCGGCGCCTGCCCCTGCTCCGGAACCCGAGATGGCGACGGCGGAAGCTGATACAGCATCGTCGACGGCAGGTGGGTCGGAAGAGGGGACGGGCGATGCCCGCCCTGCACCACGGCGCTTTACGCCCGTCATGCCGGTCAAGCGGCCCGAACCCGCCGCTAAGCCCGATCGCGCAAAGCGCGGCGATCACGATCGCCGCCAGTCGGGTAAGCTGACCGTTAATCGCGCGCTATCTGACGACGACAGCGCTCGCGCCCGCAGCCTTGCCGCGCTGAAGCGCGCGCGCGAAAAGGAATATCGCCGCACCCACGGCGGCAGCCAGCAGGCGCGCGAAAAGCAGGTGCGTGATGTTGTGGTGCCAGAGGGTATCACGGTGCAGGAACTTGCCAACCGCATGGCCGAAAAGGGTGCGGATCTGGTGAAGGCGCTGTTCAAGATGGGCATGCCGGTCACCGTCAACCAGACGATCGACCAGGATACGGCGGAGCTGCTGGTTGAGGAGTTCGGCCACCGCATCCAGCGCGTGTCCGACGCGGATGTCGAGATCGACACCGGCGCGGATGTCGATGCGCCCGAGACGCTCAAGTCCCGTGCGCCCGTCGTCACGATCATGGGCCATGTCGATCACGGCAAGACCAGCCTGCTGGACGCGCTGCGCGGCACCGATGTTGTGGCGGGCGAGGCGGGCGGCATCACCCAGCATATCGGCGCCTATCAGATCAAGGCGAAGGGAGGCGAGATCATCACCTTCCTCGATACGCCGGGCCACGAAGCCTTCACCGAGATGCGCGCACGCGGCGCGAACGTGACCGATATCGTCGTGCTGGTCGTTGCCGCGAATGACGGCCTGATGCCGCAGACCATCGAAGCGATTAACCACACCAAGGCGGCAGGCGTGCCGATGATCGTGGCGATCAACAAGGTCGATCTGGACACCGCCAACCCCCAACGCGTGCGCGAGCGCCTGCTGGAGCATGAAGTAATGGTCGAGGAAATGGGCGGCGAGGTGCAGGATGTCGAAGTCTCCGCGCTCAAGAAGATCGGCCTCGATACGCTGATCGAGAAAATCCTGCTTCAGGCCGAACTGCTGGAGCTGAAGGCCAACCCCGATCGCGCGGCAGAGGGCCGGGTAATCGAGGCGCAGCTCGACAAGGGGCGCGGCGCGGTTGCCACTATTCTCGTCGGCCGTGGTACACTCAAAGTGGGCGACATCTTCGTCGTCGGCGAGCAGAGCGGCAGGGTGCGCGCGATGGTCAACGACAAGGGCCAGAACGTGAAGGAGGCAGGGCCATCGATGCCGGTTGAGGTTTTGGGCCTTTCCGGCGTGCCGATGGCGGGAGACCAGCTCTCGGTCGTGGAGAACGAGGCACGCGCCCGCGAGGTTGCCGCCTATCGCGCCGAACAGGCGACGAAAAAGCGTACCACCTCCGCACCGACCAGCTTCGAGCATATGTTCTCGGCATTGAACACCACCCAGATCGAGTATCCAGTGGTTGTGAAGGGCGACGTGCAGGGTTCGGTCGAGGCGATCGTCACCTCGCTCAACCGTATCTCCACGGATGAGATCAAGGTGCGGGTGCTGCATTCAGGCGTCGGTGCGATCACCGAGAGCGACGTGACTCTGGCCGCGGCCAGCCGCGCGCCGCTGATCGGCTTCAACGTGCGCCCCAATGCCAAGGCACGCCAGCTTGCCGAGCGCGAAAAGATCAGCCTGCGCTATTATGACGTGATCTATGACCTGCTTGAGGAAGCCCGCAACGAGATGGCAGGCCAGCTCGCGCCCGAGCGGATCGAGACGGTCGTTGGCCGGGCGGAGATCAAGGAAGTGTTCCCTGCGGGCAAGAAGGACAAGGCCGCTGGTATGCTGGTGGTCGATGGCTTCATCCGCAAGGGCATCAATGCGCGCCTCACCCGCAACGATGTCATCGTCTCGGCGACGACCATCGCCTCGCTCCGGCGCTTCAAGGATGACGTGGCCGAAGTGCGCGCGGGCCTGGAGTGCGGCGCGGTGCTGGCCGATACCAACGACATCAAGCCCGGCGACATGCTGGAGCTGTTCGAGGTAGAGGAACGCGCGCGGGTGTTGTGACCCTCGCTGAAAGGGATGGGACATGGCCGGGAATGAGGGCGCTTCCGTCCGCCTGCTCCGCGTAGGCGAGCAGGTGCGCCATGTGCTGGCGGATATCCTCCAGCGTGGTGACGTGCATGACGATGTGCTTGCCCGCCATATGGTGAGCGTGACCGAAGTGCGGATGACCCCCGACCTGCGCCACGCCACAGCCTTCGTAAAGCCGCTGCTGGGGCGGGACGAGGAGGCGGTGCTGAAGGCACTGCGCCAGAACACCGCCTATCTCCAGCGCGAGGTGGCCAAGCGCGTAAAGATGAAGAATGCGGCGAAGCTCAAGTTCATCATTGACGAGAGTTTCGATGAAGGCAGCCACATTGAGGCGCTGTTGCGCGACCCCAAGGTGGCGCGGGATTTAGGCCAGGAATGAGCCTGCCCAGCAATGTACTCGAACAGGAATTGACGGACGGCAATCTGAGTTTGGTTCCGTTCAAGGCCGAGCATGCCGGGCCGCTGCTCGATGCCTGCTCGCGCGATAGGGGCATATGGGAGATCTATCCCGTCAACATGCTCGACGAGGATGCCGAGGCGATGCTCAAGCGTTTTCATGGTGAGCAGGGATGGGTGCGTCTCACGGTGCTGCTGGACGGCGCGGTGATCGGCATGAGCAGCTATATCAACCCGGACCTTGCAAATGGAACCGTGATGATCGGCGGCACCTATATCGAACCCGCAGCGCGGGGAACAGGGGTCAATCGCCGCATGAAGCGGCTAATGATCAACCATGCAATCGGATCCGGCTTTTGGCGAATCGAGTTCACGGTCGATACCCGCAATGCACGCTCGATGGCGGCGATGGAAAAGCTGGGCGCGGTGCGCGAGGGCATATTGCGCAGGAATCGCGTGACGTGGACCGGACATGTTCGCGATACCGCGTTGTATTCCATCCTTGCGGATGAGTGGCAGGCTGCGAACACGTGACCGCTCTTCACGGCTGGATCGTCCTAGACAAGCCTTATGGCATGGGCAGCACGCAGGCGGTCGCGGCGGTGAAGCGCTGCCTGCGGGAAGCGGGACACCCCAAGGCGAAGATCGGCCATGGCGGCACGCTCGATCCTTTGGCTTCGGGCGTGCTCCCCATCGCGCTGGGTGAGGCGACCAAGCTCGCCGGGCGGATGCTGGATAGCGATAAGGCTTATGACTTTACCATCCAGTTTGGCCAGCAGACAGACACGCTGGACGCGGAAGGGCGGGTGATCGCCACCAGCAATGTGCGGCCCGTGCACGCCGAGTTGGAGGCGATCCTGCCGCGCTTCACCGGCGCCATCGAGCAGATGCCGCCCGCCTATAGTGCGCTCAAAGTAGATGGTCGTCGCGCCTACGACCTCGCGCGGGCGGGGGAAAAGGTGGAACTGAAGGCGCGGGCGGTTACGGTGCATTCTCTCGTCATTCGTCATGCTGAACTTGTTTCAGCATCCATCTCGTCGCCTCGAGCGCACGAGCGTGAGGAGGAATGGACCCTGAAACAAGTTCAGGGTGACGATAGGGTGTATGAGATCACTCTCTCCGCCACCGTCTCCAAGGGCACCTATATTCGTTCCCTCGCGCGCGACATCGCGCTGAGCCTCGGCACGGTGGGGCATGTGACCATGCTGCGCCGGACCAAGGCCGGACCTTTTACCCTCGCGTCCGCGATTTCGCTGGACAAATTGAATGAGGCTGCTAAGGGCCGCACCATCGCGCAGCATGTGCTGCCGTTGACGGTTGGGCTGGACGACATCCCGGCTCTGCCCGTCACTCCCGATCAGGCGCTGGCCCTCAGGCAGGGCAAAGTGCTGGCGGGAGACCCCCGCAAGCAGGGCTTGATGCTGGCGATGGAGGGCGAAACGCCCATCGCGCTGGTGGAAGGTTCCGGCCTGGAGATCCGGGTCGTGCGGGGCTTCAATCTCTGATTATAGAAAGGAAGCCGATGTCGATTACAGCTGAGCGCAAAAGTGCGCTGATCAAGGAACATGCCCAGAATGAGGGCGATACGGGTTCTCCCGAGGTGCAGGTCGCGATCCTTTCGGAGCGCATTTCAAACCTCACCGAGCACTTCAAGGGCCATCACAAGGATAACCACAGCCGCCGGGGGCTGCTGATGCTGGTCAACAAGCGCCGCAGCCTGTTGGATTACCTGAAGAAGAAAGATCAGGGTCGCTACGAGGCGCTGATTGCAAAGCTCGGTCTACGCAAGTAACGCAATTGTTCGGCCCGCCTCGGCGGGCCGTTTACATATTGCGTTATCCCCGCGAAGGCGGGGATCCAGTTTTACCGGTGTGCCGCTATACTGTCGGCGCTCAAAGATAGGCTCCCGCCTTCGCGGGAGTGACGATGGAAAGAACAATTCGGTTCCTTTCCGTCTTGGAGGCGAGGAGAATGCCTCCGCACCGCCGCGGGCCGGCTTTGCCCGCACTCTGCAAGCCCCGCCGCGCAATAGGGCCGGTGGGTGGAAGGAAAACAAATGTTTGATGTAAAGACAGTCGAAATCGAGTGGGGCGGAAAAACCCTCAAGCTCGAAACGGGCCGCGTTGCCCGTCAGGCCGATGGCGCGGTGCTCGCGACCTATGGCGAAACGGTGGTGCTGTGCGCAGTCACGGCAGCCAAATCGGTGAAGGAAGGGCAGGATTTCTTCCCGCTCACCGTGCACTATCAGGAGAAATATTCGGCTGCGGGGCGCATCCCCGGCGGCTTTTTCAAGCGTGAGCGCGGCGCGACCGAGAAGGAGACGCTCGTCTCTCGTTTGATCGACCGCCCGGTGCGTCCGCTGTTCCCCGAAGGCTTCTACAACGAGATCAACGTCATTGCTCAGGTGATGAGCTATGACGGTGAGACGGAGCCGGATATTCTGGCGATGGTCGCGGCGTCGGCCGCGCTCACCATTTCGGGCGTGCCCTTTATGGGGCCGATCGGGGCGGCGCGCGTTGGCTTCAAGGATGGCGAATATCAGCTCAACCCGTCGCTTACGGAAGTAGCGGAAGGCCGGCTCGACCTCGTGGTTGCGGCGACGCAGGACGCGGTGATGATGGTGGAGTCCGAAGCCCAGGAGCTGACCGAGGACGAAATGCTCGGCGCGGTGATGTTCGCCCATGCCGAGAGCCGCAAGGTGATCGACGCGATCATCAAGCTGGCTGAGAAGGCGGCGAAGGACCCGTGGGAAATCGACCTTTCCGACAATACGGTCGAGATGAAGGCGAAGCTGAAGGACCTGGTCGGCAAGGATATTGCCGCTGCCTACAAGCTGACCAACAAGTCCGAGCGGTCCAACGCGCTCAATGAAGCCCGCGCCAAGGCGAAGGCTGCGTTTGCGGAGGAAAGCCCGCAGACCCAGATGGTCGCCAACAAGACCATGAAGAAGCTGGAGGCGGACATCGTTCGCGGCGCGATCCTCAAGGACGGCCAGCGCATCGATGGGCGCACCACCACGCAGATCCGCCCGATCGAGGCGATCGTCGGCTTCCTGCCGCGCACCCATGGTTCGGCGCTGTTCACCCGTGGCGAAACGCAGTCGATCTGCACCACCACGCTGGGCACCAAGGACGCCGAGCAGATGATCGACGGCCTGGACGGCCTGCACTATGAGCGCTTCATGCTGCACTATAACTTCCCACCCTATTCGGTCGGCGAAGTGGGCCGCTTTGGCGCTCCTGGCCGCCGTGAGGTAGGCCATGGCAAGCTCGCCTGGCGCGCGCTGCACCCTGTGCTGCCGACCAAGGACGAGTTCCCCTATACCATCCGCGTGCTTTCAGACATTACGGAGTCCAACGGCTCTTCGTCGATGGCGACGGTGTGCGGCGGTTCGCTCTCGATGATGGACGCGGGCGTGCCCTTGAAGCGCCCAGTGTCGGGTATCGCGATGGGCCTCATTCTTGAGGGCAAGGAGTTCGCCATTCTCTCCGATATTCTCGGCGACGAGGATCATCTGGGCGATATGGACTTCAAGGTCGCGGGTACGTCCGAAGGCATCACCACGATGCAGATGGATATCAAGATCGCGGGCATCACCGAGGAGATCTTCAAGGCTGCTCTCGCTCAGGCCAATGCCGGCCGCGCACATATCCTTGGGGAGATGAGCAAGGCGCTGGGCGAGGTTCGCTCGGAGCTTTCGGCGCACGCGCCGCGCATAGAGACGATCCAGATCGACAAGTCGAAGATCCGCGATGTCATCGGTACGGGCGGCAAGGTCATCCGCGAGATCGTCGCGGAGACCGGCGCGAAGGTCGACATCGACGACGAGGGTGTCATCAAGATCAGCTCGTCGGACATCAAGCAGATCGAGGCTGCCAAGGCTTGGATTCTCGGCATCGTCGAGGAAGCGGAAGTCGGTAAGATCTATAATGGCAAGGTCGTCAACATCGTCGATTTCGGCGCATTCGTGAACTTCATGGGCGGCAAGGACGGCCTCGTCCACGTCTCCGAGATGCGCAACGAGCGGGTCGAGAAGCCGGGCGATGTCGTTTCCGAAGGCCAGGAGGTCAAGGTCAAGGTGCTCGAGATCGACAATCGCGGCAAGGTCCGCCTATCGATGCGCGTTGTCGATCAGGAAACCGGCGAGGAGCTGGAAGACACCCGCCCCCCGCGCGAACCGCGTGAGCGGGGAGACCGGGGCGATCGCGGTGATCGCGGCGGCCGGGATCGGGGTGACCGTCGTCGTGGCGGCGGCCGCGATAGGGACCGTGGAGAGCGCGGCCCACGGCCTGAGCGCTCCGGCGGCGAAGATGACGCACCGGGCGGCCTGCCGGATTTTCTGACGCAGGATTGATCCTCGATTTATAAAATCATGAACGGGGCTGCCGGATATTTTCGGTGGCCCCTTTTTCTTAGAGAATTGTCTCGGCTTTCAGCTGTTTTTTACTGTCACGCAGCTGCGGGACATGACTCTAATATAGCGATCCCATAGAGGCGCAGTCACCCCCTAAGACTGACCTCCCGAAGCCCACAGGCGATGCAGCACAGGTCATTGGCAAGAGCTGTGTCGCTCTCGGGTCGCATGCCAATGACCACTTCCCTCACACTTCTCCGCTGAACGTATCGCATTGCGCCGGGTCACCGGTGTCCAGCCCGCGCTTCAGCCAGCGCATGCGCTGCTCGGAGGAGCCATGGGTGAAGCTGTCCGGCATCGGGGTGCGCCCGGCGTCGCGCTGAAGCGTATCGTCTCCGATCGCCTGTGCTGCCCTGAGGCCTTCCTCAAGATCGCCCGCTTCCATCAGCCCGGTGAGCTTGCCCCACACCCCGGCATAGCAATCCGCCTGCAACTCCACCCGCACCTGCATGGCGTTGCCTTCCGCCTCGCTGGCACGGCCCTGGAAATCATGCGCCTTGCGCAGCGTGCCTTCCAGATCCTGTATATGATGGCCTACCTCATGCGCGATAACATAGGCCTGCGCGAAATCACCGGGCGAGCCGAAGCGGGTTTTCAGCTCGTTGAAGAACTCTGTGTCGAGGTATATCCGCTGGTCGTTGGGGCAGTAGAACGGCCCCATCGCCGATTGCGCCGCGCCGCAGCCGGACATGCCACTCTGGGAGTAGAAGACCAGCGTGGCGGGCTGATATTGCTGGCCACTCTGGCTGAACACCTGCCCCCAAACCCGCTCCGTTGAGCCAAGCACTTTCAGCGACCAATGCTGAGTCTCGGTGAGCTGCCCGGCGTCTTGCGAGCTCTGCATATTGGGCGCGCCACCGCCACCGAACATCGAACCGAGGTTCAACCCTCCGCCCATCACCGCGAAGATCAGCAGCACCACCGCGATCCCGCCGCAGCCGAAGCGCGAACCAATCATCGGCAGCAGAAAGCCGAGCAGATTTCCCCCGCCGAACCCGCCCCCAAAACCCCCGCCGCCTTGCTGGACTTCGAAATTGCTGCTTTCCTGTTCGTCGTCGAGGCGCATCGGCTCTCTCCCTTGATATGCTGAGCTCTGAAGTAAGGTAATTCCGCAGACAAGAAAAGGCTGCGGGGCTTGGCGCTGTGGCAAATTGGCTTTATTGCAGTGCAGCGCGATCCGGCGCAGCACAGGCATGGGAATGGACATGACGCTCAAGGGCAAAACCGCACTGATCACCGGTTCCACCTCAGGTATCGGCCTCGCATACGCGAAGGCGCTGGCGGGTGAGGGTGTGAACCTCGTCATTAACGGTTTTGGTGACAAGGAGGCGATAGAGCGGGAGCGGCAGGCGCTGGAGGCGCAGAGCGGTGGGCGCGTTCTTTATTGCGGGCATGACCTCACCCGGACCGATCAGATCGAGGCGATGATGCAGGAGGCTGCCAACGCCTTTGGCGGGGTGGACATCCTCATCAACAATGCCGGATTGCAGCATGTCGCGCCGATCGAGGAGTTTCCGGTCGAAAAATGGGATCTCATCATAGCCCTTAATCTCTGTTCGGCCTTCCACACCTCTCGCCTCGCGATTCCATTTATGAAAAAGCAGAAATGGGGCCGGATCATACAGACCGCCTCGGCCCATTCGCTCACTGCCTCGCCGTACAAGGCTGCCTATGTCACCGCCAAGCACGGCCTGGCCGGGCTGACGAAAACGATCGCGCTCGAAACCGCTACCTTTGGCGTTACCGCCAACTGCATCTCGCCCGGCTATGTCTGGACGCCGTTGGTCGAAAACCAGATTCCGGATACGATGAAGGCGCGGGGTATGACGCGCGAGCAGGTGATGAACGATGTGCTGCTCGCCGGGCAGCCGACCAAGCAGTTCGTTACGGTCGAGCAGGTGGCGGCCATAGCGCTGTTCCTGTGCTCGGACGCCGCGGCGAATATCACCGGCGCGAATATTTCCGTCGATGGCGGCTGGACCGCGCAGTAGAGTGCTGGGCTGGACGAATGCGGCATCATTCGACTAGAGGGCTGGGTCAACAACAGGCGCGGCCAGCCGCCGCGATTCGGGAGGCAATATGAGCAAGGTCGATTTTCCGGCGATGCGCGCCGCCATGGTGGCAAGCCAGCTTCGCACCAGCGATGTCAACGACCCTGCGGTTATAGCCGCGATGGCGTCCGTCGCGCGAGAGGACTTCGTACCCGCTGCGCGCCGCGAGACATGCTATATCGACAGACCTGTTCCGCTGGGCGATGGCAGCGCGATGAACCCGCCGCTCGCCACCGGCCGGCTGCTTACCGCAGCGCAGATCGAGGCGGGTGACAAGGTGCTGCTGCTCGGTGATCCGACCGGATATGCGCAGGCGCTGCTCCGGCAAATGGGCGCGGATGTCGTATCCGTGAAGGCAAATCCGGCGAAAGGCGACGCCAAACAAGCGCCCTATGACGTGATCCTCATCGATGGCGCGGTTGATGCGTTGCCCGATGCGCTTTTGGCACAGCTTGTCGAGGGTGGCCGCGTGGCCTGTGGCCTCGTCGAACGCGGTGTGGCGCGCCTTATGAGCGGACGCAAGGCGGGCGGTACGGTCGGGCTGATCGCGCTTGCGGACATCGAAATGGCGCGGGCGACCGGTTTCGAACCGGAGAGGGCTGGCTTCGTCTTCTGACGAGAGCCGGCTAAGGGAATAAAAACGGCTCCGGAGCGGCGCTTGACACAGATTTTAACCATGTCAATGTGCGCGCAAACACGGGGGCGTGGGCAGCAGGTGGTTAAAGACATGGGCGATATGAGCAAGGAGCCGTCGATGGAAGAAATATTGTCTTCTATCAAGCGGATAATTGCTGAGGACGGGGAAATTCCGGCGCGCAGGGAACCTAAATCGGCTGGGCGCCGCGAAGCAGACCGCGAATCGCGGCGCAAGGCGGTAGTCGCAAGTCTGGCGAAGGAAGCCGACGAGGGAATAGCCGCGTCCTCTTACGTCGACGAGGTATTGGAGCTGACTGAGGAGATGCCGCGCGTTGGCCAGGCGGCCAAGGTTGAGGAACCCGCCTCGGTCGAAGAACTGCCGGACGAGGCCCTGACGCTCGATGACATCGCGCTAGAGCTGGATAGCAGCTTTGATTTGCCCGCCGAGACTCCGGCCGCGCGGGTAGAGGAGGAGGCAATGGAAACCGCTACTTCCGCCGCACCATCGCTCGAAACCATGGTCTCGCAGGCCAGCGAAGCGGCCACCCGGTCCTCGCTCGCGGCACTGTCGTCGTTGATGATCAAACCCAGCGAGCCGGAGGCGGCTGAAAACACGCTGGAAGGCCTCGTGCGCGAAATGCTCCGCCCGATGATGAAGGACTGGCTTGACGCCAATCTGCCCCGCTTGGTCGAGGGCATGGTGGCTAAGGAAATCGCGCGGATCACCGGGCGTCCGCTGTAATCGCGGGCGCGGATGCTGCATCCGCGAATTGACCTCACCGGCATAAGCGCGCTTTCGTTTTTTCGCATTTTCGAGCGAAAAACCGGTTCCCACTTTTTCTGAAAATGCTCTAGTGGGCTAGCCCATGACCGAGCTTGCGAAAACATTCGATCCTGCCTCCATCGAGGCGCGCTGGTATCAGCATTGGGAAGCGAACGGCCTGTTCCGGCCCGAGCGGCCCGAGGCGCAGCCCTTCACGATCGTGAACCCGCCGCCCAATGTGACGGGCAGCCTGCATATCGGCCACGCGCTCGACAACACGCTGCAGGATATCGTCATCCGTTATGAGCGGCTGCGCGGCAAGGATGCGCTGTGGGTGGTCGGGACCGATCATGCCGGCATCGCGACGCAGATGGTGGTCGAGCGTCAGCTGAATGCCGCCGGGCAAAAGCGCACGGACTATTCGCGCGAAGCCTTTATCGACAAGGTTTGGGAATGGAAGGCCGAGAGCGGCGGCACGATCACCGGCCAGCTCCGCCGTCTCGGCTGCTCGATGGACTGGAGCCGCGAGCAGTTCACGATGGACCCGCATTTCACGCGCGCGGTCGTCAGGGTGTTCGTCGATCTCTACAACGAAGGCCTGATCTATCGCGACAAGCGCCTGGTGAACTGGGACCCTGGTCTCAAGACAGCGATTTCCGATCTTGAGGTCGAGACGCGCGAGGTGCAGGGCGGCTTCTGGCACTTCAGATACCCGCTGGCCGACGGCGCAAAGCTTGATGACGGCCGCGACTTCATCGAGGTTGCGACGACGCGGCCGGAAACCATGCTGGCGGATATGGCAGTCGCGGTGAACGGGGCTGACCCGCGCTATCGGTCCGTCATCGGTTGCCACGTGATCCTGCCCATTACCGGGCGGCGTATCCCCATTGTCGCGGACGACCATGCCGACCCGGAGCTGGGTAGTGGCGCGGTAAAGATCACGCCGGGGCATGATTTCAACGACTTCGAGGTGGGCAGGCGCGCTGGGATCAAGGCGGCGGATATGCTCAACATGCTCGATGCCGACGCTTGCGTCGTGCAGACGGCGGATGGCCTCATCCCCGCGGACTATCTTGGACTAGACCGCTTCGAGGCGCGCAAGGCCGTGGTCGCGCAGATGAAGGCGCTCGGCCTGCTCATCCCTCATGTCACGAAGGACAAGGAAGGCAACGAGACCGAGCACGACGCCGAGCCACGCACGATCCAGACGCCCTACGGTGATCGCTCCGGTGTGGTGATCGAGCCATGGCTGACGGACCAGTGGTATGTCGATGCGGCGACGCTGGCACAGCCCGCGATCGAGGCGGTCGAATTCGGCGCGATAGAGGTCGTGCCGAAGAGCTGGGAAAAGACGTACTTTAACTGGATGGAGAATATCCAACCCTGGTGCGTCTCGCGGCAATTATGGTGGGGGCATCGGATACCGGCGTGGTATGACGCGGATGGTCAAGTTTATGTGGCCGAAAACGAGAATGGCGCGCAGGCTCTGGCTGGCAACAAATCGCTGACACGCGACAACGACGTCCTCGACACATGGTTCTCCTCCGCGCTCTGGCCATTCGCGACCTTGGGCTGGCCGGACGCGCAAAACCACCCCTCCCCTTCAGGGGAGGGGCCGGGGGTGGGGGCTCTCAGTCAAATGCAAGGCGCGGGGCAACACCCCACCCCAACCCCTCCCCTAAAGGGGAGGGGCTTGTTGCAGCGGCATTACCCCAACGACCTGCTTATCTCCGGCTTCGACATCCTGTTCTTCTGGGATGCGCGGATGGCGATGCAGGGGATCCATTTCATGAGAGATGTCCCTTGGAAGCGGCTCTATCTTCATGGCCTGGTGCGCGCGGCGGACGGGCAGAAAATGTCCAAATCCAAAGGCAATGTCGTCGACCCGCTCGGCCTAATCGACCGCTATGGCGCGGACGCGCTGCGCTTTTTCATGGCGGCGATGGAGAGCCAGGGTCGCGACGTCAAGATGGATGAAAAGCGGGTCGAGGGCTATCGGAACTTCGCGACCAAGCTGTGGAACGCGACCCGCTTTGCCATGAGCAACGGCATCGGCGCGTCCTCCTCGGTCGCCGCGCCGCCCGCCACCCTCGCGGTGAACAAGTGGATCATCGGCGAGGTGGTGGAGACCCTCGCCACGCTGGACAAGGCGCTCGCCGAGCTGCGCTTCGACGCGGCAGCGAACGCGATCTATCATTTCGTGTGGGATCAGTTTTGCGACTGGTATCTCGAACTCATCAAGGGCGCGCTGGATGACGAAACGCGCGCTGTAGCGGGCTGGGTGCTCGATCAGATTTTGGTGATGCTGCACCCGTTCATGCCGTTCATCACCGAGGAGCTATGGCACGCGCTTGGCGAGCGGGAGTATGACCTGATCGTCGCCAAATGGCCAAAGCCTGGGGCTGCGGTGGAGGCAGATGCGAAGGCCGAGGTGGAGTGGATAATCAAGCTGACAAGTGAAGTACGGGCGGCAAGGACGGAACTGAATGTCCCTCCGGGTGCAAGGCCAACGATGGAGATCTATCACCAATCGGAATTGATTGAGCGCTATCTGAGCAACAATGAATCAGCGTTTATGAGGTTGGCTCGCGTAGGGCTGGTCTTTCCAGATGGCGGTAGGGATGCAGGTACGGGTTGGGACCGTGTGCAAACGGTCCGCGCCAAGAAGGGGGCTATCCTGATCGAACGGGATGGCTTTGGTGCCAATATTGATCTCGAAGGCGTGATCGACATCGCCGCAGAGAAGGCGCGGCTTGCGAAGGCACTTGAAGCGGTGAGCAAGGAGGCGAAGTCGCTCGAAGGCCGCCTCAACAACCCGGCGTTTGTCGAAAAGGCCAAGCCCGAGGCTGTTGAAAAAGCGCGCGCGGATCATGCGGAAAAATCCGCCGAGGCGGAGCGGCTGGCGGCGGCTCTGGCAAGATTAGGTTAGACTGAGCCGGAGTCAGCGGTGGTTCAGGCGCCGCGCCCTATCGCCCGCTGCGGGCAAATGCGAAGGGAGAGGCGCGCTTGCCGAACGAGAGTTTAGCCGCCAAGGATTGCCATATATGCGCCCGCTCCTCCTGACCGCCTGCTTCGCAGCGACCCTTGCACCCGCACTTGTTCACGCGCAGCAGCAAACCACTCCGCAGCTGGACGAACAGGCCGAGGAGGAGATCGTCGTCACTGCATCGACCCGGCTGCCCGGCGCCGCGCTGGGGGAGATCAAGCCGGAGGTCACGCTGGGCGGGGCGGATGTGCGGGCACTCGGCGTCAGCAGCGTCAGCGAGATATTGAGTGAACTCGCGCCGCAGATCAGGGGTACAGGCGGCGGCGCTCCATTAATCCTGCTTGAAGGTCGGCGCGTTTCCGGGCGGCAGGAGATCGAGCGCATCCCGTCCGAGGCGATCGCACGTGTCGACGTGCTGCCCGAGCAGGTCGCCCTCAAATATGGCTATCCGGCGGACCAGAAGGTCGTCAACTTCGTGCTGCGCAAACGTTTCCGCGCCTGGACGCTGGATGGGCGGCAACGTCTGGCGACCGAGGGTGGCGGCGGGCGCATTAACGCGGAGGCCAGCTATTTCTCGGTACGCAACGGCGCGCGCTTCAGTCTTGCTGCAGAGTATACCGGCACCGATCTGCTCACCGAGGCCGACCGCGGGTTGATCGGCGGCGCGGGCGTGACCGGGCGCTCGCTGATCGCGGCGGGCGAGCAGTTCGAGGCAAACGCCTCTTATCACCGGCCGCTGTCGGAACGGCTGACCGCCAGCGTCAACGGCGTGGTGACGACGGACGAGACGCGCGCGCTCACTGGCGCGGTGGGTGACCAGACCCGCACCACCAGCAGCCAGACCGCGCGGCTGGGCACCACGATGAACCTCGATGTCGCGCGCTGGCGGGGAACGTGGACGACGGCGTATGACCATGGGGAATCGAGGGCTATTTCCACGCAGACAGCAGCTGGACAGCCGGCGGATCAGGCGCGCAGCAATGACGATGTGCTAGTGAGTGACATTAGCATTAATGGGCCGGTGGCGCGGCTGCCCGCTGGCGACATATCGCTGACCGGGCGCTTGGGCGGGACGCTGAGCCGCTTTGATAGCAGCTCGCTCCAGCGTGGTACGACCCGCTCCGCCGCCCTCAAGCGCACCAGCGGCTTGGGCGCGCTCAACATCGACGTGCCGGTGCTTGACAGCCCGACCCGCTGGATCGGCGACCTTTCGTTGAACGCCAATGTGCAGGGAGAGACGCTGTCAGACTTCGGCACCGTGCGCGCGTTCGGCGGCGGGTTCAGCTGGGCCCCGGTCAAGACGGTGAGCGTGGTCGGTTCCTACAAGGATGCCGAAACCGCGCCGACCGTACAGCAGCTGGGCGATCCGCAGATCGACACGGACGCGGTGCGCTTTTTCGACTATGTGCGCGGGCAGAGCGTGCTGGTGCGGCGCACGTCCGGCGGCAATCCGGCGCTCGAGAAAGCGCAGCTGCGCGAGTGGCGGCTCGGCCTAAACCTCAAGCTGCTTGACAAGCCCAATCTCGGCTTCACGCTCGATTATACCGGCAGGCGCACCGAGAATGGCATCGTCGCGCTGCCCGCGCTCACCGCCGCGAGCGAGGCGGCATATGCCGGGCGCTTTGTACGCGACGCCACGGGCATGCTGATCGCGGTCGACGCGCGCCCTGTGAATATTGCGCGCCAGACCAGCGATGTGCTGCGCTGGGGCGTCAATTTCTCCAAGACGCTGAAGACGCCGCAGGCGCAGATCGACGCGATGCGCGCCTATATGGCGCAGCGCTTCCCCGGCGGGCCTCCGGGCGCAGGGCAGGGCGGGCGGGATCGCGCGCAAGGGGCGCCCGGTGGCGGGCGCGGACCTGGCGGTGGCGGCTTTGGCGGGCGCGGCGGCGGAGGCGGCCGCCTCAGCTTCTCGCTCTATCACAGCATCCACCTC
The DNA here is from genome assembly GCA_964512265.1 of uncultured Sphingobium sp. Taxonomy (GTDB): domain Bacteria; phylum Pseudomonadota; class Alphaproteobacteria; order Sphingomonadales; family Sphingomonadaceae; genus Sphingobium. The sequence continues at coordinate 28,044 of CAZEHR010000017.1, read as the reverse complement.
ACCGAAAAGGCGACGCTGCTGGCGGGGCAGAGCGAGATCGACCTGCTGGGGGGTGGCACGTTGAATGGCGGCGCGCCCCAGCCACGGCACGAGGTGGAGGCGACGGCGGGCTATAATCGTGGCTGGCTCGGCGGGCGGCTCACCGCCAACTGGCAGAGCGCGGCGCGCGTGCGAGACCCCGGCGGTGCAGCCTCCGGCAGTCTGCGCTTCGGGGATCTCGCCACGGTCAATTTGCGCATGTTCGTCAATCTCGGGCAGATACCGTCTTTGCTGCGCGATCATCCGTGGCTGTTCGGTACGCGTGTCAGTGTGGGCGTGACAAACATTTTCAACGCGCGACAGCGGGTGACGGACGGCACGGGCGCGACACCACCGGCCTATTCGGGTTCGCAGCTCGATCCGTTAGGGCGGACGATTACGCTCAGCATACGCAAGCAGCTGTTCTAGGGGCCGTTAAAAGTCGCCACTATGTCATCCCGGAAGCCGATTTTCTCCAAATCCACGAGGATTTGGACAGGAAATCGCGCTATCCGGGATCCAGTGAACGAAGCCCAGCGCTTGAAAAGCTGGATCCCGGATCAAGCATTGCCGCGAAAAAGCACAGGCTTTTTCGGGCAAAGCTAAGTCCGGGATGACGGTCTTGGCGACTGTGAACGGAATGTTTTCACACCCCAAGCCGCGTCCGCTCTTCCGTCGTAAGCTGCTCGCGCACCATCTCTTGAAAGATCGCCTGTGCGCCCGGGCCGTTGAAATGCTGGCGGTCGTAATAGGCTGGGTCCTTCCCGGCGGTCAGGGCGCACTGCTTTGCCGTGGCGTCACATAGCGCCGCGCGGGGCGAGAGGTATGTGCCGAACTGACGAGCGAGCGGGGCGAGGCGAGCGTCGGCCTGCCAGATGTGGCGGCTGAGGTAGCGCGCGGGCAGATCCGGCTCACCGCGCACCCGCGCCGCCGCCATCAGCTTGGGCACGCGCACGCTATATTCGGGTGTAGGGCCAATGACGAGGATCGGCGCGCCGATGCGCTTGAGGCGTTCACCCAGTGCTTGCACCTGTGCGGGGTTGAGGCGCTTCACCTGCCAGCTGACGACGATGAGATCGGGCTTGGATCGCGCGGCGGCATCGAGCGCCTTGCGGATCAGCTGGCCGCAGGGGGTCTGGGCAGCCTGTGGGGCGAGCGCGCCATCGGGCGCACAGGCGGCGTAGGTCGCCTCCATCACGCGGGCTCTGGGCAGGGCGTCGAGCGCGGGGCGGAACATATTGGCGTGGCTGTCTCCCAGCAGAAGGATGCGCCGCTCGCCGGGTTTGACGGCAGGCGCGAGGCAGTCTGCGGGGAATTGGGCAGGATCGTCGCGCTCGGTCAGGATACAGCGCCGCCACGGATTGTCCTCCGCGCCCTGCACGAAGCTGGCGATGCGCACCGTCTCGGCATCGAACCGGGCGGCGAAACCCTTGGCGATGACGAGCAGCGCGCACAGGCCTAGCACCAGCGCCGCGCCGCCGCCGGTCCAGCGCAGCAGGGCGCGGCCGGGCATCGTGGTGCCCTTGCGGAACGGCTGCTCGACGAAGCGCCAGCTCAGCCATGCCGCAAGGAAAGCGAAGGCGACGATGGCGGCGCTCAGGCCGTTGGAGGGGACATCGACCAGCGCAATCTCGCGCGCGAAGACGATCGCGGGCCAGTGCCACAGATAGAGCGAATAGGAGATGAGGCCGACCCACAGGAAGGGCTTGAGCGCCAGCACGCGCGCGACGCCGTTGCCCCCATGTTGCCCCGCCCAGATGATGAGCGCGGTGCCCAGCACCGGCGGCACGGCGGCGAGGCCGGGCCAGCCCATATCGGGCCGCAGCAGCGCGAGGCTGAGCACGATCAGCGCCGCGCCCGCCCCTGCGACCACTTCCCGCGCACCGCGCGCGCCAAGCGCAGGCCATGTCAGGCGGTTGAGGATCACGCCCGCCAGCAGCTCCCACGCGCGGCCCTGCGGCAGATAGAACGCATCGACCGGCGCGCTTTGCACTTGGCTGACATTGAGCGCGAGCGAACCAACGAACATCAGCACCAGCGCGGGCAGGATCGCGCGGCGCGCATATTTGGCGAGCAGCGCGAGGATTATGGGCGCGAGGATGTAGAACTGTTCCTCGACCCCCAGCGACCAGGTGTGGAGCAACGGCATATCCGCCGCAGCCTCGTTGAAATAATCGACCGTGTGCCAGAAATAGAGGTTGGAGGCGGAAAGCAGCGCCGCCGCCGCCGAGACACCGCCCTGTTCCAGCTCGCTCGGCATGAGGAAGACTGCGGATGCGGCCAGCACTGCAAGGATGCTCACCAGCAACGCGGGGACGATCCGCCGCAGCCGCCGCTCATAGAAGCGCAGGAACGAAAACTCCCCTGCCGCGCACTCACGCAGAATGATCCCGCCGATGAGATAGCCCGAGATGACGAAGAAGATGTCGACGCCGAGGCCGCCGGAGGGGAGCAGATTGGGTCGCAGATGATAGGCGAAGACGCTCAACACCGCGACGGCGCGCAGGCCGTCAATATCCGGCCGGTATTTCATGCCGCCTTCATGCGCCATCGCTAGAGCTGCCCCCTGACGGATCGGTCTTTCCCCGCATTCCCATGACGCCGCCGCGCGCGATATGCAAATGCGTTAAGTGTGTTGTGGTTCGCTCAGGTTTCCGGGGTTCAGATCACGATCGCTGCAGCGGGCTGGCGCAGCTCGTCGGTTAGCGAGGCGACCTTGAGCCGCAGCTCGTTGACGTTCGATGCCACCTCATCGGCGATACCGGAGACGGTCTCCACATTCTTCATGCCGTTACTGGCCGCCTCACCCGCAACGCCGGCAATGTTTTCCAACCGCGACGAGAGGGCGACGAGCTGATCGACGCTGCGGTCGACCTGCCCAAGAGAGAGCGACTGGCCCGCGACGACATTTTCGATCGTCTCCGCCGCCTGCGAGGCTGGGCTGAGCGCACCGATCAGGTCATTGATCGCCTCGATCGAGCGGCGCTTGGTCTCCGCGATTTCCGCCAGCTGTTCGGTAACCTGCTGCGTCAGACCCGCAGTGTGGGCGGCGAGCGCCTTGACCTCGCCCGCGACGACCGCGAACCCGCGCCCGCTCTCGCCCGCGCGCGCCGCCTCGATGGTGGCATTCAGCGCGAGCAGGTTGGTTTGCGAGGTAATCTCCCCGATCATCTCGGAGATGCTGCGGATGCGGCCGATCGCTTCGCCCACATCGCCGATGCGCTGAGAAACAACGCCTGCTTTCTCGATGGCGGTGATCAGCGACCGGTCTGTCACCTGTGTGTGCGACTGCACGGAGGAGCAGGACTGCGAGAGATGGTGGGTTGCGTTGATGACATCGTCGAGGCGCTGGCGCGCGGCGGCGCTGGCGGCCTGCACATCGCGCGCGGACACATGGGTCGATTCAGCGGAGTGGCGCAGATCGCCGGATTTCTCGCCCAGTTCCGATACCATGTCGTAGAGCGAGCCGACGAACGCCGTAACCTCCTGATCGATACGATCGGCGATGTCCTTCATCACCGCATCGCGCATCGCTTCGGCGCGCATATGGGCCTGGGTTGATTCGGCGAGCAATTTGGCGTTTTCCGCCCGCGCGTCCTGTACCGCCTTGTGCAGATCGCGCTGGCGTGTGCGCTCCGCCGCCATCAGCGCATTCTGCTCCACGACGCTGTCATGCGCCTTCTGCGCGTGTGCCAGCGCGATGCGGCTCATGCGCAGCACCATCAATATGCCGGCGAAAAAGCACAGCGCGAAGGCAATGGTGAAGGGCAGCACAACAACCCGCAGGCGCGAGCCGGGGCGGGCCGACTCCCAGTGCAGGCAGCCTATCATGCGGCCATCCGGTGCATGCAGCGCAATGCCGTCGGGGCGCTGCTCCGGCGTTCCCACTCGGATGGTCAGATTCTTCAGGCTGTAGTTGCGCGCGAGCTCATTGAGCAGTGGCGTATCCAGCTCCTTGGCGAACAGGAGCATGGTGGACGGACGGCCTTTGCGCAAAGTGACCTGATCGTCGCTCGGCACGATCGCGGCCATGCCCATCAGCGCCGGGCGGCCGTTGGCCAGGGTCATGCCGACGAGGCGCTTGTCCTGCCCGGCAGGGGCCGCGCGCATTTCCTTGAGCATGCGCGCATAATCTTTGCCGAACACCATCTCCGGTTTGAGCGGCTTCTGCTTGTCGCGATAGCTGCTGTAGATGATCTCGTTGTCCGGACCGATGACGAAGCTATATTCATACCCCTGGATTTCGTAGAGATAGGGGCCGAGGTTGGTATTCGCCCAGTTGATGTTGCGGCTGTGAACCATGTTTTCCACCGCATCGTTCCAGACGCCATAGTCGCCAAGGTTGCGGGTGAGAAACTCCTCGCGCGAGTGAAGCGCGGCGCTGGCGAGGTTGCGCTCCTGTCCCATCTGGAGGTCGTCCTGCGCGTATGTCATCCAGATCAAAAGGGAAATGCCGATGGCAAGAAAGGTCGTGACCACAGCGATCAGCGGCAAGCCGAATTTGCGCAGGAAGGTGGACGGGCGACTCAGGGGCATGGCTGTGCGGCTCAGTTATGGTTCGTTATAGCTTTGCGATAACGGGAAAATGTTGAAAAACAGTATCATTGGTGACCGCATCGAGTCCTGCGTCTTTGGGCGGGCGGCACAATTCTTACTTGACCGGAACCTTCGGCGGCATATGGCAGTTGATACGGCCACGCCCGGTCGCGGTGGGGGGCGACATATCGTTCGCCGGGCATGGTCGGGGTTTTAAATCGTTTCAGGGAAGGGTGGATTTGAGCGCCTCTTTGCTCGGTATCGCATTGATGATGACCCCCGAACAGGCGCAGACCGGCCTGAGCGGACCTCCGCCCATCATAATGACGGCCGCCCCCCAGCCTGCCGCTCCGGCGCCGCCCGCAGGCGCCCCGCCGCAGATCGTGACACCCGCCCCGCCACCCGGGGCGTCGGCTGAAGGGGGGGATGTCATCACCGTCTCGGCCGAGCGCGGCGCACCCAAGGAAGACCCGGCGCAAGCGGTTAATCAGGTAAGCTACGAAGCGGTTCAGGCAATCGACAAGGCGGTGATCGGGCCGGTGGCACGCGAATATAAGGAGAGCGTGCCGAGGAAGGTGCGCAAGAGCGTGCGCAACGTCATCAACAATCTCGACGAGCCGATCGTGTTCGTCAATTTCCTGCTGCAGTTCAAGATCGGCAAGGCGCTGGAGACAGTAGCCCGCTTCGGCATCAATTCCACGCTCGGCATCGCCGGGGTGATCGACGTCGCCAAGAAGAAGCCGTTCAGCCTGCCGCGCCGCTCGAACGGGCTTGCCGACACGCTGGGTTATTACGGGGTCGGGCCGGGGCCGTATCTGTTTCTGCCGCTGATCGGATCGACCACGGTGCGCGACGTGTTCGGCCGGGTGATCGACCTGAGCCTGGTGCCGCTGGTGGCGGGCAAACCGTTCAACACCCCTTATTATGCGCTGCCGAAGGGCGGGCTGAGCGCGCTGGATGAACGCGCCGAGTTCGATGACGAGCTGAAGGAGATCCGCGATAGCGGCAATCCCTATGCCGCGCAGCGCACTTATTATCTCAACAAGCGCAAGGCGGAGATACTGGCGCTGCACAGCGAGGAATATCGCATCAGGAAAATGGCGGAAGAGGTGGCGAAGGAGGCCGCCGATGCCGCCGCCGCGAAGAGCAGCGAAAACAGCAGCGCACCGACTGCCCCGGCCGCTCAGCCAATGTCATCCACGGTGGGAGAGCCAGCGCCGCCGGCGCCCGAACCGGTGACGCCGCCCGCGGAGAGTTCTCCGCAAACGGCGCCGGCACCGGCACTGTAGCGCCAGCCGTCACGCCGCATCGGCCAGGCTTCCCGCCGAGCGGAAGGCGCGGCTGGTGATAGGCAGGTCGTTGTTGGGCATATCGATCTGGAAATTGCCGACGAGCTTGGCGAGTGATTCCGCCTCGCTTGCGAGATTGCGGGCTGAGGCCGTCGATTCTTCGACCATGGCGGCATTCTGCTGAGTCATCTGGTCCATTTCGCCCACGGCGGCGTTCACCTGGATCAAGACCAGCGATTCCTCCTCGACAGAGCCGGTAATGCCACGCACCAGCTTGGTGATCTCGCTCACGCGCTCGACGATGTGATCGAGCGTCTCGCCTGCCTGGCCGACAAGGCGCACGCCATTCTCCACCTGCTGGGCAGACGATGTGATGAGCTTTTTCACATCGTTGGCGGCGTCTGCCGTGCGCTGGGCGAGACCGCGCACTTCGGCGGCGACGACCGCGAAGCCATCGCCCGCGTCGCCTGCGCGCGCTGCCTCCACTGCGGCGTTCAGTGCCAGCAGGTTGGTCTGAAAGGCAACATTGTCGATCAGCGCGATGATCTGACTGATTTGCTTGGAGCTGTTCTCGATCTCATCCATCGCGGCGATCGCCTCGTGGACGATCCGCCCGCCCTGTTCGGCGGCGTCGTGCGCATCCTGCACCGCGCTGTTCGCTTCCTTGGCAGCGTCGGCTGTTTCGCGCACCGATCCGGTGGCGGTGGTCATGGAGGCGGAGGTCTCTTCCAGCGCGGCGGCCTGTTGCTCGGTGCGGATCGACAGGTCGTTTGACGCCTGCGCGATCTCTCCGGTGCCGAGGCGGATGGCCTGCGAGGCTTCCGACACGGCGCGCAGCGCGCTGCCCATCGCAGTGAGCGCAGAGTTGAAGTCCTGCCGCAGCTCCTCATATTGCCCCTCGAACTGGTCCTCGATGCGATAGCTGACATCGCCGTTGGCGAGGTGGCGCAGCGCGACCGAGAGGGAGTCGATAATGCGGGTGCGCTCGGCCTGCTGCGCCCGGCCCATTTCCTCGAGCGCGCGCTTGTCGACTTCGGCCTGGCGAAAGGCAACAAGGGCGCGGGCGACATCGCCAATCTCATCGGCGCGCGTATCGCCATCAATCGGGACGGAAAGGTCGCCCCCCGCCATGGCGCGCATCGTCTGCGCTGTGCGGGCCAACGGACGGGATACCCGGCCCAGCATCATCCAGCAAAACAGGCTGACACCAACGACGACGAGCAGGCCAAGAGCACCCAAAATGAAATAGATGTCGTGGAGCGAGCCTTCCGCATTCTCTGCAAGATCCTGCTGGTACACCGACGTTTCGGCGACAGCATTGTCGATCGCTGCGCGATGGCGATCGAACGCCGGTGTGATCACCGTGTCATGATAATGATCTGCCGAGGCGACGTCACCCCGGCGGATCGCTGGTATGAATTGCTCGTCAACCGATGCCCAGAATTTGTCAGCCGAGTCATAAGCCTGCCGCAAATTCTCCGTGACAGCTTGAGGGAGATCCGCCTTGAGCCAAAGATTTCGCCGCACGCGATATGCCTTTTCCATCTTTGCCAACTTCTCGATATGCTGGCCGCTATGGTCCGTATCCTCCACCGCGAGCGTAACCGACATATAAGGCTCGATGATGTAGTTCGGCGGCGGAAGGATATCGGCCATCAGATCGGCTGTCTGGCGCTGGCGGGTTTCGATCGGCCCGCCAATGCTGATTTCCGATATTTCCTTGATCGCAATCATTCCGCCGACGGCCAGAAGGAGCAGGAGCGCAAAAGCGCTGAATTGGATAAGCTTGCGAATGGTCATGCCCATATTCCCGAGAAGATGCCTATGCTGGCATTATAGGACGGCGGTGGGGCAGGCGGAGGCATGGTTAATTTTTCTAGCGCTGCGCCGATGAGCGCGGCTCCCGCCTGCGCGCTTGACCGCATGCGGAGGCATCGCTATAGGGCGCGCTGCCTCGCGGCCAGTAGTTGGGGATTCCCGCCCTTCCGTTTCGCGGATTTGCGCAGTTCCGAAGTGCCGACAAGCGAGTCACATTATGAGCTGAACATTGCCGGCTTGTCTTGCAGGTCCAGGGGGTCATTGGCCGCCGGGGCCGTTGCTGTTGGAATAAACCACGGCAACAAGGGGCGGGTGCGGTAAAGTAACTGAGAAGGTGAAGGGCTTCATGCCAACGATTAACCAATTGGTCCGCAAGGGCCGCGAGCCGCAGAAGGCCAAGAGCAAGGTCCCTGCGATGGAAGCGAACCCGCAGAAGCGCGGCGTTTGCACCCGTGTCTATACCACGACCCCGAAGAAACCGAACTCGGCGTTGCGCAAGGTTGCCAAGGTGCGCCTCACCAACAGCCGCGAGGTCATCACCTATATTCCCGGTGAAGGCCACAACCTGCAGGAGCACAGCGTCGTGCTGATCCGCGGCGGCCGTGTGCGCGACCTTCCCGGTGTGCGCTATCATGTGCTGCGCGGCGTGCTTGACACGCAGGGCGTCAAGGATCGCAAGCAGAGCCGTTCGAAATACGGCGCGAAGCGCCCGAAGTAAGGCAGGGGAGAAGAGCATATGTCACGTCGTCGTCGCCCCGAAAAGCGCATCATCCTGCCCGATCCCAAGTACAAGGATCAGGTGCTTTCCAAGTTCATGAACAGCGTGATGCTGGACGGCAAGAAGGCCGTTGCGGAGCAGATCGTCTATGGCGCGCTGGAGGCCGTTGAGGCCAAGGCGAAGAAAGACCCGATCCAGATGTTCCATGACGCATTGAACAACGTCAAGCCGGGCATCGAGGTTCGCAGCCGCCGTGTCGGTGGCGCCACCTATCAGGTGCCTGTCGAGGTGCGCCCCGAGCGCGCGCAGGCGCTCGCCATTCGCTGGCTGATCTCGGCCGCGCGCTCGCGCTCCGAGACGACCATGGCCGCCCGCCTTTCGGGCGAGCTGATGGACGCCGCCAACAACCGCGGCAACGCGGTGAAGAAGCGCGAAGACACGCACCGCATGGCAGAGGCGAACCGCGCCTTCTCGCACTATCGCTGGTAAACTTTTCGGGATGGCCGGGGCTTCGCGCTCCGGCCTCCTTTGCACATAACCCAACCCGCCGCACACGGCACACGGAGTAAGCATCATGGCCCGCAGCCATTCGCTCAGTATGTATCGCAACATCGGTATTATGGCGCATATCGACGCCGGCAAGACCACGACGACCGAGCGCATCCTTTACTATACCGGCAAGTCCTACAAGATCGGCGAAGTGCATGATGGCGCGGCGACGATGGACTGGATGGAGCAGGAGCAAGAGCGCGGGATCACGATCACGTCTGCGGCGACTACCTGCTTCTGGAAAGACCACCGCATCAATATCATCGACACGCCCGGACACGTGGACTTCACCATCGAGGTGGAGCGCTCACTTCGCGTGCTCGACGGCGCGGTCGCGTGCTTCGATGGCGTGGCGGGTGTGGAGCCGCAGTCCGAGACCGTGTGGCGCCAGGCCGACAAATATGGCGTGCCGCGCATGTGCTTCATCAACAAGCTCGACCGCACCGGGGCGAACTTCGATTATTGCGTGCAGTCGATCATCGACCGCCTGGGCGCGACGCCTGCCGTGCTCTATCTCCCCATTGGTATCGAGAGCGACCTCCGGGGTCTGGTCGACCTGGTGTACAACCGCGCGATCATCTGGAAGGACGAGTCGCTGGGCGCCGAGTTCTTCTATGAGGACATTCCCGCCGACCTCGCCGACAAGGCCGCCGAATATCGCGAGAAGCTGATCGAGCTGGCCGTCGAGCAAGACGACGCGGCGATGGAAGCCTATCTCGACGGCAATGAGCCCGACGTCGATACGCTCAAGAAGTTGATCCGCAAGGGCACGCTCAACCAGAGCTTCGTGCCGGTGTGCTGCGGCTCGGCGTTCAAGAACAAGGGCGTTCAGCCGCTGCTCGACGCGGTGGTGGACTATCTGCCTTCGCCGCTCGACATCGAGGACGTGCAGGGCGTGAAGATGGACAGCGACGAGGCGGACAGCCGCCCGCCCGCTGACGACGCGCCGTTCAGCGCGCTGGCGTTCAAGGTGATGAACGATCCGTTCGTCGGCTCGCTGACCTTCATCCGCATCTACTCGGGTACGCTGACCAAGGGCACCTACCTCAACTCCGTCAAGGACAAGAAGGAGAAGGTCGGGCGCATGCTGGAAATGCACGCGAACGAGCGCAAGGACGTGGACGAGGCCTTCGCGGGTGACATCATCGCGCTCGCGGGCATGAAGGAAACGACCACGGGCGACACGCTCTGCGCCGAAAAGGCACCGATCATTCTGGAGCGCATGGAGTTCCCCGAGCCGGTGATCGAGCTGTCGGTGGAGCCAAAGACCAAGGCCGACCAGGAGAAGATGGGCGTCGCGCTCAATCGGCTCTCGGCCGAAGATCCGTCTTTCCGCGTTTCGACCGATCATGAGAGCGGCCAGACCATCATCAAGGGCATGGGCGAGCTTCACCTCGACATCATCGTCGATCGCATGCGTCGTGAGTTCAAGGTCGAGGCCAATGTCGGCGCGCCGCAGGTGGCCTATCGCGAATATCTCGCGAAGCCGGTGGACATCGACTATACCCACAAGAAGCAGTCCGGCGGTTCGGGCCAGTTCGCGCGCATCAAGTTCAAGCTGACGCCGGGCGAGCGCGGATCGGGCATCGTGTTCGTCGATTCGATCAAGGGCGGCAATATTCCAAAGGAATATATCCCTTCGGTCGAGAAGGGCATGCGCGAGACCGCCGAATCCGGTTCGCTGATCGGCTTCCCGATCATCGACTTCGCGATCGAGCTGTATGACGGTGCCTATCACGACGTCGACTCTTCGGCGCTGGCGTTCGAAATCGCGGGCCGTGCGGGTATGCGCGAAGCGGCGCAAAAGTCCGGCATCAAGCTGCTGGAGCCGATCATGAAGGTCGAGGTCGTCAGCCCCGAGGAATATCTGGGCGATGTCATCGGCGACATGAACAGCCGCCGCGGCCAGATTCAGGGCACAGACACCCGGGGCAACGCGCAGGTGGTGGAGGCCATGGTGCCGCTCGCCAACATGTTCGGCTATGTGAACCAGCTGCGCAGCTTCACCCAGGGCCGCGCGAACTATTCGATGTTCTTCTCGCACTATGACGAGGTGCCGCAGAATGTCGCCGACGAAGTGAAGGCCAAGATGGCTTAGGCGTTTGGCTCAGGCGGGCCTGCGAAGCCCGGTTTTCTGCGATCCGGTGCTCACGTACCTCAAGTACGCTGCGCTCCGGTTCTCGAAAACCGAACTTCTCGGCTCCCCCTGAACCAAACGCCGCGCACCCTGCTTTGCATCGGATTGGCGAGGGCCAAAAAGCTGCAAAACAGGCTGGCATTATCGAAATTAGCTGCTATGAGCGCCACTTCGCGAGGCGCCTCCAGGCGGTCGAAGCAGATTTGGACAAGAAGAGGTAGGAAATGGCTAAGGCTAAATTTGAGCGGACCAAGCCGCACTGCAACATCGGCACCATCGGTCACGTCGACCATGGCAAGACCTCGCTGACCGCAGCGATCACCAAGGTTCTCGCCGAGACCGGCGGCGCAACCTTCACCAGCTATGACAACATCGACAAGGCGCCCGAAGAGCGCGAGCGCGGCATCACCATCTCGACCGCGCACGTCGAGTATGAGACCGAAGCGCGCCACTATGCGCACGTCGATTGCCCCGGCCACGCCGACTATGTGAAGAACATGATCACCGGCGCGGCGCAGATGGACGGCGCGATCCTCGTCGTTTCCGCGACCGACGGCCCGATGCCCCAGACCCGCGAGCACATCTTGCTCGCCAAGCAGGTCGGCGTGCCGCAGCTCGTCGTGTTCATGAACAAGGTCGACCTCGTCGACGATCCGGAAATCCTCGAGCTGGTCGAGCTGGAAGTGCGCGAGCTGCTCTCTTCCTATGACTTCGATGGCGATAACATTCCGATCATCGCCGGTTCGGCCGTTGCCGCCCTTCAGGACAAGACCCCTGAGATTGGCCACGACGCGATCCTGAAACTGATGCAGGCCGTTGACAGCTGGATCCCGCAGCCGGAGCGCCCGGTCGACAAGCCGTTCCTGATGCCGATCGAAGACGTGTTCTCGATCTCGGGTCGCGGCACTGTCGTCACCGGCCGTGTCGAGACCGGCATCGTCAAGGTTGGCGAGGAAGTCGAGATCGTCGGCATCAAGCCCACCAAGAAGACCACGGTCACCGGCGTCGAAATGTTCCGCAAGCTGCTCGACGAGGGCCGCGCGGGCGACAACATCGGTGCGCTGATCCGTGGCGTGGGCCGTGAAGAGGTTGAGCGCGGCCAGGTGCTCTGCAAGCCCGGCTCGATCACTCCGCACACCGAGTTCGAAGCTGAAGTGTACGTCCTTTCGAAGGACGAGGGCGGCCGTCACACGCCGTTCTTCGCGAACTATCGTCCGCAGTTCTACTTCCGCACCACCGACGTCACCGGTGAGGTTATCCTCCCCGCCGGTACCGAGATGGTGATGCCCGGCGACAACGTGAAGCTCGGCGTGAAGCTGATCGCTCCGATCGCGATGGACCAGGGTCTGCGCTTCGCAATTCGCGAAGGTGGCCGTACCGTCGGCGCAGGGGTTGTCGGCAGCATCTCGAAGTAATATAGGCACCGGACCGCGCGGGTCGACTGATTCGCGCGGTCTGATTTTTTCTGGCTCTTTCGCATCGGTAAGTTGGACATGGAAACGCAGAATATCCGTATTCGCCTCAAGGCCTTTGATCACCGCGTGCTCGATCAGGCGACTGGCGACATCGCCGATACAGCTCGTCGTACGGGTGCTCTTATTCGCGGTCCCATTCCGCTGCCGACGCGCATCGAAAAGTTCACGGTCAACCGTGGGCCGCATATCGACAAGAAGAGCCGTGAGCAGTTCGAGGTTCGCACCTACAAGCGCATGCTTGACATCGTGCAGCCGACGCCGCAGACGGTCGACGCGCTGATGAAGCTCGATCTGGCTGCCGGCGTGAACGTCGAGATCAAACTGGCCTGATGGCCATGTGAGGGGTAGGCCGGTTCGGCTTGCCCCTCAGCATATTGGGATACCGCCGGACTTGTCCGGGTCATGGTCCCCCGTCGCTCTCCTTGAGAGAGCATCCAGCCCGGGCGGGGTGATCAAAATTTGGGTTGGCCCCAAGGGAATGCTCCCGAGGGGTTTTTTCGTTGGATAAGCCCGTGAAGCGCGAGCGACGCGGGCCTCTATTGGAGGACCAGATCATGCGCACTGGCGTGATCGCGAAGAAAGTCGGGATGACCCGCCTCTTCAACGAGGACGGACGGCACGTGCCGGTCACCGTTCTGTCGCTGGAAGGCAACCAGGTCGTTTCGCGCCGCGAGATTGATAGGGACGGCTATGTCGCCGTTCAGTTGGGCGCTGGCGTTGCCAAGGCGAAGAATGTCGCCAAGCCGCAGCGTGAGCAATTTGCCAAGGCCGAAGTCGAGCTGAAGGCGCAGGTCGCCGAGTTCCGCGTCGCTGAAGACGCGCTGCTCGATGTCGGCGCCGAGATCGCCGCCGACCACTTCATCGCCGGCCAGCTGGTCGACGTGACCGGCCACACGCAGGGCAAGGGCTTTGCCGGTGCGATGAAGCGCTGGGGCTTCGGCGGTATGCGCGCCACCCACGGCGTGTCCATCAGCCACCGTGCCCATGGTTCGACCGGTAACCGCCAGGATCCGGGCCGCGTGTTCAAGAACAAGAAGATGGCGGGCCACATGGGCGACCGCCAGCGCACCCAGCAGAACCTCGAGATCGTCCGCACAGACGTCGAGCGCGGTCTGCTATTCGTCAAGGGCAGCGTGCCCGGCTCGAAGGGCACCTGGCTGCTCGTCAAGGATGCGGTCAAGGTGCCGCGCCCGGCCGATGCGCCCTATCCCGCCAGCCTCAAGCAGGTTGCCAATTCCAACGATGCCGCTCCGGCTGCTGCCGACACGCCCGCCGAGGATGTCGCCGCTGTGGAAGCGACCGAAGGCCAGGAGGGCTAAGCCATGAAGGTTGATGTCAAAACCCTGGACGCCGCCAAGGCCGGTGATGTCGAGCTGAACGACGCCGTGTTCGGTGTCGAGCCGCGCGCGGACATTCTGCACCGCGTCGTGACCTGGCAGCTTGAAAAGCGCCGCGCCCCGGCTCGCGCCACCCGCGAGCGTTCGGACGTTGCCCGTACCGGCAAGAAGTTCGGTCGCCAGAAGGGCGGCGGTGTCGCCCGTCACGGCGATCGTCGCGCGCCGGTGTTCATCGGCGGTGGTAAGGCGCACGGCGCCCGCGCCCGCACCTTCGGCCACGACCTGAACAAGAAGGTCCGCGCGCTCGGCCTCAAGATGGCGCTCTCGGCCAAGGCCAAGGGCGGCACGCTGACCGTGCTCGACAATCTCGACGTCAAGGACGGCAAGACCAAGGTGCTTGCGGGTCAGCTCGAGAAGCTGGGCCTGAAGAAGGCGCTGTTCATCGATGGCGACGCGATCAATGTGAGCTTCGCCAAGGCGAGTTCGAACCTCATCGGCATCGACGTGCTGCCTGCGGTCGGCGCCAATGTGTATGACATTCTGCGTGCGGATGCGCTGGTCCTGACCCGCGCCGCCGTGGAAAAGCTGGAGGCTCGTTTCAATGGCTAAGACCACAGCCCCCGCCGCGACGCTGCGTCATTATGACGTCGTGCTCGCCCCGCACATCACCGAGAAGGCGACGCTGCTTTCCGAGAACAACGCCGTGGTCTTCAAGGTGGCGAACGATGCCACCAAGCCGGAGATCAAGGCCGCTGTCGAGGCACTGTTCGGCGTGAAGGTCAAGGGCGTCAACACGCTCGTCCAGAAGGGCAAGACCAAGCGCTGGAAGGGCAAGCCCTACACACGCAGCGACTTCAAGAAGGCGATCGTCACGCTGGCCGAGGGCCAGTCGATTGACGTGACCAGCACGATCTGAGCTGAGGACGGACAATGGCACTCAAGCATTATAATCCGACCAGCCCGGCCCAGCGCGGCCTGATCCTGGTCGACAAATCTCACCTGCACAAGGGCAAGCCCGTCAAGGCGCTGACCGAAGGCAAGCGCAAGACCGGCGGCCGCAATAACAAGGGCCACGTGACCTCGCGCGGCATCGCGGGTGGCCACAAGCAGCGCTATCGCATCATCGATTTCAAGCGCCGCAAGTGGGACATGGAAGGCACGGTCGAGCGTCTGGAATATGACCCCAACCGCACCGCCTTCATCGCGCTCGTTTCATACGCGGACGGTGAACAGGCCTATATCCTCGCGCCGCAGCGCCTCGCCGCTGGCGACAAGGTGATCGCCGCGAAGAAGACCGACGTGAAGCCGGGCAACGCGATGGAACTGGGCCAGATGCCGGTCGGCACCATCATCCACAATGTGGAGATGAAGCCGGGCAAGGGTGGCCAGCTCGCCCGTTCGGCAGGCACCTATGCGCAGCTCGTCGGCCGTGATCGCGGCATGGTGATGGTGCGCCTCAACTCGGGCGAACAGCGCTACATCCGCTCTGACTGCATGGGTACGGTGGGTGCGGTTTCGAACCCCGATAACGCCAACACCAATCTGGCGAAGGCCGGCCGCAATCGCTGGCTGGGCAAGCGCCCGCTCACCCGCGGCGTCGCCAAAAACCCGGTCGATCACCCGCACGGCGGTGGTGAAGGCCGGACCTCCGGTGGTCGCCATCCGGTGACCCCATGGGGCAAGCCGACCAAGGGTGCCCGCACCCGCCACAACAAGGCGACCGACAAGTTCATCATCCGGTCGCGTCACGCGAAGAAGAAGAGGTAAGCGATGGCTCGTTCCGTCTGGAAGGGTCCGTTTGTGGACCTGCATCTGCTGAAAAAGGCAGAGTCTGCTCAGGATGCGGGCGGCAAGGGTGGCCCGATCAAGACCTGGTCGCGCCGCTCGACCATCCTGCCGCAGTTCGTTGGCCTGACGTTCAACGTCTACAACGGCAAGAAGCATATCCCCGTCTCCGTCAACGAAGATATGGTCGGCCACAAGCTGGGCGAGTTCGCGCCGACGCGGACCTTCCCCGGCCACGCTGCTGACAAGAAGGGCAAGCGCTGATGGGCAAGGCAAAATCTCCCCGCCGCGTGGGCGACAACGAGGCGCTGGCCGTGGGCACGTCGATCCGTGGCTCGGCGCAGAAGCTGAACCTCGTCGCCACGCTGATCCGCGGCCGCAAGGTCGAGGAAGCGATGAACATTCTCGCTTTCTCAAAGCGCGCGATGGCGGTCGATGTGCGCAAGGTGCTGGCCTCGGCCATCGCCAACGCCGAAAACAACCACAATCTCGATGTGGACTCGCTGGTCGTCGCAGAGGCGTCGGTCGGCAAGGGCATCGTGATGAAGCGTTTCCATGCCCGCGGTCGCGGCAAATCGACCCGCATCCTCAAGCCCTTCAGCCGGGTGCGGATCGTGGTGCGCGAACAGAACGAAGCGGAGGCTTGAGCCATGGGTCATAAGAGTAATCCGATCGGTCTGCGTCTCCAGATCAACCGTACATGGGACAGCCGCTGGTTCGCCGAGCGCGGCGACTATGGCCGTCTCCTGATGGAGGATCTCAAGATCCGTCAGTATGTGATGAAGAACCTGCCGCAGGCCGCGATCTCGAAGGTCGTGATCGAGCGCCCGGCCAAGCTGTGCCGCGTGTCGATCTATGCCGCGCGCCCCGGCGTCATCATCGGCAAGAAGGGCGCGGACATCGAGAAGCTGCGCCGCAAGCTGGGTGAGTTTACCAGCTCCGACGTCAGCCTCAACATCGTCGAGATCCGCAAGCCGGAGATCGACGCGAAGCTCGTCGCGCAGGGTGTTGCCGACCAGCTGGAGCGCCGCATCGCGTTCCGCCGCGCCATGAAGCGCGCGGTGCAGTCTGCGCTGCGTCTGGGCGCCGAGGGCATCAAGATCACCTGCGGCGGCCGTCTGGGTGGCGCGGAGATCGCGCGGACCGAGTGGTATCGCGAGGGTCGCGTTCCGCTGCACACGCTGCGCGGTAACGTCGACTATGCCGAGGCCGAGGCCCACACCGCCTATGGCGTGTGCGGCATCAAGGTGTGGATCTTCAAGGGCGAGATTCTGGGCCATGACCCGATGGCGACCGACCGGCTGATGATGGAGGCTCAAACCTCCGGCGTCCGCCCGGCGCATTGATTGATTAGGAACTAGCGTCATGCTGCAACCGAAGAAAATGAAGTTCCGCAAGGCCTTCAAGGGCCGGATCAAGGGCGATGCCAAGGGTGGCAGCGACCTGAACTTCGGCGCTTACGGCCTCAAGGCCATGGAACCGGAGCGGATCACCGCCCGCCAGATCGAGGCGGCCCGCCGTGCGATCACCCGCCACATCCGCCGTCAGGGCCGCTTGTGGATCCGCGTGTTCCCCGACGTGCCGGTGTCGAAGAAGCCCGCAGAAGTCCGTCAGGGTAAGGGCAAGGGCAGCGTCGAATATTGGGCGGCGCGCGTGAAGCCCGGCCGCATCCTGTTCGAGCTCGACGGCGTTCCTGGCCCGCTCGCGGCGGAAGCCTTTTCGCGCGCAGCGATGAAGCTGCCGATCAAGACCAAGGTCGTTGCCCGCCTGGGTGACACCTCGCACCTGGGAGCCGGAGCATGAGCAAGATCGCTGACCTGCGCGCCAAGAGCGACGATGAGCTGAACGGTGAGCTCGCGAACCTTAAGAAGGAGCAGTTCAACCTGCGCTTTCAGGCTGCGACCAACCAGCTGGAAAAGCCGACACGGGTGCGCGAAGTGCGCCGCTCGATCGCCAAGATCAAAACTCTCCAGACCGAGCGTGCGCGCTCGGCTGCGAAGTAAGGAAGGAACCAGACGATGCCCAAGCGCGTGCTGACGGGAACGGTGGTTTCCGACAAGGGTGACAAGACGGTGGTGGTTCGCGTGGAGCGCAAGGTGAAGCACCCGCTCTACGGCAAGATCATCCGCCGTTCGAAGAAGTATCACGCTCACGACGATGCCAACGAGTATCGCGAGGGCGAGACCGTCCGCATCGAGGAGACGGCGCCGATCTCGAAGCTCAAGACCTGGAAGGTCATCGAGCGGGTAGACACGCACAAGTCCCCGGAAGTGGCGGCATAAGAGCTTAATTGAGGAACCACCGGAAATTTCCGGCAGGCCAGACAAGAAGGAACCGGATCGATGATCCAGATGCAATCCAATCTCGACGTCGCGGACAACAGCGGCGCGAAGCGCGTCCAGTGCATCAAAGTGCTGGGCGGCTCCAAGCGGCGCACCGCGGGCGTGGGCGACATCATCGTCGTCTCGATCAAGGAAGCGCAGCCCAAGGGCAAGGTGAAGAAGGGCGACGTGCACCGCGCCGTCATCGTGCGCACCCGCAAGGATGTGCGCCGCCCGGACGGCAGCGTGATCCGCTTTGACGGCAATGCCGCCGTGCTGGTCAACAAGAACCAGGAGCCGATCGGCACCCGCATCTTTGGCCCCGTGGTGCGCGAGCTGCGCGCGACCGGCCACATGAAGATCATCTCGCTGGCTCCGGAGGTGCTGTAATGAGCGCGGCCAAGATCAAGAAGGGCGACACCGTCGTTGTGCTCGCCGGCAAGGACAAGGGCCGTTCCGGCGCTGTCCTTCAGGTCTTCCCCAAGGAAGACAAGGTGCTGGTCGACGGCATCAACGTGCATGCCCGCCACCGCAAGCCCGATCAGATGAACCCGCAGGGTGGCATCGATCGCAAGCCCGCGCCGCTGCACATTTCCAACGTTGCCGTCGCAGGCAAGGATGGCAAGGCCACCCGCGTCCGCTTCGAGGTGCGCGATGGCAAGAAGGTCCGCGTGGCCGTGAAGTCCGGGGAGGTCATCTGATGGCTGACAAATATACGCCTCGCATGAAGTCGATCTATCAGGATCAGGTCGTCAAGGCGATGACCGAGAAGTTCGGCTACAAGAACCAGATGGAAGTTCCGAAGATCGAGAAGATCACGCTCAACATGGGCGTGGGCGAAGCGACGCAGGACAAGAAGAAGGTCACGTCCGCCGCCGAGGAAATGGAGCTGATCGCAGGCCAGAAGCCGGTGATCACCAAGGCGAAGAAATCCATCGCCCAGTTCAAGCTGCGCGAGGGCATGCCGATCGGTGCGAAGGTGACGCTGCGCCGTGAGCGCATGTACGAGTTCCTCGACCGCATGATCACGATCGCGATGCCCCGCATCCGTGACTTCCGTGGCCTCAACCCGAAGAGCTTCGACGGGCGCGGCAACTATGCCTTCGGGATCAAGGAACAGATCATCTTCCCGGAAATCAATTATGACCGCATCGACAAGGTGCGCGGCATGGACATCATCGTTACGACCACGGCGAAGACCGATGACGAGGCGCGCGAGCTGCTGCGCCTGTTCGGTTTCCCGTTCCCGGTCGAAGAGGAAAAGCAGGCCGCGTGAGCGTGTCTGCCCGTAAGGTAGGAAAGAGAGCTTAAGTCGATGGCGAAACTGAGTTCCATTAACAAGAACGAGCGGCGCAAGAAGCTGGTGAAGAAATATGCCGGCAAATATGCGAAGCTCAAGGCGATCGCGGCGGATACGTCGCTCGACGATACGGAGCGCCTGATGGCGCGGCTGAAGATGGCTGAGCTGCCGCGCAACGGCAACCCGACCCGCATCCGCAACCGTTGCGAGCTGACCGGACGTCCGCGCGCCTACTACCGCAAATTCCGTCTCTGCCGCGTGCAGCTGCGCGATCTCGCCAACAAGGGCCTGATCCCCGGCGTCACCAAGTCGAGCTGGTAAGGAGCCAAGAAATGGCATTGACCGATCCTCTGGGTGATATGCTCACCCGCATCCGTAACGGCCAGACCGCCCGCAAGGACAGCGTGACGACGCCGGCTTCGAAGCTGCGCGCCCGCGTTCTCGATGTGCTGCAGCGCGAAGGCTATATCCGTGGCTATTCCGAGGAAGCGCTCGGCAAGCATCCTGGCCTGCGCATCGAGCTGAAATATTTCGAGGGCCAGCCCGCGATCAAGCATGTCGCCCGCGTCTCAAAGCCCGGTCGCCGCGTCTATTCGGGTAGCAAGGAGCTGCCGATCGTACGCAACGGCCTCGGCATCACCATTGTTTCCACGCCCAAGGGCGTTCTCTCAGACGCGGAAGCGCGCGAGCAGAATGTCGGCGGCGAAGTGCTGGCGGAGGTGTTCTGATGAGCCGCACAGGCAAGAAACCCGTGGCGATCCCTTCTGGCGTCACCGCCAGCATCGAGGGCGGCGTCGTATCGATGAAGGGGCCGAAGGGCACCCTCTCGATCCCGATGGCCGATGAAGTCACCTATGCGCTGGAAGACGGCAAGCTGACCGTCGCTCCGGCCAACGCGGGCAAGCGCGCCCGCTCCTTCTGGGGCATGCAGCGCACGCTGATCCAGAACCTCGTCACCGGCGTGACCGAGGGCTATACCAAGGTGCTGGAAATCACCGGCGTCGGCTATCGCGCCAACGCGCAGGGCAAGACGCTGAAGCTGCAGCTCGGCTACAGCCACGACGTCGACTTCCCGGTGCCCGAGGGCATTGAGATCAAGACCCCGGACAACACCACGGTCGAGATCAGCGGCATCGACAAGCAGAAGGTGGGCCAGGTGGCCGCCGAGATCCGCCGCTGGCGCAAGCCGGAGCCTTACAAGGGCAAGGGTATCAAATATCGCGGCGAGTTTATCTTCCGCAAAGAAGGCAAGAAGAAGTAAGCCATGGCGAAACTCTCTCTCTTCGAGCGGCGTCGTCGCCGCGTTCGCACCGCCCTCAAGGCACGCTCGGGCGATCGCCCGCGTCTCTCGATTCACCGTTCGGGCCGGCATATCTATGCCCAGGTCATCGACGATGCGCAGGGCCACACGGTTGCCTCTGCCTCGACGCTGGACAAGGACGTGCGCGGCAAGGCCGGGTCCAACTCCGCCGCCGCTGCCGATGTCGGCAAGCGCGTCGCCGAGGCGGCGACCAAGGCCGGTGTCACCCGCGTCGTGTTCGATCGCGGTGGTTTCCTCTTTCATGGCCGCGTGAAGGCGCTGGCCGATGCGGCTCGCGAAGCCGGGCTGGAGTTCTGATATGGCAGATGAAAACGACATTCAGGCGCAGGCCGGTGCTCCGGCGGCGGTAGAAGCCGAACCCCAGGGCGAAGGCCGTGGCCCGCGTCGTGGCCGTGGCGGCAACCGTGGCGAGCGCGGTGACCGTGGTGGCCGCGGCCGCCGCGACGACCGCCGTGGCGGCAACCGCGACGAGGAACAGGGCGAGGAGCTGGTCGAGAAGCTGGTTCACATCAACCGCGTCTCCAAGACGGTGAAGGGCGGCAAGCGCTTCGGCTTTGCGGCGCTCGTGGTTGTGGGCGACGGCAAGGGCCGGGTCGGCTTCGGCCATGGCAAGGCGCGCGAAGTGCCCGAGGCGATCAGCAAGGCGACCGCTTCCGCCAAGAAGAAGATGGTCCGCGTTCCGCTCAAGGAAGGCCGCACGCTGCATCATGACGGCCGTGGCTGCTTTGGTGCTGGTAACGTCACGGTGCGCTCCGCTCCGGCGGGAACCGGCATCATCGCGGGCGGCCCGATGCGCGCGGTGTTCGAAAGCCTGGGTGTGGCGGACGTTGTCACCAAGTCGGTCGGCACGTCGAACCCCTATAACATGATCCGCGCCACCTTCGAGGCGCTGACCGATCAGTCCAGCCCCAAGGCCGTGGCCCAGCGCCGTGGCAAGAAGGTTGCGGATCTGCTGCGTCGCGGTGGCGCCTCTGCCGAGGTGGCCCAGGTCGACGCCGAAGCGATTGCGGAGTAAGCGATATGGCAAAGATCAAGCTGAAGCAGATCGGATCGCCGATCCGCCGCCCCGAGGCCCAGCGCAAGATTCTGATCGGACTTGGCCTTAACAAGATGCACCGTGAGGTGGAGCTGGAAGATACGCCCGAAGTACGCGGCGCGATCAAGAAGCTGCCGCATCTGGTGCAGGTCTTAGACTAATATATCATCCTCTCCCGCTTGCGGGAGAGGCAGCGAGACTGGGGCCGCGCAGCAGGCCCTAGTCGCAGCGGTGAGGGAACCGCCCTCGCCAACTTCGCCTAGCGAGCAAGCTCGCAAGGCTTCATATCCTCTCCCGCCAGCGGGAGAGGAGGCGCGAACATAGCGAAAGCGAGTGCACAGACATGAAACTGAACGAACTCTCCGATAATGCAGGCGCCCGCAAGGGCCGCATGCGCGTGGGCCGTGGTATCGGCTCGGGCAAGGGCAAGACCGCCGGTCGCGGCCAGAAGGGCGCCAAGGCGCGCTCGGGCGTGTCGATCAATGGCTTCGAGGGTGGCCAGATGCCGCTCCACATGCGCATCCCGAAGCGCGGCTTCAACAACATCTTCGCCAAGGATTACGCGATCGTGAACCTCGGCGCGATCCAGAAGGCCGTCGACGCGGGCAAGATCGCCGCTGGCGCCTCGCTCGATCATGCAGCGCTTAAGGAGGCAGGCCTCGCGCGCGGCGGCAAGGACGGCGTCCGTCTGCTAGGCAAGGGTGATCTCTCCGCCAAGCTCACCTTCACTGTCGCCGGTGCGTCGAAGGGCGCGATCGAGGCGGTCGAGAAGGCTGGCGGTTCGGTCTCGGTGATCGAGGTCGTGAGCGCCGCCGACAAGGCCGCCGCAAAGAAGGGCACCGTCCGCGCGGCGAAGCTCGCAGCACGGAAATAAGCCTCTCCGCTCGAATTTTGAGGCCCCGCTCGCCCGCAATGGGAAGCGGGGTTTCGCTTTTTTCAGCTCTGGTGCCGGCATAGCCTTGCTCGGCCCGCTACGGGTCACCAGTTCCTGTTGATGAACTGAGGCGAACCATCAGGTTAATGGTTCACACCCGCCGATATAGCCGCTAAGGGACTTCTTCGCCTGCCCGCAGGCGCCAGTATTGAAGGTTTGAGAGCAAGCATGGCAACCACGGCCGATAAAATGGCGGCGAACATCAATTTCGCCAAATTCGCGCAGGCGACCGACCTGAAAAAGCGCCTGTGGTTCACCATCGGTGCGCTGATCGTGTTCCGCTTTCTCAGCCATGTGCCGCTGCCCGGTGTCGACCCGACCGTACTCAAGACGCTCTATGCCCAGACGCAGGGCGGCGTGCTCGATATCTTCAACACCTTCTCAGGTGGCGCGCTGGAGCGCATGAGTCTGATCGCGCTGGGCATCATGCCTTATATCACCGCGTCGATCGTGGTGCAGCTCGCGGCCTCGCTTCATCCCACGCTCGCGGCGATCAAGAAAGAGGGCGAAAGCGGGCGAAAGCGCCTCAACCAGTATACGCGCTATGGCACCGTGGGCCTTACCGCCGTGCAGGGGTATTTCATCGCCGTCGGGCTGGAAAGCTTCGGCGCGGCGCAGGGCATGCAGGCGGTGGTTGAGCCGGGCACGCTGTTTCGTCTCACGGCCGTAGTTTCGTTGATCGGCGGCACCATGTTCCTGATGTGGCTGGGCGAGCAGATCACCTCGCGCGGGATCGGCAACGGCACCTCGCTCATCATCATGGCGGGCATCGTCGCGCAGTTGCCGGTGACCCTGGCCAATCTGTTCCAGTCTGGGCGTGAGGGTTCGATCTCCGGCCTGCTGATCCTTGGTATCATCATCGTCGGCCTCGGCCTCATCGCGCTCATCTGCTTCATGGAGCGGGCGCAGCGCCGCGTCCTGATCCAGTATCCCAAGCGGCAGACGCGGCAGGGCCTGATGCAGGCGGACCGCAGCCATTTGCCGCTCAAGGTCAACACCGCAGGCGTGATCCCGCCGATCTTTGCCAGCTCGCTGCTGCTGATGCCGCTCACTGTCTCGAAGTTCGCGGGCGATCAGGTGGCGGGGGAGAGTGCCTGGGGTGACTTCGTGCTCGCGCTCAACCAGTATCTCAGCCACGGCAGCCTCGTTTACATGCTGCTCTATGGCCTCGGTATCGTCTTCTTCTGCTTTTTCTATACTGCTTTGGTTTTCAATCCCGAAGAGACGGCGGACAACCTCAAGAAAAACGGCGGGTTCATTCCGGGCATCCGGCCGGGCAAGAACACCGAGAATTACCTCGATTATGTGCTGACGCGCATCACGGTTATCGGTGCTGCCTATCTCGCGTTCATCTGCCTCGTGCCGGAATATGCTATCTCACAGGCGGGCATTCCCTTCTACCTTGGTGGCACTAGCCTCCTCATCGTGGTCAATGTAACGGTGGATACCGTGACGCAGATTCAGAGCCATCTGCTGGCGCATCAATATGGCGACCTTATCAAGAAGGCGCGCCTCAAGGGACGGATGCGCTGACCCGCTGCACCGGGTGGCGCCATAACAGGGGACGGATATGAATATCATTTTGTTGGGCCCTCCGGGTGCAGGCAAAGGTACGCAGGCGACCCGGCTGGTCGAAAGCCGGGGCATGACGCAGCTTTCGACCGGAGATATGCTGCGCGCGGCGGTGAAGGCGGGCACTCCTGTGGGTTTGCAGGCGAAGGCCGTGATGGAATCGGGCGGGCTGGTGTCTGACGAGATCGTATCCGGCATCATCGGCGAGGCATTGGATGCGCTCTCTCCCGAAACCGGCGTGATCTTCGATGGCTATCCGCGCACAGAGGCGCAGGCCCATTCGCTCGACGAGATATTGTCGGCGCGCGGCCGCACCCTCGCTCATGTGATCGAGCTGGAGGTCGACGAAGACGCGCTGGTCGAGCGCATTACCGGCCGCTTCACCTGCGCCAGCTGTGGCGAGGGCTATCACGACACGTTCAAGCAACCCGCCAAGGCCGACGTGTGCGACAAGTGCGGCAGCACCGAGTTCAAGCGCCGCGCCGACGACAATGAGGAAACCGTGCGCACCCGCATGGCCGAATATCGCGCCAAGACCGCGCCGATCCTGCCAATCTACGAGGCGCGCGGCATCGTCTCGCGCGTCGACGGCATGGCCGACATGGACGATGTGACGGTGGCGATCGGCGCAATCCTCGGCTGATGCGGGTCGGGCGGCACCTTCCCTTGCTCGGCGGGGATGATCGAGCTTAATCACAGGGCACGCGCGCTGGCGCTGCTGTTGGCGGCGCTGGCGGGATATGTTGACGCGATCGGCTTCATCCAGATCGGCGGATTCTTCGTTTCATTCATGAGCGGGAACAGTACCCGCCTTGCCGTGGGCCTGATGTATCATGCGGCGGACTGGATGCGGGCGGGCGGTCTGATCGCCGCGTTCTTCCTTGGCGTAATTGCCGGGTCGCTCACCGGCAGGCTAGCGCGCAGGCGGCACAGGGCGGTGCTGGGGCTGGTGGCGCTGCTGTTGACGCTGGGTGCAGCGACGGGAGGCGCAGGCTGGGTCATGCCCTCCGCGCTGCTGCTTGCACTGGCGATGGGGGCGGAGAACGCCACTTTCGAGCGCGATGGCGAGGTGCGCGTGGCGCTCACCTACATGACCGGAACCTTCGTCAAGGCGGGGCAGCGCATTGCCGGAGCGCTGCTGGGCGAGGATCGCAAGGCGTGGTTGCCGCATATGGCGCTGTGGCTGGCACTGGTAGGCGGCGCGGTGGCGGGCGCGGCTATGCAGACCTTGTATGGCGCGGCGGCCTTATGGTGCGCGGCGGCAGTTGCCGTGGGCTGCTGCCTTTTTGCAGGACCGTTGGATGATGCGGCCAGTGCACGCTCTGGTGGATCAGGCGCGTGATACTCGCCCGCGACAGAGCTTTACTAGGGTCTTAAGCATTTTCCGCTATCAGCCGCGCTATGCGAGACGAAGCGGAAGTGGACGATTCGCCGGTGCGCCCGGGCAAGGGGCGTCTGATCGAGCTTGATGCCCTGCGCGGCATCGGGGCGATCACGGTCGTGCTCTTTCACCTGACCACCCGTTTCCCCCAGGTTTTCCCTGGCGTTGACCACGTCCCTTTTTCGTTCTGGGCAGGGGAATATCGGGTATTGCTGTTCTTCGCGATTTCCGGTTTCGCGATCTTCTTCACGCTGGAGCGGATCAGCACGGTAGCGGATTTCGCGGTCAACCGGTTCTCACGCCTGTTCCCAGCCTACTGGGCGACGCTGCCCATAGTGCTGGCGTTCGTGTGGCTGGGTGATGTCGAGCGGTTGCAGATATCCCCCATGGCCGCACTCGCCAACATCACGATGTTGCAGGGCTTCCTCTATCTGCCCGCAATAGACGGGGCCTACTGGACGCTGACGGTGGAGCTGGGATTCTATGCCAGCATGATCGGCCTGTGGCTGGTGCTTGGCCGGAAGTTCCGCACTCTCGAGCCGATGTTGATCCCGTGGCTGGCGCTCAAGGGGGTCATGTTCCTGTGGGAAGGCATGCCCTCCCGCGTCGCGATGCTGCTGGTGCTGCAGTTCGTGCCCTATTTCATCATCGGCATATTGTTCTATCGCATCTGGTCTGGCCAGCGGCGCTGGCATCAGCAGCTGCCCTATTTCGCGGCGGCTTTGCTTGTATTGCTGCTGACGGACAAGCTCGACATGTTCCTCGCCGGATGCGCGCTTGTCATTACCTTCGCGGCGACGCTCGGCGGGGCGCTGCGCTTTCTCAACGTGCGGCCGATCCTCTGGTTCGGCGCGATCAGCTATCCGCTCTACCTCGTACATGAGAATATCGGCTTCGTGATCCTGCTCAAGGCTCAAGCGGCAGGGCTGGACCACTGGAGCGCGTTCGCGCTTGCGCTTGGCGTGATTGTGCCGATGGCCGCCGCGCTGCACTATGGGGTGGAAATGCCGGCGAGCCGGTGGATCAGCGCGCGGTGGAAGGCGCGCGCCCGCAGCCGGGCGGGCATGGCGGAACGGACAGGGCCGGTCAGCGCCGGCTAAACCATGATCGTTTCAGGCTGAATCGCCTGAAACGTGAATCATGGTCTCATCCAAAGTAAGAGCCTGATTCACGTCTTAGCGAGCGCCTGCGGCGCTTCAATCAAAGGCGATCAGGCTCTAGCGGAGATCGGCATGCGGGGAATATCCTCACCCCGGTGGCCGCGCTGATAGGCGACATCCTTTATCATCGCGATCAGCTCGCCCGCCTGTGCCACCATGCGGGATTTGTTGAAGCATCCGGCGGCGCCCTTGGACTCCGCCTCAACGCGCATCGGATCGCCCTCGCGCATCAGCGAGGAAAGCATGATGACCGGGCGCGGCTCTTCGCGCATGATGCGCTCGAGCACAGCCATCCCGTCCATGCCGGGCATCGCGACGTCCAGGGTGATGACATCCGGGTCGGTTTCGCGAATCAGGCGGAAGGTTTCCTCGGCGTCGCCCGCGATGCCGACGATGCGTAATGAGCGGTCCTGCTCCAGCAAAACCTCCAGCATCGCTCGGATAGTCACGGAATCATCGACGACCAGGATTGTTGTTAAATTCATTTATGACAGTCTCCGCCGATCCCGCTGACCCTTTATAACGGACCGACTGTCGCATTTTGCGATATTTTGGTTAAGTGAAGGTGAACATAGTCCATTGCTTGACAGGGCATAGGCGACTCGATAAGGGCATCCGCTTCCGGTACATGAGAGGACGGCGGCGCGGCATCAGGCGCTGGCCGTGCTTTTTGTATCCCGGAATATCGTCGTTGTCTGCCCCCTTATACCGGCGGCGCAACAGGAAGCTTTGAGATGGGGCGCTCGCCAGGCGCTCTGTGGAGCAGGAGAAGCATTTTTATGGCACGTATCGCGGGCGTCAACATCCCGACCAACAAGCGCGTTATCGTCGCGCTCACCTACATTCACGGCATCGGCCGCAAGACCGCGGTGGACATCGCAACCAAGCTCGGCATCGACGAGAGCCGCCGCGTGCAGGATCTCTCGGACGCCGAGGTGCTCCAGATCCGCGAGGCGATCGACGCGAGCTACACGGTGGAAGGCGACCTGCGTCGTGACACCGCGATGAACATCAAGCGCCTGATGGACCTCGCCTGCTATCGCGGCCTGCGCCATCGCAAGGGCCTGCCGGTTCGCGGCCAGCGCACGCATACCAACGCGCGCACCCGCAAGGGTAAGGCAAAGCCGATCGCGGGTAAGAAAAAGTAAGAAATCGTCCGGGGGACGATTTCAACTTTTTCTCCGCCGGAGGCAGCCCGCCTTGGGTACGGCCTCGAAGACAGAAATTTCGAGTAGGGAATTTTAGAATATGGCACGGGAACCTCAGCGCATCAAAAGACGCGAGCGCAAGAACATCTCGGCCGGCGTCGCGCATGTGAACGCCAGCTTCAACAACACCATGATCACCATCACCGACG
>CAZEHR010000016.1:0-74254 GCA_964512265.1 uncultured Sphingobium sp. | reverse complement strand
AGATGTCGAGCTCGGTCCAGTTCGAGATCGGGAAGACGCGGATGCTCTCGCCCTTCTTCTTGCGGGCGTTGTAGAGGTTCCACAGCTCCGGCCGCTGGTTCTTCGGGTCCCAGCCATGGGTTGCGGTGCGGAAGGAGAAGATGCGCTCCTTGGCGCGGCTCTTTTCCTCATCACGCCGGGCGCCGCCGAAGGCGACATCGAAGCCATAGAGATCGAGCGCCTGCTTCAGCCCTTCCGTCTTCCACATGTCGGTGTGGAGCGGGCCATGATCGAACGGGTTGATGCCGCGCTCCTTGGCCTCAGGGTTTTGATAGACAAGCAGTTCCATGCCGCTTTCCTGCGCCATGCGGTTGCGCAGCTCATACATCGCCTTGAATTTCCACGTCGTATCGACATGGAGCAACGGGAACGGCGGAGGGCTGGGATAGAAGGCCTTGCGCGCCAGATGCAGCATCACCGCGCTGTCCTTGCCGACGGAATAGAGCATGACCGGCTTCTCAGCCTCCGCCACCACCTCGCGCATGATGTGAATGCTCTCGGCTTCAAGCCGCTCGAGATGGGTTAGTATTTTCTTATCTGTCACCAGTTTCCGCCCTGTCGCACTTAATATCCGCACTTCTTTGCCAAGTCGCACTCGTGATCAACATATTTTTTGCAGTGCGGTATGCAGAAAATATATGCTGATCCCGCGCGCGCAAGCTCATTAGCCCGCCACGATGACTCTTAAATGGCGGCCTAGGGCAAGAGATTTAGGATTTGGTTTATCGCAGCGCGCCAGCGACCAGTTTATGCAATTTAGAATGGATCGCATCGTTGCCGGCAATGAGTTCCTGCCTCTCGATCGCCTGATCCCCGCCGCGGAAGTCCGTTACGAACCCGCCAGCCTCGCGCACCAGCAGGATGCCTGCCGCGACATCCCAGGGTTGCAATCCGCTTTCCCAAAACCCGTCATAGCGCCCAGCGGCGACATGCGCGAGGTCGAGCGCAGCCGAGCCGAAGCGCCTGATCCCCGCGACGGACGGCGCGACAGCGCCAAAGATACGCGTCCATTGACCCACATCGCCATGGCCGAAGAACGGGATTCCGGTCGCGATCAGCGCGTCGGCAAGGTCGCGCCGCGCTGAAACGCGCAACCGCTGGTCGTGGCGCCAGGCGCCGCGGTTTTTTTCCGCCCAATAGCTTTCATCCGTAATCGGCTGATAGACGAGGCCCGTCGTAATCTCGCGCCTGCCGCCCGGCAGCGGCTCCTCGACCGCAATCGAGATAGCGAAATGGGGGATGCCGTGGAGGAAGTTGGTAGTGCCGTCGAGCGGATCGATGATCCAGCGCGGCTTCGCCGGATCCCCCTCGATCACCCCACCCTCTTCGAGCAGGAAGCCCCAGTCGGGCCGCGCCTTGCGCAGTTCCTCGACCAGCGTCTGCTCGCAGCGCTTGTCCGCCATCGAAACGAAATCGGCAGGACCTTTGCGGGATACCTGCAGATGCTCCACCTCCCCGAAATCGCGGCGCAGACGCGGCGCGGCCTTGCGCGCGGCGCGTTCCATCACGGTGAGCAGGCCTGAGTGGGATACCATGATTAGGCTCAGTCCGCCCGCTTCACATATTCACGCTCATAGACATCGACGACGATACGCGTGCCGGTGACGATGTGCGGCGGCACCATGACGCGCACGCCGTTGTCGAGAATTGCGGGCTTGTACGAAGCCGAGGCGGTCTGCCCCTTTACGACCGCGTCGGCCTCGACAACTGTCGCCTCGACCTGCTCGGGCAGCTGAACCGAAATCGGGCGCTCGTCGTACATTTCGAGCATCACCATCATGCCGTCGGTCAGGAAGGCGGCGGCCTCACCGACCAGATCGGTCGGCAGGTTGATCTGCTCGTAGGTCTCGGTGTCCATGAAGACGAGCATGTCGCCCTCAGCATAGAGATATTGGAAATCCTTGGTATCGAGGCGGATGCGCTCCACCGTCTCGGCCGAGCGAAAACGGACGTTGTTCTTGCGCCCGTCGATCAGGTTCTTCAGCTCCACCTGCATATAGGCGCCGCCCTTGCCGGGTTGGGTGTGCTGAATCTTCACGGCGCGCCACAGGCCGCCCTCATATTCGATATTGTTGCCCGGACGAATTTCGACGCCGCTGATCTTGGCCATAGCACATCTGCCTTATAGTTGATCCACTCGTGCGAAATTGCGGTGCCACGCCGCCCAGCCGAGTAGAAAGAAAGAGCCGGGCGGCGCTGTAGCCGCAAGGGACCAGAAGGGCAAGAGCGCGCGAGATCGCGGCTGTGGTTAATCTCAAGGACAGCATTTAAGCTGTTTGAATATGACAGATGCGGTGCTAATCCCCCACAAAACTTCGTCATGATCCAAAAGGGAACCGATCGACCATGCACATCATGATGCGCCGCGCCACTGCCACCGCCTCGACCTTGGCGCTGGCCCTGGCGGCCCAATCCGCATCGGCGACCACATTGCAGGAAGCCCTGGCGCAGGCATATCGCACCAACCCGACCCTTGCCGCGGCGCGCGCGCGCCTGCGCGCAACCGATGAAGGTGTGCCGCTCGCCAAGGCTGAAGGACGGCCAGGGGTGAGCGTGAGCGGCTCTTATGAAGAGCAGATTCATCGCGAGGCCCCTGAAGTGTTCTTCACACCCAAACGGAATGTATCGGGACAAGCTACGCTGTCTGTGCCCGTTTATCAGGGCGGCATTGTGCGCAACAGCATTCGCGCCGCCAAGGAAGGCGTAGAGGCGGGGCAGGCAGAACTGCGCGCGACTGAGTCTTCGGTGTTCGCGCAAGTCGTCGCAGCCTATCTTGATGTGATTGCAGACAGCGCGGTCGTGACATTTAACCGCCAGAACGTCCGATCGCTGGAGGTAAACCTCCAGGCGAGCACTGATCGGTTCAATGTAGGCGATCTCACCCGCACCGATGTCGCCCAGTCCGACACCCGCCTTGCCCTTGCGCGCGCCAATCTTGAATCTGCCGAGGCACAGCTGATCTCCTCCAAGGAGCGTTATATCTCGCTGGTCGGAGCTGAGCCGGTGGACCTTCAGCCGCCCCCGCCACTCCCTGGCCTGCCCGCTACCCCCGAAAGCGCGGTCGACGTTGCTTTGAGGGACAATCCGGACATTCTGGCAGCCAAGAATACCCGTGAGGCCGCCCATTATCAGGTGAACGCCGCGCGCGGTCAGATCGCTCCGCGCGTTTCTGGTTTCGTCCGGGCGGGATACTCCGACTATCTGGGTTCCGAGAAGGACATCTCGGTTCCCCCAAGCACGGGTAGTAGCGCCAAGTCCGCCGCCGCAGGCGTTCAGCTCACAGTGCCGATCTATCAGGGCGGTCGGCCCGGCGCCCTTTCACGCCAGGCAGTGGCCCGCGAGAGTCAGGCGATCGAGCAGACCGTCGCGACCGAGCGGAGCGTGATCGCGCAGACCCGCTCGGCCTATGCCAATTGGCAGGCGTCGCTTCAGACGATCGAGTCCACGCGCAAGGCGGTGGCCTCAGGCTCGCTCTCGCTGGAAGGCGTGCAGGCGGAGAACAAGGCCGGCACGCGCACGATCCTCGATATTCTTGACTCCCAGCGCGACCTCCTGAACGCACAGGTTCAGTATGTCTCAGCCCAGCGCAACGCCTATGTCGCAGGCTTCAGCCTGATCGCGGCGATGGGCCATGCGGAGGCACGCGACCTGTCGCTGGACGGCGGGGCGCTCTATGATCCCAATGCCTATTACAAGACGGTGCGCAACAAGCTGTTTGACTTCGATTTCGGGCAGCCCGCCAAGCAGGTGTCGACCACGACCGCAAACACCCGGCCACAGGACGCGACCATCATGCCGGGTGGCTTCGGCACCCAATAGTTAACAAAATAAGACCTTCGCGGAGGGCAGCGTTTTGGCCAAACGTCTGACGGGATTCATGAAAACGCCGTTTATACAATATTAACTCTCTGGCTCATAGCATGGGGCCGGTCACTCATGCTATGGTTGTGCCAATATGGAACAGGGTGTTGCGCAGTTACTGACACGGGAGAAGCGCCGCCGCAGGCTGATGTTCGGCGCGGTAGCACTGGGTGTCTCTCTGATTGCCATCTCATCGCGCAGTGAGCGCGCCATGTTCCAGAATGGGCTACCGATGCCCGGCGTGTTTGCCACTATCGGCACAGACCTGGCGGACAACCCGCGCGTCTCCCTGCTCGATCGCGACCCTTCCGCTTTCTTCGCCCGGCTTGACCGGGACGTGCAGGACGCCGCGCCGGAGCCGGAGGAGGAAGGCCCCCTCGGTTCGCCTGGGAGCGCAGTGCTCTTTGTCGGCCCGGATACGGAACTGCCCGCGCCCGGCCCAATCGAGATCGCGATGCTGGACGGGCCGGAAGACCCGCAGTCGTTCTACAACCCCCAGAGCTCCCCGCCACCCGAAACGAGCGACCCATTCTTCATGCGCCGCCTCTTGCCGGAGGGCACATCCTCATCCGGCGGTGGTTCCGGTGGAACGGGGATTTCGAGCAGCGGAGGCGACGGCGGATCGACCTCGGGAGGCACGTCCTCTGGAGGCGGTACGCCTACCGGTGGTAGCTCATCCTCAAGCGGTGGGACTACTGCCGTTCCGGAGCCAGACACTTGGGCGCTGTTGCTGATCGGGTTCATGGGTGTGGGCGCGGCTATGCGCACTCGGTCACGCCGTCGCGCTGCCCTGCCCTCCGCATCCTGAAGCTACTCTCGATTTCAGTCGATGGTCATCCGGCCGTTGCCAAGGGTGATCGTCCCCAGCTCTGACAACGCGTTCTGCCCTAACAGCGAGACCGGCAGGCCGTTGTCGATAATTGCGACGCGGATGTTGCGGAGCTGACGCCCGGCAACGTCCATCTGCGCGATCGTGGCGGAACGGGCGACCGTCATGCCGCCTGCCGTCCGCAGTTTCGCACCGCCGGCGGCATCGTTGGGCTGCACACCTAGCCGCCGCGCGTCCTCCCCGGTCAGCACCGTGACGCTTGCTCCGGTATCAACAAGGAACCGCGCGCGCGCGCCATCGGCAAACTCCGCGTCGAGATAATAGAGGCCATCCGGCGCGGGAAGGATATGATTGCCCTGCGTGCCAGCGCGAGGGGGATCAGATTGTTGCTGCTCGACATAGGAGGCCATTGCCGTGGCGGGCGAGGAAGCGGGCGCAGCCTGCTCCGCCCAAGAGGGCGCGCCCAGCGCCAGCCCAAATGCCAGAAGCGGCGCGCAGACGCCCCCCATGACCCACCGATGTATGACCGTACTCATTCCCCGAGACTTGCCACTGAGACAGCCAATGCCGGGTTGCAAAACAGGCTGAAGACGGGATTAACCGTTAATATACGGATGACCCGGTTTACCCGGCGTCAAGCCGCCAGTTGCTCCAGCCGCTTACCGATCCGCCTGCCCCGCTGTCCTTCGCGCCAGGCGGCTAGCGCGAACAGCAGACCGACCAGGGCCATCTGAAGCCCTAGCATATGATAGCGCCAGCGCAGCGTCGCGCTGTCGCGGTAGAGCAGATAGGGACGCGCCTCCACCGGATAGCGGATGTTGCGATAGAGCTGGTCGACATCGCCGGGCAGTACACCGCGCGCCAGTACGCCACTCGTCAGTGGGACGAAGTGACGAGGCAGGTCCGCCCGTTCCTCGACCTGCACGAAGAGACGCGCGGGCTGCGCCTGCCCATGCAGGCGATAGCGAACCGGCGCGAAATAGAGGCGGCGATGGAACAGGAGTACACTCTCCTCGAAACGGACCAGCGCGCTCATATCGGCTGGGCCGACGACGCTGGCGCTGCCTTCCGGAAGGACGCCGAACTGCGCGCTGCGCACGTCTATGAGGTGAACCGGCATGCCTTCAGACGGGAGCAGCCGTGCCAGCAGAACCGCCAGCACCGCCACTCCGCCCGCCGCGAGCGCGAGGAAGGTGCAGAGCCGCCGGAGCCGGCGGGAGGCATCGAGCATCACCGCTACCGGGTCGCCCGTGCGTTCGTTTTGCAGGCGCCATCTCCGCCAGAGTACCAGGAGCAACACAAGGAGGGGGACGCTGAAGAACAGGCAGAGCAGAGTGATCGTGATGCCGGGGTAGTAGCGGTCGAGCACGCGGTACTGCCACTCGGCCAGAACCTCTACCACGCCGCGATACTGGGTCGCCTGCCAGACGAACAGCCCGGCGAGCAACGCCAGCCATAGTGCAGAGGCGATGCTTGCCGTCCGCTTTTGCCGGTTGAGTTCCTGTTGCGACTCGCTCATGCCATCCACGCCTTTTTCTACGTTGAAAGGCGGTGCGCGGTGCGCAGCCCCTACCCCGCGGTGCATGATGCAGAGGCGGGCGGGTTTGGCAACTTAAATCAGGCAGAAGCCCCGGAAAGCCGCAGATTCCCAAGGGTTTCCTCCGCACCCCCCGACATTCTAGAACCTATTTGGATTTTATTCTGTCCTACAGTGGCCTCATCTGGTTAATCACCAGCGCTGAAACCATCCTTCAGCCTTCAAGGAGCACCCATGGCCATCGACAGTTTCCAGACATCCAGCGATATGCTTGCCGCCCCTTCCCGCGCGCCATTCGCCGTCACTCCGCACGACAGCAACGAGCTGACCACGATCCCCAAGGCGCTCTATGTCGGAACGGGCGGAACCGTGATCCTGCGAGGGGCGGGCGGCAGCGCGGACGTGACCTTCAAGAATGTGGCCAACGGGCAGGTGCTCGATGTACGCGCGCAATATGTTCGCGCCACGGGCACCACGGCGGCCGATATCGTGGCGCTGGCCTGATGGCGGGTGTCGGCTTCGGATCGGGCCGGGCCGCGCGCAGGAAGCGCAGCTCCGGCTCGGGCGGCAGCGGCTTCGCCAGCTACAGCCTGCCCAACGCGGTCGATGTGCGCTATGAGCCGTCGATCCTAGCACCCTCGGTCGATGGCAACAGCCGCGTGACCACGCTGCCGGACATCAATGGGCTGGCGAACGCCACGGCGATAACATCTGGAGCGATCCCCGGCGGCGGCGCGCCCAAGCTGGTGACGGACAGCCTCGGTCGCAAGGCGCTGTTGTTCGAGGGCAACAATGCGCTGGAAATCGCGGATACGCTGGCGAGCTATACCGCCAACGGCTGCACCGCCTATGCCGTGATCCGATATTTCGACGCAAACACGACCAACGCGCAGTCCGTCTTCGCGGTGGGGCGCAACGCCAACGCCTCCGCCCCGAATACGCTGCGCGCGTTCATGAACACGCTCGCCGGATCGGCAAACGGCATTGCTGCCAACAGCCACCCGCCCTTCCCCGCGCATGGCGGCAAATATCTGTGCGACAATGCGGGCGTCTATGGCACGGAGCGGGTGTCGGGGCAGTCCCGCCGCAAGATGATCTGTCATTCGGGGCTGCAGGTCGTCGCGATCCGGGGCGGCGCCACCAACACCGCGCAAATTCATATGAATGATGAATATTGCACCGGTATCACCAGCATCAACAGCGGCGCGACCGTGACCAGTGGCGGCGAGATCGGGCGGCACGCCTTTGCGCCGGGTGGCACCAACTATGGCTCGTTCCTGCTCTATGCGCTGTTCATCAAGCGCTCGGCACAGACGGCGGCAGAAATACAGGCCAATATCGCGGCGATGATGACGGCCTATGGCATATCGAGCATCACAAACTCGCTGATCCTCGAAGGCGACAGCCGTTTCGCCAATGCGGGTGCGGTGGCTGCGGGAGAAAGCCCCTATGGCTATTTGCAGGTTGAGCTTGCCGCGCGCCTGCCTTCGAGCTGGCGCGTGATCCGCAGCGCGATCGGCGGCTCTCAGATCGACAAGGACGTGGACGCGACCGGCTCTAACATTGACAAGGGACTGCGCGACAAGCGCGACTTCCTCAACCGCTCGCTGTTCAGCGGCAACTGGGAGCTTTCGGGCCGCAATGTGATAGCGGTCGAGGTCTGGCATAATGACGACGGGCAGACGACAAGCCCGATCTATGTCCAGCCCACGCTCACCGCAGCGCGCGCAGATGAAATTTACGCCAACCTTCAAAATCTCGTCTGCAACGATGCGCGCAGCTATCTTGCGCTCGGCTATGAGTATCTGGCGAGCCTGCCTATCCCGGGCAGCGTCACCAAAAACCCGTCGCTCGCACAGATGCGCGCGCGCTTCCGCTCAGCGACTTTCTTTCACGACTTTCTCGGCGCGGCAGGAGACGCATATGCGGGCAAGGTGCGGCGGGCGGAGGTGCCCTTGAGCATGCCCATATCGGGCGCCTGGGGTGGCCAGGTGCTCGACGTGGGGTTGAGCACCACGGACGCGCGCATTCAGTCCCAGGGCGGAATTTACTTCAACGATCAGGCCCACCCCATCAGCGCGTGCCACCCTTATATAGCGCAGTGCCTGGCGGATCGTGTGCTCGGCGCCGATCCCTATGTTTAACCACGCTTCATCCAAGGATCTGCACGGCAGACCCCGGCTGACCACCGCGCCGCCACCGGCTGGACGACGTAAAGAAAAAAGTTGATCCAGCAGACGCAACCATT
This sequence comes from uncultured Sphingobium sp., assembly GCA_964512265.1. Taxonomy (GTDB): domain Bacteria; phylum Pseudomonadota; class Alphaproteobacteria; order Sphingomonadales; family Sphingomonadaceae; genus Sphingobium. The sequence goes on along the minus strand of CAZEHR010000016.1, from coordinate 65,740 downwards.
TTGGTGGCAAATTGTGCGCTGCGACATGATGCGGGTAACGCCAAAAATAGGAAGGAGCAATATTTGAAGACAAGTGCGCATCTATTCTTGCTGCACAACAGCATTGCGCGTGATCCTTGCCTTAGCACTTTGTTAACCGTGCGTATTTACTCTATGTTCAAGCTGTGTCATTAGACCAGCCTCCGTTGGGTGCAACCAAGCATGACGCAAAGCGTTCGATGGAGTGATGGTATGGGACTGCCGCAGCCGAAGATGTTGCACGGTAGGGAGATAAGGGAAAGAATTCCCGGCCCGGAACCGCTCGAGCCAGCCCGTCCGATTGAATCGGTACAAGGTGAGGTCGCCGCCATGCAAAGCCTGATTGTTTCACGTCTGATCCAGCAAAATGCTGATGATACGCCTAGCAGGGCCGGGTCCTTGCTGGAGACAGTCGTATCAAGCATTTCACGCCTTAGCGGCTATGCAGCCATGGGTATCGCGCTCGCCGGGATCGCCTTCCTGATCTTCTGAGCTACCCCGTTACGCGCCCCGCAAGAAATTTCATTTTCCTGGGGACCGGCGTTTTTCGTCTGCTGAGACTCGGGGTTGGCATTTCAGACGCCATATCAGGCAGATAGTGTTTAGCGCGGCCCGACGTTGCGCGCACGCCCAACCCATCTGTCGAAAATCACGAATTCCAGGGCACATAGTCCCATTTTGAGGCGTTTTCGCTTTATCGTGCGCACAGTCCAGCTGGAACAATGTTTGTTGCATCCACACATTCGTGGCATATTAACCTTGTGGTAACCATGAAGAGGCGATCATTGCGAAGAGGCAGGCGCCTCCTCACGAGTGGGCAATACCATGGTTGGGCCTCGCCCGGCCGATTGAACGGGGTTACAGGGAGCGATCAGTGACGGACATCCGAGCCGTAGATGGCGGAATGCCCCGAACGCGTGTTCGCAAGGCACTATCAAAGCAGGCGATTCGCATCATCCTCTATGCTCAGCTGGTGATGCTGGACTGCGCGGCTGTGATTACAGGGTTTTCGCTCATCGGCCTGATCCGGGGTCAGCAATGGATTTCTCCAGCGGGAGTCAACATCGGCTATCTGCTGGTGCCGCTCTATGGCCTGCTGGCGATCAACCGCAGTGCTTACACCATCGACGCACTCGGATCGCTGGCAGAAAGCCTGCGCCGTTCGCTCACCGCGCTGTTCATGACGATGTTGATCATCCTGATGTTCGGCTTTTTCTTTCACGCGCAGGACGCTGTGTCGCGCGCCTCATTCGCGGCGGGCATTTGCGTCAGCGGGCTTTTCGTCTCGATTTCGCGCATTGCCTTCTATTATTACACGCGCAACCGCACCGGCGAGCGCCTGACCGACGAGCTGCTGATCCTCGACGGGCTGCCCTATAACGGACATTATCACGGCAATGTGATCGACGCGGCGGCCGAGCAGATCGAGCCGGACTTGCAGAATCCGCGAATGCTCTCCCGCCTTGCCAGCTATCTGCACGGCTTCGACCGCGTCGTCGTAGCCTGTGCGCCGGAGCGGCAATATGCGTGGTCGCTGCTGTTGAAGGGCGCGAATATCCGCGGCGAGGTGATGCTGCCCGAATCCAACACGCTCGGCGCGATCGGCCTGTCCGCCTATCATGGCAACGATACGCTGGTCGTCTCTCGCGGCCCGCTGAGCATGGCGAACCGCGCCAAGAAGCGCGCCCTCGACCTCGCCGTCACGGTGCCGGCGCTGATCGCGCTTTCGCCGCTGTTCCTCGCGATCGCTATCGCCATCAAACTCGAGAGCAAGGGACCGGTCTTCTTTCGCCAGCAGCGCATCGGCCGTTCCAACCAGCTGTTCAATATCCTCAAGTTCCGCAGCATGCGGGAGGAAGTATGCGACGCGGAGGGCAACCGCTCCGCTGCGCGCGACGACGACCGCATCACGCGCGTCGGCGCTTTCATTCGCCGCACCAGCATCGACGAGCTGCCCCAGCTTATCAATGTGCTGCGCGGAGACATGAGCCTCGTTGGACCGCGCCCGCACGCGCTGGGTTCGCTCGCCGGCGACAAGTTATTCTGGGAAATCGACGAACAATATTGGGTGCGGCATGCGCTCAAGCCCGGCATTACAGGACTGGCGCAAATCCGGGGCTATCGCGGCGCGACGATGCAGCGCGAGGATCTGGAAAACCGCCTCAGCGCTGACCTCGAATATGTGCATGGCTGGCGGCTTTGGCGCGATATCTCGATATTGTTCTATACCGCCAAGGTAATGATCCACCGCAACGCATTTTAAGGTTTGCAGGGGTTCAGTTCATGCGGGCCTGCGAACGCCGATTGGCAGTGCTCCGGTGCTAGCAAATCGACGTTCTCGGCTCCACCTGAACTAAACCTCTGCAAACCTTTAGTCAGCCATCACTATTTTCGGCTCGTCATCATCTGAATGCACGTCGCGCTCATCATTGAGTCACAGTAGTCGAGCGCCACTCAGATAGTCCCGCAGATAGCCGATCAGCGCGGAGGGGTCGGTGGTGGCGCAGCGCGGTTCGCGCGTGGCGAGGGCGGAGAAGGCCGCCGCGAACTCCGCGTCCGTGTCCGCCGTTTCCAGCAGGCCGCGATCGCGGAACGCGCCGGTGATCTCGGCCTGGTGGTCGTCATAATGCTCGCCCCTGTCAAAACGGCGCGGCACCGCGATCAGGCGACAGCCTTCGCGCAGAGCGGTGATCAGCGAGCCAGTGCCGCCATGACAGACCACATAGTCCGCATCATGCAATATCTGCTTCACGCTATCAAAGGGCAGCGTCTCGTGAAAGGCGATGCCCGGCGGCGGGCTGGCGGGGATGCCCCCCTCCCCCGTCTGGACAATGACCTCATAGCCATCGAGCAGCCCGCTCTCCGCTGCGCGGATCACAAGATCGACGAGGCGGGGAAATTTCAGCGTGGCGCCAACGGTCGCGAACAACAGCTTTTTCTTCGGCGGACGCGGCGTATCGAGGATACGGAACGGATCGAACACCACGGCGCCCGGCCAGTGCCGCGCCGAAGCCTCGGCCTGCGCTATCCGTACATGCGCCAGCGGTCCGGCGATACGGGCGAAGGCGGACGGGCGATCGAAGCGGGCGAAGCTGTCGATCAGCACGATTTTTGCCCCGCGCAGGCGCGCCCACAGCACGGTGAACACCATCGACCCCGCGCCGGTGGTGATGACGACATCGGGCTTGTGCGTCGCAACAATACGTAGCGATTGCAGGCAGTTGCGCACCGCATTCCATACCATCTTGAACGGCGCACCCAGTTTTGCCTGCCCCAGCGCCACATGCGAGACGAAGGCGCCCGGATGCTTCTCGGCAATCGAGCGGCCCAGCGCCGTATCCTCGGTCACGAATATATGGGGGTGATCTTGCCACAAAGGCTCAAGATCAAGTATCTGCCGCACATGACCGCCGCCCGAAGCCGCCAGACACAAACGGGGCCCGGTTCCAGTCATTTCCGTGCGTTCGGTCATGATTTACTCTTTTTGATCAACCCGGCGTGTATAAAGCAATGGTTTACGAGCTTTGCCGCAGAAGCGAGGCGATTTATAGCAGCAGCGATTCGTGCCGAAATGCGGCTGTGTATTTGCCGCGATAGAAACAAAGAGGCAATCATGAAAACCCTGGGTGTCATTCTTCTTCCCTCCCTCGCCCTGCTCGCCGCCTGCGGTGGCAAGGAGGCTGAGGCACCGACGGGCCAGGTGGCAGCCACCGTCAACGGCAAAGAGATCACCGTCATCGACATCCGCCACGAAGCCGGCACCGCCACGCCCAGCAAAGAGCTGGAGGAAGCGGCGCTGCGATCGCTGATCGTGCGCCGGCTGCTCGCCGACGAAGCGGTCGAGGAAAAGGTGGATCAGTTGCCCGCGACGGCGATCATGCAGGAGAAAGCGCGGCAGATGGTGCTGGTCGACGCGCTGACCAACCAGATCCGCTCTACCGCGCCCAAGCCCTCGCGCGACGAAGCGCAACAGTTCATCGCCAACCATCCGGCCAGCTTCGATCAGCGGCGCATCTTCCTCGTGGACCAGATCATCATCCCGACGAGCACGCCCGATCTCGTGAAGGCGATCGAGCCGCTGGACACGATGGCGCAGATCGAACAGCTGCTCACCAGCCGCAAGGTACAGTTTCAGCGCGCCGTGGGCAGCATCGACGCGCTGAGCATAGATGCCGACATTGCCGAGAAGATATCGCAGCTGCCGGAGAACGCAGTGTTCGCCTCGCCTGAGAATGGCGTGATCCGCATCAACCGCATCCGCGAGGCGGTGATCCAGCCGATCAGCGGTGAAGCCGCAATCTCTGTCGCCATGACGCAGATCGCGCGGCAGCGGTCCGAGGCGATCGTCGCCAACAAGATCCAGAGCATATTGGACGCGGGCAAGGCCAAGGTAAAGTATAACGCCGCCTATGACCCCGCCGCCAAAATGGGCGCGAAGGTTCCTGCTGGCAAATGAGCGCGACACCGCCAAAACGCCAGGGCTGCCCGGCAGCGAATGTCCGCGACCTGTCCCATTTGTGCACAGCACGCTCTATGCGCAGCGCAGCGAATGGTCTAACGAGAAACAATCAACCCAAAAAGTGGGGAGAAAAGGGTGCGTAACACAGTCATTTTCCTGTCGGGAGCGAGCCTGATTGCGGCCCTGCCTACCCTGGCACAGGCCCAGGCAGTCGGCGGCGCGGGTGCTGTGGGCGGCAACCAGGGGCTGAGCATCAATGCTTCGGCCCAGGTACGCCACGATAGCAACATTGCGCGCACCAATGCGGCCACCGCGGCACAGCGCGGCCTCCACCGCAGCGACGAGAAGTTCTCGCCGGCGCTCAATCTGAGCCTTGGCAAGCCATTTGGCCCGCACAATCTCACGGTTTCGGCCAGCGCTGGCTATGATTTCCACCGCCGCAATGACCGCCTCAATCGCGAACGTATCCAGGGTGCAGCCGGACTGGCGCTGAACCTCGGCGTATGCGCGCCGAGCTTCAACGGCTCGATCAGCCGCCGCCAGAGCGAACTAGGCGAGGTAGCCGATACGTTCGGCAACATTCGGAATGTGCGCAACGCCGAGACATCGTGGAGCGTTGGCGGCGCTGTCTCGTGCGGCAAGAGCTTCGGCCTCCGCCCCACGGCCGGTATCACCTATCAGGACAACAGCAACAGCAACCCTCTGCGCCGCGGCACTGACAAGCACATCACCACCTATCAGGGTGGTCTGGGCTATGTGCACCCCTCGATCGGCGATATTCAGCTGTTCGCGCAGCAGCGCGATCTGCGTTTCGACGACAAGACGCTGCAACGGGGCAACCGGCAGCGCTCCTACGGCGTCAGCTTCACGCGCAACCTTGGTGCGCGCCTTACCGGCAATGCCTCGATCAACTGGACCAACGTGAAGCCGCTTGATCCCAATGTACGCTCGTTCAAGGGCGTCAACTGGTCCGGCAACCTGTCGCTGAAGGCAACGCCGCGCATTCAGGTGCAGGCTTCGCTCGGCAAGTCGATCACCTCGTCGCTCGCGGTCGACTCAAACTATAACATCAGTACCAACTATGGCATCAGCGCGAGCTATGCCGTCAGCCCGCGTATCAACTTCAACGCCGGCTATTCGCACACCAAACGCCGGTTCGAGGGCAATCTGGGATTCTTCGCGCCCGGGGCCGCGCCGGCAAACCTGCTGACCAACGACAAGAAGAACAGTGTCTCGGCGGCTGTCGATTATCTGTTCTCTCCTAAGCTTAAGTTCATATTGAATGGTGGACATGATACGCGGAGCGCCAATGCGGCATTCTATGACTACACGAACAACTATGTGGGCCTGACGGCGGAACTGTCGCTTTAGGATTCAGATGGTTGTCCAACAGGATGAAGGTGGACGAGACATGTCACTTACCCGTTCGATGATGTCCAAGACTAGGATGGCCCTGAGGGCCGCATCGCTTTTCCTGGTCGTGATTTTCGGCGGCACTATGCTCGCCCATGCTCAGGGTGCGCCCGTTGCGCCGCAGCCGGTGGCCCCTGCCCCGGTTACGCAGCCTTTCAGCAGCGCGCCAACCGACGACGCCTATGTGCTGGGCGCCGGCGACGTGATCACGGCGGAGGTGCTGGGCCGCGCCGAGTTCAAGACGCAGGTTCAAATCCAGACCGACGGCACGCTTCAGCTTCCCTTCCTCGGTACGGTGAAGGCCGCGGACATGAGCGTGCTCCAGTTTCGTGAATCGGTGAAGAACGCCCTGAAAAAGGGCGGCTATTACGCCGATCCCATCGTCAACATCACCGTCGCCAACTATGCCAGCCGCTATGTGGTCGTGCTCGGCGATGTCGGTCGGCCAGGCATGGTGCCGGTGGACCGCAACTATCGCGTGTCGGAGATTCTGGCGCAGGTCGGCGGCCCGCGCGACAGCGGCTCGGACTTCATCATGCTTCGCCGCACCACCGGCGAGGAGATTCAGCTCGACATCCGCAAGCTCGCGACCGGCACGACCGAAGAAGACCCGTTCGTGAAGCCGGGAGACAAGCTGTTCGTGCCCAAGGCCGAGACCTTCTACATCTATGGCCAGATCGCGCGCCCCGGGACGCTGAAGATCGACACCGGCATGGACCTGCGCCGCGCCATCGCAGCGGCGGGCGGCCTCACCACCATGGGGTCCGAAAAGAAGATCAAGATCACCCGCGATGGTAAGGATATTAAGAAATTCCCGCTATCAGGCGCGATCAAGAACGGCGATGTCATTTACGTTGGCGAGCGCTTTTTCTAGGAACCGGGGCAGATCATGAGCTTCTTGCAGTTTTTTCGTATCCTCTGGGCCAGACGGGCGCTCATCCTGCTCAGCGTGCTGGGGGCCGTAGCCGCAGCGACGGTCGTGGTGCTGCTGGCGCGGCCTCGCTATGAGGCGACGACCCGTATCGAGCTCGATCTCCTCAAGCCCGATCCCGTCACCGGCCAGGCCATTGCCGGCCGTTCAACGCCCGATTATGTGAAGACCCAGGTCCAGCTCATGCAGGACTATAAGGTCGCCGGGCGCGCGGTGGACATGCTGGGGTGGCAGAACTCGCCGCGCATGGCCGCCAACTATGCCCGACGCGGCCCGGGCGACAAGCGCGACTTCCACCGCTGGCTCGCACAACCGGTGATGGACAATACCGGGGTCGTCTGGCTCTCTGGCACCAGCCTCATCGCCATCTCATACACGTCTTCGAACCCCGAGACTGCCGCCAAAATGGCGGATACAGTGCGCGATGCCTATATTGCGCAGGTGCTGGCCACCAAGCGCGAATATGCGATGAAGAACGCCAACTGGTATTACAAGCAGGCCGACGAGACATATAAGAAACTCAGAAAGGCCGTCGAGCAGCTGACCGCTTTCGAAAAGGCAAACGGTATCATCCTGGCGGATGATGCCAGCGACCCGGAAATGGCAAAGCTCAAGATGCTGGCGCAGGCCGCCCCGGCGGCTCAGGCAGCGGCGGGCGCCTTCATTGCACCTTCGACAGTGCAGGTGGCCTCGCTGGAGGCTCAGATTGCGGCGCAGTCCAAGATTCTCGGGCCGAACCACCCCGATCTGCAGACGCTGCGCAGCCAGCTCGCGACCGCGCAGTCGGCGGTGGCGCGGGAAACCGCGATGGCCCGCTCGGGCAGCGCGCCAGGTGGGCCTTCCGCCGCAAGCATGCTCTCCGCCCAAACCCAGAAGGTACTCGCCCAGCGCGGCAAGGTGAGCGAAGCGCAGCGCATGGCAACCGACGTGCAGGTGCTGCGCTCGCAATATGACAAGGCACTCGCCAAGGCCGCCGACTATGAGCAGCAGGCGCAAACCACCGAGTCCGGCGTCAAGGTGCTGGCGAATGCGGTGGTGCCGCGCGCGCCCGACTTCCCGAACATTCCGCTGATCATCGGTGGCGCGCTCACGCTGAGCGCAGCGTTCGGTACACTCGCTGCGCTGATCATCGAGTTGCTGAACCGCCGTGTGCGGGGGGCCGAAGATCTGGTCAACAGCGGCCTGCCGGTCGTCGGCACCATGGGCCGTTCGGCCGATGCCGAGGAGGAAGGGCTGTTGTGGAGAATATTGGGCATTCGCATGCCGCAATTGGGGCGGGCCACGCAATGACGCAGATGGATATGCCCCAACGGGAAGAAAGTGAAGCTATGGTCGAACAGCAGCTGAGCGAACAGGCGGACACCGAAGCGGGTGCGGCCGTAGCGGCAGCAGAAGAGGCGCCCGCCGGTCCGCTGGTGATCGACGATGGCGCCCAGACCGTAATCGGGCGCAGCGGCTTCCGCTTCTCTCGCAAGATCGTAGCGCTTTCCGCGCCCAATTCGGTGCAGGCGGAGAGCTTCGGCTCGCTCCAGACCCACCTCAAGGCAAAGCATATCGGCGACGGCCGCCGCTCGCTCGCGGTGTGCGCGGCGACACCGGGCGTGGGGACGAGCTTCGTGGCGGTCAACCTCGCGATGTCGTTTGCGATGGCGGGCCTGAACACGATGCTGATCGACGCCAACATGCGCTCGCCCGGCCTTGAAGACTATATCGCGCCCGATAAGGCACCCGCCGGCCTGCGCCAGTGCCTGGGCGACAATGAGGTGGAGTTTGGCGACGTCATTCAGGCGGATGTCTTCCCCAATCTCTCGCTCATCTATTCAGGCGGTATCGCGCCCAATCCGCAGGAGCTGCTCGCCAGCCGCGCGATGAGCGAACTGCTCGACACCTGCCTGCGCGATTATGATGTCACGATCGTCGACACACCGCCGGGCAACAGCTCTGCCGACGCCCGCCGCGTCGCGATGGCGGTGCGCTATGCCATGCTGGTGGCCAAGAAGGACAGCAGCTATGTGGGCGACGTGAAGCAGCTCGCCGACGAGCTGACGTCCGACCGCGCGACGGTGATCGGCACCTTCCTCAACGACTTTTGACCGAAGGGCAGCGGGGCCGTGCGGGCAATGAAGGCGCAAGGCCGATGAGCGCGTCTCCCGCCACAGACGCCAACGCTGCGGCGCCGGCGCGCAGCGCGCCATGGTGGGGTGCGGCTATCCTGCGCCACTGGCCGCTCTGGGCCGGGTTTCTCATCCTGCTGGTGCCGACACTCGCCGGGCTGGGCCGCGAGGTCTGGTCGATGGAGATTGGCGCGCATGGGCCGATCGTGCTCGCCACCGGCCTGTGGCTGATCAGCCAGTGCCTGCCCGACATGCGGGCGCGCTGTGAGCCCGCCAACAGGACGGTAGTGGCGCTGATCCTTGTGGTCGCCCTTCCCATCTATGCCTTTGGCCGCGCCTATGATTTTATCAGCCTTGAGGCGCTGGGCGTCTATGGCGCGATGCTGGCGCTCACTTATCGATTGGCGGGGTGGCCCGCGCTGAGGCACAATTTCTTCCCGTTCTTTTACCTCGGCTTCCTCGTGCCGCCGCCCGGCTGGCTGATCGACCAGGCGACCGCGCCCCTGCAGACGCTCGTGTCCACGGTGGCGACCGGTATCCTGCAGCCCTTCGGCTATCCGATCATGCGCGAGGGCGTGACTCTGTTCGTGGGCAGCTATCAGCTGCTGGTGGAGGATGCTTGCGCGGGCATGAACAGCATCGTCGGTCTGACGGCTATCACCCTGTTTTACATCTATCTGCTCCACCGCGCCTCATGGCGCTATGCGCTGCTGCTGGTTGCGCTCATCATTCCGGTGGCGATCATCGTCAACATCTTGCGCGTCATGGCGTTGATATTGCTCACTTATTATTTTGGTGACGGCGTAGCGCAGGGCTTTCTGCATGTTACGACCGGCATCGCGCTGTTTACCGTGGCGCTGGCAGGCATGTTTGCGCTGGACTGGCTGTTGCAGCGGGTGCTCGGCAAAAGGCTGGGAGCCACCGCATGATCGCGCGGCGGGATTTCCTGATTGGCGGAGCCTGCGTGGCGGCGCTGGGCGTGGCCGAGACACTGCGCCCGCGCACCCTGCTGACGCTGATGCCGCAGCAGCCGCTGACCGACCTTGTGCCCAAGCGGATAGGCCCGTGGACGCTGGGCGAAGGCGGCGACATCGTGGTGCCGGAGATACCAGGCAGCCTCTCGGACCGGCTTTATGCCGACACGCTGACGCGGCTTTACATCAACGCCAAGACCGGGGCGCAGGTGATGCTGCTGATCGCCTATGGCCGGGCGCAGAGCGATATCCTCCAGCTCCACCGGCCCGAAAGCTGCTATCCCGCGATAGGCCTCGCCATCCAGTCCCGCCAAAACGATGACATCGCGCTGGGCAGTGGCGCGGCGATCCCGGCGGTGGCGCTTACGGCGGGCGAAGGCATTCGCATGGAGGACATCGTCTATTGGACGCGGCTGGGCGAATATCTGCCCCGTACGGCGGGTGAGCAGCGGCGCGACCGTCTGAATACCGCGATGGACGGGATTGTGAGCGATGGCGTCCTCGTGCGCGCTTCGACCCTGCGAACCGGCGGGGACGCTACTCCGGGCTATGACATGCTGAACGGCTTTCTGGCGGAGTTTGTGAGCGCTATCCCGCCAGCAAGCAGGCCGGGTTTCGTCGGCACGGAGCGCGCCAAGGCGCTGGCCTGATCCCTTATCGCAGCATCGGCGGCACGCCGCGCTCGCCCCTGATCCCTGCCCACCAGCCCGAGAGCGCATAGCCCCATTGCCGCCAGGCACCGCGCGCGCCATAGCGCAAAGACAGCAGCGCCAGCGTCGCTACTGCCGCGACCGGCAGGCGCCAGGCGGAAATATCGCGCACGACGTGCAGCTTGTTGCGCTCGTCCATATAGATGGGCAGGCGGTTGCGCGCCTTGATCGCGCCCGCAGAGCCGGTGGTGCTGCCCTGATCGTGCCGCACCAGCGCGTCCGGCGCGAAGCCAAGCTTCACGCCCATCTTGCGCGCGCGCAGGCCCCACTCCACTTCCTCGCAATAGAGGAAATATTCATCACGCATCAGGCCCACGCGCTCGACAAAGTGTCGGTCCACCAGCATGGAGGCACCCAAGACATAGTTCATTTGCGCCTCGATGGCAGCGGGGTCTACAGGATCACTCACCCGCGCGCCCATGCCGATGGATACCGCGCGCGCGAGCCAGTAGCGCCAGTGCCCGCCATAGGCCTGCACTCGGCCCGCAGCGTCATGCAGCACGCCGCCGACCATGTGGCAGTCGCCGCGCCGCAACCGTTCAATGAGAGCGGAAAGTGCGCCCGCGTCCGGTGCGGTATCGGGGTTGACGACCCACCAGGCGGCAGCATCGGGCCGGGCGCGCATCGCGAGATTGACGCCGCCCGCGTAACCGAGATTGCCGGGCGCGAGCAGGCACTCGACATTTTGGCCGCCAGGCAAGCGCTCCGGCAGTGTGGCTTTCAGCTTGCGCAGCGCGTGCTCGCCGCCATTTTCGCAGATGACGACATCGAAATCCGCATAGGTCGATTGCGCCAGAGCCGAGAGGCACCCGGCTATTTCCCCGGCATTGTGGAACCCGACAATGCAGATGCTGACCGGGAACGGCGCGGCGCTCATGCGTGGTGGCCGCCCCCACGCAGCACGATGCGATGCCCTTCGACAAAGCGCCACAACCGGATGGCCGCCAATGTGCCCAGCGCGGAAAGCCGCTCGCCAAAGCTTGGCACGCGCCTGTCTGTGAGGATGCGCAGCGCATGGACGGGGATGGCGGGCAGCTCAAGCCACGTTTTGGCGATCCACTTGAGTGCTGACGCTCCGCCGTCGCGGCTCAGCGCATAGCGCTCCGCGCAGATACGCCGCCATTTGCCTTTCAGCTGTGCCCAGTCCGCGCGCGCCGGATGGCCGACGAGGGCGTCTGCCGCATAGCCGATGCGGTGGCCCATATCGCGCGCGCGCCAGCACCATTCATTGTCCTCGGAAACGGCGGTGCGGAACGGCCCGACCTTGAAGAACAGATCGCGCGGGCAGAAGAGATTGGCGGTGACGGTGAAATGCAGGCGCTTGACGTAGCGCTCATTGTCGAAGGCGAAGACGGTTTCAAAAGCCTCCGCCCCGCTCATCGGCCGGCCGCCCGGCACCAGCACAGTCATGCCGCCGCCTATGAAGTCGCCCCCCTTCCCCAGCGCCGCGACGCCGCGCTCCAGCCACTCAGGGGCCGGCACGCAGTCGCTGTCAGTGAAGGCAAGGATGTCTCCCTGTGCCGCCTCGGCCCCCGCATTGCGGGCGGGGCCAGCGCCCGGCGTCATCGCGGTGACGATACGTGCGCGGCCTGCAACCGCTTGCTCCACCGCGGCCATGCCGCAGGGAGAGTTGTTGTCGGCAACGATGATCTCATACGCCTCGTCCGGCATCGTCTGGGCAGTAATCGCGGCCAAGCAGCGATCCAGCCGTTCGAGGTCGTTATAATGCGGCACGACGACGCTGATGCGCGGGGCGGAGGTCATTGCCCGGTGCCTGTCCAGTCCGGCCGCCTGCCTGCCTGCGTCCAGGCATCCACGGATGCGGCAGTTGGGTGAAACACCAGCTCAGGGTTAGCGCGCACGAGCTGACGCAGCGCGGGCGGGTCCAGCTCCCACCAGCGGCTCGCCTCCAGCGCGGCGATCAGGTCTGGCGTGAACCGGTCCCGCAGCTTTTTCGCAGGATTACCGGCCACGATGGCATAGGCGGGCACATCCTTCGTCACCACCGCGCCCGCGCCGATGATCGCGCCACGCCCTACATGCTTGCATCCGGGCAGGATCATGACGTTGTGGCCGATCCAGACATCGTCCTCGATCACGAGCACGTCGTCGTAGAAGATATCCTCGTCGACCACGCCGAATTTGCGTTCATAGAGAGCCGGGTGCGTCGTCATTGCGTCGAACGGATGGTTGATCGGTGCGGAGCGGACGGTGTTGGCGAGCGAGCAGTAGCGCCCGATGCGGATCGGCCCCGGCATGCGCCAGCGGTCGAAGCAGCCATAGCTGTAGAGGCCGACATCGATGCGGAAACGATCGCGGAAATAGGCGCGCAGAGGGACGCTGTCATGCTGACGGCGGGACCACAGCTTGATCCTCAGTTTTTCGATGAGCGAGGCCAGCACGGCGATGGTCCGGGCAAGCGTCAGGCGCTTTGGGCTACCGCATATTTATCGAGCAGCGCGTCGAGCAGCTTGGTGTTGCTCTTTTCGCCAGCGAAATGGGACTGCGCCAGCTCGATCCAGAGGTAAACGGGAACGCCTTCTTCCTTGAAATGATAGGCGCCTGCGGGATCGTTTTCCAGCGGCTCCAGCAGTCCGTAGTCCTGCTGCATCTTCTGCATGAAGGCGAGGCCCTGCCCCGGCTTGCGGATCACCTCGTCGGCCTGCTGCGGCATCAGGCGGCCCGCGTAATGCAGCGCGAGGCGCGCAAGGAGGCCTAGGTTGGTGCCATGGCCATCGGCCTTGGCGCGGCCTGTCTGGAACAGGCTGAGGCTGGAGACGCGGTGACGGATTTCATCGACGGACTGGTTGATCGCGTCGGCCACATCGCGCTTCTCGACCATGCTCGCGTCGCGATCCACCGCCGCCAGGCCCGCATGCTGGCTCAGCAGGCTTGCGATATAGGGCGAGCCGTAGGCCACCGCGCTGATGAACGCGATCGCCTCCCGATCGAAGGTGAGACCGCAGATCTTTTCGCCGTTGTGGATCAGCTCCTCGATCTCGCTGTTCGACATATTGGGCACCTGATAGCCCAAAATGTTGCGGCGGATGGAGGGAATATGCTCGATCAGCTCCGTGAGATTGGCGGCAACGCCCGCGATCACGAGCTGAAGGCGGCTGGAGCGGTCCGACAGGTTCTTGATGAGTTCCGCGATCGAGCGGCGGAACGCAGGCGAATGGGCGCGGTCGAACTCGTCAAGGATCACGAGGACACGGGTGTTTGACACCTTCGAGAACAGGTCGCTGATCTGCGGCACCGTGAGCGTGCCCTCGGGCAGCAGGTCTGCGAGCGAGCGACCGCTCTCGATCTCCGAGGAGGTCGGTGCATAATCGGCATGATAGAGCAGTGGAATATCGCGCGCGATGGCGCGCATCAGCTCGCTGAAATGCGTTTCCTCGCCGCAGGACGCATAGCGCACAATGTAGCGCGCGTCCTTCGCCAGCTGCGCGAGGATATGCAGCAGCGAGGTCTTGCCGATACCGCGGTCGCCGTAGAGCACGACGTGCAGGCGCTGATCCTCGATCGAGCGGATCAGGGTTTTCAAAACCTCGGTGCGACCAGCAAACATGCGGTGGGAGAGCACGGGCTGAGAGGGCGTGAACGCGTTGCGCATATGGAAGCGCACACGATCCATGGCAGACCGTTTGCCGGTGCTGCGGATCTGGTCCCCCGCCGTTCCCTGGAAGCGGGGCAGCTTGTCGTCCTGGCGATCACGGTTGCGGCCGATGGAAAGGCGGGGCACCATGTCTCCATGGTCCTGATCCAGCGCATCATAGCGTTTTTTGCGCGATGAAAACCAGTTCTGCCAGCCCATTACATACCCTTTCATGACATCAGACGACTTGGTTTATGCCAAATACAACGAATGTCTTTACGGAGTGTATCCGCTATTCCCTTCGCATACGCAACAAAAACAGCGCCGCGCCGCGCAATTTAACCGGGTAGACGCGGCTTGAGGACAAACCACACATAAGCGGCAACGGCGGCCAGCATAAGGATCGCCAGCGCTCCCATTCCCTCATTGCCCAGATAGTTGGAGAGTGCGCATCCGATGGCGGGTGGCATATAGTGCCACACGGTATCTGGCGGTTCGTCCATTGATGAGCGCTGGAGAAACAGGACGATCAGCCCGGCAAACGCAATGATCGCCAGCCAGTCATAGATGGTTTCCATCAGAGCAATGTCCCGCTTTGTAAATTACAGTCACCCATAACGCTTCGTCGCAAAAAAAACACGCCGCCCTGCCTGAAATCCGCCCGATGAACTTGTGCTGCCGCATCAATATACCCTAGTGATGAAAATCTCATAACAAAATGCCAATCTGGCAATCAGGGCGCTGCGCAACAGGGAAATGTGACGGAAACGAGATGGCATTCCCCTCTGTTGATCCGCGCACGCTGATAAAACGCCATTTCCAGTCTTTCATGTCGCTGGCGATTCGCGGTGGATCGGTCGCGGCCGGTTTCCTTGTGACCGTGCTGATCGGCCGCCTTTTCGGCCCTGAGGCGAACGGCCATTATGCGCTGATCACCCAGACCGCAATGTTCCTTTCCGTGGTTGCAGTCGGCGGGATCGACCTGGCAGTTACACGCAAATTTTCTGCCGCCGTGGCGCAGAACGTGAAGATCGAGCGGCGAAGCCTGATGAAGGTGATTGCCTATTCGCTCCTGTTCACCGGTATCCTCGTCGTGCTGCTGAAAGCGGGCGGCACGCCGGTGATGAAGCTGATATTCAAGGGAGAAGTGCCCCAAGACGCCATCGCGGTGCTGATCGTCATCATGATATCCCGCACCCTCACACGCATGTTGGGCGCGGTGCTGCGTTCGCAGAAGGCCTATATATGGGGCCAGTGCATCGAGGTGCTGATCATACCGACGATAGTGCTGCTGTACATCGCGCTCGGCATGGCGCCCGGCGTCGAGCAGGTGTTGTGGATGACGGCGCTGACGGGCATGCTGGTGGGGGCGGCAGCCTTCTTCACCGCCTTGCCCTACAGCTCCAGCGAGCAGGGCACGCTGCATGTGCCGATGCGCGAGATTTTGAAGGTCTCCCTCCCGCTGTGGGGCGTCGCAATCTTCCTCAACGTTGCGGACTGGTATGGCCTGGCCACCGCGTCGGCCGTGCTTGGTGTCTATGAGGCGGGGCTATATCGGGTGGCGGCGCAGGTGGCTGGGGTTTTGAGCATCGTCACAATGGGCCTGTTCAGCGTGTTTTCGCCGCAATTCGCCGAGGCCCATGCGAGCGGCGACATGCGCAAGCTCGCGCGGCTCGCCAGATCGGCAACATGGCTATCGACCTCTTTCTGCCTGCCGGTGGCGGTGCTGATCTTCGTTTTCGCCGGGCCGGTGCTGAACCTGTTCGGACCTGAATTCCACCCGGCCGAGACGGTACTGCGGGTCGCGGTCGTGGGTCAGGCGATCTATACCATGACCGGCCCATCCGGGCTGATCCTCGCGATGACGGGCCACGAACGGACCAACCTCATCCAGACGATCGGTAGCACTACGCTGCTGCTGGTGAGCGCACCTATTGCCGCGCGCTATGGCGGGCTGCTGGGCATTGCGGGCTGCCTTGCTGCGGTGGTGATCGCGCGCAACATGGTGAGCATCTGGTCGGTGCGACGCCTCACCGGCATTAATGTATTCACCGGCAAGATAAGATCGATCGACACGCCAGCGGCAGCCTGAGCCGCGCCCGATCGCTCTCAGCGGCTAAGCAGCGGCCGCCACCAGTCTTCATTGGTGAGATACCATTGCAGCGTCTGCGCAAAGCCCTCCGCAAAGGTGCGACGCGGGGCATAGCCCAGCTCGGCACGGGCCTTGGTCTCGTCGATGGCGTAGCGGCGGTCATGGCCGGCGCGGTCGGTGACGAAGGTCTTGAGGCTGTCCGAAGGCTTGCCTTGGGCTGCAGGGGCTTGCGGAAAGCGGGCGGCCAGAGACGGATCGGCGGCGAAGGCGCGGTCCACCGTGGCGCAGATTTCCTCGATCACGCGCAGATTGGGCAGCTCCTGCCCACCGCCGATGTTGTATGTTTCACCCGGCTTGCCGTTGAGGATCACTTTCTCGATGCCGTAGCAATGATCCTCGACATGCAGCCAGTCGCGCACATTCATGCCATCGCCATAGATCGGCAGGTTGCGGCCGTGAAGGCAGTTCAAGAGGAACAACGGGATCAGCTTTTCCGGGAATTGATAGGGACCATAATTGTTGGAGCAGTTGCTCGTCGTCACATTGAGCCCATAAGTGTGGTGATAGGCGCGCACGAGATGGTCTGACCCTGCCTTGGACGCCGAATAGGGCGAGTTGGGGGCGTAGGGCGTCGTCTCGCTGAAGGCCGGATCGTTCGGCCCCAATGAGCCATAGACCTCGTCCGTCGAAACATGGTGGAAGCGATGCGGCTTACCGGTGCCGCTATCGAGCCACAGCTTGCGCGCGGCCTTGAGCAAACTGTGCGTGCCGATCACGTTGGTGGTGACGAACGCATCCGGCCCGGTGATGGAACGGTCAACGTGGCTCTCGGCCGCGAAGTGCACGATCGTCTGGATTTTGCGATCGGCGAGCAGCTTTTCGACGAGCGCGGTATCACAGATGTCGCCCTCGATCAGCTCGACACCTTCAAGGCCCGCGATGTTCGCCGGGTTGCCCGCATAAGTGAGCGCGTCAAGCACCGTGATGGTGTCGGCGGGGTGATGTTCGCGCCAATAGTGCACGAAGTTTGCGCCGATAAACCCCGCGCCGCCGGTTACGAGCAGTTCAGCCATGTGTTTTGATTTCCTGTAGCATTTTGCGCAGATTGGCGCGCCAATGGGGAGCCGGACTGCCCAGCGCCGCGAAGGTGCTGCTCTTGTCCAGCACAGAATAATGCGGGCGGGTAGCGGGGGTGGGATAGTCGGCGGTGTTGATGGGAATAATGGGCACCGCGCGGCTGAGGAGGCCGACAGCAAGCCCCTCCTCCTGGATCGCGACGGCGAAGTCATACCAGCTCGCCGCACCGCTGTCGGTGTAATGATGGATGCCGGTGACGCCCTTGGCGCTCAAGGCCCAGAGCGCGGCGGCAAGATCGGGCGCGTAAGTCGGCGTGCCGATCTGGTCTGCCACCACGCGAACCTCATCGCGCTCTGCCATCAGGCGGAGCATGGTGCGCACGAAATTATTGCCCTTGGGCGCATAGACCCATGCGGTGCGGACGATAAGCGCCCCTTCCCCGGCAGCCTGCTCGCCCGCCAGCTTGGTGCGGCCATAGGCGCTGACCGGCGCGGGCGTGTCGGATGGCTTGTAGGGCACGCCGCTCACGCCATTGAACACGAAATCGGTCGAGACATGGACGAGACGGGCGTTGTGGAAGCGGGCCGCATGAGCGAGGTTAGCGACAGCCTCGGCATTGATCCGCAGCGCTAGCTCTTCCTCGCTGTCGGCCTTGTCCACCGCCGTATGCGCGGCAGCGTTGAGGATGATGTCGGGCTGGTGCTCCGCCACGAAGGCGTTGACCGCAGCGGCATCGCAGATGTCCAGCTCCGCGACATCGGTGCAGATCAGCTCCGCGCCTTGCGGCGCAGTCTGCTGCAACGACCAGCCCAGTTGCCCATTTGCGCCGGTGATCAGCGCCTTCACGGGAACGTCACCGCTTGCGCCAGCGGCTTGCCCGCCACGTCCTTGGCGGAAAGCTGCGGCTCTATGCCATCCAGCGGCCACTCGATGCCGACGGCGGGGTCGTTCCAGAGCAGGCTGTGTTCGTTGGCCGGATCATAATAGCCGACGCATTTGTAGAGAAAATCCGTGCCATCCTCCAGGCAGAGGAAGCCATGCGCCATGCCCTGCGGCACCCAGAGCATGCGCTTGTTGGCGGCGCTGAGCTCTACGCCCACCCATTTGCCGAAGGTGGGCGAGGACTTGCGCATATCGACCACGGCATCAAACACCGCGCCGGCGGTCACGCGCACCAGCTTGCCCTGTGGGCCGGGCTGTTGATAGTGCATGCCACGCAGCACGCCTCGGGACGAGCGGCTGTGATTATCCTGCACGAAATCGAGGTCCAGTCCGGCCTGCGCAAAGCTGCGGGCGTTCCAGCTTTCCATGAAGAAGCCGCGCTCATCGCCGAAGACCTTCGGCTCGATGATGAGAACGCCGGGAATAGCCGTCTCGATCAGCTCCACTTCGCGCCCCCTTCGAGGAGCTTCAAGAGATAGGCACCATAGCCAGATTTCACGAGCGGGGCGGCGACGCGCTCCAGCTGGGCGTCGTCAATGAAGCCCTTACGCCAGGCGAGTTCTTCAGGGCAGCAGATCTTGAGGCCCTGCCGCTCCTCGGTGATGCGGACATAGTTGGCGGCATCTGTCAGCGAGCCATGTGTGCCGGTATCGAGCCAGGCATAGCCGCGGCCCATGATCTCGACATTCAGCTCTCCCGCTTCCAGATAAAGCCGGTTGAGATCGGTGATCTCCAGCTCTCCGCGCGGCGAGGGCTTGATGGCGTGGGCATATTCGACCGCCCTGCCGTCGTAGAAATATAGTCCGGTCACCGCATAGTTGGATTTAGGCTGAGCCGGTTTTTCCTCAATCGTCTCGGCGCGGCCAGTGGCATCGAACGAAACGACGCCATAGGCAGTCGGGTCGTTGACATAATAGCCGAACACCGTTGCGCCGCTCTCCCGTCCTGCCGCGTTGTCCAGCAGCTCAGTAAGCCCATGGCCGTAGAAGATATTATCGCCGAGGATCAGCGTCGAGGGGTTGGTACCCACAAAGTCCGCGCCGATATGATAGGCCTGCGCAAGGCCGCCCGGATCAGGCTGCACCGCGTAGGTGAGCGACAACCCCATGTCCGACCCGTCGCCCAGCAGCGCCTGAAAAGCGGCCTGATCGTGCGGGGTCGTGATGATCATGATTTCGCGGATGCCGGACAATATCAGCACCGAGAGCGGGTAATAAATCATCGGCTTGTCATACACCGGCATCAATTGTTTGGAGACCGCCTTCGTCAGCGGATAGAGCCGCGTGCCCGATCCGCCCGCGAGAATTATGCCTTTGCGCATGATGTGATTAGTCTCCCGTGTAGTCCAGCCCGTGATTCGTCTATGATGCGTGTGCTAAACACTCCGTTACTACGCGCAAGAGAAGTTGTTCGGTTACGCGCTGGCCGCCGCCGGAGGAGCGACAGGTTCCGGGCGCTTGTCCGGCAACAGATGACCCACCAGCTTGTCTTTCGGACCAAAGGCAATCGCGCGCCCCTCCTTCATCAGCAGCACGAGATCTACCGAGGCAAGCAGCGAGGGACGGTGCGCCACCGCGATGACGATGGCTCCGCGCGCCCGCACATCGGCTATCGCGCTCGCCAGCGCCTCTTCGCCGAGGCTGTCGAGGTTCGAGTTCGGTTCATCGAGGATGATGAGGAACGGGTCGCCATAAAGCGCGCGAGCAAGGCCGATGCGCTGGCGCTGCCCGCCCGAAAGCGCGCGGCCGTCCGCACCCACCGGCGTGTTATAGCCATCGGGCAGATGGAGGATGAGGTCATGTACCCCGGCGAGCTCCGCCGCCTTGATGATATCCTCTGACTGTGCATCGGGATCGAACCGGGCGATATTCTCGGCCACTGTGCCGCCGATCAGCTCCACATTCTGCGGCAAATAGCCGATATACCGCCCCAGACTCTCCGGCGGCCACTGCGTAATGTCCGCCTCATCGAGCCGCACGGCGCCGGTTGTGAGCGGCCAGATCCCTGCCAAAGCGCGCACCAAAGTCGATTTGCCGCAGCCGCTTGGCCCCAAGATCGCCAGTGCCTCGCCTGCGCGCAAACCGAACTTCACGCCCTGCACCGTCAGCCGGTCCGTGCCCGGAGGCCCCAAGGTCACGTCCTCGGCGAACATCGTCTTTTCGGGCGTGGGCAGCATATCGGCGGTCGGGAATTCGGGCATGGCGAGGATCAGCGACTTGAGGCGAGCCCAGCCCTGCCGCGCGCTCACGAAGCCGCGCCAGTTGGCGATTGCTGCCTCAACAGGCGCAAGCGCGCGCGACGACAGGATCGAACTGGCGAAGATCACGCCGCCGCTGGCCTCATGGCTCATCACCAGTAGCGCGCCGACGGTCAGAA
This sequence comes from uncultured Sphingobium sp., assembly GCA_964512265.1. Taxonomy (GTDB): domain Bacteria; phylum Pseudomonadota; class Alphaproteobacteria; order Sphingomonadales; family Sphingomonadaceae; genus Sphingobium. The sequence goes on along the minus strand of CAZEHR010000016.1, from coordinate 45,039 downwards.
CGCCGGATTGCAGAACCATGCGAAGAATCTTCGTCAAGTTACTGAGACTATTGGCGATAGCATTCAGTTTTTCCTGCGCGGCGAGGAACTGGCCGCTGGTTGTCCGCCAGCGGTCGCCGATACGCCCTTCCATGCCCATTGCGCTCAGCACTTCGGCGTGGCGGCGGGTGATGTCTGCCACAACCTGCCGGTTACCGGCGAGCTGCATCAGCTTCTGGTTCTTTTCCGAGGTCAGGCGCTCGGTGAGAAAGGTGAGGAAAACAAGGATCGCCCCGCCTACCAGCACGGTGATGCCGAGATAGGGATGCAGGAGAAACAGGATGATGATGAAGAACAGCATCCACGGCAGATCGACCAACGCGGACGGCCCCGGTCCGGCGAGAAACTGGCGCAACTGATCCAGATCGCGCATAGGTTGGAGGCTGTCCATCTGCGTCTGGGTGCGCGCCATCAAACTCATGAGCTTGTGCACATCGGCGCTGAGGTCCACATCCACTGCCGCCGAAAAATGCAGCAGCACCCGGCTGCGAATGAAGTCCAGCACGCCCTGAAAGGCATAGGCCGCGAGGCAAAGTATGGCGAGGCCGACAAGCGTGGGGATGCTGTTGCTGGGCAGCACCATGTCATAGACCAGCATCATGTAGAGCGAGCCACTCAGTAACAGGACATTGAGCACCGCACTCAGCACCGTTGTGGCTATCATCGCGCGGCGGGCATGGCCCAGCACCAGCGCTAGCCGCTGTTTAGCAGCGTCCCCCTGAACCCAGCCTTCGACGCTCATGGACGCCACATGCGGCGGGTGTTCTCGTCCGCGCCCTTCAGCCGGCCCATGCGCCCGACTTCGATATCTGTCCGCAGGATTCGCGCCGGATTGCCCCCGACTATGCAGCGCGGCGGAACATCTTCGAACACACAGGCACCCGCGCCGACGATAACCTCGTCGCCAATCGTAACGCCAGGCATGATCATCGACCCGCCACCGATGAAACAACGCTTGCCGATGCGGATCGGTCTTTCGTCGCCTGAGGCCATGTCGCGCGTGATGAGCAGTGTTTTGAACGCCACCAAGGTCTCGGCATCGATGCGAATGCCGCCTTTCAGGCTGGTGATGGCCCGACTGGAGAGCGAGACGGTCGAAGACGGGTGTACATCGACGCCACGCCGACGCAGCCTCACCCGCTGGATGGCCATAGCGAGAGCGCGGAGCTTCCGCAGACTGTTCAGGGATCGCACCCGCATCACAAGGTCCGCACTATCGCCTCGCACCCACGCTTGCAAACATTTCTCTGTTGTCCTGTGCTATCCATGATCCTATGCTGGCTGCGATGTCTCGTACCGTAGCGCACCCCGTCCGGCGGAAAAGTCTCTCCCAGCACATTCAGCGCCTCATCCAGACCAAAATCTGGGGGACGGATATTCATCCCACCGCCTGGATAGCACCTACTGCCCTCATAGACCGGACCTGGCCGCGCGGCGTCCATATCGGGGCCAATTGCGTAATCGAGGAAGAGGCCGTGGTGCTAACCCATGATATGACGCGCGGCATCTATATGGACACATCCATTGGCGCAGGCACGGTCATAGGAGCAAGGGCCATCGTCATGCCCGGAATTACGGTTGGCCGGAACTGTACGATACTGCCGGGCACCCTCGTGAACCGCGATCTGCCCGATGGGGCGACCGTAGTGGGCAATCCCGCCAAGCCAGTGGCGGCGGAGTAAGTTTTTCAGCGCGGGGCTATTACCCGGCCGCAGCCACGGGCATCCATTTGCTCCCGCAGCGACGCGATCCAGCGGCTGCCCCAGGGGACGATACCGACGCCCAAAGGCCCGAACGCGCTGATATCGAGGATCGCAATGTCACCGTAGCGCGCGCAGAGCCTGTCGACCCGCTCGCGCGTGAGCCAGCCGATGTGCATCACCACCGGCCCGCCCAGCGGATCGCTGCCCGGCCCGCGCACGACATCAGTCACATAGCGCCCACCACGCGGATCGACCAAAACCACGTCCGCGCCGCTTTGCATGATGCGGCGATGAACCTCGGCATAAGGCGCGACATAGTCGTGGGCGCGCGCCATCAAGAAGCTGCCGGTGAGCAGCGCAATCAGGGCGGAGGCGGTGAGCACGCGACTGTCGGGTCGCTTGAAGCTCGCCCAGCCCAGCCCGGCGAGCAGGGCAAAGCTGCCGATAAAGCCGTGGAGATAGCGGTAGCCCCAGCCATAGCCGGGGTCGATCGCGAGCGCCGCCATGCCGAGTGCGCCCAGCCCCAGCGGCAACGCCACGCGCTGTCCGCTCAGCGCAGCGCGCCAGCCAATTCGCCACAGGCCGATGAGCGCGAGCGGCACCAGCAGCAGGTTGTTCCAGGCGAAGAAGCGGCTCATATAGAGCAAGGGCCGCCACTTCTCCAGCCGCTCGGCCAGGCTCTGCATCTTGTCCGCCACGCCCGCCGACGGGCGCACATCCGCCGCCGGACCATAAAGGTCTATCATCAGCCCAGGCCAGAGCTTGGCCCATATAACGATGGCGAGGGCGAGAATGATGGCATGAAAGAGTAGAGCGCCCCAGCGGCGGGACAGCGCGAACCACAGCAGAAACGGCGTGAGGAACACAAGCGGGTAGTGATATTGATGCAGGCCCGCGAGCAGCAGCGCCGTGATCCCTGCGCTCAGGTGCCCCAGCCTGTCCCCACGCAGGACCAGTGCCAGCCAGACCATGTTCAATGCGAAATGCCCGGTCATCGCATAAGGCGTCATGCCGGTGACGAGCAGTTGCGTAGAACTGAGCGCCATCAGCATCGTCACCGCCACGGCGTCCGGCCGGTTTGGCATGATGCGCAGCGCCGCGCGCCATAACGCGAACAGGCCCAGCGCGAGGAGCAGCGGCCCGGAAAGATTGGCGTCACCCAGCCAGCCGCACAGTGCGCGGAAGGCGGAATTCAAGGGCAGATAGGCGGAATTCCAGTATTTGTCCGCGCCGAAGGGCGAGAAGAACTCTGGCATGATCGCGCGGCGATAGTCCAGCCATTCGGCCGGGATCGGCCGGGCGAGCCAGCCGTCCTGCATCGCCTTTGCCGCGAACTCCGCCACCTCCTCGTCGCGCGAGAGGCTGTAATTGCCGAAGAGCCAGTATCTGCCCGCCCACGCAGCGAGCGAGAACAGGCCGATCCCCAGGCCGACGATCCGCCCGTCATTCCCCCAGCGCCACCCGCCCTTGGGCACCCAGCGGAGCGCCAGTCCGCCCAGCACAAGCGCCCCACAGCCCATCGCCAGCGCGGGCAAATCCTGCGCCCGAAAGAAAACATGGCCGATGGTGCGGCCCTTGAGCCAGTGCACCTCCACGCCCCAGGTCGCGACCAGCCATAGCGCGTAACAGACCGCGCTGATCAGCATCAGCCAGGAGACGCGGCGCGGGGTCATGCGCTGGTCGCGCCCTCGCCGGCGAGATCGGCGCGCAGGAAGACGCCGTCCATTTCCACCAGTAGCGGGAAATGACCCTTGTTGTTGGCGAAAAAGGCGTTGGGTACGAACCCGCGCTCCTCCAGATAGCCGATCATGGCGCGATAATCGGCCGCGCCTTCATACTGCGGGCGCACGGCAAGTTCGCTCTGCAGGCCGATCATGTCGCGGAGCCGAGACCCCGCCCCTTCGCACACCGCGCGGTCGTGCCCCTGCGTATCCATCTTCAGGAAAGGGCGGGCGAGGCCGTAGGGCTCGAGCAGCTCATCCAGCATGCCGTCTAGCCGGCGGCACTGCATCGGCACGGTCTTTTCCACCCGGTTGCGGCTCTCGAAAATCGGGTCAAGATGCTCGGCGGGCTTGGCGATCGAGCTGAACTGATGCGCGGCCATGATGTGGAAATCGGCCGTGCCGTCAAAGTCCGACAAGGCCATGTTGAACACGTGCCATTTGGGATCGCGTGCGGCTTTGGCGGAGAGGATGGCGAACACATCGGGGTTTGGCTCGAACGAGAAGATATGCCCACCAAAGCCCGCGTCTTTGCGAGCCGAGAGCGCATATTGTCCCTCGTTCGCGCCGACGTCGATCAGCGCGTCGATCGCAAAGGCTTCGAAAAAGCGGCGCAATGCAAGGATTTCGGGATATTGGTGGACACGCCCTGCCAAGCCGAGCCGGATCGCCAGCCAACGTCGCTCCAGTTCCCGCCTTATCCGCCCCGCACTCATCCCTGCCTCGTGGTTTTGATTGCCTGTTCATAGACCGCGAGCGTGGCATCGGCCGCCTGCCCCCAGTCGCCCATCGCGGCCCGCATCGCCCGCGCGCCTAAACCCAAAGCAGCGCGCGCGTCGCCGCCTGCCAAGAGGGAACCAAGTGCCTGAGCCAGTGCGCTCACATCGTCCGGCGCGCATAGCCGCACCGCGGCCTCATCCAGCCCGGCGAACATGCCGACCCGGCTCGCCACCATCGCCTTGCCATAATGCAGCGCCGAAAGGAACGCACCGCTGCTGTCGATATGGCGATAGGGAAAGGCGATGATGTCCGCCCGCTGCAGATGGGCGTCCAACCGCTGTTCAGTCAGGAAGCCGAGGTCGAGGACCAACCGGTCGGCAAACCCGGCATCGCGCACGGCCCCAAGCAGCGGTGCGATGTCCATGAACGGCTTGCCCGCCACGGCGAGTTCAAACACAAGCCCCGCCCGCCAGAGCTGGAGACACGCCTCAATCAGCAGATCGAACCCTTTGTAGGGGCGGATCGTGCCGAAAAACAGGATGCGCGGTGATTTGGGTTGGGGAACGGAGGCGAGGTCCGCCTCCCGGGCGCGGGCAAGCTCCATCGGCGGGTGCGGCACGATATGCAGACGGTCTGGCGCGATCCCTTGTGCTGTCATCGCCTTGTAGGTTGTCTCCCCGTGCACGATCAGCGCATCGAACAGATTGAGCAGCGCACGATAGCCCCGGCCTTGCGCGCCCGCATCTCCATGATAGGCCGAAGCATTGTGGATGGTGTGCACCAGCGCGGGCCGCCCCTTCCCTGCCCTAAGCCGTTCCATCAACCGCCGATCAGCCGGGGGAAAGGGCAGCCATTGCACATGGACCACATCGTCCCCGCGCAGCTTTGCGATGTTTCCCCATGTCGCAGAAGCCATATATTCCGCTGCCTTGAGCGCGCGGAAGACTGTGTCTTCACCCAAAATGCCCCGCAGCCGTTCGGACTGGCGGAAAAAGCGCGGGACATAGGTGTAGGTCTCAGGCGCGATAGCGTCCGTGGCGCGCATCGGGCGGCCGAGCAGGCTCACCTGATGACCCGCTCGGCAGAGCGCCGCACACAGCCCATCATCATAGCGGCCTGTGAACAACGAAGGATCGAGCATCGCGATTTTCATCGCCCGCCCCGGATCAGGCGGCGCATCGCGATGAGGTGCAATATGGCGGCGGCGATGAAGCACAGGGCATAGATGGTCATGAAGATCATGCCGGTCCCGGTGCCCGGACGCCCGGCGTGGAGCGCCATCGTCAGCGGCGTCGTTAAAATCGACGCCGCCAGAAAGGGCAATGACTGGCGCAGCAGTGGCCCGAACCTACCGAGCGCGCCCTGCACATAGACAGACACGCACATCACTGCGAGCGCGAGGAGCAGAGCACACAGCAGCAGCAGCTCGCTCCACTCCAGGCTGACCTTGCCGGCATATAGATGCGCAAACACGGCCTGCCCCGCGACGAGCAGCAGCAGACCCGCGCAGGCGGCTACTCCCATGCCTATCGCCGCCCCGCGCCTGAGGCCCCGGCCAAAGCTCTCGATATCGTGCACGAACCAGCTGTGCGTCAGGCGTGGCAATGCTCCCTCTATAGTCGCGCGGATCGTTGTGCCTACCGCGCGGATGATCTTGAACGTGAAATCAAAGAGGATCAGCAGGCGGCTGTCGTGGGTCAGCGCTGCGATCAGGAAATAGGGGCTGTTATAGGCTGCCACCTCGCTCAGCGTCAGCGCAGCCGATGCGCCGATATCGCGCAGATAGGTGCGCCTCACATGCCCGCCGCCGCGCCTCCACGCCAGCCAGTGCCCTGCGCGCATGCCCGCCCTTCTATGGAGCAGCGCCATGCCCAGCGCCGCACCGGCAAGGTTGATGATCAGCATTGCGATGACCGAAGTGAGCAGGCTCACCCCCGCCAACACCGCAAACAGCGCGGCTAGGCCTGCCACGCGGCGGGCAATGTCGGTCAACTCCCAGACCAGATTGCGGTCGACCGCAGCCAACGCCCTTTTTGCAAGCAATAGCATGATGTTAAGCGCCGAAGCAAAAAAGAATATGAGGAATATCGCAGGCATGCCGGTGCGGATCCAGCCCAGCAGCATCGCGCACGCGACCGCTGCTCCGCCCAGCACGATCAGGCTGGCGAGGAACAGGAACAGCACGCCGATCTCCTCAGGGCGAAAGTCACTCTCTCCTGCTTCGTCCGCCCTCCCCAGCCAGTGCCGCCGCAGCCGCGCATAGATGACGTTGGTGATGCCGAACTCCGCCGAAATCGTGAAGTTGTTGAAGGCGATCAGCAGAAGGAACGCACGGAATTCTGCGTCCGGCAACACGCGCACGAACACGTAGGTGACGGCAAAGCCCCACAGCATCGACAGGGCGACCCCGCCCAGCTTTGCCAGCGTGAGCACTCGCGCGGATCGCTCCCCCGCAGCGAGAAGTGCGCGAACCATCCCCCCGCGCGCCCGCTTAACCGCCAGCCGAGGGTCGGCGCGCGCGATAGAGCACCTCGCCCAGCGCCAGCCGGTGCACATCGCCTGGCGCGCAATCGGTGGCACGGATGACCTCAAGGTCGAAACCGGCCGCGCGGATGCGGTCCGCGAAATCGGGGCCGTATTGCCGCACATGATCCCACTGGCCAAAGCGCCGCTCGCGCTCGCGTGGGGGCATGGCGTAGGAGCCGTCTTCGGTTGGCCTATCCCACAAAGGCACGATCAGCCACGCTTCGCCGCCCGGTTTCAGCGCGGTGAAGATGTTACGCAGTACTGCGGCGTCGTCCGGGACGTGCTCCATAACGTGGCTGGCGTAGAACAGGTCGAAGCGCGCCTTATGGCCAATCTCCATCAGGTCGACGCGCTGCACGCCGGGCACCGTGCGATATACTTCTGGGAACAGGTCGGCGGGCAGATAATCACCCGCATCAGCGCGCAGCCGGGCCACCAGGCTGGCCTCGTTGGGCGCCATGTGGAGGATCGCCCCGCCTTTAGGTACGGCAATGTGTCCGGTATCGAGCAGATGGTGGACCAGCCGCTCACGCGGGGAGGCCCCACATGCCGGGCAGCCCCATGCGCGCTCGGCACCATAGCGGAAAAAGCCCGCGACCTCCGCACCGCAGGCCGGGCAGTGCCGATCCTTGCGCGCGCCCAGTGCCGTGCGTACCGCGAGCAGCGCGCGCGAGGCATGCTTGCCCAGCGCCTTGGCCACGCGCTGCGCGGTAATCATTCGGGGAGCCTCAGCGACATCATCGCGCACTGCTATGCCGCGCGTTTCGCGAATAGCAAGTGCGGGAATTCAATAGGCGCGGTGATGGACCAGCACCGCCACCGTCGCCAGCATGATGCGAATGTCACGCGAGACGGACCAGTCCGTCACATATTCAAGGTCGGATTGCAGGCGGAGAAGCAGGTCCTCATGCGCGTCTGTCGTGCCGCGATGACCCCTGATCTGGGCAAGGCCAGTGATGCCTGGCTTGATGCAATGGCGCGCCCAATAGCGCGAATCGACTTCCCAATAGAGCGAGTCCGCAGCCCTTGCTCCGGCCGCATGCGGGCGCGGACCCACGATGCTCATGTCGCCTTTCAATACATTGAAAAGCTGAGGCAATTCGTCGATGCTGGTTCTGCGGATGAACGCGCCGACGCGGGTGACGCGCGGGTCGTCCTTCTGCGTCAGCTGGCTCGCGGCGTGATCCGAAAGCTCGGCGCGCATCGAACGGAATTTGAGGATATCGAACGGGCGCGCATCGCGCCCCAGCCGCGCCTGACGGAACAATATCGGGCCGGGGCTGGTGAGCTTGACCGCTAGGGCGGTGACAATCAGCAATGGCGAAAGCGCGATAATGGCGCCTAACGACACCACCACATCGAAGATTCGCTTGATGATCCGCCCCCGGAAATCGAGCGGCCCACCCGCGACAATCAGGGTAGGCAGGTGCTGGAAGCTACCCACCCGGGCTGGCGCGAACCGGGCCATTTCCGGCACCAGTATCTCGCCGCGCGCCGATAGGGACTTCAGGGCGATGCTCCAGTCCTCGATCCTCTCACTGGGGCAAGCGACCACCACATGCTCCGCCCCGCCGACGATGCGGGCGAGCTTTTCAGCCATTTTCGCGTCATGTCGCGTTGGATCCAGCCCGCGCTTGCGGGCATCGACCACCGTCATGTGCGGCGGAACATGCGGCAGCGCGACGCCATCGGCGATGAACATCTCCATGCGCGGCACCGCACCCAGTATTCGCCGCGACAGCGCCGTCATGCCATAGCGGCACGCAACCAGCCCGCCTGCCGAGAACCCGGCCCCCACAACGAAGGTGAGGCGCGAAATCTGATCGCCGATCTTGGCGAGGAAGATGATCAGCAGGGTCAGCATCGCCGCCTGGACAAAGGCGAGCAGTGCATGCGCCGCGCTGGTCCTCGCCGCGCCCAGCATGCGCAGACCATAAGCGCCGCTGTTGATAGCCAGCAGCGCGTAGATCGGCCCCAACAAGGTGAAGATCACTATGCCGTGCGGCTTGCCCGGCTCACCCCATGGCGACCCGAGCACAAGCCAGTTCGCCAGAATGAAGCTGCCGAGCATGCCCCACATATCGAGCACCAGCCCGAGCAGATAGAGGCGCAGCCGCGCATGCTCCTTGCTGACGGGCGAGGCCGCCGGCGAGTCCAGGCGTGCTTTTCGTGTCATGGATGAGACGGAATCCTGTGGCATGGCGCGTCTTTACACGAGCAATGATACCGCTCAAAGAGGGGGCATGTCCAATTCGTTGCGCCACCCCGTCTTGCGCTGGATCACGTTGCCTTGGTGGGCAATGCAGCTGCTGACTGGCGCAAAGTCTTTTCGAGACAACCCGCTGATCGGGTCAAAGCGGCTCAACAGGCTGGGCCTGCATGGCTGGCGGGTGCGGCTCGCGCATCGACTGGCAGCGCGCAGACGCAGAGCGCTGGGCAGGCGCTTGAGCGCAGAAGATAGGGCGCAGTTCGAGCGGCAAGGCTTTGTGCTGGTTCGCAATTTTCTTCCCGAGCAAGAGTTTATAGCACTCAAGCAAGCGTTGCTTGCGCGCGTCTCGCCCGCGCGGGAAATGGTGCAGGGTGACGCGATTACCCGGCGCATCGCGGTCGACGCCGCGATGCTGCGCGATGTTCCGGCGCTGCGCCGCCTGATCCGCACGCCGCGCTGGGCGAGCCTTATGCGCTATGTCTCGAGCTTCGATAGCGAGCCGCTATATTATATCCAGACGATCCTGACCCACCGCTATGACGCGCCACCGGACCCGCAGCTTCACCTCCACGCCGACACCTTTCATCCGACGATGAAGGCCTGGTTTTTCCTGTCCGACGTGGCGGACGAGGACGGCCCGCTTACCTACGTGCCGGGATCGCATCAGCTCACGCAAGACCGACTGGCGTGGGAGCAGGGCCGCGCGATGAAAGCGCCGGAGGGGGTAGACTTCCTCTCCGCGCGCGGTTCCATGCGCATTGAGCCGGAGGAACTGGCGGGATTGGGCCTCGGGCAGGCCATCCGCTTTGCGGTGCCTGCCAACACACTGATAGTAGCGGACACATGCGGGTTTCATGCGCGGGGCGGCTCGTCTCGCCCGTCGATGCGGATCGAGATCTGGGCGTACAGCCGCCGAAATCCTTTTCTTCCTTGGTCCAATATGGACCTTTTAAGCCTCCCAGGACTGGCGGAACGGCGCATTGCCGCGTTATGGACGATAAGGGACCGTTTGAAGCGCTGGGTGGGCCAGCCGTGGGTGTCTGTGGGTTTGATGACAGCGGACTATGACAGGCCGAGTGACTGAGCCGATCTTGCGCATGCCGCCCTTTCCCGGTGCGCGGACCAGAGCATTTTCATTAAAGGAAGCGCCAACCGGTTTGGAACCCGCGCCAGCGCCCGATCTCGTCGCGCTCTTGCGCAATTCGCGGGTGGGTGGAACCTATTGGGCCGCGCAACCGGACCTTCCGATCGATGACTATCTGCTCGTGCATACGCGAGACACATCAATGCATGCCGAGGCTATTGACCGTGCAGCAGGGGCTGTCGTGCTGTGGCACCCCGATGCTGCCGCTCCAGCCCAACAACAGAAGGGCGCGCATGTCGTCTGCGGCGCGGCAGACCCGTGGCACATGCTCTCCCGCGCACGCATGCTGTGGACCGATGCCGATGACGAGACGGCCTTTATAGCTGCGATGATGGGCGTACCCCTCGGTTTATCGCACGCAGCCGGTCGCTTCGCTGCTCTGGGTCGCGGCGATCCGCAGGCGCTGGGTCAGCTCGCAGGGCGAGAGCTTGCGCGCGCGTGGGTGGATCCGTTCACCGGCGCGGCATGCAGCGCCAGTCGCGTCATAGAATATTGCGCGGACTGGCGGAGGCTGATCGACGCCAATCGCCCGATCAAGGCAGCTTTCGGTTTCGGACACTGGAAGCAGGGCACGGTCGATGCGTTGCTCTGGAGCGGGAGCAGTGCGCATACACCATTCCTTGCGGCCCAGCGGGAGCAACTGGACGCGTTGCCCGAAACCGCCTCTCTCGCGCTGTGGAAGGCACGGGTGCCGGAGAGCTTCCTCGCTGCATGCGAGCAGTCCGGCCGCCCGCTCCACGAAGTCGAGGACGGGTTCATCCGATCGGTAGGGCTGGGAGCAGATTGCGTGCCGCCGCTGTCGATCATTGTCGATCCGGTCGGCGTGCATTACGATCCCTCCGGCCCCAGTGGGCTGGAAAATCTGTTGATTGACCGCAATTTCACGCCTGATCTGCTGGCGCGTGCGCGGCAACTGTGCACTCTCGTGATCGAGAGCCGGATCAGCAAATATGAGGTGGGCGGAGCCGCCCTCCTGCCCCGCCCCGGCGGCACGCGACGCCACCTGTTGGTGACGGGTCAGGTTGAGGATGATCGCTCGGTGATGGCAGGCGGCGGCGATGTTAACGGCAATCTCGATCTGCTTGCGCGGGCGCGCGCGGCAGAACCGGATGCCTTCATCCTCTACAAGCCGCACCCGGATGTTCTCGCGGGCCATCGCAAGGGACATGTGGGAGAACGTGACGCGCTGGTTCATGCTGACATGATCGTGACCGACCAACCGATCTCGACGCTGCTCGATATGGTGGATGGTGTGCATGTGATAACCTCACTCGCGGGGTTCGAGGCATTACTGCGCGGCAAGGACGTAACGACGCACGGTGTGCCGTTTTATGCGGGCTGGGGGCTGACGACCGATCTGGGTCCGGTACCGGACCGGCGGCGGGGACACAAACGCACTCTTGACGAGCTGGTGGCGGCTACATTGCTGCTCTATCCACGCTATCTTGACCCTGTTACCGGCCTTCCCTGCCCGCCGGAGATATTGATAGAACGCCTCAAATCCGGGGCGCGCAGAGAGAATGCGGTGCTCGTTGCGATGCGCCGCGCGCAGGGGAACATTCGACGCTGGCTATCAGGGGTGAGGGCAGCCAAATGAAGACTGTGGGCATCGTTAAGAGGCGTTTTCTTTTCCTTCAGGGGCCGCAGGGGCCGTTCTTCTGGTTGCTGGCACAGGAGATCGGCCGGCTTGGCTATCCTGTTTATCGCATAAACCTCAACGGCGGGGATCAGCTCGACTGGCCGGGCGAGGCCGCAAATTATCGCGGCGGGCAAGCCGGCTGGAACCGCTTTCTCGACGCCTTCCTGCGAGATAATCGCATCACCGACATCCTGCTGTTCGGTGACTGTCGACCGTTGCATATGGCGGCACATGGCATGGCCAAGCTGCGTGGCGTCAACATCCATGTATTTGAGGAAGGCTATATCCGCCCGCACTGGGTGACGATGGAACCCGATGGGGTCAACGGCCATTCCTCGCTGCCGCGAGACCCCGATACCTTGCTGCAAATGGCTGCCGAACTGCCGCCACTTCCCCGCGCGACCGAGATTACCGCAAGCTTTCGCCGACGCATGCGTGATGCAGTACGCTATTATCTGGCCATGAGCTTCAGCCGCTGGCAGTTCCCGCTCTATCGTTCACATAGGCCCGACTGGCCAATCGCCGAGGCGGCGGGCTGGGCGCTCAAATATGTCCGCCAGCGCCTGCATCGGAAGCGCGATGCCCGGGCGCTGGCACAGGTAAGCGATGCGCCCTACTTCCTGTTTCCGCTTCAGCTCAATTCAGACTATCAGATCAGGGCGCATTCGCCGTTTCCAAGCATGTATGATGCAGTGCTCTACGTTATGGAGAGCTTCGCCCGTTTTGCGCCGCCGGGAGTGAAGCTCGTCATCAAGGAACACCCTTTCGACTGCCAGTTCCGCAGCTGGCATCGCTTTCTCAATCGGCAAGCGAGCTGGCTCGGGATCAGGGACCGTGTACTGCATGTGGCGGATGGCGACCTGACCAGCATGGCGCGTGACAGCCTCGGCTTGGTGACGGTCAACAGCACCTCAGGTACGCTCGGCCTCTCTGAGGGTGTCCCGGTTTTCGTGCTTGGCAGCGCCATCTATGATATTCCGGGCATCACCCACCAGGGCAAGCTGGACAATTACTGGACTGCGCCCCAAGTGCCAGACCCGGCGGTTTATGACGCCTTTCGCAAAGTGCTGCACGCGCGCTGCCTCATCCCCGGGGGTTTTGCTAGCGAATCGGCGGTGGCGACGCTGATACAGGCGACCTTGCAGCGCCTGTTCGAAGACCCGGCCCACATCCCGGTAAGGATGGAGCCGGGCCAGAATCTCGCTACTGCTCAGGCAGCGGCGGATGTCTCCACGGAACTGACCGCCTCGGCCTCAACCGGCGCCTGACGGATCAGATAATCGAAAGCGGAGAGCGCGGCGGTCGCGCCGTCGCCCATCGCGATCACGATCTGCTTGTAAGGCGCTGTGGTGGCGTCTCCAGCCGCGAACACACCTGGCACCGAGGTTGCGCCCCGCGCATCCACCTCGATCTCGCCACGCGGAGACAGAGCGATGTCGCCATCCAGCCATTCGGTGTTGGGCACCAGACCGATCTGGACGAAGATGCCCTCCAGCTCGATCAGGTGCTCTTCTTCGCTCGTGCGGTCACGATAGCGAATGCCCACCACCTTCTCGCCATCGCCGAGCACTTCGGTGCTGAGTGCCGAGAGGATCACATGTACATTGGGCAGGCTGTGGAGCTTGCGCTGCAAAACCGCATCGGCGCGGAGCTGGCTGTCGAACTCGATCACCGTAACCTGCGCGACAATCCCAGCAAGGTCTATCGCCGCCTCGACGCCGGAATTTCCGCCGCCGATCACCGCAACGCGCTTGCCCTTGAACAGCGGCCCGTCGCAATGCGGACAATAGGCGACGCCCTTGTTGCGATACTCGTCTTCGCCCGGCACGCCCATCTGCCGCCAGCGTGCGCCGGTCGAGAGGATGACGGTCTTTGCCTTCAATTGTGCGCCGTTTTCCAGCTCGACACCGATCAAGCCGCCCGGAACACCGGCAGGGACCAACTTTGCCGCCTTTTGCAGGTTCATGATATCGACGCCATAGTCCTTGACGTGCGCCTCCAGTGCCGCCGCCATCTTCGGACCTTCTGTGTGCTGGACAGAGATGAAGTTCTCGATCCCCATCGTATCAAGCACCTGTCCACCGAACCGCTCTGCCGCGACCCCGACACGGATGCCCTTGCGCGCAGCATAGATCGCCGCCGCCGCGCCGGCTGGGCCGCCGCCCACGACAAGGACATCAAACGGCTCCTTCGCGGCAAGCCTTTCTGCTGCCTTGGCCGACGCGCCGGTATCGAGCTTGGCGACGATCTGCTCCAGCTCCATGCGGCCAGAGGCGAAAACCTCGCCATTCAGATACACGGTCGGCACCGCCATCACCTTGCGGGCATCAACCTCGGCCTGAAACAGCGCGCCGTCGATCGCGACATGGGTGACGCGCGGGTTCAGCACCGCCATCAGGTTGAGCGCCTGCACCACATCCGGGCAGTTCTGGCAGGACAGCGAAAAATAGGTTTCGAACGCGTAATCGCCATCGAGCGCACGCACCTGATCCAGCAGCTCAGGCGCGGCCTTGGAGGGATGGCCGCCCACCTGCAACAGCGCCAGCACCAGCGAGGTGAACTCATGGCCGAGCGGAATCCCAGCAAAGGTAACAGCAATGTCCGTACCCACGCGACGGATGAGGAACGAGGGCTTGCGCACATCATAGCCGTCGCGGCTAAAACTCACCATGTCGGACAGCGCGGAGATCTCACCGAGCAGGTCCGCGAGCTCTTGCGATTTCGCGCTATCGTCGAGCGACGCCACCAGCTCTATCGGCTGACGGATGTTCGCGAGATAGGCCTTGAGCTGGTCCTTCATTGCGGGTTCGAGCATGATTGCCTCCATTGCCCTTCTCAGGGGCGCAAACTATCGCCTGCCGCCCCGGTGCGCGTGGGGGTCGACATCAGAACGGCAGGCGACAGGGTTGCGGCGCGCCCTATAGGCGAGCGCCGCGATCCGTAGATCCTTAGATTTTGCCGACAAGATCCAGCGACGGAGCAAGGGTCTTGGCGCCCTCCTCCCACTTGGCCGGGCAGACCTCGCCAGGGTGGGTCTGCCAGTACTTCAGCGCCTTCACTTTGCGCAGCAGTTCAGCGGCGTTGCGGCCGACACCCTCCGGCGTAATCTCAACCAGCTGGATCACTCCCTGCGGATCGACAACGAAGGTTCCGCGATCGGCGAGGCCCACGCCGGGGCGCAGCACGTCGAAGTTGTTGGCCAGCACATGGTTCTGGTCACCCAGCATATAATAATCGATCTTGCCGATAGCCGGGGAGGTATCATGCCATGCCTTGTGGCTGAAATGGGTGTCGGTCGACACCGCGTAGATTTCCGCGCCCAGCGCCTGGAACTCGCCATAAAGGTCGGCGAGATCCTCAAGCTCGGTCGGGCAGACGAACGTGAAGTCCGCCGGGTAAAAGACGAAAATGGCGTATTTGCCTTTCACATCCGCGTCCGTCACATCAACGAACTTGCCCGACTTGAACGCTGTGGCGCTGAACGGTTTGATTTCGGTACTAATAACAGCCATTTTCTTTCTCCGTGTCTGGCAGTTTAAATTTGCCGCGCGCCGGGCAAGGTGAGGCCCGACTCTCCGCAAAACTCGCGTACGAAGCGATACCAGCCGGGAAGGTGGTGGAGAAATTACTTTTGTCCGCATCACTGATCGATAAAACCGATCATAATGCGCGAACGCCCACCCCGAGCTCCGTTTTTCCACTGGACGCCGCGCCCAGCATGACGCATGGAGGCGCGCGAGCCGGCTTAGCTCAGTTGGTAGAGCACCTGATTTGTAATCAGGGGGCCACGGGTTCGAATCCTGTAGCCGGCACCGTTGAAAACAAACGATTTTTTCGTTTTGCAGGAATGCAGATTTCTGGCGCAGCAATCACATAGCAAGCACCGGGCGGAGTAACTGCCTTTGAGCCGTGCAGTGGAAGACGCGGACTCCACTCCAGTCTAAATCCGAACTATAACCGGCTGATGGAAAGCCAGATCACTGTATTCATCGATGAAGGCGGAGACCCTGGCGTCAAGGACGGGCTACGTTTCGCTGATTCGCGCTACGAGTGGTTTACTTTAGGCATATGTTGTTCGTTCTCCTGTACGATAATTATGTAAGCAAAAAATTATAATTAATAATAATTACTATTATATTTTTTCAAGCGTAATAGTAATAAATATTACATCAACAGTTATTTTTCGTTCGATATGGATAATTAAGCGTCATATCCATTCTTAAAATCAGTGGAGAAGCCACTGCAATGTGAGCGATCTTTGGTACAGTTCAACGCAAATGAGCGCTGCCATCCAACCTTGGACCGCGCGGGTCTAGCGCCTTCCGCCAGATAACCAATATTGCAACAGGTTTATTATCATCTAAACTTATAAGTATACAGCGCTTCTCTCAGTTTTGGTGGGAGCTCAATGGTTTCAAAAGTAGAACCCTTGATCAGTATGGGAGATAATCTGCCGCTGAAATGCGGCTCGCCGACCATGGAAAGGGCTTTGACCTCCATGTCGAAAGTGCGATTCCGAATTTCTCCTATTTCAACGATCATGTCGAAATAGTCGTCTACCCGGAGCGATCGATGAAATTCGAGCTCCAACCCCTTCATCGGTGTCCCAATGGGTGTGCCGTCGGCCAGTTTCAACAGATCGCCCAACACAACACGGGCGAACCATCCGAATGCCGATGCCAGATAATCCGCAAACCGTGGGGTGTATACGACCTGAGCGGGGTCACACTCACCCCAGATCACACGGCGACGCACAGTTACCGGCGTCCGGCTGATCAGACGCTCGGTGGCTTCCAGATCGCCCTGCACCTGCTCGGCCATCACAGAACCTCGAACAAACCGGCCGCGCCCATGCCGCCTCCCACGCACATCGTTACGACGACATATTTGGCGCCGCGCCGCTTGCCCTCGATCAGGGCATGGCCGGTCATTCTCGCTCCGGACATGCCGTAGGGGTGACCGATCGAAATGGCGCCGCCGTTCACATTAAGCTTCTCGTTCGGGATGCCAAGAATGTCCTGGCAATAGAGCAGCTGCGTGGCGAATGCTTCGTTCAGCTCCCACAGTTCGATGTCATCCATCGAAAGACCGAAACGGTTGAGCAATTTGGGCACCGCAAACACCGGGCCAATTCCCATCTCGTCTGGCTTGGTCCCAGCAACTGCCATGCCGACATAACGGCCAAGCGGCTGAAGCCCACGCTTTTCAGCAATACTCGCTTCCATGACAATGCAAGCCGACGCGCCATCCGATAGTTGGCTCGCGTTCCCGGCCGTCACGAAGCCTCCCTCACGCACGGGCGCGAGCGTCGTGAGATCTTCCAACGAGGTCTGCGGCCGATTGCCCTCGTCCTTCGCGAGCGTAACCTGCTTATCGGAAACTTCGCCGGTCTGCCGATCCTTCACCTTCATCGTCGCGCTAACTGGAATGATTTCATCATCGAACTTGCCAGCGAGCTGGGCAGCGGCTGTTCGCTGCTGAGACTGAAGCGCATAAGCATCCTGCCGTTCGCGGCTGATGCCATAGCGACGTGAGACAACTTCCGCCGTGTCGATCATGGGCAAATACACGTCGGGTGCAATTTGCATCAGATCGGGGTCGGCATCGATGCGCAACTGCTCGGTCTGCACGGTGGAGATCGATTCCACACCGCCAGCAAGGACGATATCCATGCGATCCACGATAACCTGCTTGGCCGCGATGGAAATCGCCATCAAGCCAGATCCGCATTGACGATCCACTGTCATGCCGGATACCGTATTGGGCAATCCCGCCCTTAACGCAGCTGTTCGCCCGACAGTCTGCTGATAACCTTGAGGCAATGCGCAACCCAGAATGCAGTCGTCGATTTCGTCCGGAGCTATTCCGGCGCGATCGACCGCGGCCGCAATCGCTTTTGCGGCCAACGTTGGCGACGGCATATTGTTGAAAGCACCTCGATATGCTTTGCCAATCGCTGTTCTGGCGGTTGAAACGATAACTGCGTCACGCATGCGTTACTTCCTAACAAGTTAAGCGCAAAACAGCAGCCATTGGCTGCTGCCGGCCAATATAATAAGGGGGCCGCAATCGCGATACAGCCCCCTTTGCTGTTCAGAAATTTTGACGGACTTCCACGCCAATCGAACGACCTTCAGTGATGTCCATGAAACCTCCTGATGGGAGCCCCAGCGGACCCTTGCTACCCGTGTTCCGAGCTTCATCTGTAAGGTTACGACCGAAGACAGACACGGAGGTCGTTCCATTCGGCAGGGTAAAGGTGATATCTGCCCGCAAGTCCTCATATTCGGGATAGATAACAGTGTTGTTATCCTGCCCGGCCTGATCGGTGCGGTATGAATAAAAGATCTGCGCCTTCACCATCGCATCGGAGGCGAACTTGTGCGTATAGATCGCACCCGTAGACAGGCTCCAGGTCGGTATGCGGGCAAGGCGAAGATTGTAATCCTTTTGGTTGATCACACCGTCGCCGCTCAGGTCCGCCCGGATGTCCGTATAATGGCCGTGCAGATACCCCGCCCCCATAACGACCTGCAGGTCGCGAGTTGGCTGCATGGTGATATCGAGTTCGAAACCCTTGATGCGTGCATCGGCAGAGTTATCGATTGTTTGCAAAATGCTCGCTCCCACGAAGGTGCTGACTGTACGTTGCAACCCCTTATAATCATTTATGAAGCCAGCCAGATTGACACGTAGGGCGTTATTGAGAAAATCCGCTTTCAGACCTGCTTCATAAGCGGTCAGATGCTCTTCGTCATAGGTGCCTGGATCCCTTGGATCGGAGAGACGGACGTTGAAACCACCACTGCGCAGCGCTTTGCTATAGGAGGCATAGAGCAGCATATCGCTGTTGATCTTGTAATCGAGACCAATTTTGGGGCTGAAGCTGCTCCAGCGACGCGTCCTGTCCACGGTTGGCGTGATATTGAAATCGCACACTTGCCGAACATTGGTACAACGTCCCACAGTGAGGCGAACGATCTGAGCGTCTTTTTCCTCATAGGAATAGCGCAAGCCACCCGTCAAAGTGAGCTGATCGGTGAGATGCAGGCTCGTTTGCCCGAAAATGCCGTAACTGTTCTGCTTCTGGTGGCCACCACCACCGCGATCCCCCGCCACGAAGGGCGCGCGCGCTTCACGATAGACCAGATCCTGGTGGAGGTAATAAATACCTGCGGTGACCTCGGCGAGGCCGAAACGCCCCGCGTAACGCAGCTCATCGCTGAACTGCTTTTGGTCGATCAGGAAGTTTCCTGTGAAAAGCGTAGCGTTGCTTGCGTCAAGATCAACGCGGCTCAAATCCTTGATGGTGCGATAGCCCGCAACATTCGTGATCGTGCCATCACCAAAGCCAACATCGATGTTCGTTTCGGATGTCAGCGAATACCAGCGCCTCCTGGTCAGCCCCGAGTCATTGAGGCTGATATAGAAAGGTGAGGACGACAATGGCTTGATCGCCTTTATGGCCGGGCTATCGCCGCGGACATTGCCATATTCGCCAATAAACGTCTGGGTCAACGCACCAGATTGAATCTTGACTGTCGGCCGGAGAATAAACGTCCGTGTCTTGCCAAAGGGCGAACCATCGAAATGGTTGGTGAACCAACCTTCATCTTTGCGATAATAGCCGGCGAGGCGCGCCGTGACTGCGCCGGGAGCAACCGGCACGTTCACTGCACCCTGCAATGCATATTCCGGCCCCGTTTCTAGCGACGCCTTCACATACCCACCAAAATCATTGGTAGGCCGGGCTGTCTCAACAAGCACGGCGCCGCCGGTCACGTTGCGTCCAAAAAGGGTGCCTTGCGGGCCGCGCAATATTTGAACGTTGGAAAAATCGAAATTGTCAGAGACCGAGCCAGCGGAGACACCCTGATACACGCCGTCCACGAACAGGCCAACACCCGGCTCGAGTGAAGGAACCGAACTGTTCTGACTCGATCCACGAATGGTAAAATTGGCATATCCCTTTACGGTACCGTTCTCATCGAGCGTCACGTTGGGAGAAATCGCGTTAAGATCGCCCAGAGAGCGAACTTTAAGCGCCTCAAGCTGCGCTTCATTCACGGCTGTGATGGCGATCGGAACGTCTTGCGCCCTCTCACCGACCGACTTCTTTTGGGCGGTCACGATGATATCGCCCATAAGCGAACCATCGGACTGACTGCTGGCCGCTTCGTCCTGAGCGTACGCAACATTGGATAGAGTAATTGCCGATACTGCGGCCAATAATGTATAAATTTTCATTTATGCTTCCCCTCCAGTTTATATTTTGCGGCATCCTACCTCCGCAGAAGAGGCGGTCCTTGCTCTTGCCAGACTTCATTAGTGGAACACACAAACAGGTTCAACCATTATCAAACTTTTGAGTAAATTTCCTTTACGCTTAAGACAGAACATACGCGAGGGGCGGCAGGCCGCCTTTGGCATTCCCTGCGTGTTTTATCCTACTTTTCAATCCGATTATGAGCTTCTAACGCCAAGAGACATGACCGCGCAGAGTGTTCAGTTCTCTGATGACTGAATGCTGTTTCTGAAAAACAACCTAAATGTAAGCATCCCTCCCAGCGCGGCGATCGCTGCACCGCACAAGATAGCATGGTCATACCCATATTCTGCCGATTTCTCGACGAGTAGACCGGATATATAGGGGGCCGGCAACCCCGCGAACGCAATAGATGCCGTCAACACCAGCAGCAGCTTGTTTCGATGTGCCGCAGGCGTGACATGACTGATGACTATGGTCATGGTAGCTCCCACGACCGGCATCAGTCCTACGCCAAGCGCAAAAAGTATAAACTTGCCAGCAACAGCTTCCATGAGCGCCGCCATAACAAGGAGGGCCGCCCCCAGTAGCAGGCATGCCGCAACCGGCAATATGACTGCCCATCTAAAGTCGATTCCACGGCGCAACATCTTCTGGGAAATAGAGGATACCGCAAGCAGCGGCACCGAGCACCAAAGGAAAACGAACGATGTCGCCCAACTGGCAGACACAGGCCCCCAACCCCAACCCAGATTGAACATGGGGAACATCCAGGAAAACGCAAAAGACGTCATCCAATAGCTGCAAAACCCGGCTAGGGTGATTATCACGACGGCTGGATGCAACCAATGACGCAATGCTCCATTTGTTTCCGCCGCGACGCCGACAGCGGGCGACGGAGCATGATGGTCTGGAGCGGCTTTTTGGCCAATCCCGGCACGCCATGCCAGCAAGAGCGCGAAAAGCAGAGTTGCGCTTAACAGTGAGCAGACCACAAATCCCGCGCGCCAGCCAAATTGTGAAATAGTGTGAGCCAGCCCCGGCGGCGCGACGACGGCGCCTACAAGCGCGCCAATCCAGATAAGTGAGGTGGGTACGCTGCGCCTTTCCGGCGGGAACACCTCATGCGTCGCCGCTACGGATGCCGCGATGCTGGGCCCTTCAGCCGCCCCGAGTATAATGCGCGATAAAAACAGCGTCGCAAAAGAAGCAAAAATGAGCGGCGGTATCTGAACGACCGTCCAGATCGCTATCAGCCATATGACCATCAGCAGCGGACGGACTCGGTGGGCAAGCCACAAACCCACTACTATTCCCGTAATGGAATGAAGAAAGTAAAAGCTACTCGCTAGCAGGCCATATTGCTCTGCTGACAACCCCAGATCACGCATGATGTCCGGCGCCGCAACCGCAAGAACAGCCCTGTCGACCTGATTGAGCACTTGCGAAGCCATCAGCAGGATCATCATGATCGTCGATGCGCGTGAATTCAGAGCGTCCTTGGCAGTGCCCAGCTCTGCGAGAGTATCGCCGTTTGCACCGACTATGCCGTCTTCCGCTCGATTATTTGAGCTCATATCCTCGCCTTTTCTATCGATTGATTGGCTATGCCCCGCCCGCAAATTTCGCGGCGCATTCTAAGGCTTCTTCCGGTCAGTTCGCGCCCATGGCAGCGCGAAAGCTATGACGCGATCTCCTGTAATCGGCGAATCTCTTGCCCCGCTTGCGGCAATGACGACATATTGACGGCCGGTTCGCGGAGACACATAGGTCATCGGAGTTGCGCCAGATCCCAGGGGCATGCGTCCCTTCCAAACCTCGCGCCCGGTCGCGGAATCAATTGCCCGGAGATAGAAATCCTGCGTGCCGGCAAAAAAAATGAGACCAGATGCCGTCACCAGCGATCCGCCGATCGTGGGAAGCCCGATCTGCATTGGCAACCGCATGGGGATGCCAAGCGGGCCGGTATCTCTGGTAGTACCGAGTGGCACTTGCCAGACGATGCTCCGTGTCTTGAGGTCAATGGCGGTAAGTGTCCCATAAGGCGGCGCGGTGCACGGGACATTCAGCGGCGACATAAAATTGAAATAGAGCGCCGCAAAGGGCGTCCCTTTCTGCAGCATTAGTCCACCATGGCCGGGCTTGATATCTTTCGCACCAAAACGGGCCAGAATATCCGCCTTGCTATTCCGGTCCGCGACCTGCCGTGGAACCAGGGCAAACTTCTGCGCGAGCCGGATGTCGTTAACGATAAGATAGTCCCTGTTCTCGTCTATCGACGCTCCGCCCCAGTTCATTCCGCCGAATACGCCGGGATAAGTCAGCGATGCCGAGGTGCCAGGCAGGGTAAAGTCGCCGTCATACCGCATTTTGCGAAACGCGATACGACACCAGAGCTGGTCAAGCGGAGACAATCCCCACATACCCGCTTCGGACAGGCGCTCCCCGGATATCGTCGGCATGTCGATCGAATAAGGCTGGGTCGGAGAGGCAAGGTCTCCGGGGGCGGCATTGCGTGGCACAGGGCGCTCCGTCACAGTGGCGAGCGGTGCACCTGTCCGACGGTTCAGCATGAAAATTTGGCCTCGCTTTGTCGGTTGGATGATGGCAGGAACCCGGCCGCCGCGACCGTCCGGGACATCATAAAGCGTCGGCTGCGATGCAACATCATAGTCCCACAGATCATGGTGCACGGTTTGAAACGACCAACGCAGCTTGCCGGTCTTGACATCCAGCGCGACGATCGAAGAGCCGAATTTCTCCATCTCCGGAGTACGCTTGCCACCCCAGTGGTCGGGTGAAGGATTCCCCATAGGCAGGTAGATCAGGCCGAGCTTGTCGTCAGCCGCTGGCGGCGCCCACACATTCGGCGTTCCTCGCGTATAAACAGCACCAGGCGGCAATTGCCTGTTATCTTCGCCAGCGGCACGACCGAGATCCCAGAACCAGCGCAATTTGCCGGTTCGGGCATCAAACGCCCGTACAACACCAGAAGGGACATCGACATTCGCGGAGTCGATAACTGTGCCGCCTACAATGATGAGTCCTAGTGTAACGGTCGGCGCGGACGTGACGAAATAATGGCTTTTCTCGACTATCCCCAGACCTGCATTCAGATCCACCGAACCATTTATACCAAAGCCGTAGCAGAGCTTGCCCGTCTCCAGGTCAATCTCGATGAGACGCGCGCCAATCGTCGCAATGACAAGGCGTTCGCGGCAAGGGCGCTTTTGTTGCCCCGCGCCTGCGCGGGCAGCGGAACCGGGTTCATCCCGATAATAGCCGACAGAGCGGCAACGCGGCCTGATCGCATCGGCTTTGGCGTCAAAGGACCAAAGGACCTGTCCGGTGTCGACATCCAATGCATGCACTATATTATGCGGACTACATGAAATCAGACGTGTGCCGATCTGCAGAGGGGTATTCTCATCGGCAGCGCCGACGCCGGGCACATCGCCTGTATGCGCCGTCCACGCGATCTCCAGATCTTTGACGTTATGCGCATCGATCTGGGTGAAGGGCGCAAAACGCCGCGCAAAATTGCTGCGCCCATAGGCGAGCCACCCGTCTCCCCCTCCCGCTACAGATTCGTTCTTTCTGGCAGCGGGTGATTCTGTTGCGTAAACTGCATTATGCGGCCTCAGTGTCGCTGCCGCGAAGATGGTGAGAGCTAGCCCCAGAACGCTCGCCCCGATCAACCCGGAAATGCGGCTCCACCGGGGACTCCACGATCCCGCCTCGCCGAAATGGTCCGAAGCCGAGCACAACAGCACCAGGATCGCGACAATGGTAGGAGCCACTATCCTGGGCGAGAGCTGCCAGAAATCGAAACCGACCTCCCATACCGCCCAGACGAGCGTGGATACATAGAGAACAAGATAGAGTGCTATGCCGAGAACCCGCCGGAACACTACCAACATGCCGGCGACCATGAGCAGCAACCCGGCGGGAAGATAATAGGCTGAACCACCAAGCATAAGCAGTCGCCAGCCGCCATAAGCAAGAGGTGCACCGGCCGACACCATCAGCAAACCGGTGACGAGCGTCAGAACATGGCGCACTTGCGCTTTGAAACGGTCTGTAGCCAAACTGATCCACTCCTCGCTTTTTTCATGGCACTGTGACGCGCCGCATCCAGGACGCCTGCATCTTTGTCGCGCAGGTTTACCCATCCCAACCGACCTGTCCGAGCCGAAGGACGGCAACACATCAGAACCAGATTTCCGGGGCGTCAGTCAGGAACGAAGTTGAGGATAGACCCATAAGTCTGTCAATCAACTCTTATGTTCAATATCTTACTAATTCGAAGCCAATTTGCCACGAAACTTGCGCCAGCCCGCTCCGGCGGTTAACGTATAAGACTGAATATCGATTTATACGTCGGAATCGTTTGCGCGAGCGCGATTGATGGTGAGGAGGCGATGATGCTGCAGGAGGAAATGATCCGTTCGATCTATGATCGCCAATGTATCATCGACATCGTGACCCGCTACGCCTCAAGTCTGGATCGCCGCGAATGGGAAGCACTGGCGGACTGTTTCGCCAAAGAGGTCTCTCTCTATCTGGTTTCGACCGGCGAATGGACGACCTTCAGCCGTCAGGACATCATCGATTACGCCAGCAAGACTTTTTCTCATTACGATGCGACCCAGCATGTCAGCGCAAACCATCAGGTGACGATATCTGGCAATGAAGCAGTGTGCATATCGACCCTCAACGCAACGCATTATTGCGCCGGGGAGCCCAGCGGATCGACCCAGAAGCAGTTCGGTTACTATCGGTACGAACTTGCCCGTGACCCTGACTGGAAGATTGTACGCATGAGGCAGGAACTGGGATGGGAGGAAGGCAACCAGGAAATCTTCGACCGCGCACATAGGGACGATGGCGCCTCATCGGCAAGTTGATCGAGGACAGAAGATGTCAACCGCCCCGAAAATTGGATCAAATCCCGTTGCCTTGAGTCGCAATAACGCTCCGGGTGCATCTGCATG
The DNA here is from genome assembly GCA_964512265.1 of uncultured Sphingobium sp. GTDB lineage: Bacteria > Pseudomonadota > Alphaproteobacteria > Sphingomonadales > Sphingomonadaceae > Sphingobium. The sequence continues at coordinate 20,078 of CAZEHR010000016.1, read as the reverse complement.
ACGGGCAAAAGGGTGGTCCTGGCAATTGGCGCCGGCCGAGGAATCGGAAAGGCCGTCGCAGAGCGCTTCGGGCGCAACGGAGACCGGGTTATTGTCGCGGATCAGGACGAAGAAAACGCCTTGACGATCGCGAAAGCCGTGTCCGGTCGGGGCGATGTGGTCGACGTCTCCGATGAAGCTTCAGTGCTCGGGCTGTTCGACCGGCTGATGGATCGTGAAGGCCGCCTTGATGTCATGATCAATTCAGCTGGCATCCTCCATTTCAATACCAACCTGCTCGATGTGGCATTGTCTGATTGGGACACACTCCTTCGCATCAACCTGACCGGCGTTTTTCTGTGTACGCGCGAGGCCGCCCGGCGGATGACACCACATTCGGGGGCGTCGATCGTCAATATCTCCAGCGGAGCAAGCGCCGTCGCGAACCAAAATCAGGTGGCCTACAACACATCAAAGGCCGGGGTAGCGCACTTCACCCGATCCGCCGCAATGGATCTCGCGGACATTGGCATAAGGGTCAACGCGGTTTCCCCCGGTCCGGTTGAAAGCGCCATGACGAAGGCGTTCAGCGCGGAACGGCTGGCTTATATGGCATCAGGCGTTCCATTATCCCGGCTTGGTTTGCCGGAGGAAGTAGCAGGAGCCGCCTTTTACCTAGCTTCGCCCGAAGCTGCGTATATCACGGGCGCGGATCTGGTAATCGACGGCGGAGTGACTGTGGCTGGAAGACTTGCCCGTCACCTTCCAAAGTGATCAGACCCTGCGATAATAGCGACCATACAGAAGATGAGGATTTAGATGTCGGACAATAGCTACACCCCCCCACGCGTCTGGGTCTGGGAAAAGGACAAGGCCGGGCCCTTTGCTCACGTTAACCGGCCGATCGCGGGTCCGACGCATGAAAAGGCGCTGCCGGTGGGCGAGCATGCACTCCAACTCTATTCACTATCCACGCCCAACGGGCAAAAGGTTGCAATTTTGCTGGAGGAGCTTCTGGCGGCCGGGCATGACGCTGAATATGACGCATGGCCCATCCGGATCAGTGAGGGAGAGCAGTTTACTTCTGGCTTTGTATCGGTGAACCCCAATAGCAAAATCCCGGCATTGGAAGACAGGAGCGTCTCCCCGCCCCTACCGGTGTTCGAGTCGGGGTCAATCCTGCTCTATCTGGCGGAGAAGTTTAACGCCTTCATACCTGCTGATCAGGCGCCCCGGACAGAAATGCTGAACTGGCTATTCTGGCAAATGGGAAGCGCGCCCATGCTTGGTGGCGGGTTCGGCCATTTCTATGCATATGCCGAAGAGAAGCTGGAGTATCCTATCAATCGCTATGCGATGGAAGTCAAACGCCAGCTGGATGTTCTGAACCGTCATCTGGCTGACCGTGAATATATTTCTGCGGCGGGCTATACCATCGCAGATATCGCGATCTGGCCGTGGTATGGCGCGGTGGCCCTGGGGCGTGGGTATAATTCTGCCGAATTCCTCTCCGTCCATGAATATGAAAACGTTATCCGTTGGGCGAAGCAGATAGACGCCCGACCCGCCGTTCGGCGTGGTCTGGCGGTCAACCGTCTCACTGGTCCTGAAGAAAGCCAGATGGCCGAAAGGCACGAGGCGGCCGATTTCGACAAAGTCGTTCTGTTCAGGCCGGAAGACAAATAGGTTCAGATTATGCTGCGGTGTCATACCCAGGCGTTGCCAATTTCATCCTAACAAGGAACATGGCAACGCGACACCGACCACAAGGGGAAAAGCTGGAGCAGCGACGACAAAACTTAGCGGGGGTGAACATTTGACAAACACCAAGAGAAAAAAAGGTGCCGCATCGTCAAAAGCCGGGGAAGATCGCAAACCCAGGAAGATGGTTACGCGACAAACGACTCCTTTGTTGCGCCGCGCAGTACTGGACCGTGCGGCGGAGCTGTTCGGACAAAGAGGATATAACGGCACCAACCTCCGCGATGTTGCCGATGCGCTGGATATGAGCCGCCCGGCGCTGTATTATCATTTTCCCAGCAAGGAAAAATTGCTCGAGGCGATCGTCGAAGAGACAACGATATTGATCGAGCGTGAAATGGCGCGAATGTCGGTGAGCGCGAACGACGATCCCGAGACGTCGTTACGAGATGTGATGCGCTTCATAACGAAGTGGATTTTGGAGCATCATGTGCTCTTCAAGGTTCTGGATCGTGTAGAACCGGAAATGTCCGCTGAGATCATTGCCAAGAATGATAGTGCGAAGCTGTTGATACTACACCATATTTCTTCGATCATTGATCGAGGCATTTCCATCGGTCGCTTTCGCCCCGTCGATTCTCACATCGTTGCGCTGAGCATCATCGGCATGCGGAACTGGATCGCCTGGTGGTATCAGCCGGAGGGACGCCTGGCACCTGAGGATATCGCCGATCTGCTAGCTGATATGGCGGTCCACTCAATCTTGCGCACAGATTCATATCGCGCACGAAGCGACCATTTGGAGGATGCACTGCGTGTTCTGAAAGAAGACGTCGCGCACCTCTCAAGACTGGTTACCGAAGACGCGCCTGCTGGCGAGTTCTCCGATTAGAAGTTTTGCGAAATCCGATTTCGCGCACGAGGCATCCACCCGAATCTGGTTCTGACACAGCACCAGTCGCATGCTCGCGATGACGCGATTGCATGATTCGGCTCACAGAAAGGCTCCTGAAAAGCATGCTTGAACTTTATGGAATGAGCAGCCCCAATGTCCTCAAGATTATGATCTTGCTCGAGGAGCTCAGCTGCTCCTATAACTTTCATACAGTTAACTTGTCAGCGGGCGAACAATTCTCCGAAGCGTTCACTGCTCTTAATCCCATACGCAAGGTTCCCGTACTAATCGATCAGCGCGAAGACGGTTCTCCTTTCTCCATTTTTGAGTCGGGCGCCATTCTGATCTATCTTGCGGAAAGGTTCGGCCGCTATTTGCCCCAAGCTACCGAGAGACGGTATGTAGTTTTGCAATGGCTTATGGCCGAAACCGCGACGGCTGGCCCCGTCATGGGGCACTACAATCACTATCTGCGCTTTGCCCCGGAGGACACATACTCCCTTAGCCGGTTCCGAACTCTGGCAGGTAGGGCGTATGACATGTTCGATGAGCGTTTGCGAACACAGGAGTATCTTGCGAATGACGAATATAGCGTCGCCGATATGGCCCTGTTTCCATGGGTCGAATATTTTCACGAGTTTCATCAGATGAGCGCTGCGGAGCACCCCGCGCTGATGAGATGGTGCACGGCGATAAAGGCACGCCCAGCAGTGGCAGCCGCACTCGAACGGTATCAAAATATCGTAACAAATGACCGCTCCTTCAGCCATAAGCCGGACCCCGACACGCTTGACCGCGTTCTGGGCAGAGGAAAATTCGCGCGCCCATAGCAATTTCTTGTTTCGACACCCCTCCTCTTTTTACAGATCAAGATAGGGCTTTATTCAACGATAAGGTTTGCTAAATGTCTTATGAGTCAAATCCATGAATCGCAATGCGCCGGAAGGGTTTGACGCTGTTCCTTGAGGGAGAGAGAATATGGGCGTTCGCGCTGACGTTGAGACACTCGCCGCAAAGCAGGCTATCACCGAAGTACTTCATCGTTATTGCCGGGCCATGGACCGCATGGACGTGGAACTGGCCAGAGACTGCTATCATCCCGATGGCATTGATCAACACAGTGGCCAATATTCAGGCCCCGGCAAAGGTTGGGCTGATTGGACCGACGAGCTGCATGCTCCGATGCTGATGACGCAGCATAAAATGACCAACATCCTCATCGAGGTGGAAGGCGACGAGGCGTGGTCTGAGGCTTATTTCTACGTCATCCTGCGGATGCCGCACGGCGACAAGATCATCGATGTAACCGCCGGTGGGCGTCATATCGACTATTTTCGCTGCGTGGATGGCGTATGGGCGATTCAGCACCGCCGGACCATCAACGACTGGCATCGCTCGGAAGAGCTGGTGAACACGGCAGAGTTTTTCAACGGCGATCGGCTGATGACGCTGGACCCCAATGTTCCCAATTTCGAAATGCGCCGCGGCGACCGTAAAGACCCATCCTATGATTTCCTCGGCGGGCACCGCAGAGAGTTCGAGCCGGTCTGACGTACCACGACCATCGCCGGGTTCCCGCCTTCGATTGCGGGAACCGGGAGAAATCCCCGTCAGGCAACGCGCCACACGCCTTGCCTGACAACACAACGATGGAGTGCCGCCCTATCCGAGTTAAGCTGAACGCGGCGCGCGCTAAAAGTTCTCGCCGAGCATGGCATTCGCCTTGTTCCAAAGATCGCGGGCGCTCACCGGATTGAGGGCATAAGGCATCACGCCAGGCGCAAAGATGCTGACCTCAACATCGCCGGTCAGCATCGGGCTGATGCCGCAATCCTCACAATAGGTGCCGCCACATTGGTCCGCATCGGCGACCAAGCCGGCCCATACTGTCGTAGCGGCGCCCTGCTCGGGCGTCTTGAGCTCGAACGGTTCATTGCCCAGCTCGACATGCCGCGCCTTCATGTTCTCGAAAATAGGCAAAAACGCATCCATATCGACATGTCTGGCAAGGTCCGTCCAGATATTGCCTGGATGAACCGCAATGGCCCGCACGCCGCGATCGCGATGGCGCTCATCAAACGCAACCGCAAACAGCGAGTCCGCCGTCTTGGAACGGCCATATGCTATCGAGGGATCATAGGGCGTATTTTCGAAATTGGGATCATCCAGATCCACATCGGCAAAACGATGGGCAGCGGATGATAGCACGATCAGACGAGCGCCTGCGTGCATAAGCGGGGCGAGCCGGTTCGCCAGCACAAAATGGCCTATAAAATTGGTGCCGAACTGGGTTTCGAATCCCTCTGCCGTGTGCCCAAAAGGCGTGTTCATGACACCGGCATTGGCAATAACGAGATCGAGGCTCTCGCCCCGTGCTATCATGTCGTCCGCAATCTTTCGAACGGAACCGAGGTCCGCAAGATCCATATACACGACCTCAACCGATCCCCCGCTGCCTCGCCCCGCCTGCGCCAGCTGATCCCGGTTCTTATCCAGATCGCGTGCGGTACCAATCACTTGCGCACCGCGCGCCGCAAGCGCTCGCGCCGTAATCAGACCGATGCCGGAAGACACGCCTGTAATGAAGATCCGCTTGCCTTTCAGCGACACGGCATCCAGCACCTCGTCGACGGTTGAATTTGCATCGAACTGAGCAGTCATCATGAGCCCCTTCCCATTCAACAATCTAGGCCACAAAATCACATAAAAACAAGAGCGCGAGCCAATTTTAAGCGTCGCGCCCTTGCTGCATTCAGATCACAAAACGCCGATCCGGTTACATCTTCCACCCGAAGGTTACACCGTAAGTGGCGGGTCGGCCTGCGTAACGCGCGATCGTATCCTGCACGCGGCCGATCGACGAGTTATAGTATTTATTAGTGATGTTGCGCCCCCATATGGAGACCGACCAGCCATCCTCTTCGGACTTAATACCTGCACGAAGATCGATAAGCGCATAAGGTCGGAGCGAGAACACCGGATCGTTGTACGTTGTGGTGCTGCCCAGACCGACATCATCCGCCTTGCCGGGATCAGCCGGAACCAGAGAGGCTTTGGCGCGCCCCTGATATGTAACTGCGGCACCGACAAATGCCGAATATTTCGTGGAAATATCCCAGTCATACTGAGCGTCTGCCGAAGCCGAGAATTCCGGCGCCAGCGGGAATTCTTCACCCGTCAGCGGAATGGGCGCGTTGGTATTATGTGCGCGCTGCGGATACAGGGTAAAGTCGGTTCCATCAGGATTCTTGAGAATCCGCGAGTTCAGGTAGGTAACGCTGCCGTTTAGATCCAGACCAGGGATCGGACGCGATTGCGCCTGAAGTTCTAGACCCCAGAGACGCGAACTCGGAACGTTCACCAGCTTGTTCAGAGGGCCGAAAAGCGTGACCACCTGGCCGGCGAGCTGCTGGTCAGTATAGTCATAGTAGAAGGCCGAGCCATTTAGCTGGAATTTACGACCCGCGATCGGCGCCTTGAAACCAACCTCATAGGCCAGCAGCTTTTCCTGGGTAGCCGGCGGAAACTGGCTGGTCAGGTTGGCGGGGATGAGAGCATAGGAGCCAACCTTGTAGCCCTGGCTGACATTCGCATAGATCAGGGTTGCGTTGTCAAACGGCTTCCAGTCGATATTGAGACGCCATGAGACGTTATTTTCGCTGAGCGTATCGGTAAAAAGCCCAGACGAGAAAAGCTGTGAAGGGGGCACGCTGGCGTCATCGCGCAATGTTACGCACTGGCCGGGCGCGGCGGTCACCGGCACGCCGATGAAGGCCTGAATATTGCCGAACAGTGTCGCCAGATCGCCAGTACCGACATCGCTGGTGCAGCTACGGAACTTGGTGCGGTTTTCGGTGTAACGCAGACCACCACTTACTGTGATCCGGTCATTCACCTTGTACTCGGCATTGGCAAACGCCGCCAGCGAACGGATGTCCGAGAACGCCTGGCTGCGGCCATAGATGAACGATCCGATCCCCGGGATCAGGAAGCCGCCCGCATCCGCGTTCTGCTCAAAGTCGATGCTGTCGGCAACGCTTGATTTCTGATAGTTACCGCCAACAGTCCAGTTCAAACGGTCTCCGGCCGCAGTGCCGGAGATGCGCAACTCCTGCGAGAAATCCTCGATACTGCCATAGAGGTGCCCACGCTGGTTGATCGCCGCCGTGCCGTCGCCATCCTGAAGGCTGTCACGTTTAAAATAGGCGTATTCCGTAATCGACGTAGCAGTCACGTTTGAGGACAGATCAAGGTCAGCCCGCAATGCCGGCTGAATGAAATAGTCGTCATGCCGGAAGCGCGCATTTGCGTCCCAATCGGCGATGCGCGGGTTGAGATTGGCCTTTTGAATGCCACGCGACACCTCGAGAATGGCATTTACGGGTTCATTGTTCCGATATTCGACATCGTCGACAGACTGCCCGGCCTGCGTATCAGAATAATCGATCCAGCCGTTGAGAGACAGGGACAGACGCAGCGCTTCGCTCGGTTGGGCGTCAATGGTGAGACGCGCGCGCGAGAAGCGCTGATCACCCAGCTTATCTCCCGGACGAGTAGCACTATACTGCCAGGCTCCGCCTTGGGAGGTCGCCGCAGCAAAACGCGCCTGAACATTCTCAGCGACCGGCCCGCTGACAAAAAAATCACCTTCAAACAGATCAAAGCGGGAATAGCTGGCATTGATACCCGCGCTGAACTCCTTGGTGGGCTTGGCTGCGATATAGTTGACAAGGCCGCCGGTGGAATTCTGGCCGAAAATGGTACCCTGGGGTCCCTTGAGAACTTCTACGCGCTCGAGGTCCAACGACGCCGCACGCGCCATGATGGGAAACACCATCGGAACCTGGTCCATGTAAATGCTGACGGTCGGGGCGCCTGCAAGGCTCGGGTTCTGTGGCCCAATACCGCGCAGCGTATAGGTCGGAACATCGAATTCCTGCTTCGTGACCGTGAAGCTCGGCACAACGCGGGACAGATCCTCAAGCCGCTGCACACCGCGAGAAACCAGGCTGTCACCACTGATGGCGCTGATCGACATACCCACGTCATTGAGGCTCTGTTCGCGCTTCTGCGCGGTCACGATGATCTCACCGATGCCCTCATCGCTTGCTTCTGCCTGCCCGGCAGGTGCCTCCTGAGCATAAGCCGGCGCATGGACCAGCCCCAAAGCAAGCGCCGCAATGGCAACGCCAACGCCATAACCGAAATTGGAATATCCACGCGATCCGCGCGAAACAGAATATTTCATCTTCCACTCCCTCATATTTGTCATGGTGCAGCCTTGCGGCTTTACCCGTACATTCCGTGTGTTCGGACACATTCCTGAAAATGCCCACCCCTGGAAGCGCGGTGCGGATAACGAATCCAACGCGCCCATTGATGACGCTAATGACCTATTACAAACTTTTATGTCAACTTCCGAAATGAGGTCTTGAGTTGCTGTGAGGGGTGTTTTTTGGGGTTGTAGCATTTTTGCTACATTTTCTGCGGAAATTCCTGTGTCCGAACATCGCCAACACAGGGGGACCGGCGACATGAATCGCTGAAACCTGTCTTATATGTCATTTTAATAACTGGTACGTTTTTTATTCGATATTTTGCTCGGAAGCCGAAAACACTAGGTGAATTGCTTACCTGGCTGTCAGAATTGCGTCCGCCTGCGCATTGCCGCTCTGAGGGACAGTTTCATCCGCACGAGAGGAGATCGAATCCCACAACTCCTCGACCTGATCCACTCCCAGCTTATCATTGCCGGACGTGATTCCCCGGGTCATGGTTACGTTTGCTGCGTGAATAAGTCCTCCGCCCGCTCCCAGAACGGTATTCGTTGGAGCTCGTTCGCTCACCAGAAAAAGAGCGGCGGGAACTACGAACTCCGGCTCGAATATCGAAGCGGCGTCTCCCGGCAGGATCGATTCCGTCATGTGCGTCGCCGCGATCGGCGCGATACAATTGCACTTGATCCCGTATTTCGCCCCCTCAAGCGACAGGGTCTTCGCAAATCCGACCAAGCCGAGCTTGGCTGCGGAATAATTGGTTTGACCGAAATTACCATAAAGGCCGCTGGACGAGGTTGTCATCAAGATGCGGCCATAATTCTGCGCCTTCATCTCGTCCCAAAATGCCTTGGTGACCAGGAAAGAGCCGGTCAGATGCACCTGGATAACATCCGTCCAGTCCTGCAGTGTCATCTTGGTGAAAGAACGATCCCGCAGGATACCGGCATTATTGATGAGAATGTCAACCCCGCCCCACTCCGCCTTTACCTCATCCGCCATCGCGGTGACAGCATCGGCATCGCTGACGGAACAGCCAAGAGCCAAAGCCTGCCCACCCATCGCAATGATCTCTTCCGCAACGGCGTCAGCAGCGTCTTGAGCAACGTCGTTGACGACCACGAGCGCGCCCAGTTCCGCCAATCCAAGCGCGTATGCCCGTCCCAGCCCCCTGCCGGCCCCCGTGACCAGGGCCCTGCGCCCAGCAAAGCTATTTGTCATTCTATAACTCCCGAAAGCCGTGGATCTGCGGCGACATGCCCGTCAGACAACGCCGTGGTTATTGTGGAAATCCTGACTCAGCTGATCTTTCAAGACTTTGCCCAGAGCATTTCGGGGCAGTTCGTCTGTTGGTATCACGGCGTGAAGCCGCTGGAATTTTCCGAGCCGCTCATTAGCCCAGCGGCAGAGCTCGTCAATATCGAAATCCCCCTGCGCAGGAACAACGAACGCAACCGGCGTTTCTCCCCACTGAGCCGACCGGACACCAACAACCGCCACATCCGCAACCGCTTCATGTGTGAGCAGCACGGCCTCCAGGTCGCTAGGGTAGATGTTGAACCCCCCGGATATAATCATGTCCTTCTTGCGTCCGCAGATGACAAGAAAGCCATCCTCATCCATGCGCGCCAGATCGCCGGTCCGGAAATACGAGGCTCCATCAGGACCGATCCATCTGGAAGCAGCCGTCAGGTCGGGCCGGTTGTGATAATGGGTCATGGAATTGTCGGAGCGACCCGCGACTTCGCCAACCTGCCCCATCACGACTTCTGCTCCATTTTCTCCGATCAGCCTGATCTCGTGCCCCGGTACGGGGTGGCCGACGGTGTGAAGCTTGGTGGGATGGTCATGCGCAAACAGGATCGTCGATCCCCCGCCTTCAGTGAGACCGTAGAATTCAATCAGTCCTCCGGGCCACCGGTCCAGAATTTCCCGTTTCTCTTCGCCAGAAAGATAGGACGAGGTCACATATTTCATCCTATAGGCGCTGAGATCATATTGATCAAAATCCGCATGCCCCAGTATTCGCCGGAATTGAACGGGAACTAGCATCGCATGCGTCACAGCCTGCCGCTCCGACAGCTCAAGAAATGCCTTCGCGTCAAACTTGCTCATGAGCACAAGCGTACCGCCAGCCGCGAGGGTGGGAAACACAGCGGTCAACGTTGTGTTCGAATAAAGCGGGGTGGAGATGAGCATGACCGTGCTCTTGTCAAATCCTAGCAGCTCCGTCCGCGAATAGACCCCCGCCCGGAAACGATGGGTATGCACGATCCCCTTCGGCGCTCCCGTGGTGCCGGAGGAATAAATCAGGTTGAACTCGTCATCGGTATCCAGCGGATCGAACGCTGGCTCCCCTTCGCTCTGGGGAGCGAACCAGCTTGCCCACGCTTCACCCGGCAATTCCGGGAAGAGAGCGACAAGGCGGACCGATGTTCCCGCCAGCCTGTGCCCTATTTCAGCCGGGCACGGATGCCCTATCAGCAGGTGATGGGGGCCGCTGTCCAGAATCATTGTATGAAGCTGGTCGACAGATGCAGCGACTGGCAGCGGCACCACCGACATTCCGTTCCGGAGCGCCCCCAGAAACGCGATCAGATATTCCGCGCTTGTAGTCGCGCAGATTCCGAGCCTGTCCCCCCTGCCCGCTCCATCTCGGCGCAAGGCAGCCGCCGCGCGGTCGACGAGCCGATCGAGCTCGACATAACTGATGCGGCGGTCGCCTTCCAAAATGGCCGGTTGATCCGGCATCGCACATGCATATTCGGAAATCAGGTCAGACAGGAACCGTACACCTTCATTAGTCATGACAGATATTCTGGCTCCTTGTCATCAATTGCTAAAATCCATGCTGCACGACGTCCGGGATCATGGACGATAGCTAACCGTAACGCCAAACGTGCGTGGCCTGTCCTGATAGCGGAAATAGTCGTCGATCGTGCGGAACACGGTGTTCCAGGTCAACGTGTTGAAGACATTCCTGACCCAGACCGTACCTCTCATCTTGCCATCGGCCGATTGCAGACCCGCACGCAGATCGATGAGCGTATAGGGCTTGATACGGAATTCGGAAGCCGGAACGGCCTTGGTCGAGAGACTGCCATTGTCGGCACTGTGATAGACAAAGCCTCCGCCTATCAAAGCCTGCGTATTGCCGCCAATATCCCAGTCATATTCGGCATCGCCGACGGCCGTATACTTGGGCGCAAACGGGATGCGCGCGCCCTTCGCGTCGAGCGGCGCGCCATCCGAATTATACGTCATCGACGTGCCAGGGATGGTGGATATGCTGCTCGTGATCTTTGAGTCGAGATAGGTAGCTCCCAACGATGCACTGAGGCCAGGAACTGGCCGCATCTGCACTTCTGCCTCCAGCCCGAAGACGCGCGATTTGGGCACATTAATCTCGCGCTCCAGCTTGCCGAAAGCATTGAGAACTGTGCCCCGGATCTGCTTGTCCTTGTAGTCATAGTAAAATGCGGATGCATTGACCTGGAGTGCGCGGCCAGCAATTGGCGCCTTTATACCCACCTCATAAGCGTCCAGCCGCTCGCGCACCGCCGGTGCATACTGATCTGCCGTCACCGCCGCGACGTTGGGCAATATGCCCTGCTTGTAGCCACGGCTCACGACCCCGTAGAGAAGCGTCCCGTTGTCGAGCTTGTAATCAAGGCCAAGCCGCCAAGACAGATTGCCCTCTGTAAGACGCAGCGGAACGGGCCCGGGGTTGATGTTCGCATCGAGTGAGATGCAGTCACCGGGTGCAATCGGCACAAAAGAGCCGCCTTTAATCGATGCCTGGATAACTTCGAACAAATAGCCCAGTTCGTTTGACGGAAGATCATCGAATGTACAACCGGTGCCGGTGGTCTTGTTATGCGTGTAGCGAAGGCCAGCCCGAGCAGACAGACGATCTGTCAGCTGATAGTCCAGGTTGCCGAAAACGGCGTAGGTCTCATTCTTTTGCGCAATGGAGGTATGCGCGTCCTGGTAGGCCGGCAGGCCAGGAATGATCACACGGTTGGAGACGATCCGCTGATCATAGCGGATGTGATCGTCAGACTTCACATGTTCGTAGCTGGCGCCGACGATCCAATTGAGAGCGCCGGCATCACCACTCAGGCGTAATTCCTGATTGAAGGACTTGATGAAGCCGAAATGAAGAATGTTCTGATAAGGAAACGGCGTTCCCGAAAAGGGAAGTTGTTCGTCCGCGTCCGCGTTCTGATAAGATGATATCGACGTCAGCTTGACGCCGTCTGCTACCTCGACGTCTCCACGCAGCGACAGCTGATAGAAGCTGTTGTTGCGGTTCGGATAGCCTACCGGCCAGTCCGCGTCGCGCGGACCACGAGCCGGCTGCGACAGGTCAAAACCCGGTGCGATGAGGGCGGGATTGGTCGGCGCAACCTTGATCAACGAGGGTGCAAGCGGTTCACTGTTATCAAGATAGCCGTTCGCATTGAATACGAAGGAGACGCCATCGCTCGGCTTCCAGCCTAGGATCAAGCGACCGGCGATATAGCTTGCATCGCCCAACTTGTCGCCGCGCGAACTGCTTTTCTGCCATGCCCCTCCTTGCTCAGTGCGCACCGCGACGCGCGCTCCGAGTGTCGGAGACAGAGGGCCGCTGATGAAACCATCCGCCTCAAACCCGCCAAAATTGTTGAGGGTTGCCGATGCTCCCAACTGAAGATCTGCCGTCGGCTTTGCAGCAATGTAGTTTACGGCCCCGCCGGTCGAGCTCTGGCCGTACAGGGTTCCCTGCGGACCTTTCAGCACTTCGACGCGCTCTACATCAAACGTCGCGCCCTTCGCCATGATCGGGAAGGCGAGTGGCACTTCATCGAGATAGACGCTGACAGACGGAGCGGCCGCAAGGGCAGAATCATACAGACCGACGCCGCGAAGCGTATAAACTGGGGTCGCATATGGCGAAGGAGTAAAGGTAAAACCCGGAACGGCCTTTGCCAGATCTTCCGGGCGGGTGATACCACGCTTCTGTAATTCGCCATCGCTCAACGCCTGAAGCGAAAGGCCGACCTTGTTGATGCTTTGCTCGCGCTTCTGCGCGGTCACGACGATTTCACCGACAGCAACATCGCTTGCAGCGGCTTGCGCCCCCCCCGTCTGCGCCGCAGCCACAGATATGAAGCTGACAGAAGATGCCAGAACAAGCGGAATGGCTCGAAAATACCTCATTAGATCCCCTCCGTAGGCTGCAATTAGGCTGCGCCAAATTCTCGTTTTGCGGCGTGCCGGCGTTGATCGACGACGCCTCAAACCGCGAGCTAGATCATAAGAAGGGGAACTGATGCAAAAAACATAGTATCTTGTCCAGTTATTGAGAGCGCAGGAATGGGTACCTCAAAACGGACCCCGACATCCGCCCGATCAACCGGAGTAACAAGAAATGCAGGAGAGAGAATAGGTAACTTAAATGGTTTTCCTTGGTTTCAGACCAAAAAGAAAGAGTCGTGCGCAGAGATCCGCAATGTCCGCAATCTCCTTGCTGCCGGACATGGAAAACAGGGTCGGAAGGTTGTTACGCATACCCGCTCCGATCTCTTGCATGAAGTTAATGTCCAGTTTTCGGAACCAGCCAGCCGCGATGCCCGTCGCATATCGCCCCCGGTTCGCTCCCACCACCGTCTCATGCAATCCCGCCAAGCGACTCCGCTGATCGCGGCTGAGAAAGGCGACATTCTGGAAATTGATCTTGGGACCGATTTCGCTCTCGTGCAGAGCCACCATCGCCCGCATAATATAAGCCTCCTCTGCGATCACCCTCTGTATTGCGTCAGTCTGAACAGAGACCCTGTTCATGACCAAATCCAGCAACTGCCCTTCGCGCTTATAGGCTCTTTCGAGACATAGACGCAGCAACGTCATCTTGTCCGGCGCATGATGATAGATCGCTCCTCGGGTCAGTCCGGCGTCATGCGCTATTGCCTCCATGGAAGAGCCAACCATGCCATATTGATTGAAGTTCTGCGACGCGGTGCGCAAGACACGCTCCCGCCGAAGCGCGCGAAGGGAAGCTGGCTTCAATTGCGCGATAGCGTTCTCAATATCCCACGGTTCGCACATTATTTCTGGCTCAGGCGCATCTCGAACAAGAGTACCATGGGTTATAAGGTCATCGATCGCGTCTGCCGCCTCCTGCCGCGTATAATAGCTGCTTTCGGAATACCAGAAGGGCATCCAGTCGAGCACAGCGAAAACCGCCAGGCTCGAAAGATACGGATTTCTCTTGGCAATGGTACCATCCGCAATGCCGATGGAAATCAGATTGGCCAGCTTCTCCACATTCTCGTTACGCTCCAGATGCAACATCTCGCGATGCACCTTGGGCAGTGAATTGATGTCGGAAAACACGATCATGCGCGGTTCGCCCGGCTTCAGCCGCCCACGGATGAAACGACGCACGAGTTCCAGCCCATCAATCCCCGGCTCATAGGCACGCGCAAGTTCCTCGCGATAGAGCGCCATGCCGCGCGAAAGACATTCGAAAACCAGCGCCTCCTTGCTTGCAAAATGATGGTATAATGCTCCCGTCGTCACCCCCACTTCGTTCGCGACCGTGTCGAGCGTAACAGCGGCGAAACTGTTCCGATTGAAAAGCCGTGTCGCCGCAGCAAGAATCTCTTCACGCCGCGCAAGCGCTTTCTCGCGCAACCGGGACCGTCCTTCCATCATCGTAGAAATTATACAAGTCTCCAAAAAATTTGCGAGTCCCAAGAAATCTATCGGAATTCACTTCATATATCTCGTCATTTATCAGAATTACAAACTGAACAAAAGACTATGTAGCTTACTCCCGCATGCGCATGTTAGCCAACAGTAAACATCCGGTGAAAACGGACCACATCCCTGCGGCATTGACCTGCGGCAAGAAAGTCCGACCTGCGGCGCAGGCGGCAGGACAGAGGAAGACTGACCATGGCGCTTATTGAAAATGATTCTGCTGTTTCGGACGAGACCGCGATCGCCGAACTGAACACAGCCTTCTCAGCGCAGAAAAGGGGGTTTGCGCAGGATCGAGCACCCTCGGCGGAGACGCGAAAGGCCCGTATCCGGACGGTGATGGAAATGGTCCGTGCGCATCGCCACGCCATTCACGATGCGCTGGCATCAGATTTTGGTTCTCATCCCAAGGGCGCATCGGATCTGATCGAGATGCTGGGTATTCTCGGCCGCGCCCAATATGCGCTTGACCATGTCGACGAGTGGATGAAGCCTCAGCCGCGCCATGCCGATGAAGCACTGATGGGAAATTCCGAGGTCTATATTCAACCGCAGGCCAAAGGGGTGGTAGGCAATATCGTGCCATGGAACTTCCCGTTCGACATCGCGCTTGGGCCGATGGTCGACATGTTTGCCGCCGGCAACCGCGTGATGATCAAGCCCTCAGACTATACTCCGGCGAGCGCGGAATTGCTCAGAACCATGATTGGTGAGTTCTTTACGCCAGATGTCGCTTATGTCGCCGTGGGCGGCCTCGCCCTTGCACGCAAATTTTCGCAGCTTCCCTTTGACCATCTCCTTTATACCGGCAGCCCCAATGTCGGGCGGGAAATCATGGCGGCAGCTTCCGCTAATCTCACCCCCGTGACGCTGGAGCTGGGCGGGAAATGCCCGACGATTATGACGCCAGGATCAGTAACGCGCCAGCATGTCGGCACCGTGATGGGGACTAAAATCATCAAAAATGGCCAGATGTGCATCTCGGTGGACCATGTTTTCGTGCCGCGAGACGATGTCGCGGCATTCACGGAGTTTGCGCGCGATTTCATGACTGAGGCAGCTCCCAACTACGCCAGGACTACCGAATGCACAGGCATTATTTCCGATCGTCATTTGACACGCCTGTCGCGGATGCTCGATGAGGCGAAAACTCTTGCTCCGGTAGTTCCACTCGAAGATGCGCCGGAAATTGACCCCGTTACCCGACGCATGCCGATGCATCTGGTAATTGACCCGCCGGCCAATACCGCAATCATGCAGGAGGAAATCTTCGGTCCGATTATGCCGATCATCCCCTATGATGATCTGGGAAGCGCGATTGAGACCATCAATGCTGGCGAACGTCCACTCGCCGTTTATGTTTTCGGTGATGACGACGCGTTGATCAACAAAGTGTTGGACGAAACCACGACCGGCGGCGCGGCTGTCAATCTCTGTGCCATTCAGGGTGGCTTGCCTTCACTGGGATTCGGCGGAATCGGCAATAGTGGCATGGGGCGCCATCATGGCGAGGATGGCTTTCGCGAGTTTTCCAATCCCCGAGGCATTGTCGTCAAGAAAGGCCGGGTAAACGTCGATCTGTTCTGGTCCCCATATGAAAAGGCCGAACGCCTTGTCGAAGAGACCATGTCGGCGCCCCAGGCTAACTGAGAGAAAGCATGCCCCTTTCCCATCTTTTCAACCTGGACGGGCGGGTTGCGCTCGTCACCGGCGGATCGCGCGGCATAGGCCTGATGATTGCCAGAGCCTTCGCTCAACAAGGTGCAAGAGTCTATATTTCCTCGCGCAAGACCGACGCCTGCAATCAAGCCGCGCTTGCGATCAACGAGGAAGGCGGCATATGCCATTCCTTGCCCCAAGATGTCTCCACAGTGGAAGGGTGCAAGGCACTGACTGCCTCTTTCCTCGCATGCGAAGACAAGCTCGACATTCTCGTAAACAATGCGGGCGCGGCATGGGGCGCCCCTGTCGACAGCTTCCCAGAAGAAGGCTGGGACAAGGTACTCAATCTCAATCTGCGCAGCCCCTTCTTCCTGACGCAGGCGATGCTCCCCGCCCTGCGCGCAGCTGCGGCAAAACGCCCCGCCAAAGTCATCAACATCGCGTCTGTTGACGGATTGCGGGTCAACGCGAACGAAACTTTTTCCTATCAGGCGAGCAAGGCGGGCCTACTTCATCTGACTCGCAAAATGGCAGAGCGGCTGATCAAGGATAATATTTGCGTATCCGCGATCGCTCCAGGCGCTTTCGCCTCCGAGCTAAACCGGGCAGCGCGCGACGACGTCGAGTCCGTGCTGCCGCTCATACCTGCGCGCCGCATCGGGACCGATGAGGATATGCAGGCAGCCGCGCTCTATCTCGCCGCCCGCGGGGGCGACTATGTGGTCGGTGCCACTCTGGTGGTTGACGGCGGCGTGACAATCGCGTCAGGCTGAAGGCATTCGAACACAAAACACATGCGCCGCCCGAATGCCGTAGCGGCTTCCGGGGCCTGCCTCTGCGCAACGCTGCCGTGCGGCGCGCCTGTAAACCGGAGATCGGAATATGAGTTCCCACGATAGCAATGTGATCCTTCGTTCCGAGGTACGGGCGGATTCTACGCTCCAGCTATACCTGGAGACTGCGCCTAATCCCTTTCTTGCACCGGGCGAAGTCCGTGTTCGGATGGAAGCCGCACCTATCAACCCTTCCGACATCGGCCTGCTGCTCGCATCGGCGGATCTTACCACCGCCCGCGCTTCCGGCAGCGGACTCGATGCACGGATGACGGCAAACCTCCTTAACAGCAGGGTAAAGCCGTTCGAGCGGCGCATCGGCCTCGCTCTGCCGATAGGCAACGAGGGCACGGGAACCGTGGTCGAGGCGGGGTCGGATGTCCGTCACATGATTGGAAAGAAGGTCGCGATCTTTGGCGGCGCCATGTTCGCACGCTACCGCACCATTGCGGCGTGCGACTGCCTGATCGTTCCCTCCGATGCCAAACCGGCGGAAAGGGCTGCCCTTATAGTCAACCCGCTGACTGCCCTCGCAATGGTCGAGACCATGCGGATGGAAGGGCATCGCGCTCTTGTTCACACCGCCGCCGCATCCAATCTCGGTCAAATGCTGATCAGGATATGTGGGGAGGACGGGATCGATCTTGTCAATATAGTCCGTGGAGAACATCAGGTCGCTCTGCTAAAAGAAATCGGCGCGCATCATGTCGTGGATAGCACTGCCGCAGACTTCAAGCATCAATTGAACCACGCCATTGGAGAAACCAGGGCGACTATTGCATTCGACGCCATAGGCGGCGGCCAGATGGCGAATACGATCCTGCATGCCATGGAGACTTCCGAACTGCGCTTTAGTTCAGGATACAGCCTCTATGGAACAGACGTGCTGAAGCAGGTTTACATTTATGGATCGCTCGATCTGGAAAAAACCTCTCTCGACCGGAGCTACAGCTATGCTTGGTCAGTTAGCGCCTTCCTTGTTACACATTTTCTGAGAAAGATAGGGCCGGATCGCAAGGCGGCACTGCTATCCCGCATCGCGCAAGCCTATAATTCGACGTTCGCGAGCACGTTCTCCCGGGAAATCCGTTTAACGGATATGCTGAATCCCGAAATTTTGGCCGGGCTGTCCCAGAAGCGAACCGGGGACAAATATCTGCTCTTGCTGGACGACGACAACCCATAGGAGCTTCCTCCGCTTCCAGAGCATCGGCCCGCTAGACGCCCACTCCACCACAGACGGTGATCTCGGCCCCCGTCACATAAGCTGCTTCGTCGGAGGCCAGATAGAGTACGGCGTTTGCCACTTCGTCAGGCGCGCCCAGCCGTTTCATGGGAACGCTCTGCGAAACGGCATCAAGATACTCGCGTGTGTTCCCTGCAAGCATGGGCGTGTCTATAAGACCGGGCAGGACGGCATTGACCCGGATTTTGTCTTGAGCAAGGTCCATAGCGGCACATTTGCTCATCCCTCTCAGCGACCATTTGGAACTGGCATAGGCAAATATGCCCGGCAATCCGCGCATACCCGCTACCGATGCAATGTTGATGATCGAACCCCCACCGCCCTGCCTCATGATCGGGCAAACCGCCTTCATACCCATGAAGGGACCGAGAACATTAATGCGGTAGTGCAGGTCCATGAGGGCGACATCGGAGTCCTGCAAAGTCTGCTGACGATAGACTCCGGCATTATTCACCAGAATATCTACCTTTCCAAACCGGTCGCATGCTTTTTGGACGACTTGCTGCCAAGATTCTTCGCTCGAAACATCGTGGAGAACAAATAATGCAGCCCCCCCGAGCTGGTCGGCAAGAGCCTGACCATCGGCCTCATTCAAGTCAGTAAGGACTACTTTCGCTCCCTCCTGAATGAACAACCGGGCCTCTTCGGCGCCTTGTCCGCTAGCCGCGCCGGATATTATGGCGACCTTCCCCGAAAGTCTGTTCATGGTCCCTCCCGCAAATCCCGACCTGATCTTGCTCTGCTTTGATCGAAGGCTTGTAATTATCGGAAACATCCGGAAAACCGAACGGCATTTTCTGCTGTTGACCTTAGCATTCGGCGTATTGACTCACAAGATGATTTTTCGTCATATATGTCACTTACCAAATATCAGAGCCGCTGAGGAGACTTACTGCGATGCCGAAGACTGTATTGATAACGGGTTGTTCATCGGGGTTTGGGCGGGCAGCGGCAGAGACTTTTCACGAGGCGGGCTGGAATGTGGTCGCGACGATGCGCGATCCGGGCCGCTGGCCATCGCCACCCGAAGGCATGCTGGTGCTTCCGCTGGATATCACAGACGCAAGCTCGATTGCCAGCGCACTGTCGGCGACGGTAGAGCGGTTCGGCGGCATCGACTGCCTCGTCAACAACGCTGGCCTGGGCTTGTTTTCCATTTTTGAGAGCACGCCTGTCGAAAAAGCGCGGCAACTGTTCGAGGTCAACCTGTTTGGCGTGATGGAGGCATGCCGCCTCGCCCTGCCCTATTTGCGGAAAACGCGTGGAACCATCGTCAATGTCAGCTCAGGCGCGGTCATCGTGCCCGATCCGCTGATGACCTCCTATGCCGCGAGCAAATGGGCGGTCGAAGGGTTCACAGAATCCCTTATGTATGAACTGGAAACGCAGGGCGTGACCGTAAGGCTGGTCGTGCCGGGCTTTGCGCCCACGACCGGTTTCGTGGACTCTGTTTTCAAAAACTCCGAGGGCATCGACATCCCCTCCCCCTATCGGCCGCTAGTCGATCACATGATGGCTTATTACAGCAACGATCTGGGCTATCCGCCCATGACCGACAAGGATGTAGCCAACGCCATCCTTGAGGCCGCCACTGACGATAGCAAACGCCTGCGGTACCCTGTAGGCGCAGAGGTCGCTTTTACCTCCTCCAAAAGCACCCTCGAACAAAACGAATATCTTGTCTGTGTGAACCGGCATGCAAGATTGACCCCTGTATTGGGGTAATCGGCGTCCAAAAG
>CAZEHR010000015.1:0-74764 GCA_964512265.1 uncultured Sphingobium sp. | reverse complement strand
GGGTAGTTTGACTGGGGCGGTCGCCTCCTAAAGAGTAACGGAGGCGCGCGATGGTGGGCTCAGGACGGTTGGAAACCGTCTGTTAGAGTGCAATGGCATAAGCCCGCCTGACTGCGAGACTGACAAGTCGAGCAGAGACGAAAGTCGGTCATAGTGATCCGGTGGTCCCTCGTGGAAGGGCCATCGCTCAACGGATAAAAGGTACGCCGGGGATAACAGGCTGATGACGCCCAAGAGTCCATATCGACGGCGTCGTTTGGCACCTCGATGTCGGCTCATCACATCCTGGGGCTGGAGCAGGTCCCAAGGGTTTGGCTGTTCGCCAATTAAAGTGGTACGTGAGCTGGGTTCAGAACGTCGCGAGACAGTTTGGTCCCTATCTGCCGTGGGCGTCGAAATTTGAGAGGAGTTGACCCTAGTACGAGAGGACCGGGTTGAACATACCTCTGGTGTACCTGTCGTGGCGCCAGCCGCGCAGCAGGGTAGCTATGTATGGACGGGATAACCGCTGAAAGCATCTAAGCGGGAAGCCTCCCTCAAGATAAGATTTCATCGAGCCGTGGAAGACCACCACGTTGATAGGCCGGATGTGGAAGTGCGGTAACGCATGAAGCTAACCGGTCCTAATAGCTCTTTTCGCGCTTGATTGTCCCACCATCAATGACAGCACAGGCTTGCTGACATTGTGGTTCGGATGATTGTTCGCAGCCCGATATGGTAAGTTACTTCAGTAAAGTGCATCGATTAAAAACCCGATTTTCCGCTTATGCGCCGGCTTCATTGCTTGGTGACCATAGCGTCAGTGACCCACCCGATCCCATCCCGAACTCGACCGTGAAACCTGACCGCGCCGATGGTACTATTGCTCAAGCACTGGAAGAGTAGGTCGTCGCCAGGCATTGAAGCCGGCGCATGAGCAGATAATCTGGCAAAACCCATTCACAAATTTCAAAGGCGGCCAATGGGCCGCTTTTTTTTGTCTGACGACCAGGCGGGCTTTGCCTGTCGTCAGCTGGTTGACGCGGGATGGAGCAGCCCGGTAGCTCGTCAGGCTCATAACCTGAAGGTCGCAGGTTCAAATCCTGCTCCCGCAACCACCACAACAAGCCGACATTTGCAAAAAGCCGCTCCCTCGGGGCGGCTTTTTGCGTTGATGGCCGTCTCCGCAAGAAGACACTAAACGGGCACAGTGATGTCCGCTGGAGCCCGGCCGTTCAGGAAGCGATCGTAAGCGGCGTCATAGCCAGCCTCAATATTGCGCACAAACCGTTCCGTATCGAACAGTGGGGTGGTCAACCTGTTGGTCGCGAGCCCTCTCCTTAGCTCCGCAAGCTTTGCGGGGTTGGTGGCGAGTTCGAGCGCCTTGGCTTCATAGGCCTCCGAAGTTTCCACGGCCAGCTCCGGCAGCCCGATGGCGTGAAGCAGGCTTCCCGCCACCCGTGCGGCGAAACTCCTGCCCATTCGTGTCAGCACGGGCAGTCCTCCCCAAAGGGCGTCGCTTGCCGTAGTGTGCGCATTCACGTTGAAGGTATCTAGGAACAGATCGGCCAGATGCTGGCGCGCCAGATGGGCCTCCACGGGCAGACCGTCAGCGAAGATAATGCGGGCGGGGTTGACCCCGCGCTTCTCGGCTTCCTTGCGCAGATTGGCCTCGGCCCAATGATTGGCCTTGTAAAGCCATAGCACGCTGCCTTCTACCTTAGTCAGCAGGCGCATCCAGATATCATATTCCTCAGCTGTAATCTTGTATGTGTTGTTGAAGCAGGCGAAGACAAGGGCCTCATTCGGCAAGCCCATGTCAGCACGGGTAAACACGCGCGAAGAGATTTGCCGGCGATTGTCGTTGACCTGATAGCTATGCGGCAGGTGGATGATGCTCTCCGAATAATGCGGGCGTTCGGCATCGGGAATGACGATCCTGTCCGCGATCATGTAATCGACGAACGACGCGCCACTAGTGCCAGGATAACCGAGATAGCTTATCTGAACCGGTGCTGCGCCATATGCGAGAATGCCGAGACGACCGCCCTTGGTATAGCCCTTAAGATCAATCGCGATGTCCAGCCCTGCCTTGCGCGCCAGCGCCGCAATCTCATCGTCCTTCATCTTGTGCACATCATGAAAGCGATCAAACAGGTGGTGATAGGCGCTGCTGTCTTCATCGCCATAGGAAAAGGCATGCACCTCGAACCGGTCGCGGTCATGAAGCTCCACCATCCTACCGAGCAGGAACATGGTGGCGTGGTAATAGATATCGGACGTGAAATAGCCGATCTTTAAGCGCTGGGGGCGTCCGGCCGGGGCAGAGAAAATACGACGCTCGGCCTTCCTGAAGCGCGAAACCACTGCCAGTTCAGAGCGCTGGCGGTGCCGCTGTGGCGCGTCCTCGAGCGATAGCATAGCCCAAGGCTCGACTGTGCCGACGCCAATTCCCAGACCAGCAATTAGATCCCTGTCTTGCTCGATCCTGTCCCAATCACAGATATGCCCGAGTTGATGCAACTTCACCGAGCGCGCGACCGAGTCTTCCGGGTCGATTGCCAGTGCGCGCTCGGTCGAAGCTATGGCGTCCTCGCGCAGATCGAACTCCAGCATCAGCTTCGCCATTTCACGATGCGGAGCGCCGGAGGTGGGATCATGCAGTATGGCGCGCTCAAGAGCCATAATCGCCTCGCCTACCTTGTTCTGTGAATGAAGTATCAACCCGAGATTATAATGCGCCTTGGCGTGGGTGGGCTGAAAGTCCAGCACCTGCCGGTAATAAGCCGCGGCGGATGCATTGTTGCCGATGTCGCGGAAGGCATTGCCAAGATTGTTGTATGCATCGGCATAGTCCGGCCTCAGCTTGATCGCATTTTGCAGGTTCGCGATCGCACGCCGATTGTCGCCCATGGCATGATATAGCGCGCCAAGATTGTTGTAGGCGTCAGCGTAGTCGGGCTTATGCGCGATAGCAGCTTCATAGCTAACAGCGGCCTCCTCATCCTCGCCAAGTTCCTGTAGCACACGCGCCAGATTATAGTGCACCTCGGCACAATCGGATCTCACGGCGATGGCGTTACGGAAGCTCTCTGCGGCTGCTCGAAGGTCCCGGCGGGCATAAAGGATCTGTCCTATCACGTCGTGCAACAACACCGATCGCGGATAGTCGCGCAGCAGCGTCTGCCCGCGTGAAAAGGCTTCGTCCAAGTTGCCCGCGTTCAGAAGCGCCAGAAAATGATCGGTCTCATGCGGAGGCGGGGCGCCGTCCAGAGCGATCGCCGTGCCCTTGGCCCTCCGCAGAGACTCCAGTCCCTGTTGGGCACGAAGATTCTTGGGAAACTCGAGCAGAACGCCCTCGTACAGGTGCTGGGCAGCATCGAACTCACCCCGTTTGGCGAGGCGTCTGGCATTCATGAATATAGTTTCGAGCGGCCTGCCCATAAATCCCCCGTGTTGCGCCGTGCGCCGCAAGATGTCACTGCTTGATGAAAAGGCCAAGCAAAGATATGCTATTGAAAAACCACATTTTCTCCATGCGCCAGCCGGTGTATTTGGCAATGCTGTTGGCGAAGGTATACGGTGTGTACCAGCAGTTGTGATCCGGGTGGACCACCTCCACAAATGTCTGGCTGGCGCGGACATAATCGAAATGCCGCTCACGGGTCTGGTAGGCGTCCGGGACCGAAATCAGGTAACAGGGCGCGTCGATCGCATCGAGCTGGGCCAGGAACTGTTCCACACTGGGCACATGCTCCATCACCTCTGGCGCGAGAACGAGATCATATTCGCCGCCGATATCTTCTATCCGCGAATAGAGGCCTCCCCGCACGTAGGGACGCAATGCATCCAGGGCCTCGCCGTGAATATCGAACCCGTCAAGTTGTCCGCAATGCGGCTCCAGCGCGACATGCAGCGATGTGGCAGGGTTGGTGATCGGCCAGTCTGCGCACCCGACGTGCATCACGCGCTTGCCCGAACAGAATTTGCCGAATACATCCATTCGGCCGAGGCTCAATATGTCGCTGCTTACGGGTACGCGCTGAACGAAATAAGACTCGTGCTCATCTTCGAGCGGCGAGCGCATAAGTGGCTGGGTCTCTGTCGCTCCAGGTTGAGTGACTGGAGCGGCGGTCTGGGATTCCGCTGCGGGTGCGGGAGCAACGGCTTCAGACGCTTCACCGCCTAGCTCAGCCAAGTGAATGTCGTCATAGGCGCGGCGGGTGCTGCCCCAGAGCTGATGCGCGTATATTTTTCCGTCGCCATCATAGGCAAGACCGGAGAAATGCTCGGGTATGAAATAATGGCTCGGGTAAATGCGCAGCGGGTGATAGGCATATTTGCGATAGCTGTCGGTCAGGCGTTGTGGCCCTACCGTTTTCCATGCCATATCGTTGATGACGGTCAGTTCGTTCTGAATATCGAGAATGATCTGACCCACGAAGGGGTTGCCTGCCTTGCATCCGAAATAGCCCGCAGCAATGAGGCCAGGCCGAGCGATCTCGCTCTCCCAGCAAGCGAAGGCCTCGCAATCGAGCAGGTCATCGTCCAAAGGGCGCATGCAAATGCTGTCCGCGTCCATCAGCACGCCGCCCTCTTCGTAGAGGATTTCCCAGCGCATCATGTCCGCAACACCGTTCAGCTCACGGCCGTGCATTTCCATCATATGCGCGGCATTAACCCACTCCCGGCCATGCAGTTCGGCGTTGCCCCAGACCTTTATGGTCCAGGCGGGATTATGGCGCCGCCATGTGTCGATACAATTATCCGGGCGCTTGCTTTCGTCACCCACCCAAATGAAATGCAGGGTCTTGGGGATGAGGGCCTCTGCGGCTTTCGGGACAATCGGCTCCATTTTCATTGCGGCGCACCCTTCCATGCATGCGGCGGGGCGGGCGCGGCTCCACGATCAGCACTATTGTCCATCCCCAAATACATGGGAGCGGTTATTGCGGCTTATCCCTAAAAAGCCGTTAACCATGACGGAGGCCTTTAAACCGGCGCGCTGAACCTCTGTTTGTGCGTGTCGAGCCGCGGGTCAAAGATGGCGGCAATGGAACGCGCGTAGGGCGCGGCGGTTGGCTTTAGGCGCAGAGTACCTGCGGACGTTGACAGTAGCCCGCGCTGGGCAAACATATCTAGCTGCTCCCTTTGGCTCTGAGTGAGGTAATGGGGCAAGCCTGCCTCCCCATGGCAGAGGATGTCGCGAATCAGCGCACCGCAGGCCCGGCTCTCGGCGTCACGCCGGACACCGCGCTCTGCGGGCAGATCCCCTACGGAGATAGCAGTGCGATAGGAGCCGACATTCTTGGCGTTCTGGGCATAAAGGTCAGGAAATTCACTGATTGCGGAGGCACCGAGGCCGATTAAATGCTCCGCGTCGTCATCTGTGAAACCCTGGAAGTTTCTGTTGAGGTTCTTGGTCCGGGCGGCCGTAGCGATGGGATCGTGCGGCAGGGCGAAATGGTCGAACCCGACAGCCCGGTAACCCCGCGCCACCAAATAATCGTGCCCCACATTGGCCAGCATGAAGCGCTCAGCCTCGTCTGGTAAGGCAGAGGCCTCGATCCGGCGCTGCCGCGCGATCGCGTTCGGCACATGCGCATAGCCGAACAGCGCAATTCGATCGGGCTGCATTTCGGCCGCATGTGCTAACGTATCTACCATGCTAGTGAGGTCCTGCCCGGGCAGGCCATACATGAGGTCAAAGTTCAGGGACTGCACGCCGGCAGACCGCAGACGCCGCGTAAGGGCAGCGATCACGTCCAGCGGCTGGATGCGGCCAATCGCCTTCTGGACGGCAGGATCGAAGGTCTGCACGCCGAGACTTGCGCGCGAGACGCGCGCCACCTCTATCACCCGAAGCCAGGCGGGCGTCAAGCGGCGCGGGTCCAGCTCAAGCGAGATTAGCGGCTCCTCGGCGCCGAACGCGACGGTGAGGTCGCCCAGCAGCCGCACGAAATCGAGCGGATCGAGCGCATTGGGGCTACCCCCGCCGAATGATATCCGTCGTACCCGCCCGCGCCCTTCGAGCAGGCCGGATACCATCTCGATCTCGCGGTAGAGCGCTTCGAGGTAGGCGGCGAGGCGGGACTGCTTGCCGGCCCTTGCGGTGTTGCAGCCGCAGTACCAGCAAATCTCCTCGCAGAACGGGATGTGGACATAGAGCGAGAGCGCAGTGCTTTGGTCGATCTGCCGGAGCGCCTCTGCCACCGCATCCGGCCCGACGCTGTCGTTGAAATCGGCGGCGGTGGGGTAGCTGGTGTAGCGGGGGACGGCCCGTTGCAGCAGTTCCGGATAGTGGGTCCACATGCGCCTTATCGTCGCGCGTTTCCATGGCTTTTTCCTTGCTCAAGATCAAATTGAGATTTGCGCCCGGTCAAGGACCGCAGACCGAGAATGCTGCACATGCGGCATGGACCGTGGGAGAAGCAGCCCGGCCATCGAACAGGTATGGAGACGCAAAAATGGACAGAAAAATCAAATGCTTGTCGGCAATCGCGGCACTGGCGATGCTGGCGGCACCCGCGCAGACGATCGCGCAAGACGACGCCGGCAAACTGCAGATCAAGCTGCTCGGCACGGCGGTTCTGCCGGATGGAAAAATCAGCAAGGTGCGCAGCAACGCTGTCGGCGCTCCGGCAGGTACCCAATCCTACGCCAACGACAATGTCGTGCCGACACTCGCCGTTGAATATTTCTTCTCGCCCAATTTCTCGGTCGAGACCATCTGTTGCCTGACGGCGCATCATATCAATGGCGCGGGCGCGCTGGCCGGCACCAACCTGGTGCGCACGGTGAAGATCCTTCCCGCCACCGTCACGCTGAAGGCGCACATGCCGCTTGGCCCGATCAAGCCCTATATCGGCGCGGGGCCGACCTATTTCATCTTCATCAGCGAGAAGTCCGGCACCACGACGACGGTACTGGGCGCGCCGAAGCTGAAGATCGACGACAAGGTCGGAGCGGTGCTTCAGGCGGGCGTCGATGTGCCGCTAGGCGCGAATGGCTTCGGTCTGTCGCTCGACGCCAAACGCTATTTCGTGCGCCCGGTCGCACACTGGCTGACGGCGGGAGGGGTGGAAGCCCTGTCCACGCGTCATAAGCTCGATCCCTGGGTGCTGAGCGCTGGCGTGACCTATCGCTTCTGACGATCACGCACGCAGTGCGAACAACCAACGGCTGCCTTCCAGCACCGGAAGGCGGCCTTTTCATATATTGGTATCGTCGTCGAGCTGCCCCGATTGCGGCTTGCGCTTGTCCGGCAGGCAGGCATGGCAGGCCTTGCCTGGCGACGGCTGCTGCTGAGGTCCGGTTGGCGCGGACCCATCATCCCACACCAGCATCGTGCGCGTTTCCCCGTCACCGGTGCAGAGCGCCATCATGCGCGCATTGCATGCGCCTGTGACCGGGGTGGCCGCCAGCATCAGCGCGGCGGAACAGGCGGCGACGCCCTCAAGCGCTGACATCCCTGCCTCCCTCATCGTCGATCAGGATACGCATGGCCGCGCCGTCCGGGTCTTCGAACTGACCATCGTTCATGGCCCACAGAAATGCGCCCAGCCCGCTGAGGCCAAGGCCCAGCGCAACGGGAATGAGAAGGAGAAGGCCGTTCATTGTGCGCACCTCTTGAGCCGCAGGGCGTTGGCGATAACGATGACCGAGGACGTGGACATGGCGATGGCCGCTATCAGCGGCGTGACGACGCCCGCGATGGCCAGCGGCACGGCGAGCACATTATAGCCGATGGCGAGGCCGAAATTCTCCTTCACCACGCGCATCGTGCGCCGCGCCGCTGCTATCATCACCGGCACGGCGGAGAGCGATTCGCCGGTGAACACAGCGTCCGCTGCCTGCTGGCCCATGTCCGTTGCCGAACCGGGCGCAAGCGAGGCGTTGGCCGCTGCCAGCGCCGGGCCGTCGTTGAGGCCGTCACCGACCATGAGCACCTGATGCCCGCCGGCCTGGAGGCGGCGGATTGCCGCGATCTTGTCTTGCGGCAGGGCGCGCGCCTGCGCGGTGAGGCCTAGCTGATGCGCGATCGTGCCAACGGCTTCCGTCCGGTCTCCAGAGATGATGGAGGCGGGCGTGTCGATCAGCCCCAGGCGGGTGACCGCTTCAAGCGCGTCCGGGCGCAATGCATCGGCGAAGCTCAGGTCCACGTGGCGCGAACCGATCACGAATCGGGTGGAGGCCGCTGTCGCAGCGATCTGGCCGCTCGGCCGTTCCAGAGCCACGCGCTGCCCGCGCCACAGCCCGTGAACGCCGACGCCCTGTTCCTCACCGATCTGCTCAACAGCAGCGGCAACCACGCCGCGCGCAGAAAGTGCGCTGTGCAGTGCGCGCGAAATCGGGTGGCGGCTCGATTGCGCCAGCGCGAGCACGACGGATTGTTCTTCCGCTGTCAACGCATCGAGGTTGAGCGGGGTCATGCGCCCCAGCGTCAAAGTACCGGTCTTGTCCAACAGCACGCGGTCGATCTTCGCGAAGCGTTCGAGCGCGCTGCCGTCCTTCACCAAAATCCCGCGGCGCATCAGCGCGTCTGCCGCCACGACCTGCGACACCGGCACCGCAAGGCCGAGGGCGCACGGGCAGGTGATGATGAGCACGGCGGTGGCGATGGTGAGCGCCTGATGCCAGCCCGCGCCAGCGATCAGCCAGCCCGCGCAGGACAGGGCGGCCAGCAGGTGGACCGCAGGCGCATAAAGCCGCGCCGCGCGGTCGGCGATGCGCACATAGCGCCCGCGCGACTGGCCCGCTTCGTCCATCAGGCGGGCAATGTCGGCGATGATCGTATCCGGCCCGGCGGCGGTGATGCGCACGGTGACGGGGGCGGAGAGGTTTACCGAGCCTGCGAGCACCGTGTCTCCCGCCGCGCGGCGCTGGGGCGCGCTCTCGCCGCTGATGAGTGAGAGGTCGCACATCGTTTTGCCGTCCTCGATCACGCCGTCCGCAGCGAGGTTTTCTCCCGCTGCCACCAGCATCCGCTCGCCCGGCTTGAGGTCCGCCGCCTTGACCCAGCGGGTCGCGCCATCCGCGCCGATGACCATGGCTCCGGGCGCCTGATTGCGCAACAGCGCCTCGATCCCGGCGCGCGCCCTGTCCCGCATCATCGCATCGAGCACGCGCCCGGCGAGCAGGAAGAAGAGCAGCATCACCGCGCCCTCGAAATAGGCCTCGCGCCCGCCGAGCATGGTTTCGTAGAGGCTCATGCCTGTGGCGAGGATGACACCGATCGAGATCGGTACGTCCATGTTGGTCCGCCCGTGGCGCAGCGCCATCAGCGCGGAGCTGAAAAACGGGCGGCCTGCATAGGCCACCACCGGCACCGCAATCATCGCGGAGAGCCAGTGGAACAGATCGCGCGTGATGTCCGCCGCGCCGGACCAGATCGAGACGGAAAGCAGCATGATGTTCATCATGCCGAAGCCCGAAACGCCGAGCGCGCGGGTGAGCCGCCTGCGCTCCTCATGATCGGTGCCGAGCGGATTGACGCTCAAGGGCTGCGCATCGAAGCCGAGCTTGCCGATTTCCGCGATCAGCGCGCGGTCGTCTATGCTGTCGTCATGCGAGACGGCGAGCTGCTTGGCGGAGAAATTGACGCGCGCCGCCGCCACGCCGGGCAGCAGGCCGATGCCGCTTTCGAGCTTCGAGATGCACCCGGCGCAGCGCATGCCGGGCACAGCAAAGCGGCTATCCTCCAGATGGCCGGCGGGCGTGGTGAAGTCCGTGGGGTGCGTCGGGTGGTTCATGTCAGTACACCTCCCCGGCGATGTCGAGCGTGTCTGCACCGCGTATGATGTGAATGCGCAGCTTCCAGCGGCCTTCGGGCAGGGCCCCGGTGCTGCGATATGTGCCGGGCGCGGTCTCGATGAAGCGGAGTGCCTGCTCTGGCGCGCGGCCGAGCGGATGCTCTGCCCGCACCGTCAGCCCCGCGCCGCCGAGCGGTACGCCGCCAGCGCCTTTCACGCGGAGAACGATGTGGCTGCTTTCGTCGCGCGTGGGAGCGGACACTGCCCAGCCCAGCGCCTTCTCTCGCCGTGCCTCGGCCAGCCAGCGGTTGAACTTTTGGCTGGCGACATAGCTGTTGTCGACCACTGTGCCGCCGAAGGTGCTGGTGGCATAGCGCGCCATGGTGACGTTGACCGCGATGACGATCGCGAAAAAGCCGATGAGGATCGCCGCCATATGATGGCCGGTGAAGCGCCGGGCTGTCTTGTGATTTTGCATCGTCTCATTCTCCTCCGCGTTCGAGCACCAGATCATGCCGGTCGCTCGGCGCTGCATCGTCATTTGCCTGAACGACGAGCGCAAATTCCTGCCTGCTGCCATCGCCCGCAGGCGACACCACGAACAGCCGCAATTTGGTCACCGCGTCCGGCGACAGCTTTACCTCGAAGGTGCGTGAGGCGGCCTCGCGGCTGCCGGTCTCGCCCAGCCACATGCTGGCCTGCGGCACGCCTTCCATATGCACACGAACGGTGCGCGGGCGGCTCTCCATGTTGCGCAGCTTGACGGTGTAGGCGTTGCGCACCGATCCGTCAGACATGCGTACGAACAGAGGATTGCGATCATGCTGGGCGCTGATGTCGAGCCGGGTGCGGTTGCCGAGCGCGAACAGCAGCGCAAGGCCGATGCCGCCCCAGATCGCGAAATAGGCGAGCGTGCGCGGGCGGAACAACGTCTTCAGGACCGGCGTCGTCGGCTGGCCCGCTTGCTCTTTAGTCGCGTCTTCGAAGGTCACGTAGTCGATCAGGCCGCGTGGCCGCCCGACCTGTGCCATCACCGTGTCGCAGGCGTCGATGCACAAGGCGCAGGTGATGCAGCCGATCTGCGGCCCCTGGCGGATATCGATGCCGGTGGGGCAGACGGCGACGCACTGGTTGCAATCGATACAGTCGCCTATCGCGCCGGGATGGGCTTGCGCGTACTTGAGACTGCCGCGCGGTTCGCCGCGCCAGTGGCGATAGGTGACGAGCAGCGACTTCTCGTCCATCATCGCCGTCTGGATACGCGGCCACGGGCACATATAGATGCACACCTGCTCGCGCATGAAGCCGCCGAAGATGAATGTGGTCATCGTCAGCACGAAGACGGTCATATAGGCGACGGGCGCGGCGGTGCCGTGCAGGAAGTCGTGCATCAGCGTCGGCGCATCCGCAAAGTAGAAGATCCACGCGCCGCCGGTGCCCATCGAGACGGCGAGCCAGATGCTCCATTTGAGCAGGCGCCGCGCGATCTTGGATGGCCCCCAAGGCGCGTTTTGCAGGCGGATCGCGGCGTTGCGGTCTCCATCCACCGCGCGCTCGATATGCTGGAACAGGTCCGTCCACACCGTTTGGGGGCAGGCATAGCCGCACCATGCCCGCCCCACGGCGGATGTGACGAGGAACAGTCCTATCCCCGCCATCACCAGCAGCCCGGCCACGAAATAGAATTCATGCGGCCAGATTTCGATATCGAACATGAAGAAGCGGCGGTGGGCGAGGTCTACCAGCACCGCCTGATCGGGCGCATAAGGTCCGCGGTCCCACCGCAGCCAAGGCGTGACGTAATAGATCGTCAGCGTGACGACCATGATCGCCCATTTCAGGCGGCGGAACGTACCGTCCACCGCCTTGGGGAACACGCTCTTGCGCTTCTGGTACTGGCCCAGAGGCGAGTCGGTAATATCCGGGTCAGCCTCCGCCATTGGCTGCTTCCGCGGGAGCAGCCGCTGCCGTTGCGTCTGCCGGGGCCGGGGCGGGAGCCGCCTCGCCACCACCGAGCGAATGGACATAGGCGGCCAGCATGCGGATCGTCACCGTATCGAGGTGGAGGTTCCAGGCGGGCATCACGCCATAGCGGCTGTTGGTGATCGTCTGGCGGATCGTGTCGCGGTCTCCGCCATAGAGCCATATCCCGTCCGTCAGATTGGGCGCGCCCTGGCTGCGCATCCCGGTGCCGTCCGGCCCGTGGCACACGGCGCAGTTGGCCGCGAACAAGGCTTGGCCGCGCCGCGCCGATGCGCTCATCCCCTCCTGACGCGACAGGGTGCGAACATAGGAGGTGACGTCGTCCACCTGCGTGGGCTGGAGGATGCCGTCGCGCCCGAAGGCGGGCATCTGCGAGAAGCGGGTGGCGTCATGCTCCGGCTGGCGGATGCCGTCGGCAATGGTTTTCTCGAGAGTGGCGAGGTCGCCGCCCCATAGCCAGTCGTCGTCATTGAGGTTGGGATAACCCTTGGCACCCGCCGCGCCGGAGCCATGGCATTGCACGCAATGCACCTTGAACGCCGCAGCGCCACCCGCAATCGCCTGTTGCATCAGCTCCGGCTTGCCAGGGAGGGCGGAAATGTCGGTCGCGGCGAGGGCGGCGTGAATCGGTTTCAGTTCCGCCTGCCGGGCCGCCAGCGTCTTTTCCAGTTCCTCACGGCTCGACCATTTGAGGTTGCCGCCCGGTGCGCCGTTGGCCGAGGGGACGGTGGGGTACACCACGCAATAACCGATCGCGAAGGCGACGGTCGCGTAGAAGGTCCACAGCCACCAGCGCGGCAATGGGGTGTTCAGCTCCTCGATGCCGTCCCATTCGTGGCCGACGGTCTCGGTGCCGGTCGGGTGGTCGATGCGCTTGTTGTCAGCCATCGTCGTGCTCCTCATCGAAGATCATATGGGCGGCGGCGCGGTTGCGGTCGCGCGAGCCGGGAAGGAAGGGCCAGGCTGCGAGGATCAGAAAGGTGATTCCCATGAACACCAGCCCCCAGCTGTCGGCAAAGTGGCGCAGGGCGTCATAGTCGCTCATCGCGGCTGCTCCTGCCCTGCGGCGGCGCGGAAATCGACCAAAGTGCCGAGCATCTGGAGATAGGCGACGAGCGCGTCCATCTCGGTCAGCGTCTTGGGATCGCCGTCATAATCGCGCGCCTGCGCCTTGGGATAGCGCTTGAGCAGTTCTGCGCTGTCTGCCTCAGGATCGGCCTGCGCGAGGAGGTCCGCGTTCGCAGCCGCAATCGCCTCCTTGCTGTATGGCACGCCGACGCGGGACAGGGCGGTAAGGTGCCCGGTCATGTCGCCGGCGTTGAGCGGCCGGTCCTTCAGGAAGGCATAGGGCGGCATGATCGACTCGGGCACCACGCTGCGCGGATCGACGAGGTGCTGCACATGCCATTCGTCGGAATATTTGCCGCCGACGCGGGCGAGGTCCGGCCCGGTGCGCTTGCTGCCCCACTGGAACGGATGGTCGTACATGCTTTCCGCGGCCAGGCTGTAATGCCCATAGCGCTCGACCTCGTCGCGGAAGGGGCGGATCATCTGGCTGTGGCAGACATAGCAACCCTCGCGGATGTAGATGTTGCGCCCGGCCAGCTCCAGCGGGGTGTAGGGGCGCATGCCCTCCACCTTTTCGACCGTGGTCTTTACCCAGAACAAGGGCACGATCTCCACCAGCCCGCCGACAATCACGGCGAGGAAGGCGAACAGGCCGAGCAGACTGACATTGCGCTCCAGCGTCTTGTGCTTGTGTGCAAGTGTGCTCATGGCGCTTTACTCCGCGGCGACCGGGACCAGGGGGCGGTCCGCAGCCTCGTTATAGGGGGTTTCGGTCATCGGCTTTTCGGTGCGCATATGCCCGGCGATGGTCATCCAGACGTTGTATGCCATCACCAGCGCGCCGCTGAGGTAGAGCACGCCACCCGCCGCGCGGATGAGGTACATCGGGAACATGGCGGCGACGACTTCGGCGAAAGAATAGACGAGGTATCCGTCAGCCCCATATTCGCGCCACATCAGGCCCTGCATGATGCCCGCGACCCACATGGATGCCGCATAGAGCACGATGCCGACGGTGGAGAGCCAGAAGTGCCAGTTGACCATGCGCAAGGAATAGAGGCGCTGGCGGTTCCACAGGC
Organism: uncultured Sphingobium sp.; assembly: GCA_964512265.1. Lineage (GTDB taxonomy): Bacteria > Pseudomonadota > Alphaproteobacteria > Sphingomonadales > Sphingomonadaceae > Sphingobium. The sequence continues at coordinate 60,903 of CAZEHR010000015.1, read as the reverse complement.
GCGGCGTGAGGTAGTAGAGCGCGGCGAAGGTGATCATGCCGTTCCAGCCCAGCGCGCCGGAGTGAACATGGCCGATCGTCCAGTCGGTATAGTGCGACAGGCTGTTGACCGACTTGATGCTCATCATCGGCCCCTCGAACGTGCTCATGCCGTAGAAGGCGAGCGCCATCACCATCATGCGGATGATGGGATCGGTGCGGATCTTGTCCCACGCGCCGTTCAGGGTCATCAGGCCGTTGATCATGCCACCCCAGCTCGGCATCCACAGCATCACGGAGAACACCATGCCCAGTGTCTGCGCCCAGTCCGGCAGCGCGGTATATTGCAGGTGGTGCGGACCCGCCCAGATGTAGAGGAAGATCAGCGACCAGAAGTGGATGATCGAGAGCCGATAGCTGTAGATCGGCCGCTCGGCCTGCTTGGGCACAAAATAATACATCATGGCGAGGAAGCCCGCCGTCAGGAAGAAACCGACCGCGTTATGCCCATACCACCACTGCGTCAGCGCATCCTGCACCCCTGAAAACGCGGCGTAGCTCTTGGCGCCGAGGAAGCTCACCGGCAGTGAGAGGTTGTTGACGAGGTGGAGCATCGCCACGGTGATGATGAAGCTGAGGAAGAACCAGTTCGCCACATAGATGTGCGGTTCGCTGCGCTTCACGATCGTGCCGACGAACACCGCAAGGTAGCTGACCCACACGATGGTCAACCACAGATCGATATACCATTCCGGCTCGGCATATTCCTTGCCTTCGGTGATGCCGAGCAGATAGCCGGTCGCAGCGAGGACGATGAACAGTTGGTAGCCCCAGAACACGAAGCGGGCGAGGCCCGGGAAGGCGAGGCGCGCGCGGCAGGTGCGCTGCACGATATAGAAGCTCGTCGCGATCAATGCATTGCCGCCGAACGCGAAAATCACCGCCGAGGTGTGCAGCGGGCGCAGGCGGCCGAAGGTCGTCCACTCAAGCCCGAGGTTCAGCACCGGGAATGCGAGTTGCAGCGCGATGTAGAGGCCGACAAGGAAGCCCGCCAGGCCCCAGAAAACGGTGGCGATCACACCCCAGCGAATGGGATCGTCATCATACCGGCTCTGATCCGCGCCGGTCCGCAGCGACCCGCGCGCAATACCGGCATAGTCCGCTCCGCGCATTGTCGCCCACAGGGTGATGAGCGCTGCGAGCATCACGATGCCCATATGAATGGCAAAACCGCTGTCGGCACTGAAGGCCAGTGCAAAAAAGGCGAGTACGGCTACCAGCAGCCACCCGCCCGCCCGCATCACTAATGATTCCATGGTGCTTCCCCGCTTTGCTGGCCGTGCGAGCGCGTTTGCGCCTTTTGCGGCCAGTCTGATAAGCGGGGGTTAGGCTATAAGCAGGGGGCGTTCCTTGATGCGGGTCAAGAACCGCCGTCCGCCAATATAATGTTGCAAATTGCGCGTGATACAGGGGCGGGCGGGGGGTCAGGCCGCTTCGGCGATGTCTTCCAGCGCCTCGCGGTTCAGTATTTCGATTCGCCGGCGCGAAGGAACCGCGATCATGCCCTGCGCCTTGAAATCATTGAGGCGGCGGCTCACCGTTTCGATCGTGAGGCCGAGAATGTCAGCGATTTGCTGGCGCCCGAACGGCAGGTCAAACCCGTCGATCGGTCCGTCGTTGGCGCAATCCGGCCGCACCAGCCGCTGCGACATATCGAGCAGGAAATGCGCGAGCTTTTCCGATGCGGTCATGCGGCCCAGCAGCAGCAGCCAGCGCCGGGTGCGGTCCAGCTCTGTCAGCGTGCGTTCCAGCAGCTTGTGCTCAAGCTGCGGATGAGTCTGCGCGAACCTGTCGAAGTCAGAGCTGGAAAAGGTGCAGACATGCGCGTCGGTGAGCGCTGTGACATTATGCTGTACGCGAGTGCCGAACGGCCGACCGATGAAATCCGACGGATACACCACGCCGACGATCTGCTCGCGCCCGTCGCTGAGCGATGTCGACAGCTTGAGCACGCCCTCGATCACATTGGCGACCAACAGCGAATCCTCGCCTTCCCAGAGAAGTGTCTGGCCCGCTACCAGCTTGTGGTGGCGGCCCATTTTGCCCAGCAGGCTGATTTCGTCCATCTCCAACGCGGAACAAATCGCGCGATTGCGGACAACGCAGGTGGTGCAATGATCCATATCAAAGCCCTAGCAGCAGGATTCCCCGCTGACAATTGCTGCGGGCTATACTTTGGTCCTAGAGCTTGCCTCCCCAGCGCGCGCCATGGCATTGGGGCGGCGACATCTTCCAGCGCGAGAGGCCGTATATGCCCGCTTCACCCGTAGTTTATGGAATTCCCGACTGCGACACCGTGAAAAAGGCGCGGGCATGGCTTGCCGGGCGGGGGATCGAGCATGTGTTTCACGATTACAAAAAGCAGGGAGTCGATCCGGACAGGCTGCGCAGCTGGGTGGAAGAATTGGGTTGGGAAGTGCTGCTCAACCGCGCTGGTACGACCTTCCGCGCGCTGCCCGAGGCGGACAAGCAGGGCCTGGACGCGGAAAAGGCGATTGCGCTGATGCTGGCCAACCCGTCTGTGATCAAGCGCCCGGTGCTTGATCTGGGCGACAAGAGGATCGTCGGATTCAAGCCAGAAATCTATGAAGCTGCCTTTTCCTGAGTTGAATGGTTGAAATTCTTTGTCAGGCAGGCAATTGTCTGATCCATGCTCTCGCAAAAGACCCGCTACGCCATCCGCGCGCTCCAGCATCTGGCCGACAAATATGGTGAGGGGCCAATCCCGCTCACCGACATTTCCGAGACGCAGAAGATTCCCGCCAAGTTTCTGACGGTGATCCTTTCCGAAATGTCGCGCGAAGGGCTGGTCGATACGCAGCGCGGGCGGGATGGCGGCTATTGGCTCGCGCTGCCGCCGGTCGACATCAGCTATGGCGACATTGTGCGGCTGACGCGCGGCTCCGTCGCCCTTACCCCGTGCGCCAGCCGCTTCGCGCACGAGCAATGCAAGAACTGCCTACCCGAGGAGGAATGCCGCCTGCACCGCATCATGCTGTTGGTGCGGGACGAGACGGCAAAGGTGCTTGACGGCATCAGCCTTGCGGAGGACATACCGGCATTGGTCGACGATCCGGCCAACGGGTGACCTGCGGGGGCTGGCCCTCGGCCCGTAGAAGGGCTAGAACGCCCGCATGTCCACCACATTCACGCTAGACACCGCCACCAGCCGCGCCAACCCGACGCCGTCGCCCCTGCGACGACTCACCGTGCCCGCGATCCAGCAGCGCAAGGTAGAGGGGAAGACTGCCGAGCCGCTGGTCATGCTCACCGCCTATACCGCGCGGCAGGCACAACTGCTCGATCCGCACTGCGACATGCTGCTGGTGGGTGATTCGCTGGGGCAGGTGATCTATGGCCTGCCGTCCACCGTGCCGGTGAGCCTCGACATGATGTGCGCGCATGGCGCGGCGGTGGTGCGCGGGAGCTATCACAGCGTCGTGCTCGTCGACATGCCGTTTGGCAGCTATGAGGGCTCGCCGCAGCAGGCCTTCAAGAGCGCGGCGCGCATCCTCAAGGAGACGGGCTGCGCGGGCGTGAAGCTGGAGGGCGGCGAGGCCATGGCCGAAACCATTGCGTTCCTGACGCAGCGGGGCATCCCCGTCTGTGCGCATGTCGGCCTGACGCCGCAGGCTGTGAATATGCTGGGAGGCTATGGCGCGCGGGGGCGCAGCGCGGCCGAGGAGAACAAGATCCTGCGCGATGGAAAGGCCGTGGCCGATGCGGGGGCATTCGCCGTGGTGGTGGAAGGGGTCGTCGAACCGATCGCGATTGCGCTGACGCAGGCGCTGGCCATTCCCACGATCGGTATCGGCGCGTCGGCGCAGTGCGATGGGCAGGTGCTGGTGGCGGAGGATATGCTGGGCCTGTTCGAGCGCGTGCCCCGCTTCGTCAAGCGCTATGCCGACATGGCCACGCTGATCTCGGAAACGGCAGCGACCTATGCCGCCGAGGTGCGCGCCCGCGCCTTTCCGGGCCAGGAGCAGACCTATCAGCCGAAAAAGTGACTTGTCTGGGGCGGTTTGGCCGCTAAGGTCCGCGCACTCTCGCCCGAAACGGGCCTGATACTCTGGAGATTTGCCTTGGCTGAAACGCCGCCCGTAAACGAAGCCTTCCTGCGCGAGGTGGACGAAGCCGTCCGGCAGGACCGGCTGCTAGGCGTGTGGCAGAGGTTTGGTCGCTGGATCGTCGTTGCAGTCGTGATCGGCCTGGCGGCTTTTGGCGCATGGCTGTGGTGGGATCATCACAGCAAGCAGGTTTCGGGCGAGGTTGCGGAAAAGGCGCAGGAGGCGCTGCGCTCGGCAGCGGCCGGGCGGACGCCCGATCCCGCAACGGTCGGTACGCTGAAAGGTGCCGGTCAACCGGGCTATCGGGCGGTCGGGTTGTTGACCGAAGCCGGAGTAACCGCACGGCAAGGTGATGCCGCCAAGGCCGCGCGCCTCTATGCCGCCATCGCCGCCGATAGTGATGTCGCGCAGCCATATCGTGACCTCGCCACCGTGCGCCGCGTCGCGCTGGAGTTTGACATGCTCGCGCCGCAGGCGATTATCGATACGCTGAAGCCGCTCGCCGTGGAGGGCAACCCCTGGTTTGGCAGCGCGGGTGAGATGAGCGCGATTGCCTATATGAAAATGGGCAAGAAGGATGTGGCAGGCGCGCTGTTTGCCGCCATTGCCAAGGATGAGGGAGTACCTGCAACGCTGCGTTCACGCGCGCGACAGATGGCGGGGCTATTAGGGGTCGATGCTGGGTCAATGGAAGAGGATTCGAATGGAGCGTGAGCGAGCGGTGACGCGGCTGGGGCCGAACGATAGGCTGCTCCGCGCGGGCAAAGCTGCCCTACTGGTGGCGATGCTGTTGTCCGTCGGGGCATGTGGCGTTTTCGGCGGGGGAGACAAGAAACCCAAGACGCCGGTATTCGGCAATCGCGTGTCGATCCTGTCATCCGAGAGCGGGGCCGAGGCCGATCCGACGCTGGCGAGCATGCCGGTCATCCTGTCAGAGCCTGTCGTCAATGCCGAATGGTCACAGCCGGGCGGCAATGCGGCAAAGCTCGTCGGCCATGTCGCGCTGGGTGCTCAGCCGAGCGAGGTGTGGTCCACCAACATTGCGGGCAGCACCAATCGCGCGCGCCTGGCCGCTGCGCCGGTGATCGCGGGTGGCAAGCTTTATGTCATTGACGCGGATGCGCGCGTGTTGGCGTTCGACGCCAAGACCGGCGCGCGCCTTTGGAGTACGCAGATGCCGTCCGAGGGCAACGGCCGCTCATTGTTTGGCGGCGGTGTTTCCGTGCTCGATGACAAGCTTTTCGTCACCACGGGCGTGGGCGATGTTGCAGCACTGAATGCTGCCAATGGTGCCGTGCTATGGAAGAAGCGCCCCGGCGGCCCGCTGCGCGGCTCGCCTACGCTGGCGAACGGTCACGCTTATGTGATGAGCCAGGATAATCAGATTTTCGCGCTCGATCAGCAGAGTGGCGAAACGCAGTGGAGCGATGCGGGTACGGCACAGGCAACCGGCGTGTTCGGCGTCGCCGCGCCAGCCGCTGCGCAGGGCACGGTGATCGCGGGCTTCAGCTCGGGCGAGCTTACTGCCTATCGTTATGAAAACGGACGCGATCTTTGGGGCGATGCGTTGTCCCGCACCAATATATCCACCTCGGTCGCGGCGTTGACAGACATCGATGCCGACCCGGTGATCGACCGGGGCCGTGTGTTCGCGATCGGCCAGGGCGGGCGCATGGCATCCTATGAACTGGTTTCGGGCCAGCGCCTGTGGGAAATCAACGTTGCGGGTATCTCGACCCCTGCCGTGGTGGACGAATGGGTGTTTGTCGTGACCGATGATGCACGGCTGCTCTGCGTGGCGCGCACCACCGGCAAGGTCCGCTGGATCAGCCAGCTGAAACGCTGGGAAGACATGAAGGACAAGAAGGGCGCGATACGGTGGACCGGCCCTGTGGCCGCTGGCGGGCGCCTTATTCTGGTGTCGACCGATGGCGATATCATCTATGTCGATCCGGCGGATGGCTCGGTGCCCGTGATTGCCGACCTGCACCACCGTATGACGCTGAGCCCGGTCGTTGCGGACAATATGCTCTTCATTCTCTCGGATGACGGCCGCCTCACGGCCTATCGCTGAGAGATAGCTATAGCTGGAAGGATAAGGGCTTCATGTTGCCCACTGTTGCGATAGTCGGGCGGCCCAATGTCGGCAAATCGACGCTGTTCAACCGGCTGGTCGGCAAGAAGCTGGCGCTGGTCGACGATCAGCCGGGCGTGACGCGCGACCGGCGCGAGGGCGAGGCGCATCTGCTCGGCCTGCATTTTCGCATTGTCGATACGGCGGGCTATGAGGATGAGGACCCGCAGAGCCTGCCGGGCCGGATGCGGCGCCAGACCGAGGCGGCCGTCGCCAGCGCCGATGTCGCGCTGTTCCTGATCGACGCGCGCGCGGGGCTGACCCCGCTGGACGAGGAGATCGCCCGCTGGCTGCGCAGTTCCGATACGCCAGTGATCCTTGCGGGCAACAAGGCCGAAGGGCGCGCGGCAGAAGATGGCCTGACCGAGGCGTGGTCGCTGGGGCTTGACGAGCCGATCGCGCTATCCGCTGAACATGGGCAGGGGCTGGCCGATCTCTTTCAGGCGCTGTTGCCGCATATTGACCGCGCCAACGCAGAGATCGAAGCAGCCGGGCTGGCGGAAGTCGATCAGGAGATCGATCCTGATGACGAAGACGCGCTTGATGCCGCGCCGCTCAAGCTCGCCATCGTCGGGCGGCCGAATGCGGGCAAATCGACGCTGATCAACAAGATTATCGGCGAGGACCGGCTGATCACAGGGCCGGAGGCGGGCATAACGCGCGACAGCATCGCCATCGACTATAAATGGCGGGATTTTGACAATCGTGAACGCATCGTCCGCCTGATCGACACCGCCGGCATGCGCAAGCGCGCCAAGGTGCAGGACAAGCTGGAGAAGCTCGCCGTGGCGGACGGGCTGCACGCCGTCGACTTTGCGGAGGTGGTCGTGCTGCTGCTCGATGCGACGCTGGGGCTGGAGGCGCAGGATCTGCGCATCGCCGACAAGGTGCTGCAGGAAGGGCGCGCGCTGATCATCGCGCTCAACAAATGGGATGTGTCCGAGAACGGATCGTCACTCTATCAGGGCGTGCGCAAGGCGCTGGACGAAGGGCTGGCGCAGGTGAAGGGGGTGCCTCTGCTCACCGTTTCGGGCGCGACTGGTAAGGGGATAGACGACCTGCTCAAGGCCGCGTTCGATGTGCGCCGGGCGTGGTCTCGCCGTGTCGGCACCGGCCAGCTCAATCGCTGGTTCGAGGCTGCGCTGGAGGCGAACCCGCCGCCCGCGCCGGGGGGGCGCCGCATCAAGCTGCGCTACCTGACGCAGGCCAAGACGCGGCCGCCGGGCTTCGTGCTGTTCGGCACGCGGCTCGACCAGCTGCCGGAGAGTTATCAGCGCTATCTGGTCAACGGTATCAGGCGCGAGCTGGGTTTCGGCGCGGTACCGGTCCGGCTGATGCTGCGCTCGGCGAAGAATCCCTTCGGCAAATGACAGATAGCACCCCGCCGTTCGAGGTGGATGCGCGGGGCATGCGCTGCCCGTGGCCTGCCTTGCGTGCGGCGCGAGCGATGCGCGAGCATGGCGCTGTGCTGGTCCGGGCGGACGATCCTATAGCGCCCAAGGAGCTTGCCGCGCTAGCCGATGAACGAGGGTGGGTGTTCGAGATCAGGGCGGAGGCGTTGTTTCATCTGGCACGGTGAACAGGCGCGATCCGCATGTCGTGCTAACCGGAAATTTACCTGAGTGAACTATGTCGTCGTGCGTTGTGATGAATTTCGTCAACGGTGCGTGCATGGATGCAGAGCTGATCAACCCTGAGGAATATGAGTTGTCGCGCACGCAACTGGGCGCCAACTTTACCCGGATTCTCGGCTATTTTCGCGAGGATGGCATAAAGTCCGTAGAGGAAGTCGAGTCAGCGATGCGCGAACGCAACGCGGCCGCGCTCGTGCGTCCAGCCCATACGCTCAAGGGTGAATCCCGCCAATTTGGCTCACGTGCGCTCGGCGATCTTTCCGAGCGGATCGAGATGACGGCACGCCGGTGCGTGGAGCATCGCACCGGGCCGGAGGAACTGGCGGAGGATGTCGCGGCGCTCAGGTCCTGCTTTACCCGCACTCTGACCGAGCTGGAACGCAACAATGTCGGCCTTGGCCCGGTCGTCACAGCGCGCAAGCCTGTGAGTGGATTCGGCCGCAAGACTGTCATTGGCCTGTCGGGGGTCGGCCGCGCCTGATTAACGGGTGCTCATGTAATCCTTGTACCACGCGGCAAAGCGCGCCAGTCCTTCGGCGAGCATCACCTTTGGCTTGTAGCCGCTGATCGCGTGGAGTTGCGACACATCGGCGTAGGTCGCCGTGACATCGCCCGGCTGCATCGGCCGCATGATCTTTTCCGCCGTGCGGCCTAGCGCCTGCTCCAGCGTTTCGATCATTTCCATAAGGCCGACGGGGTGGCTGTCTCCGATATTGAGCACACGATGGCCCTGGCGCGCGGGCGGATTGTCCAGCGCGCCGATGATCCCGTCGACGATATCGTCGATATAGGTGAAGTCGCGCGCCATCCTGCCTTCCCCGAACACCTCGATCGGCTGGCCTGCCATGATTTTCTGGCTGAAGCTGAAATAGGCCATGTCCGGCCGACCCCATGGGCCATAGACGGTGAAGAAGCGCAGTCCCGTCTGGGGGAAGCCATAGAGCGAGGCATAACTCTGGCTCATCAGCTCGCAGGCGCGCTTGGTGGCGGCATAGAGCGATACCGGGCTGGTGGCGGGTTCATCCTCGGTGAAGCCCGCGCCACCCATCGGCTTGTCGCCATAGACCGAGCTTGACGACGCATAGACCAGATGCGCCAAGCCCGGCGCGTGGCGGCAGGCCTCCAGCACGGAAAGATGCCCGGCAAGGTTGCTGTGCTGATAGGCGAACGGGTTTTCGATGCTGTAGCGAACGCCTGCTTGGGCTGCGAGATGGATGACGCGCGTAACGCCGTTCTCGCGGATCAGGCCCGCCATGAACTCCGCGTCGGCCACATCTGCCCTGTAAAAGGCAAAGCCGTCCCGCGCGGTCAGCGTCGCGAGGCGGGCTTCCTTCAGCGCGGGATCGTAATAATCATTGACGATATCGACGCCGATCACCCGCTCGCCGCGATCGAGCAAGCGGTGCGCGGTTGCATGGCCGATAAAGCCCGCAGCGCCGGTGACGACTATGGCGCCCCCCGCGCCCGCCACTCTGGTCAGCGCCCCACTGCGGAATAGCGGAACCCGGCCTTCTCGGCCATTTCACGCGGGTAGACGTTGCGCAGGTCGACGAGGATAGGCTTTTTGAGCAGGCCCTTCACACGGTCGAGGTCGAGCGCGCGAAAGGCATCCCACTCGGTGACGATGACCAGCGCGTCCGCGCCATCCATCGTCTCATAGCTGTTGGCGCAGTAAGCGACGTTGTCGAGCACCAGCTTTGCCTGCTCCATGCCCTCGGGGTCATAGGCGCGCACGGTCGCACCCGCATCCTGCAATGTCTGCACCACGGCAATGGCGGGCGAATCACGCATGTCGTCGGTGTTGGGCTTGAAGGTGAGGCCAAGCACCGCGATGGTTTTGCCACGCACATCGCCGCCACATGCGGCGATTACCTTGCGACCCATTGCGCGCTTGCGGTTGTCGTTTACCGCCACGACCGCCTCGACGATGCGCTGTGGCGCGTCATAATCCTGGCTGGTCTTCAGCAGCGCCAGCGTATCCTTGGGGAAGCAGGAGCCGCCATAGCCCGGCCCGGCATGGAGGAACTTGCTGCCGATGCGGTTGTCGAGCCCGATGCCGCGCGCGACATCCTGCACATCCGCGCCCACCTTTTCGCACAGGTCTGCGATTTCATTGATGAAGGTGATCTTGGTGGCGAGGAAGGCGTTGCCCGCATATTTGGTCAGCTCCGCGCCGCGGCGGCTCATCTCGATAATCGGCGAGCGGCCGAGCGCGAGCGGGCGATAGATCTGGCGCATCACTTCGAGCGCGCGCGGATCGTCTCCGCCGATGACCACGCGGTCCGGCCGCTTGAAATCGTCGATCGCGGCGCCCTCTCGCAGGAATTCCGGGTTGGAAACGACCGCAAAGTCGGCGTTCGGGTTCGCGGCGCGGATGATGCGCTCTACCTCGTCGCCGGTGCCGACAGGGACGGTGGACTTGTCGACGATCACGGTGAAGCCGGTGATCGCCTCGGCGATCTCCTTCGCCGCGCCATAGACATAAGAGAGGTCGGCATGGCCATCGCCACGGCGCGACGGCGTGCCCACCGCGATGAACACGGCGTCGGCATCCTTGACGCCCTCGGCGAGATCGGTGGTGAACTGCAAGCGCCCAGCGGACACATTGCTGGCAACGAGGTGGTCAAGCCCCGGCTCGAAGATCGGGATTTTTCCGCCAAGCAGCGCGTCGATCTTGGACTTGTCCTTGTCGACACAGACGACGTCATGCCCGAAATCGGCAAAGCAGGCGCCTGATACCAAGCCCACATAGCCCGAACCGATCATCGTAATCCGCAAGGTAAGTCTCCTTCATCACGCTGCGCCGCAACACGCCATAGTGCCCTTGGCGCGGCGGGTCAAAGCGTCACCTGCACCAAGGACGTTTCAATAGGGTAAAAACGGCGTCAATTTTCGCGGAAAGCGCGGCTGAATTGGTCGCGTAGCGGCTTGGTGAGATAGGAGAGCAGCGAACGCTCGCGCGTCTGCACGAAGACCTCCACCGGCATGCCGGGCACCAGCTTGAGATTGCCGAGCCGTTTGCGCTCCTGCTCGCTCACGTCGACCATGATTTTGTAATAGCTCTGGCCAGTCTGCTGTTCGGTGATGCGCTCGGCCGAGATTGTTTCCAGCGTGCCGTTCAGCTGCGGCGTGGTCTGCGCGTTGAAGGCGGAGAAGCGCAAGGTTGCGTGCTGGCCTACGCTGAGCTGATCAATGTCAACGGGACTGACCCGCGCTTCGACGGTGAGTGCATCCTGCGTCGGGACGATTTCCATCACCGTTTCCATAGGGGGAAGCACGCCACCCACGGTCGAGTAAGCCAGCTTGGCCACCACGCCGCTATAGGGTGCGCGCACCAGGCTGCGGTTATAGGCATCGGTCGCGGAGGCAGAGCGAATGCGCGAATCGTTCAGCCGCGATTCCACGTCGACCAGCTCAATACCCGCCTGATTGCGCATGTCCTGCACCATCTGAATGCCGGACTGGCGGATTTCGGCGATCCGCGCGCGAGCCTGGGCGATCTGCGCGCCGTAGGACGCAACCGCGCCCTGCAATTCCACAGCCGTACGCTCGATCTGGTTGAGGCGGTTGACGGTGACAAGCTGACGGTCACGCAGCGAGCGCAGGCCTTCGAGTTCCGGCTTTACCAGATCGGCCTGGCGCTGGGCGGCGTTCATCTGGGCGGAAAGCGATCCGATCTGCTGCTCGGTCTGGCGAACGCGCTCGGTTATCTGCGCAAGCTGGTTCTGCTGAAGCTGGCGGCGCAACACGAACAGGCGCTGCGCCTCGGCCATTGCCTCCTGCTTGGCCGGCGTGGGATTTTGCGTGAGCGTGGGCGGGAAGCTGATCGATGGCGCGCCGTCCCGCTCCGCTGTCAGTCGCGCGGCGGCGGCGGTAAGTTGCTCGAAAGTATCGCCCGAGGCGCTGGCGCTGGCGCCTGTGACGGTGTCGTCGAGGCGCATCAGCACGTCGCCCTTCTTTACGCGCTGCCCCTCGCGCACGAGCACCGCCGCGATCACGCCTCCCGTGGGATGCGCGATCTTCTTGACTCGCGATTCGACCGTCACCTCGCCGACGCCGACGACGGCGCCCTGTGTGCCGATCAGCGCCGCGAGCGCGAACAGGCCGAAGAAGAGCAGTCCGATCGTAATCAGCCCGGCGCGAAAGCTACGGCGCAGGCCCTCCTGGGGGTCTTCGATGACGGGAACGAGGTCCGTGCCGGTGCTGACGGTCGCGGGCAACTGATAGCTCATGAGGAGGTTTCCGTTTCGCTGACGGGCGTTCGAGGTGCATCTCTGGTAGAGTCGGGTTGAGTGGTCGCCGCCGATTCCTGTTCCACCTTGATGCGTTTTCGCCGTTCGGCCATGCGCTGGCGCACCTCTTCCTTGGGGCCGAAATCGAGCATCGTCCCCTCGCGCAACACGAGAATGTGGGTGGCGACCTGAACGAGGCTGTTGGCATTGCCCGCAAGGATGACGATCGCGCCACGCTTGCGTGCAGCTTCGATGCTCTGCGTGAACATCTGCTCCCCTGCGAGATCGACCTGGGCGGTCGGCTCGTCAAGCGCGAGCAACAGCGGCTCGCCATAGAGCGCGCGGGCTAGCGCGATCCGCTGAGCCTGCGAATGGGACAGGCGCGAACCGTTGGCACCGACCAAGCTGTTATACCCTTCCGGCAGCTTGACGATCATTTCATGCGCATAGGCTGCCTGCCCCGCGGCAACGACATTTTTCGGATCGGCTTCGGGATCGAACCTGCCGATATTATCCGCCACAGAACCGTCGATCAGCTGGACCGACTGGGGCATATAGCCGATGTGCGGTCCCAGAGCGTCTTCTCCCCACTGATCTAGCGCGGCATCGTCGAGCCTGATCTTGCCGCGCGCCAGCGGGATCGTCCCTGCGATAGCACGCAAGAGCGTGGACTTTCCACACGCCGCTGGCCCGACGATCGCGAGCACTTCGCCCGCGTTGAGCGTAAACTGCACGTTTTGTACGATCGGACGCCGCAGCCCCGAGTAGGCCACGGCGATATTCTCGCACTCGACCTTGCGGCTGGGCGGCGGCAGACGCACCGGGGCCACGGGCGGCATCACCGCGCGGAGCAGCGCATCCATCCGTGTCCATCCCTGTCGCGCCGCAACGAACATGTGCGCTCCCCCGATCGCGCCAACGAGCGGTTCGAGCGAAAGCCAGGTAAGCGCTGCAGCCGCGAATGTTACTGCCGGGCTGGCCTTGTCATTGATTGTCAATGCAGCGCCGACGGCGAGCGCGGTGCCGGTAGCGGCGAACAGCAGCGCGCGCGCTATGCTGGCTTTCTGCAGATGTGTACTTCCCGCCCGCTCCATCACGCGGCTCAACGAAGCGTTGATGAGCTGCCACACCCGCCGCGCGTGGCCCTTCATGCCCAGGCCCCGGATGATGTCGCTGTGCGACCGGCCCAGCGCCGACACCGCCTGTCTGCGCGCGAGCAGGGGCACTACGTCACGCAGTGGCTGTTCAAGCTGGTTCACGGTCCGCCACAACAGGAACAGCAGGCCACCAGCGAACAGCAGGAGCGAAAGTGCCAGCCATCCATGCAGGAACAGCATGACAATCAGCAGGATAGGCAGCGCGCCGATATCAAGCCACGCACTCGCGAGCGGTGATTTGAGAAAGCCCGACACTGCGTCGAGGTCACGCACCGCCTGGTCGCCATCGCCCTGACCCAGTGTGCTCTCCTCGCTCACCCGCGCGGAAACTTCGTCCAGGCGTGGCAACAGGTGGGTGAGGACTATCCCTTGAACATGGCCAAGCATGCGGCGTCGCAGAAAGCGGAAGTAGGCATGCACCCCGATGAGCGCGAGCATGAGGAGTGAGACGCCGACTAGAGTGCCAATACTTCGGCCCGGTATAGCAACATCGAACAGCAACAGAATGTATAGCGCGACCGAAAGTGGAAAAAGAGCGATAACGAACGAGATCGCCGCCAGTCCGCCGGCCGCGGGGCGCATTTCTCGTGCAGCGCGTTGCGCTTCGTCGCTTGTGATCGGTAGTTTCATATGTCTGATGCGGGCTTTCGCGTCTTAGTATCAGCCCGACGATACGGGGAGAAGGGAAATCTTTCCCAAATTATTCTTGCGCGTTCATGACGGCGTGGTGAGTTCCGCTGCAGCGCCGGAAAAAATCTTAAGCGTCCACTGTCCTGTTTTTGAACGAATGAACCCCTTAACGGTCTAAAAACCGTGCCGAATTGATACGGTTGCATGAATTTACACGTTTCACGGCGTCAAACCGGCATTTCGTCGCTTTCGTCATAAACTGTAGGATTTTCCGTCATATTGCGGGTCGACCGGAAAATGGTTAACGCCGTTGCGGCAATGCAACAAGAAGGTCGGCTGGCTCTGGGCAGGTCAGCGCTGGGGGAAGCGGGGTGTGGATTGTCAGGTCGGCGGGGCCGGCGGGATGGGTACACACATAATTCGGGCGCGGCTCTGGGGCAAGGCAGTGCGTCTAGGCGGGAGCCAGTTCTGGCGGTCTTAATCTGCGCGTCACGCAGGGGAGGACTGGATCGGACAGGTTCCGCACAACTGGAGTATTAGGTGTGGCGGTCGTAACAGTAAATTCTTCCCAGGCCTTGATAGGCGCGCTGGCGAATGCCTCTAGCGGCGATGTGATCAAGCTTGCCGCGGGCACTTATAGCAACGTTACCCTAAAGGGACTTAGTTTCGCGAATGGGGTCACGATCACGTCGGCGGACCCGAACAAGCCTGCCGTGCTGACCGATCTCATGATTTCGGGCAGCAAGGGCATCAAAGTTCAGAACCTTGAGCTTTCCAATACGAAGAACGTCGATGTGGCCTTCCAGGTGCAGGGATCGTCCAACATAGTTCTCGACAATCTCGATGTTCATGGGGCCAACACAGCGGCGGCAATGAACACCCGTCTGATGATGATCCGGAGCAGCAGCAATGTTCAGGTGCTGAACAGCGAATTCTCAAACGGCTGGCACGGCATCAGCATGCTTAACAACAAGCAGGTGCGGATAGAGGACAATTATTTCCATGATCTGCGCACTGATGGTGTGCGCGGCGGTGGCAATTCCGATCTCACGATCCGCGCCAACATGTTCACGAATTTTCACCCGCAACCGGCCGATCACCCGGACGCCATCCAGCTGTGGACCGCAAACACAACACAGGCATCCAGCAATATCGTCATCGACCAAAACGTCGTAACCCGGGGCAACGGGACCCAGATCCAGGGTATTTTCCTGCGGGACATCACCGGCAACCTGCCTTTCAACAACGTAACGGTCACGCACAACCTGATCGAGGGCGCACGCGGCAACGGCATCGCCCTCAGCGGGGTGAAGACTGGGGTCATTGCCAATAATACCGTGCAGGGCTTTGCGGATTACAAGTCCGGCATTCAGATGTCGAACACGTCTGGCGTCACAGTGACCAACAACCTGTCGACCCTGTTTTTCAACGGCCTAAAAGCTGTTGCGGGGACAAAAGGCAACGTAGTCATTCCGGTCGCCACCGATCAGGGTGTGGCGACAGCGGCCGCTTGGCTCGCGCAGCACAGCGGATTCATGTCCGCATGGAAGCTGGTCGATCCGAATGCACTTGCAACGATATTCCACCTCGGCGTGGGGGGCGCTTCAGCCGCACTCTCTGCGTCGGTTAACAAGTCCGCGGCCGCTTTGTCCGTCGCAACGCCAAGCGATACCGCCTCTGACGACGGCAGTGGCAGCCTGTTGCTGACGCCGCAGATGCAGATCGGCGCGGCCACCGGTAAACAGGCCGCTCCGGTCGACGTGATCAATCAGGACGACGGACCGGTACCGACGGATGGCTGGACAGATGACGAATCTCCGGCGGATGATGCGGGCGGGCCCCCGGCGGATACCACCCCCCCGCTGGTTGTGGAGGGTTCCGATAGTCCGGCGGTTGTCGATACCGGCAGCCCCGAGCCGGCTGATGCCGCTCTAGAGGTCGACACCACTGTCGCGGACGACGAAGCCGATTCGGAACCTGCCAATGTCATTGCTGCCGGGTCAGGTGTTGTCGATGCCGGGCAGGGGGTTGACCATATCCAGGTCGCCGTCACCGGCCAGTTGAGTCACGATGATATCATCGTTCAAGGGTTTGAGGTCGGCGTAGACAAAATCGTCCTCACCGACGCGCGCGCGGGCGCAGACACCCAGGCCGCACAGACCTTCCATTTCATCGACACAGCAGCGTTCACCGGTACAGCTGGAGAAATCCGCTATGTGGATAGCAAGAATGGTGTGGCCGTGATGGTCGACTCCGATGGAGACGGCGTGGCCGATCTCGACTTTTCTTTACGAGATGTCCACGCGCTGAGCGTCAGGGACTTCATTCTTTAGGCCTTTTTCCCGGCGGGCTGAGTGATAATCGCTCGATAATTCAAAGATATAATCTATGGGCGGAGCGGATCAAACGCTCCGCCTCAAATTTTCTATAGTGTGCGCGGGCTTAACCATTGGCGGTAGCTCGCATGAAATAGCAGATCGTTAAAAACGTCTTCATTCGAACCTCTGCGCGCATCGCCAAGCTGATGTGGTCGCAATCGGCGGGAGGCATTTTTAGTGACGGTTATAAACGTAAGTTCGGTGAGCCAGCTCACCGCCGCTTTGTCAAAAGCGCAGAATGGAGACGTTATTCAGCTCGCTTCGGGCAATTATTCCAACGTCGTCCTGAGCAATATCAAGATCGCCGGCAACGTAACCATTACGTCTGCCGACCCCCTCAAGCAGGCTGTGCTGTCGGATCTCACCGTGAAAGGCAGCAGCGGCCTCACCATCAAGAATTTGGACCTCAGCAATCCTGTCGCGAACAAGGACTTCGCGTTTCAGGTGCTCAGTTCCTCCAATATCGTGCTGGATCATCTCAAGGTCCATGGCCCGAACAACATTGGATCGGGCAATGAGGTCGCACTGATGATGCTGCGCGGCAGCAGCAATGTGACGGTGAAGGATTCGGAATTCTTCAATGGCTACACCGGCATCTCGATGCTGGACAACAAGGGACTCACGATTGCCAACAATTATGTGCACGACCTGCGCATGGATGGCGTGCGCGGCGGAGGCAACTCGGATCTCACCGTCACGCAAAACACCTTCACCAACTTTCACCCGGCGCCGCTGGACCATCCCGATGCGATCCAGCTCTGGACGAACAACACCAGCACGTCGGCGACCAATATCAACATTACCGATAACCTGATCGTGCGTGGCAATGGTGCGCCGATCCAGGGTATCTTCATGCGGGACATCGTAGGCAACCTGCCGTTCAAGAACCTCAATATTACAGGGAACATGATCGTCGGTGCGCGCTACAACGGCATCTCCGTCGAGCATGCGGATGGCGCCACCATCGCCAACAACACGGTGGCGGGTTTCGTTGGCGAACAAAGCTGGATCCGTACCAACAACTCCACCAACGTCGCTGTCAGCAACAACCAGGCTACCGCGTTCGTTGCCCAGCAGCTGAACACTGCTGGCACGAACGGTAACGTGCAGATCAATCCGACGTTCGATCTTGGCACCAGCTACGTAACAAGCTGGCTGGCTAGCCACGCGGGTTTCTCAGGTCACTGGGCGGGTTCCGACTCCCTCTGGATGAACACCCTGGGCCTGACAGCTTCAAACCTCGCTGCGGCAACTGCTCTGCGGGCGCAGATTATTACTGTCAACGGTAGCGCCGCGGCAGATCGCCTGTTCGCTTCGTCGACCAATGATTCGGTTGTGAATGCAGGCGACGGCAACGACACGATCGATGGGGGCAAGTATTTCAACCACACGCTTAACGGCGGCAATGGCGATGACACCTACTTCATCCGCTCGCAGACGGCGACCGTGGTTGAAGCAGCCGGAGGTGGTTGCGACACAGTGCGGACCTTCGTAGACCATACGCTAGCGGCCAACGTCGAAAATATGCGACTGGAAACGGGCGACCTGACCGGCATTGGCAACGCTCTCGGCAACACAATCACAGGCTCTGCAGGCGATGACACCGTTTACGGCATGGATGGCAACGACGCCATTCAGGGCCGCGACGGCGATGACGAGATATGGGGCGGCGCGGGTATCGATACGCTTCGCGGCGAGAATGGCAATGACCTGCTCTATGGTGAGCAAGGCGACGACAAGCTCGAAGGTGGCGCCGGTAACGATTTCATCGACGGGGGCGACGGCAACGACCTGATTTTGGGCGGCACGGGCAATGAGGTGATGACAGGAGGCGCCGGGGCGGACATCTTTCGATTTTACGCCGCGGACGTTGCTTCATATTCGGTTGACCAGATAACCGATTTCACCTGTGGCGCGGACAAGATCGACCTGAAACAGGTGTATCCGGGCGGCGGTCGCTTCACCTTCATCGGCACGCAGGGTTTCCACAACAAGGTCGGCGAGCTGCACTATACGGTCGTCAACGGCAGCGCGATCGTGGAGGGCGACGTCAACGGCGACGGCAAGGCGGACTTTGCCATCAAGCTCGACAATGTCACCAAATTGTCCTCCGCCGATTTTGTGATCTGAGTTTCCGTTCCCTCGGGCGAACCTAGTCCCCTGCCGCACTCCGGTTCGGCAGGGGATTTTCTATGCGGCGGCAGCGGCAGAAGCGGGCATCAGAACCTTGTCACGTCCGGCATTGCTCGCGGCCATCTTCTTTTGTTGGTAGGAAAGCGCGACAAGGGTGCCCATCATCATATACATAAATGATGCGTTGTCTTCCTGCGCGAGCACTATGCGCGAGACCAGCCAGAAGGCAATGGTCACAGCAGCTGGCATCGCATAACCGATCTCGCGATCTCGCGCATCGAACGCAAGGCGCATGCCCATGATCAGCATGAAGATGAACATCCCGAAATAGAAGACGGCACCGACTGCGCCATAGCAGAGCGGGATGTTGAGCAGGCCGCTGTCGATCGAAAGCTCGCCCGCCGGGTTGCGGAAGTTGAGCGCCTTGGCTCCCTGCGCGGGGCCATAGCCGAAAAGCGGCTTATGGATGAAGACTGGCGGGAAGGCGTCTGCCTGGGCATATCGGCCAAGGGTACTTGCACCCTCTACCGCACCACCCATCCACAGTCCGCGGAGGCGGCCGACGAAGATCATAGCCAGCCCGAACACCGTGAGTCCGACCGGATAGGAAAGCGCCAACGCCGGCCCGAATAGGCTGTCCTTGTGTGTGCGCCAGAAGCGGATCGACCAGATGAACCCATAGATGCCATGCGTCACCATGATGCCGACGATGCCCACGCGGGCCTGGGTCAGCAAAATCGCATTGATAACGAGTGCGTCGCAGATCAGCAGGATGAACTTATACCCGCGCTTCTCGCCGAACAGCATGTAGTGCAGGAAGAACGGGAGCGTCAGCGCCATGAATTCCGCATAACAGAGCGGTACGGAGAAGGTGCCCACCACGCGATAATCGCCCGCTCGAAAGGCGGAATCGAGCAGGTTCACCATCGCCGGGTCATCGACCTGGAGGAAGGACGGGATGTGATGAGCCCACAAGATACCCTGATTTTCGTATTCGAGGATCGCAATGATCGCGAGAATGACCGCGACGACGCGGATCATGTTGGCAAAAAAGACGACACGGCCTTGCTTGGAAAGTACATAGATCGCGATGAACAATGCACCGGTGTGGGCGAGCTGAATGCGCAGATAGGCGCTGAAGGCGCTCGAAACATCATTGGCCCCAAATACCGACACGGTCTGGGCCACAACAAGACCGAGCAGTATCTTGAAGAAAACGGGCTCCGCGTTGATTATGTCCTTCATCTCCCGGACGAACTTGGATGACACCGAGATACTGACGAGCATCGTTAAGATGCCAAGAAACAAGAAGGCGCGGCGTATCTCGATCAATGGCGCGCCCGGAATTTGGATCGCGAGGTAATAGGGCCACAGGATGAGGGTCGCGAAGTAGCAGAAGAACATCTTGGTGAGGAAGTTGGTCGGCGGTTTACCCGTCTCGGGCAGCAACCACACGATGAGTGCCGCCATAACGAACAGCGGAACCGTCATCATCGCCTTGGACTGATCGGGTAGGACCGAGAAGAAAAAGCCGACGACGAAATTGAGGAACACGAAGCCGTAGAGCATCCGGCGCTGCCCCTTAGGCGACAGGGCGCTTTTATGATATTGCGCAAAGACGCCCTCGCCGGCGGCCCTTGTCGCGGGGCGTTCGTGGGTGCGCTTCTTCAGTATCAATTTACCCAACATACTCAGCCCTTTTGAACTCGCCCGCTGCAAGGGCGTGCTGCCGCCCGTTCAATTGCATTTAACAGTTTTGCCCGATAACGCCATGGCTATACAGTGCTCGCCCGCGCTTGGCGATACGAACAAGGAATTGAAGTTTGACCAACATCGCGGCGGATAACGGCAATCCCCCCGAAAGATCGGCAGCACAAGCTCCGCCTGCGCGTGGCTATCTGCATGACATCACCATCGCCAAAGGACTGGGCATATTTCTCGTGGTGCTCGGCCATGTCGTTACTGGCCAGCCACCGGCGGGCAACGAATGGTACGAGGTGATGCGCACCGCGCTTTACGCCTTTCACATGCCCTTTTTCATTTATCTCAGCGGCTTCATCTTTTTCTACACGGGCTCCCACATCAAGGCGTGGCAGGGACTATCCTCCTTCGTCGCCCGCCGTGCCGAGCGCCTGTTGGTGCCGTTCGCGCTGTTTGGCCTTTTCATCGTCGTTGGTAAACATTTCGCCAGTGCGTTCATCCATGTCGACAATCTAGCGCCCAATGTCGCCACGGATCTGGTGAACCTGTTCTGGAACACGAGCCAGAGCGCTGCGAAATCGGTCTGGTATGTGTTCGTGCTGTTCGAGATGACGCTGTTCGCGGTAATCGCCATGCGCGTCGTGAAATCGCCGCTGATCTGGTTCGTGATCGCGCTGCCGCTCAGCGTGCTGCCGGTCATTCCCGTGTTCTATCTCGACCGCTTCTTTCTCTATCTGCCGTATTTCTTCTTCGGCGGGATCGTGGTCGCGCATCGCGAAGCCTGGGGGAGGCTGGTAGATCGCGGACTGTGGCTGTGGCTGCTGATTTTCGCGGCCGTCATCGTGGCAACGCGCTTCGCCGGCATCTATAATCTTTCGATCATAGCCTGCGGGCTTGCCTCAATCCCCGCGCTGCATGGCCTGTGCCGCCGGACCTCGATACAGAAAGTCCGCTGGCTCGAAACGCTCGGGCAATACAGCTTCGTGATCTATCTGCTAAACACGGTGGGCATCGGGCTTGCCAAAGGGGTGATGCTGCTGGCGATGCCATGGGACGGCGCGAAGTTCCTTGTCTTCCTGCCGATCCTCATGTTTGCGGGGGCCGTTGGGCCGATCATCGTGAAGAAACAGCTGTTGCGCCGCTCCGGCTATTTGGACAAGATCACGGACTGAGCCGCGACTGGCCGCAAAGGGGCCTGGCGGCTATTCCATCTCGTAGCCGAGTTGCGCCAGATCGACGGGGCAATAGGGTTGAAGCGAGCGGTTGGACGCGCCGAATTTGCCGCCGAGATGGTGTTTGATCGTCGCGCGCATGCGCTTGCGGGCGCCCTCGTCTCCCAGCTTCCAGCGATAGGCGATGCTGTTGAGCGTGGTGCCGACCCAGCGCAAAGACTGGATGGCGTTGGGATTCATCGTGCCCGGGCGGAAGATATTGGCGGCGCGCAGCAAGGGGATGCCGCTGGCTGGCGGGCTGACGCCCTCGCGGGGGCGATCATCCAGCGAGATATCGCCTGCGAAATCCGGGCCATGGAGGAAGCGAAACAGATGGCCGAGCCACGCCGTGCGGTCCTTCGCCAGCAGCTCCTGCGGCAAAACAAGGATGTTCTCGTGCCCGAACAGGTCGCCATAGCAGTGCGCCAGCTTGGCATAGCTGACGACCGAGGGGTTGAACCAGTCATAGCCCGGCTCAGGCCGGTAAGTGAGGTAATCGTCGATCGAAAGCCGTCCGCCGCGCTTGAGATACTGCATATAGATAGACTGCGTGGCGGAGAGCTGGCCGCGCACGGTGAACAATATTTTCGCCGGGCCGCAGCTGTCGGCCAGCCGCTGGGCCGTCACCTTGCTGAGGCGCGAGCCGAGAAACATCTGGCCACAGAGGGTTTCGGACGAGATCACGTCGACGAGGCCGCTATCCGGCGCGCAGCGGCGGGCGTCGACCTCCGCTCTAGCGAGATCGGACGAGAAATCGAGATCATGCGGGCTGACGAACAGCCTGTCGATGTCGGCATGGTCGAACATCTTGTGGAAATGCCGTCTGTCGGTGAACAGCTGCTGCTGGAGCCAGGTCGTCCCTGTCTTGTGAAACCCAGGATGGATCAATAGCGGCATTCAAATACTTCCTCTTGGCCCGTCATGCCGTGCGATGGCGGGCAGCACAATATCCAGCTCCTAATTTCGGGTTATTGAAAAATCTTTCACCTGCCCTTTGCAGCAGTTAGCCGTGCCTGGAGCATGCTGTCCACCCTGCGGCGGCCCGGCTTGGCTTCGAGCCACTGATTGACGCGCTTGCCTTCTTCTTTGGACGAGGCACCATCAATTCTGTTGCCAGACTCTGTCCCCACAGCGGAGGGGAAGATATAATGCGAGGCACGGTTGCCCCGCATTTCAATATCGCCGCAATTTTGTGCGCGAATCCAGCTGTTTTTGCGGTCTGGATAATTCAGCACGATATTATCCGTGATGCGCCCGCCCTGTACCCCGTTTATGGCGATGCCGTTGAACAGCCCACCCATCACCATATTACCCTCGATCACGACATTCTTGAATGGCCGTCCGTTTTTCACATCGCGCAGGAAAACGCCCTGGGTGGGATAGCCGGTACCCCGCACCACCAGATTGTCGTGGATATGAATATTGGCCATCATTCCATTCTTGGGCGTAGACCAGAGCTGGATAGCGTCAGGGTGGTCTTTCGGCGCGGGATGAAAGTCCGTGAAGACATTGCCTGCAATTTCGATGTTCGATACCTCGCCGCCACGTACCCCATCGGTGCGGATGTTATGAAACTCGTTGTTGAGCACAGCCATACCATCCAGCTCCAGCATCGCGATCCCATGTTGAAGCGCGCTGAAGCGGGAGTTGGAGACAGTGATCTTGCGGCTGGCCCTCACCATCAGCGCGGGTATCTTGTAGGCTGCGTCGAGATCGCTGGCCGGGCCGTGAATGTTCATGCGGTCGAGGGTGATGCGTTCGCTTTGAATGATCGTGAACGGGAACCGGTTTGCCGCGCCCTGTCCCTTTCGCGCAACGGAGGCCTCGTCGTCGTCCTGGTCTTCTTGCTGATCTTGCACCGGCTTGCGCGGCGCGCCTACCCGGTCAACTACAGCGGAAGCGTCCGCGGCCAGTTCGATGTTGCGGAAGGTAAGCCCCGCGCTGTTGCGTACAAGCAGGCGTCCGATCGTGGCGGGCCGGTCTGGGTCGGCTGAGGTCACGGTGACGGTCCCAGCTTTCTTGATGTTGCCGATGCCGATCGAGGGATAATGCCCGGTGGCAAGGGCAATGGTGCTGCCGTCGGGCGCGGTGTCGAGAGCGCGGCGCAGCTCCTCAGCCGAGGAGACGACGCGCGGCGTACTGGCGAACGCGTGGCGGATGCCGACTGCGGATGCGATCTTTGTGCCCACATGCCCGAGCATGCCGTGTGACCCGGCAACCAGCAGCGCACCCGCCATCACCAGGCCGGAGACTAGCGTACCCGCTATCAGGGCTCTTCCGGCGCGGGGACGGGCAGGGGATTGATCGGCCATGGTTACTCCTTGCGCCATGCTACCCCAAAGCGCCGCATGCTCCAAGGACAATGACTGCGCGGCTGGCGGTTAAGCGAGGCTGAACAGCTTGTCAGCGCCGGTTGATGACGATCCGGCGCACCGTGCCGAGGAAGTTGTGGAGCTGTTCCTTGAGCCGCGCGCGTCGTGCCGCCTTGCCGACATCCAGCCCGTCCATCTTCGGAACCGGCTGGAGTAGGACATGGCAGGAGGCGGTGCGCGCGAACACCAGGCGCTTGCGGCGTGCCTGCGCGGGCTGCATCCGGTCGATCTGGTCGGCGTCGAGCGGCTCGATATCTAGGCTGCCTGCAGCCACGGCCTCAGCGAGCAGCTGCTCGCCCGCCGTCGTGCGGCTCACTATCAGGCTGCGGCCCTCCTGCTCCTCGAACGAGGGATAGCCGTCATCGTCGCCATACCAGGCGTCTGCGCAGGCGATGTCCGCCACGCCGCCGATGGCGTCCGGGCAGATCTTGCAGCGGAATTGCACCTCTTTCGAAAGATGCCCGCCCCAGCTCGCGGCATAGCTCATCTCGGCGCTGCGCCCGTCGGTCGTTTCGGCGCGGGCCATGCCGGGCCAGCCATTGCCACGATAGCGGAAGCTGGTGAGCTTCTCAGGCTCCAGCTCCATGGCGCGCACGATTCTGTCCGCGCCCGCATGGCTGGGCAGGCCACCGCAGAAAAAGGAGAGCAAGAGCGGGAAAGTGGCGTTCACCCGCGCGTCGACTGTGCCAAGCTGGCGCAGGGCGGATACGTCGCAGGGCTTGCCAACAAAGGCGGTGCGCTTGCCTTCATCAAGCAGGCGGCCGATGTCCTGCAGCGGCGAGGAGGCGGCATAGCGCGACCCGGCATTGCGCACGACCTGCTCCGCTGTGGTCGAAAATGTGATGATGTTGCGGGTGGGCTTTTCTGGATCGGCGGTGACATGCAGCACCTGCTCAACCTGACCGGTGCCGAGCGCGTGAATGAGCAGGGCGGAAATGGCACCGCCGGAGGAGCCTGCGAAGCGCACATCCGGGTCGAGCGCAAAGCCGGTATGAATGCCGCGCCATGGGCCCCAATATTCATGGCTGTCAGGCGCGATGCCGGACCACGGCGCTACCGTCGCGCCGGGGCAGGAGGTCGCGATGGCTCGCTCCGCATCGGCGGAAACCGGCGCTGTCTGGAGTGGGCGGCTATAGCCGGGCGCGACGGTTTCCATCGTAATAGAGTCAGGCGCGACGCCCGCGCACAGGCCGCAGCCGCTGCACAACTGGCCGGAGAGAACGCGCTTCAGCGTCGGTGACTGGCCCTGGGTCATCCGCGTGTTACCGCTTGGGCAATAATCTGTTTCAGGGCGGCTCGATAGACGTCCAGCAAGTCTTTGACCTTCCGGTTTGCCGCTATTTCTGCCTGCGCGAGTTCCGTGCGGTGGGCTATTCGGTCGAGCACGAAGTCCACGGCTTTTTCCACGTTGAAAGACTGCATCGGCAGGACATGGTCATAGCCGAGCAGGCCGAAAAGGCCGCTGAACTTGCGGCTGTAGGCGACCGGAACCACCGGAGTTCCGGCAGAAAGTGCGCCGATACAGGCGTGCATACGCGCCGCAACGAGGAAATCGAGGCTCGAAATGAAGCTTTTTGCGTCAGATGGCGTCGCGAAATTGGGTACGCGGATCGCGGAGGGAAACTCCTGCGCCAGCCTGTCCGCCAGGCGGCTGTCGTCGTCGGTCGGGTCGCCGTTGCTGGTCGCGTGGGTGACGAGATGAACCGCCACATCCTCCCGCGCGCACAGGGCACTGAGCAGCGCCCGCGTGAACGCCGCATAGTCATAGCTGAGGCCAAAGCGGTTCACCCCCGTCTCCGCCTGATGAAAGAGCAGGCCCGAGGCATTGACGCCGACGCGGACCTTCGCGCCGCCTCGTGTCGCCCTACGATCCTCGAACGGTAGCACGAAGGCGACGTCTACGGCGAGTTCTGCCCGAGCGCGTGGCGCCATCTCGCGCGTGACGGCGAGGGATTGTTCATCCCGCGCGAAGGTGACTGCGCTACCCCGGATGGCGGCCGCGCCGAGCGCGCGATAGACGGGCTTGGTAAACGGGCCGATCGTCTGGGGCGAGAGCACCAGCGGCACCTTGCGCGCGATGCTGAGCATCTTGCTGAGCCAGAGAAAGGCGAAGCGCTTTGGGCCATAAATGTCGGCGAAGCTGTCTCCCGCGCCGATATCGAGTACGCAATCGAGCCGCCCGAGTGTCGCCCAGAAGCCGGAGGGAGAAAGCATCGCGCGTGTGTCGATACGGAAAATCTCGACATCATCGCCCAGCTCGAGCGGAGCATCGCCATCGCGCATGCTGAGGATGACGAAATGTGGCTTCAGCCCCATGCTCGCCGCCACCTCTCGCGCGAGCGTCATGTTGCCGACCGTGAGCGCGCCCACACCGAGATTGCCGGAGCTAGCAGAATGCCAGAGCAGGCCGATGCGGATCGGCGCGCCCGAGGCAGCGGCAGCAGCGGTATTATCCATCACATTCATCCCGTTAGGCCCTAGCCGCCATCTCTTGCCAACTGCTAAATCGCAAGACCCAATATTGCTATAACGTCACGGCGCCTCGCTTTTCCACGCCAGTTTGCCGCCGATCCAGTGCTCGACAATGCGCGTGGCGGCGATTTCATCCGGCGTAGCAGCATCTATGTCGCGGTCGATCAGCAGAAAGTCCGCCGACTGGCCGGTGGAAAGCGTGCCGATACGCTGCTCTGCAAACGCCGATTGGGCAGCACGTCTGGTGAGGTTTGCCAGCGCATTGCCGATGGCACCCTCGCGCCGGGCGCGCTGCGCC
Source organism: uncultured Sphingobium sp. (assembly GCA_964512265.1). GTDB lineage: Bacteria > Pseudomonadota > Alphaproteobacteria > Sphingomonadales > Sphingomonadaceae > Sphingobium. The sequence continues at coordinate 34,446 of CAZEHR010000015.1, read as the reverse complement.
AAAAGCGCGAACGAGGGAAGGGCTGCGTCGATTGGTTCCGTGCGCCAGCGCCGGTCACCCGGATAGCTCTCGGCCAGCTCGCGCATGACCTTGGCTGCCTTTTGCAGCGCCGGTTCGCCCTCCGGCGTCAGCGCGATCTGGAAATTGTCCATTGCCGCGCGGCTCGCCTGATTGCCGAGGCGGGTGGCGTCGGCACTGTTCTCCACCGGCAGATGCACGCCGATGAGCCGCAACCGGTCATCATAGAGCCAGGGCGAGGGGGCAGGCCCCGCGATCGTCGCCATATGCTCGATGCCATCGGCATAGCCGATGATGCGCAGGCGCAGCGCCCCCCGGTCGCCCGCGCGGCGATAGGCCTGCCAGTCGAGGATCGTCGTGCCCATGTCCGCAACTGCCGAGATGCCGCGCTCCAGGAAGAAGCGCTGTGCCTTGTCGAGCGCGATGTCCCTGTCCTTGGGGCTGGGGGCGGGGACGACTCGCTCCATCTGGCGCTTGGCCGCGCCGGTGAGCGCGCCGGTGTCCTTCATGCCTGCCAGACGCAGCGCGGCGCTGTTGGCCCAGCCGGTGCGGCCGTCGGCGCTCTCCAGCCAGGCGGGGGTATCGGCCACGGCGGCGTCGAGTTGGGCGGCGGTAGGGGCAGCAGCGCCCCAGCGCGCGGAGTCCCAGCCGCTGCCCAGGATCCATTTCTTGGCGGGGTTGGCGCGTGCATGGGCCGTTATCTTCGCTTGCGCCTCGGCCAGAGAGCGCGTTTCGGTCAGGTCCAGCGTCATCAGGCGCAGGCCGGTGGCGATGACACGGGCGTGCCCCTCTATGAAAGACGGGATCAGCGTCCTGCCCTTCGCATCATAGCGCCAGGCGAGATAGTCCGGCCGCTTGTCGTCGCGCGTGAGGCGGCGCTCGACACGGCCATCCTGCCCGATCAGCAGGCCGGTGAAATGCGTCGTGACACCCTGTTCGTCGACCGCGATGCCGTTGATGTTATCGACCAGCCCGATCGTGGCCGGTGGCGGGGCGGGGGGCGCCTTTTTGCGCGCCAGAGCGGGGGTGCCGAGCAGCACCAAGGCAAGGAATGTGGCAAAGGCCGTGCGCAAACGGGCCGTGAGGGAGGAAGTCACTGGGCGGGCAGCCTCCGCACGAGGGCGCTGGTATCCTGCCGCCCGCCGCCCATCGCCTGCACCTCGGCATAGAACTGATCGACGAGTGCGGTGACGGGGAGGGTGGAGCCATTGACCCGCGCTTCCTCGAGCGCGAGGCCAAGGTCCTTGCGCATCCAGTCGATCGCGAAGCCGAAGTCGAACTCGCCCCTGGCCATCGTCGCCCAGCGGTTGTTCATCTGCCAGCTTTGCGCCGCGCCGCCCGAGACGGCTTCGAGCACCTTGTCCATGTCCAGCGCTGCCGCCTGCGCGAAGCGCACCGCTTCGGAAAGCCCCTGCAGCACCCCGGCGATGCAGATCTGATTGACCATCTTGGTGGTTTGCCCGGCGCCCGCCGGGCCGACATGCACGACGCGCGCGGCATAGCTCTGCATCGCGAGGCGCGCGGCAGTGACCGCCGGTTCGGTGCCGCCGCACATGACCGAAAGCGTACCTTTTTCCGCCCCCGCCTGTCCGCCGGAGACCGGCGCGTCGACGCAGTGGAAGCCGCGGCCCTCGCCTTCCTCGAACAGCCGCCGCGCGATCCGCGCCGAAACCGTGGTGTGGTCGATGAACAGCGCCCCGCGCTCCATCGTGCGGAACACGCCCTCGGCGCCGAGCGTCACTTCGGCAATATCGGAGTCATTGCCGACACAGGTTATGACAATCTCCGCATCCTGTGCTGCCTGCGCGGGTGTAACGCCGAGCGCGCCGCCATAGGTCTCGACCCAGGCCGAGGCCTTGGCCATCGTGCGGTTGAACACTGTGAGCTGATGCCCCGCTTTTGCCAGATGCCCGGCTATGGGTCCGCCCATGACGCCAAGGCCGATAAACGCTATCTTTGCCATGGGCGACACACATAGACATTCCGGGAGCCGGAGACTAGAGCGGTTGCGGCAAATCGGTTTTTGATACGGAGCATGGAGCCAGATGGCACAGGGTGCGAGCCTTCAGGAAATTGACAAAGTGGCAGCGAACAGCCTGCCGGTGTCGATTGACGACGTGCGCGCTGCCCACGCCCGGATCGGCAGCGCGATCGTGCGCACGCCCACGCTGCTGAGCAAGACGCTGTCGAAGATCGTCGGCGCGGACGTATATCTCAAGTTCGAGAACCTTCAGTTCACCGCCTCATACAAGGAGCGAGGGGCGCTCAATCGCCTGCTGCTGCTCGGCGACGAGGCGCGTGCGCGCGGCGTGATCGCGGCATCGGCAGGCAATCATGCGCAGGGGCTGGCCTATCATGGGGCGCGGCTTGGACTGCCCGTCACCATCGTCATGCCCACGTCCACCCCCACGGTGAAGGTGAGCCAGACCCAGGGCCACGGCGCGACGGTGGTGCTCTATGGCGAGAATTTCGACGAGGCCAACGCCTATAGCCGCGAGCTGGAGCAGGAGCGCGGCCTCACTTATGTCCACCCGTTCGATGACCCGGCGGTGATCGCCGGGCAGGGAACGGTTGCGCTTGAAATGCTGGAGGATGTGCCGGGGATCGACACTCTGGTGATCCCGGTGGGCGGGGGCGGCCTCATCTCTGGCTGTGCCGTCGCGGCGAAGGCGATCAACCCCGAGATCCGCGTGATCGGCGTGCAATCCAACCGCTACCCGGCGCTGTATAGCATGAAGACCGGCAAGCAGATCGACGGCGGCGGAGACACGCTGGCGGAAGGCATCGCGGTCAAGTTCCCCGGCCAGCTCAGCTCCCGCTTCGTGATGGGCGTGGTGGACGAGATGCGCATCGTCAACGAATCGATCATCGAGACGGCGATCTCGCTGCTGCTCGATATCGAGAAGACCGTGGTGGAGGGCGCGGGCGCTGCGGCACTGGCGACCTTGCTGCCTACCAAGGATGGCAACCCCCGGCCGGAGTTCGCCGGGCGAACCATCGGCGTGGTGCTGACCGGCGGCAATATCGACCCGCGCTTCCTTGCCAATGTGATCCTGCGCAATCTTGCCCGCTCCGGCAAGATCGGGCGGCTGTCGATCATCCTGCCGGACAAGGCTGGCGCGCTGATGGAAGTTGCGGGCATCTTCACCCGCTTCGACGCCAATATCATCGAGGTGGCGCACCAGCGCGTATTCGGCGTGCCCTCTGCCAAGAGTACGACGACCGAGATCGAATATGAGATCAAGGACCCCGCCGCCGCGATGGCGCTGGAGCAGGCGCTGTCCGATGCGGGCTATGCGTTTGACCGCCTGACCATTTCGGGAACCCGCAAGGGGCCTCGCGGCGGCCGGGGCTAATGGCTAGGCGCCGCACAGCCTTGCTCAGCCGCGCGACGCCCGTCTCATGTTATTCCGCCATCGCCCCACAGCCGGAGCAAAAGCCTGTAGCTACCTAATAGCCTGGCTGCGGTCTCTCCCGCTCTTGCTATCGTGACTCTAACATCATCGGTCCTATGCCTATCAAGAATAGTCCAACATAGGATATGAAAGGACATATAAGTCCTAGATTAAATCTGGGCAACAGCCATGTCCCCTTTATGGATTGGTCGGCCAAAGTTGGTCTGAATATCAGGCGGTTGCGGGAAGAGCGGGGGCTGACGCAGGAGCAGTTGGCCGGCGAGGCTGACATCGCGATGCGCCATCTGGGGCGGATCGAGCGCGGCGAGGCGAATCCTACCGTGGAAATGGTGGCCAAACTTGCCGGGGTGCTGGGTGTGCCACCCGGCGAACTGTTCGGGGAGTCCTGACGGCGGCGTGAAGGAGTGTATAAAAATACTCCGTAAATCTTTTTCTGGTAAATCCTCTTTTAAACGGCTTGGATGCCCGGCATTATGGAAGACGCGGCATGGGGCATGCCGCAGGTCGCAATGATTTTATAGAGGGTGCCAGAGCTTGACCGCGCCGTTCCGTTTTCCCCGTTTTTTCGTGACCAGCCCCAGCCCGTGCCCCTATCTGCCGGGGCGCAGCGAGCGCAAGGTGTTCACGGAGCTCTCGGGTGACAATGCCAGCGAGCTGAACGATGCGCTGGGCCGCATCGGCTTTCGCCGCAGCCAGAATGTCGCCTATCGCCCGAGCTGCGCGGATTGTGCCGCCTGCGTCTCTGTGCGGGTGGTGACAGATGATTTCGTACCCAATGCCAGCCAGCGCAAGCTCATGAAGCGCAACAGCGACCTGGTGGTCAGCGTGTGCAAGCCCTGGTCCACCGAGGAACAGTACGCGTTGCTGCAGCGCTATCTCCACACTCGCCACCCCGGCGGCGGCATGACCGAGATGGACGAGCTGGATTATGCGGACATGGTCGAGCACTCGCCGGTCGACAGTTACATCATCGAATATCGCGAGCCGACACGCGACGGGTCGCCGGGCCGCCTCGTTGGTGCCTGTCTGACCGATCGGCAGGGCGATGGCCTATCGATGATCTACAGCTTCTTCGAGCCGGATGCGGAGGTCCGCCCCGGGATGGGCAACTTCATCATCCTGGATCACATTCTGCGCGCGCGCAAATCCGGTCTGCCTTATGTCTATCTCGGCTACTGGGTCGAGGGATCGAAGCGCATGCAGTATAAGGTGCGCTATCAGCCGATGGAACGGCTGGGGCCGGGGGGCTGGATGCGCTTTGATGCCGAGGCGGGGGCGGAGACCCCGAGACCGCGCGCTCCAAACGCGATGGAGAGCGGCCCGGTGCCGATCCAGCCGCGCGAATTGGCGGGCCTTTTCCGGAAATAACCTGCGATCGGCCATAGAATCACGCCGCTTTGTCTGGCGAGCGCGAAGGACGTTCCGGTCCCAAAATAGGACGAAATGTGGGGCGAAGCGTTGCGTCGCAGCTCGTAATTTGTTGCGATGCGCAAAACTTTAGTCTATGTTAACTCTATTCGGTAAGAATTAGTTGACCGGGCTTCACGGCCGCCGCCGTGAAAGACGCAAACGAACAGGTGGGAGTAAGCTCATGGAACTTAAGCGTAAATATGCAGGTGCTCTGGCTGGCGCCCTGATCGCCGTTGCTGCTCCCGCAGCTGCAAATGCCCTCACGCTGGTGATTCCCTTCGGCAATACGCCGGGACCGGGCGCTGGCAAGTTCACAGACGTCTACACGTTCAACTTCCCGGTGGCTGGCAAGGCCACAGTGGTGCTCGGATCGACCCAGAGCGGCCCCGGCACCAACGTTAATTTCGCAACCAATTCGGTGCGCTTCAACAACGTGATCCTGTCGGTCGTCTCCTCGGGCGCGGTCGAGCTGCAGCAGCTCGTGAACCAGCCGGTTGTCGCCGGTACGCAGACGCTTTCGATCAAGGGCTTCGCCCAGGCACTCGGCAGCTATACTGGTTCCGTCACCTTCGCCTCGGCTCCCGAGCCGGCCACCTGGGGCATGATGATCCTCGGCCTCGGCGCCGTGGGTTATGCAATGCGTCGGCGTCGCGTTTCGCTCAAAGTCGCTTACGCAGCCTGAGTCGATCGCAATTTATGATTTAATGTGTCATAATGGCACATATCGAAGTTCTGGTTCGTTTTTTAGATAGCCGCCACGTAAAATCTGCGTGGCGGCTATTTTCATTTGCACGAAGTTTGGCTAATGTTGCGTTAGCACAATAAGCATGGTCGCGAACCCCTACGACTACCCTACACATTTTATTGAAAGGACCATGATCATGGCACTCACTCTCGATGGACAGCAGACCTATGTGACCAATGGCGGCGCCGGCGGCCTCATTCGCGCGACCGACGACCCCGATGGCAGCAACATGCAGGGCCTGGGCGGTGACGACAGCCTGCGCGGCGGCAAATATGACGATTCGCTCAACGGCGGCTCGGGCAATGACGCATTGTTTGGCGGCCTGGGCAATGACGTGTTCAAGATCGACATTGGCGATGTCACGGACGCTTCGGACACCGACAAGATTCTTGACCTCACCTTCACGGAAGAGCCGGGCGTCGACACCGACATGCTGGTGCTGAGCGGCTTTGCCGCTGGCACTTTCAGCGATGAACTGGGCGCCAACGCCACCAACGACGGCAGCCGCGTTCAGATCACCGGCTGGACTGGCCTGCACAATGCACTTGCGCATGCCCAGGGCGTATCGATCACGGCATCGCAGGTGGGCAGCACCGACGCGCTGTTGCTGGTGATCGACAATGGCACCGGCCATGTCCAGAACCTGATCATCTCCAATGCTTACTCCGCCTTCATGGCGGCGGGCGGCATGGTCGCCTGATCGAAACCAGGACTGCGCTCTCGCGGCGCTGCGAATAAGTATGGAAAGGCCCGCTTCCAAGCGGGCCTTTTTATTTGCCCGTCCTCGGTTGGTTCGCGCCAGACACCCTGGGTCGAACCCGATATGAACATGAAAAAGGCCGGCCTACTCCGCGGGGAACAGGCCGACCTGATCAACTGTGGGGCGCTATGCGCCGCGCAACTTCAGAATGCGTAGCGGATTTTCGCTGCCTTGGCGCGGCGGCTCCGCAGCGCCATGCCGGCTGCGCCAAAGCCCAGGATCATCAACGTCCATGTGGCCGGCTCAGGAACCGCGCTGGCTGTAATCTGACCGATCTTGAACCCGTCGAACAGATTATCGACCCCGCCAGCCTCAATGATCCACGAGGTGCTGCGCAGCGAGCCCGAGTTGAGCGCGCGCGGGCTGGCCGAGTTGCTGCTGACATAGGAGGTGAACGAGGTCGGGAACATCGCAAGCACCGAAGCCTGTGAGTCGCCGCTGCTGAACGGATTGGTGAGCCATGTCATGCCGCTCGAGCCGACGCGAATATTCGCATCGGTGTCGCTCTTGGACTGATGGAAGTTCGGGCTGCCGAAAGCGTTGAACACCGCACTCGTCAGCGTCACCGGCTTGCTGAACTGCAGCAGGATGAAGTCTGTCTGGCCGAAGCTGTCGGCAAAATGCTCGTCGGCCGCGTTGTTCTTGGTACCCAGCCCATCGGCATAGTTGCCGAGATAGCTGGCGCTGACGCTGCCGCCAGAAAAGTTCCAGCCGGTCGCGCGCAGGCCCAGCGAGCTGGAGCCGCTTGTGGCCGTGGCCGTCCGGACATTGCCGAGGGCGCCGAAGGTCTTGCTGTTATCCTTACCCTGGAAACCAAAGGTATAAACAGCCGCATGGGCCGAGCCGATCATTGCTGTAGCCAGCACGGAAGCGGAAGCGAGTTTCAAAAGTGGATGCATAGCAAAGTTCCAGTACGTAGGGGCCGGGACGAAGCGGTTGAAAAGACGCTAACTATTTTGCAGTTGCGAAGCGAACCGTTTGCGGTGAGATGGGCACGCTTCGTCGCATTCTGCACAGCAAGTAAAAGTCGCGGAGGGGCAGGATGTTCCAAACGGCCGCGCAAAATTTTGGAACCCAGTTTAAGCGCGTGTCCCATGACGAGACAGGCCCTTCGCCGTAACGGCAGGGCATCAGCGGGCGACGCGATTTGGGCGGTAGTACGGGGCGAAGGCTGCCCCTTATCAGGCCGCTACGTCATAGGGCACGATTTCGCCTTCGAGATAGAGCGTGCGTGCCTTGGAGCGGGAGAGCTTGCCTGAGGACGTGCGCGGCAGCGTGCGCGGCGGGATCAGCTCCACGACGCAGTTCATACCGGTGATGGCGCGTACCCGGTCGCGGATCTGATCGCGCAGCTTCGCGCGTTCTTCCGCATCGGATGTGCGGCAATGTACCAGCACGGCGGGTGCTTCTTCGCCACCGGGCGTAGTGATGGCGAAGGCGGCGATATCGCCCTGCTTGAAGCCGGGCAGCTGCTCCACCGCCCACTCAATATCCTGGGGCCAGTGGTTCTTGCCGTTGATGATGATCATATCCTTGGCGCGGCCAACGATGTAGAGATAGCCCTTCGACATATAGCCCATGTCGCCCGTATCCAGCCAGCCGTCCGCCATGCAGGCGGCCGTGGCGGCGTCATCGCGGAAATAGCCGACCATCAGCGACGGGCCGGTGGTCCAGACCTTGCCGATCTGCCCATCGGGCAGCGGTGTGCCGTCTTCCTCGCGGATTTCGACGGTCATGTCCCGCGCCGGCTTGCCGCAGTTCACGATGGCGCGATAGCGCTGGGGCCGCCCTTCCGCCGCGTCTCCGCCGGAAAGGTCCGTCTCCTCGACCAGCTCGACAACGATCCCTTCGCCGGGCGGCATGATGGTTACGGCCAGCGTCGCCTCGGCAAGCCCATAGCTCGGCAGAAAGGCCGACGGTTTGAACCCGGCGTCAGCAAACGCATCGACGAAGCTCTGCATCACATCGGGGCGGATCATGTCCGCGCCATTGCCGGCGAGCCGCCAGCGCGACAGGTCGAACCGCTCGGAAGCCTTCACCTGGCTTGACATGCGGCGCGCGCAGATATCGTAGCCGAAGGTCGGCGAATAGCTGATCGATGTGCCCTCATTGCGGCTGATGAGATCGAGCCATGCGAGCGGGCGGCGGGCGAAATCCTCGGTCTTCAGGTAATCCGCCGTCACCTGATTGGCGACCGGCGAAAGCAGGCAGCCGACAAGGCCCATGTCATGATACCAGGGCAACCATGAAATGCAGCGGTCGCTTTCCTGCACCTCCATGCCGTGGCTGTGCGCCGCAAGGTTGGAGAGCAGCGCCTTGTGCGTGACGGCGACGCCATGGGGAAAACGGGTCGAGCCGCTGGAATATTGCAGATAGGCGATTTCGTCCGTGCTTGCCTGCGGCAGGGCGCAGGGCGCGGCATCGCGCGCGATGAAATCCTCGAACGCGATGCCCTCCACGCCGTTGGCGGCTGCCGCCGCGCCTGCCATCTCGGCCAGCTCGGCGGGGTAGAACAGGATCTTCGGATCACAGCTCTGGAGCTGGACGGAAAGCTGGTCGATGTAGCTGTCCTTGCCGCCGAAGCTGGTGGGGAGGGGAAGCGGCACCGGCCATGCGCCCGCGTAGATCACCCCGAAAAACATCTGAGCGAATTCCGCGCCGGTCTCCGCGACCAGGGCGATGCGGTCCTGCGGCTTTATGCCATGGGCGATCAGGCGGTGGGCGCAGGCGAGGGCATCGCCGCGCAGTTCGGAATAGGGATACGGCCGGGCAAGATTGCCGCGCGCATCATGAAAATTGAGGCCGCGCGCGCCAGTGGCGGCATAATCGAGCGCCTCGCCCATGGTGGCGAAGTCGGAAAAGCGGCGGGGCAGGTTGTCATGCGTGGGCAGCGGACGCAGCGTGCTCCCTCCCTTCGAGGCGGCAGCAGCGGCGTCGGGCCGCGTCAATACGGCGCTGTCAGTCATCTCGTTTCCCGCCAAATCCAGTCCCTTCAAATGCGACCCCGAACAGCTCATGCGGCCATTTCGGCATGCTTTACGCCTCTAGCGCATAACTCAAGTTCAAATTCGGACGCGACTGTGGCACAAAAGTGGCGCATGGCACGATATGGCGCCCAAAACAAGCGACCGGCGCTGGATGAAGCGGCCCTGAGGGAGCTGGCGCTGGCCTATGTCGGGCGGTTTGCGACCAGTGGCACGCGGTTGGAGCGGTATCTTGCGCGCAAGCTCAAGGAACGGGGCTGGGCTGAGGAGCAGGAGCCGGATGTATCGGCGCTGTGCGCCCGCTTTGCCGCGCTGGGCTATCTCGACGATGCCGCCTATGCGCGGATGAAGGGCGCGGCCATGCAGCGTCGTGGGCTGGGAGCCGGGAGGATCAGGGGCGCGCTGGCGGCGGACGGCATTGCGGAGGATGACCGCGCCGAGGCGCTGGACGAGGCGCAGGCCGGGCGGTGGAACGCGGCGGATACGCTGGCCCGCAAAAAGCGCATCGGCCCCTACGCGCAGGAGCTGGTCGACCGCGTGGTGCGGGAAAAACAGATTGCGGCGTTCGTCCGCGCGGGCCATGACTTCGCCACCGCGCGCGCGTGGGTCGATGCGGCGCCGGGCGAATTTCCTGAACGGAGCGAAGAATGAAATTGTCCGCCCTCGCGTTGGCCCTGTGCGCCCTGACTTTGGGCTGCTCGCCCGCGCAGGACAAAGGCGAGAACACGCAAGCGCCCGCACAGCCCACAAGCGCCGGGCAGCATCTCGATAAAGTGCAGGTGATGATCCGCCACCAGGATGGCCACGGGCCGACACGGCTTGACATAGAGCTGGCGCTGTCCGCCGAGCAGCAGGAGCGCGGGCTGATGCATCGCACCGACCTGAAGCCCGGCGACGGCATGCTCTTTCCGATGCTGCCCGCGCGTATGCCCGCTTTCTGGATGAAGGACACGCCGACCTCGCTCGATCTGATTTTCATCGGCATGGAAGGGCAGGTCGTACGCGTTATCGCTGACACCAGGCCCCATGACCGTACGCCCCTGTTCGCCGAGGAGCCGGTGGCGGGCGTGCTGGAGCTGCGCGGCGGCGACGCGAGCCGGTTGGGGATCAGGGAGGGGGACAGGGTTCACTGGGGATCATGCGTGGACAGGCCCGTCGGAGGTCAAGATACAGTAGATCCGGCCAGTTTCTGCCCCGCCACACACTAGAAGCCGCTTGCCAAGCGCCCTTGCGCGGCTTAATCCGCGCCTCATGGGACTGCTCAAGAACATCTTCACCTGGTGGGAAGGCGCCACCATCGGCACCGCGCTCTTTTCGGCCATGAAGGGCCGACGGGTGGGTGAGGACCATATGGGCAATGTCTATTATGAGGGCGGCAAGGGGCTGGACGGCAATCCGCGCCGCTGGGTGATCTACAACGGCTCCAACGACGCGAGCCGTGTTCCCGCCGAATGGCATGGGTGGCTGCACCACAGCATCGAGGGTGCGCCGGAGAGCTTTTTGCCCCCGCCGCGCATCTGGGAGGCGGATTACACGCCGAACCAGACGGGTACGGCGAGCGCCTATCGTCCGCGCGGCGCTATCGAGGCCGGGGGGGTGCGTGCCGCCGCGACCGGAGATTATGAGGCATGGACGCCCGACAGGTGAGCCTGCGCGCCGTGCGTTATGCTGCGCCGCTGCTCGGGCTGATCGCGGTGCTGGCCGGCTGCGGCGACGGCGCGAATCAGTTGCCGCAGGGGGATGCCTCGCGCCCGGTCGCCGCGGACGGTTCCCCGCTTTCTCCTGAAGCCCTGAGCAATATGGCGGGCGTCACCCCGATGGCGCAGCGGGTCGCGGTGATCGGCCTCCTTAACAAGCGCAATGGCCTTACGCGTGACCTCACGATGAAGCCGGGGCAGGCCCTCCGCGTGGGCGATGCCATCGTGCGGCTGCGCGCGTGCGAGGCGACCGCACCGTGGGAGGGCGAGAAGGAAGCGGGCGCGTTCGTCCAGCTTGACGTACGCACCCCGCGCAAGGAGGAATGGCGTCGCGTCTTTTCCGGCTGGGTGTTCCGCGAACGGCCGGAGCGCAACGTGGTGCAGCACCCGGTCTATGATGTCTGGGTGAGAAGCTGCGCGATGAAATGGCCCGATACCGGCCCGGATACGGTCAAGGTGGGCGACAGATCAGGCGCGAATGCCGATGCCGCCTCAGGCCCCGGCCCTGCGGACAACAGCGTTGATTCGTCGGCGAGCGAGATGCCCGACAGCGCGGCATCCAACAGCGCGCGGTAATCGCGCTGGCGGACCTCAATCGCGCCAAGCGAGCGCAGATGATCGGTCATGAACTGGCAATCGAGCAGCGTCATGCTGCCCAGCCGCATCCGCGCCACCAGCCAGGCGAGCGCGACCTTGGAGGCATTCGTGCGGCGCGAGGCCATGCTCTCGCCAAAGAATGCACGGCCCAGCGCCACACCATACAGCCCGCCAACGAGCGCATCGCCTTCCCAGCATTCCACCGAATGCGCAAAGCCGAGGCTATGCAGCCGGGCATAGCTCTGCTCAATGGCGTGATTGATCCATGTCGTCGGGCGGTCGGCCGCGGCCTCGGCGCACAATTGCACGACCCCGCGAAAATTCTCGTTCACGCTCACACGGAATCGCTCTGCCCGGACCGTCTTCGCCAGCGAGTGGGACAGGTGAAACTGATCTAGCGGCAGGATCGCGCGTTGCTTCGGCTCCACCCAGTATATCTCGTCCGCCTCGCGGTCGTCCGACATCGGGAAGACGCCAATGGCATAAGCGCGCAGCAGCAACAGGGGATCGATCAGCATGTTTGCCTTGTGTGGCAGAGCCAATGCGCGCTTCCAAGGGGTATTTCCGGTTGCGCTGGCGGGCATGCGGGGCTAAGGGACGCCCCTTCGCCAGCCGAAAGTGCAGGAGTGTAGCTCAGCTGGTAGAGCGTCGGTCTCCAAAACCGAATGCCGGGGGTTCGAGTCCCTCCACTCCTGCCAAAACTTGCGCTTTTGCGAGCGCGGGGCTAAGGCGTGGCGATCGTCGCGAAGAGGCGGCTTCTATCCGGCCATAAGGGACCGGAGGGAGGCTTGTCGCTTCGCGGTTTGGTGTTTGTGTTGGAACAGGTGGGTTTAGCGTGGCGAAGTCCAGTCCCGGCGAATTTTTCAACCAGGTCAAGGTTGAAGCGCGCAAGATCGTCTGGCCCACCGGGCGCGAGACGATGGTGACGACGGTGATGGTCCTCATCATGACCACGCTGCTCGGCCTGTTTTTCTTCGGGATCGACAGCTTTTTCGGCTGGGTGGTCACGCTGCTTCTCAACCTGGCCTCCGGCCAGGGATGAGCGAAACTGGGGTATTGGAACGGAGCACTATGGCGCGCTGGTATATCATTCATGCCTATTCGGGCTTCGAGAACAAGGTTCGCGACTCGATCCTGTCCGAGGCGGAGCGCCTGGGCCTGTCGCAGCTCGTCGAATCGGTCGAAGTGCCGACCGAGACCGTGACCGAAGTGCGCCGCGGCAAGAAGGTGCAGTCCGAGCGCAAGTTCTTCCCCGGCTATGTGCTGGCGAAGCTCGCCATGAACGACGATGTCTATCACTTGGTCAAGAACACGCCGAAAGTGACCGGCTTCCTGGGTTCGTCGGGCAAGCCGCAGGCGATCAGCGAGGCCGAGGCTGCGCGCATCCTCAACACCAAGGAAGAGGCCGCCGCCGCGCCGAAGCACAAGATTTCCGTCAACTACGAGATCGGCGATCAGGTGAAGGTGACGAGCGGCAACTTCGCGAGCTTTACCGGCACGGTCGAGGAGCTGGATTTCGACAAGAGCCGGGTCAAGGTTTCCATCTCCATCTTCGGCCGCGCCACGCCGCTGGAGCTGGCGTTCGAGGATGTCGAACTGGCGAAGTGATTTCGAAGGAATTTCCGGGGTAACAGCCGGGGATAAGCGCGGGAGGGGAGCCGCAAGGTGCCCCGTCAACACCGCTAAACTTGAACCGGGCCAAGGCGTGGCGACACGCGGCGGCCCACATATAGAGTGAGTGACACATGGCTAAGAAGATTACGGGCTATATCAAGCTCCAGGTGCCTGCGGGCGCCGCCAATCCTTCGCCGCCGATCGGCCCGGCACTGGGTCAGCGCGGCGTCAACATCATGGAATTCTGCAAGGCGTTCAACGCGCAGACGGAAAAGATGGACAAGGGCACCCCGCTGCCCACGATCATCACCGTCTATGCCGACCGCAGCTTTTCCTTCATCACCAAGCAGCCACCGGCCACCTACCTGATCAAGAAGGCCGTGAACCTCAAATCCGGGTCGAAGGAACCGGGCAAGACTTCCGCCGGAAAGATCACCCGCGCCCAGCTCGCGGAGATCGCGCAGGCGAAGATGGCCGACCTCAATGCCAACGACATCGAGGCCGCGACAAAGATCATCGAAGGCTCCGCGATCGCGATGGGCCTCACTGTGGTGGAGGGCTAAGGACATGGCAAAGCTGAGCAAGAAGGCAAAGGCTCTGGCCTCCAGCATCGACCGTGACAAGCTGCACGGCGTCGACGAGGCGATTGCGCTGATCAAGAGCAACGCGACCGCGAAGTTCGACGAGACGGTCGAGGTCGCGATCAACCTCGGCGTCGATCCGCGCCACGCGGACCAGATGGTGCGCGGCGTCGTCACGCTGCCCGCTGGCACCGGCAAGACCGTGCGCGTCGCGGTGTTCGCCCGCAACGAGAAGGCCGCGGAGGCAACTGCTGCCGGAGCCGATGTCGTGGGCGCCGAAGACCTGCTGGAGAGCATCCAGGCTGGCAACATCGACTTTCAGCGCGTGATCGCCACGCCGGACATGATGGGCCTCGTCGGCCGTCTCGGCAAGGTGCTCGGCCCCAAGGGTCTGATGCCGAACCCGAAGCTCGGCACCGTGACGCCCAATGTCGGGGAAGCGGTGAAGGCAGCGAAGGGCGGCCAGATCGAGTTTCGTGTCGAGAAGGCGGGGATCATCCACGCTGGCCTCGGCAAGGCAAGCTTTGCGGAAGGCGACCTGCGCAAGAATTTCGACGCGTTCGTCGACGCCATCGTCAAGGCGAAGCCGAGCGGCTCCAAGGGCAAATATGTCCGCAAGATCGCGCTCAGTTCCTCGATGGGTCCGGGCGTGAAGGTCGACGTGGCCCAGGTCGGCGGCGTCGTCTGATCTGGCGCTGAGGCGGGGCGTTTCGCTCCGTCATAAGAATTCATCCCTCTCCGGCCTAGCTGGAGGGGGATTTTTCTTTACCCACGGATGGGGGGCTATCGCTTCGCCAGCCGCCGCTCGATTGCTTGCCAGAGGAACGCGAACTGCTTGGCCGCCGGGCTGGCAGGCGCGAACTCGCCGATTGGTTTGCGGCGCGCGGCCATCTGCTCGACCGCGCTTGCCATCGGCACGGCGGGCCAGTTGGGATTTTCCTCCGTCGCGGTGCGGTGCAGGCTGCGGCGACGGTCGACCATCGAATAGACCGGCAGGATCGGGGAATGGCCATCGCCGCGCTGCACGAGATAGCGCGCCACTTCGCCGAGCGCACGCTGCGACAGCGGCGAGGGGATGACGGGCACGATCACGATGTCCGCCGCGCGCAACACCTGCTCGCTCGTTTCGGTAAGGCCGGGCGGGCAATCGAGGATGATGCGGTCGTATCGCTTGGAGAGGCCTTCGATCAGCTTCGCCAGCCGCTTCTTTTTGCCCAGCTCGAAAAACAGCCGGTCCAGCCCGCGCAGCGAGGTATCCGCCGCGATCAGGTCTATCCCTTCCACGGTGGACGGACGGATCAGCGACTCGACATCGACATCCTTGCTGAAGATCGCCTGTGCCTCATCCCGCCCCTTGGCGTTGGCGGAGAGCATCCAGGTGGCGGCGGCCTGGGGATCGAGATCCCACAGCAATGTGCGGCGCGCGCTCTTTTTCGCAGATGCCCACGCAAGATTGACCGCGAAGGTCGTCTTGCCGACGCCGCCTTTCAGGGAATAGACCGCGATGGTCGCCAAATCGTCGCCCTTGCTCATGCTGCAGATGCTAACGCGCGAATGGCGCGTTCCGCAAGAGCTAGATCAGGCGAATGTTACCGGCCTGTGACAACAGGTGTCACAAAATCTCGCGCACCACATCCTGCGGGCGGCAGAAGCGCACGCCTTTGTCTGTCTCCACGAACGGACGGTTCACATATGCGGGGTTCGCGGCCATGGCATCGAGGATGGCGTCATCCGCCATTTCAGGCAGGCCGCGCTCCTCTGCATCGGTGCCCATCTTGCGGATCGCCTGTGCGGGGGTGACGCCCGCGTCGCGGAACAGCTGGACAAGCTTGTCGCGCGTATAGGGGGTCTTGAGATATTCGATCACGGTGAGGTCAACGCCCGGCGTCTCCTCCAGGATCGCCAGCGTCTTGCGCGAGGTACCGCAGTTGGGATTATGCCAGATTGTCGCCTTCATGCCTTGTCTTCCTTCATGAGCCAGCCGGATAGAGCCACCGCCGCGCCCGCGCCCAGCAGCTGCATCAGCACGAACGCCGGCGCATCGACCGGGCGGATGCCGGAGAAGCTGCCGGTCAGGGTGCGCGCCAGCGTGACCGCAGGATTGGCAAAGCTTGTCGAGCTGGTGAACCAGTAGCCTGCCGTTATCCACGCCGCAACCAGCGCGGGCAGCGCGTCCGCGCGGTATTTCAGGCCGAGGCGGATGGTGAGCAGCAGCCCGAAGGTGGCAAGGGCCTCGCCCAACCACTCGCCGGGCGTCGCGCGGGTGTGGACGCCCTGCTGCACTGGCTCCAGCCCGAACATAGCGTGCGCCAGCATCGCGCCCAGCACGCCTCCCGCCACCTGCGCGAGGATCATCGCGCCGCGATTGCCCCTGCGCTCGAGAAACAGCGTCACCGCCGGGTTGAATTGCGCGCCGCTGATCGGGCCGAGGAGCGATATGAGCACATAAAGCACCGCCGCCGTCGCTGCCGTATTGCCGAGCAGGGCGAGCGCGTCATTCCCGCCGCTGAGCCGGTCCGCCATAATGCCCGAACCAATGACAGTCGCCACCAGCAGGGCGGTGCCGAGCAGTTCGGAGGCGAGGACGCGTTTCATGGCAGCGCCATTCATCGTAATTGTTACAGCTTGATGACGGGAGAGGTTACTCCGCCTTCGCCAGCCACTCTTCCAGCCACTTGATCGTATAATCGCCGTTCTGGAATTCGGGATCGCGCAGCAGCTTCTGGTGCAGCGGGATGGTGGTTTTCATCCCCTCGATCACATATTCTTCCAGCGCGCGCTTGAGGCGCATTATGCAGCCCTCGCGCGTGCGGCCATAGACGATCAGCTTGCCGATCATGCTGTCATAGTAAGGCGGCACCTTATAGCCCTGATAGAGGCCGCTATCGACGCGCACGTGCATGCCGCCGGGCACATGATAGCTGGTGACGGTGCCGGGCGAGGGCGCGAAGGTCTGGGGGTCTTCGGCGTTGATGCGGCACTCGATGGCGTGGCCGGTGAAGCGCAGATCTTCCTGCGCGACCGAGAGCGGTCGCCCTTCCGCCACGCGGATCTGCTCTCGCACCAGATCGACCCCGGTGATCATTTCGGTGACGGGATGCTCCACCTGAAGCCGGGTGTTCATTTCGATGAAGTAGAACTCGCCATTTTCCCACAGGAACTCGATTGTGCCCGCACCGCGATAGCCCATGTCGGCCATCGCCTTGGCGACAATGCCGCCCATTCGCTCGCGGTCGGCGGCGGAGATGACGGGGGAGGGGGCTTCTTCGAGCACCTTCTGGTGGCGGCGCTGAAGCGAGCAGTCGCGCTCGCCGAGATGGATGGCGTTGCCCTCGCCGTCGCCGAACACCTGAAATTCGATATGGCGCGGATTGCCGAGATATTTTTCCATATAGACGGTATCGTCGCCGAACGCCGCCTTGGCCTCGCTGCCCGCCTGTTGGATCGAAGTTTCGAGCTGGTCCTCGCTCTGCACCACCTTCATGCCGCGCCCGCCGCCGCCGCTGGCCGCCTTGATGAGGACCGGGTATCCGACCTCACGCGCCAGTTTCTTGGCTTCGGCAAGATCCTTGATCGCGCCGTCCGAGCCGGGCACGAGCGGCAGGCCGAGCGCGCCTGCGGTGCGCTTCGCCTCGACCTTGTCGCCCATGATGCGGATATGTTCGGGCTTTGGCCCGACGAAGATCAGGCCATGCGCCTCGACGATTTCGGCGAATTGGGCGTTCTCGGAAAGGAAGCCATAGCCGGGATGGATGGCGTCCGCGCCAGAAATTTCGGCGGCGGAAATGATGTTGGCGATGTTGAGATAGCTGTCGCGTGCGGCCGGAGGGCCAATGCAGATGGCTTCATCCGCAAGGCGCACATGCATGGCGTCCGTATCCGCCGTGGAGTGCACCGCCACGGTCTTGATACCCATTTCATGGCAGGCGCGGTGGATGCGCAGCGCAATCTCGCCGCGGTTGGCGATCAGCAGTTTCTCTATGCCCATGGTCAGCCTTACTCGATGACCACGAGCGGCTGATCGAATTCGACCGGCTGACCAGCCTCGACCAATATGGCCTTCACCGTTCCGGCGGCAGGGGCGTGGATCTGGTTCATCACCTTCATCGCTTCCACGATCAGCAGCGTGTCGCCTGCCTTCACCTGATGCCCGACATGGATGAACGGCGCGGCGCCCGGCTCCGGCGCGAGATAGGCGGTTCCGACCATCGGCGACTTGACGGCATTGCCTGAAGATGCGGCAGGCGCGGGCGCGGCGTCGACTTGCGGAGCGGCGGGCGCGGGGGCAGCCTGCGGCGCGGGGGCCGGAGCGTAAACCGGCGCGCCGGATGCGACATGAACCTTGCGCGCCACGCGAATCTTGCGGTCTCCGTCTTCAACCTCGATCTCGGTGAGGTTGGTCGAGTCCAGCATATCCGCCAGTTCGCGCACCAGATTGACGTCGATCTGCATTGCGCCCTTGTCTGCTTTGTCGTTCATATGCCCTCTGAATAGGATATTTGGCGATTGCGCCTATTGCGGATTGCTCCGGCGCGCAACCCGTTAAAGCTCTAGCGCAGCCTCCAGCGCCAGCATGTAGGACAACGGCCCAAAGCCCGCGATGGTGCCCTTGGCACCCATGCCGACATAGGATTTGCGACGAAATTCCTCGCGCGCATGGGGGTTGGAGAGGTGCACCTCGATCACGGGCACGGTGATGCTGCGGATCGCATCGAGCAGCGCCACCGAGGTGTGCGTCAGGCCGCCGGGGTTGAGGATCACGGCATGCGCGCCGTTCTCCGCCGCCTCATGCAGCCAGTCGATCAGATGCCCCTCATGGTTGGACTGGCGGAACTCTATGCCCACATGCGCACGCGTGGCGACATCGTTCATGCGCTCGGCGATGTCATCCAGCGTGTCATAGCCATAGATTTCCGGCTCACGGCTGCCCAGCAGATTGAGGTTGGGCCCATTCAGCACCCATATCGTCCGGTCTTCGGCCATGTATTCCCCTGTCCGCGATGATTGAGCGGTTGCGATGCACGCCCAAGCGTCCCTATATGCAGCGTCTTGATATGGCGGTTTTGGCGGAAGGTCTAGAGTTGAGCATTGACGGCACTATTTCGATCCGGATCAATGGCGAGCATCGCCGGGTGCGCGAGGGACTGAGCCTTGCCGCGCTGGCGAGTGAACTGGGCTTTGTGCCGGAAAAGATTGCTGTCGAGCGCAACCTTGAAGTCGTGCCACGGTCAACGCTGGCGCAGGTGATGGTAGAGGATGGCGACGAGCTGGAAATCGTGCATTTCGTAGGCGGGGGCGATCATGCGGCGTCAGTGACGGAGGATAGCTGGAGCGTCGCGGGCAAGACGTTCCGCTCGCGCCTGATCGTCGGCACCGGCAAGTATAAGAGCTTTGAGCAGAATGCGGCGGCGGTGGAAGCGTCCGGCGCGGAGATCGTCACGGTGGCGGTGCGGCGCGTCAACGTGTCTGACCCCAATGCGCCGATGTTGACGGACTATATCGACCCCAAAAAGATCACCTATCTGCCCAATACGGCGGGTTGCTTCACCGGCGAGGAGGCGATCCGCACGCTGAGGCTGGCGCGCGAGGCGGGTGGCTGGGAGCTGGTGAAGCTTGAGGTGCTGGGCGAGGCGCGCACCCTGTACCCCGATATGGTCGAGACGCTGCGGGCGACAGAGGTGCTGGCGAAAGAGGGCTTCAAGCCGATGGTCTATTGCGTCGACGATCCGATCGCCGCCAAGCGGCTGGAGGATGCGGGCGCGGTGGCGATCATGCCGCTGGGCGCGCCTATCGGCTCGGGCCTCGGCATCCAGAACAAGGTGACGATCCGGCTGATCGTGGAGGGCACATCGCTCCCGGTATTGGTCGATGCAGGCGTCGGCACGGCGTCCGAGGCGGCGGTGGCGATGGAGCTGGGCTGTGCCGGTGTGTTGATGAACACCGCCATCGCCGAGGCGAAAGACCCGGTGCTGATGGCCCGTGCGATGAAGGCGGGCGTGGAGGCGGGGCGCATGGCCTATCTCGCCGGACGCATGGGCAAGCGCCTCTATGCCGATCCGTCCAGTCCGCTCGCCGGGCTGATCTGATCGTCTCGACGCGCGGCCAACCGCTCGTCGCAGTCGCAGGAACATCGCCCCATCATCCCCGTTTTCCTCCTGTTCCCAACTGAAGGAGACGAACGATGGGTGAGTTGATCGATAAGGCGAAAGGCGCCACGAACGAGGCTGTTGGCAAGGCCAAGCAGCAGAGCGGCAACCCGAACACGCGCGACAAGGGCGCGGCGCAGGAACTGAAGGGCAAGGCCCAGAAGGCGGCGGGCAGCGTCAAGGGTGCGTTGGGCAACAAAGTCTGACGGAACGTTCGAAACGATGCGAGGGGCCGCTCCGATGGAACGGCCCTTCCTTATGGAACTGCGCGAACTGGCATGGCGCGAATGTCCAGTTGGCCCGCGCGCTCGAAAATATGAAGGATCATGGGGTCGGTTTCCCCCGCACGGATTGCAACCTGAAATTCGACCGGGGGAATGTCTATAGCGCCGGGCACCAGCGCCAGTGTGCGGTCTTCAAGCGCCTGCCGCACCATTGAATGCGGGAAGATACCGATGCCGCCGCCGGTTGCGACGATATCGATCAACATGCGCGCATTATTGCAGAGGTTCACGGAGCGCGAGGCCATGCCAGAGGCGGCGATGGCCTGTTTCATGATCTCATAAAGCGGCGAATGACTGGACAGCGACCATATCGGAAAATTTCTCGCGCTCCCCTGGGCGTCGATAGCTGCGATCGTTGCTGGGCTGGCGAGCATGAGCAGGTCTACTGTGCCGATTGATGTCGTACGGAGGGCCGGATGGGCGATACGCCCGGCGCCGAAGACAATGTCGGTTCTGCCGCTCAAGATTTGCTGGATAAGATCTGCCGTCAGCGCGATCTCGATCTCCAGCGACAGATTTGGCCATTGCCGTTCCAGCGAAGCCACAAAGCCGGGGAGGCAGCTCGCCGCGGCAATCTCGCCAGCGCCGATGCGAACGATACCTGCCGGTTCAGTCGTATCGCCTGCACCGTGCAACAGACTCTGGAAACGCGCCATCAGCGGTTCACTCTCGCGCACCAGTTGTCTCCCGGCGGGGGTGAGAGCTACTGTCCGCCCCTCTCGTCGAAAGAGCGAGGCGCCGAGATGATGTTCCAGCTCCCTCACGCGGGCCGAAATTGCTGGCTGGGTCGTCTTCAGGCGCTCCGCAGCTGCACCGAACGTGCCCAGACGCGCGATCCACAACAGGGTTTCGATATGGTAAAATGCAATTCTATTGATAGCCATCGGTTATGGATATCACAAAATATAAATCATTGGTAATGATGAGTGCCCGCCGCTATTGCGGGCGCCTGCCTGTAGGACGGAAGGACGGCGATGTCGAAGAAACTATACCCCGATGCCAAGGCGGCGCTCGATGGACTGCTAAGGAACGATCTGTTGATCGCCAGCGGCGGCTTTGGGCTGTGCGGTGTTCCGGAACGCCTGCTCGATGCCGTGCGCGACAGCGGTGTGACCGGTCTCACCTTCGCGAGCAACAATGCGGGCATTGATAATGAAGGCATTGGCAAGTTGTTGCGCACCAAGCAGGTGAAGAAGATGATCTCCTCCTATGTTGGCGAGAACAAGGAGTTCGAGAGACAATATCTTTCGGGTGAACTGGAGGTGGAGTTTTGTCCGCAGGGCACTCTGGCGGAGCGCATGCGCGCGGGCGGAGCGGGCATTCCGGGCTTCTATACCAAGACCGGCGTCGGCACTTTGGTGGCCGAAGGCAAGGAAGTGAAGAATTTTGACGGGCAGGATTATATCCTCGAGCGCGGCATCGTCGCCGATCTCGCGCTGGTGAAGGCCTGGAAGGCTGACGAAACCGGCAATGTGGTGTTCCGCAAGACCGCGCGTAATTTCAATGTGCCCGCCGCCACCTGCGGCAAGGTCTGCGTGGTGGAGGTGGAGGAAGTGGTGCCCGCGGGCAGCCTCGATCCAGACAGCATCCACCTGCCCGGCGTTTATGTGCAGCGCATGATTGTGGGCAGCCCCTATGACAAGAAGATCGAGTTCCGCACAGTTCGCCAGAGGGAGGCCGCTTAACATGACCACGCATGATGGCATCGCCAAGGGCTGGACCCGCGACCAGATGGCTGCCCGCGCGGCGCAAGAGCTGCAGGATGGCTATTACGTCAATCTCGGCATAGGTATTCCCACGCTGGTCGCAAACCATGTGCCCGAAGGCATGACGGTGACGCTGCAATCGGAAAACGGCATGCTCGGCATCGGCCCGTTCCCCTATGAGGGTGAGGAAGACGCGGACCTCATCAACGCCGGCAAGCAGACGATCAGCGAGCTGCCCCATTCCGCCTATTTCGATAGCGCCCAGAGCTTCGCGATGATCCGCGGCGGCAAGATCGACCTTACCGTATTGGGCGCGATGGAGATTTCGGAGGGTGGAGACATCGCCAACTGGATGATCCCCGGCAAGATGATCAAGGGCATGGGCGGTGCGATGGACCTCGTTGCAGGCGTCAAGAAGATCATCGTCGTGATGGAACATTGCGCCAAGGACGGCAGCCCGAAGTTTATCCCTGCCTGCACCCTGCCGCTGACCGGCAAAAATGTGGTGGACATGGTGATCACCGACCTCGCGGTATTTGCCCGGCCCGACCACAACAGCCCGTTCCGGCTGATCGAGATGGCGCCAGGTGTGACGGCCGAAGAGGTCGCCGCCAGAACAACCGCTCACTACATCAGCTAGTTTCGCTCGGCCGACGGCCGAACTACGAGCCTGCACGGGGTCGAGCCGCTCGCAAGGGCGGCTCGACTTTTTGTGCCGGGCCCGTGTCGGCAACACTATATTTATATGTCAGACTATAGTGGGTAAAAGCCCGGCGCGCGTTGACTCTTGGCCCTTATCCGTTATTGCGCTGCGGCATCGGGTTAACCTGCTTTGACCGCCGGTTGATGGGCGGGGGCGACACAGATCAGGCTAGGCTGCTCCGCGCGGCTTGCCTTCATGGTCGGTCACTCCACCCATCCTCCCCATCCGGCCCGGCCCAGGCACTTTTTGCGATGGAGAAGCACGCAATGACAGCAATCGGACAGGACTCTTTGGCCACGCGCCAGACGCTCAGCGTCGGCGGCAAGAACTATGCTATCTATTCACTCAAGAAGGCGGCGGAAAAGCTGGGCGATGTTTCCCGCCTGCCCTTCAGCATGAAAGTCCTGCTCGAAAATCTGCTGCGCTTTGAGGACGGCGGGTTCACTGTTTCGACGTCCGATATCCAGGCGGTAGTCGACTGGCAGAAGAACCCGACCGAGTCCTCTAACGAGATCCAGTACCGCCCCGCGCGCGTGCTGTTGCAGGACTTCACTGGCGTGCCCTGCGTGGTAGACCTCGCCGCCATGCGCGATGCTATCGCGAAGCTCGGCGGCGACACCAGCAAGATCAACCCGCTGGTTCCTGTGAACCTCGTGATCGACCACTCGGTCATGGTCGACGAGTTCGGCCACCCCAAGGCGTTCGAGCAGAACGTAGAGATCGAGTATCAGCGCAATATGGAGCGCTATGACTTCCTGAAATGGGGCTCCAAGTCGCTCGCCAATTTCTATGCGGTGCCGCCGGGCACCGGCATCTGCCATCAGGTGAACCTTGAGAATATCGCGCAGACGGTCTGGACGAGCGCGGACGCCAGCGGCGAGATCGTCGCTTATCCCGACACCTGCGTCGGCACGGACAGCCACACGACCATGGTGAACGGCCTCGGCGTTCTCGGCTGGGGCGTGGGCGGCATCGAGGCTGAGGCGGCGATGCTGGGCCAGCCGGTTTCCATGCTCATCCCCGAAGTCGTCGGTTTCAAGCTGACCGGCACGTTGAAGGAAGGCGTCACCGCGACCGACCTCGTGCTGACCTGCACCAATATGCTGCGGAAGCATGGCGTGGTGGGCCGCTTCGTTGAATATTATGGCCCCGGCCTTGCCGCGCTGACGCTGGCGGATCGCGCCACACTCGCCAACATGGCACCCGAATATGGCGCGACCTGCGGCTTCTTCGGCATCGACGACAAAACGCTCGATTACCTGCGCCTCACCGGGCGCACGGAAGAGAATATCGCGCTGGTCGAAGCCTATGCCAAAGAGCAGGGCTTCTGGATCGATCCCGCCGTCGAGCCGATCTTCTCCTCCACGCTGGAACTGGACCTCGGCAGCGTCGTTCCCTCGCTCGCCGGGCCGAAGCGCCCGCAAGACCGGGTCGACCTCAACGAGGTGGACGACGTGTTCGCCAAGGACATGGCCGAAACCTACAAGAAGGCCAACGCGCGCGTGCCGGTTGAGGGCAAGGACTTCACCATCGGCGACGGCGACGTCATGATTGCTGCGATCACGAGCTGCACCAACACGTCGAACCCCGGCGTGCTGGTTGCCGCTGGTCTCGTCGCCAAGAAAGCGGACGAGTTGGGCCTCAAGCCCAAGCCCTGGGTCAAGACATCGCTGGCTCCCGGATCCCAGGTCGTCACCGACTATCTGAACAAGGCGGGCCTCCAGACCCACCTCGACAATGTCGGCTTCAACCTCGTCGGCTATGGCTGCACCACCTGCATCGGCAACTCCGGCCCGCTGGCGGACCCGATCAGCAAGGCGATCAACGACAACGGCCTCGTCGCCGCCGCCGTGATCTCTGGCAACCGCAACTTCGAGGGCCGCGTCTCGCCGGACGTGCGCGCCAACTTCCTCGCCAGCCCGCCGCTGGTCGTCGCCTACGCGCTGAAGGGCACGGTCATCGACAATTTCACCACCACCCCGATCGGCCAGGGCAAGGACGGGCAGGACGTGTTCCTCAAGGACATCTGGCCGACCAACGAGGAGGTCTTCTCCACCATGGCGGGCTGCATGGACCGCGCGATGTTCCAGGCGCGCTATGCCGACGTCTACAAGGGCGATGCGCACTGGCAGGCGATCGACGTCACGGGTTCGGAAACCTATCAGTGGCGCGCAGGCTCCACCTATGTTGCCAACCCGCCCTATTTCGAGGGCATGAGCATGACGCCCGCCCCGGTGCAGGACATCGTCGGCGCCAAGCCGCTCGCGATACTGGGCGACTCGATCACCACCGATCACATCTCGCCCGCCGGCAACATCAAGGCGGACTCGCCCGCCGGCAAGTGGCTGATGGAACATCAGGTCAGCAAGGCGGACTTCAACAGCTATGGCGCGCGGCGCGGCCATCACGAGGTGATGATGCGCGGCACCTTCGCCAACATCCGCATCAAGAACGAGATGGTGCCGGGCATCGAAGGCGGCATGAGCCGCTATGGCACCGAAGTCGCGCCGATCTATGACGTTGCGATGAAGCACAAGGCCGACGGCACGCCGATGGTGGTTGTCGCGGGCAAGGAATATGGCACCGGGTCCAGCCGTGACTGGGCGGCGAAGGGCACCAACCTGCTTGGCGTGCGGGCGGTCATCGTCGAGAGCTTCGAGCGCATCCACCGCTCCAACCTCGTCGGCATGGGCGTGCTGCCGCTGCAGTTCAAGAACGGCGAGACGCGGCAGAGCCTAGGCCTCACAGGCGACGATACCTTCACGATCACCGGCGTGGCGGATCTTCAGCCTCGGCAGGACGTGACCGTCGTCGTGACGCGCAAGGACGGCAGCGTGTTCACCTTCACCGCGCTGTGCCGCATCGACACGGCTAACGAGGTCGAATATTTCCGCAACGGCGGCATTCTGCACTATGTGCTGCGCAAGCTGGCCTCATAAGCCAGCAAGGCGTAGTCATTGAGACAGGTGGCGGGGCGAAGCTTGGCTTCCCCCGCCATTTTCATGGAGAGGCATATGACCGGGATTGCTATCGAGGCCGCGGGCTGGATCGGCGCCATTTGCGTGCTGGGCGCCTATGTGCTGCTCTCGACAGGGCGACTGACGGGAAATTCCGCCGCCTTTCACTGGTTGAATATGGTCGGCGCGGGCGGCTTCGTCATCAACACATGGGCTCACGGCGCCATTCCCTCGATGGTGCTCAATATCGTCTGGGCGAGTGTGGGCGCCTATGCCCTGTTCAGGATGATGCGTCACCAGCAGCGGTAAAAAGGGGTCGGAATGTCACTATTGATCGAGGCGGTCGGCTGGGGTGGTGCAAGCCTGATCCTGGCAGGCTATATCGCCAACTCCAACGGCTGGCTTGACCGGCAGGACTGGCGCTATCAGCTCCTGAACCTTGTCGGCGCTTGCTCCTTCGTCGTTTATACCGCCGCGCACAGCACCTGGGCGACGATGACGCTGAACGGCATCTGGGCCTGCGTGGCCGTCGTGGCGCTGGTGCGCATCCTTCGCGGCGGAAGGCGCAACGTTTCCGAAAAATAATCTATTTCTTCATCGGGCAGGTACTCAGCCCGATCAGGCTATAAAGCGGGCAGGTGCCCAACAGCCCGGTGAGCAGCGGCACGACGCCGATCCAGCTCCAAGGCAGAAACTCGCCCATGAGCGCGAGCGCGATCAGTGCCAGCCCCAGAATGATCCGCAGCGCGCGGTCTACACCCCCGACATTGGTCTTGAACATATCCGTTCTCCTTCCTCCCGCGAGGGTAGAAGGGCGCGGATGCTGCGCAATGATCTGGGTCAAGAGCCTGGACTGCGTGCCTGATCAGCGCTCCTTGGTAGCGCTGAACTTCACGTCAGGATTGCGCTCCTGCTGATAGCCGACATCCCATGCCGATTTCGCCAGGAACACCGGGTTGCCGTCCCGGTCTTTGGCGAGGCTGGAGCGGTTGATGTCGGTGAAGTTCTTGAGCGCCGCATCCGTGCCGGACAACCAGCGCGCGGTATCGAACGGCGATGCCTCCAGAACCGCCTCCACCTTGTACTCCGCCTCCAGCCGCGAGATCAGCACCTCGAGCTGGAGCTGGCCCACCACGCCGACGATCCACTGGCTGCCGATCTCCGGATAGAACACCTGGATCACGCCTTCCTCGCTGAGGTCATCCAGCGCCTTGCGCAGTTGCTTGGTCTTGGTCGGGTCCTTAAGCGCCACCCGGCGCAATATTTCGGGCGCGAAGTTGGGCAGGCCGGTGATCCGGACATCCGCCTTTTCGCTGAGCGTATCGCCCACCCTCAGCGTGCCGTGATTGGGGATGCCGATGATGTCGCCGGGATAGGCCTCGTCCGCCAGTTCGCGGTCCTGCGCGAAGAAGAGGATAGGGGAGTGCACCGCCATCGGCTTGCCGGAGCCGGAAGGGACGAGCTTCATGCCGCGCTTGAACCTGCCCGAGCACAGCCGCATGAAGGCGATGCGGTCCCGGTGTTGCGGGTCCATGTTCGCCTGCACCTTGAAGATGAAGCCGGTCACGTCCGCCCGCTCCGGCGAGATCGGCGCGGGCTCGGCAGGCTGCTCGCGCGGGGGCGGGGCAAAACCGGCGAGTGCATCGAGCAGCTCTGTCACGCCGAAAAGCTTGAGCGCGGAGCCGAAATAGACCGGCGTCAGGTCGCCATGGCGATAAGCGGCAAGGTCAAAGCCCGCATAGCCGCCCTGCGCCAGCTCGCCTTCCTCGCGCAGCCGGGCGAGGCCATCAGCCGAAAGCGCGCTTGCCAACCTCGCATCGTCCAGCCCGGAGAAGGTGGCGGCCTTGCCCTCGAACTCCTTCGACGCGCCTGTCGGCTGGCGCAAAATGCCGGTCGCGAAATCGAATATGCCCTCAAACTCGCCGCCCATGCCGACCGGCCAGCTCATCGGGCAGACATCCAATGCCAGTGCATCCGCCACCTCATCGAGCAGCGCGAACGGATCGCGCCCCTCGCGGTCGACCTTATTGACGAAGGTGATGATCGGCACGTTGCGCAGGCGGCACACCTCGAACAGCTTGCGCGTCTGCGGCTCGATGCCCTTCGCCGCGTCGATCACCATCACCGCGCTGTCTACCGCAGTGAGGGTGCGGTAGGTATCCTCCGAGAAGTCCTCGTGGCCCGGCGTATCGAGCAGGTTGAAGACGATCGGGTTGCCGTCCCTATCCGGCCGCTCGAACGTCATCACCGACGATGTGACGGAGATACCGCGCTGCTGCTCGATCTTCATCCAGTCCGACCGCGCGCGCCGGTTTGCCCCGCGTGCCTTGACCTCACCGGCGAGGTGGATCGCGCCGCCTTCCAGCAGCAGCTTTTCGGTGAGCGTGGTCTTGCCCGCGTCCGGGTGAGAAATGATGGCGAAGGTGCGGCGCGAAGCGATGGTCATGGCCCCGCGCCATAGAGGCTGAGGCGCTGGTTTATCAATGCATTTCGACTCTGTCCTTTATGGGTGCGGTGAAGGGGAAGTGTGCCCTGCTGTGGTCTGTCGGCGCGAGGAAGCAAGAAGGATGTGGCAGGCTGCGGGCTCCGACAAAGAATGAAACCAGCCAGTGCGAAAACAACTCAGCTTGATCGGCGCGACGCCGGGACAGGAAGCCCGCGACAAATTGTTGGCATGCGCGATTTCCCGTTTGCAATGCCTGCCTCCCCATGCTACCGGCCCCGCCTCGGCAGCGCAAAGCCGCCGATTGCAGGCCCTTACGCCGCATACGGACGCATAGCTCAGTTGGTAGAGCAGCTGACTCTTAATCAGCGGGTCCTAGGTTCGAGCCCTAGTGCGTCCACCAAAATCCCTTCAATTTCAAATGGTTATACAGACCTCCGGCCTTGGCCGGATATTCTGGATAGTTATAAAGACCTATAAAGTCGCTGTCACACGAACCTTGGCGGGTTTTGGAATCTGAGTCGCTATATTGGCGCCTGCCTGCATTCAGAAATCCTGCTTCGTCAACGAAGGATCGGCTTGCCTGATGGCGGCCTTCAGCTGGTCATCCAATGCAGTCTGGAAACTTAGTCCGTATCGCAAAATGAGGTTCCGCCTCAAAGGGTAGGCTACAGTTGAGTTCACTGTGAGGCTAGGCGCAGCAGGGGCGCCTTTTAATCCTAGGCAATTTGCGTCTCCCGTGCTGCAATACAATGCAACTTCAAAGGGTTGCCCTGAACTTGCTTGATCAAAAGTGAGCGCCTTTTGGCTTCCGTGAAAAGTCGGGATTCCATATTTCGCTTTAACATTAGAAAAAAATACGACCCAATCTAAATATTCTACTGGTGAATAATATTCAATATAACGAACAATATTGCTATCCGGGATTTGTGCATAATGTATTAAAATAAACTGCCTATCATCTTTTATCCATTTTTCTTTTTTAGGTACATAATTGAGAGAATCTCTGAACTCAATCCCTAGTTTTTCTGATTTTCCTGATCGAGTAGCAATAATATCTTTGACGGTCGAATCGAAATCAGTTGTATAATCTATACTGTCGTCATCAATGTGATATCCGCTTGCCGTTAGTGCTAAAGTCGCTGAATCATGATTCATTCCAAGCGTCACACCTGAAACCGAGAAGGATGAGATTTCGTAGGTTGGTCGATTTGGCTCGGTCGATGCCATTGTTGCTGAAGCGCTTGCCAGAACTGAAAGGCATACGGGAAGCAGCGACAATTTGGGTAGTTGATGCGTAGGGAACATAGCGCTGCCTTCTGATAATGGTTCATTTGAAGCACTGGTTGATTACTGAGCGGGGAGCGGGGTCGGTCTGGTCGACTTTTAGAACCTCGACGCCATCCCTGAGGGGGATCCGAAAACGTAGGGATGGAGCTGCTGCGACTTTTTTCATGATTAGCGAACGCATTTGGTAGCCAGATAGGACCATAGCGGTAGCGAATTGCTCAGCAGGGTCCTGCATATCCGCCTGATATGTGAACTGGTTGCGGTATTCGGTGAACGGCGAAGATAAATTCATTATCCTGTATCCGTCAGGTGAATCTATCCGAACCGAAAATCGCACTAACTGGCCAAATTTGCCCATTTCGTTTGCCGCAATATCCACATCGTATTCGGAAGGTGATCCGTCCTCTTTGAAGGCTGTGAATTTATAGATCAGGAACCGCTCTGCTTTGCATTCGATTCTGAGTTCGATCTGGTTCGTTCCTAGGAGGAACTGGTGCTCGGCAGCAGTGATGGCCTCGTCGGTCATAGGGTCCGAAGATTCCGTTAGTTGCCAACTCTCATCGTCAATGGCGGACGTAGCCAATTCATTTGCAATCGTCTGGGTCTGCTCACCAATGGAAGAATTATCTGTTCGGGTTTGGTTGCTTCCACCGTTCCAAAGATGCCACACGATCAGAGCTGTAACGCATGCTACAATTAGGTGGACGACGATCTTCAACCCAAAACGCATTATGATGCGATCCCGTCCCACCCGGCAAGCCTTTGAAATAGTCTGAATTCCAAATCTCTGCTCATCAGCCAATAACGCTGCCATCGTCCCCAAAATGGGGACATTATATGTTGGGTATATTTGCCGTCGCTGGAAATCAAGTGGAACCAGCGGATGCAAAGAGGGTGGGTCGTTTCGGCCAAATATCGCTCAGTTATCAATGCGATAAAGGATGCCCGGCTAGCGTTGGATGTGTCTCAAAGGGAGTTAGCTCGGCGATTGGGCAAGCCTCCCTCGTTCGTAAATAAGATCGAATTGCTGGAACGTCGGCTTGATGTGCTGGAATTTATTGAGATCGCATATGCGCTCGACATAGTGCCTGAGCAGCTACTGGCAGAATTGGTGAAATCGCTGAAATCCAACGGAGGGGCCGATTAAAAGCGAACTGTCCCTTTATGATCCGTCGAGAATAAAGGCCCAACTGATCCCTTGTGCCAAATCTTGGTCCAACATATAGCCGAAGAACCGTCCCCATTTTAGGGACGGTTTGAATTCATCTTCTCGGAGGGCGTATGAAATTGGGCAAATGGTTCAGCGGGATAGCGGCACTGGTGCTCTGTGGTGTTACCCCAGCGGCTCATGCAGCCAAGGTCTTTACTGTTAGCGGAACCATTAGCCCGGATCAGTACGGGTCAGGATATTTTTCGTTCGGAACCACCAGCATGGCAAATTACACCACTGTGACCTCCGGTTTCCGATGGGGTCTCACCGCCAGCTTTTCCCAGCCTGTGAGTGGTTGGATGGCGGCGGAATCAGAATGTGGCAACTGCTGGTACATCCTAGATTATAAGACCGGAGCAGTCGTGGATGCGAATGACGGCGGAATCTCCTTGGTGCATGATTTGAGCAACACGACATTTGCCAAAGCAACCACAGCAGCCTGGAGAAATCCCACTAGTTATTATGGTTTTGCTGATGGTTTTTCCGGCTATCACAGAGGGGTGACGGGGGTTTCAGCTCCTGGTGCCGTAATCTCGTTGGCCGTGAATAGCCTGACATCCCCCGTCCAGTACACTATAACAGGCTTCAATTCCGTCCCCGAACCCGCCACTTGGGCGCTGATGATCCTTGGCTTTGGTGGAGTTGGAACGGCTTTGCGCCGACGAAGCACAGGAGCATTGGCGAGAGCCTAGGTATCTACCACCTTCCTCATCGCTTCGGTGTCAATCTCGATATAGCGCTGTGTCATCGCAAGGGATCGATGCCGGGCGAGAGCTTGAACATCTCGGAGACTGCCACCGAAGCGACCAATGTTTTTTGCTGCACGGGTTATGAAGGTTCGTCTGCCGCTATGGCTGGAGCAGCCGACAAAGCCGAGTTCAGAATACCAGTGCCGAAACATATTGATGATGACCTGAGCCGAGGTGATCTTAGACCGGGAAGTCTGGATAATACGGTCGCTACTGCTATCGGGCGGCGAAGCGATTTGAAGCGTTTTCAACGCCGCTTGGAGTTCAGCGGCCATAGGTATTATGCCGCCGCTGCTTCCCTTTGTGGCGCTATCGGTGAGATGAATACAATCCATCAGATGGCCCTCGGCGTCCGTTACCATCCCCCACGTGATGGAAGCGATCTCCTTGGATCTTAATCCAGCCCGGAGAGACAGCAGGAAAATGGCTATATTCCTCTCCGGCCATCGAGTTGCTCCGAGATAATGCAGGACGGCTCTGACCTGCGTGGGTGTAAGGGTCTTTGCCTGCCTGCCGAGCATCAGCCGCTCCGTTATAATTCCACAAGTACTTGTAATATCATAATGATTTCGGCTCAAGGTATGCTTCGGACGTGTGGCGAATTCGCAGAATTCTGCGGCTCTGGTAGTCATCGTGAGAAAAATATAATTTCATAATGACGAGGGCTAAGAGGTGGAATCGAATGAAATTCGCCGTCACCATCTACGAGGGAGGAGCGAATAATCTATCCTTCATGTCTCGACAAATCCCGTCAATGCCGGGGAACAGCGAGCCATAAGTAATGCCCATCAATTCAAGCTCTCTCAGAACTTTGCCTTTTTCCTCAACCGGCAAATCACAAGCGGTCAGGTAGCTTACGCCATCAGCTTCTTCCCGTTCACGGATAAATCTTTCCACATCTGCAACATTAGTGACAGTGGACAAAGATTGCTGTGGCCCAGATCGGGGATTACCGACCGCTAGGCTCTCGAGGACAACGATTTGCGGAGGAGCTGCATCTACAATAAACGCCTGACGGCCATACCTTAAATTCCATTTTGCTTGGTCGAATATGTATATTCTTGGCGAAACCGACTGAGCGACCGCTACGTTCTGGTATGCAAAAAAAGCTGCGACGAAGGGAGAAAACGTCCAGTCGAGAAGTGGTGTGGGGTAGCCGTGATGCTGCAGTATACTCCAAAAGGCCGCATTATGTTCGAGTTTTCCCAGCTCCAATGGATAACTGACTCGATCAATCAATGCACCGAATAGTGTTTGAACATCTTGCAGCACCCAGAGCCTTAGGTCATTTCGCCAAGTGCGGTGAAACGTCGAAGCGAGCTTATAAGGCTGGCTCTGTCCTCGGAAAATATAATTACGGGGCTTTTGCCCAATAGCCCATTGCCGAAATTCGTCCCAAGAGTTGAGGTCAGCTCGACCGTCAAGGCTAGATTCTCCTTCGATCCCCGCTTTATGTAAAACTATGGATCCGTTTAGATTTTGCCCTCCGGCCCAAGTGAGGCTGAGCGTTTCACCATCTAGTGCGACCTCTACTTCTAGGGTGGCGGGGATTGGTAGTTCGCCAAATCGTTGGCTCAAATCTTCTTCGGCTTTACGACGCTCTTCGGTGGTCATCAGGCCGCCATCAGCGTATAGGTATAACGTATCGGTCTTAGTGATATGGGGTGCCTTTTTGGGAACCCGCAACGGAAATGCGAACCCAGGAAGGTTGTGTTGGGGGCGGTAAAAAAGATACGCATGGCCCACGAAAAATTCGTCCCGGTCCTCCAGCTCTAGACGCAACGATCCTTCAAATTCTTCATCAAGCGTCGCAAGCCACTGACCGTCCATCAAACCACCCCAACCGATATTCAGTAGATCGGCGCCAATCTAACACCGCTTTTCGTGAGCGCCACATCCTTTTAAGGCATTGATAATACTGCCAAATATCAAAATATTTTGCTGTTGAAGTTATTTTGGCGATTCGCCACTCTCCGACTTTCCCAGCCACAGACAAGGAGAACGGATGAGAGCAAAAACAACGGATTACACCCATTGGATCGGGCAAAATCTACAGCCTGACGCATATTGCGTCGGCACCGTCAAACAGAAAGTCAAAAGCTGGCTAAATGGCTCGCCCATATGGGTGACGCTGACGGAAGACACCATTAACGAACGAGCGGGTCAATTCACCGCCAGACTGTCCAAAGCCATATACGGCAACACAGCGTATCGTCGGTTCAAGCTCACCATCCCCAATGCTATTACATTAGAGGGAAATGGTAACGGCAGGTCATGTTTTTGGCTGAGCCATAAGGACGATCCCGCTAGTCTGAGGAGCAGGGAGAAGGTTCGTTACCATCTCAACATCCTACTGCGAAAACCGGACTGGATGGAATTTGAGCGTCTCGAAGAAATTGTAAAAAATGTCTGGCAATCCTGCGATTGGACCCTGCCGGACATAAATATTCAAAAGAGA
Organism: uncultured Sphingobium sp.; assembly: GCA_964512265.1. Lineage (GTDB taxonomy): Bacteria > Pseudomonadota > Alphaproteobacteria > Sphingomonadales > Sphingomonadaceae > Sphingobium. The sequence continues at coordinate 678 of CAZEHR010000015.1, read as the reverse complement.
ACCGGAGATTGCACTGGCTACTCTTTTAAGGAAGGCCCTGAAACACTTGTCACCAAAACATTGAATTTTGGTAGACAGCGTTTCTGAACCCGATGGGCGTCAGTATATGCCCCTGTGTAATACCAAGGACCTGATATATTCTAGACAAGCTTTGAATCCGCCGCGATCCAAGGCTTAGCTAGAATTGTATTCTGGTGAAAATGAAAATGTTTATTAACAACAAGCATTAATCAACACGGGCGCACAGAAATAAACTTCAAATCATATTGACCATAGTCAGTTATAGGGTATCGATATGATGTTAAAGTTTGCGGCTCCAAATGCATTTCCGCTATTCCGGGTATTTGTGGTCTACCATCAATAAAAACGTTGAATCTTGCCATTATACATTCATCACAATTGTTCGTTACATCCCACTGTATATGATTATTGTCTCCACTTTGAACATATTCTTTCGTTATGCAGCTTAGACCGGGTCTTCTAGATAATTCAGTCCCTAAGATATTTTTAATATCATCAATCGATTTCTCATAAAGTGTAATTGAATCATGAAATAATACTGATCTTATTTTATGAAGCCAGTTTCCAGGAAGTGTAGAAAGGTCATCACATCCGCCCCCATTAACTAGGCCGTGTGGACGAATTTGGCTGAGTTGAAGATTTCCTATTCCCAAGATG
>CAZEHR010000014.1:0-92399 GCA_964512265.1 uncultured Sphingobium sp. | reverse complement strand
AGGGGGTCAATATTGGATGCCGATAGGGGGTCAAACTTCAATGCCGATTGACAGCGGGGGTCACAGGTTCGAGTCCTGTAGGCGGCACCATCTTCTTGACCGTCGGTGTTCAAACAACGGCTTTAGCGTCCCTGCTCAGCCTGCGCTGGAGGAAGGCGAGGACGAGGGCTTCTTCGGGTCTGAGCCGCGCTACATCTCCCTGCAACGCCTCCTCGACTTCATCCCGCGCCTCCAGCAACAGTGCGTCGCTGAGATAGCTGTCGATGATCTCGGGGTGGACATAGCATTTGCGGCAGACAGTGGGCGTGTTTCCGAGCTGCGCGGCGACCGCTTCGATGGCCGCGCGGACATTGCGTTTGGCGGCGGCTTCGCTGTCGACCTTTTCATATTCCGAGAGCGCGAACGCGGCCAGCACGGTGCCGTGCCACGTGCGAAAATCCTTGGCCGTGATGTCGGCCCCTGAGATGTCCTTTAAATAGGCATTGATGTCGCTGGAGGTCACTTCATAGTGCGCGCCGTCATCGCCGATATATTGAAAGAGATGCTGGCCGGGCAAATCCTGGCTTGCCTTGACGATCCTGGCGATGCGCCGGTCCTTCAGGCTCAGCTTCCATTGCTTGCCGCTCTTGCCCTTGAAATTGAAGCGTATCTCCGCGCCCTCGATCGTGACATGGCGATCCTTCAATGTGGTGAGGCCATAGCTCTTGTTCTGCCTCGCATAATCGGAATTGCCGACGCGGATCATCGTGTTCTCCAGCAGATTGACGACCGCCGCCAGCACCTTCTCGCGCGGCAGGCCGCGCCGCCTGAGATCTGCCTCGATCCGTTCCCGGATTTGCGGCAATGCCCGGGCGAAGTCGACCATATGCTCATATTTCGTGCTGTCCCGCACTTCGCGAAATTTTCCGTGATAGCGATACTGCTTGCGCCCTTTCGCGTCGCGGCCGGTCGCCTGAAGATGACCGTTGGCCTTGGGGCAGATCCACACATCGGAGTAGGCCGGAGGGATAGCCAAAGCTTTGATGCGATCGAGCGCCTTTTGGTCGGCAATTGGCTTGCCCCTGGCATCGCGATAGCGGAACCGGGGCCCGTGCTTGTGGCGGGTAATGCCCGGACCATCATCGGTTACATAGACGAGGCCCGCGTTCTCCGCAGCTTCCTGCGGGTCGACAACGCCGCTCGCCTTGCTCTCGCGCTCGTCGGCTGGGGCGTGTTTCACAGTCATGCCGGTCAAACATGATCTTCGCTGACTGGTTCCCCGATTGGCGCAATATCGCCGGGCGGCGTACTCTGGGGCGGCCCTGCCATTTCCCGCTGGCCTTCATGCCTCCTTTCGGATATGTGGCCGCCTTTCGTGAATTCCTCAAAAAGCTAGAGTCCTGGAAAATGCAGACCGTTGAGACGTTGAACGAAGGCCTGAAGCGCGCCTACACCCTCACCATTTCCGCAGGCGACATTGACGCGCGCGTGGACCGCGAAGTGGCGAACATCGCCCCGCAAATCCGCATGCCCGGCTTCCGCCCCGGCAAGGTTCCCGCGAACCTGATCCGCAAAATGCATGGCGAGCGTCTGCAGGCGGACGCGCTCAACAATTCGATCCAGGAGGGCGTGCAGAAGGTCCTCGCCGACAACAAGCTGCGCCCCGCGATGCAGCCCGCAGTCGAACTGGACGAGGGCTTTGCGTTCGGCAAGGACGCCGAGGTGAAGATTTCGCTTGAGGTGCTGCCCGAGATTGCCGCGCCCAAGGTCGAGGACATGGGCCTCAAGCTGGAGCGCCTCACAGTGGCGATCGAAGACGCGGCGGTGGACGAAGCGGTGAACCGCATCGCCGAGCAGCAGAACGCCTTTGCCCCGCACAAGGACGGCGCCAAGGCCAAGACCGGCGACATCGTTGTGATGGACTTTGCCGGCAAGGTCGATGGCGTCGCGTTCGATGGCGGCACCGGCACCGGCATGAAGATCGAGATCGGATCGGGCAACCTCATCCCCGGCTTCGAGGATCAGCTGGTCGGCCTCAAGGTGGGCGACGAGAAGGTCGTCTCCGTCACCTTCCCGGAAGACTATAATGTCGAGACGCTGAAGGGCAAACCCGCCACGTTCGATATCAAGGTGACCGCGCTGCTCGACAAGAGCAAGCCGCAGGCGGACGACGAGTTCGCCAAGTCGCTCGGCCTCGAAGGGATCGAGCAGCTGCGCGAGCTGATGAAGGGCCAGATCGAGCAGGAGCATAACGGCCTCACCCGCACCCACATGAAGCGCAAGCTGCTCGATCAGCTCGCTTCCAGTCATGATTTCGATGTGCCCCCATCCATGGTGGAAGCCGAGTTCGGCCAGATCTGGGCTCAGCTGGAGCATGAAGCGGGCCACGAGGAAGACAAGGACGCCGCGCTGGCCGAGCTGGAGAAGGACAAGGACGAGTATCGCGGCATCGCGGTGCGCCGCGTGCGCCTCGGCCTGCTGCTGTCCGAGATCGGCCAGGCCAACGGGATCGCGGTGAACGACCGCGAGATGCAGATGCTGGTGCAGCAGGCCGCCCAGCAATATCGCCCGCAGGACCGCGAGCGCTTCGTGCAATATATCCAGAACGAGCCGATGGCCGCCGCCCAGCTGCGCGCGCCGCTGTATGAGGACAAAGTTGTCGACTTCCTGTTCGACAAGGCCGAGATCACCGAGCGTGCCGTGAGCAAGGCCGAGCTGGAAGCCGCGATCGAGGCGGAGGACGGCGAGCCGAAGGGCCATGTGCACGGCCCGGATTGCGGCCATGACCATGACCATGACCATGATCACAAGCCCGCGAAAAAGGCAGCTGCCAAGAAGGCCGCGCCCGCCGAAGGCGAGGCCGAAGCCAAGCCGGTGAAGAAGGCCGCGGCAAAGAAGGCGGAAAGCGCCGAGGGTGAGGCGGAAGCCAAGCCCGCGAAGAAAGCTGCGCCCAAAAAGGCCGCCAAGGCCGAGGCCGAATAAGCCAAAGGTGGCTGACTGCGCATGACATCAGGCGGCGCATCGGATAGCCCGGTACCGGGCGTCCCCCTGCCCGCCGGCCTGCGAATCGCGGTGCTGCTCCCCTGCTATAACGAGGCGGGCGCCATCGCGCAGACAGTGGCGCAGTTCCGCGCGGCGCTGCCCGCCGCCACAATCTACGTCTACGACAATAACAGCACGGACGGCAGCCGCGAACTCGCAGCGCGGGCAGGCGCAGTCGTGCGGCAGGTGCGGCAACAGGGCAAGGGCCATGTCGTGCGGCGCATGTTTGCCGATGTCGACGCCGACATTTACGTGATGGCGGATGGCGACGCGACCTATGAGGCGTCCGCAGCGCCTGGCATGGTCGCGATGATGCTGGAGCATAATTTCGACCTGGTGGTCGGCGCGCGGCGCACGGAGGCGGAAGCCGCCTACCGGCCGGGCCATCGCCTCGGCAACGCGATGTTGACCGGCCTGCTGAAAAGCCTGTTCGGGCGCAGCTTTACCGACATTCTATCCGGCTATCGCGTGTTCTCGCGCCGGTTCGTTAAGAGCTTTCCGGTGCTGTCCTCAGGCTTCGAGATCGAGACGGAGATGAGCGTGCATGCGCTGGAGCTCGCCATGCCGGTGGCGGAGCAGGTGACGGCCTACGCGGCGCGGCCGGAAGGTTCGGTGAGCAAGCTGTCCACCTGGCGCGACGGCTGGCGCATCCTGCGCACGATCATCACGCTCTACCGCGTGGAGCGACCGATCTGGTTTTACGGTTTTGTCGGCGGGCTGTTTGCGGCCGTCGCGCTCGGCCTCGCGGTACCGCTGCTGCTCACCTATTGGGAGACCGGTCTGGTCCCGCGATTCCCAACCGCCATCCTTGTTACCGGCATGATGATCATTGCGGTGCTCAACTTCATGTGCGGCCTCATTCTCGACACCGTCGTGCGCGGGCGGCGCGAGGTGAAACGCCTTGCCTATCTAGGCCACACAGCCCCCGCAGACTTATCGATCCGGCAATAATCCGGCATTAACGGGTGCCCGTTAGGGTGTGTCGTGGGGAATCCCCTTGAACCTGCCTCGTTTTGGCACGATGTAGGCGAAGCACAACACACGTCTGAAAGAGCATCATGCACAACAGCACTTTTGACCCGATGGCCGCGCTGGTCCCCGTCGTTATCGAGCAGTCCAACCGGGGCGAACGCAGCTTCGACATCTATTCTCGCCTGCTGCGCGAGCGGATCATCTTCGTCACCGGCCAGGTCGAGGATCATATGGCCTCGGTCATCGTCGCCCAGCTTCTGTTCCTCGAGTCGGAGAATCCGAAGAAGGACATCTACATGTATATCAACTCGCCGGGCGGCGTGGTTACGGCGGGCATGGCGATTTTTGACACGATGCAATATATCCGCCCCAAGGTTGGCACCGTGTGCATCGGCCAGGCGGCGAGCATGGGCAGCTTCCTGCTGGCGGCGGGCGAGCCGGGCATGCGCATCGCGCTCGCCAACGCGCGAATCATGGTGCACCAGCCATCCGGCGGCGCGCAGGGCATGGCATCCGACATCGAGATTCAGGCCAAGGAAATCCTGCGGATTCGCGCGCGGATGAACAGTCTTTATTCGAAGTTCACCGGCCAGCCGCTGGAGAAGATCGAGGCGGCGATGGACCGCGACACATTCCTCGAGGCAGAGGAAGCCAAGGCGTTCGGTATTGTAGACCAGGTGTTCGAGAAGCGCCCGGTGCCCGCCGAGACTGACGGCGCATAACGGCTATCATAAGGGCGCGTTAATCACGGCGCGATATTCTACCCCTTGTGATTTTTGGAAATCGCGGTCTAGGATGCCGCATTAGCCCGGCCAGAAAGGGCAACCCAGTGGTGCCCCGGCCGGGTCAGGAAAGACAGGAATGACCAAGCTGACCGGTTCCGATTCGAAAAGCACCCTCTATTGCAGCTTCTGCGGCAAGTCCCAGCATGAGGTGCGCAAGCTGATCGCGGGACCAACCGTCTTCATCTGCGACGAGTGCGTGGAGCTGTGCAACGACATCATTCGCGAGGAGACCAAGAGCGGCCTCGTCGGCAAGAAGGATGGCGGCGTGCCAACACCGCAGGAAATCTGCGACGTGCTGGACGATTACGTCATCGGCCAGGCTCGGGCTAAGCGCGTGCTCTCTGTGGCGGTGCACAATCACTACAAGCGGCTGAACCACGGCGCCAAGGGCGCGGACGTGGAACTGGCGAAGTCCAACATCCTGCTTGTCGGACCGACGGGTTGCGGCAAGACGCTGCTTGCGCAGACGCTCGCCAAGACGTTCGACGTGCCCTTCACCATGGCCGATGCCACCACGCTGACCGAGGCGGGCTATGTCGGAGAGGATGTCGAGAACATCATCCTCAAGCTGTTGCAGGCGTCTGACTATAATGTCGAGAAAGCGCAGCGCGGCATCGTCTACATAGACGAGATCGACAAGATCAGCCGCAAGGCCGAGAACCCCTCGATCACCCGCGACGTGTCTGGCGAAGGCGTGCAGCAGGCGCTGCTCAAGCTGATGGAAGGCACGACGGCCTCCGTCCCTCCGCAGGGCGGGCGCAAGCATCCGCAACAGGAGTTCCTGCAGGTCGACACAACCAACATCCTCTTCATCTGCGGCGGCGCGTTCGCGGGGCTGGAGAAGATCATCGGCGACCGTCTGGAGGCAAAGTCCATCGGCTTCGGCGCCCATGTCGCCGCGCCGGAGGAACGCCGCACGGGTGAACTGCTGCGTCAGAGCGAGCCGGAGGATCTGCTGAAATTCGGCCTGATCCCGGAATTCGTTGGCCGTCTGCCGGTCATTGCCACGCTGGAGGACCTCGATGTCTCGGCGCTGGTGAAGATCCTGGTCGAGCCGAAGAACGCGCTGGTGAAGCAATATCGCAAGCTGTTCGAGATGGAGGAAGTGGAGCTGAGCTTCACCGACGATGCGCTGACCGCGATCGCGAAGAAGGCGATTGAACGCAAGACCGGTGCGCGCGGCCTGCGCTCGATCATCGAGGGTCTGTTGCTCGATACTATGTTCGACCTGCCCTCGATGCAGGGCGTCGCCGAAGTGGTAGTCGACAAGGATGTGGTCGACGGCCGCAAGGAGCCGGTGCGGGTGTTTGCCGAGAAGGACAAGCAGGCCGAGGACGCGGCTTAGGGTTTGATCCGAAACGTGCCGCTGCGCTGACGTTTCGGATGTACGGCACCAGCCCTCTCCCACACCCGGCCTCCCATATCATACCCTGTGCGGGAGGTCGGGTGGGGGAGAGGGCTGGTGCGGCTCTTCAAAACTCGCTCGAAGAGGAGTTTTGAAAAATCATGCAACCTTGCGGCTGAACTCGCTCGAGGCTTCACGCAGCTTGCCCAGCATGGTCTGGGCCGTACCGAAGCCCTGCTCCAGATCGTCGATCTCGCACGCAACCACCTCGGTATCGCGGCGGATGGCGGCGATGGTGCCGGACATTGAGTCGGCCGCCAAAGCCGTTTCGTCGACGGCGGCGGTGATCATTGTGACGGTCTGGGCCTGCTGCTCCATCGAGAGGCGGATGCGCTCGGCGCTGTCCTGCACGTCGCTCACCGTCTCGCGGATGCGCTGGTTGGTGTCGACGGACTGGCGTGTGGAATTCTGGATCGCGGCGATCTTGCCTGCGATGTCGTCGGTCGCACGCGCGGTCTGGCTGGCGAGCGACTTCACCTCTTGCGCCACCACTGCAAAGCCGCGCCCGGCATCACCCGCGCGGGCTGCCTCGATCGTGGCGTTGAGGGCCAACAGGTTGGTCTGCCCGGCAATGTCGCGGATGAGGCCAAGGATTGATTCAATCGCCTTGGCATGTTCCGACAAGGTGGCCGACATAGACACCGCTTCGCCCGCCTGTATGCTGGCGCGCTGGGCAACGTCGGCCGAGTTTTCGACCTGCGCGCGCGTTTCATCGATGGCGCGGATGAGGCCAGCGGAGATGTGCGCAGCCTCACGCATGGCGAGCGCGGATTGCTCAGCCGCCGCCGCGACTTCGGAAACCTTGTCCAGCATGCCGCGCGTCGCCTCGGAAGCGTGCTTCGCCTGTTCGCGCAGCCCATCCCCGAAGCGCGACGCATCGCCCACTTCACCGGCGATTCGCTGTTCGAAAAGCTCGCCATAGCGCTTGCGATCTTCGATATCCTCGCGCCCCTGCTCCTCCGCGATATAGGCGCACATCATCTCTGCCTCGATGAGGCCCATGCGCATCAGGCTCTGGAACAAGCGATGGAATTCGGCATGCTCGTCCGGCAGGCGCTCCCGCAGCCTGTCCGCCACCGTCTCCTGCGCCGCGCACAGCGCCGCGAGGATGGAGCGGAACGAAATCTTGTGCTTGCGAGCGTGAAGCACGCATTTCTGCACTGATTCCGCCCAGGCAGTCTCCTCGAACGCCACAAATTTGACATGCATATAGCGCTCGGTTTCGGCTTTAAGCGCGTCCAGCGCATCGCCCGAGAGAAGCGCGTCCAGACCGGAATGACCGACATAATGGGAAAAGAACGCCCGCGCGGGGGCGGTATCCTGCTCGATAACGGCCCAGATGTGACGAGCATCCGCAGCCAGCCGCCCCTGCGGATCAAACTCCGCTAGCCTGTCCCGCATGTCGATACTGGCCGAATGCGCCTCGTTCACCGGCATGTTGGTCCTATCCGCCCAATGTGTTTCCGAAATATCTACGCGATTTTCAGGGACCATAGCGGTTACAGGTTAATCTTTGATTATCCATAACCGACAGCTCGTCGCAGCACGCATGAGGGTTTGCACCTGCGGGAAGTGCGCGCTAAAGGAGCCTGATTCTGGTTGTTACAGGGGAATGAGACCGGCATGGCTCAGGCACAAAACGGCGCGAAAAATCGGCCCTTATCGCCGCATCTGGGAATTTGGCGCTGGGGTCCACACATGGCGATCTCGATCCTGCACCGCATCACGGGAGACGGCATGGCGATCGTCGGCGCAATGGGCGTGGTGTGGTGGCTGGTCGCCGCCGCCAGCGGACCGGAAGCCTACGCCACCTTCATGAGCGTCGCCACCAGCCCCATCGGCTATATCGTGATGATCGGCCTTACCTGGGCCTTCTTCCAGCACATGCTGTCGGGCCTGCGCCACTTCGTGCTGGATGTGGGCGCCGGCTACGAGCTCCAGACCAACAGAACTTGGTCGGTGCTGTTGCCGCTGCTCGCCATCGTCATCACGGCGGCCGTGTGGCTGATGATATTTGCGGGGAGCATCTAAAACCATGGGTAACGGCACCTCCATCGGCCGCGTGCGCGGCCTCGGCTCCGCAAAATCGGGAGCGCATCACTGGATACTCCAGCGTTTCACTGCCGTGGGTAACCTGCTACTCGTCCTGTGGCTGATCTTCTCGATCCTTCAGATGCCCGGCCTAGATTACGAGAGCGTTGTCGGCTGGCTGGCGCAACCGCTGGTCGCGGTGCCGATGGCACTGATGCTGGTCAGCGTGTTCTGGCATCTGAAACTTGGCCTGCAGGTGCTGATCGAAGATTACGTCCATGAGGACGGGCTGAAGTTCTTCGCCATCATGCTGCTCAATTTCTACGCAATCGGCGGGGCAGCACTGGGCATTTTCGCCATCGCCAAAATCGCATTTACGGGGGGCGCTGCGGCATGACCGAAGCCTATAAGATAATTGACCACATATACGACACCGTGGTCGTCGGCGCGGGCGGATCCGGCCTGCGCGCCACGATGGGCAGTGCCGAGGCGGGCCTCAAGACGGCATGCATTACCAAGGTTTTCCCTACGCGTAGCCACACGGTCGCAGCGCAGGGCGGCATCGCGGCATCGCTGTGCAACAACACGCCGGACCACTGGACCTGGCACATGTACGACACGGTGAAGGGGTCTGACTGGCTGGGCGATCAGGACGCGATCGAATATATGGTGCGCGAGGCGCCGGCTGCGGTCTATGAGTTGGAGCACGCTGGCGTGCCGTTCAGCCGCAACTCCGACGGCACCATCTATCAGCGCCCGTTCGGTGGCCATATGCAGAATATGGGCGAGGGCCCGCCCGTGCAGCGCACCTGTGCCGCCGCCGACCGCACTGGCCACGCCATGCTGCACGCGCTCTATCAGCAGAGCCTCAAATATGCGGCGGATTTCTACATCGAATATTTCGCCATCGACCTCATTATGGAAGACGGCCCGAACGGCAAGGAATGCCGCGGCGTTATCGCGCTGTGCATGGAGGATGGCAGCATCCATCGCTTCCGCAGCCAGGCCGTCGTGCTGGCGACCGGCGGCTATGGACGCGCTTATTTCTCGGCCACATCGGCGCACACCTGCACGGGTGACGGCGGCGCGATGGTGCTACGCGCGGGCTTGCCGCTGCAGGATCTCGAGTTCGTGCAGTTCCACCCCACCGGCATTTATGGCGCGGGCGTGCTCATTACCGAAGGCGCGCGTGGCGAAGGCGGTTATCTCACCAACTCCGAAGGCGAGCGCTTCATGGAGCGCTATGCACCCTCAGCCAAGGATCTCGCCTCGCGTGACGTCGTGTCGCGCTCGATGGCGATGGAAATGCGCGAAGGGCGCGGCGTCGGGCCGAACAAGGACCATATCTACCTGCACCTCGACCATATCGATCCCAAGGTGCTGGCAGAGCGCCTGCCCGGCATTACCGAAAGCGGCAAAATCTTCGCGGGTGTGGACCTGACACGCCAGCCGCTGCCTGTGTGCCCCACCGTGCACTATAATATGGGTGGCATTCCCTGCAATTATCACGGCCAGGTCGTCACCAAGATTGGCGACGATCCGGAAGTCGTCGTGCCCGGCCTCTACGCGGTTGGCGAGGCGGCCTGCGTCTCGGTGCATGGCGCGAACAGGCTCGGCTCCAACTCGCTGATCGACCTCGTCGTGTTCGGTCGCGCTACCGGCCTGCACCTCAAGGAAACGCTGAAGCCCAACGCCGCGCAGAAGCCGCTGCCCAAAGACAGCGCAGACCTCGCGCTTGGCAGGCTCGATCATTTCCGCAACGCTGCGGGTGGTTCTTCGACCGCCGAGGTGCGCCTCGACATGCAGCGCACGATGCAAAAGCATGCCGCCGTGTTCCGCGACAGTGCACTGCTCACCGAGGGTGTGCAGCGCATGGAGCAGGTCAACAAGCGCCTGGCTGATGTGCGCGTGTCTGATCGCAGCCTGATCTGGAACACGGACCTCGTCGAGACGATGGAGCTGGACAATCTGATGGCGCAAGCGGTCTGCACCATGGTCGGCGCTGAAGCCCGCAAGGAATCGCGCGGCGCCCACGCGCACGAGGACTTCCCCAACCGCGACGACGCCAACTGGATGAAGCACACAGTCAGCTGGTTCGAGGGCTGGGGCGGAAACGGCGGGAAGGTGACGCTCGATTACCGCCCGGTGCACGACTATACGCTCACTGACGACGTGGACTATATCAAGCCCAAGGCGCGTGTCTATTAAGCGGTGAGACGAGCGGGGCTACGCGACGTTGTCGATACCCAGCTCGGTCAGCTTGCGATAGAGCGTTGAGCGGCCGATGCCGAGGCGCCGAGCGACTTCCGTCATCCGCCCGCGATAATGGCCGATGGCGAGGCGGATAACGTCCGCCTCGATGTCTGCGAGCTGGCGGATGTGGCCGGTCTGCTCATAGAGTGTAATTGCGCCACCGTCATTATGATCGGCCGTGTCCGATGACGATGGCTGGCCTATCCGTTGCGTGCGCGCCTGCGCGGCGATCTGCGGGAAGTCCTGCGGCGTCAGATATTCGCCTTCGCACAGCACCGCCGCGCGGAAAAGCACGTTCTGCAGCTGGCGGACATTACCCGGCCAGTCATGCTGCATCAGCAGGCCCAGCGCCTCATTGGTAATGCTGAGATTCTTGAGGCCATGCTGGCTGGCCAGGCGAGCGAGAAGATGCCGCGCCAGTGCCGGGATATCGCTGCTGCGCTCCCGCAGGGGGGGCACGGTGACGTGCATGACATTGAGGCGGTAGAAAAGATCCTCGCGGAAGCGGCCGGCCGCAACTTCCTGCTCCAGCACCTTGTTGGTGGCGGCAATGACGCGCACGTCGATGTGGCTCGGCATGCGCGCACCCAACGGCTGGACCTCGCCGTCCTGAAGCACACGCAGCAGCTTAACCTGCGCATCCAGGGGCATTTCGCTCACTTCGTCGAGGAAGATCGTGCCCATGTCGGCATCGGCGAACTTGCCGATCTGCCGCTCGAACGCGCCCGTGAACGCGCCGCGCTCGTGCCCGAACAGCTCCGACTCCACGAGGTTGGCAGGAATCGCGCCGCAGTTGACCGTAACCATCCGGTTGCGGTGGCGCGGCGAGGCGGCGTGGATCGCCTGCGCGATCACTTCCTTGCCGACGCCGCTTTCACCCTCGATCAACACGGGCACGCGGGCGCGCGCTGCCTTGGCGGCGATGGCGAGCGCGGCGAGGAAATGCGGCGCGCCGCCGACTATCTCGTTGAAAGCGAGCGGGGCGGAAAGCTTTTCGGTCAGCGGGCGCAGCTCGCCCGATCGCTCGTCAGCGCGGTCCAGAGTGGCATTGAGCGCAGCGAGCAGCCGATCCGGTGCGATAGGCTTGGCGAGATAATCGCTCGCGCCCGCACGCATCGCCTCCACCGCGTCGAGCACGTCATTCTGCGAAGTTAGGACAAGGATCGGCAGCGAGGGGCGCCGCTCGCGGATCTGGCGAATCGTATCGACCGGTTTTATCGAAGGATTCCAGTGATCTATCAACACAGCATCGAGCTGCATCCCGTCGCGCGTACCCAGCGTGGCCAGTGCGGCGTCCTGATCGCTGGCATAGATCGTGCGCCAGCCCGCACGCGCCGCCAACGCCGAAACCAGCCGCTTTTGCGCCGGTTCGTCGTCAATCAGCAGCAGTAGCGGCATACCGTTGAGCGCCATCGATTGTCCTAATTTCGCAATGCACCGGCATAAACGGGCCAGGTAAAAACCGTGTTAATCAACTCGAGATTGTTGGATTCTGCCCTTGTCGCCGCCTCACGATGGTCCTAAGTGGGCAACTGAGACCAGACGGACACGTCAACACGGGGAGTTATCATGGCATCTGGCAACGATATGAAAATGGCAGAAGAAACCTATTCGGGTTTCCTCGGCTTGGTGAAATGGGGCACGATTCTTTCGGCCATCGTTGCGGTGATCGTTGTCCTGCTCATAGCCTGAGCGCCAGCACGGGGGACCAAGCGTGAAAATTGCGGTTTTGAAAGAGCTTGCCTCTGGCGAGCGGCGTGTTGCCGCTACGCCTGAGACGGTGAAGAAGTTCATCGGCCTTGGAGCGAGCGTGGCGGTTGAAGCGGGAGCTGGCCTTGCGGCGTCGATTGCCGATGCGGACTATGCCGCTGCAGGCGCGAGCGTGGGCGACCGTGCGGCTACCCTGAAGGACGCCGACATTATTCTCGGCGTTCAGGGTCCGGCGGTCGAGACGCTGGGCGGACAAAAGCCCGGGGCACTGCTGGCGGCGGGCTTGAACCCGTTTGGCGAGCGCGCCCGTGTCGACGCCTATGCAAGCGCCGGGATCGAGGCGCTGGCGATGGAGTTCATGCCGCGCATCACGCGCGCACAGTCGATGGACATTCTCTCGTCGCAGTCGAACCTGTCCGGTTACAAGGCGGTGCTCGATGCCGCCGCCGAATATGGCAAGGCGTTCCCGATGATGATGACGGCGGCGGGCACCGTTTCCGCGGCCAAGGCCTTCGTCATGGGCGTTGGAGTTGCGGGCCTCCAGGCGATCGCGACCGCGCGGCGTCTGGGCGCGCAGGTGTCCGCTACGGACGTGCGCTCGGCCACCAAGGAGCAGATCGAATCGCTCGGCGCCAAGGCGATCTTCGTCGAAGACGTCAAGGGCATCGAGGGCGAAGGCTCAGGCGGATACGCTACCGAGATGAGCGACGAGTACAAGGCGGCGCAGGCAGCTCTGGTCTCCAGTCACATCGCCAAGCAGGATATCGTCATCACCACCGCGCTGATCCCCGGACGCCCGGCCCCGCGCCTTATCAGCGATGCGCAGATTGCGAGCATGAAGCCCGGAAGCGTGATCGTCGATCTCGCTGTCGAACAGGGCGGGAATGTCGAAGGTGCGGTCGCCGGCGAGGTCGTCACGGTGCATGGCGTCAAGATCGTCGGCCACAAGAATGTGCCCTCGCGCCTCGCGACCGATGCCTCGGCGCTGTTTGCGCGCAACCTCTTCAATTTCCTCTCCGCCTTCTGGGACAAGGAGAAGAACGCGCCCGTGCTCGACGAAGAGATTGGCAACGCCATCCGCCTGACCAAGGACGGCAAGGTGGTGAACGAGAGGCTGCTCGCTAACTGATAGAAGCCCCGGCCCCGTCAAGCGGGCCGATCAATGGGGGATACACAATGGATTTCATCTCCATACTTTCAATTTTCGTGATGGCCTGTTTCGTGGGCTATTATGTCGTCTGGTCGGTCACGCCGGCGCTGCACACGCCCCTGATGGCGGTGACAAATGCGATTTCATCCGTGATCATCGTTGGCGCGCTGATCGCCAGCGCGGAGGGCGGTGACGGCCTCGCCAAGTGGCTGGGCCTTGCGGGCGTGGTGTTTGCCAGCGTCAACATTTTCGGCGGCTTCGCCGTGACGGAACGCATGCTCGCCATGTACAAGAAGAAGGAGCGCAAGTGATGCAGCTCGGCATGTTGATGGAAGCAGCAAGCGACACCGCGCACAGCGTTTCGCCCTGGATCGCCTTTGCCTATCTGGTCTCCGGAGTGCTGTTCATTCTGGCGCTGCGCGGGCTTTCCAGCCCGGCGACCAGCCGCGCAGGCAACCGCTATGGCATGGCGGGCATGGCGATTGCGGTCGCGACCACGCTCTACACGCATGATGTCGTCGCGATTCCCGAGATACTTGGCGCGATCGCCATCGGCGGCGTGATCGGTTTTATCACCGCTCGCAGGATCGCGATGACGGACATGCCGCAGCTTGTGGCGGCGTTTCACTCGCTGGTCGGCATGGCGGCGGTTGTCGTCGGCGCGGCGGCTTATCTCAGCCCGGCGGCGTTCGGCATCGCCGACCCGGCAACCGGCGAGATCTTCACCGCCAGCCGCATCGAGATGGGCCTTGGGGTCGCTATCGGTGCGATCACCTTCTCGGGCTCGGTCATCGCGTTCCTGAAACTCAATGGCAACATGTCCGGCAAGCCGATCTTGCTGCCGGGCCGTCATGTCATCAACCTGGGCACGCTCGCCGCGATCCTCGGCCTTGTCGCCTATTTCACGCAGGATCAGGCGCCCTGGGTGTTCTGGACCGTGACGGCGCTGAGCTTCCTCATCGGCTTCCTGCTCATCATCCCGATCGGCGGTGCGGACATGCCGGTGGTCGTCTCGATGCTGAACAGCTATTCGGGCTGGGCGGCAGCGGCGATGGGCTTTACGCTGCACAACACGGCAATGATTATCACCGGCGCGCTGGTGGGCAGCTCGGGCGCGATCTTGAGCTACATCATGTGCAAGGCGATGAACCGCGGGTTCCTCTCGGTGATCGCGGGCGGCTTTGGCGCCGAGGCTGCGGCTTCGGGCGGCGAAACGAAGGAGCAGCGCCCATGGAAGCGCGGCTCTGCCGACGACGCCGCGTTCCTGATGCAACAGGCAGAGAGCGTCATCATCGTTCCCGGCTATGGCATGGCCGTCTCCCAGGCGCAGCATGCGCTGCGCGAGATGGGCGACCTGCTCAAGAAGGAAGGCGTCAGCGTCAAATATGCGATCCACCCGGTCGCGGGCCGCATGCCCGGCCACATGAACGTGCTGCTTGCCGAAGCGAACGTGCCTTATGACGAAGTGTTCGAGCTGGAGGATATCAACAGCGAGTTCAGCCAGGCGGATGTTGCCTTCGTCATCGGCGCGAACGATGTCACCAACCCGGCGGCGAAGACCGACAAGACTTCGCCGATCTACGGCATGCCGATCCTTGAGGTCGCCAACGCCAAGTCGGTGCTGTTCGTCAAGCGCTCGATGGGCGGTGTCGGATATGCCGGTGTCGACAACGACGTTTTCTACATGGACAACACCATGATGTTGCTGGCCGACGCCAAGAAGATGGTTGAGGATATCGTCAAGGCACTCGCACACTGATCCAACAAAAAAAGGGGTGCGGCCCGAAAGCGCGCACCCCCATGAAGTGCCGAGGAGGAGGCGCGGGAAGACGCCCCTGACCGGGAGAGGAGACCGCGTCTCGTCTCTCGGTCGACTATCGGGCTACTCCCCTTGACGACGCTCTTCGTTGACCTGCGTCAACAATAACGCTCAGGAGAGAAATTTCCGGACCGCCACCGCGAATTTTTCCGGTTGATCGAGCATGATCTGGTGCCCGCTGGGCCCGATGCCTGCCAGCGTCAGACCTTTAACCCCCGCATAGGCCGTGCCATAACGCCGCATCTGCGCTGCATCGAGGTCTGCCCGGCCAGGCAGCGCGGGGACAACCGTGAGCGGGCAGGCGAGCGAGCGCAGCCGCGCGGTCAGATCCGTCTGCGCCAGTTCGGTCAGCGCCTGCGCGATGACCCGCGGGTCGCTATCCCGCCCGCTTGGCGTCTGGCGCACCATATCGGCGAGCATCTGCCGCCCTGCCTTCGTGCCGGTAAGATAGCCGTTCAACTGCCCCGCAAGATAGCCATAGCCCCGCGCCGTGCCGCCCAGCATCGCTGAACCGTCAGGCAACATGTCAACCACCATGAGCTGTGCCAGGCGGATATCAGGACGGAGCGCCATCATCAGCGCGATCGTGCCGCCCATGCTGTGCCCGATGATGACCGGCGCGCGCAGCCCCTGCGCCACGATATAGCGCCCTATTTCGGCCACGAGCGGGTTGAGCAGCGGGCCAGCGGCATTGGCGGCGGCGGGGCGCCTGGCGAAGCCGTTGACATGCACAAGGTGAAAGCGATGTCCGTTGAGCCGCGCGACCAGCGATGACCATATGCCGGGGTTGCTTGCGAGGCCGGGGATCAGGACGATGTCGCGCCCGCCCGGCCCGCGTTCGCCGCGCGTCAACACCATGAGCCGATCCGAGACAAAGGGCTCTGCGGACATTGCCACCCCCATCAGAGGCGGCAGCATACCGAGGGCCATCAACCCTCCGCACCCGCGAATCACATCGCGCCTTATCCACCCAGAATCGCCTGTCTTATCAACCATCAGATCGCATTTGACGTATTTCGTCTCAGTTTGAACGGCCCGCTGCTCGAGTTAACGGAATATTGGAATCGTTCGTCGCATAATCCCTGCATCGGGCAAGCAAAAAAGCCCTAACATGCTCGCGGGGCGACGACGGCCGTGTTATGTTGATGGCAACCGCCGGGTCGTCGAGGGCGGAAAATCGGGTGTGCGGGTGGAATGAAAGTAAAGCGAGGCGGGAAGGCCAATTATCGGTGTGGCGGCAGGCAGCGCAAAAGCGCTAGCCACTGGTCGAAGGCATTGGCGGCCATGGCGCTCGCCGGTGGCATGATGGCGGCGAGCACGTTCTCCACCAGCCAGGCGGTGCCCCCCGCGTCATTTTCATCACCAGTCCGCTATAGCGAGATATCGCCACAGGAAAGCCGGGCCCGAGCGCCCGCAGCCCTGCGCGCCCAGATTGAGGCGTTGGGCAGTGGGTTCAACGGCACCGTGGCGATATCCGTGCGCCCGATCGATGCCGAATGGGAGGCCGCCTATAACGCTGACAGTTTGATGCCGCAGCAGAGCGTTTCCAAGCTGTGGGTTGCGATGGCGGTGCTGGATGCAGTGGATCGTGGCAAGCTGACCTTGCTGGACCCTGTGACGCTGAGGCCCGACGACCTGACCCTGTTCCACCAGCCGCTTGCCGCGATGGTGCGCAACACCGGCTATACCACTGACGTCGCGGACCTGATGACGCGCGCGATGACCCAGAGCGACAACACCGCCAACGATGCAGTGCTGCGCCAGGTCGGCGGGCCGGAGGCAATCCGCGGCTATCTCGCCCGGCGCTTCATTCCCAACATCCGCTTCGGCCCTGGCGAGCGACTGTTGCAGAGCGCGACGGCAGGCCTTGAATGGAACCAGCGCATGGCATTCGGCGGCGGCTTCAACGCCGCCCGTTCCGCGCTTCCCCGCGCGGTGCGCGAGAAGGCGCTGAACGACTATCTCGCCAACCCGATGGACGGCGCGGCCGCGAGCAGCATCACGCTGGCGCTCGCGCGGCTGAAACGCGGAGAAATGCTCTCTCCCGCTTCCACCGCCTATCTGCTTGAGGTGATGCACGAGGCCAAAACCGGGCCGCAGCGCATCAAGGGCGGCGTGCCGGCGAGCTGGAGCTATGCGCACAAGACCGGCACGGGGCAGGAGCTTTACCCGCGCGCCACCGGCTTCAACGATGTCGGCATCATGACCGCTCCGGATGGCACCAGCTATGCCGTGGCGGTGATGATCGCCAGCACGACCGTCTCGATCCCGGAACGCTGGGCGGTGATGCAGGGCGTGGCGCGCGCGGTGGCGGCCTATCATGATGGCCCAGTGATGGATCAAAGGTTCAGCTACGCCACGAAATAAGCTTTGATTTGGCAGGGCCAGCGCGCTGGGCTATCCCCGCGCTCATGCCTGAGCAGAATCATCTCTACCTCGTCGATGGCAGCGGATATATCTTCCGTGCCTATCACCAGCTTCCGCCGCTCACCAACCGCCACGGCGTGCCGGCAGGCGCGGTCTATGGCTATACGACGATGTTGTGGCGGCTGGCGAAGGATTTGCACGAGGCCGATGGCCCGACGCATATGGCGGTGATACTCGATAAATCCGGCACCACGTTCCGCAACGAACTCTACGAGCACTACAAGGCGAACCGCCCGCCCCCGCCCGAAGACCTCGTGCCGCAATTTCCCCTGATCCGCGAGGCGACGCGCGCCTTTTCGCTGCCGTGCATCGAGGAGCAGGGCTTTGAAGCGGACGACATCATCGCGAGCTATACCAGAGAGGCGCTGGCGCGCGGCTGGCATGTGACGATCGTGTCGTCCGACAAAGACCTTGCCCAGCTCATCCAGCCGGGCGTCGACATGCTCGACACGATGAAGAATGAGCGTCGGGCCGACAATTATGTGATGGAGAAGTTCGGCGTAGGCCCGGACAAGCTCGGCGATGTGCTCGCGCTAATGGGGGATGCGGTCGACAACGTGCCCGGTGTACCCGGCATCGGTCCCAAGACCGCATCCAAGCTTATCAATGAATATGGCACGCTGGACGGCGTGTTCGCGGCATTACCGACGATGAAGCCCTCCAAGATGCGGGACAATCTGATCGAGCATGAGGGGATGGCGCGGCTGTCGCGCCAGCTGGTGGAACTGCATGCGCAGGTGCCGCTGCCTGATCCGCTCGATGACCTCAAACTGGGCGAGATTCCGCCCGAGCCGCTGCGGGCCTTTCTGGAGGATCAGGGGTTCAACTCGCTGCTTGTCCGCCTCAACAATGGGGTGGCTCCCGCGGGCCGCGCGCCCAATATGACGAAAGCGGCGATTGTCGCGCCTGCCGCCCGGCCTGCCACGCCCACCCCCGCACGACCGACCCTGCCGCCCATAGACCGGAGCCTTTATGAGACGGTGACGGACCTTTCCGCGCTCGACGCCTGGATTGCGCGCGCGAGGATCGAGGGCGTGGTCGCCATCGACACCGAGACGGACGCGCTCGATTCGGTCGCCGCCAATCTGGTGGGCATCAGCCTGTCTACAGGGCCAGGCAAGGCCTGCTATATCCCGCTGGCGCACGGCGGCACGGACATGTTTGCAGAGCGACCCAATCAGCTGGAAGCCAAGGCTGCGCTCGCCGCGTTGAAGCCGCTGCTTAAGGACGAGGGCGTCCTCAAGATCGGCCACAACCTCAAATATGACATCAACGTGCTGGTGCGGGCGACGGAAGCCGCCGGGCTGGGCCTGCTTGAGCTGCGCCCGTTCGACGACACGATCCTCCTCGCCTTCGACCTTGAAGCCGGCAAGGGTCTGGGCGGCCAGGGGATGGACGAGCTGGCACGCCAGCATCTCGACCATGCGTGCATCGGCTACAAGGACGTGACCGGCACCGGCAAGAAGGCGATCAGTTTCGCCGAGGTGCCGCTCGACCGCGCGACCGAATATGCCGCCGAGGATGCCGAAGTGACATACCGGCTGTGGCAGGTGCTGAAACCCCGCCTCCAGCAGGAGCATGTCACCCGCGTGTATGAGCTGGTCGACCGGCCGCTGGTGCCCGTGGTCGCCCAGATGGAGCGCGAAGGGATCAAGGTCAGCCGCGACTATCTTTCGCGCCTGTCTGGCGAGTTCGCCGAAGGGCTGGCGGCGCTGGAGGGGCAGATTCACAGCATTGCCGGACAGCCCTTCGCCATCGGCAGCACGCAGCAGCTGGGCGCGATCCTGTTTGACAAGATGGGGTATAAAGGCGGCAAGAAGGGCAAGACCGGCGCCTATTCCACCGACGTCACGGTGCTCGAAAAGCTGGCGGCGGAAGGGGCGGACATCGCGCGCAAGGTGCTGGACTGGCGACAGCTGGCGAAGCTTAAGTCCACCTATACCGACGCGCTTCAGGCGCAGATCAACCCGCGCACCGGGCGTGTGCACACCAGCTATTCGCTCACCGGCGCGCAGACAGGGCGGCTTTCCTCCACCGACCCCAACCTCCAGAATATTCCGATCCGCACCGAGGCGGGGCGGCAAATCCGCGAGGCGTTCGTTGCGGAGGAAGGCAAGCTGCTGCTCTCCGCAGACTATAGCCAGATCGAGCTGCGGCTTGCGGCGCATATGGCCAATGTGCCAGCCCTCAAGGAAGCCTTCGCGCGCGGAGAGGATATTCACGCCGCCACCGCGCAGGAGCTGTTCGGCGAGGTCAACCGCGACACGCGCGGACGGGCGAAGACGATCAACTTTTCGATCCTCTATGGCATATCCCGCTGGGGGCTGGCCGCGCGGCTGGAAATCTCGCCCGACGAGGCGCAGGACATGATTGCCCGCTATTATGACCGCTTCCCCGGCATCGCCGCCTATATCAACGAGACGCTGGAGAAGGCGCGCAATACCGGCTTCACCTGCACATTGTTCGGGCGCAAGACATGGTTCCCGCGCATCAAGGCAAGCGTGATGCACGAACGCCAGGGAGCGGAGCGCGCGGCGATCAACGCGCCGATCCAGGGCACTTCGGCTGATATTATCAAGCGCGCGATGGTGCGCATGGGGCCTGCACTAGCGCAAGCCGGGCTGCATGACGTGAAAATGCTGCTGCAGGTGCATGACGAGCTGGTGTTCGAGCTGCCCGAAGCGGATGCGGAGCGCGCAGCGCCGATCATCCGCGATGTGATGGAGAATGCCGCCGCGCCGCTTGTCGATATTTCCGTGCCGCTGGTGGTGGAGGTAGGCACCGGCAAGAATTGGGGTGCGGCCCATTGACCGAGGTCAAGGATGGCTTTTCCCGGCCGGTGCATCAGGGCATGCTCGCAGGAGGATGACCTTGGACCAACCCACTACAAAGTCGGCAACGCCCTATGAAGTACTGGGCGGCAGCGACATGATCGAGCGCATCGTGGCGCGCTTTTACGACCTGATGGGCAACGACCCTGCCTATGCGGAGCTACGCGCGATCCACGCGGAGGATCTGGGGCCGGTGCAGGCGGGATTGACCCAGTTCCTCAACGCCTGGACCGGCGGCCCGAAGGATTGGTTCGCGCATGGCAAGTGCGTAATGTCGCTGCACCGCGCCTTTCCGATTTCGGCCGAGATTGGAGACCAATGGGCCGACGCGATGGCGCGCGCTATTGCGGAACAGCGCACCATCGACCCCGATCTGGGCGAGGCGATGCAAATCCGGCTGGCGCAGATGGCCCGCGCGATGGTCAACCAGCAGCAGGATACTGCCGCGGGCTAAACCGCGCCGATCTTCCGCGCACAGAGGATATAGTTGAGCTGGAGATTATCGCTGAGTGCAAATCCGGTGCGCGGATCGAAGGCTATGCCGCGCATGTCGAAGCTCTCCAGCCCCTCATCGGCGAGCAATGCCTCCAGCGCGGCAGGCGGCAGGAACTGATTCCAGTTGTGCGTGCCTTTGGGGATGAAGCCCAGCCCCTCACCGACCGTGATCATGGCGAGGCGCGAGAGCGCGGTGCGGTTGGGCGTTGACAGGATCATCAGCCCGCCGGGCGCCAGCGCCTGCGTCAACCCGCGAATGAACAGCGCAGGCTCGCTCACATGCTCGATCACCTCCATACTGGTGACGAGATCGAACGCGCCTTCCATGCCGAGCGACTCGATCCCGGTAGCGCGATAGTCGATCGTCAGCCCCTGTTGCCCGGCATGGGCGCGGGCCGCCGCGATATTTTCCGCTGCCGCATCGATTCCGGTCACCTGAGCGCCGAGCCGTGCCAGCGGCTCGCACAACAGCCCCGCGCCACAGCCGACATCGAGCGCGCGCCTGCCTTCCAGCGGCCGCAAATCTCGCCCGTCCCCGCCCCAGTGCGAATCCACCGCCGCGCGGATATAGCGCAGGCGCACAGGATTGAGCTTGTGCAGCATCGCGCTGCTGCCCCTGGGGTTCCACCAATCCTCCGCCAGCGCGCCGAAATGCCGCGCTTCCGAAGGGTTGATCGTCGTCTCCGGGCTGCTTGCCATATCGATCCTTGCTGACTATAGCGGCGCGGTTTTTCACAGCGGAGGGCGCTCGCCTCTCCGCCTCCTAACGGCAAATGGGTCTGGCAGCAAATATGGCGCGCATAGTGATGAAATTCGGCGGCACCTCGATGGCGGGGATGGAGCGAATTCGCAATGTGGCCGCGCGCGTCAAATATGTGGCCGAGCAGGGCAACGAGGTTGCGGTCGTCGTTTCCGCTATGGCGGGGGAGACGGACCGGCTGGTTGGTTTCTGCAAGGAGGCCAGCCCGCTATATGACCCCGCCGAATATGACGTGGTCGTGGCCGCAGGCGAGCAGGTGACGAGCGGGCTGCTGGCAATGACGCTCAAAGCCATGGGCGTCGATGCGCGCAGCTGGCTCGGCTGGCAGCTGCCCATCCGCTCTGGCGAGGCCCACGCCAAGGCACGGATCGAGACGATCGAGACCGATGGCCTCCTCGCCGCGATGGGCAGGGGTCAGGTCGCCGTCATCCCCGGCTTTCAAGGCATGATGGAGGACGGCCGGGTATCCACGCTGGGTCGTGGCGGGTCGGACACTTCGGCCGTGGCCGTGGCCGCGGCGGTGAAGGCGGACCGCTGCGACATCTATACCGACGTCGACGGCGTCTACACCACCGACCCGCGCATCGTCAGCCGCGCGCGCAAGCTCAAGATGGTCACCTATGAAGAGATGCTGGAGCTGGCCTCCGTCGGCTCTAAGGTGCTTCAGACCCGCTCGGTCGCCCTCGCCATGAAAGAGAATGTGCGGGTGCAAGTGCTCAGCTCGTTTGCGGACCCCGCTCAGGATGAATTGCCCGGCACGCTGATCGTCGGCGAAGAGGAAATAGAAGGAAGCGACATGGAACGTCAGCTCATCACCGGTATCGCGGTCGACAAGAATGAGGCGAAAGTCATCGTAACGCGTGTGCCGGACAAGCCGGGCGCGGTTGCGAGCATCTTTGGCCCGCTCGCCGACGCCAGCATCAATGTCGACATGATTATCCAGAATGACAGCAAGGACACCGCCGAAACGGACGTGACCTTCACCGTGCCGCGCGCGGACCTCGCCCGCAGCGTCGACATATTGGAGAGCCGCAAGGCTGAAATCGGGTTCAACCGCCTGATCACCGACACGGAGATCGCGAAGGTGAGCGTTGTCGGCGTCGGCATGCGCAGCCATGCGGGCGTCGCGGCCATCATGTTCAAGACGCTGGCTGAGCGCGGCATCAACATCGAGGCGATCTCGACCAGCGAGATCAAGGTCTCTGTGCTGATCGACGAGGACGAGACAGAGCTGGCCGTGCGCGTGCTTCACACTGCATACGAGCTGGACGCGGAGCAGGCCGCTTGAGCCCTGCGCTCGGCGCGCTGATGGCGCGCGGCACCGCGCTGCTGGGCAGCGAAGTCGCGATCATCTGCGGCGCGATGAGCTGGGTGAGCGAGCGCAATCTCGTTGCCGCCGTCAGCAATGCGGGCGGCTTCGGCCTCATCGCCTGTGGGGCAATGACGCCCGAACTGCTCGACACCGAGATCGCAGCGACCAAGGCCCTCACCGCCAAGCCCTTCGGCGTCAACCTCATCACCATGCACCCGCAGCTGATGGACCTTATCGCCGTGTGCGCGAAACATGGCGTGACGCATATCGTGCTGGCGGGTGGTTTGCCGCCCAAGGGCAGCATCGAGGCGATCAAGGCGAGTGGAGCGAAAGTGATCTGCTTCGCACCGGCTTTGGCGCTCGCGAAAAAGCTGGTCCGATCCGGCGTCGATGCGCTGATCATCGAGGGCATGGAGGCCGGCGGGCACATTGGCCCGGTGGCCACATCCGTGCTGGCGCAGGAGATTTTGCCGGAACTCGCCGCCGAGCTGCCGATCTTCGTTGCGGGCGGCATCGGGCGGGGCGAGGTGATTGCCTCCTACCTCAAGATGGGCGCGACAGGCGTCCAGCTCGGTACCCGCTTTGTCTGTGCGACCGAGAGCATCGCCCACGCCGATTTCAAGAAGGCGTTCATTCGCGCCAACGCCCGCGACGCGGTTGCCAGCGTACAGATAGACCCGCGCCTGCCGGTCATCCCCGTGCGCGCACTCAAGAACGCGGGAACCGAGGCGTTCACCGCGAAGCAGCGCGAAGTGGCGCAGATGCTGGACGACGGCAAGGTCGACATGATGGCCGCGCAGCTCGAGATAGAACATTACTGGGCGGGTGCGCTGCGCCGCGCGGTGATAGACGGCGACGTCGAGAACGGCTCGCTGATGGCGGGGCAATCGGTCGGCATGGTGAGCCGGGAGGAACCGGTCGCCGCCATCCTCGCCGAATTGATCGAACAGGCCGAAGCCGCGCTTGGCGTAAGCTGAGAGGCGTCTTCAGAAGATTTAAAGCATTCTTGGCTAAGCGCCTTCCCACCGATTTCTGGTGAGGAAGGAAGAGGCGTGTCCAACGTCGAAATGGTGGAACAGATCAATAACGCCATCGGCGCCCATGGTGCGTGGAAGCTCAAGCTGCGCGTGGCGATGTCCAGCGGGACCAGCGAGATCGACCCGGACAGAGCATGCCGCGACGACAAATGCCCCTTCGGCCGCTGGATTCATGGCGAGACCATCGACGCCGTAACCAAACAAGGCAAGCCCTATCAGGTGGTACGCCGCCTCCACGCGGAGTTCCACAAGAGCGCCGCCAATGTGCTGCGCCATGCAATCAGCGCGCGCAAGGGCGAGGCAGAGCAGCTGTTCACCGGCGAATTCGCCGAACGCTCTGACAAGCTGGTGCGGGCGCTCGCCAAATGGAAGGGCGAACTGCTTTAGGGAAGGCGCCGCTCAGCCTGCCTTAAGTCCAAACTGGTCCGGCATCGGGTCAGCAACCCCTTGGCATCGCAGGGCGCTTTCTGATAGCCATGCCCTATGCCTGATACGCCCGCCGCCGCCGCACGCCAGATCTTGATCCGCCTGCATGAGGTGATGGCCGCGCGCACCAACGCTCAGGTCAAGCTGAACAAGGTGGTGGAGATCATCGGCGAGGCACTCTCCAGCGAGGTCTGCTCCGTCTATCTGCTGCGCGAAGGAGTGATGGAGCTGTTCGCGACCCGCGGGTTGAAGCAGGAGGCAGTCCACGTCACTCGCCTTGCCCCCGGCGAAGGTCTGGTCGGCACCATCGCCAAGAACGTCGAGACGCTGAACCTCGATGAAGCCGCCGCGCACCCCGATTTCGCTTATCGCCCGGAGACAGGCGAAGATCTGTTCCACAGTTTCGCCGGTGTGCCGATCGTACGGAGGGAGAAGGCGGTCGGCGTGCTCTGCGTCCAGCATGTCGACCCGCGCCGCTACGAAGAGATTGAGATCGAAGCGCTGCAGACCGTAGCGATGGTGCTCTCGGAGCTGATCGCCAATGCCGGCTTGGCTGACGAGGGGCCGAGCGACGTGCGCATCGGCGGGACCGGCACACAGATCGCCTCCGGCTTGCAGCTCGTGATGGGCATGGCGCGCGGGCAGGCGGTGTTCCACCAGCCGCGCGTCACCATCGAGCATACGGTGGCCGAGGACGTGGAGGCGGAGCGCGCGCGCGTCTATTCCGCTTTCACCAAGATGCGCGAACAGATTGACACTCTCGGCAGCACATCAGAGTTCGGCGTGGATGGCGAGCATCAGGAGGTGATCGCCACCTACAAGATGTTTGCCTATGACGAGGGCTGGTCAAGGCGTATCAACGAGGCGATCGACAGCGGCCTCACGGCAGAGGCAGCAATCGAGCGCGTGCAGCAGCGCACCCGCATGCGCATGCGCCAGATCGACGACCCGCTTTTGCAAGACCGGATGCACGATCTGGAGGATCTCTCCAACCGCTTGTTGCGTATCGTCTCCGGCCAACTCGGTACAGCAGCCCAACTGGGCCTGCGGCAAGACGCAATTCTGGTCGCGCGAAACCTGGGGCCCGCAGAGCTGCTGGAATATGACCGGCGGCGGCTCAAGGGTGTGATCCTGGAGGAAGGCTCGCTTACCGCCCACGTCATCATTGTTGCTCGCGCGATGGGCGTGCCTGTGCTCGGCCGGGTGCGCGATGTCCGGCACCTCATTAACGAGGGCGACCTCATCCTTATGGACGTGACCGAGAACCGGCTTTTCATCCGCCCCTCACCCGACATGGACGAGGCGTTCGAGAGCAAGCTGCAGCTCGGGCAAAAGCGTCGTGCCAAGTTCGCCGAAATGCGCGACCTGCCCGCCGTCACCAAGGACGGCGTCAAGATCGAGCTGATGGTGAATGCCGGCCTCCGTGACGATGTGGGGGCGCTGGATGTCACAGGCGCTGACGGCATCGGCCTGTTCCGCACCGAGTTCCAGTTCCTCGTTTCCGCAACCATGCCACAGCGCGAGCGGCAGCAGCGACTCTACCGGGACGTGATGGACGCCGCAGGAGAGAGGCCGGTTATCTTCCGCACGCTCGATATCGGTGGCGACAAGGCGCTCCCCTATCTCCATCATGACGAAGACATGGTGGAGGAAAACCCCGCCATGGGCTGGCGCGCGATGCGCCTAAGCCTGGAACGCGACGGCCTGATGAAGGCGCAGGCCCGCGCACTGCTGGAAGCGGCGGCGGGGCGTACGCTGTATGTGATGTTCCCGATGATCTCCGAACCATGGGAGTTCGAAGCCGCGCGCGCGCTTTTCGAACATCAGCGGCAGTGGCTGATCGAACGGCGCAAAATGCTGCCTGCCAACATCAAATATGGCGCAATGCTGGAGGTACCTGCGCTAGCCGAGGTGCTGGACATCTTGTTGCCCAAGCTCGATTTCCTCTCGATAGGCACCAACGACCTGACCCAGTTCCTATTCGCGGCAGACCGCGCACACCCCAAGCTGGCCGAGCGCTATGACTGGCTGAGTCCGGCGATATTGCGCTTCCTGAACCGCATCGTACGCGCGTGTGAGGCGGCGAACATTCCCGTCGGCGTATGTGGCGAGATGGGTGGGCGCACACTCGAGGCCATGGCGCTTGTCGGCCTGGGCATCCGCCGCCTGTCGATCACCCCCGCATCAGTCGGCCCGGTGAAGGCGATGATACGCTCGCTGGAACTGGCTCCCCTGGCCGAGGCGGTCCAGCAGATGATCGTGAAGGCACCGGCTGACATGCGGCTGGCGCTGCTCGACTATGCGGCGCAGGCGCCCGTGGACCTCAACTAGGGCCTTTCCCCAAGAAGTTAACGGGTTTGACAGCAAAAAAACGCACATTTTATACCTGCCCGCGCGATTAACGGCGCGACTCTGGCGATGAGGCGCTTGTGCTCTCGTTGACAGTTCCGCCCGCGCATGTGAATTTTCGTGCGGTCCGCCGGGCGCCGGGGTGCGCATGGGTGTGGGGCAAAGGGCAAGGGACACAATAAGAGGTCGCTACAGCGGCCCCTGTGTAGGGGCGAGGATGTGAATGACATTGTTCTGGATTTTGAGCGCGCAGCCGAAATGATGCCGGATCGGCCAGGCGACGTACTGCGCGCCGCCCGCGAAGAGCGGGGCATGACGATCGCGCAGGTGGCGGAAGTCACCCGCATTGCCCAGCGCCAACTGGAAGCCATAGACCGCAGCGACTTCGCTTCACTCCCCGGCACACCCTATGCTGTTGGCTTTGCCCGCGCCTATGCGCGCGCCGTGGGCGCCGACGAGGTGGACATCGCGCGGGGCGTGCGTGAAGAACTGGGCGCCGCGGACCCGACCGACCGCTACGAGATGTTCGAGCCGGTCGATCCGGCGCGGATTCCGCCCCGCAAGCTGGCATGGGCCTCCGCCCTTCTGGCGCTGATCCTCGGCACCATTTATGCTGTTTGGCGCACACAGTTCTTCTCCGCCTCCACCGATCAGGAAGTGTCTGACCTTGCCAACCGCGCGAGCGAACAGGCCGGCTCGGTGCAGCGCCAGGAGCAGGTCACGCCCGCGTTACCCCAGCCGGCGAGCGGCCCGGTGGTGCTGACTGCCAGGCAGGACGTTTGGCTACGCGTCTATGATGCGGCGGGATTGCGCCTGCTTGAAAAGCAGATGAAACAGGGTGAAAGCTATACCGTCCCCGCGCTGGCCAACAACCCGATGATACTCACCGGGCGGCCCGACGCGCTGGCGGTGACCGTGGGCGGTAAACCCGTTGCGCCGCTCGGCCCGCCGGAAAAGACGATCGCGGACGTGCCGATCAGCGCCGCCGCGCTGCTGGCCCGGCCTGCCGCACCGGCCTCTGGCGCGCCGGCAACCCCAATACCCAACGCAACCGCGCCCACTGCCCCGCCTGCGTCAACGACGAGCGCCGCCCCAGCGCGCCCTGCGGCGAGAGCGCCCGTTTCGCTCAGTCCTGCGACGCAGCGCGTGCTGGATGACGCGGCGTCTTCCAACGCACCCGCCGGGGCGCAGCCCGCCGCCCAGTAAAATCTCGCCGGGGCGAGCCGCGCCTTCCTTCCCTTTTCCCGCGGGCCTGTTTATGGTGCCCGCACGTCATTTCTCCGGGGTTGGTTCTGTCATGCATTTTATCACCACTGGGTTTTCGGCCTTTTGCCTGGCGGCCAGCACTCTGGCGCTGGCAAGCAGCGCGGCGGCGGCCGAGCCTGTCGTGCCGATCGACAAGCGGGTCGACCGGCTGGAGAAGGAAGTGCGCGCGGTGCAGCGCAAAGTCTTCCCCAACGGCGCCCCGGTCGAGCCGGACATCACGGCGGCCGCGCCCGAGGCCGCTCCCGCCGCCCCCGCTTCCACGCCCGTTAGCGACCTTATCGCGCGGGTCACGGCGCTGGAAAGCCAGCTCGCCACGCTGACCGGGCAGACCGAGCAGAACAGCTACAAGCTCAAGCTGCTCGAACAGAAATTCGAGGAGATGAAGGCGCAGCTGATGCCGCCAGCGGTCGACGCCGCGCCGGCATTGGCAGCAGCCACTCCGGCAGCCGTGCGCAGTTCAGCCCCAACCGCCGCTCCGGCCAAGCCCGCCGCGCCACCCAAGGCGACGCCCGCCAAGCCCTCCGTCGCGGACGAAGCGCGCAAGGCAGCCGTCGCCGCGATCGAGCGCCCGGATACTGGTGACGCTGCGAACGATGCCTATACATATGGTTTCCGCTTGTGGAGCGCCAAATTCTACCCCGAAGCGCAAGTGCAGCTGAAGACTACGGTCGAGAAATTTGGCAATACGTCCGTCGGCAGTCGCGCGCAAAATCTGCTGGGCCGCGCCTATCTCGACGACGGCAAGCCTGCGCTTGCCTCGGTCGCATTCTATGAGAATTACCGCACGCGGCCCAATGGCGACCGCACGGCACAAAGCCTTGCCTATCTGGGCGAGGCGCTGATCCAGCTGAAGAAGCCTGCCGACGCCTGCAAGGTCTATGATGAACTGACCAAAAGCTATGGCTCCAGCCTGGCGTCCGACCTGCGCACGATGATGGAGAAGGGCCGCGTCCGTGCCAAGTGCGGCGCCTGAGCCGTGGGTTGAGCGTTTCCGAAGAGACTGCACCACACTGATCGGGGCCAACGCCGCCGGGCAGTTGCGCCTTGGCGTTGCAGTGTCGGGTGGGCCGGACAGCATGGCCCTGCTCTGGCTGGCCGCGCAGGCCTTCCCCGGCCGTATATGCGCCGCCACTGTCGACCATGGCCTGCGCACAGATGCCCGCGCCGAGGCGGAGATGGTGGCGCGCTGGTGCGCGGAGCATGATATCCCTCACGCAATTCTCGCTCCGCCAACCCCCATCAGCGGCAGCATCCAGGCGTCCGCGCGCGCGGCGCGCTATGCGCTATTGCACGCCTGGCGCGTGGAAGAACGCGCCGACTGGCTGCTCACCGCCCATCATGCCGACGATCAGCTCGAAACGCTGCTGATGCGCCTCAACCGTTCTTCGGGCGTGGGCGG
The DNA here is from genome assembly GCA_964512265.1 of uncultured Sphingobium sp. Classification (GTDB taxonomy): domain Bacteria; phylum Pseudomonadota; class Alphaproteobacteria; order Sphingomonadales; family Sphingomonadaceae; genus Sphingobium. The sequence goes on along the minus strand of CAZEHR010000014.1, from coordinate 62,951 downwards.
GATGGCGGGCGTCCGCGCGCGCAACGGCGCGGTGCTGCGTCCACTGCTAGACTGGCGGCGATCGGAGTTGATGGAGGTGGTGCGCGCACACGAGCTGCCGCATGTGCATGACCCGAGCAATGACGACGCGCGGTTCAATCGGGTCGAGATGCGGCAACATCTTGCCGATGTGGACTGGCTCGATCCGCTTGCGGCAGCTCGCACCGCCGCAGCCTGTGCCGATGCAGAAGATGCGCTGGCCTGGCTGGTGGACGATCTTGCCGCGCGGCATATCCGCCCGGATGGGGAAGGCGGCTGGGTGCTGGACCGGCACGACTTCCCGCGCGAAGTGCAGCGGCGGCTGATCATGCGGATGGTGCACGCCGCAGAGCCTGACATGCTCGCGATGCGCGGAGACACGATCGATCAAGCACTTGTTCAGCTATTGCATGGTAAGCAGGCCAGCATCGGCCGGTGGCTTATAAGCGGAGGCGCGCTGTGGCGTCTCGTCGCGGCGCCGCGACGATCCGGTGGATGAGCCATTGTACTTTGCGCTGTCCGCCTTATCTTGGCGGGACGACATGAGGGTAAAATGAACGACGACAAGGAACCGCAGCAGGGCAACCCCTGGATCAGAAGCGCGATGATATGGGCCGGGGTCGTATTCGCCCTGTTGCTGGTGGTGTCGGTCGTCGAAAACCGGGATGGCGCGACAGGTGGCACCGCCATCGCCTACTCCGATTTCCGTACCAAGATCGCGGACGGCCAGATCAAGGAAGTCTCGGTCGGTCCCGACCATATTTACGGCACCCTCAACAACGGCCAAAAATTTTCCACCGTCCCGGTCAACGACCCCGGCCTTATCGGCCTTTTGGACGACTATAACGTCAAATATAGCGGCAAGGCGGAGGAGCAGCCGAGCTTCTGGATGGTATTGCTCTATCAGTCATTGCCGTTCCTGCTGATTCTGGGCGTTGCGTTCTTCGTGCTGCGCCAGATGCAGAAGGGTGGCGGCGCGGGTGGCGCGATGGGCTTTGGCAAATCCAAGGCCAAGCTGCTGACCGAGAAATCGGGCCGCGTGACCTTTGACGATGTTGCTGGCATCGATGAAGCGCGCGAAGAGCTGCAGGAAATCGTCGAGTTCCTTAAGGATCCGGGCAAGTTCGCCCGTCTTGGCGGCAAAATCCCCAAGGGTGCGCTGCTCGTCGGATCGCCCGGCACCGGCAAGACGCTGCTGGCCCGCGCGATCGCGGGCGAGGCAGGCGTGCCGTTCTTCACCATTTCGGGCTCGGACTTTGTCGAGATGTTCGTCGGCGTTGGCGCGTCACGTGTGCGCGACATGTTCGAGCAGGCGAAAAAGAACGCGCCCTGCATTGTCTTCATCGACGAGATTGACGCTGTCGGCCGCCACCGTGGCGCGGGGCTTGGTAACGGCAATGACGAGCGCGAGCAGACGCTGAACCAGTTGCTGGTCGAAATGGACGGCTTCGAATCGAACGAGGGTATCATCATCGTCGCGGCGACCAACCGCCCAGACGTGCTCGACCCAGCGCTGCTGCGCCCCGGCCGTTTCGACCGCCAGGTGGTGGTGCCGCGCCCGGATATCGAGGGCCGCGTGAAGATTCTTGAAGTGCATATGAAGAAGGTGCCGCTCGCGCCTGATGTCGACGCGCGCACAATCGCGCGTGGCACACCCGGCTTCTCCGGCGCGGACCTCGCCAATCTCGTCAACGAGGCCGCGTTGATGGCCGCGCGTCGGGGTAAGCGCCTTGTCGCCAGCGCGGAGTTCGAGGCCGCCAAGGACAAGGTGATGATGGGCGCGGAGCGCAAGTCCATGGTCATGACCGAGGACGAAAAGAAGATGACTGCCTATCACGAGGCAGGCCACGCCATCGTCGCAGTACACGAGCCTGCCTCAGACCCGATTCACAAGGCGACGATCATCCCGCGCGGCCGCGCGCTGGGCATGGTTATGCGCCTGCCTGAGCGCGACAATTATTCCTATCACCGCGACAAGATGTACGCGAACCTCGCCGTCTCCATGGGCGGGCGCGTGGCCGAGGAGATCATCTTCGGCTATGACAAGGTCAGCTCAGGCGCGTCTGGCGACATTCAGTACGCCACCCGCCTCGCGCGCGACATGGTGACGCAGTGGGGCATGTCCGATGAGCTCGGCCCGCTGCAATATGAGGAGCAGCAGGGCGAGACCTTCCTCGGCTATTCCCAGAGCCAGCGCGTGCACATGTCGAACGAGACGGCCAAGGCGATCGACCAGGAAATCCGCCGGATCGTAGAGGCTGGCTATGATCGCGCCAAAAGGGTGCTGTCTGATTTCGAGGCGCAGCTGCATCTCCTTGCCAACGCTCTGCTTGAATATGAGACGCTGTCCGGCGACGAGATCAAGACGCTGCTCGACAAGGGCGAGATAACCCGTGACGACGGCACCAGGATCAAGCCGAGCCCGATTCCGCTTGCGGGCACCTCGATCCCCCGGTCCGGGCGACGCGGCAAGGGCGGGCTCGGCGGCGCAGCGCCAGCGGGAGCATAGCCCGCGCCTCTTGCGCCTGCTTCACCATGCCGTATATGCCGTGAGCCAGAGTGCAGTGCCGCGCCGTCAATCATCGCCGTCTGGGGGAAGCCATGAAGAAATTCGGACTGATCGGCGGACTGAGCTGGAGCTCTACGGCGCGCTATTACGAGATTATCAACAAGGGCGTGGCCCGGCGCCTCGGCGGTTTCCACAGCGCCCCGCTGGTGATCGAGAGCCTCGATTTCGCCGAAGTGGCGCGGTGTACGACGACAGAGGATTGGGACTGCGCGAGCGGACCGCTGATCGCTGCGGCGAAGCGCCTTGAGGCGGCGGGGGCTGAAGGCCTCGTGATTTGTGCGAACTCCATGCACGTCATTTACGAACGCGTTGCGGAGGCCGTCTCCGTGCCGGTGCTGCACATTGCCGAGACGATTGGCGCCAAGATGCAGGCGGATGGGATCAAGTCCGCCGCCATCGTCGGCACGCGCAATGTGATGACCGAGAAATTCTATCGTCAGAGGCTAGTCTCTTGCGGCATCTCGCTGTTGCCACCGGACATGGAGCTGGCCGAGCGGGTCGACAAAATTGTTTATGACGAGCTGGTGCTGGGCAAGGTCTCACGCGAGTCGGAGCGGTTTATGAAGTCCGAGCTGACCGACATCGCCAAGCAGCAGGTTCAGGCAGTGGTATTGGCCTGTACCGAGCTGGAGCTGATCGTCGACGTGCGCGCCAACGTACTGCCGATATATGACTCGACTACCATTCACGCGCAGGCGGCGCTGGACTTCATCCTGAGCTAGGCGATCCTGCCGGGCGCAGCCTGATCCGGCCCTGTTGCAGCGCAAGCGGGTAGAGGATGTCATCCTCTTGCGCGATGCGTTCGCGCAAACGGCCGATGATCCAACCCGTCGCGTGAGAGAAGTTGCGCCAGTCGACACCGATATTCTCGGGCATCCACTCCAGCAGGTAGAGCGCCCATTCCTCCTTGAGATCGGCAAACGCGCGTTCAAAAGCAGCGACTTCTCCATCGAGCCGACCGGGCACGGCGGCAAAATGATCAGCGTAGAGAAAACCCTGTTCGGCGGCGAGATGTTCATCGAGGCAGGCGGATAAGCGCCTTACAAGCGAGAACGCCTCCTCCGCGCGCGGCTCAGGAGACTCCATCAATTCCAGCAGATCCTGGGCAAGCTCGTCCATTGCCCTATGCTCTTGAATGAGCCGTTCGATATCGTGCATCCGTGCCTCCGCCTGAAACATTATAGACGACCGGACAGCGGGCACAAAAAAAGGGCCGGGAAAACCGGCCCTTTCGAAATGCGATTTCGCCCGATTAGCGCTTCGAGAACTGGAAGCTGCGTCGAGCCTTGGCCCGACCGTACTTCTTGCGCTCCACCGTGCGGCTGTCGCGGGTGAGGAAACCCTCGGCCTTCACCGCGCTGCGCAGAGCCGGCTCATATTTGGTCAGCGCCTGGGCAATGCCGTGCTTAACCGCACCCGCCTGGCCGGAAAGACCGCCGCCCTTCACCGTGCAGACGACATCATACTGGCCCTCGCGGTCCGTGACCGAGAACGGCTGGTTGATGACGAGGCGCAGCGTGGGGCGCGCGAAATAGCTTTCCTGATCGCGGCCGTTGACCGTGATCTTCCCGGTGCCGGGCTTCACCCAGACGCGGGCAACGGCATCCTTGCGGCGGCCGGTGGCGTAGGCGCGGCCTTGCTTGTCGAGCTCCTGAATGCGCAGCGGCGCGGTTTCGGATACGACGGGCGCGGAGACGGCAGTGTCCGCACCGGTGGTCAGGCCCTGAAGATCAGAGAGCGAATTGACGGTATCGGACATTATGCACCCACCTTGTTCTTGCGGTTGCGGGAAGCGAGATCGAGCACTTCCGGGTTCTGGGCTTCGTGCGGATGCTCTGACCCAGCGAAAATACGCAGATTGCGCATCTGCTGACGGCCCAGCGGGCCGCGCGGGATCATGCGCTCGATCGCCTTCTCCAGAACGCGCTCCGGGAAACGGCCTTCCAGCACCTTCTGCGGCGTAGTTTCCTTGATGCCGCCTGCATAGCCGGTGTGCTTGTAATACACCTTGTCGGTCAGCTTCTTGCCGGTGAACTTCACCTTGCCCGCATTGATGATGATGACATTGTCACCGCAATCGACATGCGGGGTGAAGCTCGGCTTGTGCTTGCCGCGCAGGATGTTCGCGATGATCGAGGCGGCGCGGCCGACGACGAGGCCCTCGGCGTCGATCAGCACCCATTTCTTTTCCACCGTTGCCGGGGTGGCCGGCTTGGTCGTTTTCATCAGCGCCTTCATGGCCCGAAAACTCCTGATTGATGATAGGGCGCGCGAGGAAACCCCGCGAGCGGAAGCGGCCTATTGGCGTTAGGAACCCCAAGAGTCAAGCAAAAGTGGGCCTCTGGGCGGAGGTAAAATAATACCTCCTACCTAATGGTCTGTGCATTTACCCAGTGTGCGAAAGGGTCATGCGCTGTCTCGACAGGCCAGCTCAGGATCGCGGGGACGGCATAAGTGTGCAGCTCAGCGATCCGCGCGATGAGGGTGGGTGCCAGCTCGGTCGTGGTTTTGAACATCGCGGGAACCTCTGCGCTGTCCTGCACCGCTCCCTCCCATTCGTAAATCGAGTGGCATCCTCCCAGAATATTGACGCAGGCGGCCAGCCGCTCCTTGACAACAGCGCGCCCAACCACGGCCGCGCTATCGGCATCCGCGAACACGGCATAAACGAGCGCGAGACCGCTCATGACCGTCCCACTGATCCCACGGTATGCGCCGCCCAGACTGCCGCGCCCAATACCAGTGCTCCCACCGCCTGATGCGCCACGGCCAGCGGCAGCGATATGCCGCTCAGTACCGTAGCGATACCGAGCACGACCTGCGTCCCGACGGTCGCGTTGAGGGCTATTGACGCGCCTCGCCCACCCGCCGCCTTGACCTGGCGCGCAAGCAGAATGAGCAACAGAGCCGCGCCCCATGCCCACCAGCGATGGAGGAAATGGACGAGGTAGGGGTCGCTTGTGATCGTGCGCCAAAAGCTGCCCCACCACACGATGCCTTCAGGCACAAAATGGTCGTTCATAAGCGGCCAGCTACTGGCAACATAGCCCGCGCGCAGCCCCGCCGTGATCGCGCCGAGGAAAATCTGCACGAACAGCGCGGCAAGCGCCACAGCCGCCCCCCAGCGCAGCCGGGCTTTGCCCCGCCCCGGCCGCGTAGCCTCCGCCACCATATCAAGCGCGGTCCACACAATCGCGCTCAGTAGCAGGAGCGCCATCAGCAAATGCGCGGCGAGCATGGCGGGCTGCACATTCACCCTGTCGACCAGTCCGCTCTTGACCATCAGCCAGCCGATCGCGCCCTGCGCGCCGCCTAGCACGAGCAGGAGGACAAGGCGCAGACCATAGCCATTGGGGATCGCTCGCTTGATGGCGAACCAGATCAGCGGCAGCGCAAAGGCCAGCCCCAACACCCGCCCCATCAACCGGTGAAAATATTCCCAGAAATAGATCTGCTTGAAGGCAGAGAGGGTCATGCCCTGGTTCATCAGCACATATTGCGAACTGTCCCGGTAGCGCGCGAATTCCTCGGCCCACTGCGCCTCGTTGAGGGGTGGGATCGCGCCGGTCACGGGCTTCCACTCAGTGATGGACAATCCCGATTCGGTGAGGCGGGTGATGCCGCCGACCACCACCATCAGCACAATCAGCGCAGCAATGACGAACAGCCAGCGAGCAAGAGCGCGCGGCCGGGCGGTCAGGGAAGCGGCAGGGGCAGTCTGGTCCGTCGCAGTCATAGCGGGCTGATGCGCCGACAACCTGCTCTTTTCAAGAGGGAACCCTCTCGGCAGCGCAATGTTATATTGTATCTTCAGATTTTGCGGCTATAAGGCCCGGCGAGGAGTAGCATGCAGCCGAGGGTTCCCCATTTTTACTGGCTTGACCGAGCCGCGATCGTTTTGTCCGGCTTCTGCGTCGTGCACTGTGTGGCGACCATCATATTGATCGGCACGCTGACTTCGCTTGGGCATCTGTTTGCTGATCCTCGCATCCATGAATTCGGCCTGGCGTGTGCCACATTGCTCGGTGCAGTGGCGCTGGGAAGCGGCCTTGTACGGCACCGGCGCACTTTGCCGATCCTCGCGGGCGTTCCGGGCCTGGCGTTGATGGCAGCGGCGCTGTTTGTGCCGCATGGCTTCAGCGAGGCGCTGCTCACCATCCTTGGCGTGTCGCTAGTGGCAGGCGCGCACCTGATGAACGCGCGCGCCTGCTGAGAATATTTGCGCGCGGCGCTTTCCTTTTCTATCTGGGCGCATGACCAGCACCGCATCCACCCCGATCCGCCGCGCCATCATCCTGAGCGCGGGGCAAGGCTCCCGCCTCCTTCCCCTTACCGCCGATCTGCCTAAATGCCTGATCGGCCTTTCCGGCAAGACTTTGCTGGCGTGGCAGGTGGATGCGCTGCACGCCAATGGGGTCAACGAAATCCATGTCGTTACCGGCTTCCATACCGAGGCGGTGGAGGCGGAGCTGGAGCGGCTGGCGCGGCCGGGGCTGGTTTTGAAGGAACATTTCAATCCCTTTTTCAAGGTAGCGGATAACCTTGGGAGTTGCTGGATCGCGCGGGAAGCGATGACGGGTAACTACTTGATATTAAATGGAGACACGCTCGTATCCCGACCCCTTGTGGAGCGGGTCCAACAGGGTGCGGACTGGCCCATCTGTGTAACGGTCGACGTGAAGCCGAATTACGACAGCGACGACATGAAGGTGGAGCGCGATGGCGACCGCCTCGTCCATATCGGCAAGACGCTGACCGCCGCCCAGAGCAATGCCGAATCGATAGGCTTCCTCGCCTTTCGTGGCGAGGGCGGCGCCCTGTTCCGCGATGCGGTGGAGGCGGCGATGCGTACGCCCGCCGGGGTCCAGAACTGGTATCTCAAGGTGATCGACCAGCTCGCGTCCACCGGAAAAGTCGGCACGCTGTCCATCGAAGGCATGGAATGGGGCGAGGTCGACTTCCTCAACGATGTCGATGTGGCCGAGAAGCTGACCGCTGGCTGGCGCTAGAGCGCGCTGCGTTAAATCTGACGCAAGACGCGCGCTCTATCTTTTTGTTGTCGCATCGCTTTTGCCAAAAACCGGTTCCCACTTTTTGGCGCGATGCTCTAATACCGATTACGCCGCCTCGCTCCAAAGCCCGCCCAGCCACCGCGCCAGCTCGGCCTGCTGCGCCTCCGATAGTGCCACAGCGGACTTGAGATCCGGCGGGCCTGGCCAGCCCGCATCCGCCACAGTCAACGCCCCATGGCGACGCTCCCCGTCATAGCGGGGCAGCACATGGAAATGGACATATGGGTCCACCATCATCAGCATCAGCCAGTTGATGCGCTCATACGATATCGCCGCTTGCAGCATCGCCTCCACTCGGCGCGATACCCCGCCCAGCTCGGCGTGACATTCCCCCGGCAGGGCGCCGAATGCCGTTGCATCCGATTTCGCGGCAACCACCAGCGACCCCAATGTCACCTGCGCCGGGCGGAGCAGCACGATCCAATGCGCCGTCTCGCCGATCAAGGTTGCGGGATAGCCGAACTTGCGGATCGTTTCGTTCATCGCGGTTGCTCCAGCCAGCTGGTGATCGGCCTTCCTGCCTTGCGCGCCTGGACCAGCTGCACGACCTGCCCCATGTGCACTAGCAGCGAAAGGATAGTCCACCATGCCACCGCGATCAGGCCGACATCGGGCCTGCCCGCGATCAGGCTGACGAGCAGGATCACCATATTGGGGTTGCGGCGCGCGGTGATGAGGCGGAACCAGCTGTCGAACCGCCGCCAGACATGCATGTCCATCCCCGCATATTTGAGGAAGACGCCCTCGCACAGCCTTTGCAGCACATAGCCCGCGACAATCGCCACCATCAGCGCCGCAAAGGTGGCGACCGGCAGGGCAAGGCCGACATGGGCCAGCCCCAGCCCCCACGCCGCCCACCAGAAGGGCGGGTGGACGAGGTCGATGCCATGGTCGAACACATTGCCCCATTTGCTCGACGTGATGGTGCAGCGGGCGAGCTTGCCGTCGACCGTATCGAGCACCATGAACACGAAACCCGCCGCCATCCCCTGCCAATATTCGCCGCGATAGAACAGGATCGTCGCCAGCACGCACAGGATGGCCCCTATGCCGGTGACCATATTGGGCGTCATCCTCAATGCGGCGGCGAGGCGGGTAAGATGGAAGGCGAGTTCGGGCCAGAGATATTTGGTGAGCAGGTCCGTCACGCCCTTATAAGCGCCGAAATAGCTCGCCCTCTCGATCTGCGCGCGCGTTTGCGGCGAGACCCGGATGGCAAACGGTCGCTCGGTCTTGCGCAGCTTCTCGTTGTAAAAGCCGGGCGATGTGCGCAGGTCGACCCGCTCGGCGGGTGCGCCATCCTCCGGCAATTGCCCGATCACCAGCGCATCGCCATCGTGAAAGGCAACACCGGGCTTCCGCAGGGCAAGGCGCAGCAGCAGCGGGTCGAACGCATAATCCTGATTGATGTGCAGCCTGTGCCCCGGCGCGATGACCACCCCGGCGGGCACATCGCGCACCAGCATCCGGCGTACCCGTTCGGCCGCAGTCATGCCCCAGACGTGCTCAGTCCCCTCGCCCGAGAAAGCCACCGGTCCGATGTCGAGATCATTGGTCATGCTCTCGCGGCTAAAGCATCCCGCAACGCTTGAGAAGAGCCTTCCTCAAGCAGAAGGCCGCAGATAGTGCAGGATCGCCTCAGCGCCGCGCCGCGCCGCGCCGGCGGGGTCTCCGCCGACAGACAATGCCAATGCCTGGGCCTGCAAGGCGCTGTAGCGGGGATGCTCGGAGCCCGCGCGCTCGATCGCGGCCATCGCTGTCGGCACCGTTCCCGCCACTTCCCCCAGCGTCCAGAACAGGAAATTGGGATCGCCCTGCCAGTGCGCGCCGTGTGCGTTGAGGAACACGCATGGGCGCGGGGTGGCGAGAAACTCGTACACCTGGCTGCTGACGTCCCCCAGATAGATGTTCGCCCCGCCGGTATAGGTCATGTCCACCAGCCGGTTGGAGCCGGTATCGACGATGATCTTGCCCGGCACTGCCATCGCCTCAACCTTCGCCTTCGTCGCCTTGCTTGCGCGATGAAACAGGCGGATATGCGGCGCGACGACGAGGTTGAAGCGGTCCTGCGCCGCGAACGCCGCGATGATATCCCTGCCCATCGTCTCCCACGAGGACTGATCCGGCCGGAAATGCGGCGCATAGAGCACGGTGGGGCGGTCGTTATCGAACAGCGGCGGGCGATGCCCCGCCACCTTCTGCATGAAATCCAGCTTCACATAGCCGTTGACGGCATAACGCCCGGGCGTGATCGTGCCCGCCTCCAACAGCCTTTTTTCGCTCTTTTCACCGGCCACCAGCACGAAGTCGAAGAAGCGGTCGCGCGGATCGAGCATGATCGCCTTGTCACCTGCGCCGTGCGGCGTGAAAATCAGGCGGGTGCGATCGGAAAGAACATGACGGATGATCGTCGTCGTGCGCTCCGGCACCACGATCGCGTCGAACCCGCGCAAATAGCGGATATGCCGCAGCAACGTGAGCAGCCTCGGCGGGTCGTCCGCCCCATTGAGCCGCTTCTGAATTGCTGAAAGGGCCGGGATTGCGAGCTTCTTCACCTTGGGCGCGAAGCCGGAATAGGCGCTGCGCACCAGATCCAGCACCCAGCCGTGCGCGTCGCTCGCCACCGCGACCTCCAGCTCGACATCGGGGGCCAGCGCCTGCATCTCCGCCGCGAGGGGCAGCGCGTGCAGCGCCTGATGCGCCTCACCGATGAAGAGAAACACTATTCGCATGCGGCAGCATTCTCCGGCTTGCACCTTACCGCTCCATGCCGGGTTGACGCGCACTTGCCAACAGGAGATCGTGCATACAGTCTTGACAGATATGCACCAAATGGCGCTTTGAGTGCTGTGGGGAGCATATTAAGCCAACGGGTCAGCAACGCCCCCATGGAGTGACTGTCTGCAATGTGGAAGACGATGGTCCGCACCGTGGCGCTGCTCGCGCCCAAGGACAGAAGGCGTGGCGCGCGCCTGCTCATATTGGTCGTGCTGATGGCGATGAGCGAGACCTTCGGCATCGCGATGCTGCTGCCATTCTTCATGGTGCTGAGCCGGCCGCAGATGATCGAGATTCAGCCCGCCATCTCCGCTATTTATCACGGGCTGGGCTTTACCGACCATCACAGCTTCCTGCTCGCCTTTGGTCTTGTCGCCTTCGCGATAGTGGTGCTGGCCGCGATCATCCGCATCGCCACCACGTTCCTGATGAACCTGTTTGCGCAGAAAAGCGGGCACAGGATGGCTGAGCGCCTGCTGGAAACCTATTTGCGCCAGCCCTATGTTTTCTTCCTCCAGCGCCATAGCAGCGAGCTGACCAAGAAGATTACCGCCGACTCGCAGATGCTCGTTTCCTACGTGGTCCAGCCGGGCATGTATGTGATCGCCTATACGCTGGTTGTTATCGCGATGACCGCCGTGATGCTGGCGCTTGACCCCTTTATCGCGCTGGCCGTGGGGGGGGTGATCGGCGGGATGTACGTGCTGATCTTCCGCGCATCGAAAAAGATGCTCTCGCACATCGGGCAGGATCTGGAGGTTGCGAATAACCAGCGCTTCTCCTCGATCGAGGTGGCGATCGGCGGTATCAAGGACATCAAGCTGATGGGCCGGGAAGATGTTTATCTTAACCAGTTCCGCCCCGCATCGCTGCGCGCCGCGCGCCACCAGGCGATCAGCCAGGCGCTGGCGGAAGCGCCGCGCTACCTGATCGAGGCAGTAGCGATCGGTGGCGCGCTGACGCTGGCGCTGCTGTTGCTTGCAACGGGGCGCGGCGCGGCGCTTGTGCTGCCGGGCCTCAGCGTCTACGCGCTTGCGGGCTATAAGCTCATCCCCTCGGCCCAGCGCGTGTTCAGCGGCCTCAGCAACCTGCAGGTCGGCGATTCGGTGCTCAACGCCATACGTGATGACTTCGAGCAGACCGAGCCACCCCAGCCGCGCCCCGCATCCGCCCCGGCGATGCTCCCGCAGCAGGAGATCGTGCTGGACAATATCGGCTTTTCCTACCCTAATATGCGCAAGACGGCGATCGAAGGCATCACGCTGCGCATTGGCGTCGGCACCTCGGTGGGTCTTGTCGGCGGCACGGGCGCGGGCAAAACGACTCTCGTGGACATCATCCTTGGCCTGTTGCGCCCGTCAGAGGGCCGCATCCTCGTGGACGGCGTGGCTATAGACGAACATAATCTGCCGAGCTGGCAGCAGGCGCTGGGCTATGTTCCCCAGACGATCTTTCTCGCCGATACCACCGTGGCGGAAAACATTGCACTTGGCGTTCCTGCCGCTGCGATCGATATGGCGAAGGTCGAGGAATGCGCGCGCATGGCGCAAATTCATGATTTCATCGTCAACGACATGGACAAGGGCTATGAGACCCGCGTGGGCGAGCGCGGCGTGCGCCTGTCGGGCGGCCAGCGCCAGCGCATCGGCATCGCGCGCGCGCTCTATCGCGATCCTTCCGTGCTGGTGCTCGATGAAGCGACCAGCGCGCTCGACACGCTGACCGAAAAGGCCGTGATGGAATCGGTGCAGGCCTTGAGCCATCAGAAGACGATTATCATGATCGCCCACCGGCTGACGACCGTGCGCCCATGCGACCAGATCTTCATGCTGGACAAGGGCGGGCTGGCCGAACAGGGGACCTACGACGAGCTGCTGGCCACGAGCCGCAAGTTCAAAGCCATGGTTTGATCAGCCCTTCCGCCGCAGGATGATATAGAGCGCGCCCTTGCCACCGTGGCGCGGGTGGGCGGCGCGCACGCTGGCGATGGCATCGGCATGCCCGGAGAGTGCCAGCCAATCCCCGATTTCCGCGCGGATCGCGCCGCGTGCCTTGTGCCCCAGCGGGCCGACATGCGCCGGGCGCGGATTGCCCGTCACCACCAGCAGCACCCTGTGCCCGCGCGCGACGGAATGACTGAGCGCGTGATTGAGTCGCTGATGCGCGGCATCGAGCGTGTGACCATGCAGGTCTATCGTGACATCGGGCGCGAGCGTGCCGTTGGTGATGCGGCGTTCCCAGCTCGTGTCGAGCACTGGCGTCGGCGCACGGCGCGGCGGCGGCTGCCGTTCTGCAGGTGGCGGAAGAGAGGGCGCTGAAACCGGGGCAGCCACGCGGTGACTCTGGGGAACAGGCTCTGACATAGTCGGATCAACTGCCCGCCCCGGCAGCGGCGTCACGCTGCGCGCCAGCCGCGCCCAGATCTCCCGTTCCTCAGGGCTGAGGCGCCGTGGCGGCATTATCGCGCCGAAGCGTTGATCCGCGCCACAGTGCCGATGGGCAACAGCACCCATGACGTGCCGCGCGCCGACATGCCACCGGCGATCGTGCGTGCGCGCTCACCCGCGCCCCAGAAGGTGTCGAAGCGGTTCGCACCCTTGATCGCGCCGCCGGTATCCTGCGCGATCCAGACACCATTGGCTTCGCTGGGGTCCACAGAGAGCAGCACCGGCGCGCCGAGCGACACATAGCGCGGGTCGGCCGCGACCGTGGCTTCGGCTGTCACCGGCAGGCCAAGCGCGCCCAGCGGCCCGGCGCCCGTGATTTCCTTGAAAAACACGAAGCTCTTGTTCTCGTTCATGATCCTGCGGCCCTCCTCGGGGTTGGCGCGCAGATAGGCCATGATATCCTGCATCGAACCGGCCTGGATCAGCCCGCGATCCTTCATCAGCTTGCCGATGCCGGTATAGTCGCGGCCGTTCTGCCCGTCATAGCCGATGCGCATGACGCCGCCATCCGGCAGGCGCAACCGCCCGCTGCCCTGAACCTGGAGAAAGAAGAACTCGACCGGATCCGCCGCCCAGGCCAGCTCCAGCCCTCTGGTGGATAGCGCGCTTCCGTCCACAATGTCTGCCCGCGCGAAATAGGGGATGAACTTCTGCCCTTCCACCCTGCCGCGGATGGTCTTGCCCTTGAGGCTATCGCTGAACTGGCCCAAATCGACGTCGATCAGATCGGGCGGGCGGCGATAGATCGGCACCTGATAGGCTGCGCCGGGGACTCTCGATCCCGCAATCTCTGGCTCGTAATAGCCGGTGGCGAAGGCAGCGCCATTGCCAACCTGGGCCGCCTCGAAATACCGAAGAAAGAAATCGGCGGCAGTCTCGGTGGGCCAGCTCGCGGCGGCGGCGCACGCTGGCGCCCAGTCCTGCCCCTGCGTAAGGCCGGACTGATCCGTGCGGCGCATCAGCGAGGGGCAGGAGATACGGAACGCGGCGAGCGCGGCGACCGTGCGCTCGTTCTGGCGCACCAGTTCGCCCAGCGCCGGACCCGATACGAGACCGGCGGTGAGCGCCGTGTCGGTGGAGGCGGTCGGCGCGACGGGGCCGGATGGCGTCGCCGGGCGCGGGGGGACCGGCACCGGCTTCGGCGGGGGCGTGCGGGGAGCTTTTGGGGCGGGAGCGGGCGCAGGGCCACGCGAGGGCGGGATGATGCCGCCTGCGCACGCAGAGAGCAGCAAAGCGCCCCCTACCACGGCCACAGCGCGGCCGACCATGCTGCGCCGAACCTTCGCCACGCTTACGCGGCCTCGTCGGTTTCGCTCAATTTCCAGTTGGGGTCGGCATGGCCGATCTCGCGCGAGAAGGTCCAGAGATCGTGCGTGGCGACGGCATCGCTCATCGAACCGGCGATGACCGCACCCTCCTGGTTGCGGGTTACGGCCGCGATGTCCGCATCGAAGCGCACGGTGACATGGGCGGTGCGCCCATGAACGGCAGCGTCAACGATCTGCGCTTTCTCGATCCGCACCAGGCGATTGTCCATCACCTCGCCCGCTTCCTCACGCGCCGCGATCGCATCCTCGAAGGACTGCGCGACATCCGAATCGCATAGCCAGCGCAGCTCGTCACGCTTGCCCTTCCAGAAGGCTTCCAGGATCATTCCATAAGCTGAACGCGCGCCTTCAACGAACTGCGGAACATCGAAATGACGATCCGCCGCGATGATGGCGCGGACGCCATTCTCTGCCTCGGGCGCGATCAGGCTGTTGGCAAAACGGGTGGTGTCTGCGGCAACGCTCGCCTGCATCTCGGGCTGAAGCGGCTTGTGCGCAACACGGTCGTCCGGCTGAAGCGGCGCGGGCTGCTGCTCATGCCCCGTCCGGCGCCCGAGCACCGAATAGAGCCGCAGCGCGAGAAAAGCGGCGGCGAGAGCCAGTATGACGATCATGTACACGGTTATGGCCTGTCCCGGTTGATGGGGGATGAACAGGCAACATAGGCAAACTGATCCCGATTTTCAAACCCGCGCGGCGAAAAAGCGCGAGAAGGCCGGTATCGTCTGCATTGCCCTCTCTCGCCGCTACTGCTAAGCGCGCGGGCAGACGGGTGGCGGCATGCCGGTGCCCCCCAGCATTTCATTGAGGAAAGACGATCACCATGGCCGAAGACGCCACCTCCGCCGAACCGCTTGCCAATGGCGCAGACACCTCGCCTGCCATCGGGCTGCTCACGCAATATGTGAAGGATCTGTCGTTCGAGAACCCCAACGCCCCAGCTGTCTACCAGTGGCAGGAACAGCCGGACATCGACGTGCAGTTCAACATCGCGTCCGAGCGCCCAGGCGACGACGTCTATGAAGTCGCGCTCAAGGTCGAGGTCAAGGCGAAGATGGCGCAGGGCACGGCCTTCGCGACCGAGCTCACCTATGCCGGTCTGTTCGGCATCCGCAATGTGCCGGAGGATCAGATCCACCCGTTCCTCTTTGCCGAGGCGCCGCGCCTGCTGTTTCCCTTCGCCCGCCGCGTGCTGGCGGATGCGATTCGCGATGGCGGATTCCAGCCGCTGATCCTCGACCCGATCGACTTCAATGGCCTCTACCTGCAACAGCTTCAGGCGCAGCAGGCCGCTCAGGGGCAGGACGGCGAGCCGGTTGTCGGTAACGCCTGACGCCAACAGGGCGCGCTGACGCCATGGGCCTGCTCCGCGCTTCGGGCACCATCGGCGCGCTCACGCTGGTCAGCCGGGTGCTCGGCATGGTGCGCGACATGCTGGTCGCGCGGTATCTGGGCGCGGGGCTGGCGTCGGACGCGTTCCTGATCGCCTGGCGGCTACCCAACCTTTTTCGCGCGTTGTTCGCGGAAGGCGCCTTTTCCGCCGCGTTCGTGCCGATGTTCAACCGGACGATGGCCGACGCCGACGCTGAGAAGCCTGGCGCTGGCAAGGCGGCAGCGGTGCTGTTTGCCGGGCAGGTGCTCTCCGTACTGTTCCCGTTCCTGATAGTCTTCACGCTTGTCATGATGGCCTTCGCTTCGCAGATCGTCTGGGCGATGACCGGCGGCTTTCCTGATGGCGGGCCGGAAAAGTTCGCGCTGGCGGTGGACCTGACGCGCATCACCTTCCCCTATCTCGCGCTCATCTCCATCGTCTCGCTGCTGGGCGGAATCCTGAACTCGCTCGATCGCTTCTGGGTCAATGCCGCCGCGCCGATATTGCTGAATGTCTGCATGATCGCGGCTGTGCTGTTCTTCCGGGGCGAGACGCCGGTGGAGACGAGCTATACGCAAGCGGTAGCCGTAACGGTATCCGGCGCAATGCAGCTTTTGTGGCTGATGTGGGCCTGCGCGCGTGAGGGCGTAGTGCTTTGGCCGCGCATGCCGCGCATCACTCCGCGCGTGAAGCAGATGCTGCTGCTGATCCTGCCCGCCGCGTTGGGGCAGGGGGCGATCCAGTTCAACCTGCTGATATCGACCTCGCTGGCCGCGCGGTTCCTGAAGGAAGGCGCGGTGAGCTATCTCTATTATGCGGACCGGCTGAACCAGCTGCCGCTCGGCCTGATCGGCATCGGCGTGGGCACCGCGATCCTGCCCGCGCTGTCCCGCCAGATCGGCTCGGGCAACGAGAGCGCGGCCAAGGAAACGCAAAACCGCGCGATCGAGCTGGCGCTGTTCCTCGCGCTGCCCGCTGCGGTGGCGCTGTGTGTGGCGGCGACGCCGCTGATCCGTGGCTTGCTCCAGCACGGCGTTTTCACGGCGCAGGATACGGTTGGCGCGGCTTCGGCGCTGGCGGTGTTTGCGCTGGGCGTGCCCGCCTATGTGCTGATCAAGGTGCTGACGCCCGGATTTTATGCCCGGCAGGACACGAAAACGCCGGTGCGCGTCGCGCTGTTTTCGATGCTGTTCAACCTTGTCGGCAACCTGATCCTGATCTGGCCGCTGGGCCATGTTGGCGTGGCGGCCGCCACTGCCTTCTCGGCCTGGGTCAACGTCATAATCCTGTATTACCTGCTGCATCGCGACGACCATCTGCAGGCGGATGCGCGGCTGCTCAGCCGGGGCATGCGCATCATCGCGGCAAGCGCGATCATGGGCGTCGCGCTCTGGTTCACCGCGCCCTTTGCCGACCAGCATATGACCGGCGGCTTTTTCGGCCGCCTCCTCGCGCTCTCCCTGTTGTGCGGCGGGGGCGCGATGGTCTATGCGGGCGCGATTTTCGCGTCGGGCGCCTATCGCCTGTCCGAATTGAAGGCGCTAATCACGCGCCGCAGATAGAACGAAAGACCAGACACATGCGCGTCCTTTCCGGCATCCAGCCCACCGGCAATCTGCACCTTGGCAATTATCTCGGCGCGATCCGCAACTGGGTGAAAATGCAGAATGAGATGGACTCAACATCCCAGTCCTTCTTTTTCCTTGCGGATATGCACTCGATCACGGTGCACGAGGGGCGCGAGCAACGCCTCGCCAATGTGCGCGAGATGGCGGCGGCGCTGGTCGCTTGCGGGATCGACCCGGATCGGTCCGTGCTGTTCAATCAGGCACGCGTTCCCGCCCATGCCGAGCTGTGTTGGCTGCTGAACGGCACCGCGCGGATCGGCTGGCTCAACCGCATGACGCAATTCAAGGACAAGGCGGGCAAGAACCGCGAAAGCGCGTCTGTGGGTTTGTTCGCCTATCCTGTGCTCCAGGCGGCTGACGTGCTGCTCTATCAGGCGACGCATGTTCCGGTGGGCGAGGACCAGAAGCAGCATCTGGAGTTGACGCGCGACATCGCGATCAAGTTCAACACCGATTTCGAGCGCGAGGTCTTCACCCTGCCCGATCCGATCATCCCCAAGGAGACGGCGCGGATCATGAGCCTGCGCGATGGATCAGCCAAGATGTCGAAGTCGGACCCGTCGGACCAGAGCCGCATCAACCTGACCGACGACAACGATGCGATCGCCCAGAAGGTGCGCAAGGCGAAGACTGATCCCGAACCTCTTCCCAGCGAGGCAAAAGCGCTGGAGGGGCGGCCCGAGGCGCAGAACCTCGTCGGCATCTACGCCGCAATGGCGGGCACAAGCGCCGACGCGGTGTGTGCGCAATTCGCGGGGCAGGGCTTCGGCGCGTTCAAGCCCGCACTGGCGGATTTGCTGGTGAGCGCGCTCGCCCCGATTCGCGATCGCTATGTGGCGCTGAAGGATGACCATGCCGCGCTGGACGCCATCCTCGAAAAGGGCGCTGCGAAAGCCTCCGTGGCGGCGGAACCCACCTTGCGGGCGGCTTACGACGCAATGGGCCTCATGCGCTGAGCCGGTTGGAACCTCGGGCGAAACGAGTTCGTTCAAATGCGGTTCAGTTGCGTTATATCACTATCGCATCCTGAATTTGCACGCCGCGCCGCCCCGGAGCGGCGGCGAGGAGAGAGACCATGAAAAAGAACAAAGCCCTCGGCATAGCGCTTGCGAGCGCGGCCCTGCTGCTGACCGCCGGTTGCGCCGAACGCTTCAAGGCGGATGTCGCCCGCTTCCAGCAGTTGCCTGCACCGCAGGGACAAACCTTCACCATCGTCGCCGATGATCCCCGCCTCGCAGGAGGGCTGGAATTCGGCCAATATGCCTCGATGCTGGCGCACAAGCTGGGCGGCGTGGGCTATGTCCCGGCCGAAGATGCCGCGCGCGCGGACCTTGTTGTGCGGATGCGCTATGGTGTCGACAATGGGCGGGAGCGCGTGCGCTCTACCGGCTTTGCGCCCGATCCCTTTTATCGCGGCTTTGGGCGCTATGGCTATTGGGGCCACCCCTATCACTGGGGTTTCTACGATCCGTTCATGTTTGGATCTGGCTATGCCGAGGTTGAAAGCTACACCGTCTACACAGGGACGCTGGACCTGCGCATAGACCGCGCCAATGGCGGCCAGCGTCTGTTCGAGGGCAAGGCCGAGGCGCAGTCGCTCAGCAACAAGCTCACCTATCTGGTGCCGAACCTCATTGATGCCATGTTCGTCAACTTCCCCGGCAAATCGGGCGAGACGGTGAGGATCACGCTGGCCCCGGAGAAGAAATAAGCTCTGCCAGATCCTAATGGCGGATGCGATGGCTGAGAAAACCGGCTAAGGCGGGCGCCAACCCAGCCCGCCTTGCCGGAGTTCGCATGCCTGACGACCAGCTTATCCTCAGTCTCTCCTGTGCTGACCGACCCGGCCTAGTGGCGCGGGTCGCTGGGTTTCTGGCCGATAACGGATGCAACATCCTTGAAGCGCAGCAGTTCGACGATGCCCTCAACACCCGCTTCTTCATGCGGGTGGAGTTCAGCGCGCCCAAGGGCAGCCTTAGACCGCTGAGGCACGAATTTCGGAACGTCGCAACCGAGCTGGGACTGGATTGGCGTTTACGCGCTGCGGAGGACGCGCCCAAAGTGCTGATCCTCGTCTCGAAGTTTGACCACTGCCTCAGTGACCTGGTCTACCGCCACCGGATTGGCGAACTGAAGATGGATATCGTTGGCCTCGCCTCCAACCACCCGCGCAGCGCGCTGATGGCCAGCATGACCGACGGCCTGCCGTTTCACCACCTGCCCGTGACGCAGGACAGCAAGCCGCAGCAAGAAGAGCAGATCCGCAACCTCGTTGAGCACACGGGTGCGGACCTCGTCGTGCTGGCGCGCTATATGCAGATATTGTCGGATGAGATGGCCGCCTTCCTCTCGGGCCGGTGCATCAACATTCATCACAGCTTCCTGCCCGGCTTCAAGGGAGCCAAGCCCTATCATCAGGCCCACGCGCGGGGCGTGAAGATGATCGGCGCGACCGCGCATTATGTGACGGCGGATCTCGATGAGGGGCCGATCATCCACCAGGATGTTGAAGCGATCAGCCATGCCGACACGCCGGAGGAGCTGGTACGCAAGGGCCGGGATATCGAGCGGCGCGTGCTTTCTGAAGCCGTGCGGCTCCATTTGGACGATCGCGTGTTCCTCAATGGCAACCGCACAGTCGTCTTCCGCGGATGACCGGCGGCCCCCATATCTCACACCGAAAGGATAACCCCATGATCGAACTGCATAGCTGGCCCACGCCCAACGGCCTCAAGGTCTCCATCTTTCTCGAGGAGGCTGGCGTTGAGCACAAGGTCTTCCCCGTCAACATAGGCAAGGGGCAGCAGTTCGATCCTCATTTCCTCTCCTTTTCCCCCAACAACCGCATCCCGGCGATCCGCGATCTCGATCCGCCGGGCGGGGGCGAGCCGATCACCGTATTCGAGAGCGGGGCGATCCTGTTCTACCTCGCGCGCAAATATGAGAAGTTCCTACCCGCAGACCCGCGCGCCACGATGGACGTGCTGCAATGGTTGTTCTGGCAAATGGGCGGGCTGGGGCCGATGGCGGGGCAGAACCATCATTTCAACATGTATGCGCCCGAGAAGATCGAATACGCCATCAACCGCTATGTCAACGAGACCGCGCGGCTCTATGGCGTGCTCGACCGGCAATTGGCGGATCAGGACTATGTCGCGGGGGTTTATTCGATTGCCGACATGGCGATTTACCCGTGGATCGTGCCGCACGAGAACCAGAAGCAAAATCTTGATGACTTCCCGAATGTGAAGCGCTGGTTCACCGCCATTCAGGCGCGCCCGGCGGTGGCGAAGGTTTATGCCGAGAAAGACGCGCTCTATCCCGCTGGCGAGCCGCAGACCGAGGAAGAGAAGGCGAAGCTGTTCGGCTTTAAGAAGTAGCCTAGCCCACCAGCCGCAACGGCTCGCGCGCGGGCATCTGGGCTCCGGCCACGCCGGGCAGCGCGCGCAGCCGCTCGATGGTTTCGGCATCGATCTGGAAATCCCGGCCCAATCGCAGGCTCGCAATCCTGCCTTGGGCATCGCGCGCCCGGATGCGCACCTCCCCGCGACCGCCCCGGCAGCCGGAAAGGATCTGCGCGATCTGCGCGACGGGGGTCGGCTCTTCAACATCGATCCACAGTTCGAGGCGCATCCCACTTGCTGCTGACGCCAGCGACTGCGCGCCGCGCACGGTGACGCGCGGTACCTCTTCGCCCGGCATGCGCTCCAGCTCGACATTCAGCAGCGCGCACTCCCCCGCTTCCGCGAGATCGGCGATCTTCTTGCAGCTCGCCTCATCGAAGCAGCTGGCCTGAAACTGACCGCTGCTGTCCGAAAACGTGGCGGAGACATAGCGGGCGCCGCGCTTGGTCTCGCGCCAGCGCACATCCTCGACCAGAGCGGCCATCATCGACGTGGCGCGGCCTTCGCTGTTGGCGGCGGGGGGCTGAGCGCAGATCGCGCCGAAGCTGCGCGCGCCGCGCGCCTGCGCGATATGTGCGTAGCGATCGACCGGATGCGCGGAGAAATAAAAGCCGAACGCCTCCTTCTCCTGCGCCATGCGCGTGGCGGTGGGCCAAGGTTCGTGCGGCGGCACGCGCACCTCCGCGTGCGGCGTGTCCTCGCCGCCGAACAGGCCGCCCTGCCCGCTGACCCGCGCCTCCTGCGCGCTGGCAGCGACCGAAAGGATGGTTTCTGCGGCGGCATGAACCCCGGCGCGGTCGGCATGAATGCCATCGAACGCTCCGGCAGCGGCCAGACTTTCAAGCTGGCGGCGGTTGAGCAGGCGCGGCTCGATCCGGTCCGCGAAATCATCGAGGCTGAGGAACGGGCCGTTGCGCTCCCGCTCCTCTACCAGCTGCTCCATCGCCTTTTCGCCTACGCCCTTGAGGCCGCCCAGCGCGTAGCGCACGCCATGGGCCAGGCGCGGGTCGTCGCCTTGCGCCTCCACCGGTTCGACCGTGAAGTCCGCCTCCGCCCGGTTAATGTCCGGCGGCAGGCACGCCAGGCCGGTGCGCCGCATGTCATCCACGAACACCGTCAGCTTGTCGGTAAGGTGGATATCGTAAGCCATCGATGCGGCGTAGAATTCCGCCGGGTGATGCGCCTTGAGCCAGGCGGTATGATAGGCGAGCAGCGCATAGGCCGCCGCGTGACTCTTGTTGAAGCCGTAGCCCGCGAACTTGTCGATCAAGTCGAACAGCTCGTTCGCCTTGGCCTTGGGGATCTGCGACGCCTCGGCACAACCCTTGACGAAGCGGTCGCGCTGCGCGTCCATCTCCGCCTTGATCTTCTTGCCCATCGCGCGACGCAGCAGGTCCGCGTCGCCCAGCGAATAGCCGGCGAGGATCTGCGCGGCCTGCATCACCTGCTCCTGATAGACGAAGATGCCGTATGTTTCCTTGAGGATCGGCTCCAGCAGCGCATGCGGATATTCGATCGTCTCCGCGCCGTTTTTGCGTCGGCCGAACATGGGGATATTGTCCATCGGGCCGGGGCGATAGAGCGAGACGAGCGCGATGATGTCACCAAAATTGGTGGGTTTCACGGCGGCGAGCGTCTTCCTCATGCCCTCCGATTCGAGCTGGAACACACCCACCGTATCGCCGCGCTGGAGCAGGTCATAGACCGCCTCGTCATCCCAGGGCAGGGCGGCGAGAGCGACCACCACCCCGCGCCTGGCCAGCAGCTCCACCGCGCGCTGAAGCACCGAAAGCGTCTTCAAGCCCAGAAAGTCGAACTTTACCAGCCCCGCCGCCTCGACATATTTCATGTCGAACTGCGTCACCGGCATATCAGAGCGCGGATCGCGATAAAGCGGCACGAGCTGGCTCAGCGGCCGGTCGCCGATCACCACGCCCGCCGCGTGCGTGGAGCTGTGGCGCGGCAGGCCTTCCAGCTGCATCGCGAGGTCGACGAGGCGTTTGACCTGCCGGTCCGCCTTCACCTCGGCCACGAACTCCTGGCTGCCGTTCATCGTGCGCTCGAGCGTCCATGGATCGGTCGGGTGATTGGGCACCAGCTTGGCGAGACGATCCACCTGGCCATAGCTCATTTGCAGCACGCGGCCGGTGTCCTTCAGCACGGCGCGGGCTTTGAGCTTTCCGAAGGTGATGATCTGCGCCACATGGTCCGCGCCATATTTCTGCTGGACATAGCGGATCACTTCGCCGCGCCGCGTTTCGCAGAAGTCGATATCAAAGTCCGGCATCGACACGCGCTCGGGGTTGAGGAAGCGTTCGAACAGCAGGCCGAGCTCCAGCGGATCGAGATCGGTAATGGTAAGCGCCCATGCAACGACGCTGCCCGCGCCCGAGCCGCGCCCCGGCCCCACGGGTATGTTGTTCGCCTTTGCCCACTGGATGAAGTCCGCGACGATCAGGAAATAGCCGGGAAAGCCCATCTGGATGATGATGGAAAGTTCGAACTCGAGTCTTTCGAGATAAGGCTGGCGCCAGTCGCCCCCCCTACCGCCTGCGGGAGGGGGCTGAGGGGTGGGTGTCGAGGGTAGTTCGGATTCGCCCACCCCTAACCCCTCCCGTAAACGGGAGGGGGACTGAGCCGCAATCTTCTCCAGTCGCGCCTCCAGCCCCGCCGTCGCCATCTCGCGCAGCATCTGCGCCTCGCCCTCGATATCGCCCGCGAGGCTGGGGAGGATCGGCTTGCGCTTGGGTGCCATCACGGCGCAGCGCTGGGCGACTACCAGTGTATTGGCGAGCGCCTCGGGCAGATCCTCGAACAGGCGCTGCATCTCCTGCGCGGGCTTCATCCATGCGTCGGCGGATGACCTGCGCCGGTCCGCGCTTTCCACATAGGCGCCCTCCGCGATGCAGAGCATCACATCATGCGCCTCGTGGAAATCCGGCTCGGCGTAGCAGGTGGGGTTGGTGGCGACGAGTGGCAGATTGCGCGCATAGGCAAGGTCGATAAGCTGCGCCTCGGCCCGGTCCTCCACCGCGTCTGACCGGCGGCAGATTTCGATGTAAAGCTTGCCGGGAAACAGTCCTTCGAGCGCCGTGCAATATTCCTCGGCGGCCTGCGCCTGATCCTCTGCGTAGAGCCGCGCCAGCGCCCCCTCCCCGCCGGCGGTGAGGCACAGAAGATCGTCGGTCAATCCCGCCAGCGCCTCGAGGCCGACATGCGCCTGTTCCTCGATCGGCCGGTCGAGATGCGCCATCGAGACGAGAGCGCAAAGATTGTCATAGCCTTTCGTACCCTGCGCATAGAGCGCCAGCCAGTCGTACACTGGCGCGGCTCCCGGCGGGCGGCCCGGCCGCGCCACGCACAGCATCGTGCCGATGATCGGCTGCACCCCGTCACCCTTGCAGGCGTCGGAAAAGGCCATCGCTGCGTAAAGCCCGTTGCGATCGGTCAGGGCTGCGGCAGGAAAGCCAAGTTTCTTCGCCTGCTTGGCGATGATCTTAGGTTCGATCGCGCCATCGAGCATCGTATAGCTGGAAAAGATGCGCAGCGGGACGAACGGGGCGTGGGCAGGCGCAGCGGGCATAGGTGCGAAGCTAGTGGACGCTCCCCGATCGGGCAAGGCTGCTACGGCACTTATCCACAGGAGATGGTTAGCACACTTGCCCCAACCATTGAGCCGCTTTACACCTATGAACAGGATCAGCCCTATCTCCGATCATCCCCTGTCGGCGGGGACGGCCAGAAGGCGGGCACAAGACCGGCATGCATGGGGGCTGTATTTATGGTCGATATTTCCCGCGCGGCGTTTTACGCCAGCGCAGTGACGGGGGCGGTCGCCGTGATTTTCGGTGCGGGGCTGTTTTCGGCAAGGAGTGACAACGCGGTCGCGCAGGCGGCCTTCGGCGTGTATGATGACGCGAAGATCCTCATCGAGGAACTGCCCAATCTTACCCACAAGCGGCCGAGCCATTTCCTCGTCCCAGCGCGCTATCCGGGCAAGGGCGTGACGGTGAACAAGGCGCCGGGCGACGATCTCATTCTGCTGTCCGGCTTTATCGGCGATGATCAACACGCCCAGCTGATGCGGCGCGACGGGACCGTGCTGGCGCGCTGGAACCTGTTACCGCTGGAGCAGCTGCCCAGCGCCGGGCAGTGCCGCAACGTGCCGCAGACCAACTGGAACAGCGCCGCACATAATGTGCTGATCGACCAGGACGGATCGGTGCTGTTCGCTTTCGAATCCTGCGGGATGGTCAAGCTCGACCGTTGCGGCAAAAAGATCTGGGCGACGCGCGAGAACACCCACCATTCACCCAATCTACTGGCGGATGGGCACATCGTCATCGGCGGAAGCGACTATGTCGAAAGGCCCAAACAGTGGCCATTCACCGAACCTTATTGGGAAGATGCAATCCGCGTCTATGACGCCAGTGGCAAGCTCATCAGGCAGCGCGCGATCACCGATCTGTTTGCGCGCAGCGGCATGCTCTCGGCGTTGACCTCGCACTCGGACGACAACCCCAAGACCAATGGCGAGTTTCACCTGAACGAGATCGAGGAGCTGCCTGCCTCGCTGGCGCATGCCTTCCCGATGTTCACGCCGGGCGATCTGCTCGTCTCGATCCGCAACCTCAACATGATCCTCGTAACCGACGCGAAGATGGAACGGATCAAGTGGCACCGCGTCGGCCCGTGGATCCGCCAGCATGACCCGGACTGGGGCACCGATGGGCGCATTACGGTGTTCGACAATCACCCGGACGGCACGGCGGACGGCACTCGTTTCGGGGGCAGCCGCATCATCGCCATCGACCCTGCAACCGGCGAAACGCAGACCATCTTCGGCGGGCGCAAGGACCAGCATTTCTTCACCAACCAGCGTGGCCTGCACCAGATGCTCAGCGACGGGAGCATGCTGATTACCGAAGCCAATGCGGGCCGCGCGTTCCAGGTGGACCGCGCAGGGCGGATGGTCTGGCAATATGTCAATCGCTATGACGACAAGGAAGCGGCCTGGCTCAACGGCGCGGAAAGCTATCCGCCCTCATACTTCAAGGTGAAAGACTGGTCCTGCAAATAGATTAAACGAAGCAGACCGGAACATTTCGTTCAGGCGGAGCCGAGAGACGGAATTTTCGAGCATCGGAGCGCAGCGTACTTAAAGGTACGTGAGCACTGAAGCACAGAAAATTATGTTTCGCAGGCCCGCATGAGCGGAATTTCAATGCCGGAAGTGGCGCATGCCTGTGAACACCATCGCAAGGCCCGCCTCGTCTGCCGCCGCTATCACCTCGTCGTCGCGCATGGAGCCGCCCGGCTGGATCACCGCCGTGGCGCCGGCCTCGACCGCAGCCAGCAGCCCGTCCGCAAACGGGAAGAACGCGTCTGACGCCACCGCGCTGCCCATAGTGCGCGGGGATGTCCATCCGAAGGTTTCAGCCGCTTCCTTCGCCTTTGCGGCGGCAATGCGCGAGCTGTCTCGGCGGTTCATCTGGCCCGCGCCGATGCCAGCCGTTATGCCGTCCTTGGCATAGACGATGGCGTTCGATTTCACATGCTTGGCCACGGTCCAGGCGAACAGGCAGTCGGAGATTTCCTGCTCGGTCGGGGCGCGCTTGGTCACAGTCTTCAGCATATCGCGCGTCACACAGCCATTGTCCCGATCCTGCACCAGGATACCGCCTGCAATCACGGTAACGCTTTGGCCACCGCGCGTGGGATCGGGCAGGCCATCGGTCAACAGCAGGCGCAGGTTCTTTTTCTTGGCGAAGACTGCCTTCGCGGCGTCATCGGCACCGGGCGCGACGACAACCTCTGTGAAGATACCGCTGATCGCTTCCGCAGTCGGCCCATCGAGCGGGCGATTGACGGCGATGATGCCGCCGTATGCCGAAACGCTGTCACACTCGAACGCATTTTTGTAGGCCTCGGCCAGCGTCGCGCCGGTGGCGACGCCGCAGGGGTTGGCGTGCTTGACGATCACTACCGTGGGCGGGCCATCGCGAAATTCGGCGAGAAGCTCCAGCGCGGCATTCGCGTCGTTGAGGTTGTTGTAGCTCAGCTCCTTGCCCTGCACCTGGGTCGCCTGGCCGATACCGGAAACATGGGGCATGCTGGAAACATAGAGCGCGGCCTGCTGATGCGGGTTTTCGCCATAGCGAAGCGGCATCACGAGCTTGCGCGTCATCGTCACGCTGGGCGGGAATTTTTCGCCTTGATCGGCGGTCATGAACCAGTGGGAGATCATCCCGTCATAGGCGGCGGTGGCGGCATAGGCTTTGGCTGCGCACAGCCGACGGAAGTCGTAGGTGGTGGCGCCGTCATGAGCGGCCATTTCCTCGATCAGGCGCGCATAGTCGGCCGGGTCGGTGACGATCGTCACGCTCTCATGATTCTTCGCGGCGGAGCGGACCATCGACGGGCCGCCGATATCGATATTTTCGATGATTTCGTCACGGCTTGCGCCCTTCGCCACCGTCTGTGCGAAGGGATAGAGGTTCACCACCACAAGGTCGATCGGCTTGATCGCATGCTCGGTCATCGAGGCGACATGCTCGGCATTGCCGCGCACCGCGAGCAGCCCGCCATGCACCTTGGGGTGAAGCGTCTTCACGCGCCCGTCCATCATCTCCGGAAAGCCGGTGAGGTCGGAAATGTCCGCCACGTCCAGCCCCGCCTCCCGCAGCGCCTTTGCGGTACCGCCGGTGGACACAAGCGCCACTCCATGCGCGGCCAATGCCTTGCCCAGATCCACAAGCCCCGTCTTGTCGGACACCGATAACAGCGCCCGCCCGATCTTCACATTAGTCATGTCAGATTTTCCCCGTTAACCCACCCGCTTCAGCAGCCAGCCCAGCGAGCTTCCGCCTGGCTCAGCCACTGCGTTGACGACCAGCTGTTTGCTGGCATGCGGGCGGCCCTCGCCATCCACCCACAGACTGTCCTCAATAGCAAGCTTGCCCGCGCCACAGCGGAACTGCCAGAGCGCCGCCATGTCGATGCGCAGCAGCGCGCCCTGCTCGTCTGCCGTCAATGAGGCGTCGACATGCGGCGCGAGGTGGAACCGCAGTACATAGGGCACTGCCGACGGCTTCCTGCGCCGCTGCGCAGGCAGCAGCATGTCTTCGCCACGCACGTCCTTGCCGTCGTTGCTCAGCAGCAACAGGCGGCGGTGCATATAGCCCAGGCGGCGCACATAGCCGTCATGACTGATTTCGATGCGGCTGCCGTTTTCCAGCTCCTGCCGGTGCAGCTCCACCTCGGTGACGCCGCGCCCCAGAGTGCCATCCGGAAGGATGGCGGTGGAATTGCGTTCGTCGAGGATCAGCGTGCTGTGCGCGGCGGTGGTGCGCAGGCCTTGAGCCAGGTCTTCCGGGATCAGCGCGCCTGAAAGGTCTGCACCGCCACAGCTCACGATCAGCCGGTCCGGCCCGTCGCTCAATTCAAACGCACCCGTGGAGGCGCACCCCGCACCCGCGATGCGCGTGGCGGGAGGCGGAGCGGCATCTACGAGCAGGACGGTCGCGCCTGCGGCGATACGCTGATAACCCCAGTCGCGCGCCTGGCGTAGCGGCCGGGTGCGCACCCCACTCGCCTGCACCACGCGCTCGACATAGGTGGCCTCTGTCGCACCAGCTCCTTGCCAGCTCGCTAGCCCGCCGTCACCATGGGCGATGCCAAGCAACGCGGCCACCGTGCGCGCCAGCGTCTCGGTAAGCCAGCTCGGCACCTCCTCGCGCACCGCGTCATAGGCGGTGTTGAGCATACCGAGCAGCTCGACCG
Organism: uncultured Sphingobium sp.; assembly: GCA_964512265.1. GTDB lineage: Bacteria > Pseudomonadota > Alphaproteobacteria > Sphingomonadales > Sphingomonadaceae > Sphingobium. The sequence continues at coordinate 34,553 of CAZEHR010000014.1, read as the reverse complement.
TACGCAGTAGATCGGTGGGCGAACGGCTGACAATGCCGCCGTCGCTGTAAAGCGCGCTTTCCAGCGCCCGCTTCAGGCCCGCCTCGGCGAAAGCGCGGCGCGGGCCGCCGCCGGGCAGCAACAGCCCCGCAGCGACGATGCCGCCCCAGCCGACAAGGCGCGGCAGGCCGACGGCCGCCTTGTCCGCACTGCGATCGAGATGACGGGCGGTGCGTGCAAACGAGGTCAGTACCAGCGAACGATAGATAAGATCGTTGCTGGAAAGGATATAGGGGGCATAAGACGCCCAGAAGATTAGCCGCCAGCCCGCGTTTTCCGGCGCCCAGGCAGGCTCGCTCGGCTTTTCGGCATGAGCAGCCAGCCACCGCCGCGTGATCGCCTCGGCAATCGCCGCACCCTGTTCGCGCGTGGCAGTGGTGGCGAGATCGCGCAGCCAGCGAAAGCCATGCAGATATTCCGCCAATGGCGCGGCCATCGGCGCAGCGAAATCGACTTCGCCCAGCGGCATTTTCGCGCCGCGAAACAGGAAATGCCCGGCGCGGATCGCCTTGCCAGAACGCGCATCACCCGCCACCTTGTCCTGCGGCGCGGCGAGCAGCTTGAGCGGATACTTGCCCTTGAGCCGCATATTGTGCAGCGGCGTACGCCAAGTGAGGCGGTAGAACTGGTTGGCGACCCGTTCGGCCAGCGAACTGCCCTTGTCGTTCGACAGGCGGATGAGGCGCTTGCCGGTCTCGATGCCGTCCGCTTCCTGCTTGTCATTCTGAAAGAAGGGGTTGGACAGGTCGTTCATGCGCCGCGCAGCCCCTTGATATTGGCCGCATAGGCATCCGGCCCGCCACGGAATGTCGCTGTGCCGGCCACCAGCACATCCGCCCCGGCCGCTATCACGCGCGGCGCTGTTTTCTGGTCGACCCCGCCATCCACCTGAAGGTGAATGGGCTTGCCCAGTTTATCGATGCTCTTGCGGATCGCCTCGATCTTGCGCAGCTGGCTGTCGATGAAGCTTTGCCCGCCAAAACCCGGGTTGACGCTCATCACCAGCACCAGATCAACCTCTTCCAGCACATAATCGAGCATCTTTGCCGGGGTGGAAGGATTGAGCGACACGCCGGCCTTCTTGCCCAGCGCCTTGACCCGCTGGATGGTGCGGTGGAGGTGCGGCCCGGCTTCCTGATGCACGGTGATCAGGTCGCTTCCCGCCTCGGCAAAGGCATCAAGCATTGGATCGACCGGCGTGATCATCAGATGCACGTCCATCAATTTTTGTGTGTGGGGGCGCAGCGCCTTCACTACCATCGGACCGATCGTGATGTTCGGCACGAAATGCCCGTCCATCACATCGACATGCACCCAGTCCGCCCCGGCGGCGTCGATTGCGCGCACTTCTTCACCCAGACGGGCAAAATCCGCCGAGAGAATTGAGGGGGAGATGAGAACGGGCCGGTCCATGAAGGGTTCGCCTTACCCGTGCGCGCGCTGCGGCGCAACAGGGCTTGCCCCTCGGTGTGGCGAAATTTCGGCACGGTGGAGCGGGGGAGGGAGCAGTGTGCTTAGTCTGGAACATAACCACAGAATTTTGCGAAACAGCTGGAATTTCTCTTGATAGTTAACCGTTAATTAGGACAGACTTGTAAAAAATCGCCGCCAGAGCATAAATCATCCTAAAAGTGGGGAGAGGATTCACGCGTGCCGAGGTGAATCTGATCATGCAAGACGACATTTTGAAACTGGCATTCGAGGTCTCCCGCATCACCGGCGAGAAGATCGCGGTGATCGACCGCATCATGATGCGGACCCGGATGCTCTCCATGAATGCACGGCTGGAATCGACCCGCGCGGGCGACGCCGGGCTGGGCTTTGGCGTCGTCGCGCGCGAGATGGGCGTGGTGGCGGAAGAGGTGAACGCGCTTTCCGCCCAGCTGCAGAGCGAGATTGCGGCCAACACCGCGCGGATAGAGAGCGCCGGGCGCCACATGATGCAGGAATTCAAGGGCCAGCGGTTCGCCGATCTCGCCCGCAACGTTGTGGAGATCATCGACCGCAATCTTTACGAGCGCTCATGCGACGTGCGCTGGTGGGCAACGGACAGCGCGGTCGTCGGCGTGCTGCAACAGGGCACAGAAGAAGCCCGCGCCTATGCCTGCGAGCGGCTGGCAACGATCCTGCGCTCCTATACCGTCTATCTCGACCTCTGGGTGGCTGATCGATCTGGCCGCGTGGTGGCGACCGGGCGCGGCGAGCGCTTTCCCAACGCAATCAACCAGAATGTCTCCGAAGCCGAGTGGTTTAAAAGCGGCCTTGCCACCCGCAGCGGCGATGACTTCGCCGTGTGCGACATCACGCGCAACGGCGTGCTCGGCAATGCCCAGGTCGCAACCTATTCCACCGCGATCCGCAAGGGCGGCGCGACGGATGGCGAGGTGCTGGGCGTCCTCGGCATCTTCTTCGACTGGGAACCGCAAGCGCGCGACATCGTGCAGGGCGTAGCCCTGACCGAGGCGGAGCGGGCGGAGACGCGGGTGATGCTGCTCAATTCCAAGCATCAGGTGATCGCGGCATCGGACAAATCCTGCTCGCTGAGCGAGGTTTACCCAATCAAGTCAGACGCCAAGCAAGGCTTTTACCAGGAAGGGCAGCGCATGATCTGCTATGCGCTCACCCCCGGCTATGAGACCTATAAGGGACTAGGCTGGTATGGCTGCATCGAGAGCAAGCTAGGGAGCGGCGCCAGCACGGACGGCGGCTTTCAGGTCAAGCACTGAGAACGAGTCGCGCGACAAAAAATCCGTCTGCGCCGCCTTCCTCCTCCAGCACGCCCGGCAGGGTGCGGATAAAACCCTCGAAAGTAGACCCTATTCGGGCGGGTAGTTCGTCTGCCGATGCCGGCAGGATCGCAAATCCGGGGTGGCGCGCCAGAAACGCAGCGATTTGATCCTCGCCCTCGGCGCGCTCCAACGAGCAGGTGGCGTAGATCAGCGTGCCGCCGGGTTTGAGCCAGTGTGAAGCGCGATCGAGAAGCGCAGCCTGAAGTTCAGCCATTTCCGCGATCTGGCGCGGGCCAGCGCGATAGAGCACATCCGGATGACGGCGGAAGATGCCGGTGGCCGAGCATGGCGCATCGAGCAAGATCAGATCTGCGGGCGCCGACGGCTCCCAGGCCAAGGCGTCCCCCTGCGCCACGTCCACGCGCTCGCCAAGGCCGCTGCGCGCGAGGTTTGCGGACAGCCGCTCCAGCCTTTTTGCGCTCTTGTCCAGAGCGGTGACGCGCCAGCCAGCAGCGCTAAGCTGCATCGTCTTGCCGCCGGGCGCGGCGCAAAGATCGAGCGCCGTGCGCCCGTCTCCCGGCCCCGCAAGCCGGGCGGGGATGCTCGCCGCGATGTCCTGCACCCACCAGTGCCCTTCCACATAGCCGGGTAGCTCGGGCACCGAGACATCATGATCGAGCCTGACGTGCCCGGGCATCAGCGAGGTGCCGCCCATCATATCAGCAATGCGCTCCGCCTCTGCGGGATCGGCAAAGCTCAGGTCTATCGGCGCGCGGTGCGCCAGAGCGCGGGCGGCGGCGCCTACCATGTCTCCGCCCCATTGCGCCTCCCAGCGCTCCGCAACATCCGCGGGCAAGGTCGGCACCTCAGGCAATTTCGCCTCGCTACGGATCAAGCTTCCAAGCACGCCATGCACCAGCCGGCGTGGCCCGCCCTCGGTCAAAGGCAGTGCGGTGGAAATGACGGCATGCGGCGGGGTCTCGAGCAGCAAGATTTGCACCAGCGCCATGCGCAGCACCATACGCGATTTGACGTCGGGCGGGATCGGCTGCTCGGTTACACTGTCGATCAGCGCGTCGAGATCGGGCAGCCAGCGCAGCACATCTGCCGCAATGGCATGCGCCAGCCCTTTGTCAGAGCCTCGGTTCAGCCCCTGCGTCGCGGCGTGCAGCGCCGTCTCCAGCGCCTCGCCCCGGCGCAGCACCGCATCAAGCAGACGCAGCGCCGCCCTACGCGCGCCGAGGCCGGGGACTTCGGCTTCCTTGGACGGGCGACGGCGCTTATGCGGGGAAGTGGGCTTGGCCATGGCCCGCCTTAGCGTCTTTCAGCCTGCGGTAAACCCTCCAAACCTTGTCTCTTGCCCGGCAAGCGCATATGTCGCAACGCAGCAACCTTCGATGGAGTACGCGAAGCCATGGGCAAGCGCCCCGACCATGTGCGGCCCCCCGCCTATCTCTCCAAAAATCCCCCGGTGCCCAAGCCGGATCCGCTGGATGCCAAACCCGAAGTGACCGAGGAGCTTAGCCCAACCCGCTATGGCGACTGGGAAAAAAAGGGCATCGCCATCGATTTCTGAGGCTAGGCGGCAAAAAACTCTCAACCTTTTACACCTATGAACGGCGCAGAAAACGAATCACATTCGCAGCGAAAGGCACTCATGAGCGCGAAGAAAATCCGCAAGGCCGTATTCCCCGTGGCGGGCATGGGCACCCGCTTCCTGCCCGCGACCAAGGCGGTGCCGAAGGAATTGCTGCCCGTGGTGGACCGCCCGCTGATCCAGTATGCGGTCGACGAGGCTATCGAGGCGGGGATCGAGACAATGATCTTCGTCAACGGGCGCGGCAAGGGCGCGATCGAGGATCATTTCGATATGGCGTTCGAGCTGGAGACGACGCAGGCGGCGCGGGGCAAGAGCGTAGAGGCCCTCAAGGGCACCCGCCTGACGCCCGGCAACGCCATTTTTGTGCGGCAACAGGAGCCGCTGGGCCTGGGCCATGCGATCTGGTGCGCGCGCGACATTGTGGGCGACGAGCCGTTCGCGATCCTGCTGCCCGATGAGTTCATGCACGGCAAGCCGGGCAAGGGCTGCCTCCGCCAGATGGTCGACGCCTATGAACAGACTGGCGGCAACCTCATCTGCGCGCTGGAAGTGCCGATGGAGCAGACGTCGAGCTATGGCGTGCTCGACCCCGGCTCACGGAACGGCGCGCTGACGGAGGTGAAGGGGCTGGTCGAAAAACCAGCCACCGGCACCGCGCCCTCCAACCTCATCATCGCCGGGCGCTATATCCTGCAACCCGAAGTGATGGCACACCTCGCGCGGCACGAAAAAGGCGCGGGCGGCGAGATCCAGCTGACGGACGCAATGGCCGCGATGATCGGCAACCAGCCTTTCCATGGCGTTACCTTCGATGGCCAGCGGTTCGACTGCGGGTCGAAGGCGGGCTATATTGAGGCCAACCTTTCGTTGGCGCTCGAAAGCCCGGAGATCGGCGATCATATCCGCGATTTCGCGCGGAAGCTGGTTCTCTAAAACTTCCCGTTGACAGACAGCGGCGGGCTGGACCGGCGGCGGCGGACATCGCCCCGGCGCGAATAGGTTGCGCCGCCGCGACCGGTCACGCGCTCCAGCTCCTTGCCGACCGCGCTCAGCATTTCGGCCGATAGCTCCAGTTGCCGCTCCAGCACCGCGCTGTTGACAGCGGCAGCGCGGTGCAGGTCTTCGCTTGTCTCCGCGAAGGCGCGGCGGTCGTCGCCCTGCAGACCCTCGATCCAGCGCGCATCGACCCGGCTCAGCGCAGCGGATTGCGCCTCCATCCTGTTGGCGAGGCGGATCTTCGCCTGCGCTATCGCCTCGATATTGCCGCGCGGCCCTGAGAGGGCGAGCAGCTCGCTCTCCTCCTCCATCAGGCGGATGAGGTCGATCATCGTATCGAGCAGGGCGGCGAGGGCATCACTCGTGCTCATGGCGCACCTCCTCCCGCCTGTTGCAGCTTCACGATCTCGGCCAGGACGCTGTCGGCCATGCCGATGCCGCCCCCGCGCGCGATCGCTCTGCCGAGCTGTTCGGCGAGCACCCCACGGAACAGCGCCTCGCCATGCCCGCCGGAGAAGTCTCCTTCAAGCTCGGCGCTTTCCATTATCAGCTTGGTCATCTGACCGATGAATACGGCTTCGAAGTCTCGCGCCGCCGCGCGTGCGTTCTGGTCCGGGGTCGCAGGGTGAGGAAGCGAAACTGATCGAACGGGATCGGTCATCACTGCACCTCTATCTCTGCCTGAAGTGCGCCTGCGCTGCGCAGCGCCTGCAGGATTGTGATGAGATCGCGCGGGGAGACGCCGAGGCGGTTCAGCCCGCCAACCAAAGTCTTGAGGCTCTCGCCCTCGACCATCGCCAGCGACGCGCCGCCGCCGTCATCAACCGAAACCTGCGTGCGCGGCAGAACCTGCGTCTGCCCACCAGACAGGGGACCGGGTTGTGACGCTACCGGATTTTCCGCCACCGAAATGGTCAAGCCGCCCTGTGCGATGGCGACGGGGGAGACGCGCACGTCGGCGGTCATAACGACCGTGCCCGCCGCCTCGTTGACGATGACACGGGCCGGACTGTCTACCTCCACGCCCAGATTTTCGACTTGGGCAATGCGCTCGATCAGCGCAGCGCCGTCGACGGCGGAAAGGCGCACAGTTGCGGGGTCCAGCATCTCCGCCGCGCCCGGAAAAGCGGCGTTGATCGCCTTGGCGATACGCTGTGCCGTGGTAAAATCGGGGTTGCGCAGCGCGAGCTTTAGCGCGGTAGCCGATTTGAGCGCATAAGGCACCTCGCGCTCGATGATGGCGCCCGAGGCGATGCGAGCCGAGGTTGAAACGCCACGGCTGATGTTCGCACCCGCGCCCTGCGCCTTGAACCCCGACACCGCGACCGGCCCCTGCGCCACGGCATAGATTTGCCCGTCCATTCCCTTTAGTGCCGTGACCAGCAGCGTGCCGCCCTGCAGGCTGGTGGCATCTCCCAGTGCGCTCACCGTCACGTCGATCTGGCTGCCTGCCCGCGCGAACGGTGGCATCGCGGCGGTGACCGAAACGGCGGCGACATTCTGCGTCTTCATCTGGGTGGAGCGGACGTTGACGCCCATGCGCTCGAGCATCGCCTGCATCGATTCCTCGGTGAAGGGCGTGTTGCGCGTTTTGTCACCGGTGCCCGCAAGCCCTACTACCAAGCCATAGCCGATGAGCTGGTTGGGGCGGACATTCTCAACGTTGACGATATCCTTGATGCGCGGTGCGGCGACAGCGTGTGGGTTTGCCGCCGCCGCACCGACCCACAGCAGCACGAAGGCTACGCAGCGGAAATTCCGGGCCAGTGTCATCCCTCCTATTATAGAAGGGAGGAGGGCCGGAACGGCGGCCATGGCCATCAATCCCATCATGACCGCGACTCAGCAGGCGCTGGCGCTGATGCGCGAGGCGATGCCGATCGCGCAGGCGGCGCAGAAGCTGCTGGGCGAAGGACAGGGGGCGTCTGCGCAAGGCGGGGTGGCGGATGGAGTCGTTCCGGCATCCGTTCATCTTAAGCCGCAGATGTTTGGTTCCGTGCAGATGCTGGTGGCGCTTTCGGCGCTTAACCCGCAGGAGGTGCGACGGCGGGAGCAGATCGCCCATGCCCGGCGCGGGCTGGACGGGCTGGAGCGACTGCACCGGGAATTGCTGGACGGTAACGCCGGGTGGCAGACGCTGGAGGCACTGAGAGATTGGTTGTGCGGGGGCAGGGTCGGGGATAGCGATGACCAACTGCCCGATGACCCGCGCTTCGCGGGCCTGATAGACGACATCGAGCTACGGGTCCGGGTTGAGCTGGCCAAGTTCAATATCGAGGTTTAGCCGGATTTCTTCTCCCGCGTCAGCCGCAGCACATAGCTGATGATCTCAGCGACGGCGGCGTAGTGTTCCAGCTTAATCGGCTGATCGATCTCAACGCTGGCATAGAGCGCGCGGGCGAGCGGCGGGCTTTCCACCACCGGCACCTTGTGCTCGCCAGCCAGCTCGCGGATGCGCAGCGCGATCCTGTCGCGCCCCTTCGCCACAACCACCGGCGCCTGCATCGCGCCATGATCATAGCGCAACGCAACGGCATAGTGCGTGGGGTTGGTGATGACGACGCTGGCGCTGGGTACGGCCGACATCATGCGTCTGCGGGAGCGCGCCAGGCCGATGGCTCGGATGCGCGCCTTGATCTGCGGATCGCCCTCGTTCTGCTTGTGCTCATCGCGCACTTCCTGATGACTCATGCGCATCCGCGTCAGCCACGCGCGGCGCTGATAGAGGAAATCTCCCGCCGCGAGCACCGCCACCAGCAGCGCCACCGCGCGCAACATGTCGCAGGTCACGCCTGCCGCATAGCGGCCGAGGGTGCTTGCGTCCGCGCCGGCCAATCTGTCCAGACCTTTGAGCGCGGGCCATATGATCGCGCTCGCCACAATCGCCACGAAGGCGAATTTCGCCAGCGTCTTGCCGAACTCGACCCATGCCTGTTTGCCGAACAAGCGCTTTGCCCCGGCCATGGGAGACAACCGATCCCATTTGAGCTTGAGCTGGCCCGCAACGAAGAGGCCGCGCCCTTGCAACAGCGCCCCCAGCAGAGCGGCCCCCAGCGTCACAGCCAGCAGCGGGCCGACCGCGATCAAAGTCCCACCCAACAAGGCGGCAGCGAGGCGTTGGGCGCTGCCGCCGGTTAGCGCCATGTCACCCGCCTGCCCCCACAGGGCCTTCGCCTGCGCCGCCATGCGCATGATCGCCGAGGCACCGAGCGCGCCGAAGATCAGCAGCATCGCGGCAAACATCGCCGCATGGCGCATCTCCGGCGCGCTGGGCACATCGCCGCGTTTGCGCGCGTCCTCCAGCTTCTTGGGCGTAGGGTCTAGGGTTTTCTGCTCTTCCTCGGCCATGGTTCAGCTCGCCAGTGCCTGTGCCCATTGCGCCATCGCCTGCGCAAAGCCCGAGAGCGCAGCGCCGAGCGTCACCGCCAACAGCGCAAGGCCCAGCGCGATCGCCAGCGGTTGCGCGATGAAGAAGAGCTGCAGTTGCGGAGCGATGCGGGCGGCGAGGCCCAGCGCAGCGTTGAACACGATGCCATAGATCACCAGTGGTGCGGCGAGACCCAGCCCCAGCCCCATTGCGCCGCTCGCGGCCTTCAGCGCGAGTTGCGCAAAGTCTGCGGCGGGCGGCATCGCTCCGGGCGGGAACACGCCATAGCTCTGCACCAGCGCGCCGATCCACAGATGATGCACGCTGAGGCTCATGCAAAGGAGCAGCGCGGCGATGCTGATGAAGCGGGCCAGCTGTGGCACCTGCCCCCCAGCTGAGGGATCCTGCACCAGCCCGGTCGTCAGGCCGACCTGAAGGCTGATGATCGCGCCCGCAATCGTGACGGCGAGGAACATCAACCGCACGATGCCGCCCAGCATCAGCCCGGTAAGCAACTCAACCAGCAGCAGATGCGCCAGCGCGGCATTGCCCGCGAGCGCCACCCCGGTCGCAGCGCCCATATGCGCAGCAAGCAGACCTTGCATCCCCGCAGCCAGGGCGAGCGCCACCAGCAGGCGAATCCGCCCCGGCACCGCATCGTCGGAAAAGCCGGGGAGCATCATCATCATCGCCCCCACGCGAGCGAAGATCAGCGCGTGCAGGGTGAGGATGCGCGGCAGATCGGGCGCCAGTTGGCTGAGCGCGTCCACGCGCTCAAGGTCCAATAATACGCGCTGACAGCTCCGCCATGAAGGCCGAGAGCGCAGCACCGATCATCGGCAGGCTGAGCAACAGCACCACGCCGAGGCCGATCAGCTTGGGCACGAAGGTGAGCGTCATTTCCTGAATCTGGGTGAGCGCCTGCACCAGCCCGATCAATACGCCGATGACGAGCGAGGCGACCAGCATCGGCCCCGCTATGGTGAGCAGCAGCAGCAGCGCGGCGCGAGCGAGCGCGAGTATGTCGGCGGGGTCCATAGCGCTAGATTTGGAGGCGCATGATTTCGTTATAGGCATTTACCACGCGATCGCGGACCGCGACCATGGTGTCGAGCGCAGTTTCGGCGGCGCCGATGGCGGTGGCGACGTCGATCAGGTCGCCCCTGCCCGCAACCTGACGCATGCTGGCGCTTTCCGCCTTGCCCAGCGAATCCCCGACCTGACCCACGGCATTCGCAACCAGATCCCCGAAGCCTGACCAGCCCGGGGTGTCGCTGATCGGCGCTGGAGCGCCTTTGCCACTGACTCCCTCCACCACACCGCGCGCGCGGCCATAGGCGGAAAGCGCGTCCAGGGTTCCAATCGAGTTCACCATCGCCACCCCCTATTTCAGCAGGTCGATCGTGCGCATCGTCAGCGTGCGCGCGGCCTCTATGGCATTGAGGTTCGCCTCATAGCCGCGCTGCGCCGCCTTCATGTCTGCGGCCTCGGTGAGCGCGTTTACGTTGGGCATCAGCACATAGCCCTTGGCGTCCGCCGCAGGGTTGCCGGGCTGATAGACGCGCGGGAAAGCCCGGGCATCGCCCTTGATGGCGGTGACGGACACCTCACGCGCGCCGCTCGCCTTGTCCATTTCCGCACGGAAGGTGGGGATACGGCGGCGATAGGGTTGGCCGCCAGGGCTGCTCGCCACCGAATCCGCATTGGCGAGATTTTCCGCGATCACCCGCATGCGCAGCGATTGCGCCCTCAGGCCGCTCGCAGACACCTGAACAGACGTTTCGAGATCCATAAGCCGGCCCTCCTTCGCCCATAATAGGCAAAAATTTCCTGGCAGCGTCCGGAGCGCGGCAGTTTTTTCCTATCATGAACACAGGAGGGATCGCCGCATGTCCGCGTTCAACGATGTCGAGGTGGAGCTTTCAATCGTGCTGGGCTCGACGCGTTTGCCGGTGCGCGAAATCCTCTCCATGAGCCGTGGCGCGATGATACCGCTCGATTGCACGCAGGATGACCCCAGCCAGGTGATGGTCAACGGTCACACGATCGCGCGCGGACATATATTGGTGGATGAGGATCGCATGTCGCTGGAAATCACGCAGGTCATGAAGCGGAGGCGCTGACAGATGGATGGTGCAGAGATCGTTCGCGCCCTTGCCGCACTGGCGGCGGTGCTGGCGCTGCTTGGTTCAGGTCCGTGGGCAGCGCGCCGCTTTGGGCTCACCACAGGCGCACGCCAAGGCCACGCGGGGCGGCTAATGCTGACGGAGCGGATCGCGCTCGACCAGAGGCGCAGCCTCGCGCTGGTGCGCCACGGCGGGACAGAGCATCTGCTAATGCTCACGCCAGAGGGCGCCCAACTCATCAACAGCGACGACACGCAGGAGCGGCCCCTTGTGATCGACCTTGCGGCGTGCCGCATCCTCGCCAGCGCCGCGCCACAGGCCCCCGCGCCCGTCACGCCCCTCTGGCCACGCCTGAATCCGGTGCGGAGCCGCCCGCCGCGCCAGCCTGTGCACGACCCGCAGCCTGCCCGCACCGCATGAGCATCGATCCCGCCCAGCTCGAGATGAGCCGCCATCTGGTGCAGCTCGTCATCGGTCTCACCGTCCTCAGCCTCGCGCCGGGCATATTGATGACGGTCACGAGCTTTACGCGCATCGTCGTGGCGCTCTCGCTGTTGCGTACGGGCATCGGTGCACCGGGCGTGCCGCCGAACCCGGTAATTATCAGCCTCGCCCTGTTCTTGAGCTTCTTCGTGATGCAGCCGACGTTCGAAAAGGCTTGGGATGCGGGAGTAGCCCCCTACGCCGATGGCAAGATGGACGAGAGAACCGCGCTGGAGCGCGCCTCCGCCCCGCTGCGGAACTTTATGTTGGGACAAGTACGGCCGGAGGATCTCAAGCTGTTCGTCGAGCTTTCGGGCAGGCCCGTTCCCGAGCGTTCATCCGTGCCGATGGGTGTTCTGGTCCCCGCTTTCATGATTTCCGAACTACGCCGTGCCTTTGAGATCGGCTTCCTGCTGTTGCTGCCGTTTCTCGTGATCGACCTCGCCGTCTCCGCCGTGCTGATGGCGATGGGCATGATGATGCTGCCACCCACCAGCATTGCCCTGCCGATGAAGATCATCTTTTTCGTGCTGGTCGACGGTTGGTCGCTGGTAGCGGGATCGTTGGTGAAAAGCTTCGGTACATGAAGGGGAGCGAGCTGTGCAGCCCTCTCCCCTCATGCGGTCCAGCGCCCAGCAGGGCGGGGTAGCTTACTTCGTCAAGAGAGCGATCAGCTCCGCGCCCCCCTTGTTGAAGGCGCCTTTCGCGTCAGCGGCCCTGAAGGCCACCGGCTGGCCACCGAAATGCCCAGTTACCCGTCCATTGACAAGCGCGAGCCGGAAGCTGCCTGCCAGCGAGTCAGTTTTCCCTTGAATGACACGTGCTGCGCCCTTCTCGGTCACTGTGTAGGTATATGTCACGCCATCAAAGCTGAAGCTCTTAGCCTCGGCGGTTTCCGCCTGTGCCGAAGCAGATAGGAAAGTTGCCGCCGCACTGGCAGCGAGTAACAGCATTCGCATAAGTGGTCTCCTCATTTGAATGCCAGACAAACATCCGGTTTTGTTTTCGGGGACCCTCATCTCGCAGTGCAATATTACACGCAACTGCAATCACCAGCCCAAGCATTGCATGAGCTGCAAGTGGGTCATAACATCCCTTATTATCAGTATTTTATCAGACCGGCCTGGCGCCAGTCACGATGACGCGGCGCACCATTTTCTTGCCCAGCGCCTCCTCGGCGGCCGAATTTACGACGGCGGCCAATGTGCGTAGATCGGGTAGGATGTGGTCAGGCCCTGCCGCCATCGGCGTCGCCCATGTGCGCAGGTTCACCGCGTGGAGAAGGAGCGGAAGCTTCTCCGTCACTTCCGCTTCATTCGCCACTGGCACCTCGAGCTGCACGTCGAATGTCGCATAGCCGGACAACCTCCCGTCCCCCGCCACGATCGGCGCCAGCAGTGTACCGGCCGACACGAACACCATGGCTTCCTCCGCCGGCGCACTTTTCGGGGGGGGTGGCCCCAGGAGCTGCGCCACGCCATAGGCCGCTCCCGCGCCAATCCCCAGGCCCGTCGCCAACAGCACGAGCAAGACCAGCAGCTTCTTCATCGCTCAGAACGCGAAACCGCTGTCACCCGGCAACGCGGATTTATCGGCGAGCAATACAACGGTGATGCGCCGGTTTTCGGGGCGATCGGGCTGATCGGGGTAGACAGGGCGGGTCGCGGCCATCGCCACCACCTGCATGAAGCGATCCGCCGCCACTCCGCCTGCAATGAGCGCGTTGCGCGCCGCTAGCGCCCGCGCGCCGGAAAGCTGCCAGTTGGCATCAGAATTGCCGCCCGCGCCATCCGTATGCCCCTCGATCGCAATGTTGACCTTGAAGTCCTTCATCTTCGCGGCGACCCGCGCCAACACATTGCGGCCATAGGCGTTGAGGTTGGGGCTGTTCCCCTGGAACATGGATTGTCGGTCCGTATCCGTGAGGCTGACGCGCAGCTCATCGCGACCCATGTCGGTCATAAAGCTGGTGGGCGCGGCATGGTCCTGCGGCACGGCGTCCAGCGCCACCTTCAGCTCCTGCGCCAACACACGCAGCGCGGCGCTCGGCACATCGGCGCTGCCTCCGCGCGCGACGCCCGGGCTGGCAGCGGTCATCGCCGGGATGCCGCTGGGGCTTCGGCTGTCCGACTGGTTGCGCTGCGTATGCCCGCCGGTGCCCGGCGTATCGCTCGGGCCGGAGGTGGTGCCAGTCGCCTGCGGCGCGCTCGGCGGGCCGGGCGTAAAATATTCGGCGAGGCCCTTCAGCTTTTCCTTGTCCGGGTTCGAGATCAGCCAGAGCAGCATGAAAAACGCCATCATCGCGGTCACGAAATCGGCATAGGCAACCTTCCACGCGCCGCCATGATGACCACCGCCCACCACCTTTTTGACACGGCGGATGACGACCGGCGCTTCCTGCTTGTCCGAGGCAGCCATGACGGAATCAGGTCAGTTCGCCGAGTGCATCGCGCAACCGCTGCTGCATCATATCCAGCCGCACGAGCGCGAGCGCGTCTGACGAGCACATACCTTCCGAGAGCCTGTCCAGCATCACCGCGCTTTCATCCGCCTGCTGAGCAAGCGCATCGAACAGCTGCAGGCTGTCCAGATGCAGGGCGGCAAAGGACGCGTCCACGCACAGCCGCGCCGCCAGTTGCTCGAGATGGTGCCGCATTTCGCGCCACTCGTTCGCCATGGCAGTGCAGAGCGGATAGACGGAAGGGTGAAAGGCCATGAGTCACCGTTAGGGCTGGAGGGGAAAGGCTGGCATATCGATCAGGCGAACAGCTCGACATCGCTGGACGCCGACGGCGGGCGGAACGGAGCAACCGGGCGCAACGGCGGCGCCTGCGCAACCAGGGCACAGGAAGCGATCCCATCCCATGCGCGAAATTCCACCTTGCGCGCCTGGATGCCTCCGACATTGGTATGGGTCACGGGAATGCCCTCGGTCTTGAGAAAGCGCAGGGCGAACTCCGCGTTCCTGGTACCAATAGGTCCGAACGCTGCCTGAATATTGCCTCCGCCGAACACTTGCGCAGAGAGGCGGAGCCGCGAGGCACCCTTTTGCATCATCGCGTTAATGAGCAGTTCCATCGCATGCAGGCCATAGCGGTTCAGGTCTGCCGCGGCGACAGTCTGCCCCCGCCCCGGCTCGCCGAGCAGGAAGTGGTTCATGCCGCCGACATGCGCGACTGGATCATGCAGGCACACGGCGATGCACGAGCCGAGCAGCGTTGCGATGACTGTGTCCGGCTCGCTCACGACCGCGCTTTCGCCCTGAATGATCGCGATCCGTTTCGCCGGGCCTCTTGTCGCCATCAGCTCAGCTCCCCGAAGACCCGCTCGATCTTTTCCTTGAGCGCAGCCGGCGCAAAGGGCTTCACGACATAGTTGTTGACGCCCAGCTCAGCCGCCTTCTGCACCACAGACTTCTCGGAGCTGCCTGTCAGCATGATGAACACGGTCTTGCCGATGACGGGATCGGCGCGCACGGCCTTCAAGAACTCCAGCCCGTCCATGTCCGGCATGTTGTAGTCCGATATGATGAGGTGGACCCGGTCGTTTTGAACGGCGGGCAAAGCCTCCAGCGCGGACGGCTTGTCCCGCACGTCGCGAAAGCCGAGGTCTTGCAGCGTGCGGCGGATCATCGCGCGCATGCTCGTCTGGTCATCAACCACCATCACCTTGATTGCGGATGCGGCAGGCATGTCAATGTACCCCCATTGGTTCGCGGCAGGCACGCAGGAGCGCCTTGGGCAGCGCATCGAGGCTCACCTCGCGCGTGACGGCGCCCAGCAACTTGGCGGCGCGCGGCATGCCGTAGATGACGCAGCTGTTCTCATCCTGCCCCAGGGTAAGCGCGCCGGCCTTGCGCATGGCGTGCAGGCCTTGCGCTCCATCCTTGCCCATACCGGTCATGATGACACCGATTGCTTTCTTTCCCAGTGGTGCACAGCTCTTGAACAGCACATCGGCGCTCGGGCGATGGCCCGACACCGGCGCGGTTGGGCGTAGGCGCAGATGTCCGTGCCGCCCGCCGGAGAGCTCCATATGAGCCTCGGAGCCGGGGGCGATATAGACGGTGCCGGGTTGCAGCCTTTCTCCGTCTCGCGCCTCCGTCACCCGCATCGGGCAGGAGCGATCGAGCCGGGCGGCGAAACCCTTGGTGAACATACCCGGCATATGCTGCACCACCAAAGTGGGCGGAATATCGGGCGGCAGAGCGGAGAGCAGCGCGAACAGCGCCTCTACCCCGCCGGTCGATGCGCCGATGGCGATCACCAGCTCCGGGTCGCAGCCGCCGGATGGCACAGGCCCGCGCGGCGCGGCATGGCTGATCGGCCGCATGGTGGAGCGCGCGGCGGCCTTAACGGTTTCGCGCAGCACCTTGGCCTCGCGCATCAGCGCATCCGGGCCGCCCGCAGGCTTGCCGATGCACTCGACCGCGCCCAGCCGCATCGCCTCGATCGTCGTTTCCGTGCCCTTGGCGGTCAGCGATGAGCACATGACCACCGGCATCGGGCGCAAGCGCATGATCTTCTCAAGGAAGGTGATGCCGTCTATTCCCGGCATCTCGACATCAAGCAGCAGCACGTCCGGGTTCAAGTCTTTCAGCATACGCCGCGCGATCTCGGCATCCGCCGCCGCACCGACGACATCAATGCGCGGGTCCGACTGAAGAATTTTCTTGAGGATGGCACGCATTGAGGCGCTGTCGTCCACGATCAGCACGCGCGTACGCTCGCCCACGGGGATATTCTCTCTCACCGCACGGTCTCCGGCTTACGATACATGGTATGGCCGCAGGGGATCATGAAATCCTTCGCCTTACTCACCAGCCGCTCGCTATGGCCGATGTAGAGCGCGCCGCCGGGCACAAGCTGGTTGACGAGGCGCATTTCCAGCTCCGCCTTCGCCTCCTCGTTGAAATAGATCATCACGTTGCGACAAAAGATCGCCTCGAACGAGTGGCGCCAGGGCCAGCGTTCGAACAGGTTGAGCTGGGATGCGGTGACGAGGTTGCGTGCTTCGGGAGCAATGGCGAAACCGTCGCGCGTCTCCTTCGTCCACAGCTTGCGCCAGGGCTGGGGGACCTGCTCCAAATGCCCCTTGGGATATTCGGCCTTGCGCACGGCCTTTACCATTTCGTCCGAGATGTCGGTCGCAAAGAGTTGAACGCCTGCCGTCCGCGCCCATTGTGCCTCGCGCAGATCCTGCCCCAGTAGGGTCATGGCGATCGTATAGACCTCTTCGCCCGAGGAACTGGCGGCGGACCAGATGCGCAACGGCTCGCGCGCACTGCGGCCGCGCCAAATGGGCATCATCTCGTTCCTCAGATAGTTGAAATGATGAACCTCACGGAAGAAATGCGTGTGATTGGTCGTCAGCAGCTCTATCATTTGACGCCGCTCACCGATGTCGCGCCGCACAAGCGCGATGTAATCGGAGAAGGTCTTAAGCTCCTTTTCGCGCAGCCGGCGCGAGAGGCGAGAGCGCACCAGTGTCGCCTTTTGTGGGGCGAGCGTGATCCGCGACTCTTGATGCAGCATCGCCGCGATCTCGCGGAACTCGGCATCCGTGAGTGGCGCGCCGCCCCAGACGTCACGATCAAGTGGCGTCAACTGATTCATGCAGCGGCGTCCAGATGACGGGTGAGGCTTAAGGCCGGCACATCGATTAACAACACCATCGCGTTGTTGCCGGATCGACCCGACTCATCCTCTTCGCTGCCCCGGTCTACCACGCGCACAAGGCCCGCGATCATGCTTGTGTCCGCGCCGTCCAGCGCGGGGGGTGGCTGGATTTCTGCCATGTTCACGGTCACGATGTCGTTCATCTCGTCCACCAGGAAGCCCGCCTGCTTGCCGTCGAGATTGACGACGAGGATGCATGAGCGCGCGTGGGTCTCGCTCGGCGGCCAGCCCAGACGTTCGGACAGGCCGACGACCGGAACCACATTGCCGCGCAAATTGGTGACGCCGCGCACATAATGCGGCACGCCGGGCAGGGGCGTCGGCTCCTCCCACTCGCGGATTTCGAGCAGCGCGGTCATCGCGATGCCGAACATGTGACCACACAGCGTGAAGGTGACGATCTTCATGTCCTGCGCTGCGGGCGCCTCGGTTTCGGTCAACTCGGTCATGCTGCCATTCCTTTCAGGGTAAAGCGCGCGCCCGACGAATTGGCGGCCGAAACGAGCGCATCGATGTCGAGAATGAGGGCAATCGAGCCATCGCCAAGGATGGTGGCGCCCGAAAGCCCGGTGATCGGGTAGAGGTTTTGGTCGAGGCTCTTCACCACCAGCTCGCGCCGGTCGTCGATGGTGTCAACCATCAGGCCGATGCAGCCGGCCATGTCGCTTTCGGCGATGATGACGAGGCTCTCCTCTGGGCTACGCCGTTCATGGCCATATAGGCCGAAGATGTCGCTTACCCGCCGCACCGGCACATAGCTGCCGCGCAGGTCGATCACTTCCGATGTCGGCGAAAGCGCCTTTACCTGGCCAGGATCGGGGCGGATCGATTCCACCACATGCGCGAGCGGGACCACATAACGCTGGCCGTCGATGCGAACGATCATGCCGTCGAGGATCGCGAGCGTGAGCGGCAGCACCATCGTGAAGCTGGTACCCTGGCCGGGCGTGGAGCTGATCTCGATGCGGCCACCCAATGCCTCGACATTGGTGCGCACCACATCCATACCGACGCCACGGCCGGAGATATTGGAGATGGTCTCCGCCGTCGAAAAGCCCGGCGCGCAGATGAGATTGTCGATATCCTCATCGCTCAGCGGCGTGTCGGCCGCGACGATGCCCTTTTCGATCGCCTTGTTGCGCACCCGCTCCCGGTCGATGCCGCGTCCGTCGTCCGATACGCGGATGACGATGCGCGCGCCCTTCTGCTCTGCGGAGAGGCGCACGGTGCCTACCGGGTCTTTGCCCGCCGCAATCCGCTCCTCCGCGCTTTCGAGGCCGTGGTCGATAGCGTTGCGGATCATGTGGGTCAGCGGCTCGCCGATCTTCTCGATCACGCTCTTGTCGACTTCGGTGCCTTCGCCCTGCACCTCAAGATTGACCTGCTTGGCGGTAGCGGCGCAAAGCTCACGCACAATGCGCGGCACACGGCTGAACGCCTGCCGGATCGGCTGGGCGCGCAGCGACATGACATTGTCCTGAATCTCGCGCGTGAGGCGCGCCAGTTGCGGCAGCTCGACCCGCTCCTGATCCTCCGCAGCCAGACGGTCATTGAGGATCGAGTTGCGGATCACCAGCTCACCCACGAGGTTGAGCAGCATGTCGAGCCGGGTCACGTCTATGCGGATGGTCTGGGCCGCGGCATCGACCAGCTTGGCTTCGCCGCCGGACACAGCTGCGGGCGGTGGCGCGGGGGGAACGATTGAGAGCAGCGGGGGCGCCGAAACTGGCGGAGCACCCTCCTCGTCCGGGTGGGACCGGTCTGCGGCGGTTACCGCTTCTGCCTCCGGCGCAACAATCGGATCTGGCTGGTTCGCGGCGGCAATAGTTGTGCCCTCCCGACGATATTCAATCAGACTATCGGGCGCTACAAAATCGAAGCATTCGTCCAGCTCCTGCTGCTCGACCGATCCATCGAGCAGCAATTCCCAGCGTATATAGCCCTGCTCGGGTTCCAGCTCACGCAGGGGTGGCAGCTTCGTAAGGTCCGCATGGATCACACGAGCGCCCATGCGCTCCAGCTCGCGCACAACGAGCAACGGCTCCGCCCCGTTCGCCATCGCGGCGCGCGAGGGCGCGAAAGCGATGCGCCAGGGGCCGTCATCGCTGCTTGCCTCAGGCGGGACAACAGCGGGCGCATCAAAATCCTCCAGATCAAGCGCGACGGCCACGGGCACAAAGTCCATCTCGTCTTCCTCCGGAGTATGCGAGGAAGGCTCCGGTGTTGATGGAGAAGGCGGTGCTGCGGCTGCCGCCGGCGCCTCTCCCGCCAGCAGCGCATTTAGCCCGGCAAGCGCGGCTCCATCCTGCGGCACATCCGCCCGCCCCATGGCGGCAGATACATGGTCGGACAGCGTATCGAACGCGCTGAGCAATTGCTGACCGATGTCCGCCGTCGCAGCAATGTCTCCGGCGCGCACGCGGTCCAACACATTCTCGAAGGCGTGCGCAAAAGTGAGCAGCGCGTCATGGCCAAAAGCCCCTGCCCCGCCCTTTATAGAGTGGACCGCGCGAAATACGCCCGCGATCACCTCAGCCGAGATGTCGCCATTGGCGAAGGCGGTCAGCCCTGCCTCGGCGGTACCCAAACCCTCGACGCACTCCTCGAAGAAGATTGCCTGGATCTCGTCCAGTTCCTTGTCCTCGCTCATGGGCACACCCGGCGGATCGCCGCTCCCAGCTTTTCCGCGTCAAAGGGCTTGGTGATCCAGCCCGTGGCCCCGGCGTTGCGGGCGCGGAACTTCTTGTCGTCCGAAAACTCGGTGGAGAGAACGAGGATGGGCGTGCCCCGAAATTCCGGCAGGGCGCGCACCGCCTCGATCAGCTCGAACCCGTCCATATGCGGCATATTGATGTCTGTGATGAGCAGATCGGGATCGAGCTCCTTCATCCGCTCCAGGCCCTTGCACCCGTCTTCGGCTCCCTCAATCGCATAGCCTTGGGCGGTGAGCGACACCTTGAGGAGCATGCGCATACTCGCGCTGTCGTCCACGGTCAGAATGAGCTTGCTCATTGCACTGCTTCCCCTTTGCCGGTGAGGCCCAGCGTTTCGGCCAGCCCTAATGCCTCGATCCGCTTTACGAGCGGCTCCTGCCCGTTTTCGATCTCGAACGGGATGGTCATGCGATCCGCCTCCAGTTTCGCGGCGATCAGCAGTTGTAGCGCGGCCTGACCGATACTGACGGTCTCGGACGCGTCGATCAGGATCGCGGCCTCATGATCGGCGGCGAGCACCAGACCGGCGCGTAAATCCTCCGCCATCAGTGTGGTCACATTGGGTGGCAGGCGCAGGCGGCCATCAGCCTCCAGCCCATCCATCGGGCCATCAAGCAGCTTGTGGGGTGAGTCCATTTTTCGCCTCGTCTAGTGCGGTTTCGAGTTGCTGGAATGTCGGAGCCATGGCGGACGGCGTCATGCGCCGCGCGATCTCGATCGCCACCTGCACAGGCAGGCTCTGCGCGTATCCGACAATCGCGGTCTTGGCCAAAATATAGGGCTTGGAGTCCGCCTCGATGGTTTGGTTGAGCTTGGAGGCGAGCGGGCCTACGATGCAGTAGCTGAGTAGCACACCCATGAAGGTGCCCACCAGCGCACCGCCGATCATGCCGCCCAGTATCTCCACTGGCTGGTCGATCGACCCCATGGTCTTGATGACGCCGAGCACCGCCGCGACGATACCGATCGCGGGCAGGCCGTCCGCCATGGTCTGCAACGCGTGCTGCGGCTCGGCTTCTTCATGGTGGTGACGGTCAATGTCCGCCTCCATCGCCTCGGCCATTTGGTTCGGATCCTCGAAGTTGACCGTCATCATGCGCAGATAGTCGCAGATGAACTCCACCAGATGATGGTCCGCGATTATGCGGGGAAACCGCGAGAACAGGCTGCTCTCATGCGGATTGTCGAGATGCGGCTCCAGCGCGGTGGCGCCATCCTTGCGGAACAGGGTCAGTAGCTGGAACAACAGGGTGAGAAGGTCGAGATAGTCGCTGTCCTTCCAGCGCGATCCCTTGAAGCTGCGCGCCAGACCTTTGCCCGCGAGCTTCACCGTATGCATATCGTTGGAGACGATGAACGCGCCGATTGCCGCGCCGCCGATCGCCATCATTTCATGCGGCAAGGCATGCAGGATGATGTCCATCTTGCCGCCCGCCATCACGAAGCTGCCGAACACGCAAACAAGAATGATGATGAAGCCCACGCCGTTCAGCATGACAAGGATCGTCCCTCACGATTAAGACACTGCTTATCGGGAATTATAGGACGGGCTGGTGCGCGTCGGGCGTCACCTCACGAGAATGTTTACCATATTGCCGGAATTGGATTCTGCCCTGCACGCGCGTCGATAGCGCACGCTATAATAAGGATGGCACGCGCATGGGGGCGCACCGGGAGACGATATGGGCCTATCCGCCTATCAACGCGCGCGCAGTTTCGCCGAAGCGCCACGCAGCGCGGAGCATCGCCTCCTCGGGCAGGTGACCGGCGCGCTGATCGAGGCGGAACGCGCCAGCCTCAAGGGCGCGGCGCTCGTCGATGTGATCCACTGGAACCGCGAGATCTGGGCTACCTTCGGGGCGACCTGCGCCGACGGCGGCAACCGCCTGCCTGCTCCCTTGCGCGCGAGCATCATCTCGCTGTCTCTGTGGGTAGACAGGCACAGCAGCGAGATTATCGCCGGGCGCGCCGCCTTATCTGACCTTATCGAGGTCAACCGTCTGATCATGGAGGGGCTGGCTTCGGGCTGAACCGGCGCTGCCTATCGCTCCCTCAACCGCGGCATCAGCTCCACGAAGTTGCAGGGCTTGAAGCGACTGTCGAGCTGAGTGACAAGAATGCCGTCCCACCCATCCTTAACCGCACCGGGGCTGCCCGGCAAAGCGAAGATATAGGTGCCGCTGGCAACGCAGGCGCAAGCGCGGGACTGGATGGTCGAGCTGCCGATCTTCTGAAAGCTGATCAGCCTGAACAGTTCACCAAAGCCAGGAATATCCTTTTCCGCCACCTGCGCAAGTGCCTCGGGTGTAACGTCCCGGCCGGTGACGCCGGTTCCGCCCGTGGTGATGACGCAATCGACCTGGGGGTCTTCGATCCACTCCTGTAACCGCTCAACGATGCGCTCCACATCGTCGGTTTCGATCACGCGGGCAGCAAGTTCATGCCCGGCGTCATGGATGCGTTCAACAAGCGCGTCGCCGGAAAGGTCATCATGCAGGCCGCGCGTGTCCGATATCGTCATCAGCGCAATACGCACCGGCAGGAAAACGGCATTCTCGTCGATCGGCATGATCAGCGATTGATCCGGTAGCTGACCTCGACCGGCTTGCCGTTCTTGAGTGTCGGGAAAGCGGGCCAGCGCCCCTGCGCCATGGCGGTGAGGGCGTCCGCCTTGCCGGTTTCGCGCAGGTCATACATCCAGTAGTTGCGCATCACGATATTCACATAGGCGCGCGTCTCGTAATAGGGCAGCGACTCCATGAACAACAGTGGATCGCCATTGTCCTGAACCTGACTGTTCCAGCGTTCGACCGGGGCCGGTCCGGCATTGTACGCCGCCATGACCTTGGGCAGCAGGCCGCCCGTCGCCTTCATGTCGCGTAACTGCTCCAGATAGCGTTGACCATATTCCATATTTACGGCGGGGTTGGACAGGCGAGCGGCGCTGACGGCATCCCCGGCCACCAGCCGGGCCGTGCCGGGCATTACCTGCATCAGGCCGCGCGCGCCTGCCGGGCTAACGGCATCGGTACGGAAGCCGGATTCCTGGAGCGCGTGGGCGAATACCAAAGCTGGGTGCACACGCCAGCCACCTTCCGGTGCCCAGCTCGGCCGCGGAAAGCGTCCGAAGCTGCCGCCATTGTGGCCCGCGGGGCCATGCTGCGCCAGCCAGATCTGGGTGGCGGGCAGATCGAGCGTATCGGTGAGCGCAAGCAGCGAATCGTAATCGCGCACCGTGCCGAGCGCCGCCTGATGGCGCAGCAGCGCGTCCGCAAACTCGTTTTCCCCGATCTCGTGCAGGGAGAGCGCAGCGCGGACGGCGGGCTTGTCCATGATCGCGGTCGAGCGCATGGGGTTGATGGCGGCCTGCGGCGCCTCCAGCCCCAGGGTCTCGCGCGCCAGCATGCCATAGAAGGTGTCGGACCGCTGGGCGGCGCGCCTCAGGAGGGCGCTCACCTTGGCGGGCTGGCCGGCGTTCATCCATGCGCGGGCAGCCCAATAATGCCCCGCCGCGCGCATGTCGTCGTTGGAGGCCATGGCACCTACTCGCTCAAACGCGGCTGCCGCCGTGCGGGGATCATTGGCGCGCCAGTTGGAAAGGCCGGTGGTCCAATGCGCCTGCACTGCCCAGTCGCCCGTCGAACCGGTCTCGAGCGCCCGCGCGGCGAGGCGCAGGGCATTACCGTCGTCGTTGCCGATATAATAGGCCCAAGCGAGCCGTTGCCGCGCTTCGGCGAGGCCGTCCACGCTCAGCGTGGTTTCGACCTCCGGCGTGATCAGCGCTTCGCCCGCGCCGGGCGTATTCGCCTTGATATAGGGCTGAATCTGCGCAACCAGTGCCTGCGCGGCCGCGTCTTGCTTGACGGTGGGCGTATATTGCCGCTTGGGCGCCGCGCCGAGCCACATCAGCTTCTGCACCTGCGGCCCATCCGGCAGGATATCCGCACCCCGCTTCTTCGCCATGCGTGCGAGCTGGCTCGATTCGGGCAGCCAATTGGCTGTATTGATCAGGGCGAGCAGGTCGAACAACTCGGCGCGAGGGGAATTCTTGGCGGTGTACAGCTCGGCCAACGCTACCGCGCGGACCGGATCGTCCTTGTCCAGCGAGGCGATGCGCGTTCTCGCCTCGGCCCAGTTGGCAGCACGCAGCGCGGCGAAAACGGCGCGGTAGTTGTCTTGCGGGGAAAGGGGGGCGACCGCGCTCTGGGCGTCTACGGCACCGGCAGGCGCGACAAGCGTGGGCTCCGCACGCGCAACCCCGGCCTGCGCCGCCAGCGCAGCCGCCATCAAAGCCACAAATGATGCTCTCACTGTCCCCAACCTTTGACCAGTTCCCGCAACAGCCGCCACGCTTCCGCCTTCGCCATCGGCTGCCCCAACATAAGCCGGGGATGCGCGATCGCGGCCGCAGGAACCATGCCGCCCGAATGGTTAACAAAAAGTAAATTTCTGCTCGTATCAAGACCGCCGGTCGGACAGAGAGCACGGTTCGCCTGATCCCCGAGCAACAGTAGCGATGACGGGGCGACCAGACCAATATGGTGACGCATGCGGGCGACAAGGCTGTCCATCACCGTGCTGTCAATCATCGCGCCCGGCGGGGTGACCAGGCTGAGGGTCGCGAAATAGCAGTCGATGGGCTCGAGTCCCAAGGCATGGACCATGCGCGCCAGCAGGCTCATCCCCGCTAATTCGAACGGTGCCCCATCCTTCGTGGACATCGCGTCCGGCGCATGCGTGAGGATCATCAGGCGCGGAGCAGACGGCCCCGCCGGCATGATGCGCGTGCCGGGCCATGAACTTTCGGGCAAGGTATGCGCTTCGGCCAAATAGGCATGAAAATCATCGAGCGTATCGGGAAAACCTGCATTGCCTCCCGAGGCGCATGTCGGCTTCGCGCGCGGTGATGACTGTGTCGGCGTCAGCCAGTTGATCGGTTGCGTGGTGATGGCGCTCTCCACACCCGCCAGCGCCCACCACGCGAGGGTGCTTTCAATCTGCGCCTTGAGAGGTGTAGCCCGCGCACCCATATATTCTGTTACCCGCATAAGTGCATAGGCGCATGGCTTGACGAATGCGTCAAGAAGGGTCATCGCCCCTCAGTGCTGAACTGTTGGAACAGTGCGCCGGTCGGACCCCAAGACGATCGAGCGCGCACGCCGCTGGAGACGGAAATGAGCGAACGCGAGTCTATGCCTTATGATGTCGTCATTGTCGGTGGCGGCCCGGCGGGCCTGTCTGCTGCGATTCGGCTCAAGCAGCTGGCAAACGACTCGGGCCAGGAAATCTCGGTCTGCATCCTTGAAAAGGGCTCGGAAATCGGCGCGCACATCCTGTCTGGCGCGGTGATCGATCCACGCGCGCTGGATGAGCTTTTGCCGGAATGGCGCGAGTCTGGCTGCCCGCTCGCAGATGTGCCGGTGACGGACAACCAGCACTGGTTCCTTACCAGAGGCGGCAAGTTTTCCATGCCGCATATTTTCACGCCCAAATTCATGCACAATGAGGGAACCTATACAGGCTCGCTCGGCAATCTGTGCCGCTGGCTGGCCGAGCAGGCGGAAGGGATGGGCGTCGAAATCTTCCCAGGCTTCCCGGCAGCCGAGGTGCTTTATAACGAGGATGGCTCGGTTAAGGGCGTGGCCACAGGTGATATGGGCGTTGACCGTGAGGGCAACCACAAGGCCGATTATCAGGCGGGCATGGAGTTGCACGGGCGCTACACCCTGTTCGCGGAGGGCGCACGCGGGCATCTGACCAAGCAGCTGAAGGCAAAGTTCGATCTCGAGGCGGATTGCGAGCCGCAGGTTTATGGCCTCGGCATGAAAGAGCTGTGGGACATCGACCCTGCCAAGCACAAGCCGGGCCTCGTCATCCACACTCAGGGCTGGCCCTTGACCGATGCCTATGGCGGCGGCTTCCTCTATCATCAGGCCAACGGGCAGGTGGCTTTGGGCTTCGTGGTGGGCCTTTCGTACCGCAACCCGCATCTTTACCCGTTCGAGGAATTCCAGCGCTGGAAGCAGCACCCGGAGATCCGCAAGTTTCTCGAGGGCGGCAAGCGCGTCTCCTATGGCGCGCGCGCGATCAACGAGGGCGGCTGGCAAGCCGTGCCCAAGCTCGAGTTCCCCGGTGGTGCGCTGATCGGCTGCTCGGCGGGTTTCGTCAACGTGCCGCGCATCAAGGGCACGCATACGGCGATGAAATCCGGGATGCTGGCCGCCGAAAGCGTGTTCGACGCCGTGGCCGCGGATCGCGCGGGCGACGAGCTCGGCACCTATGAAAGCATATTGCGCGCCAGCTGGATCGCTGACGAGCTGCAACTGGTGAAGAATGCCGAACCCGCGGTCTCGAAGTTCGGCGGCACGCTCGGGACGTTGCTGGCTGGCATCGACATGTGGATGCGCACGCTGAAGATTGGCCTGCCGATCACCATGAAGCACAAGCCCGACCACACCAAGCTGTGGCGCAAGGAGCATTGCCCGAAGATCGACTATCCCAAGCCCGACGGCGTTATCAGCTTCGACCGGCTGTCCTCAGTGTTCCTTTCCAACACCAATCACGAGGAAGAGCAGCCCTGCCATTTGCAGCTCAAGGACCCTTCGATTCCGATCAGCTATAACCTGCCGCTCTATGACGAACCGGCACAGCGTTACTGCCCGGCGGGGGTCTATGAAGTGGTAGGGCTGGACGAGGGCAATCCGCGCTTCCAGATCAACGCGCAGAACTGCGTCCATTGCAAGACCTGCGACATCAAGGACCCGACCCAGAACATCAACTGGGTGACGCCGGAAGGCGGCGGCGGCCCCAATTATCCGAACATGTGAGGATTGATGTGCCGCATAGGCTGACGCTGATCACAACCGCGCTGGCTCTGGCGGTGTCGGCCGGAACCGGCACTGCCTCTGCGGCGAGCCTCGAGCAGCAGCGGCTGGGCGCCTATGTCCAGGCGCGGGTGGCAGAGGGCGACGGCGCGATGCAGCAGGCCGCGCAAGCCTATGCGCAGGCGCTGAGCCTCGACCCCGCAAGCCCGGACGTCGCCAGCCGTGCCTATCGTCAGGCGGTGCTGGCAGGCGACAAGGGGCTGGCGCTGAAGGCCACGCGCACGCTCGATGGCGCGGGCATGCTCCCGCCCGATGGCACCGTGCTGTTGCTAGCGGACGCGATGGAGCGGGGCAAATGGAAGGAAGCGCGCGCGCTCGTCAGCCGCATAGAACGCGAGGGCAATTTCGCCTTCATCGTGCCGTTCATGCAGAGCTGGGTGTCGATGAAGGACGGCCCCTATGACCCGCCAGTGGTGCCGGTCGACAAGCCCTATGCCGTGTTCGCCGTACGCTATACCGAAGAGCAGCTGCTGCTTCAGCGGCTGGCGCTGGGCGATGCGCCCGGCGCGGCGGATACTTATACACAGGCGCGAGCGCGCGGCACCGCCTTCGGTCCCGCGCAGCGCCAAGCGATGGCCGCGCGCTTTGTGGCGCTGGGCAGATCCGATCTCGCCACGGACCTGCGCGCCGATGCCGCACTTGCGGAAGGGCGCTGCGCCGCCACGTCACAGGCCTTCACCCCGCAGTCCGGGCTGGCGCGCCTGCTCGCGAGGCTGGCCCTCGATCTTCTCGGTCAGGGCGATGCCAGAGCCACTTTGAGTCTTGCCCGGCTGGCAAGCTTTGCCGACCCGGCTGACGACGACGCCCGCTTGCTGGTCGCGCGTGCTGCGATGATTGGGGAGATGCACCAGAGCGCGCTCACCGCACTAGCGGGCGTGGAGCCATGCGCCCCCGCCCGGTTCGAGGCGGAGGCGCTGCGCCTGCGTGCCATGGTTGCGGAAGGCAACGACGCCCAAGCCGTCACGCTGGCGCGAGAACAGGCGCGCAGCGGGGATGCGCGGGCACTGCGTCTGCTGGCGGATGTTCTGGCGCAGACCGGAGACAATGCAGGCGCGGTCGACGCCTACACGCGCGCACGCGCACTGATGACGGACAAGGACGATCCGGCCCTGTTGCTGCAACTGGCGGCCGCGCTCGAACAGTCCGGCAAATGGCGGGAGGCGAAACCGCTGCTGGAAAAGGTGGTGGAACGCGCGCCCGACAGCGCCGCTGCCCTCAACTACCTCGGCTATGCAATGGCGGACCGCGGCGAGGAGTTGCCCCGCGCCATCGCGCTGCTGGAGCGCGCCAACCGCATCGCACCCAAGGAACCGGCGTTCATCGACAGTCTGGGCTGGGCGCTGTTCAAGGCCGGGCAGGTGGACAGGGCGCTGCCCCTTATCGAGAATGCCGTCGCCACCGCGCCGGGCAATGCAGAGATCAACGAGCATCTGGGCGATATATTGTGGGCGGCCGGGCGGCGCTTCGAGGCGCGCGCTGCCTGGCGCGCAGCGCTGGTGGGCCTGAGCGATGATGCCGATGCCAAGGTACGCGCACGCGTCAGCCGCAAGGTTGATGTCGGGCCGGAGTCCTCTCCGCCAGCATCATGACGCCGATAACGGAAACTGCGTACGCCAAGATCAACCTTGCGCTCCATGTGCGGGCGCGGCGGCCGGACGGCTATCACGAGATCGAAACTTTGTTTGCCTTCTGCGCGGATGGCGACGGGATTGGAATAGAACCGGCCGACGAGCTGATCCTCACTATGAGCGGGCCGTTTTCCGATGGGCTACCGATAGACGATGACAATCTGGTGCTGCGGGCAGCCAAGGCGATGCAGGCGCATTTTGAGGTGCGTGCGGGCGCGCGTATCAGCCTCGACAAGCGCCTGCCGATCGCGGCGGGGCTCGGCGGCGGGTCGGCCGACGCTGCCGCCGTGGCGCGCGGCCTCAACCGGGTGTGGGCTCTGGATGCCACCGACGATCAGCTATGCGCCGCCATAGGCCCGCTGGGTGCGGATATGGCAGCATGCGTCGCCTCCCGTGCCATGCTGGGAAGGGGCGTTGGGGATGTTCTCTCGCCCCCGCCTCCAGACATGCCTGTGGCGGGGACGCCTGTCCTCCTCGTCAACCCGTTGACGCCCTGCCCCACCGGGCCGGTCTATCAGGGGTGGGACTGCGCGGATCGCGGATCGCTCGCCATCACCCGAGCGGGCTGGCGCAACGATCTGACGCCGGGCGCGGTGGCGCTGGTGCCGGAAATAGGCTTGGCGCTTTATCTGCTGGACGAGATCGGTACTGCGCATTTCGTGCGCATGTCCGGCTCTGGCGCAACCTGCTTTGCATTGTTCGACAGCGTTGCGGCGCGCGATGCCGCACGCGACGAGATCACCGCGCAGCAGCCGGGCTGGTGGACCTGCGCAAGTGTGCTGCGATGAGCGAAGCGTTCCGCATCCTGAAGCATGGCGACGCGCCTGTGCTGATCGTCTCGGATCACGCCAGCAATCATGTACCAGACGACATCGATCTCGGCATCGCGCCCGAGCTGCTCGACCAGCATATCGCACTCGACATCGGCGCGGCGGAAGTGGTGGCGCTGCTGGCCGAGAGCTTGGGATGCACTGCGATCCTCGGCGGCATCTCCCGTCTGGTTATCGACCTCAACCGCGAGGAAGATGCGCCGGGCCTGCTCGTCACCGCGAGCGACGGCCACCCTATTCCCGGCAACCGCAGCGCGAGCATCGAGCAGCGCCTCAATCGCTTCCATCGCCCTTATCATCGCGAGGTCGAGCGACTGATCGCTGAGATCGAGCGCCCTTTCATCCTCTCGGTCCACAGCTTTACCCCGCACCTCGCGGCCGACCCGCAGCAACAGCGCCCGTGGGAGATCGGGGTGCTCTACAATGAGGATGACCGCGGGGCGCGCATTGCCATTCCGCTGCTGGAAGGCGCGGGGCTGATCGTGGGTGATCAGCTGCCTTATTCGGGACGTCAGCTCAACTATACCATGAACCGCCATGCCGAGGGGAACGGCATTCCTTATCTCGGTGTCGAGTTGAGGCAGGACATATCGGGCACGGCGGAGGGGCAGGCCCGCTATGCGGAGGATCTCGCACCGATTGTGGAGTTGTGCCGCGCGCAGCTGGCGTAAGCAGAGGGGAGGCCAAGGATAGCCGCTCCCGTCTCACCCATTTTTCGCTTCGGTTGCGCCCCCTTTTGCGGTAGGCCGCGCAGCACCATATTGTGAGCCACACCGGAGTTTAGAGTCATGCCTGCCTATCGTTCCCGCACCACCACCCATGGCCGCAACATGGCCGGGGCGCGCGGGCTTTGGCGCGCGACCGGCATGAAGGACAGCGACTTCGGTAAGCCGATCATCGCTGTCGTCAACAGCTTCACTCAGTTCGTGCCGGGCCATGTGCACCTGAAAGACCTCGGCCAGATGGTCGCGCGCGAGATCGAGGCGGCGGGAGGCGTCGCCAAGGAATTCAACACCATCGCGGTCGATGACGGCATCGCGATGGGGCATGACGGCATGCTCTATTCGCTCCCCAGCCGCGACCTCATCGCCGACAGCGTCGAATATATGGTCAACGCCCATTGCGCCGACGCGATGGTGTGTATCTCGAACTGTGACAAGATCACGCCCGGCATGCTGATGGCGGCGCTGCGCATCAACATTCCCGTGGTGTTCGTTTCCGGTGGACCAATGGAAGCGGGCAAGGTCATCCTCAAGGGCAAGGAGGTCGCGCTCGATCTCGTCGATGCGATGGTCGCGGCAGCCGACGACAAATATACCGACGAGGAAGTGCAGACGATCGAGCGTTCCGCCTGCCCGACCTGCGGCTCCTGCTCGGGCATGTTTACCGCCAATTCGATGAACTGCCTGACCGAGGCACTGGGCCTGTCGCTGCCCGGTAATGGTTCGATGCTGGCGACGCACGCCGACAGGGGCGAGCTGTTCCGCGAGGCGGGGCGCCTTGTAGTCGACCTGTGTCACCGCTGGTACGTTGAGGACGACGCGAGCGCGCTGCCGCGCAGCATCGCCAGCTTCGCCGCGTTCGAGAATGCGATGAGCCTCGATATCGCGATGGGCGGATCGACCAACACCGTGCTTCACCTACTCGCGGCGGCTCATGAGGCCGGTGTCGACTTCACCATGACGGACATCGACCGGCTTTCACGCAAAGTGCCCTGCCTCTCCAAGGTCGCGCCCGCCAAGCAGGACGTGCACATGGAAGATGTGCACCGCGCGGGCGGCATCATGGCGATTTTGGGCGAGCTCGATCGGGCAGGGTTGCTGCATACCGATCTGCCCACGGTGCACAGCCGCACGCTGGGTGATGCGCTCAACCAATGGGACATCAAGCGCACCAACAGTACCAAGGTGCAGGAGTTTTTCATGGCCGCGCCGGGAGGCGTGCCGACGCAGACGGCGTTCAGCCAGTCGCGCCGCTGGGACGAGCTGGACCTCGACCGCGCGGCAGGCGTCATCCGCTCGGCCGACCATGCGTTCAGCAAGGATGGCGGCCTCGCCGTGCTGTCCGGCAACATCGCGCTCGATGGCTGCATCGTAAAGACGGCGGGCGTGGACGAGAGCATCCTCACCTTCTCCGGCCCCGCCAAGGTCTATGAAAGCCAGGACGCCGCAGTCACCGCAATCCTGACCGGGCAGGTCGTGGCCGGGGACGTGGTGGTGATCCGCTATGAGGGGCCGCGCGGCGGTCCGGGCATGCAGGAAATGCTCTATCCCACCAGTTACCTCAAATCCAAGGGTCTGGGCGCGGCCTGCGCGCTCATCACCGACGGGCGCTTTTCAGGCGGCACCTCGGGCCTTTCGATCGGCCATGTCTCGCCCGAAGCGGCGGAGGGCGGCGCGATCGGGCTGGTCGAGACCGGCGACCGGATCGAGATCGACATTCCGGCACGCAGGATCAGCCTCGCGATCAACGACGAGGAACTCGCCGCGCGCCGTGCCGCGATGGAGGCAAAGGGCGACGCGGCATGGCAGCCCGCAAAGGAGCGCCCGCGCAAGGTGTCGCCCGCGCTGCAGGCTTATGCCGCGATGACGACCAGCGCCGCGCGGGGCGCCGTGCGGGACGTCAGCCAGATTCGCGGGAAGCGCGGCGGCGCATGAGCTTGCGCGCCCAGCCCATTCTCACTTCAGCCGAGATGCGCGCGGCAGAGGCGGCGGTGATCGCGGGGGGCGTAAGCGAATATGACCTGATGCTCCGCGCCGGGCAGGCGGCGGCGGAGGTGATCTGGCGGGCGGGGGCCAGGCGCGAGACGCTGGTGCTGTGCGGGCCGGGCAATAATGGCGGCGACGGTTATGTGATCGCGAAGGCGCTGCGCGACTATGGCGTGCCGGTGAAAGTGGCGGCGCTGGCGGATCCGGCGACGGACAGCGCACGCCAAGCCCGGGCGGAATGGGGCGGCGCTGTCGAGGGCTTTTTCCACGTGGAAACGCATTTTGCGCAGGTGGTGGATGCGCTGTTCGGCACGGGGTTGACGCGGGGGCTGGAGGGTGAGGTAGCGGCGCGGCTGGTGCAGCTCGTCGAGGCCTCCGAGCGCAGCTATGCTATTGATATTCCAAGCGGAATTGGAACGGACGACGGCATGCCGCTCTCCGCCGTTCCGCATTTCGATCTGTGCATTGCGCTCGGCCAATGGAAGCGCGCGCATGTGCTGCGCCCGGCGACCGGCCACTGGCGGCAGAAGCATCTGTGCGACATCAGCATCCCCGCGCCCGACGCCAGTTTGGTCCGGCTGGAGCGCCCGCGCCTCTCTCCCCCCGCCGACGATGCGCACAAATATACGCGCGGGCTGGTGGCGGCGGTGGCGGGCGAGATGCCCGGCGCATCCGCGCTGGCGGCCGAAGCGGCGGCGCGCGGCGGCGCGGGCTATGTCCGCCTGATCGGTGTGCAATCCGTCAACCGCACCAGCCACGCGATCGTGCGTGCATCAATGAAAAACGAGGAGGCGCTGAGCGACCCGCGCATCCGCGCGCTGCTGATCGGCCCCGGACTGGGGCGCGGCGAGGCGGGGGCGGAACGGCTGGGCCAGGCGCTGGTGCATAGCCACCCGGTCGTGCTCGACGCCGACGCCCTGTGGCATCTGGCGGAGGGCGCGATGGCGGCCCTGCCTGAAAACGCGATTTTGACACCGCATACCGGCGAATTCGCGCAACTTTTCGCCAATGTGAGCGGGCTGGACATCTCCGGCACTGTCATAGAGCTGGCGCAGTCCGCGGCGCAAAGCTGTGGCGCGGTCGTGGTGCTGAAAGGCCCGACGACCGTGATCGCCGCGCCCGATGGCCGCGCCATGGTGGCCGACGCCGCGACGAGCTGGCTCTCGACCGCTGGCACCGGCGACGTGCTCGCGGGGCTGTGCGCCGCGCGGCTGGCGGTGACGGGCGATCCGTTCCGCGCGGCGGCTGAGGCGGTGTGGCTGCATGGCGAGGCGGCGCGGCTGGCCGGCCCCGCTTTCCTCGCCGACGACCTGCTGCCCCACATCCCCGCCGCCATCGCCGCTTGTCTGTAACGGCGGAGGGCATGACCGACCCCGGCCTGATTGTGCGCATCGCCGCGAAGGGCGACGGCGTGACTCTGGACGGCCGCCATGTGCCGATGAGCGCGCCGGGAGACCGGCTGAAAGGCGATGGCGGGCTGGACTATGGCCCGCACCACGCCAGCCCGCCCTGCGTGCATTACCCCTTATGCGGCGGATGCCAGCTCCAGCACCTCGATGAGGAAAGCCTTGCCGATTATGTGCGCGGGCGCGTGGCGGGTGCGCTTGTGGGGCAGGGTATAGAGGGCGTGAACGTCTTGCCCGCGATCCTTTCCGCGCCGCAGACCCGCCGCCGCGCCGCGCTGCGTGTTGCGCGCTTCGGCAAGAAGACCGCGCTCGGCTTTTCGAGCGAGGGCAGCCACCGGATCGTGGACCTGAGCATGTGCGCGGTACTGCACCCGGCGCTGTTCGCGCTGGTGGAGCCATTGCGCGCGCTGCTCGGCGATATGGTGGGCGAGCGGCGCGCCGCGCATGTGAAGCTGACCCTCGCCGATCAGGGTGTCGATCTGCTGATCGAGGGGGTGGAGGCGGAAGGGCTTAGCATAGCGGAGCGGCTGTCCGCATTTGCCAGCGACCACGGGCTGGCGCGGCTCTCGATCGACGATGGCTATGGCGTGCAGACGAGGCATGAGCCGGAGCCGCTGACGGTGACGTTCGGCGGCGTTGCGGTGCCGATGCCGCCCTATGCTTTTTTGCAGGCCACGGCGGACGGCGAGGCGGCGCTGGTGAATGCCGTGCGCCCTGCGCTGGAGAGCGCGGGCGTGTGGGCCGACCTGTTCAGTGGCCTTGGCACCTTTGCGCTGTCATTGGGGGCGGGCAAGCGCGTCTATGCGGCCGAGGCGGCGCGCGACCTGGTGATGGCGCTGAAGGGCGGGGCGAACCGGGCGCAAAGGCAGCTGTTCGCCGACCATCGCGACCTGTTCCGCAGGCCGCTGACCACGGAGGAGGCGAACCGCTTTGACGCAATCCTGCTCGATCCGCCCCGGGCCGGCGCGCGCGAGCAGGCGATCCAGCTCGCCCCCGCGACGGTGCCCGCCATAGCCTATGTCTCGTGCAACCCATCGAGCTTCGCGCGCGACGCCAAGATGCTGATCGAGGGCGGATATACGCTGGAAAGCGTGCAGCCGGTGGGGCAGTTCCGCTGGTCTACGCATGTCGAGCTTGCCGGGGTTTTCCGGCGGGGGTAGGTGTGGGAGGTGAGCCTCGTACCTTTGTATCGGCGCCTTAGTGTGGAGGGCTTAAAGTGGTTAAGCATATAGAATTCATCATCTATTTAATGGGAATCATACCATTAAGTCTTGCGTATTATTGGCTAAAAAACGAGGTAGGATCTATCTTAGGCCGTGTGGACGAATTTGATCAAGCATAGGCCAGCGGCGAAGCTTACGATGG
>CAZEHR010000013.1:0-101925 GCA_964512265.1 uncultured Sphingobium sp. | reverse complement strand
AAAAGCAATGAATCAAATCCGCCTCTCAAAAGCCAGAGTTTTTCGAGGCGTCCAGCTTCGTCAGTTCCTTCGCCGCCTCGGGCGCGAACTCAATCGTCCAGGCCAAGCTCGGCTTTCAGCGCGCTCAGGGGGATGGCGTCTTCGGACCGGAAATTCTTCATCCGCTCCTCGGCCAGATAGAAATCCTCCAGATCGTCGAGATGCGCCTCTATCGCCTCGCGCGCATAAAAGGTCTTGGTCCGCCCCGTCCGCGCCGCCAGCGCCTCCAGACGGCTTTCGATTTCAGCAGTCAGTCGCACAGCCAGCATGGTCATCTCCGATCCGCTATACATATATAGCAACCACCTTCCTTTCGCAACTGTGC
This sequence comes from uncultured Sphingobium sp., assembly GCA_964512265.1. Classification (GTDB taxonomy): domain Bacteria; phylum Pseudomonadota; class Alphaproteobacteria; order Sphingomonadales; family Sphingomonadaceae; genus Sphingobium. The sequence continues at coordinate 101,561 of CAZEHR010000013.1, read as the reverse complement.
CCCACTTCTCGCCGATCTTGACAAACCCGCCAAACCTGTCGTATATAACCGACAATGTATCGCGTCGAGCAGACTGACGAGTTTGCCCATTGGCTCCGCAATCTGCGAGACGCGCGGGCGCAGTTGAAGATCACCCAGAGAATTTTCCGGATTGAGGGCGGGAATCTTGGGGATTGGAAATCGCTCGGTGAAGGCGTGAGTGAGCTGCGCATAGATTATGGACCAGGCTACCGGCTCTATTACACGATGCGGGAACAAATAGTCGTCATCCTGCTGTGTGGCAGTGACAAAAGTGACCAGAGGCGCGCGATTGAAAAAGCCAGGGAGTTGGCGAACGAACTATGATGCAGAGGATTGGCCACCCCCGGGAAGATCAGGCCATGGAATGGAAAACACGATGAGCAAGATCAAGACCACGCCGTTCGACGGCGCGAAATATATCCGGACGCCGGAAGATGTCGTTGATACCCTCAACGATGCTCTGGAAAGCGGCGAGGCGGGCTATATCACCGTCGCGCTCGGAGCGGTCGCCCGCTCCGAAGGCATGAGCAAGATTGCCGAGAAAACCGGCGTCAACCGGCAGGCGCTCTACACCGCGCTTTCGGAAAACGGTAATCCCACGCTCGAAACGCTGCTCAAGGTGATGAGCGCGCTCGGCATCAGGCTGAAATGTGAAGTGGATATGGGCAAGGCGGCTTAAGCCTACGTTTCCGCTGTCCTACATATAACCAAATAGGTTATATGGCCCGCCCATGCCCCGTTCAAAATCCTCCCGCCCCGCACGCAAGGCCATGCCGCAGTTCCCCTTCACCCCGGTCGCGCTCACCGCGCGGCATGATGGGTGGACCGCCGAACGGCAGATCGCCTTCATCAATGCGCTGGCGGGGCGGAGCATTTTCAGCAAAAAGTGGGAACCGGTTTTTGCGTTTGAAAATGCTCCTATCCAATAAAAGGTCATTTTCCGAGCCGATGGGCTACAGCCCATCTCGAAAATGACCGTTGGATGCGTTGCCGATGCGGCGCGGGCGGCGGGCATGTCTGTGCGCAGCGCCTATCGCCTGCGCGCGCATCCCCAGGCGGGGAGCTTCAGGCGAGCCTGGGAATCGGCGATGGAGTGGGCGATCCAGCTGTTGCAGGATGCCGTCCTCTCCCGCGCGATCAAGGGGGTGCCCATCCCCCATTATCATATGGGCAAGAAGGTGGGCGAGCATCGGCGCTATGACGAGCGCCTCGCCCAGTTTCTGCTCCGCACCCGTGCCCCGGCTTATTATGGCCGCGCGGCGGAAAAGCAGGAGCTGCCGGTCCAGTCCCATCATTATGCCATCGCGCTCGCCCGCGCGGTGCTGCACATGGAGGCCGAGGCGGAGGATGTGCGCGTCGCGCTCACCGCCGAGGAGGAAAGCCGCGCCGGGCTGATGCTCGATGATGTCGAGGTCGTCTATGGCGCGGAGGCCGAAGCGATTGACGCCGCCGATGCAGCGGAAGCGCGCGCGCGGCTGGCGGCCGAGGGCTGGGAAGGCGGCGCGGGCTGGGAGGGCGGGGAGGCGCAGTAACCGCCCCCTTACAGGGCGTGACTTTCATGACTTTCGGCGTGATGTTTGCGCTCGCGCAACCCTTCGTCCCATAGCGCTTGAGCCGCCCAGTCATCGCGTTAAGGTGGCCCGGAAAGGACAGCATCATGGCGCATGCGCCCAAAGACGCGCGGGGAGAGATACGCGTCGGCATCGGCGGCTGGACGTTCGAGCCGTGGCGCGGGGTCTTCTATCCGCAGGGGCTGCGGCAGGCGGACGAGCTGGCATACGCCTCCGCGCATTTGACGGCAATCGAGATCAACGGCACCTATTACAGCAGCTTCAAGCCGGAAAGCTTCGCCAAATGGCGCGATGCCGCGCCGCCCGGTTTTCGCTACGCGGTCAAGGCCTCGCGCTTCTGCACCAACCGCAAGGTGCTGGCCGAGGCGGAGGCGAGCGTCGCCAAGTTCATGGGGCAGGGGCTGACGGAGCTGGGGGATCGCTTGGGGCCGATCCTGTGGCAGTTCGCGCCGACCAAGCGGTTCGACGCGGACGACTTCGCCGCCTTTCTCGCGCTATTGCCTGAGAAGCAGGATGGGCTGGCGATATCCCACGCGGTCGAGGTCCGGCACGAAAGCTTCGCCTGCGCCGAGTTCGTCGCCCAAGCGCGCAAGCATGACGTCGCCATCGTGATCGCGGATCATCCGGAGTACCCGCAAATCGCCGATCTCACCGCCCCTTTCGTCTACGCCCGCGTGCAGAAAAGCCGCGATAACCTGGCGGCGGGATATGGCGACGGGGAGCTGAAAGAATGGGTGCGGATCGCGAAGAGCTGGTCGGAAGGCCACGCGCCCGCTGGCCTCGCCTATGCCGCTTCGCGCGAGGCAGCAGCAGGGGGCCGGGACGTATACATCTTCATGATCGGCGGCGCCAAAGTCCGCAATCCCGCCGCAGCGCAGGCGCTGATCGCGGGACTGGGCTGAAGGCGATCAGCCCTCCAGCGTCTTTTCCAGCGTGATCTCGCAGTTGAGCAGCTTGCTGATCGGGCAGTTGGCCTTGGCTTCGTCGGCAATGCGGTCGAAGTCTTCTTGCGCAATCCCCGGCACCTTGGCGGTGAGGGTAAGCGCGCTCTTGGTCACGGCAAAGCCCTCGCCGTCCTTGTCCAGCGTCACCTTGGCCTCGGTGTCGAGCTGGCCATCGCTGTGCCCCGCCTTCGCCAGCGCGAAGCTCAGCGCCATGGTGAAGCAGGCCGCATGGGCGGCGGCGATCAGCTCCTCAGGGTTGGTGCCCGGCCCGTCCTCGAAGCGCGAGGCAAAGCCGTAAGGCTCGGCGTCGAGCGCGCCGCGCTTGGTCCAGATATGGCCTTTGCCATCCCGGCCCAGGCCTTCGTAGCGGGCGGATGCGCTGTTCACAGTCATGATGGGGCTCCTGCGGTTTCACTGGCTACCGCTTCAACCCCGCGCAGCGCATTTGTATCCGGCGACCAACCCCAACAGAAAAGGCGCCGGCGGGGTGCCGCCAGCGCCTCGATCCGTGTGAAGCGAGTGCTTACTTCGCCGGAGCAGCCGCGTTGGCGGGGGCGGCGGCGTTGTCCGCGCCTTCCGCTGCGTTGGCGGCATTGTCTGCGCCCTCAGCAGCAGCGGGCGCGTCGGCGGCGGGCAGCGGCAGGTTCGAGCCTTGGGTGTTGAGCCACGCGATCAGGTTGGCGCGGTCCACCGGGTTGCCGAGGCCCGCGAAGGTCATCTTGGTGCCGGGCGCGTAGTCACGCGGGCTGGTGAGCCACTTGTCCATCGCCTCGAAGGTCCAGTTGCCGGGCACCTTCTTCAGCGCGTCGGAATAGGCAAAGCCGGCGACATGGCCATGCGGCTTGCCGACGGTGGCATAGAGGTTGGGGCCGATACCATTGGCGCCGCCCTGGTTGACCGTGTGGCATGCGGCGCACTTGGCGAAGACCTTTTCGCCCTTGGCTACGTCTGCCGTGGCGAGCAGGGTGTTGAGCGACGGACCGGCTGCGCCGCCTTCGCCCTCGGCTTCCACGCCCTCAATGGCGTAGCCCATCTCTTCCGGGCGCTCCGAGTGGAACATCTTGCTGGCCACGATGCCGCCGCCCAGCGCGATGATGCCCGCGAACAATGCCCACCCCGCAAATGTATTGAAACGATCGTCCATGCGCCCGCAATCCTTCTTCAAGCCCTGGCCGCCCCCTTGCCCCCTGTTGCGCGGCGCGGCGGTGCCATATCCTGCCATTCATGCCGAAAGAAGCGCGCCGGGCATGGCGCACCCCCCTCGTATGCGCGATGCCATAATGGGAGGATCGCTCCTGCGCAAGCTATGCTTGCATGGATTCTCGACAGCCCCTAAGCGCGACGGCGGAGACGCACGAACGCCATGGAAAGCTATCCCCTTCCCGCCCGCACGCTGGTGGAACAGATGAGCGCAAACGCGCTGGCCGAGCCTGCACGCGCCATCGCCTTTCAGGGTGCGCCAGGCGCCAACTCCCATCGCGCTGCGCTGGAATATCGCGCCGATTGCGCGCCTTTGCCGTGCTTCTCGTTCGAGGATGCGCTGGATGCGGTGATAGAGGGCCGGGCGGAGCGGGCGGTGATTCCGATCGAGAACTCGCTGCACGGCCGCGTGGCAGATATGCATCATCTGCTGCCCGAATCCGGCCTCGCCATTGTCGACGAGCTGTTCCTGCCGATCCACCATCAGCTGATGGCACCCGACGATTCGCCTGTGCGCGAGGTGTTGAGCCATGTGCAGGCGCTCGGCCAATGTCGCCATTATCTGCGCGAGCGGGGCATCCGCGCGTTATCCTATGCCGACACGGCAGGCGCGGCGGCGTTGGTGGCGGAGAGCCGCGAGCCGGGCGTAGCGGCGATTGCGCCCGCGCTGGCGGCGGAGCTGTATGGCCTTCAGATCCTCGCGCGCGATATCGAGGACAGCCCGGACAACATGACGCGCTTTGTCGTACTGGCGCGCGAGGCGGCAGCACCGCCGCCGGGCGTGCCAACGATGACCAGCTTCCTGTTCGAGGTGCGCAACATACCCGCCGCGCTCTATAAGGCGCTGGGCTGCTTCGCGACCAACGGCGTCAACATGACAAAGCTGGAGAGCTATCAGCGCGGAGCGAGCTTTGCCGCGACAGAGTTCTACGCGGATATCGAGGGCATGCCCGGCGATGCGGCGGTCGACCGCGCGCTGGACGAGCTGCGCTTTCAGGCGAAATCGGTGCGCATACTGGGCAGCTATGCGCAGGCACGGCCGCGCACGCCCGCCTGATCGGCCCAGCGCTGCCCTGCTCGGCTTATTTCGTGCAGCCGTAGCTCAGCCGCATTGCCAAGCGCCCGGAGCACCGCTATAGCCCCTCTCGTTCAGCCCGCCACATGCCGGTCTTATGGCGATTTCTCAGTGCGGAGACGTGGGTGAGTGGCTGAAACCAGCGGTTTGCTAAACCGTCGTAGCCTTAAGGGGCTACCGAGGGTTCGAATCCCTCCGTCTCCGCCACCCTCTTTTCCAGGCGAAAGCCGTACTCAGTCAGGCAGTTGATCGTTCGCTTTGAGAACCATGCCCGCGAGGTAGAGCGAGCCAGTGATGAGCACGGGTCCGTCGTCCCCGACTTCCCCTATGGCGTCTGCCGCCGCGCCTAAGTCGGCATGCGCGCTATGAGCGATGCTCCATTCGGCAGCTAGCATGCTAAACGCCTCAGGGCTGTGGTGGGCATGGCCTTCGACCGGCACGCTGTGGATCGCGCCGATATGGGGGCGCAGCGGCGCGAGGAAGCCCGCCATGTCCTTGTTTGCCAGCATACCGATCAGCAGCGTGAGTTTCTCTCCGCCCAGCCGGCCGGCATCGAAAAAGCGGGCGATGGCTTCTCCCGCTGCCGGATTATGCCCGCCATCAAGCCATATCTCTCGCTCCGCTCCAAGCCGCTCCACCAGCGGGCCTTGGCTGAGGCGTTGCAGCCGCGCGGGCCAATGCGCCCAGAGGGGCGCGGCATGAAGCGCGGCTTCGCCAATATGGAGCACTTCCTGATGGCGCAGCATCGCTATGGCAAGCGCAAGGTTCATCGCCTGATGCGCACCCGCGAGCCTCGGCAGCGGCGTGTCGATCCGCCCCGCCTCATCGCGATAATGCAGGCGCTCGCGATAGGGAGCGGCGTCCCACGCGTTTTTCATCGGCAGCCAGCGGGCACCGGCGGCGGCCGCCTTTTCCGCGATCACGGCGGCGATATGTGGTTCATAATCCAGCGTGACGAGTGGCGCGCCCGCCTTGGCTATGCCCGCTTTCTCGGCCGCTATGGTCTTGAGGTCGGTCCCCAGAAACGCCTCATGATCCATGCCCAACTGGGCGATGCCGCAAACCTCAGGCGCGGGGATCACATTGGTGGCATCCAGCCTGCCGCCCAGGCCCACCTCTATGATGCAGGCATCGGCCGGATGCTCGGCAAAGGCGAGGAATGCGGCGGCGGTCGTCGCCTCGAAAAAGCTGGGGCTGATGTCGTCTGCGGCATCCAGCACGCGCTGGAGATAGGCGGCAAGGCGGGCGTCGTCGATCAGGCCGTCGTTCAGGCGGATACGCTCGTTGAAGCGCACCAGATGCGGGGAGGTATAGGCGTGGACGCTATACCCCTCCGCCTGCAACGCCGCGCGCAGGAAGGCGCAGGTCGAGCCTTTGCCGTTGGTCCCGGCGACGTGGAAGACCGGCGGCAGGGAGAGGTGCGGATTGCCGAGGTTTGCAAGCAGCCGCGTAATCCGCTCCAGCCCCAACACATCCGCGCCGGGAGAGAGGCTGGCGAGCCGGTCAAGCTGCGCCTGGACGGCGGGGTCATCGGAAACGGCGTGATCAGCCACGGCTTACTCCCCCTCCCTTTCAAGGGAGGGGGCCGGGGGGTGGGTTTCGGCGTGGTTCATCATGTCTCGTGTCATCGCCCCCACCCCAACCCCAATGGGGAGGGGCTTTTGTTGTTCTCAAGCCGCCTTCTTGGGCATCAGATAGCACGCCACCTGCGCGATCCGCTCCTTCAGCTCCTTGCGGTGCACCACCATGTCGATCATGCCGTGGGCGAGGAGATATTCGGCGCGCTGGAATCCTTCGGGCAGCTTTTCGCGGATCGTGCTCTCGATCACGCGCTGGCCTGCAAAGCCGATCAGCGCATTGGGCTCCGCGATCTGGATGTCGCCCAGCATCGCATAGCTAGCCGTCACGCCGCCTGTGGTGGGATCGGTCAGCACCACAATATAAGGCAGACCCGCCTCGTGCAGCTTCTGGATCGCCACCGTCGCACGGGGCATCTGCATGAGGGACAAGATGCCCTCCTGCATGCGCGCGCCGCCCGCCGCCGTGAAAATCACATAGGGGCATTTGCGCGCGATCGCTTCCTCCACGCCCTGAACAAACGCCGCTCCGACCGCCACGCCCATCGATCCGCCCATATAGGCGAAGTTCTGCACTCCCATGACAATCGCCTGCCCGTCGACCGTGCCGGATGCGTTGATGAGCGCATCATGATCGCCCGTGGCGGCGCGCGCCTGCTTGATGCGATCGGTATATTTCTTGCTGTCGCGGAACTTGAGCGGGTCTTCCTTCACCTGCGGCACAGGGAGGGTCTGCGCACTGCCTTGGTCGAGAATCTGCGCAAACCGCTCCTTCGGGCCGATGCGGCCATGATGATCGCACTTGGGGCAGACCGAGAGATTTTCCTCCCACTCGCGCGTGAAGATCATCTGATGGCAGCCGGGGCATTTGTGCCACAGCGTATCGGCGCTGGTTTCCTTTTTGGCGATAAAGGGGATCGCCTTGCGGACGCGGCTGAGCCAGCTCATCGGGCAGGTTCCTTTGCATTGAGGGCCGCGCGCAGCGAGCCGACATAGTGCTTCACATGAGACGCGGCGTTGGCGCCATGCTGGCCGACGATCTCGACGATCGCGGAGCCAACCACAACGCCATCCGCCACTGCGCCGATGGCTGCCGCCTGTTCGGGCGTGCGCACGCCAAAGCCGACGGCGATAGGCAGGTCCGTGCCGGATTTCAGATGCGCCACGGCCTGATCGATGCTCGCTTGCGCCGCCTGCTGCTTGCCGGTGATGCCCGCGACCGAGACATAATAAAGGAAGCCGCCAGACCCTTGGAGCACAGCGGGCAGGCGGGCGACGTCGGTCGTCGGCGTGGCGAGGCGGATGAGGTGGACTCCGCAAGCGCGCAGGGCGGGGCCAAGCTCGGCGTCTTCCTCGGGCGGGATATCGACGCAGATCACGCCATCGACGCCTGCCCCTTTGGCTTGCGTCGCAAACCACTCAGCCCCGCGCCGGATCATCGGATTGGCATAGCCCATCAGGATCAACGGGATGTCGGGATGGCGTGTGCGGAAGGCGGCGGCGATGGCGAAGATATCGGCGGTCTTGGTGCCCGCACCAAGGCTGCGCAGATTGGCAAGCTGGATCGCGGTGCCATCGGCCATCGGGTCCGTGAAGGGCATGCCCAGCTCGATAAGGTCCGCGCCGCCCGCGACCAGCGCATCGAGCACGGCGGCGGTGTCCTGCGGCGTGGGATCGCCGCCGGTGACGAAGGTGACGAGCGCGGCGCGGCCTTCTGCGCGGGCATTAGCAAAGGCAGAGGCGATACGGTCGCTCATATCTCCACCCCCAGCGCCTTGGCGACGGTGAAGATGTCCTTATCTCCCCGGCCAGACAAGTTCACCGCGATGATCTCGTCCTTGCCCAGCTCAGGCGCGAGCTTTTCCAGCGCGGCGAGGGCGTGGGCGCTTTCCAGCGCGGGGATGATGCCCTCCAGGCGGCAGAGCTTCTGGAACGCCTCCAGCGCCTCGTCGTCGGTGACAGAGACATAGCGCGCGCGGCCGATCTCATGCAGCCAGGCATGTTCCGGGCCGATGCCGGGATAATCGAGGCCCGCCGAAATGCTGTGCGCGTCCGTGATCTGGCCGTCCTCGTCCTGAAGCAGGAAGGTCTTGTTGCCATGGAGCACGCCCGGCGCGCCGCCCGCGATGCTGGCGGCGTGATGCCCGTCGCCCAGCTCTATGCCGCGGCCCGCCGCCTCCACCCCGACGATCGCAACCTCCGGGTCATCGAGGAACGGATGGAACATTCCGATCGCGTTCGATCCGCCGCCGACGCAGGCCAGTACCATATCGGGCAGGCGGCCCTCGGCCTCCATCATCTGCGCCCGCGTTTCTTTGCCGATCACGCTCTGAAAATCCCGCACGAGCTCCGGGTAAGGGTGCGGCCCCGCGACCGTGCCGATGATGTAGAATGTGTCGTGCACATTCGCGACCCAGTCGCGCAGCGCCTCGTTCATCGCGTCCTTCAGCGTCGCTGTACCGCTCTCCACCGCGCGCACTTCCGCGCCCAACAGCTTCATGCGGAACACATTGGGCTGCTGTCGCGCGACATCGACCGCGCCCATGAAGATGGTGCAGGGTATGTTGAACAGCGCGGCGACGGTCGCGGTGGCAACGCCATGCTGGCCCGCGCCTGTCTCCGCGATGATGCGCGTCTTGCCCATGCGCTTCGCCAGCAGGATCTGGCCGATGCAGTTGTTGATCTTGTGCGCGCCGGTGTGATTCAATTCCTCGCGCTTCAGGTAGATCTTTGCGCCGCCGAGTTCCTGCGTGAGCCGCTCCGCATAATAAAGCGGATTGGGACGCCCGACATATTGGCGGAGAAGATACTGGAACTCCTCTTCGAAGGCCGGATCCGCCTTGGCGCGGCGATATTCCTTTTCCAGCTCCAGGATGAGCGGCATCAGCGTTTCCGCAACATAGCGCCCGCCGAACTGGCCGAAATGGCCGCGATCATCGGGCTGGCTGCGAAGGGAATTGGGCAACGGGTTGGGAACAGTCATGGCGATACTCGTCTTCTCACACGGTAGGGCAGTCGCTTCGATCCGGATTGGAGAGCGATCAACGCCATCGTGTCGGCAGGAATCCTGTTACGTCCGTTGTCATGACACAGCCGCTTTGCAGAAGGCGGCGATTTTGTCCACATCCTTGATGCCCGGTGCGGATTCGACGCCGGATGAAACATCGACCAGCGACGCGCGGGTGATGCGGATGGCTTCCGCCACATTTGCGGGATCGAGCCCACCTGAAAGCCCCCACGGGCCGGCCGCGCGATAGCCGGAGAGAAGCGTCCAGTCGAACCGCAGGCCCATGCCGCCGGGCAGGTCCGCATGGACAGGAGTCTTGGCATCAAACAGGACAAGGTCCGCCAGCTGGGCATAGGGTGCAGCGGATGCGATATCAGCGGCCGTCTTTACAGGAACCGCTTTCCAAAGCTTCAGCGTCGGGGAGCGCGCGCGGATGGCGGCGAGGCGCTCGGGCGGTTCGTGCCCATGAAGTTGGAGCGCGTCAAGCCGACCGGCCTGCATCAGCTGCTCGATTACGGCATCATCCGGGTTGACCACGACGCCCACCTTCATCACATGGGCCGGAACCCGCGCAGCCAATTGTGCCAGCTGCTCCGCCGCCACATGGCGGGGACTTTTGGCGAAGTGGACGAAGCCGACATGGCTCGCGCCATGCTTGATGGCCGCATCCAGCGTTTCCGGCGTCGATAGGCCGCAGATCTTGATGGCGATTCGAGGCATGATCGGCGGGGTTTACCGGCGTGTGCGCTCAAGGGGAAGCGGCGAGGGATTTTTCCAGACGGGTCATGAACAGTGGCGGGTCGCGCGGCACAATGAAATCGAGGCGCCACGCCACCTCCCTGTAGCCGCGGCGGCCATAGTAAGCGATCAGCTCGGTACGGCAGTCGATGACCGTCATCGTCATCCTCGTGGCCCCAAAGCGGCTTCGCGCCATATTCTCAGCGGCAGCAAGCAGGGTACGGCCCAGTCTCCCACCCTGTATCGCGGGATCAATGCAGAACAGGCCGAGATAGACTTCGCCATCTCCCTTGTCCGTGAGCTGGACCGAGCCGACCGGCGCGCCGCTACGCTCCGCCATCAGCAGCACCGATGCCGGGTCTTCAACAATTGCCGCCAGTGCAGCCTGCGTAATCCGTTCATCGTCGAGCAGATCCGCCTCATGTGTCCAGCCCGCGCGAGAGCTGTCTCCGCGATAGGCACGCTGGATTACGGCGTGGAGCGCAGGGATATTGGCATGTTCAGCAGGGCGGACCGAGAGGACCGCGTCTGTTGCCATCCTCACAAGGTGGCCTCGATCTCCCGCGCCGCGAGGTCCGGATTTTCCGCCTGGCTGATCGGGCGGCCGACGACGATAATCGAGGCGCCGGCGTCAATCGCGGCGCGCGGGGTGACGGCGCGCTTCTGGTCTGCCTTGGCTCCGCCCGCCGGGCGCACGCCGGGGACGACGAAAAAGCCGCCGGGCCAGCGTTTGCGCACATGACCCACTTCCTCGCCGGAGCAGACGATGCCATCCAGCCCTGCGTCCTGAGCGAGGTCGGCGAGGCGCTCCACCTGAGCGGCGGCGTTGCGGGCTACGCCAATTTCATTCAGGTCGCTGGCGTCGAGGCTGGTGAGCACCGTCACCGCCACGACCTTGGTGTGAACGCCGGCCGCCGCCTTGGCGTCTTCCAGCATCGCGCGCCCGCCAGCGGCGTGGACGGTTAGGATCGCTGGCTCCAGCACGTGCAACGCCTGCACTGCCTTCGCCACGGTGTTGGGTATGTCATGCAGTTTGAGGTCTAGAAAAATGGGCAGGCCGATCTTGGCCATTTCATGTACGCCATGATGCCCGTTGGCGCAGAAGAATTCGAGCCCGAGCTTTATGCCGCCAACATGCCTGTGCACGCTCTTGGCCAGGCTTTGCGCGCGCGCGAGGTCTGGCGTGTCTATGGCGACGTAGATGGGGCTGGTCATGGCGTTTCCGGCTGAGGTGAAAAGGTTGACAGCGCGGGGGCTTCGGGCAGGCGCTGCTGCGCAGTGGCGCTTTCGAGAGCGCGCTCCGTACTGGCGAGGCGGCGGCGCAGGCGCCATTTCACTGTGCTGCCCCACGCCCAGGTCGGCACCAACCCCAAGAGAAAGGCAGAGAGGATCAGCACTGGCAACCGCGCTTCCATGATCGCGTCACCCCAGAGCTTCACCGCCACCCTGCCGGGTATGACCGGCGCGGCGGCCTCCCAGTTCGCTTTGGTGAACAGCGCCAGTGCCACGGCGATGATCACCCAGAAAATGGTCCTTAGCAATTGCATGCCACGTCCTCACGCCCCCAGGCGCATGAGCTTAGGCAATTTTTGCGCGCTTTGCCAGTGCGGGAATGCGGTGCGGCAGAACGGCAAGCAGTGCGGCTACTCCAAACGAAGCGGCCCGCCGCTTCCCTCGCCATATCCGGTCGCTGGCGGGAGGAAGGGCGGGCCGTAGCCTGCAATGTGACTCGGCGCGAGGCCGAAGATTACATCAGCTTATAGGTCAGAGGCAGGATAACTGCGGCAGCGCCTCCCGGAGGGGCGGGCAGGGTGCCAACCTTGGTCGGCAGGGCCAGAGCTTCGCGGTCCAGCACGGACGAACCCGAAGGGGCCACTAGCTCGGTCTTCTCCACAGCGCCGGAGGCGCTGACATAGACCTTCACCTTTACGGTGCCTTCGTCGCCGCGCATCTGCGCCGCACGAGGATAGGTTTGCTTAGACGCGATAGCGCGCGCTACAGCCTGCTGCCAAGCTGCGGGCTGAGCGAAAGCGGGAGTAGCGACGGCGGCAGCGATGGCAGCGACCATTACTCTGCCTGCGAATTTCTTAAACATTATGCGTGTTCCTTCCTGGACTTCATTTTTCATGAAGATTGAACCGGTGGAGTCCCGTATAGAATCGAGCCAATAAAATGGGGTTTATCGGCATGGTAAATTCGGCCTTAACCATTGTAATTTCATTGTTCCCTTGGGGGAGGCTGACCGATGCGCAGCGGCTCCTGCCGCTTAAAAAAGTGTCGGCCCGGCTTCCGTTGGGGAGGCCGGGCCGACTCGTGATGGTCTAGAAAACTATCTGTGCCGGGAGCCTAGAATTCGGCCCAGTCATCGTCGTCCATACTCAGTGCGAGGTTGCCATGGCTGGCGGGCGCGGAGGCCACCTTGCGGGGTGCCGGCGCGCGGTCCTCATAGGACGAGGTGGATACGCCAAGCCCGCCCGTATAACCGGCCGAGCGGCCCAGCTCGAAGAATGACAGCTGCTCGAACAGACGCTCGGTTTCGTCGTTGAGGTTGCGCGAGCTGGCGGTGCTTTCCTCCACCATCGCGGCGTTCTGCTGCGTGGCGGTATCCATGGCCGTGACCATGTCGGAAATCTCGGTGAGGCCGGTGGCCTGACGCGCCGCCGCCGCCGCGATTTCGTCCATCAGGTCCGAAACCTCGGTCACTTCAGTCACGATCTGGCGGAGCGCCTCGCCGCTGTTTTCCACCAGGGACACACCCTCTGTAATCTGCGAGCTGGAGGTAGCGACGAGCTGGCGGATCGAGTTCGCCGCCTCGGCGGACCGCTGAGCCAGATGCCGCACCTCGGTCGCGACGACAGCGAAGCCCGCGCCAGAAGCACCAGCGCGCGCCGCCTCCACGCCCGCATTGAGCGCGAGCAGGTTCGTCTGGAAGGCAAGGCCGTCGATCGTCGAGATGATCTCGTTCATTTCCTTCGAGGAAGCCTGGATGTTGCGCATCGCAACCGCGGCGCGCTTGGCGGTTTCGTCGACCTTTTCCGCCGATTCGCGGGCAACCGCAAGGCGGCTGCTCGTCTGGCGGGCATTATCTGCAGCGACCTTCACCGAACCGGTGAACTCGCCCAGCGTCTTAGACGTATGGGCCAGCGACTCGGCCTGGCGCTCCGTGCGCAGCGACAGGTCGGACGAGGCCTGCGCGATTTCGTTGGTGCCGTTCTTGATCGTGTTGCAGCCATCGACGATCTGCATCATCGCATCCTGAAGGTGCGACAGGGCGTCGTTATAGTCGTTGTAGAGCTTGGCGAGCGGGCCATTGGCGTTCTCGTCGACGCGGTGGGTAAGCTGGCCCTTGGCTAGAGCGGAGAGACCCGCGCCGATGGCATTGATCGTCTCCTCCGTCTCGCGAGCGCGGATGGCCTCGGCCTCGGCGCGGCGCTTGTCGGCCTCGAACAGATCCTTGAAGCTATCGAGCGCGCGGGCGAGGCTGCCCAACTCGTCGCTGCGCTTCATGCCGGGGATTTCGACCGAGAGGTCGCCGTCCACCAGCAGCCCCACCGCGCCAGACATCTTGCGGATCGGCTTGGCGACGGTCTGCATCAGGATGCCTGACAGCAGCAGCGTCACAACAAGGCCCAGCCCGATTGCGCCGATGAGCATCCGGCGCGAGTCTGCATAGATATTTTCGCTCTGCGCGCTGATCGTCTGACCGCTCTTCGCGTTGAGGTCGATCAGCTGGAGGATGGAGTCCTCGACCGTGTAGAACATATCGAGCGATTCGCCCTCGAACATGGCGCTGGCGGCGGGGTCGCCGGCGTTCGCCAGTGCAATGAGCTGGTCAGTCTGATTCTGGTATTGCGCCCAGTTGGTCTTCAGCGTGGCGAACAGGTCTTTCTGCTCCTTCGCTTGCAACAGCTTTTCATAATCGTCCATCATGCCGGAAATCGCGTTGCTGGCATTGCGGATCATTTTCTCCGCCTTTGCCTTGGATTCCGGGTTGGGGGCGGTGATTATGCCGCTCTGTTGAATGCGATATTGGGACGTATAGGCGTGGATATCGCCAATGAGCTGCGTTGCGGGCAACGTGTTGGAGCGCATCTGCGCCGAAAGCTGGTTGACCTCACCTATTTTCATCATCGCGAAGCCGCCGATCGCCGCGACGAGCGCCAGCAGCGCCGCGAATGCAAACAACATCTTCGCCGATATGGTTATACCCTTGGGCACGGCTTAATTCCTTTTCAAGAACCTGTTTGGAACGGGTTCCTAGAGCCAAAGCCTTGATATTTGGTAACTGGGACGGAAACCAAATTGCCACGTATCTGGCCAGTGCGGCCACACGTCAGCCGCGCCTGGCAGATGAACGGGTGATTTCCTCATATTATCGGCACCGCACAGCCCTTCGCGATTAGCGTTGACCTGGACGCATTGCTCAGTTGGTCGCAAATTAACCTATGAAAACAAACGATATTAATCAGTCGTCAACCAATGATGTTTAGCCCCTGCCCTCAGAAGCGAAACATCTCGTGGGTTCTGATTTCGCCCATCCCCCATCCGAAAAGGAATACATCCGTTCGTCAAAGGAGCGACAGAATGACCGTGACCAGTGCAGGAGAAACCCGGCATGAAGCCTTCGTTACCCTGACTGACCGCAATTACCGGGTCTTCCCGAAGATCAAGGCTCTGGTGGAACGTTCGGCTGAAAAGGCGCTGAAGACACTGTACGGCAGAATCGGTAGCCATCCCGTCACCGCCCAGCTTCTGCCCGATGCCAAAGTCCGCGACCGGGCGGCGAGCGCTCAGTTCAAGCACTGGGTTAATCTCTTTTCCGGCGAGTTCGATGCAGCTGCGGAGGCTCGTTCAGCCAACATTGGTGAGGTCCATTCACGAGTCGGCCTCGCGCCCGCATATTATATCGGCGGCTATGCGCTGGTGCTCGAAGAGGTGATCAGCGCGGCGCTTGCCAGCGGCCTCCACACCCGCCTCAATGGACGGGAGACAGGCAATCTCATCGGCACGCTGGTGAAGACAGCAATGCTGGATATGGATGCGGCGCTCTCCGCCTATTCCGTCGCCGAGCAGCGGGACCGAAACACGGTTCTTTCTAGCGTTGGCGAGGCGCTGGCCAAGGTCGCGAACTGCGATCTGCGCGCTCAACTCGATGATCTTCCCACTGGCTATTCTGCGCTGGCGGAAGATTTCCATACCATGCGCCGCCGGATCAGCGAGATTATTGAGCAGATTGCGGATGCGGCCGACAATATTAATACTGGCGCGGGCCAGATCAGCGCCGCTGCCCATGATCTCGCTGTCCGCACCGAGCAACAGTCCTCGTCGCTCGCGAGCACTACCGAGGTGATGCAGCAGATCACGCAGGGCATGGTCGATTGCGCGGCCAATGCGAAGCAGGTCAATCACAGCGTTTCGCAGGCCAGTATCGAGGCGTGCAAGGGCGGAGAGATCGTTGAGAGCGCGGTGGCAGCGATGGACAAGATCAAGAGCTCGTCGCTGGAGATAGCCAAAATCACCGAAGTGATCGAGGCGATAGCGTTTCAGACCAATCTCCTCGCGCTCAATGCCGGTGTAGAAGCCGCGCGCGCCGGAGAGGCGGGCAAGGGCTTCGCCGTCGTGGCGAACGAAGTGAGAGCCTTGGCTCACCGGACCACTGAGTCCGCGAAGAACATCAAGGAACTGATCAGCAAGTCCGGCGCGGACGTGCACGAGGGGGTTGAGCTGGTTGGCCAGACGGGCAAGGCGCTCGAACAGATCATCCAGCAGGTCAGCACCGCGACCGAGCAGGCGGAGGAGATATCCGAGTTCGCCGAGAGGCAGGCCGAACACCTTAAACGGGTCAGCCATTCGGTAGCTGAAATGGATGTGACGACGCAGCAGAACGCGGCGATGGTCGAGGAATCTAATGCGGCTGCACGCGCGCTGAACGGGCAGGCGAACACCCTGAAGCAATTGGTGGACAAATTCGTGCTGGAGCGCCGCGACAAGCTGCGTCCCGCAGGCGAGAAATGGAAGTCTCGTCTTGGCGGCAAGAAGGCCGCCTAGGCACAGCTATTCCCCGAACACCCGGGCGAAGATCGTGTCGACCTGGCGGTAGTGATAATCAAGGTTGAACTTGTCCTCGATCTCCTGCGGCGAGAGAGCGGCGTTGACATCCGGGTCCGCCTTCAAAAGCTCCATGAGAGATAGCTGCCCGTCCGACTCCCATACCTTCATCGCGTTGCGCTGGACATATCGGTAAGAGTCCTCGCGCGAGACGCCAGCCTGAGTGAGCGCCAGCAGCACGCGCTGCGAATGGACGAGACCGCCCATGCGATCCAGGTTCTTCATCATCCGCTCTGGATAGACGAGTAGCTTGTCGATCACGCCTGTGAGTCGCGCGAGCGCGAAATCGAGCGTGATGGTGGCATCCGGCCCAATGAACCGCTCGACCGAGCTGTGAGAAATGTCGCGCTCATGCCAGAGTGCAACGTTCTCCATCGCGGGCACCACCGCGCTGCGCACCATGCGCGCTAGGCCGGTGAGGTTTTCGGTCAACACCGGGTTGCGCTTGTGCGGCATGGCCGAGCTGCCCTTCTGGCCGGGCGAGAAATATTCCTCCGCCTCCAGCACCTCGGTGCGCTGCAAGTGCCGCACCTCCACCGCGAGTCGCTCAATGGAAGAGGCGATCACGCCGAGCGTTGCGAAGAACATCGCGTGCCGGTCACGCGGGATCACCTGAGTCGAGACGGGTTCGACAGCGAGGCCGAGCTTGGCCGCGACATGCGCTTCAACGCGCGGGTCGATATTGGCGAAGGTGCCGACAGCGCCGGATATCGCGCAGGTGGCGATGTCCGTCCGCGCCGCCTGCAGCCTTGCCTTGCAACGTGCAAACTCGGCGTAGGCTTCGGCCAGCTTGAGGCCGAAGGTGACCGGCTCGGCGTGAATGCCGTGGCTGCGACCGATGGTCGGCGTCATCTTGTGCTCATAGGCACGGCGCTTAATCGCCTCCAGCAGTGCATCGATGTCAGCAAGCAGCAGATCGCTCGCCTGCGCCAGCTGTACCGCAAGGCAAGTGTCGAGCACATCGGAGCTGGTCATGCCCTGATGCATGAATCGCGCTTCCTCGCCGACCTGTTCCGCCACCCAGGTAAGGAACGCGATCACATCATGCTTGGTGACCGCCTCGATCGCGTCAATCGCGGCAACGTCAATCGCCGGATTCGTCGCCCACCAGTCCCACAATGCCTTGGCGGCGGACCGGGGCACCACGCCCAGTTCGGCCAAAGCCTCAGTGGCATGCGCCTCGATTTCGAACCATATACGAAAGCGGTTCTCGGCCTCCCAGATGGCGGACATTGCGGGGCGGGCATAGCGCGGGACCATAAACGACTCTTCTCGGTACAGGGTGCGGGACCGCGCGCCGGGTAGCAGCATGAACTGCGCTCGGCAAGCTGAGCCATTCACGGCGTGGCATCGCAAATATTGCACGGTGTCGGGATGGGGCGAGCCGATCCGGCGGACGAGCGGGGTCCGCGCAATAATCTCGGGTTGAACTGGAAGGCAATCGCATCATTTTAAAACGGGCAGGGGATGTTTAACCGATTTCCGAAGGAGCTACCGATGATCCGTTTAATGATGGCTGGCATTGCGCTTGCCGCCCCCGCCGCGCTGATGGCGCAGCAGGCAACCGACACCGCCCCTGCACCGGCCCAAACGGCGCCGAGCAGCACAGCCCCGGCTGACAGTTCAGCTGGCGGCACGACCGCGAGCGGAACAACTTCGGGCAGTGCAGCCGCAGGTGGCACCGTGGCTACAGGTGCTCAGGTGGCTGCGGTGGTCGACCAGGAGTTTCCGACTTACGATGCTGACAAGTCCGGCCAGCTTGATCAGGCGGAGTTCTCGAAGTGGGTGCTCGATCTCAAGAGCAAGGAGCTTCAGGCCACCGGAAAGACGGCAACCAGCACAGAGCTGAGCGCCTGGGCCACGGCCGCGTTTACGACCGCCGACGCCGACAAGAACAAGAGCGTCAATAAGACCGAACTGACCAAATATCTGGGCGGTTGACAGAGGTGATGGGCGAGGGACAAACCTCGCCATAACCTCATGCTAGGGCGCATCGGGTCGCGCCACGGCCCACTCCCGCCGTCTTACTGGACCGGTCAGGAGTGGGCCGAACCTTTTTCAGAACAGCCCCATTGTTCTCATGCTGGTATAGCCTTCCGTGCCAATGATGATGTGATCATGCACGGAGATGCTAAGGCGCTTGCCCGCCTCTATAATGTTGCGGGTGACGGCGATGTCCTGCTTGCTGGGCTGGGGGGAGCCGCTGGGGTGATTGTGGACCAGGATCAACGCGCTGGACCCGAGATCGATCGCGCGACGTATGACCTCACGCGTGTAGATCGCCGCCTGATCGACTGAGCCGTCCGCCATGTGCTCGTCGCGAATCAGCATATTGCGGGCATTTAGATGCAGCACGCGCACCCGCTCAATCTTCAGATGCGCCATGTCCGCCCGAAGATAATCGAGCAATGCCTGCCAGCTCGAGAGGATCGGCTGTTGTGTCACCGGTGCGCGAAGAAGGCGCAGCGCCGCAGCCTGCGCGATTTTTATCGCCGCCGTGCTGGTCTCGCCCATGCCGGGAAAACGGGACAACGTCTCCCACTCCGCCGTCAACACGCCGCTGATGCCACCGAAATGCGCGAGCAGCGCCTTGGCGAGCGGCTTGGTGTCACGCCTGGGGATAGCCAGGGCCAGCAGATATTCGACCAGCTCGTGATCGAGCAGCGCCTCCGGCCCACCTTCCGCCAATCGCTGACGCAGACGGGCGCGGTGGCCTGTGCCGTGGTGCGGCTCGGGCTTGCCCTCGGGGATTGATGGCAGGAGTTCCGGTAGAGCTGAGAACAGTCCAGTGGCCGCTACGGGGGGTCGGTAGCCGGCGTCATTCAGCCGCGCCTCTTGCATGTCCTTCTCGGGCAAGTCACCGTTCATGTGTCTCTGGCTAAGCGTTGCCAAATCCTCCCGCAAGGATATTTACCGTCTGATGCGCGTTCCTTCCCCCATGACCCGCCGGATCGTCGCGCTGCTGGCCCTGCTGGTGATCGTGGCGGTATCGGTGCTGTGGCTCAGGCGCGTGCCGGTGGCGGAGCATTATATTGAGCGAGCGCTGGCCGAGCGCGGAGTCCGCGCAACATACAAAGTCAGCCAGATCGCGCTGCGTACCCAGCGCATCGAGAACCTCGTTCTGGGGGATCCCGCGCGACCGGACCTTGTCGCACGGTCGGTCGAGGTGGACATCGGCTATGGCCTGCGCGCGCCGCGCGTTGTGGCGGTGCGGGCGCGGGGCGTGCGGATATTCGGCCGGGCGGATGCGGCGGGGCTGCACCTGGGCGAGCTGGACAAATTTCGCGATCCCCAGTCCACCGCGCCATTCAGCCTGCCCGATATCGACCTGACGCTGGAGGATGCGCGGGCGCGGATCGGGACGCCGTTAGGGCCGCTTGGCCTCGCGCTGAACGGAGCGGGGGAACTGCACGGCGGGTTTGCCGGCACGGCGGCGGCGTTGATGCGGGACGTGAAGGCCGGGGGGTGCGCCACGCCGCTTGTCAGTGGCTTTTTCCACGTGGAAATGAATGATGGCGGGGCGCCGCGCCTCGCTGGGCCGGTCCGGGCGGGGGCGCTGGGATGTGGGGGGATGACGCTGGCCGGGCTGGCGATGCAGCCCGATGTAACATTATCTCCTGCGCTGGACGCGTGGCAGGGAAGCCTCGCGGGCGAGGCGCGCGCGGCGCGGGCGTCGGGGCTGCTCGCATCCACGCCCCGCCTGCGCCTGAGCTTTGAAGGCAATGCCAAAGGAACACGCGGCGAGGGAGCGTTCAACGCGCGCGGCCTGAGCATGAAGGGTTTCGACGCGCAGGCGTTGCGAGCAGCGGCGCGCAGCACCGCATCCACGCCTGTAGGACCCCTGCTCGCCAAGCTGGCGGACAGCGTGGGCGCACTGCAGGCAGACAACCGTTTGGAGAGCCGTTTCACGTTCGGCCAGCAGGGCAGCAAGGCCGCGCTGCGGATCAACGCGCTCTCGCTCTCAGGCGGGCGCGGCGCGCGAATCGCGCTGAGTGACGGCGGACGGATTGACCTGTCGCTTCCCGACATGCGCTGGGGGCTCGAAGGAGGGATGACGGCCCGCGGTGGTGGCCTGCCAGAGCTTGCCTTGCGGCTGCATCCAACAGCGGGCGGTTTGGCGGGCGAGATGTTTGCCCAGCCCTATGCCGCAGGCGACGCGCGGCTGGAGCTGGCTTCAGTACGGTTCGCGCCGCGTGCGGGCGGGGTAACGCGGATCACGACCGCCTTCACGCTCGATGGGCCGATGCCCGATGGACGCCTGCGCGGGCTGGCGATGCCGCTGGTGGCGGAATGGGGGCCGCGCGGGCTGATCGTCAACACTGCTTGCGCGCCACTGCGCATCGGCGGCCTCAAGGCAGGCGCGCTCAGCCTTGACGCCTATACCGGGCGCGCCTGCCCGGTCGATGGCGGGATGCTCCTGTGGCGTGGTGGGCGGCTGGGCGGCGGCGTTGCCTTGGGGCAGACGAACCTCAATGGGCAAATTGGCGAATCGCCCATGCGGCTGGAGGCCCGGAGCGCGCGTTACAGGCTGCGCGACGGCTTTGCGCTGGCGGATGCGCGGCTGCGGCTAGGGCGCAGCGACGCGCCGGTGCTGCTCTCCGCCGCGCGGCTGGACGGGCGCGCCTTGGCGGCGGGGCTGAGCGGATCGGCAAGCGGCATCGAGGCGAAGATCGGCACGGTGCCGCTGCTGGTGCGTGAAGGCCGCGCCGACTGGACGTTCGCGGACGGCGCGCTCGCGCTCAAGGGGCGCATCCTCGTGCTCGACGATGCGACGCCCGACCGGTTCAACCCGATCGAGTCGGAGGATTTCCGCCTTACCCTCGCCAACGGGCGGATCGATGCCGGCGGCAGCCTTCATCTGCCGGGGCGGGAGCGGCGCATCGCCACAGTATCGGTGCGGCATGTGCTGGATTCGGGCAGCGGCAGCGCGGAGTTCGATATCGGCGCGCTGCGATTCGACAAGGCGCTTCAGCCCGACGAGATCACGCACATCGCCTTGGGCGTCGTCGCCAATGTCGAAGGCACGGTGACGGGCGGCGGGCGGATCGACTGGACACCGCAACAAGTCACAAGCAGCGGGACCTTCTTTACCGACGGCACCAATCTCGCCGCTGCATTCGGTCCGGTCCGTGGCCTCTCGACGCGCGTGCATTTCACCGACCTGCTCGGCCTCGTCACCGCGCCCGCGCAGGAGATGCGCCTCGCCTCCATCAACCCCGGCGTAGAGGTGCGCGAAGGGATGATCCGCTATGCGTTGCTGGCGGGCCAGCGGGTGCAGATATTGGGCGGCGAGTGGCCGTTCGCGGGCGGGGCGCTCTCGATGCTGCCGACGGTGATGGACATGAGTGCCGAGAAGCCGCGCGCCATGACCTTCCGCGTCGTGGGCCTGCAGGCGGGCGCATTCATCCAGCTGATGGAGCTGGAAAATATCTCCGCCACCGGCACGTTTGACGGGCTGTTGCCGATGGTGTTCGATGCGCAGGGCGGGCGGATCGTTGGTGGGATATTGACGGCGCGGCAAACCGGCATGCCGCCTCTGGTGCTCGATCATGTCGAGGGCGTTAGCATCCCGTGCGACCGCACCCGCCAGGGCGGCCGCCTCGCCTATGTGGGCCAGGTGTCCAACGAGAATCTGGGGCGGATGGGGCGGCTCGCCTTCGATGCGCTGAAGGACCTGCAATATAAGTGCCTCACCATTTTGATGGATGGCGCCATCGACGGCGAAGTGGTGACGCAGGTGGCGTTCAACGGCGTCAACCGGGGTGAGCTTTCCAGCGTGCCCAAGCCGATCGCGCAGCAGTTCGTCGGCCTGCCGTTCATCTTCAACATCAAGATAAGCGCGCCGTTTCGCGGGCTTATCAACACCGCGCGTTCGTTTACCGACCCGTCCCTGTTGATATCCCAGCATCTGGGCGAGGGCTACACGCCGGTGAAGCGAAATGGGCTTGCCGTTCAGCCCGGCGAAAGCCAGACTGTGCCATCAGGGGAGACGAAATGATCGTTGTATTGGGCGAGGGAGATGCCGGTCTGCGGGCTGGGAAGGTGCTGGGCATCGGGGCGGCCTGCCTGCTTCTGGGCGGGTGCATCACGGTGAAGGCACCGGACAGGCCGATCGAAATCAACCTCAATGTGAAGGTTCAACAGGAAGTGATCGTGCGACTCCAGAAAGACGCGCAGGACCTCATCCAGAATAACCCGGAGTTGTTTCCGCAATGACACGCAAAGCTCTTTTCATCGCCGCCGCGCTGGGCACGCTTGCCGCCGGTGCGCTCCTCAGCGGCCCGGTTCGCGCGCAGGGCGCGGTGGCGCAGGCGCTTTCCGCCGGATCGGTGGGCGAGCAGTCCGACGGCTATCTCGGCATTGTCGGCGCGGTCAGCGACGCCGTGCGCGAGGAGGTGAACGCCATCAATATCAAGCGCCGCGCAGCCTATACCGATCTCGCCGCCAAGCGCGGCGTTACCGTTGCGGATGTCGCCGCGGCCACCGGTTGCCAGACGCTCTCCATGCGCGTGAAGCCGGGGCAGGCCTATCGCATCGGCACCGGCCCGTGGCAGACCAAGGGCAGCGGCCCGATCGCCCTGCCCGATTACTGCGCCACGGCCGGTTGATCGGGGCACCTTGCGATGGTGCGCGACGTAAGTGTGCGGCGCACCATCACACTGGTTGACTTGAACCTTTCCCCTTTCTAAACGGGCCGCGCCTTGACGGGTGCGGCTTTTGCGTTTCAAGCGTTGTATTTCCGGCATCATGCTGGAGAAGGATGGCTGAAATGACGGAAAACGGACCCGGGCAAGACCCTGTTAGCGAAGACCCGCGCGTTGCCTCGCTCAAAGAGCGAATCGAGCAAGTCGAGCGGACCGAGCGGATCAGGACCGGCCAGCGCGATGAACAGGCGGATGCAAACACCCGCCTCGGCAATCGGGTTCTTGCCGAACTGATCGGGGGGATTGCCGGCGGTGCGCTGGTGGGATGGGTTTTGGACCACTTCCTCGGCACGCAGCCCTGGCTCCTGCTGGTCTTCCTCTTTCTGGGGATCATTGTGGCCTTCAGGAACATCTACAGGATTTCGATGCAGCGCCCGAAGGAATGAGGGCGCTTTCGTCGCAGGACAGAGTGGTTTTTTAGGGGCTAAGCGTGGCAGCAGAATCCGGCAAAATCGACCCGATGCACCAGTTTGCGATCGAGCCGCTGTTCGGCACCGATCATCTCGCGCTGGGCGGCTACAACATCGCGTTCACCAACAGCGCGCTGTGGATGGTCATCACCGCCGTGGTGCTGTGGATCTTCGTTGCGGGTGGCATGAAGCGCCAGCTCGTTCCCGGCCGCTGGCAGATGGCGGTGGAGTTCTTCACCGGCTTCATCAACAAGCTGATGATGGAAAATGTGGGCGAGGCGGGCAAGAAATATGTGCCCTACGTCTTCTCCATCTTCATGTTCATCCTGATGGCGAACCTGCTCGGGCTGCTGCCCATCGGCCTTTTCGGCCTGCATCCCTTCACCTTCACCAGTCACTTCACCGTTACCGGCGTGCTCGCGATCATGAGCTTTTCGATCGTGCTGATCGTCGGCTTCTGGAAGCATGGCCTGCACTTTTTCTCGCTGTTCGTGCCGCATGGCACGCCGCTGCCGATGATCCCGGTGATCTTCCCGATCGAGCTGGTGTCGTTTCTCGTGCGCCCGTTCTCGCTCGGCCTGCGGTTGTTCGTCGCGATGACGGCGGGCCACGTGCTCTTGAAGGTTCTCGCCGGGTTCGTGATCAACTCGACCAATGCGGGCCTTGGCTATGGCGCGCTGGTCGGCATCCCGAGCTTCACGCTGATGATCGGCATCAGCGCGCTGGAAATGCTGGTTGCCTGCATCCAGGCTTATGTTTTCGCGCTCTTGACGTCGCTCTACATCAACGACGCCGAGCATCTCCACTGAGTTTTCCATCCATCTTCAAGACGAGTTTAGAAAAGGAGTTATCATTATGGACGCAGAAGCCGCAAAGCTGATCGGTGCCGGTCTCGCAGCAATCGGTGCGGGCATGGCCGCACTCGGCGTGGGCAATGTTTTTGGCTCGTTCCTCGAGAGCGCGCTGCGCAACCCCTCGGCCGCTGACGGCCAGCAGGGCCGCCTGTTCATCGGCTTCGCCGCCGCAGAGCTTCTCGGCCTGCTGGCGTTCGTTGTGTCGATGATCCTGATCTTCGTCGCCTGATTTCAGCGACGGAACAAGGCGGGGCGGGCCATTGAGCGCCCGCCCGCTTCATGGTGTGACTTAACGGGACGGGTGCAATGCCTCAGATAGCCCAGTTGGCCGCGACATACAGCTCCCAGATCTTCTGGCTGCTGCTGACGTTCGGCTTCGTGTTCTTCGTGATCGGCCTGGGCATGGTGCCCAAGGTGCAATCGACGGTCGATGCGCGCGACGCAAAGATCGCCGAGGATCTCGCCACCGCCAAGGCGAGCTTCGCCCGGGCTGACGAGCTGGAAGAGCAGAACCGCGCCCGTGACGCGGAGGCCCGCGCTTCGGCTCAGGCGCTCGTTGCCGCGGCCAAGGCCAAGGCGGCCAAGGACGCGGAAAAGAAGGTCGCGACCGAGGACAAGAAGATTGCGGCCAAGCTCGCAGACGCGGAGGCGGCCATTGCCGCAGCTTCCACCAAGGCGCTGGCGGAAATCGAGGCGGTGTCCGCCGAGGCCGCGCAGGACATGGTCGCCCGGATTTCGGGCGTGGCGGTCACGCCCGATGCGGCGAAGACGGCAGTGAAGGCGGCGCTCAATGGTTGACAATGTTTCGGAGAACAGCGCGGCTGTGGCGCATAACCTCGAAAACGCCGACAAGGTGCAGGACATTCAGGGCGAGGTCCACGCCACCACCGAGGCGGTAGGCGGACCCGAGCATCACGCGCCCGATCCGGCGATCGGCGGCGCTGGGGGATATCTCAACGCCACCACCGTAGTCAGCATCGCGATGGCGGTGTTCATTTTCGTGCTCATCTGGAAGAAGGTGCCCGCCGTGATCGGCAAGGCGCTCGACGGCCAGATTGCGGGCATCCGCAGCCAGCTCGACGAAGCGGCCAAGCTGCGCGCCGAGGCGGAAGCGCTGAAGGCCGAGTATCAGAAGAAGATCGCCGGAGCGGAGAAAGAGGCCGAAGCGCTGCGCGTCCGCGCCGAAGATGAAGCCGCGAACCTCGTTGCCGAAGCCAAGACCAATGCCGCCGCGCTGGTGAAGCGCCGCCAGAAGATGGCGGAAGACAAGATCGCCGCAGCCGAGCGCACGGCCATCGCCGACATCCGCGCCAAGGCCGTCAGCGCCGCGACCAGCGCCGCTGCCGAGCTGATCGCCCAAAATCACGACGCCAAGGCCGACAAGGCGATGGTGGACAGCGCGATCAAGGGGCTGGGCGGCCTCAACTGAGGCACTGACATCTTCGTACTGAATGCAAGAGCGGGTCGATGCGCCATGAAGGCGATCGGCCCGTTTTTCATGTGCCCGGTCTGCGCCCCGCTCAAAAGGGCTTTGTAGCGCGATCCGCTCAAGATAAGGTGCCTCCGTCGGGTTGGGCATGGACTGAGCGAAAGGCGATCCTGATGTGCGATGACTTCACCGACTCCGAAAACGACAGCTGGATGAAGGCGCACGCGCTGGGCCGCCGGGAATTCGCCGGCTTAGGCGCAGGCGCCTCGGTCGCGCTGATGCTGCCAGGGGCGGCGATGGCGGCCAGCGGCACGGCACAACCGGCGGTGACCGCCAGCACGGTCTCGATCCCGATGGCGGAGGGCACCGCCGATGCCTATTTCGTCCATCCGGCGAAAGGGCGACACCCCGCCGTCATCCTGTGGCCCGATATCGCCGGTTTGCGCGAAGCCTATCAGGTCATGGGCACACGCCTCGCGCAGGCGGGTTATGCGGTGCTTGTCGTCAACCAATATTACCGCTCTGCCAAAGCGCCGATCCTCAAGACCTTCGCCGAATGGCGGACGGAGGAAGGGCAGGCACGCTTGAAGCCGATGATCGCGGCGATCACCCCTGCCGGAACGAGCGCAGACGCGGCAAGCTTCGTTGACTGGCTCGCCAAGCAGCCTGCGGTTCAGCCCAAGCGCAAGATGAGCAGCTGTGGCTATTGCATGGGCGGGCCGTTCACCTTTCGCACGGCGGCGGCGCGGCCGGAGCAGGTGGGCGCGATCGCCTCGTTCCATGGTGCCCGGCTCGCAGCGGACGCGGTAGATAGCCCTCACCTCCTGCTTCCGAAGATGAAGGCGCGGCTGCTGATCGCCATCGCGCAGAATGACGACGCGCGCGAGCCCTCCGCAAAAGACACCCTGAGCAATGCCGCAAAAGCGGCGGGACGCGCGGCGGAGATAGAGGTTTATCCTGCCCAGCACGGCTGGTGCACGATCGACGCGCCGGTCTATGACAAAGTGCAGGCCGAAAAGGCGTGGGGCCGCATGCTCGCCATGTTCAGGACGGCGTTGACCTGATATCGGAAGCTTGCAGTCTTGCTCGGGCGGTCGGATCGGGCTGGGCAAACGGGGGCGGGACTCCTACATATCCTCCATGCCGTCCTCCCCGCCGCCCATAATCCCCGATCGTTTCAGCGAGGAAAAGGCCGCCTATGCCCTGCGCGGGCTGGGCCAGCCCGATGTGGAGGCTGGCGTCGCCGCGATCCGCGACACGGTGCGGACGCTGACGCTTCAGCCCGGCGTGTACCGTATGCTCGATGCGCGCGGCGACGTGCTCTATGTCGGCAAGGCGAAGGCGCTCAAGAACCGGGTGACGAGCTACACCCAGATCACCCGCCTGCCCAAGCGCCTGCAACGCATGGTGGCGCAGACCCGCTCCATGACCATCGTCACCACCAGCACCGAGGCCGAGGCGCTGCTCCTCGAAGCGCAGCTCATCAAGCGCTATCGCCCGCCCTACAATGTGCTGCTGAGGGACGACAAGAGCTTCCCCTATATCCTGCTGCGCCATGATCATGAGTTTCCGCGCATCCAGAAGCATCGCGGCGCGCGCAAGGCGCCGGGTCGCTATTTCGGCCCCTATGCGAGTGGCGGCGCGGTCAACCGCACGCTGAACGCGATGCAGAAGCTGTTTTTGCTGCGCAGCTGCACCGATGGTTTCTTCGCCAACCGTTCCCGCCCATGCCTGCTCTACCAGATCCGGCGTTGCTCTGCGCCGTGCGTCGGGAGGATCGACGCGACGGGCTATGCCGAGCTGGTGGCGGATGCGGAGGCGTTTCTGGGCGGCAAGGGCAGTGGGGTGCAGGCGAAGCTCGCGGGCGCGATGCAGCAGGCGTCCGAGGCGATGGACTATGAGCTGGCGGCGGTGTTTCGCGATCGGCTGAAGGCGCTGACCTTCGTGCAGACTTCGCAGGCGATCAACGGCGAGGGGCTGGAGGATGCGGACGTGTTCGCGCTCGCCGCGCAGGGTGGGGCGATGTGCATCCAGGCCTTCTTTATCCGTGGCGGGCAGAATTGCGGCAGTCATTCGATCTTTCCTGTCCACACGGCGGAGGTGGACGAGGGCGAAGTTCTGGCGAGCTTCCTCGGCCAGTTTTACGAGGATGCGCCACCCCCACCGGTGTTGCTGCTGGATCGTGCGCTGGGCGAGGCCGCGCTGATCGCAGAGGCGCTGTGCGTCAAGGCAGGGCGCAAGGTGCGGATCGAGGCTCCACAGCGCGGCCCCAAGGCCAAGCTGATTGAGCAGGCGCGACGCAATGCGGCGGAAGCTCTGCACCGGCGGCAGGCCGAGAGCGCCAGTCAGGCGAAGCTGCTGCGTGAGCTTGCGGACCTTTTTGATCTGCCCGAGCCGCCGCAGCGCATCGAGATTTACGACAACAGCCATATTCAGGGCGCGCATGCGCTGGGCGCGATGGTGGTGGCGGGGCCTGAGGGATTTCGCAAGAACCAGTACCGCAAATTCAACATCAAGAACCCCGAGACCTTGCCGGGCGATGACTTCGGCATGATGCGCGAGGTGTTCAGCCGCCGCTTCGCGCGCGCGCAGGCAGAAGACCCGGATCGAGCGGAACGGGAATGGCCGGAACTCGTGCTGATTGACGGCGGCAAGGGCCAGCTCTCGGCCGTGCGTGCCGTTCTGGAGGAGCTGGGCGTCGAGGATGTGCCGCTGGTCGGCGTCGCAAAGGGGCCGTTTCACGGGCGCGACGGGCGCGAAATTTTCCACCTGCCGGACGGGCGCGAGATCAGCCTTCCGGTCAACGACCCGCTGCTGTTCTACATCCAGCGCCTGCGCGACGAGGCGCATCGTTTCGTCATCGGCGCGCACAGGGGCAAGCGGAGCAAGGCGATCACCACCTCATCTCTAGATGAGGTGCCGGGCATCGGCCCCGCGCGCAAGAAGGCGCTGCTGATGCACTTCGGCACGGCGCGCGCGGTGAAGGACGCGCGGCTGGAAGACCTGCAACGCGCGCCGGGCGTTTCGGACAAGGTGGCGCGGTTGATCTACGATTATTTCCACGGCGACGGGTGAGGCGTGGCGGGCCTGACCACGCCTGCCATAATATGCTCCGTGCGGGCGCATGGCGAGCATGGGGCGGTGGTGCGCGCGCTGACGCCGGACAACGGCCTGATGGCGGGTTATGTGCGCGGTGGCCGATCCCGCGCGATGCGGCCGGTGCTGATGCCCGGCAACCGGGTGCAGGCCGAGTTCCGCGCACGCACGGCAGAGCAGCTCGCGTCACTGAATGTCGAACTGGCGCATAGCCTCGCGCCGATCTTGGGCGAGCCGCTGCCCGCCGCGGCGGTAGAATGGGTGTGCGCGCTCACCGCCGTGGCGCTGCCCGAGGAGAGCGGCTACCCCGCGCTCTATGATGCGCTGGGCGCGGTGCTGGACGCGATCGAGGCGGCGCCTGCCGCGCGCGGATGGGCGGTGGCGCTGGTGCGCTTTGAGATGTTGCTGCTTGCGCATCTCGGCTTCGGGCTGGACCTTTCCGGCTGCGTCGCGACAGGGGCCGGGCCGGAAAGCCTGCGCTATGTTTCGCCGCGCACCGGCGCGGGTGTATCGGCTGAGGGCGGCCAGGGCTATGAGGCGAAGCTGCTGCCCCTGCCCGCCTTCCTGCGTGAAGGAGGCATGGCTGCAGACTGGGAAGAGATAATGTCCGCACTCGCCCTCACCCGGCACTTCCTCGAACGATCCGTGCTGACCGAACGGCGAGCGGACGTGCTCGATGGGCGGGACCGGCTGGTCGACCGGCTCAAAAGAGCGGTTGCGTGATCGCCCCCGCGCCCATATGCGTGCCCCCGAAAAGGGAGATTCACACATGCTGGTAGCGGTTTTTGCGGGCGATGGCATCGGTCCTGAGATCATGGTGCAGGCGCGCCGGGTGCTGGATGCGCTCGATCTCGGCTTGCAGTTCGAGGAAGGGCTGGTCGGCGGCGCGGCCTATAAGGCGGTCGGCCATCCGCTGCCCCCCGAAACGCTCGATATCGCGAAGCGCGCGGACGCAATCCTGTTTGGCGCGGTGGGCGATTTCGACTGCGATCATCTGGAGCGGCATCTGCGCCCGGAGCAGGCCATTCTCGGCCTGCGTAAGGAACTGACGCTGTTCTCAAACCTGCGCCCGGCCAAGGTCTTTCCGCAGCTCGCCGGTGCATCGGCGCTCAAGGAAGAGGTCGCGTCCGCCATCGATTTGCTGATCGTGCGCGAACTCAACGGCGACGTGTATTTCGGCGAAAAGGGCATGCGCAAGACGGCCGATGGCCTGCGCGAGGGCTATGACATCATGTCCTATAACGAGGCCGAGGTGCGGCGCATTGCGCACAGCGCGTTCAAGGCGGCACAGGTGCGGCGCGGCAAGCTCTGCTCGGTCGACAAGGCCAATGTGCTCGAGACAAGCCAGCTCTGGCGCGATGTGGTGATCGAGGTTTCTGCCGAATATCCCGATGTGGAGCTGAGCCACATGTATGTCGACAATGCCGCGATGCAGCTGGTACGCAATCCCGGCCAGTTCGACGTGATCGTCACCGGCAACCTGTTTGGCGACATCCTTTCGGATCAGGCCAGCATGTGCGTGGGGTCAATCGGCATGCTGGCGTCGGCATCGCGGGATGCGAACGGCAAGGGGCTTTACGAGCCGATCCACGGTTCCGCGCCGGATATTGCGGGGCAGGGCAAGGCCAACCCGCTCGCGACCATCCTCTCCGCCGCGATGATGCTGCGCTATTCGCTGGGCATGGCCGGGGCGGCGGACCGGATCGAAGCGGCGGTGGCCAAGGCGCTGGAAGGCGGCGCACGCAGCGCCGATCTCGGCGGGAGCATGACCACCGAGCAAATGGGTGACGCGGTGCTGGCTGTGTTATAGTTTACCGCACCAGCCCGCTCCCCCACCCGACCTCCCATAAGATACCCTGTTTGGGAGGTCGGGTGGGGGTGCGGGCCGGAGCCGCAATCCTCTGAGGAACGAAGAGGCAAAAATGAAACGAGACACAGGGCAGAATCGCGCGATCACATCCAAATGGCGGCCCGCCACGCAAGCGGTGCGCGGCGGCACATGGCGTAGCGCGCAGGGCGAGACGTCAGAGGCGATCTTCGTCACCTCCGGCTATAGCTATGACGACGCGCAGAGCGTCGCCGCGCGCTTTGCAGGCGAGGAACCGGGGATGACCTATTCCCGCACGCAGAACCCGACGGTGCAGATGCTGGAAGAGCGGATCGCCCTGATGGAGGGCGCCGAGGCCTGCCGCGTGCAGGCGAGCGGCATGGCTGCCATGTCTGCCGCGATGCTCTGTTACCTGTCGGCGGGCGATCATATGGTCATCGCCCGCGCCGCCTTCGGGCCGACACGCTGGGTGACGGACAATCTGCTGCCGCGCTTCGGCATCGAAGCGACCGCGATAGACGGACGGGACAATGGCGCCTGGGAACGGGCAATCAAGCCCAACACGAAGATGTTCTTCTTCGAAACGCCCGCCAACCCGACGATGGACATCGTGGACATTCGCGCTGTGTGCGCGCTTGCCAAGGCGCACGGCATATTGAGCGTGGTGGACAACGCCTTTGCGTCGAGTGCGCTGCAACGCCCGCTGGAGCTGGGGGCGGATGTCGTCGCCTATGCCGCCACCAAGCTGATGGACGGGCAAGGGCGTGTGCTCGCCGGCGCGGTTTGCGGTTCGGCGGATTTCATCAACAACAAGCTGCTGCCTTACCAGCGCAACACCGGGCCGATCCTTTCTCCCTTCAGCGCCTGGGTGGTGCTGAAAGGGCTGGAGACGCTGGAGCTGCGCGCGGTGAAGCAGTCCGAGAACGCGCTGGAGGTGGGCCGGTTTCTGGAGCAGCGCGTGCCGCGCGTACTGTTCCCCGGCCTGCCCAGCCACCCGCAGCATGACCTGACGATGAGCCAGATGCGCTATG
Organism: uncultured Sphingobium sp.; assembly: GCA_964512265.1. Lineage (GTDB taxonomy): Bacteria > Pseudomonadota > Alphaproteobacteria > Sphingomonadales > Sphingomonadaceae > Sphingobium. The sequence goes on along the minus strand of CAZEHR010000013.1, from coordinate 69,968 downwards.
CCGGGCCGATCTTTTCGTTCGAGGTTGAGGGAGGGCGCGAGAAGGCCATGGCTGTCCTCAATGCGCTGGAGCTGATCGACATCTCGAACAATATCGGCGACGCCAAATCGCTTATGACGCACCCAGCCAGCACCACGCACAGCAGCCTCACGCCTGAAGTCCGCGCGGACATGGGCGTGACCGAGGGCATGGTGCGCATCAATGTCGGCCTCGAAGACCCGCAGGATCTGATCGAAGATCTGGATAAGGCATTGACGAAGGTGGGGCTTTAGGGGAGTCTCCCGCGGCATGAAGGCCTTTTTCCCTTATTATGCCGCAACGGACGACATCATCGTGCGTGTATCGGTCAGCTTTTTGCCGGAGCAATCCGAGCCGGGGCGCGGACGCTGGTTCTGGGCCTATCATGTGCGGATTGAAAACGAGGGCGATGCGCCGGTGCAGCTTCTTACCCGCCGCTGGTCGATCACCGATGGGCGCGGGGCAATCCATCATGTCGAGGGTGAGGGCGTGGTCGGCGAGCAACCGGTGATCCACCCGGATGGGTCCTATGACTATGTTTCGGGTTGCCCGCTCAATACGTCCACGGGCGTGATGGAGGGGCATTACACGATGGTGGCGGCGGACGGGCGGATGTTGCGCGTGGCGATCCCGCGGTTCGCGCTGGTCGCCCCGGCTGAGGCGGAGTGAGGGACGCATGAAGCGCACACACCTCCCCCTCAATGGCCTGCGCGTACTGGATGCTGCGGCACGACACCTGAGCTTCACCCGCGCGGCGGACGAGCTGGCCGTGACCCCCGCCGCCGTCGGGCAACAGATCCGCGCGCTGGAGGACATGCTCGGCGTCGTGCTGTTTCGCCGCACGCCCAAGGGGCTGGAGCTGACACCGGAGACAGAAGGCGCGCTCGATGCGCTGCGCGGCGGCTTCCTGATGTTCGAGGAGGCGGTGCACGCGATGCAGGCGGGGCAGTCGTCGAGCGCGCTCGCCATCGCCGCGCCGCGCGACATCAGCGCCGCCTGGCTGCTGCCGCGTCTGCGCGCTTATGCTGCCGCGCATGAAGACCTGCGATTCACGTTGATTGCTGCAGATAGCCCGCCTGATTTTGCCGAGGCCAATCTCGACCTTGCCGTGGTGCTGGCCGATGGGCCGGGCGAGCATGAGGGCGTGGCCGTGGAAGCGATGAATTATGTGACGGTCGAGGCGCCGGACGGTGCGGGCGCGCAGGGCTGGATCGATTGGCCCGGCAGCCTGGCGACAGGCGAGCCGAGCTGCATCAGCGTGGCAGATGGAGGGCTCGCAATTGCCGCCGCTGCCGCAGGGCTGGGCCGCGCCAGTGTACCCCGGCTGCTGGCGCAGGCGGCGGTGGACGCGGGGCGGGTGCGGCACGTGGGGGAGGCGGTTGAGGGGCCGCAAGGCTATTGGCTCATCGCTCCCGCGCCGCAATGGCGGCAGAAGAAAGTCAAGGCGCTGGTAGCGGCGCTGACGCAGGCTTGATCCTCACCCTGCGGAGTGTGGATGGCGCGCTCTGGCTCTTTTTTCACTGCACTGTAGGCAGGGCCGCCCTGCAATCGTTTGCGCATTCGCGGCACATTTCACCACAGAGCGCGCAATGTTCATGGTCATGGCGCGCGCACTCCTGAGCGCACAGGTCGCACACACGGGCGCAGCTCTCGAGCATCAGGCGCAGCACCTCTATATTTTGGGCGGTGCGTCGGACAGCCAGCCTCCCCGTCGCCATGCACATGTCCGCGCAATCGAGGCAGGAGCGGATGCACTGGCGCATGTCCATGGTTTCGGCAACGCAGGCGTCGGCGCAGGACGTGCACATCGCGGAACATAGCATGGCATGGCGGGCGGCCTTGGCCAGCATCTCGTTCGACACTCCGCCGACATCGGGGTGCAGCGCGATCATCTTTTCGAGCGACATGATGGTCCTCCTTAACGCGGCGACCGCCGACAGCGTCAAAATTCGGGCTGGCTAGCCAGCTTGTCCTATCGGCAACCGGCGAAGCGCAGTCAGAGTTCCGAGGGGTGGCGAGATGGGCACCGGGAAGAGTCGCCGCCCTTATCTATGTTAGCGCGCCGACTGGGTGGTTCCGACTCAATGAAAGTCCCTGGATTTGGGCAGCAGCCTTACGTCGCGGGGGTGGCGGTGGCGTGCCTCGACGGCGGGCATGGCCTTGCGCGGATGCTGAGGGTGGACGAACTCGTCGGCGGGGGAGAGTTCCGGTTCGGCGCGGTAGCTGTCGGACAGGTGCGCCAACACTCCGGTCCGGTCGAAAATGCGGCCCGCCATCACATGGATGACGCCCTCCCTGCTTACCTGCAGCTCGCCCTCGACCAGCATGACGCGCGCGGCCATCACCTCGCGGCGCATGGCCTCGAACTGGCGCGCCCACAGCACGATGTTGGCGATGCCGCCTTCGTCCTCCAGCGTGATGAAGATCGCATTGCCCTTGCCGGGGCGCTGGCGCACCAGCACCACCCCGGCGACGCGCACCCTCGCGGCGCTCTTCATGCCGCGCAGGGCGGCGCAGGGCACGACCTTTTCGCGCGCGAACAGCGGGCGCAGCAACGCCATCGGATGCTCTTTCAAGGACAGGCCGGTCATCTGATAATCCGCCGCCACATGCTCGCCGAGGCCCATGGGGCGCAGGAAGACGTCCGGCTCCGCCCCCAGCTCGGCAGCGCGCGCGGCGGCAAACAGCGGGAGTTCGTCGTCCGGTAGGCGGCGCACCTCCCACAGGGCAGCGCGCCGGCCCGCGCCCAGCGAGCCGAAGGCATCGGCATCCGCGAGCAGGCGCAGCGCCCGCTGCGGCAGGCAGGCCCGCCGCGCCAGATGCTCGATGGAGGCGAACGGCCCCGCCTCGCGCGCCGCTGTGATCGCCTGCGCCCAGCTTTCGCGAAAGCCGGTGATCTGGCGAAAGCCGAGGCGCACGGCGAGAGCAGTATCCGCCCGCCGCTCCAGCCCGTTGTCCCACGCGCTGGCGTTTACATCGATAGGCCGCACCTCCACGCCATGTTCGCGCGCATCGCGCACGATCTGTGCGGGGGCATAAAAACCCATCGGCTGGGAGTTGAGCAGCGCTGCGGCGAACACCGCCGGTTGATGGCACTTGATCCACGCCGAGACATAGACCAGCCGGGCAAAGCTCTGCGCGTGGCTCTCCGGAAAGCCATAGCTGCCGAAGCCCTCGATCTGTTTGAAGCACCGCTCGGCAAAGGCTGGATCATAGCCGCGCGCCACCATGCCGCCGATCATCTTCTGCTGAAAGCCGTGGATGGTGCCGACATTGCGGAACGTCGCCATCGCGCGGCGCAGGCCATTGGCTTCATCGGGCGAGAAGTCAGCCGCGACGATGGCGAGCTTCATCGCCTGCTCCTGAAACAGCGGCACGCCAAAGGTTCTGCCCAATACCGTGCGCAGTTCATCGGGGTTATGCGGCGGGGCGGGGCTGGGATATTCCACCTCTTCCTCGCCGCAGCGCCGCCGCAGATAGGGGTGGACCATGTCACCCTCGATCGGGCCGGGCCGCACGATCGCCACCTGCACGACCAGATCATACAGCTCGCGCGGCCTGAGGCGCGGTAGCATGTTCATCTGCGCCCGGCTCTCGACCTGAAACACGCCGATGCTGTCGCCCTTGCACAGCATGTCATAGACGGCCGGGTCGTCCGATTTGAGGTCGATATCGAGGCTGTGGTCGCCCAGCCCATGCTGGCGCATCAGGTCGAAGCTCTTGCGGATGCACGTCAACATGCCCAACGCTAGCACATCGACCTTCATCAGGCCGAGCGCATCGATATCGTCCTTGTCCCACTCGATGAAGGTGCGGTCCTCCATCGCAGCATTGTGGATCGGCACGATCTCGTCCAGCCGCCCCTGGGTGAGCACATAACCGCCGACATGCTGCGAGAGATGGCGCGGGAAGTGCAGGATCTCCTGCACGAAATGATTGAGGCCCGCAATCTCCGGATTGTCGGGGTCGAAGCCGCTCTCCTCCACGCGCTCGCGCTTATATTCCGAGGAATAGCTACCCCACACCGTGCTCGCCAAGCGGGTGGTCACATCCTCGCTGAGGCCCAGCGCCTTGCCCACCTCGCGCACCGCGCTGCGCGGGCGGTAGTGGATTACGGTGGCGGCGATGCCCGCGCGCTCCCGCCCATAGCGGCGATAAATATATTGCATCACCTCCTCGCGCCGCTCATGCTCGAAGTCGACATCGATGTCGGGCGGCTCCTTGCGCTCGGCCGATACGAAGCGGGAAAAGAGCAGATCATGCTCGGTCGGGTCGACCGAGGTGACGCCGAGCAGGAAGCAGACGATGCTGTTGGCCGCGCTGCCGCGCCCCTGGCACAATATCGGCGGCTCCTGCGCGCGGGCGAAGCGGACGATGTCGTGCACGGTAAGGAAATAATAGGCGTAGTTCTGTTGGCGGATGAGCGCGAATTCCTCGTCGATCCGCCTTTGCGCATCGGGGGGGATGTGCGCGCCATAGCGCTGGTGCGCGGCCTGCCTGACAAGATGCTCTAGCCAGTCCTGCGGCTTCCAGCCATAGGGCACAGGCTCATGCGGATATTCATAGCGCAGATCGTCAAGGCTGAAGGCGATACGCGCGAGGAAATGCTGCGTTTCCTCGATGGCTTCGGGGGCATGGGCGAACAGGCGCGCCATTTCGGCGGGGGGTTTCAGGTGGCGCTCCGCATTGGCGGCAAGCTGGCGGCCTGCCTGCTGCACTGTGGTCTTGAGGCGGATGGCGGTTAGCACGTCATGCAAGGGCTTGGCAGTGGGCGTGGCATAGAGCGCGTCATTGAGGGCGATGAGCGGCACCCGCGCCTGCGCGGCGAGGCTGCGGGCCTGGGCCAGGCGGCGCTCGTCCCGCCCCGCACGGCCCATCACCGCGCCGAGCCATACGCGACCTGCCGCCGCCTCCCGCAGCCGGGCCAGTAGCGCGGCATCCGAGCCGGGCATCGCGATCAGCAGCAGATCCTCGGCATGGGTCAACAGGTCATCAAGGTGCAGGACGCACTCCCCCTTGCGTGCGCGCAGATTGCCCACGGTGAGCAGGCGCGTCAGCCGCCCCCAGCCGTGGCGCGTTGCGGGGTAGGCGATGATGTCCGGCGTGCCGTCCGAGAACACCAGCCGCGCGCCGACGACGAGGCGGAAATCGGGGAAAGGCAGGCCTTCGGTTTTGGCCTTCGCGGTCGCCTCGCGCAGGGCCACATGCGCGCGCACCACGCCCGCCACCGTGTTGCGATCGGCAATGCCGATACCGGTCATGCCCAGCTTGAGCGCATGGCCCACCATGTCGCAAGGGTGTGAGGCGCCGCGCAGGAACGAGAAATGGGTCGCCGCCGCCAGTTCGGCATAGGGGGGCGGGCCATTCATGCGAAAAGGCCGTGTACATACCAGCGCGGTTCGCTGGTCTCTCGCCCGTAAAGTCCGTGACGACACAGCCAGAAACGGCGGCCATCCTCATCCTCGATCCGGTAATAATCGCGGCTGAAGCCGGGGCTGGCATAGCCCTGCCGCCGCCGCCACCATTCCGGAACGATCCGCTCCGGCCCTTCGTAGAGCCGCACCAGATGCTGCTCGCCCCGCCAGCGGAACCGGCGCGGCGGCCCGTCCGGGATCGTCGCCAGCACCTCCACCGGTTGCGGCGGATCGAGCAGGAAGAGTGGACGCAGCGGTGGCTCGCCTGCCTCGCAAGAGGCGGGCACGGACCCCCGCTCGCCATCTTGTGTGCGCGCCAGATAGCCTGCGCGCTCCGGCACATGGCTGTTGCCGGTGGCAAAGCGCAGGATCGCCGCCGGGCCATAGCGCACCGCCAGCCGATCAAGCAGCGGGCCGATGTCCGCCGGAGCAGCGGTATCGGGTGCAAGGCTGCGCTGCTGTTGCTCCAGCGTTTCGGCGTGGCCTACCTCGAGCGTCAGGCTGTCATAGCCAAAGCCGGGGTCGAGCGGGTCGGCCAGGCTGTCTATCCGCTCGGCAAACAGGCGCATGAGGAGTGCGGGATCGCGGGTGGGCGCGCCTGTTTCGATGGAGAGGCGCGCCACATGCCCGTCGCTGCGGCAAAGCTGTACCGCGAACGCCCGCCCGCCCTTGCCTGCCTCGGCCAACTGGCCCGCTGCCTGCGTGGCCAGCCATTCGATGGCATCGAGCACGTCCGCGTGGCGGCCAATGGGTTCGGCAAAGCGCAGCTCGGTCCGGATATCCTCCGGCGGGAGATGGGGGACGATGTGCGGGTCTTCACTGCCGGTCAACCGGGCGAGCAAACGCACGAGCGGCGCGCCAAAGCGGGCGGCCAGCGATGCGGGCGGCAGGGCGGCCAGTTCGCCTATGGTGCGAAAGCCTGCGCGGCGCAGGGCAAGGCGGACGGCTTCGTCCACATCCAGCGCATCAAGCGGCAGGGCGCGCACGTCTGCGCCGCCATGGCGGGCGAGCGCGCGTGCCGCATCCGGCGTTTGCGCCACAGCCAGCCGCGCGGTGTAGCCGCGCTGGCGGAAATCCTGGGCGATGGCATCGCGCATGGCCGCCTCGCCACCGAAGAGATGCACGCAGCCGGTGATGTCGAGCATTATGCCGCACGGTAGATCGGGCATCACGCTGGGCGTATAGGCAATGCAATGCCGCGCCATCTGGCCGAGCAGCACCGCGTCCGCCTCCGGGTCATGAGCCAAGGTGGCAAGATCGGGCACCAGCCCGCGGGCATCGGCGAGCGCCATGCCGGGCGCAATACCGGTCTGTGCCGCCAGCGGAGAGAGCGCGGCAAGGCGCAGGGCGCCATGCTGCTTCTCGACAAGAGCGAAGGGTTGCTCAGGCCGCGCGAGGCCGCCGCGCATCGCCCGCTCCGCCGGCAGCCACGGCAGATGAAGGGCGAGATAGCGGCGTGGCCCGTGCGGCGTGGTCCCCGATGCGGAACGCAGCCGTGTCACGATCCCACTCCAATATAAGCCGAAGTCCGTCTCGCCCGCCGCGCTGGCGCAACAGGTCGAGCGCGAAGGCAGGCGCACCCGGTGCATGGGCCTCCAGCGCGCGGGAAGGCGCGGCCGCCACCTGCCAGCGGGTATGCGCGGCGCTGGGGGAGGGCTTCGTTGCCCCGCGCGCCAGCAGCGCCATCGTGTCCTTTTCCGCAGCCGCAAGGGCGAAGCGCCGCGTGGCCGTGAGATCCAGAAGCGGCTGTTTGCCGCCTAGCTCGATTACTACCGCAGAGACAGCATCGTCACGCGCCGCATCGAACGCCGCCTTCAATACTGCCCTGGCATCGGGCAGGGTCAGCAAGGTCAGCAGGCGCGTATCGATGCCCAGTTCGGCGATGCCGGGGCCGTAGGGATGCCCACCCAGCCGCGCTGCCTTCCCCTCGCGCGCCCAGATCAAGGCGCCGCCGTGCTGGCGCTGACGCATGGCGGCAAGCAGCAGCGCAAAGCCGCTCAAGGCCGCGCCCTGCTTGGCCCCGGCGGGGTAAAATTCATGCAGGCCTTGCGTCAGCAAGCCGCCCTCCAGCCACAAATCGGCCTCGGCAATGCCCAACCCCATGCGCGCAGCAGGAAGGCCCGCCCCGGCAAGATGCGCGGGCAGGGCCTTGGCGGCCAGGCTGGAAAGAGACGAATCGGAGGTCATTTGTTCCTATTATGTTCTCATTGATGGCGAAGTCCATACCCTGCTGAGTGGCCAAGGAAGCAGCGTGGCAAAGGGCCGAATTCGGTACCGTGCCAGAGGACGCGGCGGAGAAGGCGTTCAAAGCCGGGGCGAGCCATGTTATGGGAACCGCGAGCAGCCTGTTGCCGCCCCGGCACTCGTGCGTCAGCCCTCTGGAGTCCCGGCACCATGCATGAAACTAGCCAACCCTTCTTGTTGGGCGAAGGCGTGCTTTTGCTCGGCTTCGCGCTGGCGTTCGTCCTCCTGTTCCGCAGGCTGGGGCTGGGCGCGACGCTGGGCTATCTGCTTGCGGGCATCGTCGTCGGACCGCAGGTGCTCGGCCTTGTAGGCGATGCGCCCGCCAAAATGGGTATCGCCGAGCTCGGTATCACGTTGCTGCTGTTCATCGTGGGGCTGGAACTCAATCCCTCCCGCCTGTGGCGGATGAAGCATGAGATACTCGGTATCGGGTTGGTGCAGGTGGTCGCATGCGGGCTGGCTGTGGCGGGGGTGATTGCGCTTGTCGGCTATACGGCGGGCGCGGCAGTTGCACTAGGCCTGCCGCTGGCGCTGTCCTCTACCGCCCAGGTGCTCCCGATGCTGCGCAGCTCCGGGCGGCTGCGGACGCCCTTTGGCGAGCGCGCCTTCGCCATTCTGCTGTTTCAGGATCTGTCGATCATCCCGCTGATCACGATCATCGCCGCCCTGAGCCGCAACCCAGCCGACGCGGGCGGCACGCCGGGCTGGCAGCTTGCGCTCTACACATTGGCGGCGATTGCCGGGCTGATCGCGGCGGGCCGGTTCGCGATCCGCCCGCTGTTCCGCCTGATCGGCAATCTGGGCGAGCGCGAGATGTTTGTGGTGGCCGCGCTTTTCACGGTGATCGGTTCCGCCGCGCTGATGCAGTTTCTTGGTCTCTCAACTGCCCTGGGCGCTTTCATCGCCGGGGTGATGCTGGCGGATTCGCCCTACAGGCACGAGCTCGAAGCCGATGTGGAACCGTTCCGTTCGATCCTGCTGGGCCTTTTCTTCCTTACGGTGGGCATGATGCTCGATCTCGGGGCCATCGTGGCGCGCCCGCTGTTCGTTATAGGGATTGCGTTCGTGCTGATCGCGGTGAAGACCGGGGTTATCTTCGCCATCGCCCGCGCCGCGAAGATGCCTTGGCGGAGCGCGCTGGCGCTCGGCTTGCTGCTTAGCCAGGGCGGCGAGTTCGGTTTCGTGCTGTTCGCGCAGGCGCAGTCGGCGCTGCTCATCGCGCCGGAAACCGTCAGCCTGTTCGGCGCGGTGGTGACGCTATCGATGGCGACGACGCCCTTTCTGATGGCCGCGACCCGCCCCCTGCGCGCGGCGCCTGTCTCGGGGCAGGGTGAGGAGCGCGAGGAACCGAGCGCGGACGGCGCAAATGCGATCATCGTCGGCTATGGGCGTTTCGGCCAGACCGTGGCGCAGATGCTGATCGCCAGCGAAGTGCCTGTCACACTGATAGACAGCGATATCGAAATGATCGACATCGCCGAGAGCTTCGGCTCAAAAGTCTATTTCGGAGACGGTACCAGGATCGAGCTGTTGCGCCAGGCCGGGGCGGATGAGGCGGAGTTGATCCTGTTCTGTATGGATGGGGATCAGCTGTCAGCCGACCTCATCGAGAGCATCCATGAAGCCTTTCCCAATGCCGCCATCTATGTGCGCGCGTTCGATCGCAGGGCGGTGATCAATCTGCAGGGAACGCCTGCCAACTATATCGTGCGTGAGGTAATGGAGTCTGCCATCAAGATGGCGCGGATGGCGCTCAACGCCGCCGATGTGAGCGAGGAAGCGATCGACCGCGCGGAGGACATGTATCGCGCGCGCGACCGCGAGCGGCTGCACAAGCAGTTCGAAACCGGGGATATTCTTACTGCACGCGACAAGATCATTACTCAGCCCGAACGCAGCTGACCGAGGGGCGGGGCAAGTCCGCCCGTCAGTCACGTCGGCCCGTCAGTTCAGAAACTCCCTGACGAAGTCGTCGGCGGGCGCGTTGATGATTTCGGCCGGTGCGGCATATTGCGCGATATGGCCGGCGTTTAGGATCGCAACCTTGTCGGCCAGCGCGAACGCTTCCTCCCGGTCGTGCGTCACAAAGAGGGTGGTTACGCCGAGCCTGTCATGAATGTCGCGCAGCGCGCCGCGCAGGTCTTTGCGCACCTTGGCGTCAAGCGCGCCGAAGGGTTCGTCGAGCAACAGATAGCGCGGGTTGCGTGCGATGGCGCGGGCGAGCGCAATGCGCTGGCGCTGACCGCCCGAAAGCTGCGCGGGGTAGCGCCCGCCAAGCCCCGGCATCTGCACGAGGTCGAGCAGTTCGTTCACCCGGTCCTCGATCGCGCTTTTGGAGGGACGCTCACGCCGCTTCATCATGTCGAGCCCGAAGGCGATGTTCTTCGCCACGGTCATGTGCCGAAACAGTGCGTAGCTCTGGAATACGAAGCCGATGCCGCGCCCCTGCACCGGCATATGCGTCATGTCCTGCCCGCCCATGACGACCTGGCCGCTGTCCGCGAACGCCAGCCCGGCAATGATGCGCAGCAGCGTGGTCTTGCCCGATCCCGACGGCCCCAGCAGCGCGACGAAATCCCCGCGCTCCACCCGCAGCGACACGCTCTCCAGCGCGGCGTGACCGTCAAACCCCTTGGCGATGTTGTTGACTTCAATTGCCATCTGATTTTCCTTCTTGTCGCATCACTATAGCGAAAAACCGGATCCCACTTTTTCGCGCGATGCTTCAGTGCCCTTTTGCCTTGATCTCATCGCCGTGCCACCATTCGAGCAGGCTCTTGACGATGAGGGTGATGATCGCGAGGCCCGCCAGGAGCGAGGCGACCGCGAAGGCGCCGACGAAGTTATAGCCGTCGTACAGCACCTCGATATGGAGCGGCATGGTGTTCGTCTCTCCCCGGATATGGCCGGAGACGACCGACACCGCGCCGAACTCGCCCATCGCGCGCGCGTTGCACAGTAACACGCCGTAGAGCAGCGCCCAGCGAATGTCGGGCAGGGTGACATGCCAGAAGGTCTGCCACCCGCTAGCGCCTAGCGAGACGGCGGCTTCCTCCGCCGCGCGGCCTTGCGCTTCCATCAGCGGGATAATCTGACGAACAACGAACGGGAAGGTGACGAACACCGTCGCCAGCACAATCCCCGGCACCGCGAAAATCACCGTGATGCCGCGCTCCTCAAGCCACGGGCCGATCCATCCCTGCGCGCCGAACACCAGCACATAGATGAGGCCGGAGACGACGGGTGAAACGGAGAACGGCAGGTCGATGAAGGTGACGAGCCAGGATTTGAGACGGAAGTCATGCTTTGTTACCGCCCATGCCATCACCACGCCCATGACGAGGTTCAGCGGCACGCTGATCGCGGCGACGAACAGGGTGAGCTTGATCGCGCTTACCGTATCCGGCTCCTTCAAGGCTTCGAGATAGGGGGCGATGCCCTCTGCGAATGCCTCGACGAACACCGTGGCGAGCGGCAGCAGCAGCATCAGCCCGACGTAGCCCAGCGTGATGATAATCAGTCCCGCCCGCAGCCAAAGCGGGCCTTGCGTGGGCGAGCGGCCGGGGCGCAGGAACCTCCTCATGCCACGGCCCTCCCCGCAACGCGCGCCTGCAACCGGTTGATCACCGCCAGCACCACGAAGGAAAAGAGCAGCATCACCACCGCGATCGCCGAGGCGCCCGCATAGTCATATTGCTCGAGCTGCGTCACGATCAGCAGCGGCGGGATCTCCGACACCATCGGCATGTTGCCGGCGATGAAGATGACCGAACCATATTCACCCACGCCGCGCGCGAAGGCCATGGCGCAACCCGCGAGCAACGCGGGCGTGATCTCTGGCAGGACAACGTGGAAAAACCGCTGCCGCCGGTTGGCACCAAGCGTCGCGGCGGCTTCCTCATAGGCTATGTCGAGGTCCATCAGCACTGGCTCGATCGTGCGCACCACGAACGGCAGGCCGATGAAGGTGAGCGCCACGACGATGCCCTGCGGATGATAGGCGACGGGCAACCCAAGCGGGCTGAGCACCGCGCCGATGATGCCGGTGTCGGCATAGATCGTCGTCAGCGCGATGCCCGCAACCGCCGTCGGTAGCGCGAACGGCAGGTCAATGAGGGCGGAAAGCAGCCGTCTGCCAGGAAACTTTACCCGCACCAACACCCAGGCGATGATCAGGCCGAAGAGGGCGTTCACCGCGGCAGCAATAGCCGCCGCGCCAAAGCCAACCTTATAGCTCGCCAGCGCACGCTCGGAAAAGCCTGCGCTCAGGAAATGCTCCCAGCCATCGCTGAACGAGCGGATAAACACAGCGGATAAGGGTATGATCACGATGGCGCTGACCCAGAACAGGGTCAGCCCCATACTCAGCCCGAAACCGGGCAACGCGGAACGTCTTTTCATCTTTCCCCCCTTGGAAAAGAGTTAGAAGTCTACTTGCAATCGGGAGGCGAAGGCATCGCCCTTGGATGTGCCGACCCCGGTGGCGACAAGGCCGGAGTTGCGGCCGGTGAAGCGGATATAGTTGAACGAGGCCCGGAAGTTCGGGTTCAGATACCAGTTGAGCGCGCCGGTCCATGTATGGGCCTTGCGACCGTTGGGGTTACTGGCGCTGGTGACGGCGCCAAGCGCGGGGTCTGTGAGGTCGATCTCGTCATAGCGGGCCGCAAGTTCAAATGCGCCCCAATGGCCGTTGCCCGGATCGAAATCATTGAACGGCTTCAGCTTGTCGACATTGCCGCCCTTGAAGCCGCGGGACTCGCCTGTGAGAAAGAAGCTGCCAAAGATATTGAAGCCATCGAAGTCGAGCGACGGCAGGGTGCCATAGCGATCGACCTTGAGTCGGCCATATTCCCCCTGCACCGAGAACGGACCGAAGACGACCGCGCCCTCGCCGCCAAGATAATCGGCGGACTGGACGTTGGTGAGAGGAACAGAGAACAGCGCGCCGTTATCGACCCTGACATTGGGGCGGTCTGAAAGCGTAAGCGTTCTCCCACCGAAATGGCTGGTATGATAGGCCGACGCGCCGACATGGACCACGCGACCGGTATCCAGAATGGGATCGAAGGTAATGCGGCCGTTAATGCCATACGGCTCGTCATGTGTACCTCGTCTTGCCGGTGTAACTGTTGCGCACTGCGCGCTGCCAACAGGATTGCCGCAAGGGGCTGTCGTGGAGGAAACCGCTGCTGCAGTGTCAGCGTTCCGAGACACGCCCTCTGCGCCGCCAAAGATACCCACAGCGGCGTTCAGCTTGTCAGAGCTATATGCCAGCGATAGGCCAAGCCTGCGTTCCGCGCCTACCGCGCCGAAGGTGTTGCTGGCGAGCGAACGCTCGAAGAAGGTATTGACGGCGTCCGAGGTGTTGGCCTCCAACCCATAGGGTGCCTTGTGCTGACCGGCGGTGACGCTGAACTTGGGATTGATGACGTACGAAATGTACGCATCGAGCAAGTTGACCGTGCCCTTCACATACTCCGCGTCCAACCGCCATTTGAAGCGCTTGTAGGCGGTGCCCTCGAAGCCGAAGCGGGCGCGGCGCAGGTCTGTGCCGTCGCTGAACTGATAGCCGCCTTGGCGCTCGTTAAACGTGGCATAGTCGATTTGCAGCACGCCCCGTGGCTTGAAGGTGAAATTGTCGTTCACGTCGGCATAGGTGGGTACGACGCCGGGCTGCGCGGCCTTGGCGGCGCGAACCTCAACATTTTGCACGCGGGTTTGCGTTTGCGCGGCCTGTTGCTCGAGCTCTGCATTGCGCGCTTCGAGCTGCCGGATGCGCGCATCCATCGCGTTCAGGCGATCGAGGATCGGATCACCTGTCGGCTTGGGCGCTGCCGGTTCTGCCGAGGCGGCGCTGTCATCGGCAGGAAGAATGGTATCGATGGGCGAACTATCCGTGTTTTGAGCCAGAGCGATGGATGGCAGCAGCGCAAGCGCGGCGGCGGAGGCGAGAAGTGTTGTTTTCATCTAATTTCCCCTGTTACGGATTGGGCGCCACCCGGTCGGGACAAGGGGGGACAAGTCCCGCCGGGCAGCATGGAAAGGCATTTGCCCTTCGTTGTAGATTGGGACAGCTCGACTGTCAGCGCTTTGCGGCTTCGAACGCCTGATCGAACAGGCCGCCGTCGTTGAAGAAGGTCGACTGCGCCTTGTTCCAGCCGCCGAAATGCCGGTCTATGCTCAGCAGCGGGATGTTCTTGAAGTGGCGCGCATATTTGGCCGCGACAGCTGCATCGCGCGGACGATAAAAATTCTGCGCGATGATCTCCTGCGCCTGCGGCGTGTAGAGGAACTTCAAGTACGCGGTCGCGGCGGCGCGCGTGCCGTGCTTGTCGACATTGGCGTCGACAACCGCGACCGGCGGCTCAGCGAGGATCGAGATGGAGGGAGTGACGATCTCGAACTTGCCCGCACCGAGTTTCTGCGTGGCGAGGTACGCCTCGTTCTCCCACGTGATCAGAACATCGCCCTGGCCGCGCTGAACGAAGGTGGTGGTTGCGCCGCGCGCGCCGCTATCCAGCACCGGCACGTTCTTCAGGATCTTGCTAGCGAACTCGAACGCCTTGACGCCCGAGCCGTACGTCTTCTGGCCATAGCCCCATGCGGCGAGGAAGTTCCAGCGCGCACCGCCCGAGGTCTTGGGATTCGGCGTGATCACTGCAACGCCGGGCTTGGCGAGGTCGTTCCAGTCCTTGATGCCTTTCGGGTTGCCCTTGCGGACGAGAAATACAATCGTAGAATAATAGGGCGCGCTGTTGTTGGGCAGTTCCGCCTGCCAGCCGGCCTTGATCAGGCCGCGCTTGGCAATGGCGTCGATGTCATAGCCCAGCGCCAGCGTAACGACGTCCGCCTGCAGCCCGTCGATCACCGAGCGCGCCTGCTTGCCCGAGCCGCCATGGCTCTGGCGGATGGTCACATCCTGCCCGCTCTGCGCCTTCCACTGACGGGCGAACGCTCCGTTGATCGCGGTATACAGCTCGCGCGTCGGATCGTAGGAGACGTTGAGCAGCTGCGCCGGTGCCGCCGCGGCCGGAGCGGACCCCAGAGGCAGCGCGGCGCTCGCGAGTAGGGAAAATCCTATTATTATCAATGTCTTATGGCGCATTTGTCCACATCCCTTCTGCATATTCTGCATGCCTCGATTGGCTGTGGATATTATGTCTATTTATTGAGTAGTAAAATAGCCGAAGCCCTCCATTCGTCTTGAAATTATTTCTCTTCGTCTTTGGTAGAGAAATGGTCGTGGTTAACGAGCGCGCCAACAGATGCGACTCGGGTGCGCGAAAATGCGGGGTCGATTTCTTGGCCGCAGCGCAGTTCTCAGGCTTCGACTTCGCCCTCGGGAAGCTGCTCGACAGGGGGGAGCAGCCCGGCAAGGGCCGCGTCGAATTGTGCGCGGTCCAGCCGTCCCTCCCAGCGCGACACGATCACGGCCGCGACGGCGTTGCCGATGAAGTTGGTGAGGCTGCGGCACTCGGACATGAAGCGGTCCACCCCCAGGATGAGGGCCATGCCTGCAACAGGTACGTCCGGCACGATGGATAATGTGGCCGCCAGCGTGATAAAGCCCGCCCCCGTCACCCCTGCCGCGCCCTTGGAGGAGACCATGGCCACCCCCAGCAACATGGCCTGCTGGCCCAGCGTGAGGTCGACATTGCATGCCTGCGCGATGAACAGCGCGGCCAGCGTCATATAGATGTTCGTGCCGTCTAGGTTGAAACTGTAGCCTGTGGGAACCACCAGCCCTACCACCGTCTTCGGGCAGCCTGCGCGTTCGAGCTTTTCCATCAGCGCGGGCAGGGCGCTTTCTGACGAAGAGGTGCCGAGCACCAGCAGAAGCTCAGCCTTGAGGTATGCGATGAGGCGGAAGATCGAGAAACCGGCGATGCGCGCCGCCGCTCCCAGCACCACGAGCACGAACAGCAGCGAGGTGGCATAGAAGGTCGCCACGAGTTGCGCCAGGTTGGTTATGCTCGCGATGCCATATTGCCCGATAGTGAACGCCATCGCCGCAAAGGCACCGATGGGCGCGACTTTCATCACGATCGAGACGAGCCGGAAGAACACCAGCGACATATCCTCGAAAAGGCTGAGCACGCGTTGGCCGCGCTCCCCTATAGTCGCGAGCGCCACCCCAAACAGGATCGAGACGAACAGCACCTGAAGAATGTTGCCCTCGCTCATCGAGGCGACAAAGGTGTCCGGGATGATGGCGGTCAGGAAGCCGGTGATGCTGGTCTCGTGCGCCTTGTCGGCGAAATTGGCAACCATGCCGGCATCGAGGCTGGCGGGGTCGATATTGAGGCCTTCGCCCGGCCTCACCGTGTTGGCGACAACAAGACCCACGACCAGCGCCAGCGTGGAGAAGAACAGGAAATAGGCGAAGGCCTTGGCGGCGATCCGGCCGACCGAGGCGAGATCGCGCAGTCCGGCAATACCCGTAACGATAGTGAGGAAGATCACAGGGGCAATGACCATCTTCACAAGTTTGATGAACGCATCGCCGAGCGGCTTCAAGGCTACGCCCGCCGCCGGAAAGAAGTGGCCGAGCGCCACGCCGATCGCGATCGCCAGCAGCACCTGTACATAAAGATGCGCATACCAGGCGCGCGGCGGACCGGGCGTGACGGTGCTCAAAGTCTCGGGTAGCATGGCTCAGGTCCCCCTCATTATTTTCGCCGATCGCCCGCTCCTAATGCGCGGCTTTCGCGCGCATCAGCATCATGGCGACATAGCCCAGCATGGCTTCACTTGCCAGTGGCGCCGCCCAAAACGCCGCTGTGCGCGACGATTTGCTTCGAACGGGAGTCCGCATCGCCAAATTCCGCAGCGATTTGTGGCTTGCTTTGTGCATCGCCTGTGCAGCGCCGGACCTCGCGGCGGCGATCCTTATGAAATCGACCAGAGAGCTTGACCGTCAGGTCTTGGGCGCGTCACCAACCTGCCGCTGGATTGGCAGATCCAGCATCAAAGCGGGCTTGCCTGATCTCCTGCAACAACAAACTCCCATCATGCCGTGCATCGCGGCGCTGTGCCGCCCTACTTGGCGCTCGCAGCAATGCGCCACAGGTGCGGCTGATAGCCCAAGGAGAAATGTCTCGGCACACAGTACCGAGTGTGCAGGCGCGGCCGAGGCTGGCGGAACTTCGGCCGTTTGCATCTATCAGCTGAGCGTTGCACTGCACGGTCTCGAAATATTTGGAGAAGTGGCACGTGGACGCGGAGCCATTATCGCCGATGCTTACTTGCGCGCCTGAAGCTTTCGTCAAGAAGATTTCGATGCCGATCGGTCTGATTGCAGAATTTGCAAGCTTTCGCTTCCAAAAAAAATTTGCGTTGTCCCAAATGTTTTGCTTAGATTAAATTTTGGAATCAAATCGGCGATTCTGATAAAATAGGGGGAAATATGAAATCGTCAAAATATATCTATATTGCATTGTCCGCGGCATGTTATGTTATGCCGGCACTGGCTCAGACAACAAACCCCAATCAAAACACGGCAAGCCCGATCTCAAGTGGAAAATTGTTCAATATTTCCGGGGCTATAAGCAATGTAACTCCAACCGGAATCACTACAAATAACTTCGCTTTTGGAATGTCCAACGCATCCGATGCGCTGCAGTTTCTGAGCTCCCCAACTTTTACCAGTAACGCGCCATCATATCAGGGGCAAAACTCGGGAATTGCGGCCACAATTGGCTTTCGCGGTGTCCCTATTAACGTTGCCTTCCAGATTAATAGCTCTAATTTGACGGTGAATGTTCCAGCGATCGGTCTTTCGCAGTCATTCAACGGCGGCAACCGCGATGCCTCACTGAACTTGCTGAAAGACTATCTGTTGCTGAATTCCGGCAGCATCATCCGGGCATTCCAGCGCGCTCTGATCAAGGCGTCGCCAAATGACCCCACCGCAGGCAATCCCAACAGCTTGCAATCCACGATGGTTGCGCAGGATTTCAACACCGGTGGTTTTGACACGGCCGAAACGACACCGGACACCAGTGGTGAGGCCAGTGGCAACGGAGGCGACAAGGGGGCCGGCGTCGGGTCCAACAACAGAATTATATTGGGTGCTCAGGCGGGCACCTTCAAAGCGCAGGGTGTGAAAGGGAAATCCGTTCTCGCGCCTTTATCCTATGTGGTAAGATTCGATCGCGATCCGCGCTATCAACTGCAGTTCGGCATGCCGATCAGCTATGTAGAGCAGGAAGGCGCCAAATCGGTATCTGCGTCGTTCAGTCTGGGCTTCCAGTTTCCATTGTTAAAATATAAATCCCGCAATCAATGGTATCTTATACCACGCGCCAGCGTCGGCGGGACAGGCTCAGCAGATGCGGCGGCGGCCAGCATTTTGAGTAACTATTCGCTCACGAGCCGATATGCGATCCCGATTGGTCGCAAAGATCAAATAACGATAGCAAACATGGTGGCCTACAGTAAAAGTGTTCCTTTTAAAATAAAGGAATTCCGTGGTGATTATGGTATAAATAATATTATTTTCAAGAACGGTCTTCTTTATAAAAGGAAGCTCGGTTTTAAATTGTTTGGTTCTTCAGGGACGTCCCTGCAAACAAGTTATGCTTACACGAAGTTCACTGGTACCGACCTCTATATGAATAACTACCACGAGTTTTCCGCAAGCATAGGCACTGTAAATCGCAAGGGCTTCAACTCGCTGTTCCGGGTCGGCCTGATCGGCGAAGTGGGCAGAAATTTCAATAAACTCGGAGTCAATCTCGGCTACAATTTTTGACGCTCGGCCTACCTTAGCAGCGCGGTCAAATATGGAGACTGGACCGGCCCATATTTTGGCGCTTCGCGCAAGCGTCATCTGCATCGCAGGAGATACGAGGTGACCATATTCGGGCACTCGATATCGCGCCGGGAAGCGGGGGTGTTGGCGATTATACTGATCGGCATTGGTTTAGTGGCCGTAAGGCCGCTAGCCATGCTCGCAATAAACCAGAGTCTTTCGAGATCAATCGGGGTGAGGATTATTTCCTCAGAATCTATCTGGATAGATCCGATTGCTTTACTATCGGGCCGGATAGAAATGACGGCACGCCGTATAGTGTTTTCGCAAAATTTGCTGAACAAAAACATGGCGGTAGACACGCTCAGTGTCCAATACACCTCGTCCGAAACCCAAGCTAAATTCGGATTTGGAGCGTACCGGGGTAACGCCCGCTATCGTCATTCTGATGGCGCACCCCGCTTGGAAAGCCTGATTAGCGGCGGGAGTGGCAGCTATCTGAAGGTCAACATGTTTCAAGACGTCGGCCAGCCGATGACTTTGTTGGCAAAGGCGCAGCATAGCGCGCCGCTTTTCGCGGCTCTGCTAGAGCAGCCACCCAAGGACAACTCGCAGTATCCTGACACAGTTAACGTGCAAATGACGCACGGCGATGGCGGCATGGCCCGTCTCAGATATGAATTATTAGCTCGCAACTTCACAGTCACCGGTAATGGACTTTGGGATCCTGCCAGAAAAGCTCTGACCCATGATGGCGATCTGCGCATCAAGGCATATGCCGACAAAAATACGCCCGAGGAAAATCGCTATGAGGCATTACGCGGGCGCCTCAGTTTATTCGCTGACACGGCCCAATGGCTGGCGGACAAAAAGGTCAACGCCGGACTGCGCCTGACGCTACCCGGCCAGGACATCGGCTATTCATTGTTGCTTGCGAACAATCCAGCGGTCCGCGGCAGAGAGCCGCCTCGTTTGGTCATCAGAGAGCTCGGCATGGCTTCGAATGCGGAACTGGTCGATGTCAGGTTCCTGCCTACCCGAGACGATGAGCGCCTGCATGCACGCGGTGCTCTGGGGCTATGGGCAAATCCTCGGCCGCTCGAGCTGATCCTGAGCGGATCCACCGGTGATCCTGTTAGCGGCTTTGTGCTCAATCTGGATGGAGGGCCGAGCCATTCGGGTATGCGCGTTGCAGGAGAGTTTACGAAGGGATTCCTCAGCCGCAATACCGGGATGGAACTGGCCGTGGATGGGAGACTTGGCCCTGCTTCCTTCTCGCCTGCATTTCAACGCCACTTTAACTCGCTTGCGAGTGCATGGTCCGCGCTCGGCGTCGACCGCAATGGACTTAGAATTAACGGGAAAGCGCATTTCAAATCGGAGAGCGTTGAGATTGACGACCTGAAGTTGGCGGCCGGACCAATGGCCCTGGCACTCAATGGCAAGCTTCAGGGCGGCGCAGGCGACATAGAAGTTGACGGCCATGTCTCGACGACAACGCCAGAAGCATTGGCGCGATTGTGGAAGGCAGCCGATGCCATGGGAGCCAAGCCAGGACAGGGTCATGCCGCCCATCAGAACGGACCTGGCATAAGCGCGAACGTGACATTGGACAGGCTAAACGTGTCGCAATTGTCCTTCGAGCGCGTAGTGTTGTCCTATAAGAGTGGGCAAAATGCTGATGTGAAATTCGCTGGCATCTCGTTCGGGAAACGCCGGCTAGTCAATGATGGCGCATTGTCGCTTCCCATCATGGTTCGCGCTCAGCAGCCCATAAGCGCGACCGGTAAGACGCGCTATGGGCCAGTCAGTCTGTCGTTTCATCCCCGGCAAGGTGGCACGTTGGCAGATGCCTGGAGCAAGGGCGGCATGATCGCCGGGAAATTCCCGGGCGTTCGGGTGTCTGGCGCGCTGTCGCCCACTGGTGCCGACAATCTGCGCCTCTCGGTCGTTACGGACGCGCTGAACAATATCGCCGCGCTTCGTGATGTGCTTGGCGCCAACAGCCAATTCCTGCCGATGGAACCTATGACGGGGGTGATAAACCTGACCCGGAACTACCGCCTGATTGATGCGACACTGAAGTCCAAATCGCTGGGCATGTCAGTCCAGCCCGGCGAAGCCGGACAGATGAAATTCGCTATCGACGGTGCGGCGGCGGCGGTGCTGCACAATGTACCTCATGGGCGAGGGTTATTTCAGCCGAACGCTCCACTGCACATCAGCGGCGCGGTAGCTCGATCCGGCCGACAAACAACAATATCCGATTTGATGATCAGACTGGCGGACGTAACAGCAGACGGCGTGACGCATATGAACGACGATGGCGTCATTGATGCGCAGTTGACCGTCCGGGCGCAACGCGCAGAAGCTATCGCGCGATTGTTCCCGAATGTATTGGCGGTGATTCCGGCCAATATGATGAACGAGCCGGTCAAGGTCCCCGTTCGATTGACGGGGTCCCAGGGAAATTTGAACGTGTCCGCGCAGGATGCGCTTATCGGCGGCATCCATATGACCTCAACTTTTGCAACAGCGCGGGACGGAGCTTTGAGTGGTCGCATAAGAATTGATGGCCCGATAGCTCAGTCGATGATGGCTGGCGCACCAGCGTGGTTAAGCGATGTATTGGGGCCGCGTCAGACACTTTCGGGTTTCGTCACTATCAGTACCGGGCGCCTGCTACGCATCACCGAACTCAAGCTAGACGGCAATCACATCGGAATGAGGGGGGAGGTGTTCGTTCCCCTGCGCAACGGTAACTTCAATTTTCCGGGAACCGAAGGCCAGATCAGTGGCACATTGAACCAAGCAACTTATGACAAGATGGTATTTCCCAATGTGCGCTTCCGCGCTGATCTGAAGAGCCTCACGAAATCGTTGCATGCCAACTTTGATCTGCAGGGCGGCGGCACTGGAGCTGCGGATCTGATAATAGACTCGACAGGGGCCGCGACATCCAGCGCACGAGCGACGCTTAAACTATTCAATGTTGATGTAGGAGCCCTGTCTCGCAACACAGGCGGGCGTCTGTTCGGTGCGGGCATTTTGAACGCTGATCTGGAAGCCAGCATTCCCTCGCAACTGTTTCAAACGACCGCGACCACAGAAGCGCTCGGCGACACCCTGCTACGCCTTGGAACGGGTCGTGGAAAAATTGATATCGTCAACGGCACGCTGTTGGACGTGAGCTTTACGGAGCAAGCTAGGAATGGAAGCGGGGGGACCGGTAGAGGCTTGAGTACGGCCTTCCGAAACATGCAGGGCGGCTTGGCGCTGGGCAATGGCCTTTTGGAGATCGCTGACGGCAAGTTTGTATCGCAGGATTTCAATCTGGATATTGGCGGCACCGTCAAAATGCCCGACGTACTGCTGAATCTGACCCTGAAAGGTAAAATTGCCCTGGTCTCCGGAGCGGAGAGTGGCAGGGCACTGATATCGATGGGTTTCCCACCCCTGCATGTCACCGGATCAGCGACAAAGCCCTCCTATAATTTCGGCAAAGGAACTGGCGGGCTGGTTAATGCGGCCATTGGCGTTGTCAAAACCGTCGATAAGGTTGGAAAGGCGATCGATCGTGTCGACGACAGTATCAGCTCAACGGTCAACAGAAAGCTCTTTGACAAAATTTTGCCCAAAAAGGCGCGCGAGCCAGTACCGGAAGGCCCCCTCCCGGCTGGAGTCGAGTAATCGACAAACGTTCCGCCTCATAGGGCGGGCAATCGTCTTCGTCGTCAGCTACGCATAAAAGCACGCCGCATCTCGCGCAAAGCCCAGGAGCGTGAGTAAGAAGTTGACGATCGCGATTTTCTTCAGGTTTTTGTTCTAAAAAGAGAAAAGCTGTGGTGCCCGGGGGCGGGATCGAACCACCGACACTGCGATTTTCAGTCGCATGCTCTACCAACTGAGCTACCCGGGCATCCTCGCACATGGGGTAACCCCGCGCGGTCAGGAGTGCGCGCTATAAGCATCAGTTGCCCTCGCTGTCCACCCCATAATCGCTGCTTTTTTGCAGCTCATCTTCTTCGGTGGAGCGGGCGGGAATGCGATAGTCCTCGTTGATCCAGCCGATGAGGTCACGGTCGCGGCAGCCCTTACTGCAAAAGGGCCGGAACTCCGGCACGGTCGGCGCCTTGCACCGGGGGCAGCGGGTGGGGCGATGCTCAGCCGGCATGATATTCTCCCGTTGCCAGCGCGTCATCGGTATGGAGCGTCACCGCGCCGCCCCGACGCTTCTCAAGCCGGGCAATCCAGTCTGGGGCGCGGCGGATGCGCTCGATGACGGCTGGATTCGCGCTGAGCGTCACCGGCCCGCCGCCCGCCGCCTTGCCCGCCCCTTGTGCCCGTTCGGCACGGCGCAGCAGCCCGAGGGCGGCGCTCAGAACCAAGTCATCGCGCAACAGCTCGATCAGCGAGGCGCGCTCGCGCTTGCGGATGATCTGGATGAAGCCGAAGCCGTTGACCGCCGTGCGCTCGAAGGGGAGGGGCAGGATCTTGTCGATCTGCGCGGCGGCGATGGCGCGCTCGTCCTTGTTGTTCATCGTCGGCAGGTCGATGCCGATATTGCCCGCCAAGCCCATGGCGCGGATCGCCTGCGCGGCGAGCTTCGCGCCCTTGGGGCCGAGCTGGGCGGGCGGCAGGCTGCCGTCGACGTCGATCAGCACCATCGCGGGCGTCGGGAAGATGCGCAAGGCGGCGTCCTCGCCGCCCACCTCGCCGCGCATCGCGCTGTCGAGCAACTCGCTCCAGCCATGCGCCTCGAAGCGGTCTTCCTCGTGCGCGGGACAGGGGGTGATCGGCAGGCCGGTTTCGCGGATTCGCTGGAGCAGGCTGGGGCCGGGATGGGGCTTTGTACCCGGTTGAGCCGCGCGGGCGAGGGCGAGCTTGTCGCGCCGTTCGCCATCCAGCCCTGCCTCCCCGATCGCCGCGCGACGGATTTCGACGAGCACAGTACCGCCCTCGGAAAGCCTGGGCGGGATCGGTTCGAGCAGCACTTCCTCCCCCGAGAGCAGGCGGACGATCCCGCGCTTTTTGGGAATGAGTACCTTGACGAGCCGCCCTTGCGCCACCGCGCCCGCGAGTACGGCGTCGCTCTCGCGCTCGATCTGCGCCTCTATGATCCGGCCGGATTTAATCAGCGCGGCGCGGCATTCGCCGATGCCTTCCTCGTAGAGCCATTCCATCAGAGTGGATATCCGGCGGCGAGAAGCAGGGCGCGCGTCTCGTAGAGTGGCAGCCCCACGACGCCCGAATGGCTGCCGGAGAGCGCGCGGATCAGCCCCGCCGCCCTCCCCTGCACCGCATAGCCGCCTGCCTTGCCGTGCCATTCGCCGCTGGCGATGTAGAGGGCTATTTCCACGTTGGTAAGCCTTTTGAAAGTGACGATGCTGTTGGAAATTTTATTACGCACAATGCCGTCCGATCCAACAAGCGTGACGGCGGACCAGACATGATGCCGCCGCCCAGAGAGCAGGGTGAGGCACTGGCGCGCCGTGGCCTCGTCCTCAGCCTTGGGCAAAATCCTGCGCCCGCAGGCCACAACTGTATCGCCCGCCAGCACGAGCGCGCCGGGGTGCCGCGCCGCCACGGCCGCCGCCTTTTCCGCAGCCATGCGCGCGGCATAGGCCCGGGGCAGCTCTGCCTTCAGCGGGGTTTCGTCGATATCGGCGGGGTCGATTGCGTCCGCCACCACACCAATCTGCGCCAGCAGATCGACCCGGCGCGGCGAGGCGGAGGCGAGGATCAGGCGCGTCACGCGCGCGCCTTCATTTAAAGCGATAGGTTATGCGACCCTTGGTCAGGTCATAAGGGGTCAGCTCGACCAGCACATCATCCCCCACCAGCACGCGAATACGGTTCTTGCGCATCTTTCCGGCGGTGTGGCCGAGTATTTCGTGGTCATTCTCAAGCTTCACGCGGAACATCGCATTGGGGAGCAACTCCACCACCGTGCCGCGCATTTCGAGCAGTTCTTCTTTAGCCATAAAGTCCTTGGATTTCGCGAATTGGCGCCGCCATAGCGACAAATACTGCAAAAGGGAAGCACAAGCGCCTTTGCGCCGCCAAACCCCTGTCATTCCCGCGCAAGCGGGAATCCAGTCGACCGGAAAGCTTCCGCTGCCGAATTCTGGATCCCCGCTTTCGCGGGGATGACGAAGGCGAGGCCCATAGCCGGCCCGAACTTCACCAACTCACACTGTCGGCAGCTTCTGCAATCGCATCGAAGATGGTGCCAATTTGATCGGCAGACGTGCAATAGGGCGGCATCGCATAGATGGTGTTGCCCAGTGGGCGGAGCAACACCCCGCGCTCCAGGAAAAAGGCGCGCAATCGGGGGGCGATGTCTGACATATAACCCGCATTTTCGCGCACCCGCATGTCGATCGCGGCGATGGCGCCGAGTTGGCGCGGGTTTTCGAGCGCGGAATGGCCCGCGAGTAGATCAAGCCGCGCTGACATATGTGCCCTGAGTGCCGCGATGCGCCCCGACACATCCTCGCTTTCCCAGATCGCGATATTGGCGGCGGCGGCGGCGCAGGCGATGGGATTGGCGGTGAAACTGGAGGAGTGAAAAAACATTAGCGCACGGTCGGGCGAACGGTGCGCCTCGAATATCTTGCTCCGCGCCAGCGTGGCGGCCAGCGGAATGCTGCCGCCCGTCAGTCCCTTGGCGGTGCAGAGAATATCGGGCGTCACCTTTGCCTGTTCGCAGGCAAAGAGAGTGCCGGTGCGGCCCCATCCGGTCATCACCTCGTCCGCGATGAACAGCACATCATGTGCGGCGCAAATCTCTGCAATGCTGCGCAGCATATCCGCAGCATAAACCAGCATACCGCCCGCGCCGAGGATCAACGGCTCGACGATCAGCGCGGCGGGTTTTTCCGGCGCTTTGCATAGACTCTCAAGCGCATCGAGCGTCGCTTGCTCCCGCCCCGCCGCCGGATAAGGGATCGTCTCGACATCGAACAGCAGCGGCGCATAGGCGCGGTTGAACACGCCGCGCGCGCCGACCGACATCGCGCCGATCGTATCGCCATGATAGCTGTGCTCCATCACGATGATCTTGTGCCGCGCCGCGCCGATATTGTGCCAGTATCCCAGCGCCATCTTGAGCGCCACTTCCACGGCCGTGGACCCGCTGTCTGAAAAGAACACATGGGCAAGTGGATCGGGCGAGGGCAGGGTGGCTTGCGTAAGGCGGATGAGGCCGCGCGCCACGTCTTCAGCAGGCTCATGGGTATAGCCTGCGAAGATGAGCTGATCGAGCGTGGCGGCCTGCGCCTGAATGGCGGAGGCGATGCGGGGGTCGCAATGGCCGTGCGTGATCACCCACCAGCTCGATATCGCGTCGATCAGTTTCGTGCCATCCGCGCAATGGAGCAACGCTCCTTCTGCGCGCGCAACGAGCGGGATCGACTCATTCAACCCATGCTGGGTGAACGGGTGCCAGACCGGAGAGTTTGTTTGGTTGCCGTGCTTCCTTATCGGAAAACCGGTGTCCACTTTTCCGGGAAGCACTTTTGTCACGCCAGCAGCGCCTCGATCGCGGCAATATCGACATGCGCCTGCATTGCGAGGTGCAGCCCGGCGGTGTCGATGCGCTCCAGCCGCGGCACGCGCCCTAGCGAGCGCACTTGGCCCAGCGCGGGAATTATGCGCTCATTCTCCTCATGCGCATCGCCCGAAAAGAGGATGCCACCGATGGGAATATCGCGGCCGCGCAGGGCGGCAATCGAGAGCAGGCTGTGGTTGATCGTGCCCAGCGCCGTGCGCGCGACGAGGATCACAGGCGCACCCCAGCGCGCGAACATATCGAGGTTGAGCAGATGCTCGTTCAGCGGCACCATCACGCCGCCTGCTGACTCGACTATGAGCGGCGCTGTGACCTGCGGCAGGCCGAGCATCGTTGGGTCGACCTCGGTGTCGTCCAGGCGCGCGGCGAGATGCGGCGAGGCGGGGGTGGCCAGGCAATAGGCCTCGGGCAGGAAGCGTTCGTCTGGCAGCTGCGTGATGCGCTGCACGGCTTCGGTGTCGGTCTGCGGCTCGACGCCCGCCTGTACCGGTTTCCAGTAGAGCGCTTTAGGCAGGCACAGCATCAGTCCGGCGGAGACGAGCGTCTTGCCGACATCGGTATCCGTGCCTGCTATCACCAGCGCGTTGCTCATGCAGCATCCTTGCCCTTGCCGATATGCATCGCCAATGTTTCGCCGAGCGCAACAATATCCGTTTCCGCAGCATTAAGCGTGAGCGAGAGGCGCAGGCGGCTGGTGCCCGCCGGAACCGTGGGCGGACGCACGCCGCGCACATCGAAGCCGGCGCGCTGACAGGCTTCTGCCACCGCCATCGTGCGGCGGTCGTCACCCAATATGACGGGGAGGATCTGGCTGGCAGGAGAAGGGAGGCCGAGCGGCGCGCAGATATGCGCATCCGCAGCCGCGATGCGGGCACGCAACCCGGCGCGCAGAGCATCGCCTTGCTCCCCCGCGATCCGCCCCAGCGCCGCGCCGACCGCCACCGCCATCAGTGGCGAGGGCGCGGTCGAGAAGATGAACGGCCGCGCCTTGTTGACGAGCGTATCAATGAGCGCACGCGAGCCGCATACCAGCGCGCCTTCTACGCCCAGCCCCTTGCCGCAGGTGTGGAGCGTCAGCAGGTTGTCTGCGCCTTCGAGGTGGGCGGCGAGGCCGCGCCCTTGCGAGCCATAGACGCCGGTGGCGTGCGCTTCGTCGAGCAGCAGCATTCCCTCGTGCTGGTGCGCGATCTGGCTAAGCGCATCGACAGGCGCGATGTCGCCATCCATCGAATACAGCGTTTCGGCGACGAGCCACGGCGTGCCGGTGCCGCCCTCCGCCCGCCAGCGTGCGATGGCGTCGTCAAACGCCTGCGCATCGTTATGCGGCACGAACAGGCTGCGCGCGCGGGACTGGCGGATGCCGTCATGCATGCTGGCATGGGCGAGCGCATCCGCGACGATCAGGTCGCCGGGGCGGGGCAGGGTGGAGAGGATCGCCAGGTTGGCCGCGAAGCCGTTTGCCATGAACAGCGCAGCCTCGGCACCGAAAAAGCGCGCGGCCTGTTCCTCCAGCGCGACATGCTCGGGCGCGTTGCCGCGCAAGAGGCGCGATCCGCCCGCGCCCACGGGCACGCCGCGCGCGATCGCGTCTGTGATAGCCGCTGCGATGACAGCATCGCGGCTCAGGCCAAGATAATCGTTAGAGGAAAAGTCCACGCCCTCCGCAGCGATCAGCCGCCGTGCCCGCCCGCGTGCCTCCAGTGCGGCGAGCTGGCGTTTATAGGGATCGAGGAGGGACATGGGGCGGGACTATAGCGCCTCCACCTCAAAATAAAACCGCCGGACCTTCGTCAGGAAGATCCGGCGGCGAGTGACGACCCGAATGCTCTCCGGCGTTCGGATTCAGGCGCGACCCCCACAAAGACCTTTCGCGCCTGATATCCGTATCGCTTACAGTCCCCCGTGCGCCAATGCCGACAAAAGCAGCAGTGCCACAATATTTGTTATCTTTATCATAGGGTTAACTGCAGGGCCAGCGGTATCTTTATAGGGATCGCCCACGGTGTCTCCGGTCACGGCCGCCTTGTGCGCGTCCGACCCCTTGCCGCCGTGATGGCCGTCCTCGATATATTTCTTGGCGTTGTCCCACGCGCCGCCGCCGCTCGTCATCGAGATCGCGACGAACAGGCCGGAGACGATCACGCCGAGCAGCATCGAGCCGAGCGCGGCAAAGCCCTCTGCCTGCCCTGCGACCGCCGTCACGATATAATAGACTGCGATCGGAGAAAGCACCGGCAGCAGGCTCGGCACGATCATTTCCTTGATCGCCGCCTTGGTGACGATGTCGACCGTGCGGGCATAGTTGGGCTTGGAGGTGCCCTCCATGATCCCGGCGTTGGAGCGGAACTGCTCGCGCACGTCCTCCACCACGCTGCCCGCCGCGCGGCCCACGGCGGTCATGCCGAATGCGCCGAACAGATAGGGCAACAGTGCGCCCAAGAGCAGGCCGACGATCACGTAGGGATTGCTCAACGAGAAATCGACCGCGACATCGGGGAAATATTCCTTGAGGTCGGTCGTGTAGGCGCCGAACAGCACCAGTGCGGCGAGCGCGGCCGAGCCGATGGCATAGCCCTTGGTCACGGCCTTGGTGGTGTTGCCCACCGCGTCGAGCGCATCTGTGCGGGTGCGCACATCATCGGGCAGGCCCGCCATCTCGGCGATGCCGCCTGCGTTGTCCGTCACCGGGCCATAGGCATCGAGCGCCACGACCATGCCGGCCAGTGCCAGCAGCGAGGTCGCCGCAAAGGCAACGCCGATGATGCCCGCGATCTGGAACGTCGCTACCACGGCAACGACGATGACCAGCGTGGGCAGCGCGGTCGATTCAAGGCTGATGGCGAGGCCCTGAATGACGTTGGTGCCGTGGCCGGTCACGCTCGCCTGCGCGATAGACTTGACCGGGCGATAGTTGGTGCCGGTGTAATATTCGGTGATCCACACCAGCAGGCCGGTGACGGCGAGGCCGATCATCATGCACCAGAACAGCGCCATGCCGGTATAGCCGCCATTGCCTTCAAGGTCAGCGCCGACAACAGTATTCATGTCGCCCAGCGTGCGCCAGGTGACATAATAGATGGCGGGAACAGACAGGATCGCCGTGGTCCAGAAGCCCTTGTAGAGCGCGCCCATGATGTTGTTCGATCCGCTGAGGCGCACCATGTAGGTGCCGATGATCGAGGTGAGGATGCACACGCCGCCGACGATCAGCGGCAGCGACATCAATGCCGTCAGTTCCGCAGCCGAGGCGTTCACCAGCAGCGCGATCGAGACCATCGTCAGGCCCAGGGTCACGACATAGGTTTCGAACAGGTCAGCCGCCATGCCCGCGCAATCGCCGACATTGTCGCCCACATTGTCCGCGATGACGGCGGGGTTGCGTGGGTCATCCTCCGGGATGCCCGCCTCGACCTTGCCGACAAGGTCCGCGCCGACGTCCGCCGCCTTGGTGAAGATGCCGCCGCCCAGACGCGCGAAGATCGAGATCAGGGACGCGCCGAAGGCCAGAGCCGTGAGCGCGGCGATGATCTCGCGGTCATTGGGGGCGAGGCCCGAAACCGAGGTGAGATACCAGAACAGCCCGGCGATCGAGAGCAGGCCCAAGCCCGCCACCAGCATGCCGGTGATGGCACCAGACCGGAAGGCGAGCGTCAGGCCCCCCTGAAGGCTGCCGCGTGCAGCTTCGGCCGTGCGCACATTGGCGCGTACCGAGATGTTCATGCCGACATAACCCGCGACGCCCGAAAGCACCGCGCCGATCAGGAACGACACGGTGGAGAGCATTCCCAAAGTGGCGGCCAATATCACCGCGACGACGACGCCGACGATGGCGATGGTGGTATATTGCCGCCCAAGATAGGCCTGCGCCCCCTCCTGGATTGCGGCGGCGATTTCCTGCATCTTTTCATTGCCGGGCGATGCCTTGAGCACCTGCTGGCTGGTAAAAGCGCCATAGAGCACGGCGATGACGCCGCACACCATGGCAATCGTAACGACTGTCATAAGATCATCCTCTCCCCCCATTCTGTCGGCATTAAGTGCGCTCCGCCGGGGTGATGCGGGCGCTGCCTATTTTTGGATTGAAACGACGGAGCGAGGCGCGAATCCGCCCCGGCGCGAAAGCACCACGGCGTTCCTCCCTATCCTTCAGCGTCTTGTCGGCCATGCAAAGCCATCCTGACCAAGGCTGATCGTCGTTGGTCGAGCAACCTATCGGCGCATTTCGTCGCGTCAAGCCGGTTAATCGGGCGTTCAGGCTGGAGAGGAGGTGTGCTCGTAGCCCAGGCGTGGGGGCAGGGGCAGCGTAGCGCCGCTGTGAGTGAGGCTAAGGCCTTGTTCTGCCGTGCAGGTGCCGATGCGGGTGAGCGGGATGCCGAGGTCAGGCAGTGGCGCGAGGTGCGCGGGGTTGATCGTGAACAGGAGGCGGTAATCATCGCCGCTGGTTGCGGCAAACAGGCGGCTCTCTGGGGTGTCTCCTCGCGCGGCGACGAAGGCGGGGGAGAGGGGCACGGTATCGAGCGCTACCTCGATGCCGCAGCCGCTTGCGCGCGCAATGCGCTGCGCGTCGATCAGCAGCCCGTCCGATACATCCGCCATCGCGCTGACGAAGGGCGCGAGCGCCTGCCCCAGCGATAGGCTGGGCATCGGTGTGCGATAAGCGTCGATGAGGGGGGCGGGCTGTGCCTGCTTCGATTGCAACAGTGCCAGCCCCGCCCCCGCATCGCCGATCGTGCCGCTGACGTAGACGGCGTCACCGGATTTCGCTCCGGCGCGGGAGGGCGCGCCACTCCCGGGAGCTAGCCCTATCGCGGTAAGGCCGAGCACGCGCGGCGCGCCTTGCGGCATCGCCACCGTATCTCCACCCAGCAGCGTTGTTTCAAAATGGGACAGTGCTCTCCCCAGCCCATCGGCGAAGGCGCGGTCCCACGCGTCGTCACCCGCCAGTGCGAAGCCGAGCAAAACGCCCAATGGCCGCGCGCCCTTGGCCGCAAGGTCGGAGAGGTTCACCGCCATCAGCTTCCAGGCGACGGTGTCTGCGGGATCGTCGGGCAGGAAATGCACGCCCTCCACCAGCATGTCGTGCGTGAGGACCATCTGCGCGCCGCCGACATCCAGCACCGCCGCATCGTCATTCAGCCCACGCGCGGCGGGATGGGTGGCGAGGGTGCGCATATGCTGAATGAATGCAGATTCGTTCACGCGCGCAGCGCTAGCATGAAATGGAGGCAATGTCGGCAATGGGGTGGAGGCAATTACTTCGTCATGCTGAACTTGTTTCAGTGCTGTCGAGTCACGTGCCTCGACAACACATCACGCACCACAATGCTTCGTCCAATCTGGAGAAATGGACCCTGACCCGAAGGGCGGCGAAGCCAACCAAGTTCAGGGTGACAGTAAAGCTGTCGCCCCCCCGCCGCTAGCTCTCGCGCTTGGCGCCATCCAATAGCCTTTCGGCGCGCGCCCTCTCCTGTGCATCAGCCTGTTTCTGCGCCTTGGTGCGGCCGTGGAGTGCGCGGTTTGCGGCGGCCTGCGCTTCCGCCTCCTCGCGCCTTTTCGCCTTGCGGGCCATGCGCAGGTTGACGACTTCGCCCATCGTCAGGAACGCGCGGTCTTCGCCACCGCATCGAGCAGGCCGTTCACAAACCCGCTCTCCCGCTTGTCGTAAAAGGCCTTGGCGACATCGACATATTCGCTGATCACGGTGCCGGTCGGCACATCGGCCCGGGCGATCAATTCATAGGTTCCCGCGCGCAGGATCTGGCGCATCGGCTTGTCCAGCCGTTCCAGCGACCAGCCCTCGGACAAGCGCGGGACGATCAGCGCGTCGATCTCGTCGCGCCGCGCGTCAACGCCGCTTACGATGTCGTCAAAAAAGCTCTGCTCCGCCGGGGCGTAGGTTACGTCCTCGATCGTTGCGCCGAGGCGGTGCTGGTGGAACTCGTGCAGCAATTGCGCGAGCGGCGTGCCCTCCATCTCCTTCTGATAGAGCGCCTGCACCGCCGCCAGACGGGCGGCTGAGCGGGACAATGCGCGGTCGTTTGCTCGTGCGGTCATGCGGGCGTCTTGACCCTTGGCATGCCGAGATAGTCGGGCTTGCCGAGGTCGACACCCTTGTGGCGCAGCAGGTCATAGGCGGTGGTGGCGTGAAAATAGAAATTGGGCAGCGAGAAGGAGAGCAGGAAATTCTCTGCCGAGAAGTCCATCCTCCGGTTCATCGCCGGCACCGAGAAAATCATATCCTGCCCGACAAAGCCATCCACTTCCTCTACCGTGATCGCCTGAAGCGCGGCGATGCTCGCGCTGGTCAGCTCCCGCAGCTCGGCGAAGCTTTGCGGCGGCGGAGACCGATCGGGCGAGAAGGTTCCGGCGCGCACGCCTTCGATCGCGCCGATGGAATGGGTCGACACCCATTTGAGCTGCATGGCGAGGGGCAGCATATCCGGCCCGAAATGTTCGGCGAGCAGCGCCTGCTCGGCAATGCCCTTCTCAACGCAAAACGCCTCTGCCTTGTCGATCAGGCCGAGAACGGCGTTGAGAATCTGGAGATAGGACGGGACGGTGGCGTCATAGAGGGATATCGGCATGGTCAGCCTCCCTTGTTTGCAGGTTGATGGGCCAGCCGGTTGGCTACGCTGTTGGCATGGGCGGGCAGCCCTTCCGCGTTCGCCAGCGCCACCGCCGCCGGGCCGATGGCGTTGAGCGATGCGCGGTCAAGCGCGAGGAAGCTGGTGCGCTTCATGAAATCCAGCACCGAAAGGCCCGACGAAAAGCGCGCGCGCCGCCCGGTTGGGAGCACGTGGTTCGGCCCAGCCACATAATCGCCCACGGCTTCCGGTGTCATCCGCCCCATGAACACGGACCCGGCGTGGCGCACGTGTGCGAACAGCGCGTCGGGATCATCGACCGCCAGCTCCAGATGCTCCGGCGCGAGGCGGTTGACGAGCGGCATTGCCGCCGCAAGGCTTGGCACGGTGATGATCGCGCCGTTCTCCTCCCAGCTTTCGCGCGCGACCGCCGATGTGGCGAGCAGCGGGATCTGCCGCTCGATCGCGGAGGCGACCTGGCCGGAAAAGCAGTCGTCATCGGTAAACAGGATCGACTGGCTGGTGGGGTCATGCTCGGCCTGGCTGAGCAGGTCCGCCGCGATCCATTCCGGGTCGTTCCTGCCATCCGCAACCACGACGATTTCGGACGGCCCGGCCACCATGTCTATGCCGACGACGCCGTAAAGCTGGCGTTTGGCCTCGGCCACCCAGGCATTGCCAGGCCCGACGATGACATCGACCGGCGCAATCCGCTCCGTACCATAAGCTAAGGCCGCGATGGCCTGCGCCCCGCCGATGCGCCAGACCTCCGAAACGCCGGCGATTTTCGCTGCGGCGAGCACCAGCGGGTTGATTTCCCCGTTGGGCGTCGGCGTGACGATGACGATGCGCTCGACGCCCGCTACACGCGCGGGGATGGCGTTCATCAGCACCGAGGAGGGGTAGGCCGCGCGCCCGCCGGGAACATAGAGCCCCGCCGCATCGACCGCGTTCCAGCGCGCGCCAAGGCGCACGCCAGCCGCATCGGTTTCGTCACGGTCCTGCGGGCGCTGGCTGGCGTGATAGGCGGCGATGCGCTCCGCCGCCAGCTCCAGCGCGGCGCGCAGATCGGGCGCGAGGCCAGCCAGCGCCGCGTCCATCTCCGCCGCCTCCACGCGCCAGCCGGTGGCGTCAAGATCGTGCTTGTCGAACCGCGCGGTCAGGTCCTTGAGGGCCGCGTCACCCTCATCCCGTACCCGTGCGATGATGGCGCGCACGGCATCCGCCACGTCGGCGTCCGCCTCGCGACGGGCGTTGACGAGCGCATCGAACCGTTCGGCGAAATCCGCCGCCTGAGCGTCAAGCAGCTGCATCGTCCGCCTCCACCGCCCGGCGGAAGGCTTCGACCAGCGGCACGATCTCGCCCGCGCGCATCTTGAAGGCTGCGCGGTTGACGATGAGGCGGGCGGAAATCTGCATGATCACGCTTGTCTCGACGAGGCCGTTGGCTTTCAATGTCGCGCCGGACGAGACGAGATCGACGATCCGGCGCGAGAGGCCGAGCGAGGGGGCCAGCTCCATCGCGCCGTTCAGCTTCACGCACTCGGCCTGAATGCCCTGTGCCTCATAGTGGCGGCGCGTGAGGTGCGGATATTTGGTGGCGACGCGCACATGGCTCATCGCTGCCTCGTCCTCGCTCGCGGCCTCGACCGGCTCCGCCACCGACAGGCGGCAATGGCCGATGTTGAGATCGACCGGGGCATAGATCTGCGAATAGTCGAATTCCTCGATCACGTCCGAGCCGACGATGCCAATCTGCGCCGCGCCATGGGCCACGAAGGTCGCGACATCGAACGCGCGTACGCGGATGATGCTGGTGCCGGGCCGGTTGGTGGCAAAGCGCAGCGCGCGGCTGTTCTTGTCGTGAAATTCCGCGTCCGGCTCGATCCCTGCGCGCGCGAGCAGCGGCAGGGCTTCGTCCAGTATGCGCCCCTTGGGCACGGCGATGATGAGCGGCGCGGTCATTACGGCCCAGCGCTTAGCTTGGGGCGCTTCAAAGGGCAAGGAGAGTCGCTTTTGCATTGCCGGGCGTTTATGCTCCGTCTGCCGGGGCTGAGAAGGAGCATGAGACAATGAAACGCCGCACCAAATGGATCGCCGGGCTCGGCATAATCGCCGCCACTGCCGCGCTGATTATTCCCCGCGCCGCGACCAGCGCCCTGCCTGTGGGCGCAAAAGCGCCTGACTTTACAACACGGGGGGCAATCGCGGGCAAGGTGTTCACGGTGAAGCTCTCGGATTACCTCAAGAAAGGCCCGGTGGTGCTCTATTTCTTCCCCGCGGCGTTCACGCCGGGCTGCACGGCGGAGGCGCATGAATTCGCCGAGGCTACCGACGAATTCAAGGCGGCTGGTGCGACGGTGATCGGCATGTCGGCGGACCCGGTGGACAAGCTCGCGCGTTTCTCGAGGGAAGAATGCCGCGACAAGTTTGCGGTCGCCTCTGCTGGCCCTGCCATTGTCAAGGATTATGACGTCGCGCTGCCCGTGCCGGGCGGGATGACCAACCGCACCTCCTATGTCATCTCGAAGACCGGGCGGATTGCCTATGTCCACAGCGCGATGAGTTACAAGGAGCATGTGAAGAACACGCTCGCCGCAGTGAGGGAGATGAAGTGATAGGGTGATCCGAAACAGGCTGCTTCGCAGCGTTTCGGATGTGCCGCTCCGGCCCACTCCCCCTTCCAACCCTCCATAAGATACCCTGTCGGGGGGTTGGGAGGGGGGGGCGGGAACCGAACCGCTCAGAATAACTTAGAAGCTCGGTCCCTGCACCGGGCCGGAGACGGCCTTCTTCGGCTGCGCGCTCTTGAAGATGTCCAGGATCGCCTCGCTGCGGCCATCGCGCACGGCATATTCGCGGGCCGACAAGCCTGCCATCAGATCCTTTTTGTCCGGGCTCGCGCCTTTGGAGACGAGCAGACGGACCATTGCCACGTCATTCAGATGCACGGCGCGGATCAGCGGGGTCTCGCCGCTGCTGTTCGGCTTGTCGACCTGCGCGCCCTTGTCGAGCAGTGCCTGCGCGCCCTCGACAAAGCGCAGCTGCGCCGCGATCATCAGCGGGGTCGCCCCTGTGCCGTCGGTGAGGTTGGGGTTGGCGCCCTTCGCCAGCAGGAATTCGACCCACGCCGTGTCGCGCCGGGCGGTGACGATGTGGAGAGCCGTCTGGCTTGTGCTGACGTCGCGGGTGTTGACGATGGTGGAGCCGGGCTTGCCCAGAAACTCCATCACTTTCGCGCCGTCCTGATCACGCACGGCTTTCAAGAAATTATAGCTGTCGGAAAACTGCGCCTGCGCCAGCGCGGGCCACAGCAGCAGTGGAGCCAATGCGGCAAGGAGGATGCGGCGCGCGGCGGAAAGGGGAAGCCGGATGGTCATGGGTCTGTTATGCCGCCTTTGATGGACGATTGGCAATTGCCAATCGCTTCCTGCCATTGCAAGGCTGGCCCGATGATGAACAGATCGATTTTTTCAGCCGTATTCGCGAGTGCCCTGGCTCTGGCAGGGTGCGATAGGCCGGAGACCGGCTCGAACCAGACGGCACCCGCCGCTTCCGAGACTGATCTGCGTGGGGCGAGCATTGGTGGGCCGTTCACGCTCACCGATCAGGACGGTAAGCCGCGCAGCTGGGCGGATTTCACCGGCAAGTATCGCATCGTCTATTTCGGCTACACCTATTGCCCGGATGTCTGCCCGCTCGATCTGCAACGGGTGGCGCAGGGGCTGAAGCTGTTCGAGAAAAAGGACGCCAGGCGCGCCGCCAGGGTGCAGCCGATCTTCATCTCGGTCGATCCGGAGCGCGACACGCCGGCGACATTGAAGACCTATGTCGCGGCGTTCCACCCGCGCCTCATCGGCCTCACCGGCACGCCTGACCAGATTGCTGCCGTCTCCAAGCAGTTCGTCACCGTCTATTCCAAGGAGCAGCAGAAGAGCGCGACCGACTATCTGGTGAGCCACACGCGCACGCCCGCGCTGTTCGATCCCAATGGCGCGCCGCTGGTCATGCTGCCGATCGACGATGCCGCCACGCCGGAGGCCGAAGGCACGCCGCAGCAGATTGCCGACGCGCTTGATCGCTGGGTAAAATAGCCAGTGGACGACGCCCTACGCCCGCGTTTCTGGGAGCGGCCGCTCAGCGCGCTCAGCAAAGCGGAGTGGGAGGCGTTGTGCGACGGCTGCGGCAAATGCTGCCTCCACAAGGCGGAGGACGAAGAGACCGGCCGGGTCTATTTCAGCAATATACGCTGCAAGATGCTGGATGGCGACTGCGGCGGCTGTACGGACTATAAAAACAGGCGCGTCCATGTGCCCGACTGTGTGACGCTGACGCCAGAGACGGTGGGTGACCTTGCCTGGCTGCCGCGCACCTGCGCCTATCGGCTGCGCGATGAGGGCGAGCCTCTGCCCGATTGGCATTATCTTGTGTGCGGAGACCGTGAGGCGGTGCACGCGGCGGGCGAGTCGGTACGCGGCTGGACCGTGCCTGAGGCGGAAGGGCAGGACATTGAGGACCATCTCGTTTCGCGCGAAATCTGACGAGACTGAGCCTCCGCCGGTGCTGCGCGTGGCGGGGCGTGAGCTGCCCGTCATCGTGCTGCGCAATGCGCGGGCGAAGGGATACCGGCTCCGCTACGATACCGCGCGGGCGGAGCTGCGCCTTTCCATCCCTGCGCGCGGGCGGCTGCGCAATGCGCTTGATTGGGCAGCGACGCAGGAAGAGTGGATAGGCGCGCAGCTGGCGAAGGCGCCCGCATTTGTGCGGATGGTGCCTGGCGCGGTGGTGCCGGTGGAAGGGATGGAGCGGGTTGTCTTCTGGGACCGCACGGCCCCGCGCAAACCCCATCTGCAGGATGCGCGCATCGTGTTGGGCGGGCCGGTGGAGACGGTGGCTCCTCGCCTGATCCGATGGCTCAAAGCCCTCGCGCTGGAGCGGTTGCGCACCGAAACCTATGATATGGCCGAGGGGGCGGGGTTGACGGTGGCGTCCGTTTCGGTCGGCGATCCACGCGGGCGCTGGGGCAGCTGCGCATCGTCGGGCGCGATCCGCTATAGCTGGCGGCTGATCCTCGCGCCGCCGGAGATACGCCGCGCCATCGTAGCGCATGAGGTGGCGCACCGGCTGCACATGGACCACAGCCCCGCCTTCCACGCCGCGCACAGGGATATTCTGGGCGAAGACCCGGCACCCGCACGCCAATGGCTGCGCAAGCATGGCAGTGCGCTGCACCGGTTTACGGGATAGCCTTTTTACGGTTTGGGCTGGCGGGGCCGCCCCAGCACATCGTCGATCCAGCGCTGATCGAGGCGGCCCTGCGGGGGTTCGTCCGCTGATGGGTCGATACTGTCAGGATCGCGCGGATAGCGGTCCTGCGGGCCGTTGGGCAGCGGGTTACCGTCCTCGTCGACATATTGCACATCGTCGGCATTGCCATAATAGGCCTCGTTGTCCGGCTCCAGCTGCCATTCGGGCAGCGTGACCTCGGTCTCGAACTGCTCGACCGGGCGCTTCGCCACCGCGGTGCGCATGAATTGCGCGAAGGCGCGTGCGGGCGCCGCGCCGCCCTGCAGGCCGGGGATCGCCTTCGCCTTGTCATTGCCCATCCAGACGCCGGTGGTGATGCCGCTGGAAAAGCCGAGGAACCAGCCGTCCTTGTTGCTGGTCGTCGTGCCCGTCTTGCCCGCCACCGGGCGACCGATCTGCGCGGCGCGGCCGGTGCCGATGTTGACGGCGGTTTGCAGCAGGTCCGTGATCCCCGCCGCCACCCATGGCGCAACGAGCACACGGCTGGTGTCATCCTGATGGGTATAGAGCAGCCGCCCGTCCGCCGTCGTCACCTTGGTGATGCCATAGGGCGCCACCGCGATGCCCTTGCGCGCGACGGAGGCAAAGGCGCGGGTCATGTCGATGAGCCGCGCGTCTGAGGAGCCGAGCACCATCGAGGGGTGGGTGTTGACCTCGGTGCTGATGCCAAAGCGCCGAGCCATGTCCGCAATAGTGCCGAAGCCCACTTCCTGCCCCAGCTTGGCCGCGACCGTGTTGATCGAATAGGCAAAGGCGGTGCGCACGTCGATCTCGCCCGCGTTCTTGCCGTTGCTGTTGCGCGGGGACCAGCCGTCTATCTCGACAGGCTCGTCGACAACATGCGTGTCCGGGCTGTATCCGCCCTCCAGCGCCGCGAGATAGACGAACAGCTTGAAGGCAGAGCCGGGCTGGCGCACGGCGGTAGTCGCGCGGTTATAGTTGGAGCTGACGTAATCCAGCCCGCCGACCATCGCGCGCACTGCCCCATCCCGGTCCAGCGCCACCAGCGCCGCCTGCGCGTTCTTCGGCGCGTTGCGGGTGAGGGACTGGGTCGCCGCGCGCTGCATAGTGAGGTCTATCGTCGTGTACACCTCCAGCGGCTCGACCGGCTCGTCAATCAGCATATCGAGCTGGGGCAGCGCCCAGTCGGTGAAATAGCGCACGCTGTTCTGCGGCGCTTCGGGCGCGAGCGAGACATGATCGAGCTTGGCTGCCTGCAATTCCCGCTCGGAGATGACGCCGTTCCTGCGCATCACATCGAGCACGACCGAAGCGCGGTCGATCGCGGCCTTGGCGTCCGCCGTCGGGCTATAGTTGGAGGGTGCCTTGACCAGCCCGGCGATGATCGCCGCCTCGGGCAGGCTCAGGGTGGTTCCGGGGTGGCCGAAGAACTTGCGGCTCGCCGCGTCCACGCCATAGGCGCCGCCGCCGAAATAGACCTTGTTGAGATACAGCTCCAGGATCTGGCGCTTGGAGAATTTACGCTCCATCGCCAGCGCGAGGATCATCTCCCGCGCCTTGCGGCCGAAGGAATAGCTGTTGTTGAGGAAGACGTTGCGGGCAAGCTGTTGCGTGATGGTGGATGCGCCCTGCAAACGTCGCCCGGTGCCGCGATGTTGGACCGCAAACCAGCCCGCACGCGCCATTCCGACCGGGTCGATACCCGGGTGATAGTAAAAGCGCTTGTCCTCGACGCTGACCATAGCGTCCTTCATCACCGCCGGAATCTGATCGACGGAGAGCCAGCGGCCGAAGCTGGGACCGAGCGAGACGATGACCGTGCCGTCCGCCGCGTGGACGCGGATCATCTGGCCGTTGGGCGAGGATTTGAGGCTCTCGAAGCTGGGGAGCGACTGCATCGCCACCACCACCGCTGCCACCAGCGCGATGAAGCCGGCCGCAGCCGTAATTCCCCCGATTTTCAATAGCCGGACGAGCCAGATCTTCACAGTGTGCGCCTTCGCCATGCCCAACCGTCTCGCACTCTCATCCTGCCAGCGGCTTACCCGTTAGCGGAATCCGCCGCAAGCAGATATGGTCGGGACTATGAACGCGGCTTGAATTCGAGGGCGGCGCTGTTGATGCAATAGCGCAGGCCGTTCGCGCCCGGCCCATCCGGGAAGACATGGCCGAGATGCCCGTCGCAGCGCGAGCAACGCACCTCGACCCGGCGCATGCCGTGGCTGGTGTCCTCGTAATTGTCGATCGCCTCGCCATCGACCGGTGCGGTGAAGGCGGGCCAGCCACAGCCGCTGTTATATTTTTCGCCGCTGGTGAACAATTCGGAGCCGCAACCGGCGCAGAGATACGTCCCATCGGCGAACAGATGGTCATATTCGCCGGTGAACGCGCGCTCCGTGCCTGCCTGGCGCAGGATGTGATATTGCTCGGCGCTGAGCTTTTCGCGCCATTCTTCGTCTGTGAGGGTGATCTTGTCCATGCGCGGCAATATGGTTGCGCACAGGAGCGAGTGCAAGGGACGGCACGGGGCCAGAACACCGTCATCCCCGCGAAAGCGGGGATCCACACTCCCACGGATAGCGCCCGCCACCCTGGATTCCCGCTTTCGCGGGATGACACCCAGTTTTATCAGACTTATCTGCTGCGGGCGGCCTGCCGCGTTATCGTGAGCAATTCCTGCCGCACGGCGGCGTCGCCGGGGCCGGTGGAGCTGCGGGTCAGACGCTCGGCCTCCAACAGTCGCTCGATCAGCCTGCCGGCCTTGTCGCCGCTCCAGATACGCGCCTGTTTCTGGACCGTGCCCTTCTCTTTCCAGAACACGGCCTTGCCCTCGGTCTCCATCGCCTTGTCCATGCTGCCGCTGCGCTCGAACGCGGCGCCGATCTGCGCGACGAGCAGCGCGCGGTTGAGCAGGGGGCGGGTTACGCTGGCGAGCGGCGTCGCGCTTGCCTGCAGCTGCGCCAGCTCATGATGCAGCGCGGCCGCGTCTCCGCCCAGCACGGCGTTGACCAGCGGGCCGACATCGCTCTCGCTCGCCCCGGCGGAAAGCGCGTCGAGCGCCTCGGCCGTGGCTTCGGCGGGATGCTCCGGCGTGGCATCGAGAAAGAGTGCGATCTTCTCCACCTCGCCTGCCATCAGCGCGCGGTCGTTGCCGCAAAGGTCGGCGATGCGCCGCGCGAGCTCGGTCGAGAGGCGCAGGCCGCGCTCCCGCGCCTGGCCCTGCGCGATCTGCGCCGCCTCGCGCTCGTCCGGCGCGTAGCTGGCGAAGGCGAGGGCGTGGGGGGAATCGAGGCACAGCTTGGCGAGCTTTGACGTGCCCTTGATCGCGCCCGCGACCGCCACGACCGGGTTGCCCGCTTGGGGCGCCTCCAACAGCGCGGCGATGGCGGCCACGCTTTCCTCACCCGCGCCCATTACGCGCACCCAGCGCTTGTCCCCGAACATCGAGAAGGACGCGGCCTCGTCCGCCAGCCGCGCGGGGTCTGATTTGAGCGTCGCGCCATCGAGGTCTATGCGCTCCGCGCCGTCACCCATCGCGCGCTCCAGCCGCTTGAGCAGCGCGAGGCTGCCTGCCTCGTCAGGTCCGTAGAGCAGGACAATGCGCGTTTGCGGGGAGGGAGCATCGAGCGCCTTTTCGATCTGCGCCCGGTTGGCCTTCATGGCGTGGCGGCTTGGGGTGCCGGGGCGGGGGAACCCGCCTGCTCGTTCGCGAGTCTTTGCGCCATGCGCATGACGATCTGGTCCGCGACAATCTCGGACAGGCGCTCGAGCGCGGTGTCTTCCGCCGCGATCGTGGCATATTCGCTGCTGGCGACATCGAGACCGGCGTCTGACCCGGCGGTTGCGTCCATCACCAGCGCGCCGGTCGCGCCGTCGAACAGCTGATAGCGCGCGCGCAGCGTGCGGCGCTCGCGCGAGACGGTGTCGCCCGCGCGCACACCAAAGCCGGTGATCTGGTCGTCCAGCTCCACATGCAGGCGATAGCTCGGCCCCTGTCCGCCGGAGATGGCGGCGAGCCGGTCATTCAGCGCATTGCCGACCAGCCAGCCCGCCTTGCCCTCGATCGCATCGACCTGCACCGAACCGATAGCGCGGGCGACTTTGCCATGTGTGCCGCTACCATAGAGGGGGCGCAGGCCGCAGGAGGCGAGCGCGGGCAGGGCGGCGAGAGCCAAGGCAAGGGCGATACGCTTCATATCACTATGTTGACCAGCCGGTCCGGCACCACAATGATTTTCTTTGGGGCCGCGCCATCCATGATGCGCGCGACATTGGGCGCGGCGAGGGCGAGCGCTTCGAGCTGATCCTTGGGCAGCCCCTTCGCCACCGTGATCGTATCACGCAGCTTGCCCATCACCTGGCAGGCGATGGTCACTTCATCCTCAACCAGCAGCGCGGGGTTGACCTCGGGCCACACGGCGTCGGCTATAAGGCCCGTTTGCCCCATGTCCGCCCACGCCTCTTCGGCGAGATGCGGCACCATCGGCGCGACCAGTAGTGCGAGCGCGCGGATCGCGGCTGCGCGGCTGGCGGAGGGCGCGGCTTTCTCGATCGCGTTCGCCAGCTCGTAAATCTTCGCGACGGCCTTGTTGAACGACAGCGCCTCTATGTCCTTCGCCACGCCGTCGATGGTCTGGTGCAGCTTGCGGTCCAGCGCCTTGTCTTCACCACCGTCGCCGGTTTCGTCCGCAGCGCCGAACAGTCTCCACAGCCGGTTGACGAAGCGCCAGCTGCCCTCGATGCCGCTCGCCGTCCAGGGCAGATCGCGCTCGGGCGGAGAGTCGGACAACATGAACCAGCGCACCGCGTCCGCGCCATATTGGTCGATGATGTCATCGGGATCGACGACATTCTTCTTCGACTTGGACATTTTCTCGACGCGGCCCAGCGTGACCGCGCCGCCGCCGTCCACCATTACGTAACCGTCGCCGCGCTTCTCGACCTCTTCGGGCGCGAGCCATTTGCCTTCGGGAGACTTATACGTCTCGTGCGTCACCATGCCCTGCGTGAACAGGCCGGCGAACGGCTCTTTCACATCTATCTTGCCGCAATAGTTCAGCGCCCGCGTCCAGAAGCGGGCATAGAGCAGGTGGAGGATCGCATGCTCGATACCGCCGATATACTGGCCGACGGGGAGCCACTGTTCCGCTTGCCGCTTGTCGAACGGCTTGTCATCCGGCTGGCTGGCGAAACGGATGAAATACCAGCTTGAATCGACGAAGGTGTCGAGCGTGTCCGTCTCGCGCCGCGCCGCCTTGCCGCATGTGGGGCAGGGGGCGTGCTTCCATGTCGGGTGCCGCTCCAGCGGGTTGCCGGGGATGTCGAAGCTGACGTCCTCCGGCAGCATGACGGGGAGCTGGTCCTTCGGCACAGGCACCACGCCGCACTCGTCGCAATGGATGAACGGGATCGGCGTGCCCCAATAGCGCTGGCGCGAGACGCCCCAGTCGCGCAGGCGCCACACGGTCGTGCCTTTGCCCCAGCCCTCGGCTTCGGCGCGGGCGATGACGGCGGCCTTGGCGGCCTCCACGCTCATGCCGTTGAGGAAATCGGAATTGATGAGCGTGCCGGGGCCGGTATAGGCCTCGTCGTTGACCGGCGTATCCTTGCCATCGGCTGAGACGACGCGCGGTGTGGCGAGCATATATTTGCGCGCGAAATCAAGGTCGCGCTGGTCATGCGCGGGCACTGCCATCACCGCGCCGGTGCCATATTCCATCAGCACGAAATTCGCGACGAACAGCGGCAACTTGGCTCCGGTGAACGGATGGATCACCGAAACGCCGGTGTCGTATCCCAGCTTTTCCTGCGTCTCGATTTCAGCGGCGGCGGTGCCGGTCTTGCGGCATTCGTCGGCAAAGGCGGCGAGATTGGCGTCCGCCTTCGCCAGTTCCAGTGCGATCGGATGATCGGCGGCGATGGCAGCAAAGCTCGCGCCGAAAATCGTGTCAGGCCGGGTAGAGAAGACTTCGAGGCTGTCCACATCGCCCACCGCACGGTCGAGCTTGAAGGAAAACTGCAGGCCGACCGACTTGCCGATCCAGTTCTCCTGCATCAGCTTGACCTTGTCCGGCCACTGATCGAGGCTGCTCAAGCCTTCGAGCAGATCGTCCGCGAACTGGGTGATCTTGAGGAACCACTGGCTGAGCTTGCGCTTCTCCACCGGCGCGCCGGAACGCCAGCCCTTGCCGTCGATCACCTGCTCGTTCGCCAGCACGGTCATGTCGACCGGATCCCAGTTGACCGCGCTCTCCTTGCGATAGACGAGGCCCGCTTCATAGAGATCGAGGAACAGCGCCTGTTCCTGCCCGTAATAGTCCGGCTCGCAGGTCGCCAGCTCGCGGCTCCAATCCAGCGCGAAGCCGAGGCGCTTTAGTTGCGATTTCATGTTGGCGATGTTGGATCGCGTCCAGTCGCCGGGATGGACCTTCTTTTCCATCGCGGCATTCTCGGCGGGCATGCCGAACGCGTCCCACCCCATCGGGTGCAGCACTTCATATCCGCGCATGCGGCGAAAGCGGGCCAGCACGTCGCCCATCGTGTAGTTGCGCACATGGCCGATGTGGATGCGGCCGGAGGGGTAGGGGAACATCTCCAGCACGTAGGAACGCGGCTTGGGCGAAGCGTCGTCAGCGCGAAAGCTCTGTTTCTCGTCCCATATGCGCTGCCATTTGGCGTCCGCGTCCAGCGGGTTGAAGCGCCTTTGCATTGTTCGTCATGCTCCCCG
The DNA here is from genome assembly GCA_964512265.1 of uncultured Sphingobium sp. Taxonomy (GTDB): domain Bacteria; phylum Pseudomonadota; class Alphaproteobacteria; order Sphingomonadales; family Sphingomonadaceae; genus Sphingobium. Next base: position 25,387 of record CAZEHR010000013.1, on the reverse strand, counting down.
CCGGGCGCATCCGCCGACGCCCCGGCTCATTGTAACACAGCTGAAAGCGGGGCGATCAGTCCTGCTCGCCGATCGCCATGCGGCGCAGGTCACGCGCCTTGGTAAGGATGATTTCCTCGAGCTTCTGCACCGTCGCGGCCTGAACCGGCACCTCGACCCACTGGCCGTTCTGGTTCACCTGGCGGCTGGCGGCGACGCGCAGCGCATCGGCGCGCAGATCCTGATCGAGGATGGTCACCGTCACCTTCATGCGTTCACCCGCCGCATTGGGGTTGGCGTACCAGTCCGTCACGATCACGCCGCCGTTCGAATCGGTCTGCACCAGTGGCATGAACGAGAGCGTTTCAAGGCTCGCGCGCCACAGATAGGCGTTGACGCCGATCGTCGTCACCTTCGATGCGGCCAGATCCGCCTTGGGGCGCTTGTTGCCGCCCGAGCAGGCGGCAAGCCCGCCCAGCGCGAAGACGATCGCGGCAGAGGCAAGGAGACGAGTGGGGAACTGCAATGTCATGGCGCACTTTCCAGTCTGGGCGGCGGGCAGGGGGTACAGCCGCAGCACGAGTTTGCTGCTTCTATAGCCGCCCGGCATCATTCGGCAAGCTTTAGTGCCCTGATGCGATTCCTGTAAAACTGCGTCGTGGCCGGACCGCCCGCGCTCGCCGTGGCTGATCGGCCACAACGCAAAAATATTCGCCGTTATGCTGGCGCTTTCGCGGAAATTGGCATATCATCGCGCAAGCAAGCCATAAGAGTCGGACGAGAGATGGCCGGGTTCAGGGAGCATATCGGATACACGCTGATCGCGGGCGTTACGCTGGCCGCGGCAGTACCCGCGCTGGGTGCCGTCGGCGATCTGCTTCGCCTGCGTAGCTCAGTGCCGGTTTCTCTTGGCGAGCTGGGAAGCATCGCCTCCTTCACGCCCGCTATACACGACCCCAAGCTCAGCTCTGCTTATGCCCGTGCGGTGCTAAAGCGTGGCGGCAACCAGTTCCGTTTTACGCCGACCAGTGGCTCGCTGAGCGGCCGCCGTTCCATCACCGTGCTCGTGCGCGCCGACCGAGGCGCCGGGCGCGGGGACGACCGCGCCACGCCGCTCGGTATCGCGCCGCTCGCCTTCAATCTCGATGCATCGCGCGGCTGGCGCAAGTTCGCCCTGCCGGACAAGATGGGTAGCAAGCAGCTCGATCCCGTTGTTGCCGATCTGCCGGGGATGGGCAATTTCTCGCTGGAGAGCAAACCGGCCCGGCTCAAGGCCGACGTTCAGCTTGATGCCAAGCGCGATGTGGGCACCGCGCCCCAGACGCTTGCTGGCGAGAGCAAGCTCAGCGTGGCGATCGGCAGCAGCTATTCGCTCACCCGCAACCTCAATGTAACGGCGGGCGTGCGCTATAAAGGCCCGGAGAGCCGCCTCGCGCCGATCACCGACGGCAAGCAGGATGATCAGGCGGTGTTCGTGGGCACCAAGTTCAAGTTCTGACATCTGGTGGCTCACAGGGCTGGTAATGCCCTGTCTTTGCGGCTCCTGTCCCCGAGAATCACTCTGCTATCCGGCCTCGTCCTCGCGAATCGGGGGTATGCGAGCGGTGCACAACCGCCAAAATGACGCTTTTTTTAACGCCTTGTTAAGTCGCCCCTAGGGATTATTCCGGCGATAACTCTACGGAAACACAAGAAAAACTGGGCGAGTGCATATTTTGCAATCGCGAGGCGCTGTTTCGCACTTGCGAAAAACCCGGTCAGAATCCAAAAGGGCTGTGCCTTTCAGGCATCCTCTCCTAAAAACTTTCAGCCGCCCTCCGGGGCGGCTTTTTTTTGGCCTTCCCGGCACACGCGTGCGGCTCGTCCGCTCCATAGGGCCAACCGCAGAGCGCGCACATCCGATCTCCCGATGGCTCAAGCCCATGGCCCACCGACACCCGCTCATCGAACACGAAGCAGTTGCCCTGCCAAAGACTCTGATTTTCGGGCAGTTCCTCCAGATAGCGCAGAATGCCGCCCTTGAGGTGATAGACTTCACCCAGCCCCATGGTCCTTGCGAGCGCCGTCGACTTTTCGCAGCGTATGCCCCCGGTGCAGAACATGGCAACCTTGGGGGCCGCGCGGCCTTCCTCTTCCCATCGCGCCTGCTCACGCGCCAGCCACGCTGGAAACTCGCTGAAATTCTGGATGTCGGGGTTTATCGCACCCGCGAAGGTGCCGACCGCGACCTCGTAATCATTGCGTGTGTCGATCAGGATGGTGTCCGGGTCTGTAATGAGCGCATTCCAGTCTTGCGGCTCGACATATCGCCCTGCATTGCGCGCGGGATCGACCTCTCCGGCGTTCATCGTCACGATCTCGCGCTTGAGCTTCACCTTCATCTTCCTGAACGGATGTTCCTCGGCCCAGGCGTATTTAACCTCCAGATCCGCGCATCCCGGCAATCCGCGCAGACGCGCCACGAGCGCTGCGATCGCCGCGTCCGCTCCGGAAACCGTGCCATTGATCCCCTCCCGCGCCAGCAGCAGCGTACCCCGGATATCCAAGCTCGCGCACCACAGCTTGATCTCCTGCTGCAATGCGGCCGGGTCATCGAACCGGGCAAATCGATAGAGCGCGGCGATGCGGATAGGGGTTGTTACCGGCTTTCCGGGTGTTTCGATTGCTGTCATGACCCGTTCGTTAGGGCATCTGGGCAGGCGCTGACAATATGGCGTGGCACAGTGTGGCTTTCCTGCACGTTTCAAGGAGAAAGCAGAGTAAAAATGCTGTAAAATCCGGTCATGCAGGTTGCTTTGCCGCTAAAATGAGCCATATTTGTCTCATAATCAACGATCCGCCAGAGATCATATATAAATGGAAGGGTGCATCATGAAGAAGAGCCTTGAGATTTTCGCTCGCGGCGCTGCAGTGGCAGCCATTGCCTTCAGCATTTCAGCGCAGGCCCAAGAGACAACTGCCGATCCTACCACGCCAGCCGCCGCTGACGAAGCCCCCCAGGAGGAAGGCGTCATCATCGTCACCGCAACCCGGCGCGCCAGCCCGCTGTCCAATGTGCCGATCGCCGTTTCCGCCGTCACCGCCGCCAGCCTGCAAAACAGCGGAGCGAACGACATACGCCAGCTCAATCAGCTTGCGCCGTCGCTGCTGGTTTCCTCTACCGGCTCCGAAGCCAATGGCTCCGCGCGTATTCGCGGCGTTGGCACCGTGGGCGATAATCCCGGCCTCGAAAGCTCGGTCGCGGTGTTCATCGACGGCGTTTATCGCTCGCGCACCGGCGCTGGCCTTACCGACCTCGGCGAGATCGAGCGGATCGAGGTGTTGCGCGGGCCGCAGGGCACGCTCTTTGGCCGCAACGCATCCGCGGGGCTCATTAACATCGTCTCCAAGGGGCCGGAGTTCACATTCGGCGCCAAGGGCGAAATCACCTATGGCAATTACGACTATTGGCGCGTCTCGGGTAGCGTCACCGGCCCGGTGAGCGAAAAGATCGCGCTCAGGATGGACGGCGTGTGGAGCCAGCGCGACGGCTTCATGAAGCTCGTCGACGCGGCAGGCAACAAGGTGGGCGACGCCAATGACCGAGACCGCTATTTCCTGCGGGGGCAGGCACTGCTGGAACCCAATGACGCGCTTTCGATCCGCCTGATCGGCGACTATACGAACCGCGATGAAAGCTGCTGCGCGGCGGTGTATATTTCGACGCGGGAGCGATTGCCCAACGGGACGACCCAGCCGAACCGCATCGCCACGATCCTCAACGCGATTGCACCCGGATCGACCCCTGCTATGCCCAATCCCTATAGCCGTACAACCAGCATTTCCGCCGGCAGGGACTATGTGTCGAAGCTGAAGGACTGGGGTCTTTCCGGCGAAGTCAATTATGACTTTGGTAGCGCGAAGCTGACAAGCATCACCGCCTATCGCGACTACAAGTCGAGCGATTATGGCGACTATGACTATAATCGCGCAGACATTCTCTATCGTGATCCCAACACCTATCGCCAGTTCAAGACCTTTACGCAGGAACTGCGCCTGCAAGGCGAGGCGTTTGAGGGTAAGCTCGATTGGCTGGTCGGCGGATATTATTCCAATGAAAAGCTGACTCTGGTGGACAATATCCGCTTCGGCAGAAATTATGGTAATTTCGCGGCGTGTCGCCTGATGGCGGGTTCGAGCGCGACCCCGAATTTGACGGCGGGACAGATCGCGCTTTGCGGCCTGCCCAACGACCTTAATATCGCAACGCCCGACATCGGGTCGTTGATCGCCGGTACACAGGCGAGCCTCAATGCAGCGCTAACGAATGCCGGTGTTCCGGGTGCCAGCACCATTGCTGCCGGTCTTGCCAACGGTCTTACCGCGCTGACGCTTATTCCCAATGGCGCGGGCGACACCGATGCACGATATCGGCAGAATAGCGAGAGCCTTGCCGCTTTCACGCACAACATCGTGCACATCACCGACAAGCTTGATCTGACGGTGGGTCTGCGCTGGACTCATGAGAAGAAGAAGTTCCGCGCCAGCTTCGCCAATAATAACGCGACATGCGCAGGATTGCAGGCAACCAGCCTGCCGACGCTGGCAACAACCTCTGCACTCGGCAGTGCTGCCGCGCTTGCGCAAGGCATTCTCACTCTCGGCTGCCTAGGCAACAGCAGCCCACAGCTCGCGGCCCTCAATCTCAATGATAGCTTTTCGGACGACGAGCTGTCTGGCACCGCGGTTTTTTCGTACAAACCGACCCGCGATACTTTGGTCTACGCCAGCTTTTCTCGCGGATACAAAGCTGGTGGCTATAACCTAGACCGGTTCGAACTGGGCAACGATGGCTTGTCGCCCCTTACATCTTCGCCCGGAACTTATTTCCAGGCGCGCACCAATGCGAATACCAGCGCTTCGACCCTGCGCTTTGCGGCCGAAAAAGTCGACGCCTACGAGTTAGGCATGAAATATTCCACTCGTAGCTGGAGCGCGAACATTGCCGCCTTCCGGCAGGAGTTCAAGGACTTCCAGCTCAACACCTTCAACGGTACGAGCTTCGTCGTGCAGAACATCAACGGGTGCGACGCCGCGCTTTCCGCCAGCCGCACCTGCTCCAAGAAGGACGTGAAACCCGGCCTCGTCAGCCAGGGCATAGAAGTGGAACTTAGCGCTTCGCCGGTCCGCACTGTGCGTGTCAGTGGTGGCCTCACTTATGCCAAGGCCAAGTTCGCCAAGCGTCTGGTCGGCAGCAGCGACGGCCGGACCCCACTCGACACGGCGTTGTTCCTGCTGCCCGGCAATCTCAACAGCAACGCCCCGGAGTTCGTCACCACCGCAAGCTTTGCCTGGACGCCGGACATCGGCTCGTCCGGCCTTTCCGGCCTTTTCTACATCGACGGCCGCATGACCAGCGATTACAACACCGGCTCTGACCTGTTCCCGGAGAAGACGCAGGACGGCTATGACGTGTGGAACGCGCGCATCGGCATTCGCGGGCCGGAGCAAAAATGGGCGATAGAGTTCTGGGGCCAGAACATCTTCAACGCCAAATATACACAGGTTGCGTTTAACTCGCCGTTGCAGGGCAGCAGCCCCTGCACTTCAACGACTGGCCAGTTCGGCAGCACCTGCGGCGTTCCTCCGGCATCGGTGGTTATGGCAAACCAGATGTTCTCCGCCTATCTGGCCGAGCCGCGCACATACGGCATCACCATTCGCGGCAAGTTCTGAGCTGAGCTAGTCGACGGAAGGCCGCCTCGATACCGGGGCGGCCTTTTTCGCGTCTACCCTATTCCCGCGCGCCGAACAGCGCGGAGCCGACGCGCACATGGGTCGCGCCGAGCATGATCGCCGTCTCATAGTCGCCGGACATGCCCATCGAGAGGCCTTCAAGCCCCGCCTCGCGCGCTAACTTAGCCAGCAGCGCGAAATAGGGTGCGGCCTCAACATCGGCCGGGGGCACGCACATGAGGCCCATGACGGGAATACCGGCCTTCTGCGCCGCAGCGAGCAAGCCCGGCACATCGGCAATCGCGCAACCGCCCTTCTGCGGTTCCTCGCCGCTATTAACTTGCGCGAAGCACGGCACCCGCCGCCCCGCGGCCGCCATCGCCTTGCCCAGCGCGGAAACAAGCGACGTCCGGTCAAGCGAATGGATCACATCGAACAGCGCGACTGCCTCCGCCGCCTTGTTGCTTTGCAGCTGGCCGACGAGGTGCAGCGTGACGTCCGGATAGCGCGCGCGCAGATCGGGCCATTTGGCTTGCGCCTCCTGCACCCGGTTCTCGCCGAAATGGCGCTGGCCCTGCTCCAGCAAGGGCAGGATCGCCTCGGCCCCATGCGTCTTGGAGATGGCGATCAGAGTCACGTCGTCGGCGCTGCGCCCGGCGAGCGCGGCGGCTTTGGCGATGCGGCCGCGCACCTCGGCTAGCGGGGTCAGGGTGGGCGTTTCGAGGGTGGATTGGTCCATGGGCGCCGCTATAGAGGGCGACATGCCTCGCCGCCAGTCCCCTTCCGACCTCCCGCGCTTGTGGTTGTTCACGGATGAGCGCGTGGACGATGCGGCGCTGCTGCGCGCCATTACGCGTTTGCCGCGCAAGTCCGGTATCGTCTTTCGCCATTACGGGTTGGCGCGCGCGGCGCGGCGCGCGCTGTTCGCCGAGGTGGCAGCTCTCGCGCGGCGGCGCGGCCTACTCCTGCTGGCGGCAGGCGATCGACCGGGCCGGGGCGCTCAAGGGGTCCATTGCCCGGCCCACGCCCCCTTCCGCCACCGTGGCATCCAGTCCGGCCTGGTTTCCCTGGCCGTGCACAGCATGCGGGAACTAGTCGCCGCCCAGCGCGCCGGCGCGGACGCCATTTTCGTCTCACCGGTCTTTCCGACACGCTCTCACCTAGGGGCGCGAACCCTGGGCCTCTGGCGTTTCGCCGGGCTGGCGGGACGGGCGCATTGCCCGGTAATCGCGCTCGGTGGCCTGACCCGCCTGCGCTTTCGCCGCCTCAAGCCGCTCGGTGCCCACGGGTGGGCGGCAATCGATGCGCTGACGGATCGATACTAGCCATATACGGCTGAGGGCGAACGGCCCCCAATCAGTGTCCCGCTTGCGGCCCGCGCTTGATGCCGGACAGGCCAAGCTGTTCATCGATCTGCGCCATCAGCCGCTCCAGCCCCGCCTCGTCCTTTGCCTCGGCCCGCGCGACCAGCACGTCCTGCGTGTTCGACGCGCGCAGCAGCCACCAGCCATCCGCAGTGTTGACGCGCGCACCATCGGTGTCGTTCACTTCAGCGCCCGCCTCTTTCAAGCGGGACAGCACTTCGTCGACCGCAGCAAATTTGCGGCTCTCGTCGACCTGAAAGCGCATTTCCGGTGTGTTCACCATCGCGGGCATTTCTCCGCGCAGCTGGGTGACGCTCTTGCCCAGCGTTCCTGCCGCCCGAATGAGGCGCACGGCGGCGTAGAGCGCGTCGTCAAAGCCGTAATATTCATGCTTGAAAAAGATGTGGCCGCTCATTTCCCCCGCAAGGGGGCTTCCAGTTTGCTTCATTTTGGATTTAATCAGGCTATGGCCCGTTTTCCACATCAGCGGCTCTCCGCCCAGCTCCGCTACGCGGTCATACAGCGCCTGGCTGGCCTTCACATCCGCGATAATCGTGGCGCCGGGCACCTCGCGCAGCACCGCCTCGGCATAGATGGCGAGCAGCTGGTCACCCCAGATCACCCGGCCTTCGCCGTCGATCGCGCCGATCCGGTCACCGTCGCCGTCAAAAGCGACTCCGAAATCGAGGCTTTTCTCCGCGACAAGCGCTTTCAGGTCTTCCAGATTCTTCTCTTCGGTAGGATCGGGATGATGGTTAGGAAAATTGCCGTCAACATCGGTGTACAGCGTGAAATGCTCGCCGGGCAGCAGCTTGACTAGCTTCTCGACCACAGGGCCAGCCGCGCCGTTGCCGGCGTCCCAGCCGATGCGCAGCGCCTGCCCGTCAAATCCTTCGAGCAGGCGCGCGACATAGCGGTCCATGATGTCGATCTGGGTCGATCCGGCGCTACCGGAGACCCAGTCTCCCTCCGCCGCCATCTTGCCGAGACCCAGGATATCCGCGCCGAAAAAGGGGCGGCCCTGAAATACCATCTTGAAGCCGTTATAATTGGCGGGATTGTGGCTGCCGGTTATCTGGATGCCGCCATCCACCTGCTCCGTAGCCTCGGCATAATATAGCATCGGGGTCGGCCCCATGCCCACGCGCACCGCGTGAATGCCGCTGTCGTTGAGGCCCTTTACCAGCGCTGCCTCCAGCACCGGCGAGCTGACGCGACCGTCATAGCCCACCGCCACGCTATTCCCGCCCGCACGGGCGATGAGGGTGCCGAAACCACGGCCGATGGCATAGGCGTCATCCTCGCCCAGCGTCTCGCCGATGATACCGCGGATGTCATATTCACGAAGGGTGGTGGGGTGGAAATTGTGGGTCATCGAAATCCTGCATGGTCTTGGTGAAGGTTGGCGGATGCGACTTGTCTTTATCGAATGGCGTCAAACGTCTCTGGTGGAGAGATGTTGCAGCAATATGGACCGGGCCTCGTTAATTTTCTCTGCCAGAGCCTCGGTTCCCCCGGCATCGGGGTGGATCTTGGCGATCAGGCGACGGTGGGCGGCGCGAATATCGTCTGCGGTGGCGTCCGCGCCGACCCCCAGCAAGGCGCGCGCCTCGCTCACGGTCTGCGGCTCGGCAATCACGGCGCGCGGGCGGAGTGCGGACCAGCGCCGCATAGCGTAAAGCGCGGCTATGCCGAGCGGGATCGCGCCCCAGAACTTGCCGCCGCGCGCAATCATCACCGCGCCGACGATCGCCAGCCCCAGCATCATGCCGTCCTTGCCGGTAAGCCGCGCCAGCCTGCCGGTGAAGATCAGCCAGCCCGCAAAACCGATCAGGACCAGCGCGAGGAATCCCATCAGGCGGCGCTCAACCCGGCTTCGGCGCGCTGTTCCACCAGCGGCAGGGCAAGGCCCGTCACCATTTCGCGCAGCTCCTGCCGCGCGGCGAGGTGGCTGAAACCCAGATCGCCCAGATGCCCCTTGTCGAGCAGGGTAAGGCCCGAGGGGAAAAGCTCACGGAAGATAACACGCTCGGACAGGCCGGGTATCACGCGGAAGCCGACGCGCTTCGAGAGTTCGATCAGCGCCTCACCCACCCGGCGCATGTTGCGCGCCTCCAAATGTTGCAGGCGGTTCCTCAGCACCACCCAGTCGATCGTCACGCCATCCGCCTTGGCGCGGGTCTTGCGCGCCTCGAAGATCAGCTCGGCATAGAAGGACAGGCGCTTTACCTTAAAGCTCTCGGCATCGACCTGGCCGATGAGGTCGAAATCGACGAAGCTGTCGTTCATCGGCGTGACGAGCGTGTTGGAGCGCGCGGCCATATATTTGGCATAGGCGTCGTCGCGGCCGGGCGTGTCGACGATCAGGAAGTCCATGCCTTCGGCAAGGCCCTTGTAGGCCGAATCGAGGTCGTCCTCGCGCGTGCCGTCAAACACGCGGAAAATCGGCGTCGGCAGGGCTATCTCGCGGCGGCGGGCGGTTTCGGTGCGGTTTTCGAGATAGCGCGTCACCGTGCGCTGGCGCGGGTCGAGGTCCAGCATCGCGACCTTGTGGCCCATGCTGGCGAGTGCGACGCCGGTGTGCACGGCGGTGGTGGACTTGCCGGTGCCGCCCTTTTCATTGGCGAAAACGATGATATGCGCTTGCGAACCCGACATGCTGACTTCCGTCTCCCCCCGGTGATGGCTATGCAGTGCGACGGCACTGTGTCAGACCCTTAACGGAGGCAAATCGCCCGTGCAAATAGTCCGTGACGTTCCCGCGCTCCGCTCGGCTATTTCCGCTCTGAAGGCTGGGGGAGGGCGGGTCGCGCTGGTGCCCACCATGGGCGCGCTGCACGAGGGGCATATGAGCCTTGTGCGCAAGGCGCGGGACCATGCGGACCATGTCGTCGCCTCGATCTTCGTTAATCCTATGCAGTTCGGCAAGAACGAGGATCTGGATGCCTACCCCCGGCAGGAGGCACGCGACGCGGCGCTGCTGGAGGCGGAAGGCGTTGCGATATTGTGGGCGCCGACGGTTGAGGCGATGTATCCCGCAGGCTTTGCCACGACGATTTCGGTCAGCGGCGTCAGCGAGGGGCTGTGCGGCGCGGCGCGGCCTGGCCACTTCGATGGCGTGGCGACGGTGGTGGCGAAGCTGTTCAACCAGGTGCGGCCTGATGTTGCGCTGTTCGGGCAGAAGGATTTCCAGCAGCTTGCTGTGATCCGGCGGATGGCGGCGGACCTCGATATGGGGCTGGAGATCATCGGCGTGGAGACGGCGCGGGCGGACGATGGCCTCGCGCTCTCATCCCGCAATGCCTATCTGACCGCCGAGGAGCGCGCGCGGGCGGTGGCGCTGCCCAATGCGATGCAGGAGGCCGTTGCTACGCTGGAAGCGGGGGCGGAAGTGGCCGGGGCACTCGCCAGCGTGAACGACCGGCTGCGGGCGGCTGGCTTCGGACCCGTTGACTATGTCGAGCTGGTGGACGCGGGCAGCCTCCAGCCGATCCGCATTATCATTGCACCCGCGCGTCTGCTGGTCGCCGCGCGGCTGGGAGCAACGCGGCTCATAGACAATATGGCCGTGAGCGCGCCGGGCGTCCGTTCACTTTAATGTAACGCTTTCAGGTCATTGCGACGAGCCGTTGGGCGTTCGCCTCGTCGTTAACCTTATCTTAGCCATGATTCGCAAATCTCCTCTTCATATCGGAGTGAGGAGTGGCTTGTGGCAAATAGCATGAAGTCCGCACAGTTCCTGATCGAAAGCCGTCTGGCGGAGGCGGCGCGCGGTGACGCGCAGGCATGTTATGAACTCGGTATCGCCTATAGCTGTGGCACCGGGGGGGTCGAGATAGATCTTATCGAGGCGCACAAATGGCTGAACCTCGCGGCGCTCGCGGGCAGCGAAGAGGGGCAGGCGATGCGCGCCGAAGTCGCCGAGGAAATGACCGCGCGGGAGATTGCCGAAGCGCAACGCCTCGCCCGCGCATGGCTGGGCGCGACATCGGCCACCCGCTACGCCGCTTGATCCTTTAATCTTCCCTCTTGAACGGCGTTCGATCCGCCAGCCATTCCCGGTCCTGGCTGACCGCCGCGCGCTCTTGGCGCAGGAATTGCGCCACCGCCCGCCGGAAATCGGGGTGCGGGATATGATGGGCCGAGTAAGTCGGCACCGGCGCATAGCCGCGCACCAGCTTGTGCCCGCCCTGCGCGCCTGCCTCCACCCGCTTCAGGCACCGCGCGAGCGCAAAGTCGATCGCCTGATAATAGCATAGTTCGAAGTGGAGGAAGGGCACATCCTCCACGCAGCCCCAATAGCGGCCATACAGCGCCTCCGCGCCGATGAAATTGAGCGCGCCCGCGATCGGTCGTCCGTCGCGCAGCGCGAGGATGAGCAGGATGCTCTCGCCCATGCGCGCGCCGATCAGATCGAAGAAGCTGCGCGTCAAATAAGGCCGCCCCCATTTGCGCGACCCGGTATCCTGATAGAATGCCCAGAACGCGTCCCAATGCTCCGGCCGGATCGCATCGCCGGTGAGGTGCACGATCTCCAGCCCCTCCTGCGCCCGCGCCCGCTCCTTGCGCAGCGTCTTGCGCTTGGCGCTGGAAAGGCGGGCAAGAAAGTCGTCGAAATCGGCGTAGCCCTCGTTGGTGAAGTGAAACTGGCTGTCTTCGCGGATCAGCCAGCCAGCCGCCTCGAACAGCGGCACTTCCTCGGGCGCGATGAAGGTGGCGTGGGCGGAGCTGAGGCTCTGCTGTGCCGTCAACTGCTCGGCGGCGGCGATGAGGCCGGAGGCGATGGCGGGCGCGGCGTCCTTGGCGACCAACAGGCGCCTGCCGGTCACCGGCGTGAACGGTACGGCGATCTGGAGCTTGGGGTAATATTTGCCGCCCGCCCGTTGCCACGCATCCGCCCATGTGTGGTCGAACACATATTCGCCCTGGCTGTGCCCCTTGAAATAGGCGGGCAGGGCGCCAAGCGGCGCTCCGGCGGCGTCCTCGATGACGATGGGTGAGGCCTGCCAGCCGGTGCCGGGGCCGACGCTGCCTGATTCCTCCAGAGCAGAAAGGAAACTGTGGGAGAGGAACGGATCGTCGGTCTTCGCACAGGCATCCCACAACGCGGCGTCGAGCGCGGAAACGCCCTCCAGCGTGCGCGCGATGAGGCCGCCTTCGGGGGTCGGTTCGCCCTCAGCCATGGCGTGGCAGCGCCTCACCCTCGAAGATCGCGGCGTCGGCATGCTGGCGCACCGTCTGCCACTGTTCCGCGGTGCGTACCGTCCAGCTTAGCACCGGAACGCCCTCCAGTCGGGCGCGCGTGGCAAACGGACTCGGCAGATCGCGAATATCGTAGGCGAGGAAGTCGGGTTTGGCGTGAAGCATCGCTAGCGTGCGTTTCAGATGGCCCCACCAGCCTTTGCTGCCCTCCTCGGTGACGACCAGCCCGCGCACCACCTGCGGCGCGTGAGTGGCAAACCAGCGCCCCACGCGCGGATCGAACGACATGATGGCGACCGGCCCGGTGTATCCGCGCAGATCCGCCTCGACCGCCGCGCACAAGGGGGAGACCGGCTCGACCCCGTCGATCTTGATCTCGATCAGCAGCGGCTGGCGCCCTGCAACAGCTTCCAACAGCGCGTGCAATGTTGGAATAGGCCCGCCATTTCCGATGAGCGGTATGGCACCCAGCTCCTGCCCCGAATATCGCGCAAATGCGCCACTTTTCGCCGTAAGCCGATCCAGCGTTTCATCGTGGAAAACATAGACGATTCCATCCGCCGACAGGCGCACGTCGCACTCCATTCCGACGCCCGCATCAAGTGCGGCGGCAAAGGCTGGCAGGCTGTTTTCTATGAGGCCTTCGTCCCCGCCATGCAGCCCGCGATGGGCATAGTCGCGTCGGGTCAGGAACTCCGCCCGTCCGCTCACGCCGCCGCCCTGCCCTGCGCCAGCCGCTCCCTGATCCAGCCTTCCGCCGCCGCCCAGGAATCGATCCGCGCATGCGCTGCGGGAGCGGGGGGGATATGGGGCGCCATTAGCGGCTCGCCTACCATATGCAGCCGCCACGCCTCCGGCGCATGCTCCGCCACCGAGGCGTGATGCTGGGCAAGGTCATCGACGAACAAAACAGCGCTTGGCGCATATTCATCGATCAGGCGTCGGGCAGGTGCGCCCTTGCCGCCCTGGTTCCAGTGCACCGGATGTTCCACGCCGAGTTTGCGCAACTGCGCGATCCGCCCCTCATGCTCCGCCTCACCGATGTTGGTGAGCACGACGATGTCGGCGATCGCAGACAGACGCGCGAGTGTCTCCAGCGCGCCGTTAATCGGATATTGGCGGTGCATCTCCGTGCCGAAGAAGGCGCGCAGCATCGTCCACACTTCCCCCACCTCCAGCACCGTGCCGCAGGCCTTGCGGCGCAGCGCATCGACGAAGCTGTGGTTGGAGAGATCGAAGTGCACCTCATGCACCTCGTCCAGCCAGTCGCGAAACGGCACGACCATATGGAGCAGCACCTCGTCGCAATCGGTGATGATGAGGGGGCGGGTCATGCCTTCAATTCCCTCTCCAGGTTCGCCAGCCGCTCCGGCGCGAGGCCCAGCTCTTGCGCGCAAGCCACAAGATCAGGCTCATGCGCGCGCAGAAAGCCGATGACAGCGCGCAGCGTCGCGGGCTCGCCGGCATGGCGCCGCAGGTCTTCCGCCTCCAGCCCGGTCAGCGCCAGCAACCGCTGCGCGCGCCGGTCGTCGCACAAAACCCACCCAAGGGCGCGCAATGCCAGCGTCTCGGCTTCCTCCGCATTGCCATTCCCATTTTCCGCGCGCATGAATGCCTTTCTATCGTGTGGGCGTAGACTGCGGCATCGCCGCCATATTCCGGGTGACAGGTGACGAAACGCATTCTTGTTGTCGAGGACAACGAACTCAACCTCAAGCTCTTTTGCGACCTGTTGAAGGCGCATGGGCACGAGACGCGCGCTGTGTCAGACGGACGGGCCGTGCTGGACGAGGCGCGGTCGTTCAAGCCTGACCTCATCATCATGGATATCCATCTGCCGCACATCAGCGGGCTCGACCTGATCATCGCTCTGAAAGACGATGCGGAACTGGCCAGCGTGCCGGTGATGGCGGTGACAGCCTATGCGGGCAAGGGCGACGAAGACCGCATCCGCGCCGCCGGGGCGGAGGCCTATGTCTCCAAGCCGATCTCGGTGATGAAGTTCGTCGATACTGTGGGCGGGTTGCTGAACCTCGTATCATGAAAAAACCCGGCGCGGCGGCCGGGTTTTCATCGTTTGGCAAGGGCCGATCGGTCTTACTTGATCTTGGCTTCCTTGAACTCGACATGCTTGCGCGCGACCGGATCATATTTGCGGAAGCTCAGCTTCTCGGTCTGGGTGCGCGGGTTCTTCTTGGTGACATAGAAGAAGCCGGTGTCGGCGCTGCTGACAAGCCGGATCTTGACGGTGGCTGGCTTCGCCATGACCTGATTCCCTCTGATAAACCGTTAGAAAAAATAAGGCGGCAAAGCCAGCCGCCCGTTTCAGCGCGGGTCCATGCGGCAGAATCATCGTGATGTCAACCGGCAGACGCTCCGCCACGCCGTTTTGCGAGAAAAATTTGCGGCGCAACACCACGGTAACTCTCGGACTTTACGGGCCGTTAACGCTTTGATCGCATTCTGCGAATGGGGCAGGGAGGCAGTGGTGATGCAGCACGATGCGATGAACATGGTCCGGTCCGGCCTGATGGCGCGAATCGACGCGCTGGCGGCGCAAGGCGGCACGATCAGCCTTCCCCGCATGTGCGAGCAGATCGACATCATCCGCCACGACGCCCGCGCTTATGGGCTGGAGCCTGTCGAGCGTATTGCCTCCACACTGGAAACCGCGCTGGCCCGCCATGGCCTCGGCCCGGTGGTGCTGTCCTACCTCGACATCATGCGGGACGCGGTCGAGAGCGAGGACACCAGCCCGGAAGCGAGCCAGGTATTCCTTGCCGCACTGTCGCTGCGCATCGGGCATTAACCGATCCACCTTTCATCGCTATAGTTGCGCCCCGTGGACGCGCTGCTTTTATCCCTGATCCTGTGCGCGCTGGTGGAAGGCGCAGGCAAGGCCGCGCGGGTATATCGAGATCTTAGCGCGGATGGGGTGCGGGGGAGCGGCTTGATCGCGGCCCTCACGATCGCCTGTGCAATCAACGCGCTCATCGCCGCGCTTGCAGGCTGCTGGATCGCCCCGATGCTGACGCCCGAAGCGCGGATGCTGTTTTTCGCTGCAGCGCTGGGATTCGCGGGGGGAGGGTTGTTCTTTGCACCGCGAAGCGTGGGCAAGGCTGGAAGGAACTCCGCCTTTATCTGGATAACGGCGGTACTATTACTTGCCTGCATTGGTGGCAGTACGCCCCTTTTGATCGCGGGCATAGCGGTGCTGTTCGCGGATCCGTGGATGGCCGGTATTGGCGGCGGCATCGGCTGCGGGCTAGGCTGTTGGGCGGGTAGCTCGATAAACGAGGCCGCATGGCGCCGCCCCATAAGCATAGGGCTGGGAGGCCTGATGCTGCTGTCTGCTTTCTTGACGGCCATGGCTGGCCTACGCCTCGTGTAATCGACAAGAACGATTACAGATACCGTTTTAACTCATTTTACCGATGAAACGGTTCGTCGCATAAGCGTGTTCACGCAGCGACGCATCACCCTCACCGCGAAAGGAAGAGCATATGGCCAGACAGAAGCGGGCCGCCGTCCCCGAGGCACTAAAGACCCCGACCGATCTCAGCGGCAACGATACGCTGTCGGTCGCCGACGCGCTCAACCGCGTCCTGGCAGACAGCTATGCGCTCTATCTCAAAACCAAGAACTTTCACTGGCACGTGTCAGGGCCGCATTTTCGCGATTATCATTTGCTGTTCGATGAGCAGGCGGCACAGATCCTTGCCGTGACGGACCTGATTGCCGAGCGCGTGCGCAAGACCGGCAATGTCACCCTGCGGTCAATCGGAGACATAGGACGCCGTCAGACCATAAGCGACAATGACGCTGAGTTCGTCAGCCCCAAGGACATGCTGGATGAGCTGCGGGCGGATAATCTGGCGCTGGTCGAGGGCTTTCGTGCGGTGAAGCAGGCGGCGACGGAAGCGGGGGACAACGCCACCGAAGGCATTGTCGATGACTGGACTGACCAGGCCGAGCAACGCGCCTGGTTCCTGTTCGAGGCAGGGCGCGGTGCCTGATCTCGCTCCTTGCTGACAAAACAAAAGGGCCGGAACTTGTCCAAGTCCCGGCCCTTGATCTTAGCCCGCTGTTGGGGCGGGAAGCTTGATTATTCCGAACGCGCCTGCAGGTTGACAGCGGCATATTTGCCGCGCTGATCGACCTCGATATCGAAATCGAGCCGATCGCCCTCGTTAAGGCTGGGGAGGCCTGCGCGCTCTACGGCACTGATGTGCACGAACGCATCTGGCTGGCCATCGTCGCGCTGAATGAAGCCGAAGCCCTTCATCGCGTTGAAGAACTTGACCGTACCGCTCGAATGCTCGCCGGTCAGCTGGCGGCGCGGGCCGCGATCACCGCCGCCAAAACCGCCCGGCCGAGGCTCACGCGGCTCACGCGGGCGATCAACCACAGGGAGCGGCTCGCCGTCAATCTTGAGATCGGTGGCGGAAATCTTGCCGCCGCGGTCAACGAGCGTGAAGCCGAGCGGCTGCCCCTCGGCGAGCCCCGTCAGGCCTGCCTGCTCGACCGCGCTGATATGCACGAATACGTCCTCGCCGCCGTCATCGCGCACGATGAAGCCGAAGCCCTTCTGTCCGTTGAAGAATTTTACGACACCGGTGCCTTCGCCCACAACCTGGGCCGGCATGCCACCACGGGCGCCGCCGCCGCCACCGCCGCGGAAGCCGCCGCCAGCGCCACGATCACCAAAACCGCCGCCACCGCCAAATCCGCCGCGATCGCCAAACCCGCCCCTGTCACCGAAACCGCCGCCAAAGCGCCCGCCACCCGGCTCCGGGAAACCGCCAAAATCGTCGCCGCCGAAACCGTCACGCTTGTCTTTGCCGCGTCCGCGGCGTCCCCTATCGAAACTCATCCCTGATAGTCACTTTCGCTTCGCCCCAATAAAAGCCGGATGAACATGTCGGACGAAGAACATGCAGAATCCGCCGCGCAATACGGTCAGAGAATCACTATAAACATGATTCTTTCCAAGAGCGAACTATTTTCTGCATGAATGCCGCAAGTTATCCGGCGGCGATTTACGGTCTCGTCTGGCCTGTGCCGCGTACGATCCACTTATATGTGGTCAACCCTTCGAGGGCGACTGGGCCGCGCGCGTGCAGACGGCCGGTGGAAATGCCGATTTCCGCGCCGAGGCCAAACTCCCCGCCGTCCGCGAACTGTGTCGAGGCGTTCCACATCACGATGGCGCTGTCGACGGCGTTGAGGAAACGCTCGGCAGCCTGCGCGTCTTCCGCGATGATCGCATCAGTGTGATGGCTGGAATGGGCGGCTATGTGGGCCAGTGCCTCATCGAGCCCGTTCACCTGTGCCGCAGAGACGATGGCGTCCAGATACTCGGTGTCCCAGTCCTCCTCGCTCGCCTGGGTGACGCGCGCGTCCATTGCCTGCACAGCGGCGTCTCCGCGCACCGCGCACTTCGCGTCAAGCAGTGCCGCGACGATCTCCGCACCGTTAGCAAAATCAGAGTCGAGCAGCACGGTCTCCGTGGCCCCGCAAATGCCGGTGCGGCGCATCTTGGCGTTGAGGACGAGCGCACGCGCCATCTCCGGGTCGGCTGAGGCATGAACATAGGTCGTGTTCATGCCGTCGAGGTGCGCGAGCACGGGAACACGCGCTTCCTCCTGCACCCGCGCGACGAGCGACTTGCCGCCGCGCGGCACGATGAGGTCTATGAGGCCCGCCGCGCGCAGCATCGCGCCTACCGCCGCGCGATCCGTCGTGGGGACGAGCTGGATGGCATTTACCGGCAGGCCCGCAGCGCCGATCCCTTCCACCATGGCGGCGTGGATAGCGCGGTTGCTCTCAATCGCCTCGCTGCCGCCACGCAATATTGCGGCATTGCCAGCGCGCAGGCACAGAGCGGCCGCATCCGCCGTCACATTGGGGCGGCTCTCGTAGATGATGCCGATCACACCCAAGGGCACACGCACGCGCTGCAGCGTCATGCCATTGGGCCGCCGGGTCTCGTCGATGACCTCGCCTAGCGGATTGGGCAGATGCGCAACCTGATCCACACCCGCCGCCGTTGCTTCGACGCGAGCGGCGTCTAGCCGCAGGCGGTCCAGCATCGCAGGCGAAAGGCCGTTGGCGGCGGCGTTTTCCATATCCTGCGCGTTGGCGCGCACGATGTCACCCGCATGATCGCGTAGCGCCTGCGCCGCCAGCTCCAGCCCGCGTGCTTTGTCCGCATCATCCGCGAGGGCGAGGAAGGCGCCCGCCTCCTTAGCGCGGGCGGCCATAGCGCCGATCAGCATTTCGGGGGTCTGTGTCAGGTCGTTCATATGCTCGCAATCCCTATGTGGAAGCCGCTCTATCATGTCCCGTCCTCGATCGAAAGAGCACAACGGATGGACATTGTCCCGTTGAGTCTTTCCCTTTGGGCGGATAAGGGGATGAGATGACAGTCCATTTCCACGAAGAAGATCTGCCCGCAGATGTGCTGGCGGACGGCCCGGTCGCCATCGATACCGAGACGATGGGCCTCATCACCCCGCGCGATAGGCTCTGCGTAGTGCAGATCAGCGACGGCAAAGGGGATGAACATCTGGTGCGGTTCGCGCCGGGCAGCGCCTATGACTCGCCAAACCTCAAGGCGATCATCGCCGATCCCGCCCGTCTGAAGATATTCCACTTCGGCCGCTTCGATATCGCCGCAATCCGTCATTATCTGGGTATTGAGGTCGCCCCGGTCTATTGCACCAAGATCGCTTCGCGCCTCTGCCGCACCTATACCGACCGGCACGGCCTAAAGGAAATCGTCAAAGAGCTTCTGGGCCAGGAGATTAGTAAGCAGCAGCAAAGCTCTGACTGGGGAGGGCCGGTGCTCTCCGACGCGCAGCGAGACTATGCCGCCTCGGACGTGCGCTATCTCCATGCGCTGAAGGAGGAGCTGGACCGCCGCCTGGTACGCGAGGGGCGGATGGAACTGGCGCAGGCGTGCTTCGATTTTCTCCCTGCGCGCGCGCAGCTCGATCTCGCCGGATGGCCAGAGATCGACATCTTCGCGCATATTTGATCCGCCGTGTCGCGCCTAGCCGACAGCCAGCGCACTATTCGCCAGCTATGGGCGCTGCCCGGCGGATCGCACGACAAAACGGTGCGGCTGCTCAAGAGGGCGCTGCCGATGGCGGTGGGCGTGCTGGCCGCCTTTCTCGTGTCTGCGCCTTTCGCGATGCAGGGCGAGGTCAGCTTCCTGCTCGACAAGCGCGAGGTCGACCTGGCGGGTGAGCGCCTGAAGGTGAATGAGGCGCTCTATCGCGGGCAAGACAGCAGAGGCCGTCCGTTTTCGCTTCGCGCCGGGTCCGCCGTTCAGAAAACCTCGCGCGAGCCGGTGGTTGAGATGAAAGACCTCTCAGCCCGCATATTGATGACCGACGGCCCAACGGTGATGACGGCCGGGACCGGACGCTATTTTATGGAGACTGAGCAGGTCGGCGTCGTTGGTCCGGTCCAGATCAACTCTGCAGGGGGGTATCGGCTCACCACGCGCGATGTGGACATCGACCTCAAGCAGCGGACGATGAACAGCCAGGGTGCGGTCAACGGCCGCATGCCGCTCGGCACCTTCAGTGCCAATCATCTCCAGGCCGATCTGGAGGGGCGAACCGTGACGCTCAATGGTAATGCCCGCTTGCGTATAGAGCAAATTCGCCGCAAAGGGCGTTGATCATGCTCAGGTCTTTCTCGATCGCCTCGCTCTTTTGTCTGCTTGCTGGTGCCCTTTGGATCGGCGCGGGCGGAGCAATGGGGGGCGCCGCGCAGGCGCAGCTCATGCGCGGACATGACAGCAGCGCCCCGGTCGATTTCTCGGCTGACCGCATCGAGGTGCAGGACCGGGCGGACCGGGCTATCGTGTCCGGTAATGTGCATGTTACACAGGGCAATCTTGTGCTGGATGCCGCGCGTATGACGATCGCCTACACCAATGCCGGTGGTGTGGAGATTCAGCGGATCGACGCATCGGGCAATGTGCGCGTCACGCGCGGGCAGGATCGCGCGACGGGCGACGTCGGCATCTATGATCTCAACCGCCGCATCATCACCCTGCTGGGCAATGTTCACCTTTACCAGGGCACGAATAATCTCGCTGGCAGCAGGCTGGTGATGGACCTCAATACCGGTCTCTCCAAGGTCGATGGGCGTGCCACGGGTAGCGGCGGCGCAGGTGGCGGCGGGCGCGTGACCGGCACCTTCACCGTGCCCAAGCGTCAGGAAAGCCCCCCCCAATAAAGTATTTGCCGGGCGTAGCGCCGCATTTCTGCCGACTGCGGCGGGTATGGGGCTTGACTGCATGTCGAGCCCATGCACAAAGCTTGCCAGTTTGAGAGCGAACGGCAGATTTTCATTTCTCCTTAGCCAAGTTTATGCAAACAGAGACGCGCCATGGATGATGTTGCAGTGATCGACAGACTGAGCCAGACCGGCGCGCAGGCGGACGCAGCACTGAAAGCGCGTGGTGGACTCGAAGTAGTCTCGCTCGCCAAAAGCTATGACAGGCGCCCGGTACTCGCCGATGTGTCGCTCACCGTGGCAAAGGGCGAAGTCGTAGGCCTACTCGGCCCCAATGGCGCCGGTAAGACCACCTGTTTTTATTCGATCATGGGCCTTGTGCGGCCGGACAGCGGACGCATCGCGCTCGACGGGCACGACATTACCGGTTTGCCGATGTATCGCCGCGCCATTCTTGGGCTGGGCTATCTGCCGCAGGAAACCTCGATATTTCGCGGCATGACGGTGGCGCAAAACATTCTGGCGGTGCTGGAGCTTGCCGAGCCGGATGAGGCGGAGCGCGACCGCAGGCTGGAGGAGCTCTTGGGTGAATTTGGCCTTACCCGCCTGCGTGATTCCGCCGCAATGGCGCTGTCCGGTGGTGAACGCCGCCGTTGCGAGATCGCCCGCGCGCTTGCCGCCAATCCGTCGATCGTGTTGCTCGACGAGCCTTTTGCAGGCATCGATCCGCTGTCCATTTCCGACATTCGCGATCTGGTGAAGCAGTTGCGCACCCGCGGCATCGGCGTGCTCATCACCGATCATAATGTGCGCGAGACGCTGGAGATCGTCGATCGCGCCTGCATCATCTACGATGGCAAGGTGCTGTTCGCGGGCAGCCCCGAAGAGCTGGTTGCCAATGCCGAGGTCCGCCGCCTGTATCTGGGCGAAAGCTTCTCGATGTAATATGGCGGCAGGGGGCGCTGACAGATGGCTTTGACCCCCCGGCTCGACCTGCGGCAGAGCCAATCGCTGGTGATGACGCCGCAGCTGCAGCAGGCGATCCGCTTGCTCGCGCTGTCTAATATCGAGATCGAGGCCTATATTGCGGGCGAGCTGGAGAAAAACCCGCTGTTGGAGCTGGCGCGCGGCGGCGCAGGTCAGGAAGGCGAGGCGGCCCCCGAGTCGGAAGCGCAATCGGACACACCTCTGTTGAACGCGGAGGCGGCCAGCGACGCGATGATGCGCGACGATGCAGTCTCCGCCGACAATCTGCTCGACAATGACAGCGCCTCCGAGCTTGGGGACGATAGCGGCGAACCGCCCGCTCCTGCGCGCGGCGAGGCCGGAGGCATCTCCGCCTCGGGAATGGATGGCGCGGCTCAAG
Source organism: uncultured Sphingobium sp. (assembly GCA_964512265.1). GTDB lineage: Bacteria > Pseudomonadota > Alphaproteobacteria > Sphingomonadales > Sphingomonadaceae > Sphingobium. The sequence continues at coordinate 3,508 of CAZEHR010000013.1, read as the reverse complement.
GCTTCAGTGAGGATGGCCCGGACTTCGAGAACTTCGCAGGCGGCGGCATTGGGTTGCACGAGCACCTGATGGATCAGGCGCGGCTGCGTCTTGCTGGCGCCGAATTGCTTATCGCCGGCCAGCTCATCGGCCAGATCGACGAGGCGGGCTATCTCGAGGCAGAGCTGCTGCCGCTGGCCTATGCGCTGCAGGTACCGCTGGCGCAGGTGGAGGCGGTGCTGGGCGTGATTCAGAGCTTCGACCCCATCGGCGTGGGCGCGCGCTCGCTGGCTGAGTGCCTCGCGCTGCAGGCAAAGGAGGCGGACCGGCATGACCCTGCGATGGCGGCGCTGCTCGCCAATCTCGATCTGCTGGCCAAAGGCGCACTGCCCCAGTTGCGGCGCATCTGCGGCGTGGACGACGAAGATCTGGCGGACATGATCCGCGAGCTGCGCGGCTATGACCCCAAGCCCGGCCTGCGCTTCGCTTCAGACGAAACTCACGCGGTGGTGCCCGATATCTTCGTAACGCCACAGGGCAAGGGTTGGGCGATCGAGATCAACAGCGCCACCTTGCCGCGTGTGCTCATCAACCGGAGTTATTATACCGAGCTTGCGGGCGGGGTGCAGGACAAGGCGTCAAAGGCGTGGCTGTCCGATTGCCTGACCAGCGCCAACTGGCTGGTGAAGGCGCTCGATCAACGGCAGAAGACCATCATCAAGGTCGCGACCGAGATCGTGCGAAGCCAGGAAGATTTTCTCCGCCACGGCGTGGCGCACCTGAAGCCGCTGACCCTGCGCACAGTGGCAGAGGCGGTTGGCATGCACGAATCCACCATCAGCCGTGTCACCAGCAACAAATATCTCGCCTGCCCACGCGGCTTGTATGAACTGAAATATTTCTTCTCCAGCGGCATCGCCTCGGCCAGCGGCGGTGAAGCGGTGTCGGCCGAGGCGGTGAAAAGCCGGATCAAGGCGCTGATCGGCGCGGAGGACCCGCGCAAGATCCTGTCCGATGACACGCTGGTCGAGATGCTGCGTGCGGAGGGCTTTGACCTCGCCCGGCGAACGGTCGCCAAATATCGCGAAGGAATGGGCATCGGTTCTTCTGTGCAGCGGCGGCGGCAAAAGGCGCTGGCGGGATAGAGTTTAAGCGACGCCGGAAAAAGCCACCGAGCGGGCGACCAGCCGCTTGCCAGCACGCACATCAATCGTTAGACGCCCCCATTCCAGTGCAATGCGGAGCGGTGGCCGAGTGGTCGAAGGCGCTCGCCTGGAAAGTGAGTATACGTCAAAAGCGTATCGAGGGTTCGAATCCCTCCCGCTCCGCCACACAGTCTGCCCTATTCCCGTTCTCTGCTGAAATTGCCTTAAAAGTGGCGCAGTTCTGCGCCGTCCGGGGTTCCGAACTGGACCGCGGAGAGCCGGATTTCTTTTATTTTTCGGGCTGATTTTGCCATTTTCTCTGCCGCCCTTGCGCAAGGTACGGTTTGCCTAATGCCCTTCGCACCAAACGCTTTTCAAAATTTAGAAAGCGCAGAAATCCGTGGGTCGGGTGCGTTAAAGATAAGAGGCAGCGCATTAATAATAGAAAAAGCGACCATTTTCATGGTAGAAAGGTTTTCATTTCTGCGGATCGTGCGAGCAGAGGGTCGATGCAAATGCGAAGAAGGCAGAAGGGGCCGCTGCTGTGTGAAAATCCGCTGCCGGTCATTCCGATCGTTGCCTTCAGCAAGAAGGGGCTGTTCGACATAGCGAGCTGGCGTGTAGAAACCTTTGCCCTGGAGGTTCCGGGTCTCTGTTGCGAAGCAACCTACCATGCCAATAAGCAGAAGCTTCTGCTCAACTGCACAGTTGGGGACGCGACTTTTGAGTTCGCTGTCCGGATCGTATTCGTAACCCGGCGTCCTTATTTTATCTGTGACTGCTGCAATGCGCGCCGGATCCATTTGGTGGTTTCCGATCGCAAAGGATGCTGCAGCGAGCATTATAGGAACGAGGGCGATCCTTCGCTCAGTCGATCTCTCCGAAACGCCAGAGTGGTCATAGCCTTGGAGGATCTGCGCAGATTGAGGCCGGTGGCCAGGCCAGGGTATTTGACGGAACCCCCGGTGATCAAAACCGATAAGAAGCCTGCTCCCAAAGAGCCCAAGCCGCCTCATCGGCTTTCGACCGAGCGGGCTCTTCAGTTGGGGCGTGGAGCGGCGCAGTATGCGATTGTCCAATCGCCGTCGATGCGGAAGAAGTTGAGGGAGGTAGATGCCGCGAAGGAATATCGTTGGCCTGACCGGGTTGAACAGATCCTCAAAGTCCCCGAACTCAATCTCAATAGGCTGGCGCCCGCTCTTCTCAACGAAGGCCATGTCCGCGCTCAAACATTGTGTTGGGGCGATCGTCCCTATTCTTTTGAGGAGATCCTGTTCATTGGAGACTGGCTCGGCGTAGAACCGCAGCTGCTTGCGATCTGGGATTATGCCGATCCTAACGTGGCGCGTGTACAGCATCTGCCGCTGGTACGGCAGGTCAATGGTCGCTTCAGGTTCCGCTGTCCGGTGTTGGGCGAGAAGTTCGATACGCTCTATCTGCGGGATGAGCTGTTCGCATCGCGTCTTGCGCACCGGCTAGTCCATCCCTCGCAGCGCGCGGCGGGTCGAAAGAGGGACAAAGACTCCCAGAGGAGAGCGAAGAAACACGAGAACTGAAGCGACCCGCTGGCCGCAAGGCATATGCGTGCGTTGGTGGGCATCGTCAGTCATTAGCAAAGCGCGGCAAAGGCACTGGGACTGCCTGGAGGATTATGCTTCCCTCGCGATCCTCCCTGCTCACGTAATCTCCCCGATCGCAGAAATAGGTGTAATGGGCATCGGCTTCCTGCGGGCACCAGTTGGTGACTGCCAGCAGTTCGCTGACGCTCGCACCTTCAGCGCGACCCAGCAGCGATCCGATCCGCTCTCTCCTTTCTTCAGGGGTGGGCCATTGCGCCAAATTCTTGTCGCCGGACTTCTTGATGAACCAGGCAAAGGCGGCGCGGCCTTTTGCCGTTATAAACTCCTCGACAAAAGTCCCTTGCCCATCCTTGCGGCCGATTTCGGTTTCAGAGCCTGCTCGTTCGACCAGCAGGTCGAGCGCGATCAGATGTTCGATGGTCCGTTCTATGCTGTCATAATCGGTAAACGGCATGATGAGCGGGTGGACAGCGCCACTGGTCCGCTGTGCGGCCGCGGCCAATATGACACGCGCCTGTTCATCCAACTGCAGATCGTCCCACATGGTGGCCTCCTTTGAGAGCGGCACTTGGGAATGAGCACCAGCCGCTTCCACCACCTTAAGCCCCGCAATGGCTGACATCCGGGGCGACGCGATACGCAGGGGAGCGCTGTTCCTGATGTCTAGCCATGCTCGAAATCTTCCAGACATCCAGCAAAATCTGCATTGATGCAGAGCTCCGCCCATTTTCAGGCCGCGGGCAGGTGAGGCTGTCAATCGGCATTGAAGTTTGACCCCCTATCGGCATCCAATATTGACCCCCT
>CAZEHR010000012.1:0-112885 GCA_964512265.1 uncultured Sphingobium sp. | reverse complement strand
AAGGGGGTCCCTTTTGCGCGCCGATAGGGGGTCCCGTTTGCACGCCGATTGACAGTTTGACCTGTCGGCAAGACGCGCGATCGGGATAGAAAGTGTTGTGTAGAAAAGCGCGAAGGCAAGTCCGGTCAACAGCCCCAGTTGCGCATCGCTCAGTCCCAGATCGCGTTTGATGGGCACCTGGAGGATCGAAAGGATGGTGCGGTCGATGTAGTTGAAGGTCGATACGGCGAACAGCAGGATCATTGCCAGTCGCCGTCTGGCCACTGGATAGTCGGGCACGCGGTTGTGCTGTTCCATATCGGCTCTCCGTTCTCAATGCCGCGAGGTCGGCCGTATGTCGCCCTGCGATCTTTCTGTGCGCATGCCTTTTCCGAGCGCCGCGGGTATTATTGTTTGACCACCTTTGCCGCGGCCATCGTTGTAAGAGCTTTTTTGTCGACCTTTCCGTTAGCATTGATGGGCAGAGCGTCCAGGAGGAGCAGATGCTCCGGCCATTTTTTCTTGGAAAGGCCCTGTGAGGCTAGAAATTCTGTCAGGATTCCCAGGGTGGGTGAGGCGGAACCCGGCCTCAATGCGCACACCGCACAGGCCTGTTCGCCCAGCTTGGGATGGGGCACGGGAACAACCGCCGCTTCCCGGATCGCTTCGATGCGCATCAGCGCGCCTTCTATTTCGGCGGGATCGATGTTCATCCCCCCCCGTATGATCTGATCCTTGATGCGCCCGACGACCTTGATATGGCCGTCCGCGTTGCGGACAATCTCGTCGCCGGTCAAAAAATAGCCGTCTGGCGTCATCTGCGCCACGCCATCGCCCAGACCCTTGCCATAGCCTATAAAGAGTGAAGGCCCGCGCACGCCCGCCTGTCCGCGCTCGACGGGGGGGAGGGGGCGCATGTCTGGGCTAAAGGCGACATCTTCGGTCCCTGGAAAGGGCAGGCCGTCGGAATATTGCCTGCATTCCAGGCTGTCGTTGGGCCGCGTTGAGGCATGGCCCATGCATTCCGACATCCCAAACATGCGTAGCGCTCGGATGCCGAGCCAGTGTTCTGCGTCGACTATCAGTTCCGGGGTCATTGCGCTGCCACCCACGGCAATGGCTCGGAATGCCAGTGCGCCTTCCCACTGGCTCTCTTTCGCCGCTTCCACCATCGTGAACAAGTGCGTGGGAACGCACATTGCCCAGACGCAGCGATGCATCTCTGCCCGCTTGAGCGCAGCAACCGGTTCCCACGGATCGACGATGACGAGCGGATGACCTAGCGACAGGCTGAAATGCAGGTTAAAGGTGTATCCGGGCGCACTGTCCCAAGGGACGATAGCCAAAATGGATTCGCCTGCACCCACCCCTGCGATATGCGCGCAGGCACGTGTTGCGTAATTCATCGCTACCGAACCATGCATAACTGCTTTGGGCACGCCGGTGCTTCCCGAAGTAAAGCCAATGAGCGCAGTCTGGCGGTCACGCGCATCGTCCGACGGCGCCGCGCCCTTCGGCGGTAGGACGAAGTAAAGCCCTTCAATCTCCTGGATCGGATCGTCTGGCAGTTTCCAGCACAGGCGTAATTTATGCCCCAGCCGGGTTTCCAGAGCAGCGAGCTCGGCGGGGCCTAGCTTGTCGCCATAGGGACAGGCGATGGCATCCAGCGACGAGATCGCCAAAACCGTTGCGGCCGTGACGACGTGCTTGCGCGCCTCGATCATAACGCGATCGCTGGCGCCTACGCCATGGTTACGCAACGCCTCACGGAAGCGGAGTGCGCGTGACCGCAGTTCGTAGCGCGTCCATGCTACGTCTTCGCCATCGATGATGGCGATTGCTGTTCCGTCCTGATCGGCAAGCTCATCGAACTGCGACCACAAGGATCGTGAATCCCAAGTCAGGTCATCGGCAGAAAACAGAGGGGCGACGTGTTCAGGCAAGCGATTGCCCTCCATCCACCACGATCGTCTGGCCTGTCATGAAACTGCCGGCGTCGGAGGCCAGCAGCGCAAGCGCGCCTGTCATTTCCATCGGCTTGCCGAAGCGGCGCAGCAATATGCCATCCTTGAGCTTTTGCTGAATATCGTCCGTCAAGGTTTCGGTCATCCCGGTTTCGACTGATCCGGGCGCGATGGCATTGACCCGTATGCCGTTGTCTGCCCACTGCGCGGCAAGGTCGGCGGTCAGGTGCACGATTGCTGCCTTGGAGGTTGTGTACGGCACAACCTGACCGTCCGCCGGACGATAGGACAGGAACGCGCCGACCGACGCAATATTGATGATCGACCCACCGCCGTGGGCGATCATGTGTCGTGCCGCATGGCGGCAGGTCAGGAAAGTGCCGGTCAGGTTGACGTCCATCACCTTTTGCCAGCCTTTGAGCGGAATATCCTGGGGCAAACCCCACCACGAAGCGCCGGCATTGTTGACCAGTATGTCCAGCCTTCCCAGCTGTTCCACGGTCGAGGCAATCGTCTGCTCGACCTCAGCTTCGTCCGATATGTCGCAGCGGAGGCCGATAGCGCGTCGGCCGAAGCGCTCGGCGATGGTTTCCGCCAAGGCCGCGCACTCCTCCTGACGGCGTGAGGCGAGTGCAATGTCGCAGCCGAGATCGGCCAGAGCGCACGCCATCAGCTCTCCCAGTTCGCCGCGACCGCCGGTTATGAGCGCGACCTTGCCATCCAGGCGGAAAAGGCCGGGAACAAATCCCGATTTATATGGCTCACTCATTGGTCGACGAGGCCTCCGTGCCCGCAAGAAGGTCGATTTCATCGGTCAGTACGCAAATGCGTTTGCCCTTCATCTTGCCGACATGGCGAACCGATTCCGCCCATTGGGGGGAGGCGAGGGCGGCGTCGAGGGCTTCGCGTGACGGAAAGGTGAGTACGGCATGACCATCCCACGCCGGAGCCTCGGGCTGGTCATAATCGTGATAGATCGCGCCGTGGCGGTAGGCGATCAGATTGGGGAGACGCTTGGCCATATCCGCGTGGTCGCCGCGCCACCAGGCCGTGAACTGATCAACAGTCCACTCTGGCGGCCGGGTGGCCAGCACAACCATCGATACCGGCATCGGGCGTCTCCTCCTCGCTACAGACTTAGCGGCCAGTCCACACAGGCTGGCGCTTTTCGAGGAATGCGGCAACGCCTTCCTTTGCGTCCGCCGAATGATGGACGACATTGCAGGTCATCGTTTCGAGCGTGATGAGCGAGTTAGTGTCGGCGTCCAGGCCCCGGTTCACCGCCATCTTCGTCATCCACATGCAGAACGGGCTCTTGTCGATGAGCGGTGCGCAGAAATCCTGGATCAGCTGATCGAGCTGGTCGCTCGGCGCCGAGGCATTGCACAGGCCCCATTCGACGCATTCCTTGCCCGAGAGCAGCTTGCCGGTCAGCATCAGTTCCTTGGACTTGCGCATGCCGATGTAGCGCGGCAGGCGATAGATTGGCCCGGCACCGCCGAACAGCGCGCGGCGGATATGGAAGTCGCCGATTTTTGCGTCATCGGCTGCGATTGCGAAATCGCACGAAATGAACAATTCAAAGCCACCGGCGACCGCATAGCCCTCTACGCAGGCGATGGTCGGCTTCTTCATGTTGTAGATTTTGTCATAGGTGCGGGCCGAGTCGATGGCGAGTTGCAGCGATGTGCTCGTTTCATGCAGCACAGGTCCGACCAGCTGGCCGAGATCCGCGCCAGCGCAGAAAGTGTTACCACGGCCACGGAACACCACGGCGAGCACCGAATCATCCTCCGCTGCACGGTCCACTGCCGCCTCAAGATCGCGCAGAAGTTGGGGGCTGACGCAATTCTTGACATGCGGCCTGTTGAGCCAAATCGTGCAGATACCGTTATCCGCCATTTCGTATTGAATTACGTCTTTCTCGAGTTCCATTTCATGCTCCTGTCAAATTATGTCCGTTCGCACGTACGGGCTGTCGCAAGTTTCATACACCCGACCGACCGACCGGTCGGGTGTATGTTTATGTGTTCTTTTCCTGGCTGTCAATCAATGGGTCCAAATAGTCTGTCTTACGAGTGAAAAATCTCGAACAGCCCGGCCGCGCCGATGCCGCCGCCGATGCACATAGTGACGACGCCGTATCTGGCGTTGCGGCGACGGCCCTCGATCAAGACGTGCCCCGTCATGCGTGCACCGGACATACCATAGGGGTGACCGATAGAGATGGCACCGCCTGACACATTGAGCCGCTCCTGGGAAATACCGAGCGTGTCGCGGCAATAAAGAACCTGGCTGGCGAAAGCCTCATTCAGTTCCCAGATGCCGATGTCATCTACCGTGAGTCCTGCATTGGCCAGCAGTTTCGGCACGGCGAAGACTGGGCCGATTCCCATTTCCGCCGGGTCGCATCCTGCGACGGCCATTCCGCGGTAAGCCCCCAGAGGCTGAAGCCCGCGCCGTTCCGCTTCGCTCGCCTCCATCAGCACAAGCGCCGCCGCACCGTCTGACAGTTGCGAAGCATTGCCTGCGGTCACGAAGCGGCCTTCCGTCAGCCGCTGCCCACCCTTGAACACCGGCTGCAGTGCGGCAAGGCTTTGCAGCGTCGTGTCGGGTCTGTTGCCCTCGTCCTGGCTGACATGCACCATCTTGCGGTTCATTTCGCCCGTCGCTTTGTCCATCACCAGCATCTCGGCATCGATGGGCGCGATCTCGCTGTCGAACCGTCCTTCGCGTTGCGCCTCCGCGGTACGCATTTGCGAAGACAGGGCATACTCGTCCTGGGCTTCCCGCGATATATTATAGCGATCGGCGACGATCTCAGCTGTTTCCAGCATCGACATATAGAGCTGAGGCACATGATCGTTGAGCCAGGGGTCGATGACCCGATATTGATTGGCCTTGTCGTTCTGGACGAGCGAAATCGATTCAACGCCCCCTGCCACCGCTATCTTCATCCCGTCCGCGATGATCTGTTTCGCAGCGGTGGCTATTGCCATCAGGCCAGAGCCGCATTGGCGATCGACGGTCATACCCGGCACGCTCAAGGGCAAGCCCGCCCGCAGTGCCGCCTGCCGCGCGACATTAAAGCCGGTGCTCCCCTGCTGGAGCGCGCAACCCATCACGACGTCGTCGATTTCCTCGGGCGCAACGCCTGCCCGCTCGACTGCGGCACCGATGGCATGGCCAGCCAGTGCCTGTCCCTGGGTATCGTTGAAGCAACCCCGATACGCACGCCCTATCGGCGTACGGGCGACCGAAACAATCACGGCTTCACGCATGACAATGTCCTTTTATTGCAATTTTTGTGTGTCCGCCGACCAGCCTTTGTCGCAAGCGGCCAGCGTTTCGAGAAGGGGGGAGGGGGCGGGGCGGTCGCTATCGGCGGCGGCATACGCCCTAAGCTGAGCCAGGATGGTGTCGAGCCCGCACTCCTCGGCCCAGTGCATTGGCCCACCGCGATAGCGAGGAAAGCCATAGCCGTGGACCATCACGAGGTCGATGTCTGCGGCGCGGGCCGCGACGCCGCTCTCCAGCAACTGCGCGCCAGCGTTGACCATGACAGCCATCAGCCGGTCGATGATTTCCTGATTGTCGAACGGGCGACGAGCTATCTCTTGCCCGCTGGCGATCTCGTCGATGATCTTTTCGGTCAGGGGATCGGGTGCGCCCTTCCTCCCCTCGTAACTGTAATAGCCAGCTCCGGTCTTTTGCCCGTAGCGGCCCAGTTCCCAGAGGCGATCGGCCACCAGCGGATACCGTCCAGGCCGGTCCCATTCGCGGCGCTGCTCGCGCACGCGGCGGATAACGTCGAGACCCGCCATATCGCGCATCTCATAAAGACCCATTGCGAATCCAAAATCCCGCATGACCGCATCGACCTGCCACGGGGAGGCGCCTTCCTCGATGAGGAAATCCATCTCGCGGCCATAAGCGTCGAGGATGTAGTTGCCGATGAACCCCTCGCCATTGCCCGCGATGACCGGAATCTTGCCCAGCTTCTTGCCGGTCTTCACGATAGTCCGCACGACATCTGGCGACGTTGCATCGCCGCGCACGACTTCCAACAGTTTCATCACATGAGCGGGGCTGAAAAAATGCATGCCCACAACGCGATCTGGACGGGAGGATGCGGAAGCAAGTCTGTCGATGTCGAGCGTGGAGGTGTTGGTCGCGATAATGGCATCAGGTGCGAGCAGCGCGTCTAGCCGTGCAATCACGTCGCGCTTGACATCCATGTCTTCGAACACCGCTTCGATGACGAGATCGCAGGACGCGACGTCCGCCAACGCGATGGTCGGCTTGATGCGGTTCAGTTCCGCTTCGGCTGTCGCAGGGGACATGCGGCCTTTGGCCACCGCGCTTTCATATGTCGAACGGATATGGGCAGTGCCCCTGTCTATCGCCGCTTGGTCGGCGTCTACCAGCACGACCGGAAAGCGGCCGTTGGCGAAGGCCATTGCAATGCCGCCGCCCATCGTGCCTGCCCCGACAATGCCTATCGAGCGTATCGGCAGGGTATCTCCATCGTCGGTCTTGCCAGCTGAGCGCTCGGCAAAAAACAGGTGCATGAGCGCGCGCGCCTGGGGGCTTTCGGCACATTGCGCGAAAGCGTCACGCTCGCTCAACAGCATTTCGTCCAGCGGCTGGGTACACGCCCCTTTCACGCATTCGACGATCTTCAGGGGTGAGAACAGCCCACGCCACGCGCGCTCCTGTCCGCGCACAAATGTGTCGAACAGCTCATCGGTGCCTTCCGCGAGTTTTCCCGTGCGGCTGTCATAAGAGGGAAGCGCCGCATTCTCTGTCAGCTTTGCCCGCGCAAATGCTACCGCTGCTTCGCGCACATCGCCTTCCGTGACCGCATCAACCAGCCCCAGGTCCAGGGCTTTTTTGGCATCCACTGGTTTGCCGCTGGTCAGGTGGTCGAGCGCGGAGCGGGGACCGGCGAGGCGTGTCCAATATTGCGTGCCGCCAGCGCCGGGCATCAGGCCCAGCAGTACCTCCGGCAGACCCAGCCGTGCCCGTTCCTGCGCAATGCGCCAGTGACAGTGAAAGGCCAGCTCGAGCCCTCCGCCGAGCGCGAAGCCGTCGATTGCGGCAATCACCGGCTTGTCGAACCCCAGCAGCATATCGTCTATCTGCCAGAGCGTGGGTTCTTGATAAGGATGGCCGAATTCGCGGATGTCCGAGCCGCCCACGAACGTGTCGCCAGCGCCTATCAACACCGCCGCCTCTAAGGATGGATCGGCCTTTGCCTGTTCCAGCGCCGCCATAAGTCCGGCGCGCAAGCTATGCGATAACGCGTTTACCGGGGGGTTAAGCAGCTCGATTATCGCGATGCCATCCAGCGTATCGACGTGGACGGGCGAAGCATTCTGGTCAGGCATCACATGCCTTCCCCGTTGACCTGAACGAGCAGTCGGCCTGAATTGCCGCCGCTGAAGAGCGAGAGGAATGCTTCCGGGGCGTGTTTCAGCCCCGGCTGGATATCGAGATCGCCGCGAAGTTCGTTCGCGGCGATCCAGCCATCGATATCCCGCCGCGCCGCATCGAGAAACGCCTGGTCGCCCAGCATGTCGGTCAGACGGAAGCCTTTCATACCCGCAGTCTGCACCACGAGGTTCCAGAGATTTGGCGATGCTACCTTCGGGTTTGGTCCGTCATATCCCGATATCATGCCGCACAGCGCGATGCGGCCTCCCTTGCGCAGCAGGTCTATGGCGGCATTGAGCGCCTCCCCGCCGACATTGTCGAAATAGACGTCAAGTCCATCGGGCATGGCCGCCGCCAACGCCTGTTTCAAGTCCGGCACGCTTTTGTAATCGATACAGTCGTCATAGCCATAGCGCTCGATTGCGCTGCGGCATTTGTCGGGACCGCCCGCTATGCCGACGACGCTGGACGCCCCCAGTTGTCGCGCCATCTGCCCGGCGAGAGAACCGACCGCGCCCGCCGCGCCGCTCACCAGAACGCGGTCTCCTGTGCGAACGGGCGCTATGGCGGTCAGGCCGTAATAGGCGGTCAGGCCGATCGTTCCCCGCCGATGAAGCAGATCAGGGTCTGGAGCGGCCTCGCCGTTCGCCTTATGCAGCAGTGCGCCCGGAACGAGGATATGATCGCTCCATGTGCCAAAGCCCCAGACGATGTCGCCCTCGCTCAATTCAGAGGTGCAGGAAGTGATGACGGTTCCTAGCACCATGCCACGGATCGCCTGGCCCTCCGCGATGGGCGCGGCATAAGAGCCGCTGTCATTCATGAAACCGCGGATCGCGGGGTCCATCGCGAGGTAATCAACACGGACGACGACGTCGCCAAGCTGCGGCTCGGGCAAGCGGCGTTGCACCAATGCAAAGTTGTCCAGCGTCAGTCGTCCCGTCGGGCGACGCTGCAAGATCCATTGCGCGACGGAGGAGGGTGGCATCGGCACGAGTGTTCAATCCGCCAGGAAAGGAGCTGCGCCCATCCAGGCGGCGATGCCTCCTGCCGGGATCGCGCAAATCAGCGACTCGGCGATTTCCTCATCGCTCGCTCCGGCATTGCGCGCGCCGCGTACATGGGTTTTCGCCATCGGGCTGTAGTCCGCCGCCAAAATGGCCAGCAGGAGAAATTCGCCATGTTTAGGGCTTAAGGGATTCGCGTCAATGCTGCCCCTGCGCATCAGATAGTAGCCATCGGCCCCGGCCGGGAGCAGGCGCAGCATGAGCTCGAGAGGCAGCGGAATGGTGCCGAAATAAGAGGTGAAATTCTTCTCCGCTTCGCGCGGCGCAACGGGCACAGGCTCAAAGGCGGCAAGTTCTCTCGAAGGCGCAAACACCTCATCCAATACTGCCTCGAAATCTAGGCCCGCCCCCTCGCCGCGCAGGCTGGTCAAGACGATCAAGCCGGCGACTGCCTCGTCGAGTGTCAGGCCCAGACCCGCACCGCGGCGTAGCTCACGCAGGGCGAGGGAGTTGCGCCCCTTCGATATGGCGGCCACCGATATCAGCAGCGCCTTAATCTTCGCCGGTATCGCACCATCCTCGTCAGTGATGCGCCTGAACAGCGCGTATCCGGAGAGTGTATAGGGCGCATACCGTCGGAGTAGCGGCGAGTTGATCAGGGCGTTGTCGGACATATGCTTCCTCTCGAGCAACGTTGGTACCCGACCGACCAGTCGGGCGTCAACAAGTTTTTGCATTGACAACCGACCGGGCGGTCGGGTACTCGTTGGCAACAATTCAGGCCATGCTTCAGCAAGGCCTATCCACTCTAATGCAGGTTTGCCGAATGTATTTTGAACAGTCGGAAAAGTCCAAGCTATGGTCAGAGCGCGTCCGCGCCTTCATGGATGCGCATATCTATCCCAACATCGCGCTTTATGAGGAGCAGTGCCGCGAAATCGACCGGTGGAAGGAGATTCCGCCTATCTTCGAACAATTGAAGGCGCTGGCCCGTGAACAGGGCCTCTGGAACATGTTCATGCCGCCATCGGATCATGATGATGAGTTCTTCACGAGCGTGGGCCTCAGCAACGTCGAATATGCGCCAATAGCGGAGATCATGGGGCGGGTTTCGTGGGCTTCCGAGGTGTTCAACTGCATGGCGCCTGACACCGGCAATTTCGAGGTTCTGCACCGCTATGGAACGCCTGAGCAGAAGCGCCGCTATATGATGCCGCTCGCCAATGGCGAGACACGCTCGGCATTCTTGATGACCGAACCGGAAGTGGCTTCTTCGGATGCGCGCAATATCCGCACCGAAATCCGGCGCGAAGGTGACGAATATGTGATCAACGGACGCAAATGGTGGTCCTCGGGCGCGGGGCACCCGCGCTGCGATTTCTTCATCGTCATGGGCAAGACCGACCCGGATGCCGAGCCTTATCGCCAGCAGTCGATGATATTGGTTCCCCGCGACGCGGAAGGCGTTGAGATTGTCCGTTACTTGCCCGTTTTCGGCTACGATCACGCGCCGCATGGCCATTTCGAAGTCAAGCTCAATAATGTGCGTGTGCCCGTCGACCATATGTTGAAGGGCGAAGGATGCGGCTTTGAGATCGCGCAGGGTAGGCTGGGCCCCGGTCGCATCCATCACACGATGCGGAACATCGCGTCGGCCGAGGTGGCGCTCGAAAAAACGGTTCGGCGCCTGTCCGAACGTGTAGCCTTTGGCAAGCCGATCATCGAGCACAGCATCTGGGAACAGCGGATCGCGGAAGCGCGGACCGAGATCGAGATGATGCGACTGCTTTGTCTCAAGGCCGCCTATATGATGGATACTGTCGGCAATAAGGCGGCGCGCGCAGAGATTGCGATGATCAAGGTCTGCGCGCCGCGCATCACCCAGCGCATCGTCGATGAAGCGATCCAGGCCCATGGCGGCGGTGGGGTCTCGGACGATTTCGGTCTTGCTGAGCTGTACGCCAATACCCGGATCGTACGCCTTACGGACGGACCGGATGAAGTGCACTGCCGGCAGATCGCCCGGCTCGAAATGAAAAAATACCTTTGAATTGCAACAGGACCGGGGAGGCACCCAAGCCTTGAATGCGCCGCAAAAATATATCGGTCAAATAAGTGACGTGCAGTCCGGGGCCAGCTTCGACGAGGCATCGTTGCAATCCTATCTGGGAACGAGGGTAAAAGGCTTCCGGGGGCCACTGACCGTGCGTCAGTTTGAGGGAGGGCAATCGAACCCCACCTATCTCCTAATCACGCCGGATGCGAAATATGTGCTGCGCCGCAAGCCGCCTGGAGTGCTGTTGAAATCCGCACATGCGGTAGACCGGGAATTTCGGGTGACGCAGGCGCTCTGGGACCAGGGGTTTCCCGTCGCGGAGCCGCTGCACCTGTGCGAGGACAACGATGTCATCGGAACGATGTTCTATGTAATGCGCCATGTCGAGGGTCGTGGTTTCTGGGATTGCCGCATGCCCGACCTTACCCGGGGAGATCGTGCGGCCATTTATGACTCGGCCAACGAGACGCTAGCTAGACTGCACAAAGTGGATTATGCGGCGATCGGACTGGCCGATTATGGTCGCCCGGGAAATTATTTCGAGCGACAGATAAATCGCTGGTCGGGGCAATATGAGGCGTCACGCACCCGAGATATCCCTGCCATGGATCGTCTGATCGAATGGCTGCCCCAGCATGTGCCTGTGGACGACGGTCTTTCGTCGATCATCCATGGCGATTATTCGTTTCACAACCTGTTGATCCATCCAGTCGAGCCGCGTGTTGTAGCGGTTCTGGATTGGGAGTTGTCTACGATCGGGCACCCGCTCGGCGACCTGATGTACCACTGCATGGAATGGTATCGCCCGCCGGGCATCGATGATCGCGGTACGCTTTCCGACGCTGACCTGGGGGCGCTCGGCATTCCGACACTGAAGGAATATGTTGCGCGCTACTGCGAACGGACGGGCTTTCCTATCGAAGCGGGAGACATAGGCTTTTACAGCGCCTTCAATCTCTTCCGCGTCGCTGCCATCCTGCAAGGCGTGGCCGCACGCATCCGAGACGGCATTGTGACTGCGAAAAACGCAGCGCAGATCGTGAAGCGCATTGAACCGATTGCCAATGCCGCATGGGCTGAGGCCCAACGAGCGGAAGCGGGCTGAGCCCGCCTACCGCGCAAAAGCCGCCATTCTATATCGTCAATCCCAGCTGCTGCCCCTCGAACACGGCGTTGGCCATCTTGCGCGGCGTAACGCAATCGCCGATGGTCGACGCCTCCGGTCCGAAGGCTGCGCGCGCGTCGTCGCAAGGCGTGCGTCCGGTCTGGATCACGATCAACTCCGCCGCCAGATTTTCCAGTTCACCGGTTGTCATATTGATAAGCTGAACTTCGCCCCCCGCTATTCCGTACAACTGGGTGAGCGGCAAGAAGCGGGTGCCGTTCCGTCCCAATCTTGACAGAAGGGGCGGCAGGCTCTCGGTCGGTATCTGATGACCGATCACGGCCGATGGGGTGACATAGCTGACGTGCCAACCTGCATTCCCGAGCACTTCTGCCACGCCATAATTCCACCAGAAGCCGGTGCCGTCGTCCACCATGATTGCGCGCGCACCGCCCTGAGGCTCTGGTGCGCCTTCCGACAATATTTCGAACCAGCTTAGGACTCTGTCCCCGGCGAATTCCTCAGGCACCGGCTTGGCGACTGCACCGGTCGCGAGGACGATAGAGTCGAAATGCTCGGGCAGGTCGAAGGGACTGTCGATACTGCAATTGAAAGATACCGGAATGGAGAGGCGACGGATCTCGCTCTGATGGAAATCCAGCAAGCGGCGCAGCCCCTGCCGGTGCGGTACGGAAGAGGCGTAGAGGAATTGCCCGCCCAGCCCGTCGGAGCGCTCGAAGATGTGCACCCTGTGCCCACGCAGCCTTGCGGCCCGCGCTGCTTCAAGACCTGCTGGACCGCCCCCGATGATGGCAATGCTTTTGGGAGCCAGAGCCGTATCGACGCCGCTGAATGGGTTAACCTGCTCCCTCCCAGCCATAGGGTTCACGGCGCAATGAAGATGAGGGGCGAAGGCGCGGCAATCCTGATTGACGCCAATGCAGGGGCGAATCTCAGCGACGCGTCCTTCCCGCACTTTGTCCAGCCATTGAGGATCCGCAATCAGCGCGCGCGCCATACCCACCATGTCAGCCTGGCCCTCGCTCAGCACCTGTTCGGCAAGCTCCGGGCGGGCGATGCGCTGCCCCAACAATATCGGGATGTCACATTTGGCTTTGACGATCCCGGCGGCACGGGCCGCCGTCGCATCGGGCTGCGTCACGTCCTTCACATAGGCGCCGCGCACACCCAGGGTGATGCTGAGATAATCAACCGCGTTCATCGCCTCGAGACGCTGCACGATCCGTAGAGTGTCGGCGATCTCGATGCCTTCGCCGGTTTCTTCGTCGGCCGAAAGGCGCAAGCCCAACAGAAAATCAGCGCCGCAGCGCTCACGGATCGCGCCAATAACCTCCTTCAGGAAGCGGAAACGCCGTTCGTCGTCACCGCCCCATGCGTCATCGCGCCGGTTGGTGGCCGGGGAGAGAAATTGCGCGATAAGATAGCCGTGCGCGCCGTGCAATTCGACACCATCGTGGCCCGTACGCAGCAGATTATGCGCCGACAAGGCAAACCCTTCGATCTGTTCCGCGATGTCGCATTCGTCCATCACATGTGGCGGATAGGGATCGCGCGGCGAGCGGACATCGGATGGCGCCATGGGGGGAATGTCCGTCTCATAACCGATCGTCTCGCGCCCCAGATGCACAAGCTGGCCAATCGCGAGTGTCCCGAATGCCCGGATGGATGCCGCTCGCTTCTCTAGGCCCGGTAATGTATGCTCGCTGTAGGTCTCGACCAGAGTGCGCAGACGGCGCGCAGAGCTGGGATGGGTCACCGCCGCACCGGTGATCATCATGCCGGGCCGCGATGCCGCCCGAGCCCGGTAATAGGCGATGTCGTCTTCGGTGATCGCGCCGTCGCGCACCATGCTCGTGCCGTGCGGAAGCATGACGACGCGGTTCTGCAGTTCAATAGCCCTCAGGCGGAATGGCGAGAGCAGGGTGGGAAAAGCTGTCTGGGTTGCTGGCATTCGTCGAGCACCTATTGCGCGGTCACACCGCCATCGATCACGAGCTCCGCACCGGTCATGTAGGCTGACTCGTCGCTCGCAAGAAAAAGGATGGCCTCGGCGATGTCATTCGGTCTGGCGAAACGGCCCAGAGGCGTATGCGCAAGGAATTGCTGCGCCAATTCCGGATCGGCATAAGCCTTGGCCGTCAGCGGCGTTTCAACATGACCGGGATGGATTGAGTTCGCGCGTATGCCATTCCCAAGGCTCGCGCATTCCAGCGCCGTGCATTTGGTGAACAGGCGTACGCCGCCTTTGGCCGCACTATAGGATGCAGCATTTTCTCCACCGACAATGCCCCGCATCGACGACATATTGACGATCGAACCGCCTGCGGACTTGGCAAGCAGCGGGAGCATATATTTGGTAGCGAGGAAAACGCTGTCGAGATTGACGGCGATTATCGAGCGCCATGTTTCAAGGCTGGTATCCGCTATAGAGCGGAACGTCCCATATCCGGCGTTGTTGACGAGGATGTCGAGCTTCCCGAAGCGTTCGGCTACGATTTGTGCCGCTTTCTGCCAGTCCTCCTCACGCGTCACGTCCATCAGGATTGTGGACGCACCTTCGCTGCCGGTAAATCCATTGAGCGCGCCCGTAAGACCGGCTTCATCCCGATCCACCAGAATGACCGCCGCACCTTCCCCTGCCAGTCGCCGGGCGGCAGCCAAGCCTATGCCCGATGCCGCGCCGCTGACAAGCGCCGTCTTGCCTGCGACCCGCCCCATCAATCCGGCTCCTTTACTGAGGAATCCGTCTTGCTCAGCGCCAGCAAACCCGAGAATTCCGGGTTGCGGCGCGACAGCATCGAGTCCATGCGCTCACGTATCGCGCCATCATAATTGGTGGAGGTGATGGCGTACAAGCGTCTGGCCTGTATCGCTTCGATCAACTGATCGACTACGGCCTCCGGGGCCATCGCGTTATGATAGAGGTCGTTGGCGATAGCCTGGAGCTCGGCGGTTTCCTCGGCAATTCCGGCGTCGGGCAGCAACGAATCCGGACGGTTGCGTTCCGACTGATAGATATTGGTATTAACGAGACCGGGACAGAGCAAAGTCACCCCAATCGGAGCCTCCAACTCCTTCAGCGATGCGTAAAGCGCTTCAGTTGCGCGGACGGCGCCATGTTTGCTTGTGCTGTACACCGGAGACCCCGAGCCGCTTACCAGACCCGCGACGGATGCGGTCGTGACGAAATGGCCTTCGGTTTTTTCGGCGAGCATACGTGGAATGAAGCTGCGGATCATATGGACGACGCCCATCAGGTTCACGTCCTGCGCCCATTTCCAGTCTTCGAGCGGATATTCCCATACCGGCCTATATCGCCCTGCTGGGACTACACCGGCATTGGCGCATATGAGGTCGGCCGATCCGAGCTGCGACCAGGCGAGGTCGGCAAGGGTGTCAATTTCTTGTTGGCGGGACACGTCTGCTTTTGCAGCCAGCGCAGTGCCACCCTTGGCCCTGATCGCGGCAGACACCCGTTCTGCGGCAGCCATGTCGATATCCGCGAGTAGGAGCTTCATACCCTCGTCCGCAAAGCGATGGGCCATGGCTTCGCCGATCCCGCTGCCCCCACCGGTGACGACCGCAACTTTATTCTGCCAATCCATCATTCCTCTCGCCCTTTCTAAAATCTTCATGTATACGACCGACCGGACGGTCGTCAACTGTTTGCATGTCGGTTGACAGTTTATGGCGCTGATCCATAAATCAATCGAACGGTCGGATGGCCGAGGGGGTGCGAAAATATGAATGCTTTGCTTGAGTCGCCGCTTCTTCGCTCGATCGCACCAAAAAGCCTGGCAGGCTACAGCCGTTTCCGCCAAGTCATAGATCAGAATGGCGCCCTGCCTGCGCGCATGAAGGCGCTCTTCGTCGCGGTCGCGGCAACTACCAAAGGTTATGTCGAAATGGCATCCCGCGAGCTGGCGCGGGGGAAGTCGCTGGGTCTATCTTGGGAAGAGGCGTCCTCCGCTGCGGTCATATTGTGCAGCGTTCGGGGCGAAGGCGCAGCACTGCGCCTTGTCGAGCTGTTGGATCGCACATATGCCCGCGAAGCGTCGTCAGACGTGGCTTATGAAGAGATGAGTGTCGCGCCGACGGAGGCGCGGGAAAATTTTCTAGGCTATTTCGGCACAATGCCGCCGTCGCTCGGGAAGTTGGTCAACCATCTTCCTCTAGCCGCCGATGCTTACTATCTCATGCGCGAGGGAACGCTGGGTGCTTCCGCCATCGGCACCAAATATGCCGAACTCTTGCTGGTGACGGTCATCGCGGCCGACTATAGTCCGCTGGTTGCCGTGCACGCCAAAGGGGCGATTTCGGTGGGTGCATCGCAGCTTGAACTGTATGAGGCTATCCTCTGCGCCGTGCCGACATCCGGCCTTTCGGCGTGGGTCGCGGCTTCCAACGCCATAGATGAAGCTGCCGCCAATGGCTGACAGGGAGCTGGATGGGCTGGTCGCGATCGTGACCGGTGGAGCGCGCGGTATTGGCACCGAGATCAGCAAGTCCTTTGCCCGGGAAGGCGTGATCCTGCATGTTGCAGATATCGCGGATCAAGATGGCGCAGCCCTGTGTAGCAAACTCGGTGCCACCTATCATCATCTGGACGTTACTGATGAAGCATCATGGGCAAGCACAGTTGCCGACGTGATGGCCGCTCACGGGCGGATCGATATTCTTGTCAACAATGCGGGCATCGCCCTGTCCTTCATTCCGCTGCACGAACGCTCGCTAAACGAATGGCAGCGGATTATGGCGGTCAACGCGACAGGTGTTTTTCTGGGCTTGCGCACAGTTATTCCGGTAATGATGGCCCAAGGCGGCGGGTCAATCGTCAACATCTCCTCCGCTGCTGCACTCGGCCAGTGGCAGATCATGGAAAGTGCTTATGCGGCGAGCAAGGCGGCGGTCCATGTCCTGACCAAGACCGTGGGCACGCAGTACGCGTCGCACGGCATCCGCTGCAACTCCGTCCATCCAGGCCCGATTGACAGCGAGATGGCGCAGGCTGTTCTAGGTGCCAATCCGGCAATTCTCGAACGCCGCCTTGGCCGTGTGCCGATGGGGCGAATGGGGCAGCCTTCGGAAATAGCCGCTGCCGTAGTCTTTTTAGCATCGGGGCGCTCAGCCTACATGACGGGCGCCGAATTGGCCGTTGATGGCGGAGCGGTTGCACAATGATGGCTCATGGTGATAGCGCAAATCAGTCGTCGCTCGAAAACAAATGAAACAGGCAGGTAATTCCATGGCAACGCGTGCTCGTAAGCAAAGACCAAGTTCAGAAGCGCATGACGGCAAGCGCTTGGAAATAATACAACATTGTGCGAATCTGTTCGATAAGGTGGGCTATCACCGTATGACCATGCAGATGCTCGCTGATGAGGTGGGACTCGGCAAGCCGACTCTCTATCATTATTTCCGCAGCAAGACCGAAATCCTCTATGCGATCCACGAACTCCACATAGATGCGCTGCTTGCCGGCATAGACGAGCTCGAGCGGAAGGATCTTGAGCCGGGACAATTACTACGCAACGCCTGCACGGACATTCTCAAACAGATCGCAGAGCACCCGGGATATGTCCGCGCTTTCATGGATCATTATGCGGATCTGGAAGAGGATATGCGCAAGAATATCAGGCTGCGCAGAAACCAGTATTTCGCTAACATAAGCCAAGTCATCCAGCGGGGAATTGACGACGGCAGCTTCAGCCCTTGCGACGTCGAACTCACCGCCTATGGCTTTCTCGGGCTGTGCAACTGGGCCTATAAATGGTATCCGGCGATGCATAAGAAACGCACTCCGGAAAGCGTTTCCAAGGCTTTGTGCGATGTCTTCTTGAAGGGGTTGGAAGCGTAGCCCTCTAACAAATGACCAATGACAGACAATGCCGGACCTGAATAACAGATTAGACTATCTCAAAGCGCAAAGGCCCGCCCTTGGCAGCGGCGATCAGTACGAGATCGCGCCGGGCGTTCACTGGGCCGCAATGCCGGTGGGAGGGCGGCTTGAGGCGATCAATGTCTGGGTGCTGCGTGATCGCGCCAACTGGTCGATTGTCGATACGGGGTTTCGCAACGCCGCGACGATCGGCGCTTGGCGAGCCTTGATGGACGGTCTGTTCGATGGGGGGAAACCTGACCGGATCTTCTGCACCCATATGCATCCGGACCACACTGGCCTTGCAGGGTGGTTCGCTGCGGATTTTGGGGCGCGCTTATGGATGTCCCGCCTCGAATATTTCGTGTTGCGCATGTTGACGACGGATCAGGGCAAGGCGGCACCCGAAGAGGCAGTCGATTTCTATCGCTCGACCGGCTTTGCCGCGACTTCAATCGACCGTCTGAGGTCACGCTTCGGTGAGTTCGGACACATGATCTATCCGCTGCCCCAAGCCTTTCATGCGGTGACGCATGGGGACCGGATCGATATCGACAATGACGAATGGCAGGTGATCGTGGGGGAAGGGCACTCTCCCGAACATAGCTGCTTCTACAATCCCTCCCGCAATCTGATCATATCGGGGGACCAGGTGCTGCCGACCATTTCCAGCAACGTGTCGGTTTACCCCTATGAGCCGGATGCCGATCCGTTGACCCGCTGGTTGTCCACCTTGCAGCGCATCAAGGACATGGTACCTGCCGATGTGCTGGTCCTGCCTGCGCATGGCCAGCCCTTTATCGGGTTGCATCAACGGATTGACCAGCTGCTGGACGAGCATGAGCGCGGGTTGGCAGCCCTTGGCGAGAAATTGTCGGTGCGCTCACGGCCGGTCGATCTTTATGGCGCCCTGTTCCGCCGAGAGATCACACCTGAACTCGAAATCATGGCGGTCGGCGAAACGCTCGCGCATCTCGCTTGCCTTCGGTCACGTGGACAAGCGTCGATGGAGAAGGACGCAGCAGGCATCCAATGGTGGGCCCGCGCCTAGAGCGAACTGATCAGGTGGCCGCCGTCGACGACGATAACCGACCCGGTCATGTTGCGTGACGCGTCGGAACAGAGCAGGCGAAATGGTCCATCGAGATCCTCGACCTGCCCGAGCGTCTTGCTGGGAATCCGGTCGATCATCTTGGCCCCAGCGGCGGACGCGAAAAAGTCACTGTTGAGTTCGGTCTCGACATAGCCGGGTGCGAGCACATTGACCCGGATGCCATAGGCCGCCCATTCGAGGGCGAGTGCTTTGCTCAAATGGATTACAGCGGCCTTGCTGGCGACGTAGGAAGACAGGCCGCGCGCCACCCGCAAGCCGAGGATAGACGCGATATTGACGATACTGCCACCCTTGCTCTCGGCCTTCATCCGTATAGCGGCGGCCTGTGCCACCCGGAACACACCGTTGACGTTCAGATCCATGATGTCGGCCCAGTCCCCCTCGGTGATATCGAGCGCCATCTTGGTTTGAGCCGCTCCGGCATTGTTCACGACTATGTCGGGCGCCGTGCCGGATACCTCGATGATCTTGTCGAACGCGCTTGCGACCGAAGCCGGATCGGTAACGTTCATCTCTATCGGATGGCAGGCGAGTCCCTCTCCCTTGAGCTCTTCGGCGAGCTGGCTCAGCGCATCCATGCGCCGGGCGCAGGCGAAAACGGTCACGCCGTCCCGAGCGAGGAGTTGCGCGAAATGCCGCCCCAGCCCTGAACTTGCACCCGTCACGATGGCCGATTTGCCTCTCATGCGCCCTTCCTCCTTATGCCTTCAGAAGCCAAAGGCCGCTTTGGCGATTATGTTAAGCTGAATCTCGCTTGTACCTCCAAAAATAGTCCATGCCCGACTGTTAAGATAGCGCGCAGCCACGGTCTGGGCTTCGGTCGATCCGATCGGCGTCGGGATCGATGGGTTATAAAACGGACGCTCAAACGGCATCTGTAATCCGTCCACGCCATAGAGATCCAGTGCGATCCGATCGAGCGCCTGCTGGGTTTCAGCGGCCATCTGCTTGGTCATCAAGGCCCGCACTCCGGGGTCATTTCCGTCGCGCAGGTCGCAGGCGATTTGCAGTTCCATCATTTCGAGCGCTATCGCCTCGAGCCGGGCTCGGTCCAGTTTGGCTGCCAGCGTGGGTTCAAGATGTCTAATGGGTTCAACCCGGCGCCTGAGGTCGTCTGATCGTTCCACCAGCCTTGGTCCGAAAAATGTGCCACCGCGTTCGTTTTCCAGCAGGAACTTGGCGATCGTCCAGCCTTGCCCCTCGTCGCCGATCAGGTTGTCGGCAGGGACGAGAACATCGTCAAAAAACACCTCGTTCACCTCGTGCTCGCCGGAAGCGCTCAGGATCGGGCGAACCGAAATGCCGGGCGAGTTGAGATCCATGAGCAGGAAGCTGATGCCGCGCTGCGGTTTTACATCCTGATCGGTTCGAACAAGGCAGAAAATGTGATTGGCGAAATGGGCGTGGGTGGTCCAGATCTTCGAGCCGTTGACGCGATAATGATCGCCTTCCCGGATGGCTGACGTGCGCAGACTGGCGAGATCCGATCCGGAACCCGGTTCGGAAAATCCCTGCGCCCAGAAATCGTCGGCGGACAGGATCGCGGGCAGATAGCGCTGTTGCTGTTCCACGGTCCCGAAATGGATGAGCACAGGTCCCAGCAGCTTGAGACTCATAAAGGGCAGCAGCGGCGCGCCTGCCGCCGCACATTCCTTTTCGAAGATATAGCGTTCCACCGGGTTCCAGCCGGGTCCGCCATGCTCGCGCGGCCAGTTCGGCGCGGCCCAACCGCAACCGTTCAGCTTTTTCTGCCAGGCTTGCGCCAGAGGCCATTCGGCGAATACACCGACAGTCAGCCTTGCCTGTTCACGCATGTCTTCCGTCAGTTCAGCGTCCAGGAATGCGCGGACTTCGGCCTGGAGTTTTTCTTCAGCAGGGGAGAAATCCAAATTCATGCGGACTCTCCTATTTGGCCAGTATGGTCACGCCGGACACTCCAGGCGCGCCATAGACATGGCTGTAGGCGGTGCGGAGGGGCCGCTGGACCTGCCGCGCGCCGGCACGTCCGCGCAATTGCTGCACGTTCTCATAGACCTGCCGCAGGCCTGACGCGCCGATAGGTTCGCCACAGGCAAGGCACCCACCATCGGTATTGACTGGTAGCGTTCCATCGAGACGGGTGCGACCTTCCGAAATCCATTGCTCCTGATCGCCATCGGCGCAAAAGCCGTTTTCGGCCATGTGCATGATTTCTGCACCCGACTCTGTGTCCTGCAATTGGGCGATGTCGATATCGTCGGGGCCTACTCTGGCCATGGCGAAAGCCGCGCGCGACGCGTTGATGGTGGGCGAGCCGCCTCGGTCAATGTCGATGGCTGGGGAGAATACTTCGAACGAACCGGCTGGGCGGCTCCGCACTACCGCTGCCTTCAGTTCCACCCCGTCGGCTGCAAGCTTCCGCGCTTTCCGTTCACTCGCCAGAATGAGCGCGACACCGCCCTCGCCGGGCGAGCAGAACATGAACTTGGTGAGCGGATCGCTGATCATCTCCGAACTTAGGATCATCTCTGCGGGAACAGGTTCGCGTCGCCAGGCGTGGTCCGTGAGCGCGCCATTGGCGAACGCCTTTTCGGCCACAAGCGCGAGCGTGCGTGCGCTGATGCCGTGATTGATCATATAGCGCTGGATCTTCATCGCGAAGAACTGCGTCGTACTCATTAGGCCGATCTCGCCATACCAATCCGGCAGGTTCCAGTCGCGCGGCAAAGGGTTGAACGCCCCGCGCGGATGCTTGTCGAAGCCCACCGCCATGGCAAGGTCGAACTCGCCAGACTTGATCGCACTATATGCGCCAAACAGCGCCGATCCGCCCGTCGCGCAGCCATTGGCGACGTTGACGAACTGTAGCCCGGTCAGCCCCAGCTCGTTCACCATTGTGTCTGCATTGCCGGCTGAGTCCGAGCCACCGAATGCGCAGGGCACATCACTCCAGGCAATGCCGGCGTCCGCCAAGGCTTGCCTGGCAGCGAACGCCCCTTGCTGCAGGCCAGTGCGCCCCGGTGTCCTGCCGAACGGATGGATGCCCGCGCCTATGATGTAGACTTTTTCGCTCATGCCTCGGTCTCTCCCGCCGTGAACGCAAAGCTGATGCGCTTCTCGCCAGCGACGTAAAGCGGCTCGGTCGTGAGCCTCATTGGCATGCCTATGCGCAGCCGATCAAAAGGCACGCCGACGATCCGGCTCTCGATGATGATCGCGCCCGGCAGCTCGATGTAGCCGACAGCATAAGGGGCAAACTCTTCCGGCCCGGCGTAAGGCGGCGATTTCAGGCGGAAACGCTGAATAGTATAGGACCACAGCGTGCCTTCGGTGGGCAGCTCCACGACCTCCCACTCATCGACATCAAATGCTTGCTGGCAGGGGAAGTGCATCGTCCCGTCGCTGCGCTTGCGCGCGCCGATCAGGCGCGGTCCGGCCGCCTCGCCCAAAGACCCGGCGGCGAATAAATTAGGGGCAATCGCGTCCACGGCATCCATCCCTTGATGATGCTGGGACTGTATCATTCGTCGTCCAGCGCGCTACTGGCGCAAGGGTCAGTTCTTCCTTCGAAGGGTCACTGGCCCGACGCCAGATAGCCCAGCTGCGCCGCCTTGTAGACGGTCTGGTCCCGATTGACCGCGTCGAGCTTTTCCGAAGCGTTGCGGATGTGAAATCGGATGGTCGAGCGGGTGAGATCAAGGATGGTAGCGATCTCTTCGTTCGTCTTGCCGAGAGACGCCCAATGCAGACATTCCACCTCGCGCCGGGTGAGAGTAGGCGACAATCGGGACAGGCGCGGCGAACGATCGAGCCGGGCATAGCTTGTTATGAACTGCCGCGCATAGATGCCCAGTATCTCGGAATATGCGCAGAATATGTCGGAGAGATCCGTCCTATCCGCGTCTCGAGGAAGAAAGCTGACAGCGCCCACCTGACCGAAGGGCAGATGAACCGGCACGACAAGCGCGCTGTTGGTGAGGGCACGTTGCTGGAAGTCCCCCAGCATGTGTCCTTGAAAGGGGTGCGGCCCATCCAGGGTCCAGACACCATTGGCATTGCACCAGAATGGATCGGATTCCAGTCGGCACAAAGCCACCAGAGGGGAGGTCAGCGCGAGATTGGGTGCCAACCACCACCCTTCTCTGAACTCATCGAAACCGAAAACCGAGGAGGCCAGAATATTCCCATCCTCGTCAATCATCGGGCGGGAGGAGGCAATATTATGGGTCGGCGCGACCCGCATGTCGCATAGTTCCGCCGCCATGTCCCGCAAGCCTGTCGCGGCGGCCACTATATCATGACGTTTGCCTATGCGCATCCGCGCATAGAACTCCATATCCAGTGCGGCGCACGCTTCAGAAGTCATCTGTCTCTCCTGAGCTGACACTAAGGTCAGAAGCTCACTTCTTCAACTTGGTGCATAACCTACAGATCTAATCACGGGAGCTTTCATGGACTTCAGCCTGAGCGACGAGCAACGAATGCTGGCCGACAGCGTCGGCCGGTTCGTGCAGGACAGATACGACGTCGAAAAGCGGCGCGGATATCTTGGAACCGCCCTGTCCTTTTCGGTCGAGAACTGGCGTATGCTGGCTGAGCTCGGGGTAACCGCGCTTGCGCTACCTGCGGAATGCGAAGGATTCGGTGGCAGCCGAGTGGATATTGCCGTGATGATGGAGCAGCTGGGCAGGGGACTGGTGGTCGAACCGGTGTTGTCATCTGCGGTGATTGCCGCTCGAATCCTGGCGTTGTCCTCCATCCACCGCGGTGTCGCCGCCGCCACTGCTACCGGCGAGAGCCGCGTTGCGGTTGCATTTTCCGATCCATCTCCTTTGCGGGATTTTGATGCCGAACCTTTGAGCTGGGAGGCGGCTGGAGATGGGTTCACGCTGAGCGGAACGAAAACACTGGCCATACAGACTGTCGGCGCGGATGCTGTCATTTTTCCCTGTATGGGAACAGAAGGATTTGCTGCGTTTCTGATCGATCCGGAAGCCGTGCCAGAGATTGTACGGCGCGATTATCGCCTCGTTGACGGTAGCCTCGCGTCCGAATTCCAGTTCAACAACGCCGACATCGCGAGCGACGCGCGCCTGAACATCACGTCTGAGGACTGGGCGACCGTGAGAGCATGGGGCGATCTAGCAGCCTGCGGGGAGATGCTGGGCATCATCGAGCGGCTGATCGAGGAAACCGCCGATTATATGCGCACCCGCAAGCAGTTTGGGGTGTCGATCGGTACCTTTCAGGCGCTTCAACACAAAATGGCGCGCATGCTCATTGGAAAGGAGAAAGCGCGCGCTTTACTCAACCGGGCGACCGCAATTGGCGACCATGATTGGCAGGCCGCAGCGCGCGAATGCAGAAGTTTCGTAGGCGCGATCGCGATCGAAATAGGAGAGGGGTGCGTTCATCTTCACGGCGGCATGGGCGTCACCGATGAGCTGTTAATCGGAAACGCACTGAAGAGATTGCTGTGCCTGAACGGATGCCAGTTAGGCGGGCACCGTCAGACAAACTGCAGCGTTGGGTACTAGGTGGTGTCTAGGGGTGCGGGCATGCCGAGAGAACGCGAGCCAACCAGTTGATTGGACATACGGCCTCCTTGCGCGAATTCCGCCCACCGGAGAACAGTTCGCATTAGACTGACAGCACCACCCCCGCCGAAGAATTGCACCAAAACACTGGTTATCAAGGACTGCTGTGTCAAGAAATGCGCCGACACCGTCCGGTATTTCGCGGCGAATGGCTGCAACCATGGATGGCCCGCGGTCGACCACAATATCTGCGCCATAGCCCCGTACCAACGCCGCTTCTTCCGGCCTGGCGTCAGCAATGACCCGTAAGTTTTGTCGCTTGGCAAGAGCGATCGCGTAATGCGCAACAAGTCCGGCGCCACCGCTCACAGCCAGCCAATCGCCTGGTTTAAGGTCTGCAAGCTCCAGGGCGCGAAGCGCTGTCAGTCCGTTCATCGGCAACGTGCTTGCTTCGGCCAGGGTCACACCGTCTGGAATCGGCACAGCCGAGGCTGCTGGCGCCACCACGAATTGCGCCTGGGCCCCTCCTTCGGGTCTGGTCACGGCGACACAGGCCATGACCTCTTGACCAACATGGAGACGGGACACGCCAGGTCCGACGGCTTCTATAATACCCGCTGCCTCCAGGCCCGGCACGATAGGATACTCCTGACCGTCCATTCCTGGGCGAATACCCAGCTCGCGCAGGATGATGTCAGCAGGGTTCACCGCGGCGGCTTTCACCGCGAGCCGGACTTCTCCCTCGGCAGGGGCCCGGACCACCCGCTCCCTGACATTAACGACCTCCGGCCCGCCTTTTGCGGTGTAGACGACGGCCTTCCCCTTGATCGGTTCAGCCCATTTTGTGTCCGTCATCCATCGTCTCCATTCCCAAATGACTATTCGGGTCCGCCAGCAAGCAATCGCCGCACCACCGGAAGCTCCTTAGGCAATCGGCTGGGGCTGTCAGGCGACATTATCAAAGCGCGAAATACCCAATTCCTGTATTCACCCCGATTAGACGCCGGTCTGACCCATGCCTACCGGATGAGATTCACCGCCACGGCTACCGACAAAGCGAGGCTGAGCATCGTGCACACAAGGGTCACGATCAGGGGCCTGAACCCCAGGTCCTGAAAGCCCGAAAGCGGCGAACGCATGGCTGTAGCACTCAACGCGCAAGCCAGCATAGCGGAGGACATATCGGTCGCCACCAGGCGTACATCTTGTGGCACCAAACCCAGGGATGCAATCAGCGCCATCGCGAAGAAGCCGATCACGAACCATTGGTCGCGGAGGGTCATCCGTCCGCCAGATTCGCCTCGGGCCATGGTGAAGCGGATGGCGAGTAGCACAGGGACGAGCAGCGCCACCCTCGTCATCTTGACTATGGTTGCGACCTCACCCGAATGCGGGGAGATGGAGTAGCCCGCACCCAGGGACTGAGCAACGTCATGGATCGCCGCGCCCATGATGAAACCAGCCTTGCTGTCATCGATGCCAGCATAATAGACCAACATGGGGTAGACCAACATCGCTGACGAGCTGAGGATCGAAGTGCCGACCAACACCAAAACAAGCTGGGTCTGCGTGATACGTCGTTCGCCCAACATGGAATAAATCGCCATTGCGGCGGAAGCGCCACAGATCGCTACTGCCCCTGCGGCCAAGGCGCCAAATGGACCGCCATGTCCCAGCCGCCTCGATGCGAGAATTCCGGCACCCAGCACCGCGGCCGTGATTGCAACAATCGATACGAGGCCTACGGGCCCGATGGCGATTACCTGATCTAGGGTGACACGCAATCCTACCAGCACGATGCCCCACCGCAACAAAATGCGTGAGGCAAACCCAAGTCCTGGCTCCAGCCGCTTATCGGCACCCATTCCGTTCATCGCCAGCCCGACGAGGAGAGCCATCACCGTGAGTGGAGCGTCGTAGCGTAGGGAAAGATATGCAGCTGCCAGGGTTGCGATGCCCGCCAGCGCCATGCCGGGGAGGTGGTCGCGAACACTGGTGTCGGTCTTTTCCGCGATGTCGCAATAGAGGTCTGCGCCCTGAATCGTCCACGATCGCCTGATCTCGGCGGACTCAGGAAGCGCCGATACGGATGCGCGACTCCTCATTGCCGAGATCGCGGCGTACTTCTCAAAAGTGCGCAGATCACATGCCTGTTCCGCCGTGTTCGAGAGCGCCTTTCGCGCTCTTCATGGCATCGAGCTGTGCCTGCTTGCGCAAGTTTGTAGCATTCGAAGGGCGAAAAAACGAACGTTCGTTGAGGATAGCCTGGGCCAGATGCGGCCTTCCGCTACGAATAGCAGCTTCCAGCAAATACTGCTCCAGAATATCACGTTGCGCGTGGCTCGCGCCAGCCGGGGCCGTCTGATGTCTCACCGGCATGAACAGGCTGATGGCGTCATCATATCTGTTCTGCTCAAAAGCGATAATGGTCTCGCAGAGCCTGATCCCCAATCGATCTATGACGTTGCCTGTGTAAAATGGATGGGCAGCGGCATAGGCCCGCATCGAGTCTACCAGCTTTTCCGCTTGGTCAAAGCGGCGCTCGCGGGCCAGCGACATAACGCAGTGGAGATCAGTGAATACTAGCGCGTGATCGTCAACATGCGCCTCTGCATGGTCAGCAAGCCCTTTCCAGCGCGTGCCTACGTCGACGCCGTAAAATTCCAGCCGGGCCAGAAGGGACGCGGCGTTCTGAATGTCCAGATAAAAATCTGAGCCTTCACCGGCGACTGCGTCGTCGTATAGAGCGAGAGCCGCGTCGCCTTGTCCGTTATCAAGCAGAAAGAGCGCACGATGCCACCACAAATGGCCTCTAAAAGGATTGCGGTCGTCCCAGGCGTTGATCGGTTGCGACAGCCAATTCAACCCCTCGGCATGGCGATCCTGCATTTCAAGCACATGCGCGACCGCATGATGCGCCCACAGGTCGTTGGCATTTAGCTCTACCGCCTTGCGGCCGTACCGTTCGGCTAGAGCATATTCGCCATTTTCTTCGAGTCCGAAGGCCAACATGCCGAGAACATTGCCATAGCCAGGCATGGCATCGCTCCAGCCGCCAAGAACGGCGGCTGGCACCGAGCGCAGCGCGCGCGTCTGCCCCATCCAAAAACTGTTGAAATGATGAAGCCGCAGCGCGAGGAGGTCGAGCGGGTAGTCGATGGTTATGGCTTCCCAGCAGCTATTCGCCGCAATCAGATCGCCTTCCACCCAATATTGCAGAGCTAGCACATGTCGGCGTTCTCGCTCGGTTGCATTGCCTGTCAAGGCAAGGGCTGCGGCAAGTGCCGCCCGCGCCTTGTCGACCACATTGAACGTCGCGAACG
This sequence comes from uncultured Sphingobium sp., assembly GCA_964512265.1. GTDB lineage: Bacteria > Pseudomonadota > Alphaproteobacteria > Sphingomonadales > Sphingomonadaceae > Sphingobium. Next base: position 85,486 of record CAZEHR010000012.1, on the reverse strand, counting down.
TCATGAAAAAATAGCCACGCAGGCATGCCGCCATACAAAACTCGGGGTCAGCGGACGCCGCTTCGCGTGCGAGCGGCATGGCGCTCGTCTGGAACGCCAGAAAACCTTCCACGCTACGGTTATAGGCGTCAACCGCAGCCGCGTTTCGGCTGCTCAGCGGCAGTCCACGATCGTCAAACATTGCTTGTCTCCTACCCGCAGAATAACTGTATGAAGTAGGATTGTCTCTCAATAAAAATTGATGTGCCAGTTGCGAGGCGCTTATGCCGGGGCCTGTATGGAGACCTGCGATCGATTTTGTATGGCCTTAAAGGCGTCAATAACGGCCCCGACGGTAGGCGCGTCAGACATGCCCCGCGGTGCCACCATGCCCACCCGTCTGGTAAGAGGCGGGTCGAGCGGCAGCGCAAGTATGTCGTCGGCAAGCGCCTGTGGAATCGAGTACTCAGGTACGATTGCGATCCCCAGCTTCATGTGAGTGATGCTAACAATCGCCTCGATCGTATCAAATTCCATGTCGTCATTTACAGTGATTTGGCGGCGTCGAAGGTAGCCATCCACAATCCGGCCAATCCCCGTTGTTGGCGTGAAACGGGCGAAGGAAAAGGCGTCGAACATCCGGTCGACCGGAACTACTGCCAGGTCTCGGTGGACCACAAGCTTGAACTCTTCCTTGAAAATCGGGTCAAAGGTGAGGTTCGCTGCCAGCCGGTCGGGTTCCGTTACGACCGCCAGATCAAGCGATCGCTGATCCACCTTGAATATCAGCTCCCGCGACAGTCCACTGCGCATCTGGATTTTCAGACCTGGATGAGCGTGACGTAATTTCAGCAGAATGTGTGGCAGCAAGCGGCTTGCTACCGAGGGTACAACGCCTAGGCGAACCGAGCCTACTATGTCTCCAAGGGGGCCGGCGGCAGCGCCCCGCAAAGCATCGTACCGGTCGATAATCCCGCGTGCCTCCTCGACCAGCCGCCATCCGGCGCTGTTCAGGACGGGGGGGCGGCTGGCTCGGTCAAACAAGGTCGTTCGCACCTCGTCCTCCAGCGCCTTCATCTGCATGCTGACTGCCGACTGCGTCAGATACAGGCGCCGAGCCGCAGCAGCAAAGCTGCCTCCGTCGGCGATTTCCACCAAGGTTCTTAGCTGCCGTATTCCCATCGGCCTATCATAAGGTTTTTTGAAGAATAATCCATTTATTATTCATTTGATCTTTCGGCTTCAGATGGCCCATTTTGTCAGGGGAATTGATTGCTCCCGCGAAAGGAAGGCGCCTGAATGAATTTCGAACTATCAGAAAAGCGAGCCAAACTTCGTGCCGCTGCGAGGGAGTTGGCGGTTTCGGAATTCGCTCAGCGCGCCGCAGCGGTCGATAGGACGGAAGCCTATCCGTTCGAAAATGTCGCTGCGCTTCAGGCTGCAGGGTTCATGGGCTACACCATTCCGGTGGAATATGGAGGCAAGGGCGGCAGCTTTTTTGAGGCGCTGCTTATCATAGAGGAAATGGCGCGGGTCTGCGGCGCTACGGGGCGCATCGTCGTCGAGGCGAACATGGGCGCCATTTCAGCGATCATGTGGGCCGGTTCGGAAAAACAAAAGCGCCTCGCAGCCGATCTGGTTCTCTCCGGGGACAAGCCCGCCATTTGCATCACAGAACCGGAAGCCGGTTCCGCAGCAACGGAGATGACCACACGCGCCGACAAGCGCGGCAACGAATATGTTATCAATGGAAAGAAGCATTGGATCACAGGCGGAGGTGTTTCGAAGCTGCACCTGATCTTCGCACGGATATTCGATGAGGCGGGCGAGGATCAAGGAATAGGGGGCTTCATAGCACGGGCGGGCGATCAAGGCCTGACCATTGGCAAGCGCGAGCCAGCTATGGGATTGCGCGGTATACCCGAGACAGAAGTGATATTTGAGGACCTCGTCGTCCCCGCCGATATGCTTTTGACCTCCGATAAGGGCACGGTTGGGTTCGCCCGCTTGATCGATGCATATAACAGTCAGCGCGTAGGAGCGGGGACCGTTGCCCTGGGGCTTGCGCAGGGCGCGTTCGATGCTGCGCGAGAATTTGTAAAACAGCGCAGGCAATTCGGGCGTCCGATTGCAGAGTTTCAGGGCCTGCAGTGGATGCTGGCTGACATGGCGATCGGATTGAACGCGGCGCGGCTCTCGCTGCATCAGGCCGCCTTGAGCGCAAATCCGTTCCCCGATCGCCAGCTGGCCGCCCAGGCGAAGATCCTGGCGTCCGAGACCGCAATCACGGTGACAAACCAGGCACTGCAATTATTTGGCTCACGCGGGTACTCACGAGATTTCCCATTGGAACGAATGGTGCGGGACGCGCGCATGTTTTCCATCGCGGGTGGCACTGCGCAGGTCCTCCGGACGCTTGTCGCGGGCCAGCTGCTGGACATGAAACTGCCGCAGACGCGCGACGGCTATTTAAAGGCCGACAGCTGATGCGGCATCGAGCGGCGCATGTGTGACTGAGGATGAGTATGGAAAACATTTATATCGTCGGCGTTGGGATGACGCCATTCGGACGGCTGCTTGACCGCAGCCTTAAGCAGATGGCAGCGGACGCCGTGGCGCTCGCGCTGGCCGATGCCGAGCTTCCAGCAAAGGCGATCGAGGCCGCCTTTTTTGGTAATGCAACCCAAGGCCATATGGATGGCCAGCACATGATCCGCGGGCAAATCGTGCTCCGTTCAATGGGCATCACTGGCATACCGGTGTTCAATGTCGAGAATGCGTGTGCAACGGCAAGCACGGCATTCAACCTCGCCGTTTCGTTCCTCAAGGCAGGCGAAGGAGACGTGGCGTTGGCGCTTGGCGCCGAGAAAATGGTCTCATCCGACAAGGAACGGATGTTCGCCGCGTTCGACAGTGCGTGGGATCTGGAGACAGTAGAGCAGAACTTCACCAAGCTGAAAGAGCTTGGAGAAGGCATGGATGCTCCGCCCGGAACGATGTCAGACAAGCCGTACAGCCTCTTTATGGACGTCTATGCCGCCTGGGCAAGGCAGCATATGTTGCGGTTTGGGACAACCCAGCGACAGATTGCTGCGGTATCGTCAAAAAACCACGGCCATTCGGTTTTCAACCCGCTCTCGCAGTTCCAGCGACCGTACAGCATTGAAGAGATACTTGCGGCGCCTCCCATCACCTATCCGCTGACGTTGCCCATGTGCTCGTCGATTTCTGATGGCGCGGCGGCGGTGGTTCTCGTGACCGAAAGTGGCATGAAGCGGCTTGGGCTTGAGCGCAGCCGGGCCATCCGCATACTTGCCTCGGTGGTGCACACCGGCAGTGATCGAACGGCCGACGAAGTGGATCAGCACTGTACCGCACTGGCGGCTCAGCGGGCATATGAACGCGCCGGAGTCGGGCCGGAAGATGTCTCGGTTGCGGAAGTGCACGACGCGACGGCCATGGGAGAGATCGTGCAGACAGAAAATCTGGGCTTCTGCGCTTTCGGGGACGGTGGCCCCCTCGCCGAGCGCGGGGAAACAAGTATAGGCGGTCGTATCCCTGTTAATCCCTCCGGGGGGCTAGAGTCCAAGGGCCATCCTATCGGTGCGACCGGCTTGGGCCAGATCTACGAGCTTGTCATGCAGTTGCGCGGAGAGGCAGGCCAGCGGCAGGTTGAAGGGGCGCGCATTGCCCTCGCGGAAAACGGGGGCGGACTCTGGGGGATCGAGGAGGCGGTTGCGACCATCACTATTCTGGGGAAATAGAATAGCCCGGGAGAATGTTCGCGGAAGCTTGGCAGTGCCGCTCATGCGTGGAACCAATGGACCATGTCCGCGTTTAAGCGATGATGCATCATAGTTATTTCGAAGCGGCCGAATGACGCCGCGTTGGCCCAGCATTTTGTGGGTAGTTCGTCATGGCCAGAGCGCGGGCAATATCGCGCGAGAACTTGCGACTGCCGAGGGGCTGGCGCGCATTGCTCTCGATCATCGAGACGTCGACGTCCCCCTTTCTCCTCTTGGCCGTGATCAGGCCTACGCCCTGGGCCGCTGGTTCGCGCAGGCACACGAGGATGGACGCCCCGATGTCATGTTGTCCAGCCCATATGTTCGCGCCCGTCAGACCGCCGAGATATTCCGGAGGGCGGGTGGTTGCCTGCCGGACGAAAAGATCTGCCTGGACGAGCGTCTACGCGAAAAGGAGTTCGGCATTCTCGACGGCCTGACCACCGCCGGGATAAAATCCTTGCAGCCCGAGCAGGCGGACTTCCGCAAGGTGCTCGGCAAATTTTATCACCGCCCGCCGGGTGGCGAGAGCTGGGTGGACGTGATTTTCAGGTTGCGTGCCCTGCTGGACACCGTCTCGCTGCATTATGGGGGGCGCAGGGTGATGATTGTCGCGCATCAGGTCGTGGTTCTGTGCTTGCGGTATATCATCGAGAATCTGACTGAGGCCGAGATTCTCGCGATCGACCGCCAAGGGGACGTGGCCAATTGCGCGATCACGGAATACCGCTTCGATCCCGATGCTGGGTACAGCGGCAATCTGGTCCTGGCGCGGTACAACGTCACGGCCCCGATGGCCGAGGGCGCTACTCAGATTACCGCAGAGCCTGACCATATGGTGGCGGCGCGTGGTTGAAGCCATCGCGCTTAGTGAGGTCCAACCGCTTGACAGCAACTGGTTGCGCGACAATCCGCTTCCCCAGCCAGGGCGCGATGCAGACAAGAATGCGCGCGGTCGGGTGTTTGTGATTGGCGGGTGCCGCACAGTTCCGGGCGGCCTGTTGCTGACTGCCGAAGCGGCGTTGCGGGCTGGCGCAGGCAAGGTGCAGGCAACAGCGGTAGCAAGCACGGCCCTGGCGCTCGGCATCGCTATGCCGGAAATCGGCGTTTTTTCTGTCGACGAGGATGCGCGGGGCGAGATCGCTGCCTTGGGTGAAGAGGTTGAACATCACGTCGCGCAGTCCGACGCGGTGATCGCAGGCCCGGCAATGCGTTGCGGTGAAGCGGCAGGCCTTATGGTGGACAGGCTCCTCGCCGGATCATGCGACGAGGTCGCTCTGGTTCTCGACGCCGCTGTGCTGATGACGCTTTTTCCTCGTTCCGGTGTAGTCGCGCAGCGGCGCAGTCCAGCATTGCTTACGCCCCACATTGGCGAGATGGCGGCAATGCTTGAATGGGAGCCGGAGAGGATAGAGCGGGATCGGTATGCGGCCGTGCGCCATGCAGCCGAGCTTTTCGGCGCGGTCGTGGTGCTGAAAGGTTCGACCAGCCTGATCGCCGACCGGGACGGCGCCCTATTTGCCTATGCCGGCGGCGGCACCGGGCTGGCTACAGGCGGCTCGGGGGATGTGCTGGCTGGCATAGCCGCTGGCCTCGCCGCCCGCGGTGCGGCGCCGCTGGATGCCGCGTTGTGGGCGGTCTGGCTGCATGGCGAAGCCGGGCGGCGATGCGCGGAGCAAATCGGCCCAATCGGATATCTCGCCCGTGAGTTGCTCGCCCATCTACCGCGTCTCATGCGCGCGCTGTAACAGCGTTTCGGCGCCCGACTCCCCTCCGATCCGGCTCAGTTTGATAACAAGACCAAACCACCAGTTGATGACATACCAACTAGTTGGTATGTATCTGAGTCGGAAGGAAGAGCAATGGCTCAAAAACCCGGAAAGGTTGACGCGAGAACGAAGCTGCTTGTTGCTGCGCTCAGCGTCATCCGCGCCAAGGGCTATGCGGCGACCACCGTAGATCAATTGTGCGCTGCCGCCGGTGTGACCAAGGGTGCCTTCTTTCACCATTTCAAGAGCAAAGACGATCTGGCTATCGCGGCGGCGGATTACTGGTCCGATATCACTGGGGCGCTGTTCGCCTCTGCGCCTTATCATGCGCACCTCGATCCGCTCGATCGCGTGCTCGCTTATGTCGACTTCCGTAAGTCTTTGCTCCGGGGGACGCTGCCCGAGGTCACCTGCCTCGTGGGGACGATTGTGCAGGAGGCTTATGAGACCGTTCCCGCGCTTCGTGAGGCGTGCGATCGCAGCATCAGCGGCCACGCCGAAACACTGGAAGCAGACATCGCGGCGGCCATGAACAATTGCGGCCTCAGGCCAGATTGGACGGCAAAATCCTTGGCCCTCCATACCCAGGCCGTCCTCCAGGGTGCGTTTATTCTGGCCAAGGCCAAGGGCAGCGCAGATGCCGCTGCCGACAGCATTGACCACCTTCGCCGCTATCTGGAGCTGCTGTTCCAGCCCGCCAAAAGTCAACCGGTCGCTTGATCGCAATTCAGGAAGGATTACCATGCCGAGCACAGTTCAACTGCACCGCGTCCTCACTGCCAGCCCGCACAAGGTCTATCGCGCCTTCATTGAGCCGGACGCCATTGCCAGCTGGCTTCCACCCTTCGGATTCCTCTGTACCGTCCACGAACTCGATGCCCGCGTTGGTGGCAGACACGCCATGTCGTTCCGCAACTTCACGACGGGCAATGCCCACAGCTTCGGTGGCACCTATCTAGAGCTGGTTCCCGGCGAACGGCTCGTCTACACTGACAGTTTCGACGATCCCAATCTGCCTGGCGAAATGACCGTGACGGTCACATTGAAGGCCGTTTCGGTAGGCACCGAACTGCATATCGAGCAGGCGGGCATCCCAGACCTGATCCCGGCGGAGGCGTGCTATCTCGGCTGGCAGGAGTCGCTCCGCAAGCTCGCGAAACTCGTCGAGCCTGAGATTGCCGAATAGCCACATGTCTAAGGAGCAGTTCATGACTACACAAACCATCACCGTTAAGGCCGCCGTCGCCGCCCCCATCGAAAGGGTCTGGCGAGCTTATACGACCCCGGAAGACATTATGCAGTGGAACTCTGCTTCCGATGACTGGCACACCCCCTCGGCGAGCGTCGACTTGCGCGAAGGAGGAAGCTTCTGCTCGAGAATGGAAGCCAGGGACGGCAGCATGGGGTTCGATTTCGAGGGAACGTATACCAAGATCGAGCCTTGCCGGCTGATCGAATACAGCTTTGGCGACCGCTCCGCCCGGATCGAATTCACGCCGATGCAGGGTGGGGTTGAGGTCGCCGTGACATTCGAGGCGGAGACTGAGCACTCGATCGAGCAGCAGCGCGCGGGTTGGCAGGCGATCCTCGACAATTTTGCTGGCCACGTCGGATCGAGATGATTGCTAATTACTGCTCGTAAGGTGAGGAGTCACACTCGCAATTATTGATCTCATGGGGTAACACCAAACTCCACAGTGCCGAGGCGCTGGACCGACAACCGGACATGGTTGCCAACCTTCAGCGCCTCCGCCGCGGTCGCGCCCCCAGCCATCACGATATCGCCTGCCTTGAGCGGCTCTCCGGCGGCCTCCGCCAGCCGCGCCGCCGCGACCAGCGAGCGAAGCGGATTGCCGAGTATTGCTGCGCTGGAGCCGATCTGCCGGGCTTCACCGTCGATCTCCATGATCATACCGAGATTGGCGAGGCTCTGGCGCGGGTCGTTCCATGGCCCGACGACAAAGCTTGAGGACGAACTGTTATCCGCCACCACGTCTGTGAGTGAGAATTTGAAATTCTCGTACCGGCTGTCGATAATCTCCAGCGCGGGCGCGACGCCCGCCAGCGCGGCCACGGCGGCGGGCATGGTCACGCCGCCGGGCAGATCGCTTTTCAGCAGGAAGGCGATCTCCGGCTCCACGCGCGGATGCACATAACGGGCGAAGCTGATCACGTCGCCATCCTCCACCAGCATCGCATCGGTGAGGCGGCCCCAGATCATCTCATCCACGCCCATTTGTGCCATCTTGGCGCGGCTGGTAAACCCCATTTTGATGCCGATGCGCCGCTGCCCGCGTGCATAGCGCCGCGCTAGCGAGGCCCCCTGCACGGCATAGGCATCGTCAAGGCTCAGCGGCTCGGAAAGCTGCGGCGTCGCAGCGCCATGAAGTGCGGCATTGTCCAGCCGTTCGGCAATGGAGGCGATATCGACCATGTTCCGTCCCCTTATTCCGCCGCGAAGCCGACGCGCACGGCGCCCAGCCCCTCGATCCGCGCCTCCGCATAATCGCCTGGCTTTATGGCGACCATCGGCCCCAGCGCGCCCGAGAGCACGACATCGCCCTCCAGCAGCGGGGTGCCATTGTCCGCCATCGTCTGCGCAAGCCACGCCAATGCATGCAGCGGATTGCCGAGGCAGGCAGCGCCCGCGCCAAACGACGCCTGATCGCCATTCACCTCCATCACCATGCCGCACAGTCGCAGATCCAGTTCCCTGATCGTGCGTGGCGAAGTGCCCAGCACGAACAGGCCGGAGGAGGCGTTGTCGGCAATGGTATCGACGATGCCTATGTCCCAGTTGGCGATGCGGCTGTCTACGATCTCGATCGCGGGCAGGGCATAGGCTATGCTGTTTATGATTTCCGCCGTGGTGAGGCGCGTTGCATCGGGCGTGCGTGCCATCACAAAGGCAATTTCCGCCTCGACCTTGGGCTGCAACAGGGCGCCTGCAGGCACATGGTCGCCATCGGGCACGGCCATGTCGGCAAAAAGAGTGCCGAAATCTGGTTGGCCGACGCCGAGCTGCTTCTGAACCGCCTTCGCCGTGAGGCCGATCTTCGCGCCTGCGCGCGCCCGGCCCTGCAGCGTCCAGAAAGCCGTATTCGCCTGCTGTATCGCATAGGCATCCGCAATCGTTGCGCCGGGAAAGGCGGTGCGTATGGGGGTGATGGGCCGACCGCTGGAATAGCTGCTGCGCAAACGCTCCGCTTCACCAGCAATATCATCTGGGGCCATCGTTGGCTTCACTATGGGTTCTCCCATTCCTCGTCCTCGAAACACAGATAATGCCACATGCGCTCGAACAGCGCGCCCGCCTTGACCGCGCGGGCCGCCACTTCCTCGGGCGTGTATGCGCGAGGTACCTTGCCGGTCGGCAGCACGGCCATTTCGATGCGCGCGGCGTCCTCCAGGAAATAGGCGAGCGCCGCCGCTTCCTCCAGCGTGTCTCCCGCCACCACGCATCCATTGCCCGAAAGCACGATCGCGGCGTTCTCTCCCATCATTGCCGCCACCTGCCGTGCGCGTTCATCGTCTCGCACCAGCGCGACACCGGGCCACAGCGGCGGGCAGGGCGCGAAATAGGTGCCAAGGCCATGCAGCGCGCGCGGCGTCATGCCCAGTGCCGAAAGCGCGGTCACCGCCGGTGGCTGGACACGCACAACCCCTCCAACTTCAGGGCGGTTGCGATAGATTTCCCGATGGATGCGCACCTCCGGCAGCGCGCCCGGGGGAAGATCACCGTCAAGCCCTACGACCACCCCCTGCTCCTTGCGAGCGACGGTGCCGAGTGGCTGGGCGGGCGAGACGAGAAAGCTGCCCGCGTCGATCCGCATGCTAACATGCCCATAAGCATGGGTAAGGCCGTGCCGATGCATGGCCCGCGCCGCCAGCCTCAGCGTTCGGGCGCGATCAAGCTGCACGGGCAATAGTCGGCCCGCTGTCTGGGGTGCGAAATTCCGGAATGTCCGGCTTGGAACCCCACATGCAAAAGCTGCTCGCCTCGAAGGGGAAAGAGCGCGGGACGTATGTTTTCTCGTCCTCCGCCGTTATCATCCGCACGCCGGTGGAATATTCATAAATTATGTCGTCCGGCCCCTGAAAATACAGGAACCGCGCGCCCGAAGTCGGATGCCGGCCAGGCCCGAACACGATCTTCACGTTGTTGTTCTGAAGATGGTAAAAGGAGCGCATGATGTCGTCCTGGCCCTCTACCTGAAAGTTGACGTGCTGGATGCCAGCCTTGCCCGAAGGGAAGAGGGCCACATTGTGATGCACCTCGTTGATACGCATCAGCGGCGCCTCGCCGATCCAGTCGCTGACCTTCGCGCCCAGATGGTTGACCCAGAAAGCTTCGTCGGCCGACGGGTTTTTCGTGTGCATGCCGACATGGCTGAAATGCGTAATCCCCGCATCGCGCGAGGGGAAATAGCGCCGCCCGCAGGCATTGGGCCGGGCCACCAGCTCCAGCACGTTGCCGGAAGGGTCGCTCACCACCACCAGCCCTCGCACCCGGCGCAACTCCCGTTCATCTGCGGATCCCGCGCGCACATCAACGCCCGCCGCTTCCAGCTCTGCCGCCGCCCTGTCTAGCAGGTCCATGCTCGCGACCTCCCAGCCCGTTGTCTGGCCGCTCTCGCGCCCGCGGGTATAGCAGATATTGTGATCGCGGTTGTCGCCGCGCAGATAGGCGCGGTTGGCGTCGCGCTCCATCAGCTCCAGCCCTAATATCTCCGTCGCGAAGCGCACGCTCGTATCGAGATCATCGGTGCCGATGCGCACATAGCGGATGTCATGAATATCTGCCATCGGCTCAGTCCTTGTCCCCGGATGTCTGCGGACGGACGAAATCGCGCGCCATATGGCCTTTGCCGGTCTGGTCGCCGCGCTCGAACCCCCAGCTATAGCCGCCCTTGGGGTTGGAAAGTATCTCCCAGGCGTTGCCGTCCATGTCCCAGAAGTAAAAGCAATAGGTGCCATGCTGCACGACAGGGCGAGAGATTTTCTTGATATCCCACTTATCCGCATCGCGCTTCACGATCTTGTACGCTTCGTCGACATCGGCATCGGTCTCGACATCAAGACCGTTGTGATTGAGGAAACTCATCTCAGCCTTCTTCTTGGTCGGGCTTTGAACAACCACTACGATCTGGTCTCCTCCCATGCGCGCCCAGAAGGAAACATCTCCGAGTTGCACAGTCTCGAAGCCGAGAAATTCCTCGAAGAACTGCCGCGTCCTTGCGATGTCGAGACATTCGAGCGTCGCGTGGGAATAGAAGCGGGTCTTCAAGGGGTTTTGACGGACGAAGCCTTGTTTGCTTTCGGATTGCGCCTGGGATGCCGATGCCATGCTCACTCTCCTGCCTTATAGCTTGATGCAGATGTTGGTGGGTTCGGAATAGAAGTTGATCGAATGCTCACCGCCCTCGCGGCCGACACCTGACATCTTTGTGCCACCGAACGGCGTGCGGAGATCCCGCAGGAACCAGCAGTTCACCCACGAGATGCCGACCTCCATCGCCTGTCCAACCCGGTGTGCGCGGGCGAGGTTGGTCGTCCATACCGAAGAGGCGAGGCCATAGTCGCTGTCGTTGGCCATTGCGATCGCCTGCTCCTCAGTCTCGAACGGGATGATCGCGCAACACGGGCCGAAGATCTCCTCGCGGCAGACGCGAGCCTCGTGGGGGAGGCCAGTCCAGATCGTCGGTTCAACGAAATAGCCTCCAGCTGCCTCTCCCGCCAACGCGGGGACGCCGCCGCCTGTCACGACATATGCGCCTTCAGCCACCGCCAGCGCATAATAATCCAGCACCTTGCGTCTGTGTTCGTCCGAGATCAGCGGACCGAAATCGACGCCATCGTCGTGCGGAAGGCCGGGGCGCAGGGCTTCCGCTTTTGCCTTCATTCCCGCAACGAAGCGATCGAACACCGGCCGCTCTACATAGATGCGCTCGGGCGCGAGGCAGACCTGCCCGGTATTGAGGAAGGCTGCCCGAGCAAGGCCCGCCACTGCCGCGTCGATATCGGCATCGGCGAAGACGATCGCCGCATTCTTACCGCCCAGTTCGAAAGACAGCGCCTTCACGGTGGGCGCGGCCGCCTGCATGATGGCGCTGCCGGTGCGCGTTTCGCCAGTGAAGGTAATCGCCCGGACTCCGGGATGGCTGGTCAGGAACTCCCCCGCCGATCGAGGCCCAAAGCCATGCACCACATTGAAGGCGCCAGCGGGCACGCCTACTTCGTTCATCACCTCGCCGAGCAGCGTAGTGGTGGAGGGTGTTTCCTCGGAAGGCTTGACGATCACCGCGTTGCCGCAGGCCATGGCGGGCGCAACCTTCCACGTCATCAGCAACAGCGGCAGGTTCCAGGGGCTGATGACGGCCACCACGCCCAACGGCTTGCGCACCGCATAGTTCATCGCCCTGCCGCCGTCCGGCGTGTCCATCATGAAGCTCTCGGCGGGCAGGCTAGCTATCGCATCCGCAAACACACGAAAATTCGCTGCACCGCGTGGTATATCGAGATGATGCGCAAGGCTGTGCGGTTTGCCGGTATCGGCGATTTCGGCTTCGAGAAACTCGTCGAACCGCTCCTCAATCCGGTCCGCCACGCGCATCAGCAATGCCCGGCGCTTGGCCAGCGTCATGCTGCCCCATTCGCCCTTCAGCGCGGCGCGCGCAGCCTGCACGGCGGCGTCAACCATAGCCGCATCGGCCTCATGCGCCACCGCATGCACGCGCCCGGTGGCAGGGTCATGAATATCGAACGGGGCGCCGCCTTCCACGAATGCGCCGCCGATGAAGTTGCGCAGCGATCGGGAGCGGGTGTCTGGCGTCGTCCACTCCAGCGTGTCGGGATTGGGTGCGACCATCAAATTCTCCAACGTCATAATAGGTTGTATACGTCCTTATCGCGAAATACAAGTCGTCCTTGGCGGCTATGCGCCCTCCCGTGAGCTTCTGCGGTCAGGCTGCTTTCGCGCCCTCAATGGCAAAGCGCAGCGCCGCCCGTAGCCGCGTGGTGTCGAACTCCGGTGCCAGCGCGGCGAGAAGCTCAAGCGCCGTGCGCGCGAGGTGGCGTGCGGAAAGCTCCCCCGCCAGCGGCGCATCGCGTTCCCGTATCGCCCGCAAAAGCTCGCGGTGCTCGGCCTCGCCGCGTTGCCACCAGCCCGGCAGGTGCGCGCCCTTATAGGCCGACTGATAGCGTTCGCTGCGCAGTTCAAGCTGTTCCAGATCCGCCAGCATGACGGCGCCCGCTTCTGCCGCGATCGCGCGGTGGAAGCCGCGGTGCAGCCGCTGCCACTCGTGAAAATCGGCGTGAGCCAGGTCGCCCTCCAGATCGGACGCCAGCTGCTCGATTTCCGATATGCCCTTCTTGCCGATATGCCGCACGGTGAGGGTGACGGCGAGGGACTCGAGCGCGATGCGCTTCATGTACAGCGCCTCGATGTCGAGCGGATCGAACCCCACGACCCGGCTGCGATAGTTCGGCTCGCCTCGGAGCAGTCCGCCCTCCTGCAACATGCGCATCGCCTCGCGGACCGGGGTACGGCTGACGCTGAGCGCCTCCGCAATCGCGACCTGTGAAATGATCGTCCCCGGCTTCAGCGCACCGCTCAATATGTACGACTGCAGCGTGTCATACACCTCCATGGCCGTGCGCCGCCCCGCGCCGCGGTCAAGGGGTTTCAATATGTCAGTCAGCGGAGCCATAGCGTCCCGTAATCCAGCGCATCATGCGGGGTCAATGCCCCTGACCACCAGCCGTTCCGGGCGAGAGGGGTGGGGGCTTCACTCATATGATTGGCGTTACAAGAATTCCGAGCGGACCGATCTCCATGCGGATCTCGTCGCCGGGCTGAAGATATTCCGGCGGCGTGCGGCCATGGCCAACGCCTGCAGGCGTGCCGGTAGCGATGATGTCTCCGGGATGAAGGGTCATGATCTCGCTCAAATGTTCGATGATTGCCGCAACGCCGTATATCATCTGCCCTGTCGTCGAGTTCTGCTTCACGGCACCGTTCACCGACAGTGTCACTGGCAGGTCCTGCGGATCGGGAATGAAGCGCGCGGCGACGAAATAGGGGCCGACCGGGGCGAAGCCGTCATGCGCCTTGTGCCGCACCCAGTCTATCCCCACGCCAGGCCGCGACGCGATCCAGTCGCGCGCTGACAAGTCATTGAGGTTCACATAGCCCGCCACGACTTCAAGCGCGTTCGCTGCGCTCACATTCTTGCAGGTCGTGCCGATGACGGCGCCGAGCTCCGCTTCCCAGTCCATCATATGCACCTGTCTGGGCGCGAAGACCGGCTCGCCGGATGCGCGCAGCGTGTTGCGCACCGGCTTCAGGAAAGCGAACGGATAGGTCGGTGTCATCGGCACCGGCATCTCGGCGACATGGTCGTGATAGTTGGCGCCGATGCAGATGATGTTGCCCGGCCGGGCGATCGGCACAGCGAATATCGCAGAGGCGGCGTCAATATCGGACTGGGCGAACAGCGCGGCTTGCTCGACGATCGCACTCTCGATACGCCGCTCCCAGGTGGGCCAGTCCTCCAGCAACGGGCCGAGATCGCGCAAAGGACTCTCCAGCCCCATGCCCGCCAGCAGGCGGTGGAGCGGCACCATCTTCCCGTCGCGTTCCACGACTGCGACCGCCCCCTCCGCTGGATCGGCGATCGCGGCGAGGCGATAGAAGGGCGCGCTCATGGCTGCGCCTCCTGATCGGCCTTGCTCACCCCGCCCATGCCCCAATGCTCCGGCGCGACCTCGCTGATGATGACGCGCACCTGGCCTGGCTGTACGCCCAGCGCGTCCACGGCGGCGTCGGTCAGCGCACGGATCAGCGCGCGCTTCTGCTCTATGGTCCGACCACTCAGGATATTGGCGGTGATAATCGGCATTGTGTTCTGTCTATCCTCGTCAGTTCACTCATCGGCCAGCAGCGGCCGCGATATTATCCGCGTTGAAAACCTTGTGCATGCACGCCACCAGTTCCGGCTCGTTCATGTCGAACAGCGCATTGTTGCCCTCGACCCATTGGAAATCGTGCTTGACGTAGGACATCTTCCAGCCGCCCTCTTCGCGCACAAAGCTGCCGTCATACCAGCCGTGCTGATTGTAGACGGATGCGCCCATGTCGGTCGCTTTCCAGTGGCGGGCGGTGAAATACCAGACGGCTGTGGCGGTATCGCCGGTCACATCGATGTCGAAATTGAAATAGCTGTGATGCCGCCGGCACGGGCTGAGGATGAGGTCGGCGAAGCGGGTCCAGTCATCCGCGTCGACGAGGATCTTGGGCTGGCCGGTCAGGCGCTCGAAGTCGACCAGCAGCTTGTCGGTGAAACAGGAGCGATAGCCCGGCCAGTCGCCGGTATCGAGCGAGCGGCCGAAACGCAGGATGATCTTGCGGATCGCCTCTTCGTCGAGCCACCGCTGGAGGACGGCTTCCATGTCCATCACAACATCTCCGGATGAGGCGCGAGGCCGAGCGCCTTGCGCGCCTCGGGGATGCTGTCGATCCAGCGATCCTTGAATGCGTGGTCACCGCCGGACAAATCGGCGAAGATCGCAGTCTGGTCGAGATAGGCGCGCTGTTCCACCAGCAGGCTGCCATTATGGCGCACCACATCGCAGCAGGGCACCAGCACCACCTTGCCGTCGAGCCGCTCATATTCGATCAGTGCTTCGACATAGACGATGTCGCCCGCCTCGCGCACGCGCCAGATATTGTGACGCAGCCGCCCGATCATCGTCCAGAAATGATTGACAATCGTGCGCGCATCCTCTCGGCCGATCACTGGCGGGCGAGCGCCGAAGATAAAGCGATGATCCTCGCTCAGCATATTGATGAATCCGTCTATGTCCTTGCGATCGACGGCGGCGAAGCGCTCCAGCACCCAGCTATTCTTCATGTTCTTGCCTCCTCGCCTGTTCTGTTCACCACGCGCGAACACCGCCATCGACGGCGATGTCCGCTCCAGTTACGTAAGAGGCGTCATCGCTTGCCAGGAAAGCGACGACGTTTGCGACCTCTTCGGGCTGTCCCATGCGGTTGATCATGGCGCGGCCAAGCTGGATGCGGCTCCATTCAGGGTCTTCCAGAATGAAGCGCGTCTGGTTGGTCTCGATCGTGCCGGGTGAGACGCTGTTGGCGCGGATGCCGTGCTTGCGGCCCTCCATCGCGAGCTGGCGTGTCATCGAGAGCACGCCGCCCTTCGCCGCCGTGTGCGCAAGGCCGGGCAGCAGCTCAATCCCCGCCCAGGCCGAGAGTGAGGCGGTGTTGACGATATTGCCCTTGCTCCTTTTCAGCTCCGGCCAGGCCGCACGGGTCATGAGGAAGACGAGGTTCAGCTCCTCGTTGATCGTCTTGGTCCACATCTCGTCGGTCATGTCTTCAATCCACGCGAAATAGGCCATCGCGCCGTTGTTGAAGAGCACATCGATGCCGCCGAAACGCTCGACAGCGGTCTGCACGATCCGCTCGCACTCTGTCTTGTCGGTCAGGTCGGCGGGGTGGATCGAAATCATTGCGCCGCCAGCAGCTTCCACCAGCCGCAGCGTTTCTTCCGCACCCGCAGGCGCGATATCCACACCCACCACATGCGCGCCTTCGGCGGCGAAGCGTAGGCATGCCGCGCGCCCGATGCTGCCCCCCGAGCCGGTGATGATGCAGGTCTTGCCACGCAGACGATCAGCCAAACTCATTCATTCCTCCGCGAACAGGGGGGCGAGATCGATATAGATCCACAGCCGGTTGAGACGCCCTTCGTCTGTCAGGCGCAGATGGCTGGCAACCGGCATAGAGACCGCCTTGCCATCCAGCCGCGTGTACGTGACGATGCTGCCCTGAAAGGCACAATTACTCTCCATCACCAGTTGCACGCGCTCATGGCTCATGCCCTTCAGCGCGGACCAGAAATGCTCGAAGGCCTGCCGCGCGCCCCCTCTGCCGTGGATCGTCGGCATATTCCCGAGGCGCAGGTCTATGTCCTCGTCAAACCAGTTCATCAGCGTCGGCAGGTCGAGCTGGTCGGCATCCTTGAAAAAGGCGGCTGGCCAGTCGGCCACACCGATTGCGGGGCCAATGCTTGGGGAAGCTTCCGTCGCCATCACAGCTCGCCCGCTTGCACCATCTCGCGAACGCGCGACAATGTGCCCTGCACTGCGCCGACATAGGCGCCGCGCATCGCGTCTCCCTGCGCCTTTTCCTCCGGAGTGTTTTCGGCAATGCCGGGGAAGGTGATGCCGAAGGTGAAGGTCAGCAACAGGCCGTTCTCGGAATCGCTGATCGTGTTGTCGATCCAGCCGGTACCGTCCATGCGCTCGAAATAGACCTGGATCGGCTCATAGAGGGTGATGTGCTCCTTGTGCTGGCTGCCCTTGAACGTGACGACGCGGGTTATCGTCGTGTCGGTGCGCTCCAGCACATCGCATTGGCTCATGCCGTTGACGAAGGGGATGGCGTTTTCCGCCTTCATCTCCAGCCCCCGCCATACCTGTTCGCGCGTCAGCTTCGGCTCGACGCCTTCTGGGTTGACCGGGATGGCATAGGAGAGAGCGTACATGGTTCAAACTTCCTTTGGTTCAAATCGAGAGATAACCGCCGTCGCACGCGACCGCCGCGCCGTTCATGAAGGAGGCCGCGTCAGACAACAGCCACGCCACCGCCTCGCCGATCTCGCTCGGCTCGCCAAAGCGGCCGATCGGGTGACGGGCGATCAGCTTGTCCTTCATCGCCGCAAACGACGGCTCGCCCATCAGTCGCTCGATCAGCGGTGTCTTGACGATGCCCGGCAGCACCGCGTTTACCCTGATGCCACGCGCGGCATAATCCGCGCCCGCCGCGCGCGTGAGGCCGACGACGCCATGCTTCGCCGCAACATATTCAGATGCGCAGGGGATCGCGACCTGCCCCAGCGAAGAGGCCGTGTTGACGATGGCCCCGCCTCCTGTTTGCAGCATCGCTTTCACCTGATATTTGATGCACAGGAATACAGCGGTAAGGTCGATGCGGATCGCGCGGTCCCATTCCTCCATGGTCAGTTCATCGAGCGGCTTGTTCTTCTGTTCGACCCCGGCGTTGTTGAACGCGCCATCGAGCCGCCCGAAATGTCCCACCGCCCTTGCTACCAGCCCTTCAATGTCGGCCTCGGATGCGAGGTCCGCTGGATGGAAGATCGCGTCCCCGCCCGATGCCGCAAGGTCGGCCTGCAACCGCTCGCCGCCCTCCCGGTTCACGTCGGTAACGACAAGCCGCGCACCATGTGCAGACAGTACGCGGCTTGCCATATACCCGATGCCGCCGGCGGCTCCGGTAACCAGAATGACCTTTCCCGCCAGCATCGGTGCCGTGCTCAGAAGGTATAGCCGGCGCGCACGCCATAGGTGCGCGGGGCATCCATATAGGCTGTGGCAGGGCCGGGGATGCCTGCCGCCGCTGTCGCCGCGATCACGGCCTCATCGGTCAGGTTCTTGCCCCATACGCCAAGATTCCAGCGCCCATCGTCCGAGTAATAGGTGATCGAGGCGTTGAGCTTGGCATAGCCCTTCTGCATCGTGCCGGGATTGTGGACAAAGTCCGCCCACCACTTGCTCTCATATCGGGCGTCAGCTGCCGCACGAATATAGCCCGCGCCAAGCTGGAAGTCCTGGCTGATCCCGCCGCTGATCGTCCAGTCGGCGGCATAAGGCCCGGCAAGGCCATTGAAGTTCTGGCCCTGTGGCGTGATGAAATTCTTGTTGCGAGCGTGAATATAGCTGACCGAGAGGTTGAGCCTGGTGTCCCCGGTCGGCTGATAGAGGATATCGAGCTGGTTGCCGGGGATCGTTACCTTCTTGGCGTTAAAGATCTCGTTGAACAGCTTGCTGGCGTCATAGGCCTGGATCGCGAGGTCGTTATAGATATAGTAGAACGCCTCGTTGTTGATCTGCAGCGTGTTGTCGAGGAAGCGCGCCTTGAAGCCGCCCGAAATGCCCTTCATCTTGCCCGATTTCACGAGGTTCGAACCGCCGCTCGGCAGGATATCCACCTCGTTGAAGGTGCCGGGCTGATAGCCGGTCTGGTAGGTCGCATAGACCATGATGCGGTCTGCCACATCATATTCGAAGCCGATTTTGTAATCGAACTTCTTGAATGTGTGGTCAAAGAAATAGGGCACATTCTGTGGCGGTTGAAGCGAAATGCCGTTGGCTTTCCGGTTGTCCACGCCATAGCGCGCACCGATAGTGATGCGCAGCGGGTCGCTCACGCTGTATGTCGCCTGCCCGAAAATGGCCGCGCCGCGCTTCAGGTTCTTCTTCACGTTGGACGAATAGAACGGCAGCCCGAATGGCCCGCCGAGCGGCAGGTTGGGATCGCTCGGTCCCACCTCGGTACCAACGATAGCGAGACCATGGCCGACATTGCGATAGGTGAATAGCCCTGCGAGCCATTTCAGCCGCCCGCTATCTCCCGAAAGCCGCAGCTCGTTGCTAAGGTTGCGATATTGGTCGAGCTTGTAGGCAGGAAGAACGCCCAGCCAGTAATCCTTTGTCTCGGCGTCGAGATAGACATAGCCGATGATGTCGGTCAGCGTGATCGTATCGCTGAGCCGCGCCTCGATCTGCGCGCCAGTCATCCAGTTGTGATAGTTCTGATCAGAGGCGTTGGGCTGGCCGAACGGAGCCGTTACCGCGAGCGGGCCGGGGCGCAGATCGTTCCAGGGATCGAGAAGGAATGCGCCTTCGTCGAAGACAAATCCGGTGAGGTTACCGGCGGCGTCGTAGGTAGGGCGCGACCCCTTGTTCACCAGGTTGGAGGTGTGACCATATTTGTGGGTGGTCGCGCCCCACCAATAAATCGAGAAGTCGTCGTTGGGCTTGTAGAGCAGGCCGATGCGGCCGCTGATGTCGTCCTTCGAGTCCGATCCGGTCTTCATGAAGCCCTTGCGGTAGGTGTAATCCACGCCCACGCGCACGGCGAGCTGCTCGGACGCAACGAAATTGCCGACGAGGGTCGGGTGGACGAGGTTGTAGTTGCCTACTTCCAGTGTCGCGTTGCCGCCGTTGACGAATTCCGGCTTCCTGAAGCTGACGTTGACCGTGCCGCCGATCGCGTTGCCGCCATAAAGCGTGCCTTGCGGGCCGGGCAGCGCTTCGAACCGGTCGATGTCGAACAGCGGAACGCTGGTTGCCTCGCGCGGGATGGCGACGCCGTTGAAGTTGAACGAGACTGACGGCTCGACATTTGCGAAGTCGAGGTTGGAACCGACGCCGCGCAGGAAGACCTGGGTTGTATTACCCTCCTGATGGAAGCGCGCGCCCGGCACCAGCTCCTGCGCAGCGGCGAGACTGTACACACCGGCGGACACCAGATTTTCGCCACTCACTGCCGTGACCGCCGCAGGTGTCTTCTGCAGGTTCTCACTCCGCTTCTGTGCGGTGACGACGATATCCGCAATGCCCACCTCGGCATTGTCGGCGGCCTGTTGCGCCATAAGCGCCGCAGGCCAGGCGAACGCCATCGCGCTCAGGGACGCATAAAGTGCACTCTTCCCTACTGTCATATTTTCCTCCCCAATCGTGATTGTTCTGAACGGCCGCAGGCGGCTAGACTCTGCATATCTGGATGCACTTATGCCACGCTGTGTTTTCGCATGTCAATTAAGGATTTATACGACCTTTTTCGGGGGCTTGTACCTTGCTGGCTCGAGGCATGGCGGGGAAGGGGTATGATAATATACTGAATTAACAGGATAAAAGTGAAAATTCAGGGGCAGGACGCGGGCGCGTACTCTGTGGCCAAGATGCAACGCATCGAGAAAAATTATAGGAATCTTCTGGGAAGCTGCGGCAAGATGTACCCAAACCCCGTATTATCCGCCCACAGGTGGATACACTATTGCGCGCTGACCTGCGGGGAGTTCAGCCCTCCTCCAGGCCAATCAAAATACGCAGGCAACGTAGAAAAAGGGGTCGAAAGTCTTCGGGCAGGGGCGCAAGAATTTCGCGCTGAACGGCTCGCACTTTCTCAATTCTATCAGCAAGCACGGCACGCCCGGCGGGGGTGATATGCATGGTCCATGCGCGGCCGTCCTCCGGGTCACGTTCCCGCTGGACCCAGCCTTTGCCGGTCATCCGTCCCAGCATTTCCTTGAGCGTGCTCTTGTCGAAGCCGGTCATCTGGACGACCTCGCTCTGGGAGGCCCCGGGGGCACGCTCCAAGGCTATAAGCAATGCGATCTGCTGCCGCGTCACATCAGAGCCGACGAGCTGATTGAATATTTCATAGGAGCGTTGGTGATTGCGGCGAAGAAGATGGCCGGGCGCGGTCATTAGTTCGAACGCTGCTTCATCCGTCTTGCGCAGATCCTCGACGATTGCCATTCTCCCACCTCAAAGGCAACTCACGCCACCGCTAAGGCGACCCATCCTTTTTGCTGGGTGTCCCCATAAAATCAAGGTTGGTGTGGCGCCGTCACTGAGGTTGGGAACTAGGAGCACTCCTTCCCTTGCGCCGCGCGAATAGACCGCGCCCGGAGCGTCGGCGTTTGCCAAGGAATCTGCCGCGTAGACAGCGGCTCTCCGGGCGCCTTTAATGGAGAGGATCGCATCAGTTGCTTGGGCCAGATCTGCTCGGCACTTCGATGGGCTGCGGAACATACCAGCAAGATTGAGGGTTCAGCTATCTCTCGAGCACGAAGGGAAAGGCGACATGCCGCTAAAGGCAATCGGCCTCAATTGCACATTGAAGGGATCCGGGCCGTCCTCCACCGGTAAGATGATCGATCTGATCGCCAAAGGCCTTCGTGCTGGGGGCGTTGAAGTAAGCGATACCGTCCGCGTGGTCGAACTTGACATCAAGCCCGGCGTCACTTCTGACGAAGGCGAGGGCGATGACTGGCCCACGCTGCGCAGCCGTGTCCTCGCGCACGACATACTGATATTCGGAACCCCCGTGTGGCTCGGGCAGATGTCGGGTATCGCGAAGCGCGTGCTGGAGCGCATGGACGCCTTTCTTGATGAGACAGACGCGCAGGGGCGGATGCCCAGCTTTTCGAAACTCGCTGTCCTTGCCGTCGTCGGCAACGAGGATGGCGTGCATGGCATCAGCGCACATGTCTTCCAGGCGCTGAACGACACCGGATGGACTATCCCAGCCTCCGCCGTCTCTTGCTGGGTGGGAGAGGCGATGGGCAGCACCGATTTTCAGGACTTGCCCCGAGTGCCGGACAACGTGTCCCAGACAGCCGGGATGGTCGCCGCCAACGCCGCGCATTTGGCGCAATTACTCCAACAACAGAACTATCCCGGTGTTGGCCGTTAGGCGCCCGAACGACCGGTTCTGTAACAGAAGGAAGCATCATGAACGAGGTCGCTACTCGAGTCCTCGGCGACTTTGGCGAGGCGGTCGTGGCCGGGCTGTCTCAGCGCCGCAAAACGATACCGGCGCGCTACCTCTATGATGTGTGTGGGTCCAAGCTGTTCGAAGAGATCACGCGCCTGCCGGAATACTACCCGACACGCACCGAAACCGCTCTGCTCAAGGCCCACGGCGAGGACATTGCAAGGCTGGCGGGGAGGGGGCGCCCAATTGTCGAGTTCGGTGCAGGGTCGGCCACCAAGACGCCTCTGCTACTGGGGGCGACGGCCGCTTCGGTGTACGTGCCGATAGATATTTCGGGTGAGTTTCTTGAGAAGTCGATGGCGGTACTGTCCGCAGCGATGCCCGGCCTGCGGATCGCACCGATCGCGGGCGACTTCACCCAGCCACTGGATTTACCTCCGCTCGGTGGGCCGCTGACGGGCTTCTTTCCCGGCTCGACCATCGGCAATTTCGATCATCGCGCGGCGGTTGACCTGCTACGCTCGTTCCGGGCCACGTTGGGCGCGGGCGCGCGTCTCGTGATCGGCATCGACACGCGCAAGAATTCACGCATGCTGGAAGCCGCATATGACGATGGGGCGGGCGTGACAGCCGCGTTTAATCTCAACCTGCTGCGACGCATCAACCGGGAACTGGATGGCACCATTCCGGTAGACGCTTTTGAGCATCGGGCGGTTTGGCATGACGGTCTGGGACGCATCGAGATGCACCTTCTCGCGACTCGCGCAGTGGAGTTCTCGGTGGCGGGTCGGCGCTTCTCGTTGTGGGACGGGGAGACGATTCACACCGAAAACAGCCATAAATATACGCGCGAGGAAGCCCGCCTGCTCGCGCGCGCATCGGGCTGGGAGCCGCTGGCGTTCTGGACCGACAAGGACGGGCTGTTCGGATTGCATGTCTGGACGGCTGTGGCAGAGGATCTTCAACCGTGAATGCGCACGCTGCTGTGGAGCGCCAAGGCGGCCCGGCGTTGGCGGAGCAATTCCGGGCGGTGCGCGCGGCCACCGAAGTCCTCATTGCGCCTCTCTCGGCGGAGGACTGCCAGGTGCAGTCCATGCCTGATGCCAGCCCGGTCAAATGGCATCTCGCGCATACAAGCTGGTTCTTCGAGACTTTCCTGCTGCGCGAACTGCTCCCCGGCTACCGGGCGTTCGATCCGGCGTTCGGCATATTGTTCAATTCCTATTATGTTAGGGTGGGCGAGCGTTTTCCCCGTCCGCAGCGCGGGCTGCTTACGCGGCCTTCGCTGGATGAGGTTCTTGCCTATCGGCGGCATGTGGATGCAGCGATGACCGAGTTGATGGCGGATGTCGAGGGAACCGCTTGGCAGAATCTAGTGGAACTCGGCATGCAGCATGAACAGCAGCATCAGGAGCTGATCCTGATGGATGCGCAGCACGCATTGTCCTGTAATCCACTCCAGCCCGCCTACCGCCGACATATACCGCAGGCGTATGATAGCGCGCCCTCCCGTTGGTGCGAGCTGCCCGGAGGCCTCTATGAGATTGGGGATCAGGGGGCGAGCTTCGCGTTCGACAATGAGGGGCCGCGCCATCGCGTCTGGCTCGAATCGTTCGCCCTCGCCGACCGGCTGGTGACTGCGGGAGAATATCTGAGTTTCATTGAGGATGGCGGCTATCGACGCCCGGAATACTGGCTGTCGGACGGCTGGGCCGTTGCGCAGGCGGAAGGCTGGCAAGCTCCGCTCTATTGGCATGAGGCAGGTGGGGAGTGGACCACCTTCTCGCTTGAAGGGCGGGTAGAGGCTGATCCAGCGGCGCCTGTGCTGCATATCAGCTATTATGAGGCTGACGCATTCGCACGCTGGGCCGGGTGCCGCCTTCCAACCGAGGCGGAATGGGAAATCGCCGTCTCGAATTCGCCGCTGCGGCAGGCGAACGGTCATGCATGGCAATGGACCGCATCGCCCTATGTCCCCTATCCGGGCTTCGCGCCGGCAGCAGGTGCTGTCGGCGAATATAACGGCAAGTTCATGGTCAATCAGTATGTTCTGCGCGGCGGGTCGCTTGCCACCCCCGCGGGACATACCCGGCCTAGTTATCGCAATTTCTTTCCGCCATCGGCCCGGTGGGCGTTCAGCGGAATCCGCCTAGCGCGCTGTTAAGGCGCTAGCGCAAAATCGACACAGGCCACACATTGCAGATGCAGCGGGTCGATAACCGGAATCGGCCCGATGTCCTGCGTGATGACGAGCGGAAGCTCGGTGCAGCCGACGATCGCCGCCTCGCAGCCGTTGGCCGCCGCGCACGCCAGCAGCTCCGAGAAATAGGTGGCGAATGCGGGGTCCATCTCGCCGTCCGCCAACCGGGTCTGAATCGCGCCGATCCGCTCGCGATCCGCCTGCTCGGGGATGATGACATCGACGCCAGCCTGTTCGATTGGCTGGCTGTAATATCCGTCTTCCATCGTGAACCGAGTCCCGAGCAGCAGGACGCGCTTATACTGCCGGGCGACCAGGTGATCGCGCACCAGATGGACAGCATTCATCATCGGCGGCTCAGGCGGTAACTGATCGGCTACGTCTGCATAAACCTTGTGCAGCGTGTTATTGGCAATCATCCAGCAATCGGGTGCAAAGCGGAGTAGGGTTCGGATTTCGCCCAGCAGCAGAGTCGGAATGCGCGACCAGTCGCTCGAATAGCAGGCGCGGATCTCGGCATAGTCTATGCTGTACAGCGCAATTCGCGCCGAATGCTGCTTACCGAGCCGCCGCTGCACCTCCTCGTTCAGCATGCGGTAGGGCAAGATGGTTGAGGGCCAGCTGGTACCCCCGAGAACGCCGATCAGTTTCATTTTCGGATGCTACCTTCGGGCAACGCCTCGGGCTAAGGAGGCGGAACGGACGTTACGGGATATGACATGGCAGGGAAAACAGGGTCAATCCTCCGTTTCCAACCGAGTGTGTTATAAGAAGCATCCCAAAGCATCGAAAACCCATGGCCGGCGAAACCAGATTGCCTTGAGTGAGTTACACCGTAAGCTGGCCCCATGCCGGTACAGTGAGCGGACTCCTGCGATTGAAAGCCCTTTCTTCCCGACATCCGGCCAGCGTTTTGCTGGCATCCTGCTTGAGCCTGGCTTCGCTGGTGTCCTGCTCCCGCAACGATTCCGCACAAGAGTCAGGCGGTCGAGGACCCAGCGGCCCGGTAACTGTCGGCTTCGTGATCATGCAGCCAACAGACGTGCCCGTTACAGCCGAGCTGCCGGGCCGGGTCACGGCCTACCAGATGTCAGAGGTCCGCCCCCAGGTGGCCGGGATCGTGCGGCGGCGCTTCTTTCAGGAAGGGTCGATCGTGCGTCAGGGCCAGACGCTCTACTTGATCGACCCCAGCCTGTATCAGGCGCAGGCAGCGCAGGCTGAAGCCAACTTGCAGAGCGCCCGTGCTTCGGCCGAGGCCGCGCGTGTCCGGGCAGAGCGGTATCGCCCGCTCGCGCAGGCGCAGGCGGTGTCCCAGCAGGACTACACCGACGCGCTCGCACAGGCGCGACAGGCGAGCGCCGCCGTGGCGCAGAACAGCGCCCAACTCCGAACTGCGCGCATCAATCTGGCGTACACACGGGTCCCCGCGCCGATCACCGGCCGTGTGGGTCGCTCGCTGATCACCGAGGGCGGCCTCGTCACCACCAATCAGGCAGAACCGTTGACCGTGATCCAGCGGCTCGACCCGATCAATGTCGACATTCAGCAGTCGAGCGCGCAGTTACTCGCCTTGCGTCGCGCCCCGGCGCAGGGTGCCCCGGTCCCCAGCGGTGCACAGGTGCGCCTGAAGCTGGAGGACGGCAGCGACTTTGGCTCCGTCGGCAGCGTCAGGTTCACAGAGGTCATCGTCGATCCCGGCACTGGAACGGTGACGATGCGTGCGAGCTTTCCCAACCCGCAGGGATTGCTGCTACCCGGCATGTTCGTGCGCGCTGTGCTGACGCAATCCGTGGATAGCGGGGCCTTCCTGGTCCCGCAGGCTGCGCTGATCCGCGACCCCCGCGGCCGCGCGACTATCTGGCTCGTCGGCACCGGCGGGAAGGCAATCCGGCGCGAAGTGACCGCTAAGCGCACAGTCGGCGCGAACTGGGTGGTCACGCAGGGACTCAAGTCCGGAGACAAGGTTATCGTCCAGGGTGCGGGCAATCTCCGGCCCAACGCAACGGTGAAGGCCGTGCCCGCCGCCGCGCCGCAACGCATCGAGCCACCGAGGGCGGGCCAGGCAAAGGGCGGCTGACGGTCAATGTCCGGCATATTCATCGACCGCCCGATTTTCGCATGGGTTTTGGCAATCATCGTCATGCTGGGCGGCTTGGGGGCGATGCTGACGCTTCCTATCGAGCAATATCCTGACGTCGCCCCGCCCCAGGTCAACATCCGTGCAACCTACCCCGGCGCCTCGGCGGAAACCGTTCAGAACAGCGTCACTCAGGTAATCGAGCAGCAACTGACGGGCATCGACGGCCTGCTTTATTTCAGCTCATCGTCCAGCTCACGCGGGTCCGTGACGATCTCGGCGACGTTCGAGAAAGGCACGGATCCTGACATCGCGCAGGTTCAGGTGCAAAATCAGGTGCAACAGGCGCTGTCCCGCCTGCCGCAGCAGGTTCAGCAACAAGGCCTCCGCGTCACCAAGTCCAATCCGGACTTCCTCATGGTCGTCTCCGTGTATGACGAAAGCGACCGCATGACCAATCAGGACGTATCTGACTGGCTTGCGTCCAACCTGCAGGATCCGCTTGCCCGTGTGCCCGGCGTGGGCGATACCAACGTCTTCGGCGCGCCTTATGCGATGCGCATCTGGCTCAACCCGGAGCGGCTGGCGAGTTATTCGCTGATGCCGGGCGATGTGATCGCGGCGATTCAGGCGCAAAACACTGAGGTCGCTGCGGGTGAGGTCGGCGGCCAGCCCATGCCGCGCGAGCAGATGCTCAATGCCACCGTCACCGCGCAATCGCGGCTGCAAACGCCGGAGCAGTTCAGTCGGATCCTGCTCAAGTCGACACAGAACGGCGCGAGCGTCATGCTACGGGATGTCGCGCGGGTCGAGCTGGGGGCGGAAAATTACAACACGGTAAGCAGGGTCAACGGTCACCCCGGCGCTGGCGTCGCAATAATGCTCGCTCCGGGCTCGGACGCGCTGACCACCGCCGATGCTGTCAAGGCGCTGGTCGAGCAAAGCGCACGAAGTTTCCCCCCGGGTCTGCGCTTTGCCTATGCTTTCGATACCACAGCCTTCATCCGCCTTTCGATAGAGGAGGTGCAGGAGACGTTGATCGAGGCGATTATCCTGGTGGTGATCGTGATGTTCGTTTTCCTCCAGAGCTGGCGGGCGACACTGGTGCCCGCCATCGCGGTGCCTGTGGTACTGCTCGGCACCTTCGCGGTTCTCTATGTCGCGGGGTTCACGATCAACACGCTGACGCTATTCGGGCTGGTGCTGTCCATCGGCCTGCTGGTCGACGATGCCATCGTCGTAGTCGAAAATGTCGAGCGCCTGCTCGAGGAGAACCCGGGCATGTCCCCTCGCGAGGCGACGATCGCCTCTATGGAGCAGGTTCAGGTGGCGCTGGTGGCCATCGCCCTGGTGCTGTCTGCCGTTTTCCTCCCCATGGCCTTCTTCGGCGGCTCGACCGGGGTTATCTATCGCCAGTTTTCGATCACAATCGTGTCCGCAATGGTGCTTTCGGTGCTGGTTGCGCTGATCCTCAGCCCGGCCTTGTGCGCCAGTTTGCTCAAGCCCAGGCGGGAGGACGCGAGGCCGGAGGATGGCTGGTTCGCCCGGCGCTATCCTCGCCCGGCCCGCTGGGTTGGCCGCGCGCAAGAGCGGTTCAACCGTGGTTTTGAGACCGGGATCGATCGCTATACCGGTGCGGTCGCCAGAGTGGTCGACCGCAAATGGCTGTTCCTGCTGATCTACGCGGCAGTGCTGGCGCTGCTGGTCCTGCTGTTCGTGCGCATACCCACAGGCTTTCTGCCCGCGGAAGATCAGGGCGCAGCCCAGCTGCAGTTTCGGCTGCCCCCGGGCGCGACGCAAGGCCGGACGATGGATGTGCAGCGCGCGATCGAGCAATATTTTGCGGCGCACGAGCAACGCACCGTCGCCACGATGTTCACCGTCGCAGGCGGTGGGGGCGGCGGACAGAATACCGGGCAGGGTTTTATCAATCTGGTGGATTGGGCCGAGCGCGAAGCGGCGGATCATTCTGCAAGCGCCATCGCCGAACGCGCGTCAGGCGCATTTCGTAATTTTCGCGATGCGCAGGTTTTCGTGCTCACTCCCGGCGCCATCCGTGGCCTCGGCCAGTCCAACGGGTTCACGGTCCAGCTGCAGAACAGCAGCGGTATGCCTACAGCGCAATTTACGGCGGCGCGTGATCAGCTGATCGCGGCGGCAAATGCCGACCCCGCGCTGGCTTCAGTGCGCGCAACCGATCTGCCCGATGTTGCAACCCTCAAAATCGACATGGATCAGGAGAAACTCGCCGCGTTCGGCCTTACACAGGGAGATGTGAACGCCACGCTTTCCACCGCGTGGGGTGGGCGCTACGTCAACGATTTCATCGATCGCGGGCGGGTCAAACGCGTCTATGTTCAGGGAGACGCGCCCTATCGCGCCGCGCCGGAAGACATCAGCCAGTGGTTCGTGCGCGGCGCGAATGGCGCGATGGTGCCCTTTTCCTCCTTCGCGCGGATCAGCTGGTCCACCGCGCCCACCTCGCTCGCCCGGTTTCAGGGAATATCATCATCCGAGGTGCAGGGGCAGGCGGCGCCCGGCACCAGCTCGGGCGAGGCGATGAACCGGATCGAGGCTCTGGCGTCGCGTATTCCAGGCATCAGCGTTGCCTGGTCCGGCCTCTCCTATCAAGAGCGGCTTTCTTCCGGGCAGGCGCCATTCCTCTACACCATCTCGCTGATAGTCGTGTTCCTGTGTCTTGCCGCGCTGTACGAAAGCTGGTCGATCCCCATCGCCGTGTTGCTCGTCATCCCGCTCGGGCTGGTGGGCGCCGTGTTTGCGGTCACGCTGCGCGGGCTGGAGAATGACGTCTATCTCCAGATCGGCCTGCTCACGACGATGGGCTTAGCAGCCAAGAACGCAATTCTGATGATCGAGTTTGCCGAGCAGGCCGAAAAGCAAGGCAAGCGCGTGATCGACGCGGCGCTGGAGGCGGCACGTATCCGTCTGCGTCCGATCCTGATGACCAGCCTTGCATTCATTTTCGGAGTGCTGCCGCTGGCGATCTCGACTGGCGCTGGCGCCAACAGCCGCATCGCAATCGGAACGTCGGTGATCGGCGGGATGCTGACGGCGACGATCCTCGCCATCTTCTACATCCCCCTGTTCTTCGTCCTCGTCCGCCGATCGATCAGGGATGGTTTGAAAAAGCTGCGAGAGCGCCGGAGCCGCTCGCGGCCGGAGGCGGCGGCATGAGAGGCCTCGTCTCGGCCATGGCGCTCGCCGCGCTGCTCGGTGGCTGCTCAATGGAGCCGCGCTATGTCCGCCCGCAGGCACCGGTGCCCCCGTCATGGCCGGTGGGAGACGCCTATCTGTTGCGCAGCGAAGCCACGCTGCCAGCGGTAAGCTATCGCGACATCTTCCGTGACGCACGGCTGCAGGCGCTGATCGGGCAGGCGCTCGTCAACAATCGCGACTTGCGGATCGCGGCGGCCAATATCGAGGCCGCACGCGCGCAGGTTCGTATCCGCCGGGCTGACCAGCTGCCCGAGATTGCTGCGAGCGCGGGAGGCACCATCGCTGACAGCAGCAACAGCACTGTTCCGGGCAGCGGATCGCGCGCACGCCGCAGCCTCTCGGCCGACATCGGCATCGCTAATTTCGAGCTGGACCTGTTGGGGCGGCTCGCCTCGCTCACCCGGGCGGAACAGGACCGCTATCTCGCCACAGAGGCCGCCGCCCGGGCCACGCGGCTGACGCTGGTCGGCGATATCGCCGACGCGTGGCTCAACTATGCCGCTGACGCCAGCCTGCTCGGCATCGCGCGCGAAACCGCCGATAACGCGGCACGCAGCCTGGAGCTGACCCGCTTGCGTCTTGAAGGCGGCATCGCCCCGCGCACCGATCTGCGCCAGGCCGAACAGATACTCGAATCCGCGCGTGCGGATGTAGCGCAACAGACCACCGCCCTCGCGCAAGACGTCAATGCCCTGCAACTCCTTCTTGGCGCTCCGGTCGACCCCGCGCTTCTGCCCCTCTCGATCGAAGAGGCTACCCCCTCGCTGGCAGAACTCCCGGCGGGTCTCGATTCCTCGATCCTGCTGCGCCGCCCGGATGTCGTGCAAGCCGAATATGAGCTGCGCGCCGCCAACGCGGAAATCGGTGCAGCACGCGCGGCCTTGTTCCCGCGCATTTCGCTGACCGGGCTGCTGGGTCTGGCCAGCACGTCGCTCTCCGGGCTGTTCGCAGGCGGCGCCTTCAACTGGTCCGCCAGCGCGGGCGTGGATTATCCGATTTTCAGCGGCGGCGCGGGACGCGCAGGCGTACGCCTTACCGAGGCGCAACGCGATGCGGCGCTGAATTCCTATGAGCGCGCCATCCAGATTGCCTTCCGCGAAGTGGCAGACGCCCTCGCCCGCCGAGGCACCATAGACGAGCAACTCCGCGCGACCCGGGCGCTCACCAGTGCCGCGGCAGACACCTATGCGTTGGCGCAGGCACGGTACAACGGCGGTATCGACCCGTTTCTCGCAAGTCTGGATGCGCAGCGGTCGCTCTATTCCGCGCGACGGACGCTGGCGCTCACCCAGCTGACGCGGGGGAGCAATCTGGTGAGCCTGTATCGCGCGCTCGGCGGCGATGCGGGGCTGAAGGGCGGCGGGGAATGAGAGGGAACGGTGAGGCCCACGGATTGTTGAGACAGGACAATCCTCTGGAGAATCGCGATGAAGCTGCATCATTTTGCCTACATGGCGCTTTTGGCCGCTTCATGCGCGTCGGCGGAGGATAATACCGGGAAAGTGCATGCGGCGGCGAAGGGGCCCTTCACTGTTAGCTCAGTCGCCACCTTCCAGTATCCCTGGCGCATCGCTTTTCTGCCGGACGGGCGCATGCTGGTCACGGAAAAAGCTGGCCGTCTCTTCCTCGTGACTCAGGCGGGTCAAAAGCAGGAAATCACAGGGGTGCCGAAGGTGCAGTATAGCGGGCAGGAGGGTCTGCTCGATATCGTACTCTCGCCAAATTACTCTAATGATAGCAGCGTGTACTTCACTTATTCCGAGCCGGGGGTGGGAGGGTCAGGCCTGGCTCTGGCCCGTGCCCAGCTCACAGACACGGCCCTCAGGGATGTGAGCGTGATCTGGCGTCAGTTGCCTTTCGGCAAGGGTGGCCAACTTGGCGGCATCATCACATTTGACCCCACCGGCCAGTACCTCTTTTTAACTGTCGGTGAGCGCCAGCGGTTCACCCCCGCACAGGACCCCAATCAGGCGACAGGCAAAATCCTGCGCCTGACGCTCGATGGCAAGCCCGCGCCCGACAATCCGATGGCGGGCAAGATTGGCGCCGCTGCCGTCACCGTCACTGACCCCCCTCGTGATACCGAAGTCGCGAAGACGGGGGAGGGGCGCCGGGTCACTCTAAAGGCTCCCAACCTCACGCCAGCCGAAACCTGGAGTAGCGGGCATCGCAATCCGCTCGGCATGGCGTTCGATGCAAATGGCCTGCTCTGGGAAATTGAGATGGGACCGCGCGGAGGCGACGAGCTGAACCGCATCGAGCCGGGCAAGAATTATGGCTGGCCGCTGGTGTCGAACGGCATCAACTACAACGGCGTGCCGATCCCGAAGCACGATTCATTCCCCGAATTCACAAAACCTGCAGTCTCATGGACCCCGGTCATTTCGCCCGCCGGGCTGGTCTTCTATCAGGCCAACCTGTTTCCCGCATGGCGCGGATCGGCGTTTACCGGCGGCCTATCCAGCAAGGCGCTTATTCGCGTCGGGTTCGATGGCAGGGGCAATGCGCGAGAGGCGGAACGGTGGGACATGGGCCACAGGATCAGGGATGTGGAGGTCGCCCCGGACGGCGCGCTCTGGCTCATCGAGGATGAAGAGAGTGGCCGCCTGTTGAGGCTGACGCCGCGCTGAGATAGGCACAGAACAATCTCTTCGCGCCGTCAACAGCCTCCGCCTGCCACAAGGCGCCGGTGTCGGCAGCGTCGAGTGCGTCCAGCAGGGCGCGCCACGCTCCCGACCGGTAGCACGCACCGAGAAAGCCTGTCGGCAGCCCCGCGGCCACGCGACGGACGAGTACCGCGCCGCCCAGGCGTGACCCTTCCAGCACATAGAGCGCGCCCCAGCGTGCACCGTCGCCTTTGGGTAGGGCGAAGCCAAACTCGGCAGGCATGCGTTGGCCGAGAGCCGCTAGGTCTTCTTCCAGTGCGCCAGTGCGGCCTCGCCAGCCGGGCAGCAGCGACCCGGGGTCTATAATGCGCTCCGCCACCGGCAGAATGCGCGCCTGTGCCGTCAGGAAATCTCGATAGCCGTTTGGCGTATCGAGCGCGAACCGGCCGAATGCGGCGTCCACCGCTTTGTGACTGGCCTTGGTCTCCACACGCAGCATGTCGAGGATGCGCGGTGGTGCGGCCGCGTTGCTCTCCGCCTCCAAAACTGTACGCCCCATGCTCATGACATATGTGGTGCGATGCCCAGCAAATCCTCTACGCTGCGCATGATATTGCCGCTGGTGTAGGGCTTCTGAACCACCGGTCGGGCGCGGTGCTCCATCGGCAGCTTGGCCTGCTCGCCATAGCCCGAAGCGAAGAAGAATGGGATACCCATGTCCAGCAGGCGATCGGCGATGCCGAAGCTGGTCTGATCGCCCAGGTTGATGTCGAGAATGGCGAAGTCCGGCTGCAGGTGATCGAGCAGATCGTGCGCCGCGTCCACTGTGGACGCTGTGTTGATAAACGCGCCAAAGCGTTGGAGAATGTCCTCGGCGTCGAGCGCGATGATGAGGCTGTCTTCGACCAGCATCACGGTAAGGCCAGTCAGCAGCTCGGGCTTGATCGGTACGTCCTGATGTTGATGGAGCGGGGCTGTGCGGATGCGCGGCGTCTTGCCTGCCGGAGGTTTGCTCACATGGCGCTTCGGAATGCAGAAAAGCGCTTCAACTCCGGATGGCCGATACTCGATCTTCGCGGAACCGCCCAGATCATAAGGCACAGAGCGCTCGACGATCGTCGTGCCGAAGCCTTTGCGCGTGGGAGTCTGCACTTGCGGCCCCTCGATCTCCAGCCAGGTTATAAGCAGATCGCCTTTGTCATCCAGCCTCCAGGTCAGGCGCACCTTGCCGTTGCCGGAGAGGCTGCCATATTTGGCGGAGTTGGTAACAAGTTCGTGGATCACCAGCGCCATAGTGGAATAGGCCTGCGGATTGAGCAAAACCGGCGGCCCCTGCGAAATGATAGCGTCCTGCTTCTGGATCGCGAAGGCGGCTGCCTCGGCCTCGATCAGCGCCTCCAGCGGGGCCGGACCCCAGTGATCGTCGGTAATCTGGTTGTGTGCCCGCGCGAGCGCGTGAATGCGGCCGTCGACTACCGAGACGAATTCGCGAACCGCTTCCTCTTTAGGCTGAGACTGCCGTATCAGGCCGCGTATCACTCCCAGGATATTGCGCACGCGGTGGTTGAGTTCCGCTATCAGCAGCTCCTGCCTCGCATTGGCCTGATGCCGCTCGGCCGCCGCTTCATCAGCCAACCGCAACACCACCTCGATCAGCGTCGCGCGCAGGGTTTCGGCTACGCGCAGTTGCGACGCGGTGAAAGGCGCCGATCTTCCCTCCACCTGCTCCTGCCACTCGGCGAAACTCTCGCGCGGGGTGAGGCGCGGGCCGTTGGGGCCATACTCTACCGGCTTATGAGGATCGCCTGCCCAGCGGACTGACTCCCGCATCTCGGAACGAAACAGCACGACATAATCGCGGGGCGACCGTGAGATGGGGATAGCGAGCAGGCCCGCGGCGTCTCGCGCGAAGCTTTCTGCATTGTCAACGAGCGAGCCGATACGATCGGTAGCGAAGACCTTGCCCGCCGCCGTGGCATTGAGCGCGCGGACGATGCGGCGGAAATCCTCGGTAGGAGGTGTAGTGCCTGAAAAGGCATAGGCGCCATTGATCCATACGCCCACGCCGTCCGCGGGTATGGTGCGGGTAAGGATATCGGCGAGCCAGTCCGGGTCTTTGAGCAGGGTTTCGTCCGAGGCTACTGCGCCGAGCAACTGATCTGAAATGTCACGTGCGCGCCGTTCGTATTCAACCAGTTCGCGGCGCTCTCGGCTTTCGAGGCGCATCGAGAACATCTGCGAAAACAGCTCGGCCAGCGAGCGATTGTGGAAGTTGGGCGAAAGCGGCGCATAGTGATGGCAGGCGAAAAGACCCCAGAGCTTGTCGTCAACAATGATGGAGATCGACAGCGAGGCGTCCACGCCCATATTCTTGAGATATTCGATATGGATCGGCGAGACGGACCGGAGCACCGAGAGCGACAGGTCGATCGGCTGCCGGTGTTCGTCCAGCGCCGGCACGACCGGCACCGGCACAGCACTCACATCGTGGATGATGCGGATGAGGTTGCGGACGTAGAGCGCGCGGGCCTGTTTAGGAATGTCGCTCGCGGGATAGTGCATGCCTTTGAAGTTGCCGATGCCCGGCTTGCACGCCTCGGCCACGACTTCGCCGTGGCCGTCGGGGGCGAATTTATAGACCATCACCCGGTCGTAGCCGAGTAGCGCTCGGATTTGCCTGGCCCCTTCGCGATAGAAGGTTTCCAGATTGGGTTGATGATCGAGCCGGGCCATCATCCAGCGCACCGTGCCGGTGGCATCGCTGTGTTTGCCGCTGTCCGGCTCGGCCTCGAGGATGATCTGGCTGCCCGCGAAATGCATCGCGACATCAAAGGGGGGCCTGTCCTTGCGGAGCACGCAGCCGAACATCCGTTCGACAGTATCGGAATTGACGAGGTAGGCGAGGCGGTTGCGCAGATCGTGGAGCAGCCCGGCGTCGACGAAATCCGCCAGCGGGTTACCGATGAGATCGTCGGGCGTGAGGCCCAGATAATGTCCGATATTGGCGGAGACGCGCGCGATCACCCAGTCGGCGCTGAGGGCGATGAGGAAGCCTACGGGTTGAATGGCGCCGAGGAGGTGGATGGGTTCGCGATCGCAGTTTGTCAGATCAACGTGAAAATCACCTGCTGCCATCAATCCCGCCGCACCGAATCGTAAATCGCTTGGGGAGCAACGAGTTGCTCGCGGCTTGGTTCCGTCTCTCCATGGCTTTTTCTACGTGGGAAGGGAGGACGGATTAGCTGTTGGATCCGACTGAAAAATCTATAAGCTATTGATAATAGCTGAAAAATCCATGTCGCCATTGCCTGCGGCGGCAAATGCCTGATAGAGTTCCCCGGCGCGCTGGCCCATAGGCACTTGCGCGCCCGCCGCCTCAGCCGCTGCGATCGCAAGCTTGAGATCCTTGAGCATCAGCGCCGTCGCGAACCCGCCCTTATAGCCGTTGTCCGCCGGGGTTTGCGGGCCGACGCCGGGCACCGGGCAGTAGGAGGTCATCGACCAGGACTGGCCCGAGGCCTTGCTTGAAATGTCGTAGAAGGTCTGGAGGTCCAGCCCCAGCTTTTCGGCGAGCGCAAAGGCCTCGCAGGTCGCGACCATCGTTGCGCCCAAAATCATGTTGTTGCAGATTTTGGCGGCCTGCCCCGCGCCGGAAATGCCCGCGTGGATCACCGCCTTGCCCATAGCCGCGAGGATCGGCTCTGCCCGCGCGAAGGCATCCGCGCCGCCGCCGACCATGAAGGTCAGCGTGCCGCCATTGGCCGCGGCAATCCCGCCGGAGACCGGCGCATCGACCATCGCATAGCCCGCCGCGGCGGCGGCGTCCGCCACCTTGCGCGCGGTTGCAACGTCGATGGTCGAACAGTCGATCAGCAGCGCGCTGGCGGGCGCATGACCGATCACGTCGGCGTTGAACACACTGTCGACGATCTGGCCGTTGGGCAGCATCGAGACCACGGCTTCCGCCCCGGCAACGGCTTCGCGCACGGACGTGTAGGTGGTGCAGCCATTGTCAGCCGCGCGGCGCAACGCCTCTTCCGAGAGATCGAAGGCGTGCACGTCATGCCCCGCTTTCACGAGATTCGCGGCCATGCCACCGCCCATATTGCCGAGGCCGATGAAGGCTATCCTCATGATGCTCTTTCCTTTTCCAGATGTGGATGCGCTCCGCCGGGCCGCCCGGCAGGACGGGCGTCACCGCTCACAGGGGTCTCCATTCCTCGTCTTGCGCCAGCGGGGCGAATATGCTCTCGATCAGCGCGTCGCTGACATCCTCCGGCGTGGCGGGGGTCCAGCGGGGGTCATTGGTCTTGTCGGTGATCACGGCGCGCACGCCCTCGGCAAAATCCGGCAGCGTCAGCACGCGCGAGGCGATGCGATATTCCATCGTCATGTTGGCGGCAAAATCCTCGCATTCGAGGCTGTCGTGAAGCTGGCGCAGCGCGACCTTGCAGGTCTGCGGCGATTTGGTGGCCAAGGTGGCGCATTCCGTTGCCGCCCACTCTGAGCTGTCTGCCGAGAGGCTCGCCAGAATATCCTCATAGCGGTCCGAGGCGAAATGCCGGGCGATCTGCGCGGCGTTGCCCGCTATGCGCGCCGGTGGAGCGGTGACGGACAGGGCAGCCAGCGCCTGCGCGGGGTCATCCCCCTGTGCCAGCCGCGCCTTTGCCTCGGCCAGGGCTTCGGGCGGCAGATAATGGGTGGCAAGGCCCGCCCACAGGCATTCCGCCCCGTCAAGCCGCGCTCCGGTGAGCGCGAGGAACTGGCCCAGCCGGCCGGCAAGGCGCGAGAGATACCAGCCGCCGCCGACATCAGGAAACAGGCCGATTCCCGTTTCGGGCATGGCGAGGCGGGTGTTCGCGGTTGCCACGCGGAAGCTGGCGGGCTGACTGATCCCTACGCCGCCGCCCATCGTGATCCCATCCATGAACGCGACCACCGGCTTGGCATAGGTCTTGAGCAGGTGGTTGAGCTGATATTCCTCATAGAAGAAGCGGCGGCCGGATGCGCCGCCATCGTTCAGCGCCGAGTTGCGCAGCAGGCTGATGTCGCCTCCGGCGCAGAAGCCGCGCGCTTCGGCGTGGTCGATGATGACTATGGACACCTCCGGGTCGTCGCGCCATTCCAGCAGCGCGGCTGTCATCGCTCGCACCATGTCCAGTGTCAGGGCGTGGATCGCCTTGGGGCGGTTGAGCGAGAGAAACCCGGCCTTGCCCTCGCGGCGGATCAGGACTTCGTCGGTCATTGGCGCAGCAGATCCCGGCCGACGATCATGCGCATGACCTGATTGGTGCCTTCGAGGATCGAATGGACGCGCAAATCGCGCCAGAAGCGTTCAATCGGATAGTCCTTCAAATAGCCGTAGCCGCCGAACAGCTGGAGCGCGTCGTTGACGATCTTCGACCCGCTATCGGTCGCGAGACGCTTGGCCATGGCGGAGAAGCGGCTCTTGTCCGGCGCGTTCGCCGTTACCTTGGCGGCGGCGATATAGAGCAGCGCGCGCGCGGCCTCCAGGTCTGTCGCCATGTCGGCCAGCATGAACTGCGTGTTCTGGAAATCCGCGATCGGTTGGCCGAACTGCTGCCGTTCTTTGGTGTATGTTATCGCCTCGTCGAGGCAGCGTTGCGCGCCGCCCAGCGAACAGGCGCCGATGTTGATGCGCCCACCGTCCAGCCCGGCCATGGCGAAGCGGAAACCATCGCCTTCCGCGCCGACGCGGTTCTCGACCGGCACCCGGCAATCCTCGAAGATCACCTGCGCGGTGGGGGAGGCGTTCCAGCCCAGCTTCTTCTCCGGCGCGCCGAAGGATAGGCCGGGCGTGTCCTTTTCGATAGCGAGGCAGGTGATGCCCTTCGCCTTGTCCTCACCGGTGCGGACCATGCAGACATAGACGTCGTTATAGCCCGCGCCACTGATGAACTGCTTGGTGCCGTTGAGCACATAATGGTCGCCATCGCGCCGGGCCGTGGCCTTGAGCGCCGCCGCGTCCGACCCCGAGCCGGGTTCGGTGAGGCAATAGCTCGCGATCTTCTCCATCGAGACAAGACCGGGCAGCAGGCGGCTTTTCAACTCCGCCGAGCCGTAGCTCGCGATCATCCATGCCGACATGTTGTGTATGGAGATAAAGGCGCTGGTCGCGGGGCAGCCATAGGCCATCGCCTCTATGATGAGCGCCGCCTCCAGCCTGCCCAGCCCGATGCCGCCGTCTTCCTCCGAAACATAGATTGCGCCGAAGCCGAGCTCTCCCGCCGCCTTCCATACGTCGACCGGGTAGTGGTGTTCCTCGTCCCACTGCGCGGCAAACGGCGTGATGCGGTCCGCCGTGAATTTGCGCGCCATATCCTGAATGGCGAGCTGGTCTTCCGAGAGAGCGAACTGGTCGGTCATGCCTTGCCTTAGCCCATGGTGGGGATGATGAAGGCGTTGCTACCATCCCCACCGCCATCGGGCCAGCGGGCAGTGATCTTCTTCTTCTTGGTCCAAAAACCGATGCCGTCCATGCCATATTGGTCGGTGTCGCCGAAGCCTGACCGCTTCCATCCGCCGAAGCTGTGATAGGCGACCGGAACCGGGATCGGCACGTTGATGCCAACCATGCCGACGTTGACCCGCGCGGCGAACTCACGCGCGGCGTGGCCGTTGCGCGTGAAGATGGCGACGCCGTTGCCATATTGGTGCTTGCTGGGCAGGGCCAGCGCCTCCTCAAAGTCACGGGCGCGCACGATCTGGAGGACCGGGCCGAAAATCTCGTTGTGGTAAGACTGCATGTCGGGCGTCACGCGATCGAGCAGGGTCGGGCCGAGAAAATAGCCTTCCTCATGCCCCTGCATGCTGAAGCCCCGCCCATCGATCACCAGTTCGCTGCCTTCGTCGATCGCCGTCTGGATCCAGCGTTCGATGTTCGCCTTGTGCTGGGCGGTGACGACCGGGCCATATTGCGCCTCCGGGTCGGTCGAGATGCCGACGCGCAGCGCCTCTATCGCCGGGACCAGCTTCGCGCGCAGGCGCTCTGCCGTGTCTTCGCCCACCGGCACCACCACGGGCAGCGCCATGCAGCGTTCGCCTGCCGATCCGAAGGCCGCGCCGCACAAATCGCCCACGACCTGATCGAGATCGGCGTCGGGCATTACGATGCCGTGGTTCTTCGCGCCGCCCATCGCCTGCACCCGCTTGCCCGCCGCGACGCC
Source organism: uncultured Sphingobium sp. (assembly GCA_964512265.1). GTDB lineage: Bacteria > Pseudomonadota > Alphaproteobacteria > Sphingomonadales > Sphingomonadaceae > Sphingobium. Next base: position 46,322 of record CAZEHR010000012.1, on the reverse strand, counting down.
GCGCGAATAGACATAGTGCGCGATGTCGGACGACCCCACGAAGCTGACCGCCGCAATAGCCGGATGATCGAGGATGAGGTCCACCATCTGCTTGTCGCCATGGACGACCTGGAAAATGCCTTCGGGCAGGCCGGCCTCGAGGAACAGCTCAGCGAGGCGCACGGGCACCGAGGGGTCGCGCTCGGAGGGCTTCAGGATGAAGGCGTTGCCGACCGAGGTCGCCACCGCGCCCATCCAGAGCGGGATCATCGCCGGGAAATTGAACGGGGTGATGCCCGCGCCGATGCCGAGCGGCTGGCGCATGGAATACACGTCGATCCCCGGTCCGGCGCCGCCGCTGAACTCGCCCTTCAGCACATGCGGGAGGCCGCAGCAGAACTCGACCACTTCCAGCCCGCGCTGAATATCACCCTTCGAGTCCGCCAGCACCTTGCCGTGCTCGACAGAGAGCATGTGGGCGAGCTGGTCCATGTTCTTCTCGACCAGCGCCTTGAAATCGAACATCACCCGCGCGCGGCGCTGGGGGTTCATCGCTGCCCAGGCGGGTTGCGCAGCCTGCGCCGCCGCAACCGCGCGCTCCAGCGCGTCGGCCTCGCCCAGCACGACCTCAGCCTGCTGACCGCCATTATTGGGGTCCATCACCGCGTGCTTGCGCCCCGCCGCAAGGCCGCCCGTGCCGCCGTGAATGAAATGGTCGATCGTGCGCATGCGAGAATCCTCTTTTCCGAAAAATTCCGGGCTGACTCCGTGCACTCCAAAATTATCGCAGACAAGGAGCATTTTTGCGGTTATCATCTGCATTTATGCAGGCAACGGATTGGAGCGACCTTCAGGTCTTCCTCGCGATCGCGCGGACGGGCCAACTGGCGCGCGCGGGCGCGGCGCTCGGGGTGGACGGCACGACGACCGGGAGGCGTCTGCGCCGCCTCGAAGCGCGCATGGGGGCCACGCTGTTCGAGCAGACGCGCGAGGGGCAGGTGCTCACCGAGGCGGGCGAGCACCTGCTGGTGAAGGTGGAAGCGATGGCCCTCTCCGCCGCCGCCATCGAGGAGGGGGAGAGCAACGGTGCGGACCTGCGCCTGACCGGCGTGCTGCGCATCAGTGTGTCCGAGGGTTTCGGCTCGTGGTTCCTTGCGAGCCACATCCCGGAGTTCGTGAGGGCGCACCCGGCGCTCACGCTCGACCTCGTCGCGAATAGCGGATTTCTAAGCCTCTCCAAGCGCGAGGCGGACATGGCAGTGATGCTTTCGCGCCCGACCGGCGGCCCGGTGATGGCGCGCAAGCTGAGCGATTATGCGCTGCGGCTCTATGCCAGCCCGCGCTATCTCGCGGAGGCGGGCATCCCTGCGCGCGCGGCCGATCTGGTGAGCGGCCATAGGCTGGTCGGCTATATCCCCGATCTGATCTACGCGCCGGAGTTGCGCTATCTCGACGAGATTCACCCCGACCTGCCGATTGCCCTGCGTTCGTCCAGCATCAACGCCCAGCATCAGCTCATTTCCGCCGGATCGGGCATCGGGGTGCTGCCCTGCTTCATCGGAGACGCGGACAAGGGGCTGGTCCCGGTGTTGTCGGACAAGCGCATCACGCGGTCCTTCTGGCTGGTGACGCACAAGGACACGCACCAGCTCGCGCGGATCAGGGCGGCGCGGGAATGGCTGTTGGCGGCGGTCCAGAAACACCGCGCGACCCTGCTGCCCGCCTGAAGCTTTTCGCGCAGAGCGGCTGCGAGGAAGCAACGCAGGTTAGATTTGCTGCACAACTCGCCGCCCATATGCGGGTGCCGGGGAACGATCGGGAGCGGCAGGGTTTACCCTTCCAAGCTGCTCATCCGAACGTACCCAAGGAGAATGACAATGGCACGATACAGCGCATCCGACAAAGCCCTGGCCGGCAAGGTCGCGGGCATCGCCGCCGCCGGCCTCATCGCGGGGCTCACCGCGAACATGGGGCGCAAACTGCTTGTGCAGGCGCCCTCCATGCTGCGGCACGACTGGCTCGAGGCTTTCAAGGCTGAGCACAAGGCGGTGCTCAAGTTGTTCGACACGATGGAAGCTACCACCGACAAGCAAAAGACCAAGCGCGGTATGCTGCTCGTCAAAATCAAGCATGCGCTGAGCAAGCATGCGTTCGAGGAGGAGAATGTGATCTATCCCGCCATGCGCGATCACGGAATGGAGGAAGAGGCTGCCGCCTTTGTGGCTGATCATGGCGATGTGAAACACTTTCTGTTCGAGCTGGACTCGATGGAGAAGAGCAGCGCCGAATTCCTCCCTACGGTGCAACGCTTCCGCGCGAGCCTGGAGGCGCACATGCGTGAGGAGGAAGACACGGTATTCCCTGCCTTCGAGGCGAAACTGGCGAAGAAGGAAAACCGCCGGCTCTCGTCTTGCGTCAACAAGGAAGGACTCATGGTTGCCTGAGCTTTGTTGAACGCGCGCAGTCCCGCCGGAACTGTCGGAGCGGGCAGGGGTTATGCCTGCGCCGGTAGCGCAAGGAGTATATTATGCATCCCCAGCAGATCCCCGACGTCACGCTGAAGACCCGCGTACGCGACGAGTCCATCGGCGGCGACAATCCGTTCCGCTGGCAGGACCTGCGCGTGCGCGATGAGTTCGCGGGCAAGAAGATTGTCCTCTTTTCGCTACCCGGCGCTTTCACGCCGACATGTTCCAACGAACAATGCCCCGCGTTTGAACTGCTGCACGACGATTTTCTGAACGAAGGGTTCGACGAGGTCTATTGCCTCGCGGTCAACGACGCCTTCGTGATGTATCAGTGGGGCCGGAAGCTCGGCCTCAACAAGGTGCAATTGCTGCCCGACGGCTCAGGCCATTTCACGCGGCGGATGGGGATGCTTATAAACAAGGATCATCTGGGCTTCGGAATGCGCTCCTGGCGCTATGCGCTGATAGCGCAGGACAACGTGATCACCCATTGGTTCGAAGAACCGGGCATCAATGACGAGGGCGCCGACGATGACCCCTATGGCGAGACGGACCCGGCACACATCCTGTCTGTTCTGCGCGCATAGGGATCAGAGGATAGGCCATAAGCCGTTCCGCAAGCACCCTTTTCTCAAGAACTTCCCTGTCATGGCTTGATCTGCGGGGCCTTAGCGCCGAGATAGGATGCAGAAGGGCTGACGCCGCATCATCCGGGTTGTGGGGCGTTTCCTTTTAAGGAGGCACTGTTCATGATCGAACGGTTGATCGACAAGCGCAGTCATGATCTCGGCGGTGGGCTAACCGTGGGGAGGATACTGCCGTTCCACGCCCGGCGGATGGTAGGCCCCTATATTTTTTTCGATCATCTGGGACCGGTTGATCTGGCACCCGGCCTGCCGCGCGAACTCGATGTGCGGCCGCACCCGCATATTGGGTTGGCGACAGTCACCTATCTCTACGCTGGCGCGATCACGCATCGGGATAGCCTGGGCTTTAATCAGGAGATTCACCCCGGCGAAGTCAACTGGATGATCTCCGGCAGCGGCATTACCCATTCCGAACGGTTCGACCACGCGCGGCTCCATGGCGCCCACATGCATGGCATCCAGGCCTGGGTGGCGCTGCCCACCGAACAGGAGGAGGTAGCGCCATCCTTCCATCATGTCGCGGCGGAAGGATTGCCGATATGGACGGAGCCGGGCCTTACCGGGAGGCTGATTGCGGGCGAGGCGGACGGCATGCGTTCCGCCGTACCCACGCACTCGCCGCAGTTCTATATGCATTGGGAGATGGAGGCTGGCGCTCAGCGCTCCGTCAGCGACGAATATCCCGAGAGGGCGGTCTATTGCGCCATGGGTGGGATTGAGGTGGACGGCCGGGAAGTGCGCGCGGGCCAGATGGCGATATTGGCTCCTGGCGGTGCAGTGCGTGTCAGGGCGCAGACCTCGTCTACCGTCATGGTGCTGGGCGGCGAGCCGATCGGCGAACGATATATGCTCTGGAACTTTGTGTCCTCGCGCAAGGATCGACTTCTCGAGGCCAAGGAAGACTGGATGCAGGGCCGGATGAAGCTGCCCGATATCGACAACGCCGAATTTATCCCGTTCCCCGAAAACCGCGCGGTGGAATGATAAGCCGCCAGCCTGATGAGGCGCGAGCGGTTCACGGGCTCTTTTCCCATCCCCTGTTTCTGGCTCCGGCGAGCGTTACACCCGCCGATCCGCTTCCATCGCTCGCTCCGGAATTATGTGTCCCGTTACTCGTTTCACCGGGGAATTGATCCGCTTTGGCGCAAAGTGTATAGATCGTTATACATTTCTTTGGGTTGGGACATTGGTCATGCCTCAGTTGGCAGACGTCAATAGATTTATCGAGCTTTCTCGCAAGGCTCGGTCGCTCGACGGCCTGAACATTGTCATGGACTCCATCACTCATGAGATGGGGTTCGATTACTATGCCCTGGTGCAGCACGTCGATATCCGGCGCAGCAATTCCACGGATACCATCTGGCTGGAAAACTACCCCAAGAGCTGGGCCGAGGCGTTTGTCGCGCACGGGCTATATGCGAGTGACCCGATCCATGTCGCCAGCCAGAACACCAATGTCGGCTTTCTGTGGTCCGATGTGAGCAACATCATCAAGATGACGGCCCACCACCGCCGGGTGCTGGAGCAGGCGCAGCGCGAGGGGCTGGGCGACGGGTTCACCGTCCCCGCCCATCTGCCCGGAGTATCCAACGGGACCTGCAGCTTCGGGGTCCAATATGGCAGGGACATACCCGAGCAAAATCTCATGATGGCGCAGCTAGTGGGAGCCTTCGCTTTTGAAGCGGGGCGCAAGATCGCTGCGATAAGGGCGCGGGACGAGTACGAAAAGCCGAAGCTGACGACGCGCCAGCTTGAATGCCTCACGCTTATCGCACGGGGCAAGACCGACGGCGAGATAGCCACCATCCTCGGCGTGAAGGAGAGCACGGTCCGCGACTATGTCGAGGAGGCGTGCGCCCGCTATGATGTGAGGCGGCGGGTGCAACTCGTGGTAAGAAGCATCCATGACGGGCAGCTGACCCTGCGCGACGCGATCGGATAGCGTCGGCCCTTCCCCCCGTTTCTACGGGGAGAAATGAAATCGCGCTGAGGGCAGCATTCCATCTCCGAACAGGGAGATGGAACGATGATCAACTACGTTACTTCGACTAGTATGAGACAGCACGAATCGGCCCTTGACGGTATGTTCAGGGATCGAAAGCGTGTCTTCGTTGATATACTGAAATGGGATATTCCCGTAGACGGACCCTATGAACGGGATCAGTTCGATGATGAATATGCAGAATATATCATCATGTGCGATCCACAATCGGGGCGCCATCTCGGGTCTCTCAGAATATTGCAGACCGACAGACCCCATATATTGGGGGATGTGTTTCCTATGTTATGTGAAGGAGAGGTGCCGACAGGGCCGGAAATCCGCGAACTGACGCGGCTCTGTCTGTCACCCGACCTGCGGGCCGCTCAGCGGCTTCAGGTCCGCAACAGGCTTTTCACCACAGCAGTCGAATATGCCCTGATGCATGATATTCGGGGTTATACCGGCGTCGCGGCGATCAGCTGGTACACGCAGCTCCTGTCGCTCGGCTGGCGATGTACGCCGCTGGGTTTCCCCCTCATGATCGACGGGGAACGGGTCGCTGCGCTTCTTGCCCATGTTGAGCACGACACGATCAAGCTGTTCCGGGAGGCCGGAACTTACAACAGCGGGGATCTCCAGATCGCATACGATCTGCGCCGCGCAGCTTAAACCTTAAATCAAGAGAGGAATTGAACATGGCCTATGCAGTCATGAATGATGTTGTGCGCCCTGATATCGCCTTTCAGGCCCAGTATTGGGCGGCGCAGTTGCGGGAAAATGGATATGTCATCATTCCCGACGTCATCGACACAGATGTCGTGGAGGCACTTCAGAACGACCTGATTGAGCGGTTCGACAAGACGCCCTTTTGTGACGGTCTGTTCTACGGCGCCGACACCAAGCGGTTCGGCCGGTTGCTCGCGCTGTCGCCGCACGCCAAGGCGTTCATCCGCCACGAGCTCATCCTGGCGGTCGTCAACCAGATACTCCGCCCCTATTGCAGCACGATCCAGCTCAACCTGACTCAGGCGCTGGAGGTCCACCCCGGCTCGCGCGCGCAGGTTCCGCATCGCGATCAGGACATGTGGGCCGGCCCGAAAGGCGAGGTCGAGTATCTCGTCAATGTCATGTGGCCGTTCACGCCCTACACCCGGGAGAACGGCGCCACGATGCTGTGGCCCAACAGCCATCGTCAGCAGGACCAGATGCTCCTCGACCCGCAGGACAGGCTGGATGCGGAGATGGAGCCGGGGTCGGTGCTGCTGTTTCTGGGGTCGACCCTGCACAACGCCGGCGAGAACAGCAGCGACATGATCCGCCGGGGCATGATCGTCAGCTACTGTCTGGGCTGGCTCAAGCCTTATGAAAACCAGTGGCTGGCCTATCCGCCCGAGATCGCCCGCACGTTCGACCCCGAACTGGCGGCGCTGGTGGGCTACTGCCAGCACCAGCCCAACCTCGGCAATTATGAAGGCCAGTGCCCGTCTGTCCTGCTGAAGAAAGAAGTGCCGGAGTTTCTTCACGCGATTGACGATCTGCGGCCGGACCAGGTGCAGATGGTCGAGGACTTCTACGCAGGAAGGTTGCAGGCCGCGGCCTGAGCCAGCCGAAAGGGAGCAGACGCGGATGCGGCTGCTCCCTCCCCTGTCAGCACTGACTGAAAATGGGAAGCAGCAATGAAAACAGAAACTTCAGAGAATGCAGTCGCCTTGATCGAAGGCGACCAGCAACAGGGAACACCCGACACGGCAAAAAGGGAAGCCTATGGCGACGGATATGCTCATGAGCATTCCGTGGCCGAACTTCGCGGGACCGGTCGCGCCAAGTTACCGCTCGGCCTGCGGGAAAGAGCTCTGGACAATGCTCAGAGGTTATGGGCGTTGCGTCGCAACAGAGAGGCGATATTTTCGGGCTCCGAATACGCGCTGTCATTCGGAGAGCCGATCTGGGATATGCTGCTTGATCTGTATATCTCGGAGTCGATCGGCCGCAAGATCAGCGTGTCCAGCCTGTGCCTTGCGGCGCATGTGCCTCAGACGACGGCCCTTCGTTATCTTGGCGAGATGCTCGAATCTCGCCTCGTGGTGCGGGTCGACGATCCGCGAGACCTCCGCCGCAGCTTTGTGGAGCTCTCGGACGAGGGCTTCGAGCTTTTGACCGGATTGCTCGCCTGAGTTTGGCGCCTCCTGCCCCGCGTCATTCCCCGCCCCCCCCCCCTGATGCGGCGGTGGGAAAGGCGCAGAAAAATGGAGGCGACCGGCTTGGTCGCCTCCGAAGGTTGGGCCGTGATGGCCGTGGGTGCGATCGGTTTACCGAGAAAACGTGAAGAGGGTGTGAGCATTTGCTCCAAAATGGCTTTACTTTCCTTTGCTTAGCATAGCGGCGAGGGCAGCAGGCCTAGTGGCCTGTCGTGCCTGTTTCAGTGCTATTCTCCCGCCGTGACACCTGCCGCTTGGTGGGTGGCTTCGGCCGTGCGCCCGGGCGACCAGACTGTCGGTCTCGTCGGCCACTGCACGGACATCGGCAAGCAGTGCGGCTCCCGCCGCCGTCAATGCCGGACGGGGCGACCCCTCGCGATCGAACAGCCGGACTCCAAGCTGGTTCTCGAGCGACGAGACCCCATAGCTGATCACCGATAGCGCACGGCCAAGCTTGCTCGCAGCTCTGTTGAAACTTCCTTCGTCCGCAACCACAAGGAAGATCCGGAGTTGATCCAGCGTGGGTTGCCTACGTCCATCTCTTCAACTCACGAACATTTCATACGGATTTAGTCGGGTTTTCTGGTCAGTTTGCAAGTGCCAAATGATCAATAGTGACACGAGGAGCATATCCATGATCGAGCTTCGGCCATTTTCCACCCTCGGCGCAGCCAACCACGGCTGGCTGGATGCGCATCATCACTTCTCATTCGCAGACTATCACGATCCGGCCCGGGTCAACTGGGGTCAGCTTCGCGTCTGGAACGACGACACGATTGCGCCCAAGACCGGTTTCCCGCCCCACCCGCATCGAGACATGGAGATCATTACCTATGTCCGCCAAGGAGCTATCTCGCATCAGGACAGCCTGGGCAATGCGGGACGCACCGAGGCTGGAGACGTTCAGGTCATGTCCGCGGGCGACGGTATCCGGCATTCTGAATATAATCTGGAAGACGAAGAAACGCAGATCTTTCAGATCTGGATCATCCCCGATCATCGCGGCGGGACACCAAGTTGGGGCACACAGCCTTTTCCGAAAGAAACCAGGAGCGACCGTTTCGTGACGCTCGCATCCGGAATGTCCGGCGATGAAGACAGCCTCTCCATCCGCGCCAACGCCCGGGTGCTGGGTGCGACCGTTAAGGCGGGCGAGAGCCTGACCTACGAGAGCGCGCCGGATCGCCATCTCTACCTCGTTCCTGCCGCCGGCAAGGTTCGCGTCGGCACCATTGAGGCCAATGCGCGCGACGGGCTGGCCATCACGGGAGAGAAGACGATCGAGGTGACGGCGCTGGAGGACAGCGAAATCGTTCTCGTCGACGCCGCCTGAATTACGGGAGCGACCGGATCGAAGCTCCGGCCGCCTCCGAATCAACCCTTTTCAGGAACCGGAAGGAAGCACCATGCCACAACAGCTCAACATCGCCGTCATCGTAGGCAGCCTGCGCAAGGACTCGGTCAATCGCAAGGCAGCCCTCGCTCTCGCTCGTATGGCCCCCGCTCATGTGACCCTGAACATAACCGAAATCGGGGACTTGCCGCTTTACGACGAAGACGTCGAAGCCGCAGGGACGCCTGCCCCTTGGACCCGTTTCAGGGAAGAGGTGAGCGCAAGCGTTGCCGTCCTGTTCGTAACGCCCGAATATAACCGTTCGGTTCCGGGCGCACTCAAGAATGCCATCGATGTCGGTTCTCGTCCCTATGGCAAGAGCGCTTGGGCTGGAAAACCCGCCGCGATCATGAGCCTGTCGCCCGGGGCGCTAGGCGCGTTTGGCGCCAATCATCACCTGCGTCAGTCGCTGGTCTTTCTCGACATGCCGATATTGCAACAACCCGAAGCCTATGTTGGCAACGCTTATGCGTTGTTCGATGAGGCGGGGAATATCGTCAACGAAGGCACTGGCAAATTTTTCCAGACCTTCCTTGACGCCTTCATCGGCTGGATCGAGCTGACCTCCCGGTAATGTGCCGGTTTCAACAAGTTGCGCGAGGTCCGCGCCGATATCGGTTTCCGGGTAGAGTGAGCGGGCATTTCCCGCCGCCTCGCCCCGTGTCTCGCCCAATGCAGGCCGGGCAGCTGGCGACGCGCGGCACGAGTGAGCATACCCGCAAGCACGTGGTTGAGCGGGCGGGTGAACAACGCGCCGCAAGGCTGCCACTCCATGATGATTTCCCCGGTGACGTCACCCTGAAGCCGAGCCAGATCGAGGCGGACGGTGCCGTCTGCTGCGGCCACCTGAGCACTCGTGAGTATGCGCGCCTTGTTAACAAATGGGTTTCGTCAATGCGCGACGAAATTCTCGAGAGCCCCCGCGTCCGTCATTGATCCTTCATTAGGAAGCGGGTTTAGCGGCGGCAAGGTGGATTAGGCCCACGACAAACTGGGCGCAGACAGCGCTTTGCAACAGTCTTCCGCATATATACAGGCCGGCGGCGCCTGATCCGCTGAGCTATCCCAGATCCCAAAAATGATGTTTTTTCGCATGGATCGATTATTCACGTGCATACAAATGCTTTTCCCACGAGGCGCGCTCGTTGTGTACACGGAAATCTGTGTGGGGAATGTTCTACTGCCCCCTGCTTCGCGCAGCATCTCAACCGTTCTGCATAGCGGTTGACGGCTTCGAAAAATTTCATTCATGAAATGAATTATCGATATCGGGATATTCGGTCATCAGGCGATACGGTTAGTCTGCTTCCGCAAGTGTAATGGCTGCAGCGGTCATGCCTCGGTTGAAAAGCGCGTTTTGCGCAGTCTGTGGGTCAAGCCGCAGCGGCCTGGACAATTTGTTGTCGGCATAGAGGCGCTACTCGAAGAGGGACCCCTCCTTCATCAAGTTGGAAGTGATGTATCATCTCGGCCAGATTATTCGCCGCCGTTTCCATGCTGCGTGCCGCGGCGGTGCTCTCCTCAACCATAGCTGCATTTTGCTGCGTCATACGATCCATCTCGATAATGGCATGGCTGATCTGCTTCATGTTTACAGCCTGATGTGCCGTGGTTTCCGATATCCCTCCAAGCAGCTCGTGTACCTGGGCCGCGCCGGTCACGATATCGGTCAAGGTGGCGCCCAGTTGATTGACCAGGCCTACGCCGTGGCTCACGCTCTGAGTGCTGGCCTCGACAAGCGATTTAATATCCCTTGCGGCCTCGGCGCTGCGCTGGGCAAGTGCGCGTACCTCGTTGGCGACGACTGCGAAGCCTTTCCCGACCTCGCCAGCACGAGCGGCCTCTACTCCTGCATTGAGGGCGAGCAAGTTGGTTTGAAAGGATATCCCGTCCATGATGGCGATGATAACGGAAATTTCGCGGGAAGATCGCTCGATCGCGCTCATCGCATCCACCGCCTGGACTACGACATCCTTGCTCTGTTCGACTTTCCTGAATGTCGTAGTCATGGATTTACTCGCCTCGTCCGCCTGATGTGCGGTGGATTGCACCAAATCTGTGATATCCGTTACCGATCCGGTCGTCTGTTCGAGCGAGGATGCCTGTTCTTCGGTCCGGCGGGAAAGATCGTCCGAAGCCGTCCGGATTTCGGAGGCACCGTCCGCCACACCGCTCACGGCGTCCGTAACCATCACGAGAGCACCGCCGAGGCGCGCGCTCGCCTCGTTGAAACTGCTTCTCAAGCTTTCGTAGTTTGGCGGAAAGGGGACTGATATCCGGCAAGTCAGATCGCCCCGCGCCATCTTGGCAAGCGCTTCGCCGAGCGTTTCGACGATCAATGCCGTTTCCTCGGCGGAACTTGCCTTAAGAGCATTTTCCTTGAACACCGACATCGCGCGCGTCATTCGGCCCACGCAGTCCTCATGATCGGTATAATGCACTGGGGAGGAAAGGTCTCCGGCCGCCAGCCCTTCCATACGGACCACAGTATTGACATAGGGATCGCAAATCAGCTTTCCGCTTATAGTCACGATCACGATATGGCCCAATAGGGCGAGGGCCGCACAAGCGAAACCGAGCCAGGGCGATAGGGCGTGAACCATGATGGCGCCCGCAAGCGCCAGCAGGCCCAGCAGACTATGCATACCCAGGATGAACCGGAATTTTATCCTGATGGGAGCTATCGCCTCGAACCACCTTATCATATCACCACACTTTCCCTTTTTCGAATGTGAAACGATGATTTTTGGATCTTAGAGCAACTGTATATTTCGATATAAATATTAAATATCAGACAATTATCTCTCGGCAGGCCGACCCGTTGCATCCATTTTGAATGTATATATGGGGCTGAGTTCATCGGGATCTTCCTGTCGAAACTAATATGTCACCGTAACCACTATCGTATCGCTATAGGGCCCCGCTGCCACATTTTGGCCAGCCGGTATGCGTGCATAAATCGACGTGGACTGGCTGAAGAACAGCAAGGCTGCGAACCCCTTGTTCACCGACGTTGTGCCGCCCGTATTGTCTCCCCAGATTTGCGTCAGCGCAGGAGAGGTATAGAGATTGTAGTTAAGGCGGGATGCCCCTTTCGCCATCTGCCGTGACGCATAGCTGCCGGATGCGCCCGTGCTCAGGGCAATGTCATAAGATCCGGCGAGGGCCACGCTGAGGGTGCAATCCACTGTGACGGATCCGCTCGATGTTGAGGGCGAGGCGGAGAAAGGGTCATAGGATCCGAACGCAACTCCGCTTGCCGATGTCGTGCAGGAGCAGAGGGACAATATATTGCAACTGGCAAAGGCCGGAGCGGGCATCGAGAGCACGCCGCATGCGGAGATAAAAGCCAAAACCTGAAGTCGCATGGGTCAGCTCCTGTCCATCGCGCATCGGACCGGCCCTACGCGCGGCAGTGGCCCGGCATCATTGCCCGCAGGCGAAACCGTTGCAGAACATTTGCCCGCCGGCGTATTTGCAGTGACGCGCACCTCGGAAACCAGATTGTTGATGAAGACCTCTCCGTCGAAGCCAACGAAGCTGTCACTCGTCTGCCCCGCTTCGATCCGAACAGACGTTCCTGACGGGACGAGCGATCCATCCGGCATTTGCAGGACCAGCGTGGCGGGGTGGATCTGCTTCCTGTCGAAGCGGGCAATCGCTACGCCCCGCAGCGGTGGAACTACGCTCAGCTCGGTCTGGCCGATACTATCTTCGATAGGGATATCGGCAGGATCGATACTGATCCTGTTCGCCGTATAGGCGCGCAGGCCGGTGATCAGGGCGCGACCATTCTTGTCGGTGCGTCCGACCTGTCGGTTTTCGTTGTAAACTGCGGCTCCCGCCAACCCGGGGATGCTGACGACCGCCATTGCGTCTCCCAGATCGCGCCCCGCTCGAAGGTGGCCCTGAGTCCATACGATACCGCCACTGGCCAATAGCCTCGCGGCATTTCGTCCGTGCGATCGGGCGACCTGCAACCGGTAGTCGCCTGCATCGACTCTCAGCGCGAGCTCGGCATCGGCGCCGTCATTGTCGCCCCGGCTCATTCCGAGCTTATATCCCCACCCACGATCGGAAGGGGGAGAGAGCCGCAACTCGCCGCGAACATTATGATTGTCGGCCTGGATATAGGCGTTGGAACGAGCGCCCAGAGGCACCGTAAGCCCCAGACCTAAAAACAGGTCGGTTGACGCCCGACCACTGCGGCTATGCAGGGCAAAGGCGTTGAGATATCCCACATCGGCTAGCGTGATACTGTAGTTTGCAGATAGGATGCGAATGCGATCCCCATCAACGTAATCGATATCAGTGTATGAGGCGCTGACGTGGCCAAGCGCGCCGACGGAAACCCCGCCCGCCACCTGGATTTGATCATGCGCTTGCCTCTGTGTTGTCTCCACCCCGGGCTGGTGGAAGTCGGTGGACGAATGCTCAAAGCTTGCGGCAATATTCCAGGTCTGGTCGATATGCTGCGCCCCGATCTGATAGCGCACACCGGTGTCGCCGGCAGTATTCGATAACGCTGCAGACCATCCCAATTCGCCCCAGGGAGAGATAGTCAGATTGCCTTCCGTACCCAGCGCCTGAGCGTCAGCAGCTGCGATAAAGCGACCTCCCAATGTCACGCTCTTCGTCAATCCGTACCGAAATGCGGCTGCGGCGAACGGTGGCCCATAATCGAAACTGCGATAACCATAATTCCGCCGCGCCGAGCCTGCTTCCACCGACCAGTCTGCCAGCCCGGTCTTCAGTTGCCTGCGGCTTGCGTAGTAAGGCGTGGTGATCTGGCGCTCGACGCCCAGGGCATCCTGCACGCGCACTGTAAGGCTGCCAGCGCCGGTCACTAAGGGGACCGAACTGATAGAAAATGGGCCTTGGTTCGCCTGGGCGCGGTATTGCAGGACATTGTTCACCAGGACATCGATCTGCGAAGGGATGACGTTCGTGCCGGTGATCAATGGCGTAGGGAAGGTAATGAAATCGGGCTGAAGGCTGAACTCGGTGCCGATCCGAAATCCCGCATACCGGGTAGGTCGTGCCCAGCCGGAGTCGGCGGTCACCGTATCGCCCAACACCAGTCGCGTGAGGTTATCGGGGTCGTCATGTAGAAGATAGCTATCCAGACGTGTCCCGGCAGTGCGGCCGCCGCGATGGTCCAAGATCATCTGATTTGCCGCCAGCCCCCAACCCGTAGAAACGCCTGCATCGACAAAGGCGGAGACTGTGGCGCCATCGTCATGTTGCACAGCGACATCATAGTTCACGAAAGCTGCCGGTGCGCTGGTTGTGGGCTTTGATGATCGAGATGCATCATCCAGCATGTTGGAGGCGAATGCATCTCCATCAGCCCTGATCGCGAGGGTCTGAGTTCCCTCGTCAACCTGGCTGGCTATCCCCGAAATCGACGGCAGCGACACGAATTTCTGTCCATCAATGACGATCAGCTGCGAATTGCCCGTGCTGATCTGCCATTGCTTGATGTCGTCCAGACGACCGTAAAGTATTGGCCCGCGACGGGCGACGAAGATGTTCTGGCCGACCTGATGGCCATTTATTTTGACGTCCAGATAGAGATACTCGGTCGGCTCTCCCGGGGAAGGATGATCAAATACTATATTGCCATCCACGGGAAGGATCTGGGCCTGTCCGCGGTCACTTACAGATAAGACCATTACGAGAGCCCACCTAATGAGAGATCGGGACATCAGACCGAGGTCCAACGACAACGTTCGTCCGAAGCTCATTCCCGTCTTCCGAGGCGACAAGGCGCAGTGAATCTCCGGCGCGCACAGGGGTGCTTAAAGCTATGGTGACTGAGCGCGTTGTGCCGGGAAGCAGGTAGAGCAATCCTGTGAACTGGCCGTTGACCTGATTTCCGGCGATTGAGCTCAGGGCTATCTTATGGAACTTGACGTGCGCATTGCCCGCGTTTTCAAGTTGGAGTTCCACCTTGTCGGACTCCACAAAGCGCGCACGCCAGTCAATCTTTTGAACGCTCGCAACAGGTGCCGCAGAAAAAACCGGTATGCTTATCCGCAGCAAGACTGTGACACCCTGATCGTTGGCTGCGGCGTCGTCAGGGACCTCTTCGATTAAAAGCCTGTAGCTTTTTTCCCCGACAGTAGGGGAAGTCAGCCGGCCGATCCTGACTATCTGCGCCGCGCGAGCGGACAACGGAAAAATGCTGGGGTTTGCAACGATGTCCCGCGTCGGCGTGAGTATATCTTGCCCATTCGACTGTTTCCACTCGAACAGGCGCAGCTGCATGCGCGCCTGGTCATCGGTGCCATTCTCGATTTTGAGCACCTGAATGGCACCTTTTTCGTCGAGTGTGATCGTCACCGGAGCCACCTTGAAAGTGGACGCTGGGGCGAGCGCGGGCATCAGCGTCATTGCCACGGCGGCGAGTGTCGGAGCGAGGCGGGGTGGCATGGCTCATCGATCCTAATAGTTCACCGTAACGGTGATGGTGTCCTGATAGAGGCCCGGCGACACATTCTGATTTTTCGTTACTCTGCCATAAACGGTGAGCGAGGTGGGAGTGAGCCCGGCGACGACAGCAGCCGGTGTATCGACACCCGCAGTATCTCCCCAGTTGGTCGTACGCACTGCATTCTGATACAGCGCGTAACTGAGAGTGCTTCCACTGTTAGTCATAGCACGCGAGGATACGGTAGCGGCCGATGCAGTTCCTGCGCTAAGCCCAACCGTGAACGAGGTGCCCAGAGTGCACAGAACGCTCAAGGTTGTGGATGCATCCCGATCTGAGGTCGACGTCGGATCATAGTTTCCAAACGCGAGTGGGAGCGCCGATACGGCGCAGACGCTGAGCACCGTCGCAGTGACTGGAAAGTTGGTGGTTGCTGTCCCTGCCTCGGCACCCGAAGGATAGCATCCAAGCGCAAACAGGACGCCGATATACTGGAAATTCTTCTTCACTACATCCTCCTCATTCGGTAATTACTTCCCAATCCGCCGCCATTTTCGGCGGTTTTCCTGAACTTTGTCATGAAGGGTGTCGGCCGAACAAAGTTCGATCTCGCTGATAATGCGGCGTATCGCCTCTGAAAGATCGGGATTGTCGCTCTGCAGGGCGGCCCACAGGTTCAATGAAGCAACATGTTCCGGTAGGACAGCGACCGAAATATCTACATATTCACGCCGCTGATCAGTTCTGGAGGTATCGGATTCAAAGCCAGAAAGAACATGTTTTGATTTGGAATCATCCATATTGTATTTCCGACGCCTAAGTTTTATTTCGCCGAAAAAGTTTTACATGGAAGAATTTTTAAAAGGGTTGACCGGGCCGAGGTTATGGTGTGCGCAATTTACGCAATTTGAGCGACCCAAAATTCCATTCAAAATGAATGCTTTATTCTCGGAAAGGCCGCTCTTCTCTATTGAAAATCGAGACTGGCGCTCGTAACATTAAAAGGCGGTGAAAATATAAAATGCCGTGACAAATATCGAATGCGTATTTTGTGTATTCTTCATGGAGAGATACATGTCATTCGAAAGCAAAATCCCAGTCGGTCGCACGGTGTCGGCTACGGAGCTTGTCCGCCATTTTGCCAGCCTCGCTCGGGATGCCATTAATGAACCGGTTCATATTCTCAATCATGGAAAGCCTTATTTATCGCTCGTGCATACGAAAATATTGAGTGGGCTGGCGCAGTCGACCGCTCAGTCATCAGCTGAGAGCAGGCTGAGGGCCAAGCTCGACATCATTCTGGACAACATTCAGAATGTGGTGCTTTTGGTCGACGACAACCTAGACATTATTCGCGGAAATCGGGAAGCGATAAGCTTTTTCCAGTTGAGCGAAGAGGATATGCGGAGTGTTTCGGTATATCGAATAATCAAGGGCCTTCAGGGATCCATCGTCCTGAACTCACTGGAGCGTGTAAGAAAGACGCATGTTTCGGAAATCTTTGAGATACAGATGGCAAATCCCCGGCGTCTGATGAAATTTAAGATCGTACCCTTTCCTGGAGGTTTTGCGATCTTTGCAGAAGATGTGACCTTATCCTTTTATACCAGAAGAGAAGACAGTTTCGCATTCAATCTGCAGGAACTGGTAGCAAATTCCCCCTTTATCGCATTCGGCACTCTCGACATGCGAGGGGTCATCGAAACAGTATCGCCTGCTCTGGCGAAAATGATCGGCTCCGAGCCTGAACGCATGATCGGTTTGCGCTTCCCAGGGCTGATCGACACCGAAAGTCGCGCCGACCTGTCTCGGGAACTTGAGCTTGTTACTACTCACGACGCTATTTTAGCGCAGAACGTAAACCTCCTGAATAAAGATGGTGAAATCATACCATCGTACCTCTGTGCAAAGGCACTGACCGATTATGGTAGACCTACCGGGATATTATTCATTGTACAGATGGGTGCCATTCATTCCCATTGAAGTGCGGAATGGCGAAACCTGTCAATGTGCCGCCATTCGCCCTCCTGTTCGGTGCGGCAATGCTGACTGGTCACACGGCCGAGAAAAAGGTACCGAACTTTCGCCTGATAAGATCGGCAAAGCTTGTGAAAGAAGCGCAGGTTTTGAGAGTCGCCTGTACTCACAGCATGACGCTCCATATGGCTGTCACGCCAGCAACACCGATATTCGGAGAGAACTTCCCGATCGACAGCAATGTCGGACGATCCGGAACGCCTCCTCCGGAGACGGCAACAACCAAAAGCTACCGGTCGTGCCCTTCTCCTCGATTATCTTTAATACGCGCAAAATAATGTCGTTGTGTTCCGTTAACGCTCAGCTGGAGAGCAGTCGTTCGTACAGTTCCCTTCTTGGAGAGCGCCAACCGAGCGTCTGGATCAATCGCGGTCTGGGCGTGTCTGGAATGGCTTTCCCGCTTGTAGCCATTCGAGCCGTTCGGCGCGCAACGCACTGCGTCTTACTTTACCGGCATCGTCGCGCAGCTGCGTTTCTATGATTTCATAGCTCTCAGGCCTTTTGTAGGGCGCAAGTCGTTCAGCGACGAAGGCGTGAACATCCTCTATTGCAAGTTCAGCTGTGGGCCGAGCTTCGAGGATTGCATGTACACGCTGCCCAAATTCGTCGCTTGGCAAACCAATAGCGACGGCCGTCGCGACGGCTGGGTGTTCGTCGAGCGCCGCCTCGACCTCGGCCGGATAGATGTTGGCGCCGCCACGGATAATCAGGTCTGTACGTCTGTCGGCAAGGAACAGATAACCGTCAGTGTCGATATAACCCATATCACCGAGTGACATCCGCCCCATGTCATCGAGGCGCGGCGCAGCACCAATATAATGAAAGCGATCTGTGGACGTGGCGGGAAAGAATATTTCGCCCACTTCACCCGACGGACACTGATGACCGTCTGTGTCGCGTACGGTGATCGTATCGGGTGAAACACGCCCGACCGAGCCGGGCTTCTTGAGCCATTCCGCACCGCTTATCATTGTTCCTGGCCCCTCGGTCCCCGCATAGCCCTCCAGTATACGCTCGGGGCCGAGCCAATCGATCCACGCCTGCTTGAGCCAGATCGGGCAGGCCGCTGCCATATGAACAATGCGTTTCAGTGAGGAGAGGTCATAACCACCACGAACTTCCGGCGGCAAAGTCCAGATACGGTGCATCATCGTGGGCACCAGGAAGCACCATTCGATCTGCTCGCTTTCGACAATCTGGAGCCATTTTTCTGCATCGAAACGCTCCATGCCCACGACCCGGCTGCCCGAGACAAGCGCGAGGCTGCAGAAGAGAAATGGCGCATTATGATAGAGCGGGCCAGCATTCAGGATGACCCCTCGAGATGGCATGCCAATCAAATTGACCATCTGATTGATCCTGGCTGACATACAAGGCGGTCCATGATCGACAATCAGTTTTGGCCGTCCCGTCGAGCCACCGCTGGCCACTGCTTTCCAGTTGGAGGTGGGAGCGCAAGCCACCGGTTCCCATCCCTCAGATGGTAGGGGGGTATTGCCTGCTATCGATGTGACACCTGTCGGCACAAGCTCGGACGAGCCGATGACGATACGTGGCGCGGAAAGGGAGAGAAGTTCGTTAAATTCCTTGGTCGGCAACCGGTATGGCAGGATGCACGGCGTGGCACCGGCCTTCCATGCTCCAAAGGTCCATTCATGATGCGCAGCGCCATTGGGAAGCGCGATCGCCACGAGATCGTCGCGGACTACGCCCGCCTTCAGCAACTGCTGCGCCCGGGCATCGGACCGCTGATTGAGCTCACGCCAGCTCAGGACATCGTCGCCATAACGCACCGCCGTGGCGTCGGGTGTCGCTATCGAGAGCCGATTCAATACAGCGCCGAAACTTTCTTCCATCGCACCTTGCCTCTCGTGATCATAGATTTCCATCGCCCCCGATCCAGATCGGTGGTTTGTGGCGCCACCATTCGACCGCATTCTCCAGCTGATAGGCAAGGGCGAGTAATAGACCCTCGCCGCCCGGCTTGGTCGCAAACTGAATGCCGACGGGCAATCCGTTGTCACTGAAGCCCATCGGCAGGCTGATTGATGGTGAGCCGGCAAAGTTGTCGATCCAGCAATAGCCGGCATAATCGACAAGGTGGTCGCGCTGATCGAGCCATGCAGTGTCGGGTCCGAAAATGCCGACACGGACGATTTCGGTGCTGAAGGTTGGCGTCATCCAGATATCTATGTCGTCCAGCAACCCCAAATAAGACGAGACATTTTTCTCCATGTGCTGCCATGCCGCATCATAGCGTTCGTCGTCGATCCGACGTCCCTGTTCAACCAAGGTCTGTGATCGATATTCCAGATCGTCCGATCCGATCTCCATACCTATCTGTCCGGACAAGAGGCCGAGCCGACGCGCGAAGACGCCTTCGGTTATAGCGTGCAATGCTTCCACCGCTGTGGGAGCGTCGAAAGGCAGTTGTCCATCGGCAATGTTGTGCCCCAGCCGTCCGAGCAGGCGGATCGTGTCCGAAAAGACGCGAGCAACGCTGGCATCGGGATCAGCACCCGTACGCATCACCGCGCTGTATGCATGGATGCGAAGCTTGCTCTCGACAGGAGCGCTGACAAACGGAACCGGCCTGAAGGCGGCATCCGGTTGACGCGTTTGCGTTGCTTGCAGCCACATGGCGGTATCACGCACAGTGCGGCTGACGCAGCCGTTGACATTGAGGTCGGCAATCGTCCTCAGCGCTTCATCACCGATATTGCGCCCGCGCGATGGTTTTAGGCCGACAAGTCCACATGGCGCCGCGCCATGACGTATCGAGCCCAGTCCATCGCTGGCATGCGCGATCGGTACTACGCCAGCCGCCACCGCTGCTGCGCTGCCGCCCGAGGAGCCGCCGGGGGTATGGTCCAGACTCCATGGGTTGCGTGTTGGTCCTATCAGGCGAGAGTCAGTGACCACATTGAGTCCCAGCTCGGGCATTGTAGAGCGCGCAATCGAAATCAGGCCGGCATTGGCCATCGCAAGAGTATAGGGCGAATCGTTCTGCGCGATGAAATCACGTAGCGCGACGGCACCCCAGCTTGCCGGGATGCCCTTTTCCATGATCATATCCTTGATCAGCGTCGGAATCCCGCCAAGGAGCCCGTTGCGCTGTTCGGAAGCTTGCAGGCGCGCGCGATCGAAATTGGACCAGGCGATAAAGTTGAGCTGGGGATTGACCGTTTCGGCGCGCTCGATGGCACCTTCCACTAACGCAGCCGGCGTGGTGCGCCCTTCATCAATGGCTGCGCGCATGCCGGCCACATCTGTGAGCTGGGCACCGACTGATAATTTCGTCGTCAAATTTCTTCCCCTGAATTCTGGAGTCGGATTGCTCGTGCCGCCACAGCATAAGGACGCCCGGCAAGCGAGATGAGGATCGCGGCGGCTATAAGCGATGGCACGCTGACAACAGTTATCGAATAGAGCATGCCTCGCGGCCCGGTGAGTACGCCCGAGATCAAGCCAATCGCTAGTGGCGATATCGCGAGTGCTAGTGCGTTCACAATTCCAAGAAGAGCGAGGACGCGTGAGCGCAAATGCTCGGGCGCAAGGCCCTGAATGATCCCAGGCATTAGCGCTGATCCGGCAATACCCGTCGTTGCCTGAAGCGCGGCGACCACATATGCCTGGAACGGCGATGTCGTGAAGGGCAGGAATGCTGCCGGTATAGGCGTCATCCAGACAAAGAAGCTCGCAACCCTGATCGGCTGTATCCCGCCGGCATAATGGCCCAGCCTGAGCGCAATACCCGGCAGAACCACGCCTGCGAGAGTCGCAACCGTAATAGCGGTACCGAGTCCGACGCCCACAGCCGCAGGATCTATGCCGAAGGCACGCGGCAAGGCGATGGGAAACCACGTGAGTCCCGATGCCATTGCAACCGCCATGGCGAAGATCGAACCGAAAACACAGATCAGCGTACGCCAATGGGTTTTCGCATACGGCAAGAAGTCGAGCGTGGTGTCATTCAGGTTCCGATTGCTGCGAGTATGCCGTGTTCGAGGCTGGCGCCCTGCCACTGGCATCCTCATGATGAGAATGAAAAACAATGGGCTTGGAATAGCTAAAATGGCCATCGCTATACGCCAGGAATCGACGTGGCTAAGCCATTCTGGCAAGCTATGAGGCGACGATGCGAGCCACTGGAGGACGGCGCCACCGAGCGCCATACCTATGCCTGCTCCGAGCATGAAGCCGGCGTAAAAAATCAGATTGGCAGTATTGCGCTTCCGCTCAGGGAACAGATCAGGAATCATCGCGTAGACGATTGGTGCCAGCCCGGCCTCGCCGACTGCTATTCCGACCGTGCTGACAAACAGACCGCCAAAACTGTGCTGAAAGGCGCAGAGAAATGTCGCGAGCGACCAGACACATACCCCAGTAGCCAGAACAAGGCGGCGCCCGAACTTGTCCGCAAGCCAGCCCATGGGAAAACTTGCGATACAGGCAAAAATCGCCATGCCGAGGCCTTGCAGTATACCGATCTGCATATCGCTAATGTGCAGCGAGCTCTGGAGTGACGGTGCAATCAGGTTGAGCATCTGACGAACCATGAGTGCATGAAGTGTCGTCATGAGCAGGACGGCCAAACCATACCACGCCAAGGTGGATCCACAGAACGAGTCGTTACCTGAAAGGTCTCTGGCCCGAGACACCGGGACGGTCGCCGTTTCACCCTGCATATCAGTTCTCCCGGGGGGCCTGCCTCAGTGCAGAAACCCCTATCAATGCCGCAACAATAAAACAAGTTGACTTTATTGTAAATGAAGCGGATGAATTACCCATGCAGAATTTCACCGTCGATCAACGAAAGGTTGGGGCAGAGGCCATTCAGAGGCTGCATCGGGTGGAGTAGAGACAATGCAATTTTCGGTTCGTGCGAGTCTTGATCAGTTTATGCTCCCGCACCCCTCAGGTGACGGGCGGCTTATAATCAGTGTTGCGGCACCTCCGGAAAATTCCCGCAACGGCAGGATGCCGGTGCTGTACGTTGTCGACGGCGATATGACATTCGGTTTGGCGGCAGAGATCGCGCGCGTTCTGATGAGCGTGTCCGCTCTCCCAGCCTTCTATGTCGTTGGCGTCGGCTATGACGCGGCTTATCCCGATTTTCTGAAGCTGCGCACCGCGGACCTCTCGCCGCCTATCAGTGTCGATGCGCTCAAGAATATGGGAGCGCTTGCTGATACAATCAACGGAGAAAGGAACGGTGGCGCGGACGCTTTTCTCAGCTTTCTTGTCGATAGGCTCAGACAGGAAATTGCCACCCGCTACCCAGACACTGCCGAGGGAGAGCGATTCCTCTTCGGCCATTCACTTGGCGGGCTGTTTGCCGCCAACGCACTGCTCACACGGCCAGATGCATTCTCCGCTTTTCTCATCAGCAGCCCGTCGCTTTGGTGGAATGACTTCTCCCTGTTTCAGGAGTTGCCAACGTTCAAGGATCGCCTGGCAAAGCTGACTGAGCAGCCGCGCGTCTTCGTCAATGTTGGGGGCAAGGAACAGGATCTGCCGACAAGCGTACCTGAGGGCCTCGCCATAACAGTTGAAGAGGCGCAGGCTCACATCCGCGTCTCACGGATGGTCGACGCTGCCCGAGAGTTTGCTGACGCGCTTAACGAGACTGGCGTCAGCAATCTGCGTCACATCAGCTTTGCTGAGGAAGATCACGTCTCGGTCGCACCGAGCGCGATCCTTCACGGCATGCGCTTTGCCTTGCAGCGCGAAAGCTGAGGCTCACCGAATTTATCGACAATAAAGGGGACTTAAATGCGAACTTTAGCAAAAACCTTCGCCGGAACCGCTCTGGCAGTAATTATGGCCTCGCCCGCCACCATCCGGGCTCAGGATGCTGAGCAGTTTGCAACCGACGAAATCGTCGTCACGGCACAGAAGCGAACGCAAACACTTATTGATGTGGCGCAGTCGGTCTCTGTTGTATCGAGCGCGACGCTTGAACAGCAGGGCGCCACAAACTTCAGCGATTATCTGAAGAATGTGCCCAGCCTGCAGCTGGTTCAGGGCACACCCGGACAGGGCCGGCTCGTATTGCGCGGCATCAACACCGGTGGTGTCGCATCCACAGTCGCAGTCTATATCGACGAAACACCGTTCGGCTCCAGCACCGGCCTCGCCAACGGCGCTGAACTGGCAGGGGATTTCGATCCGTTCGACATCGGCCGGATCGAGGTTCTACGCGGACCGCAAGGAACGCTCTACGGTGCTAGCTCGCTGGGTGGTCTGTTGAAGTTCGTTACCAATGCGCCCTCAACCACCGACTTCGAAGGAAAGGTTCTGGGCGGCGTTGAGTTCACTGATGGAGGAGGCGCCTCCTATCGTGGTGCGGGCATGATAAATATCCCGCTCGGTGAATCCGTGGCATTTCGGGCGTCTGGTTCCTATCGCAAGCAGGGCGGCTATATAGATTCGATCGGTACTGCTGGATCCAGTGTCCATAAAAACATCAACGACTTCGATAATTATGGTGGTCGCGCCTCCCTGTTGTGGAAACCTGATACCGGTCTGAGTGTCCGGTTGAGCGCATTACTGCAGAATATCGATGCCGACACATCGAACTTCGTTGAATCGGATCCTGCAACTTTGGCGCCGCTCTACGGTGGGTTGACGCAGTCCGAATATATTCCTCAGTTCAGCAATATTAGGTACCGCCTCTACAACGGAACGGTTGAATATGATTTTGGTCCTGCGACTCTGACCTCTGCAACGGGTTATAGTCAGCAACTTCAGTCGTTCCGTGCCGATTACTCCGCAAATCTGGCGCTCGTGCTAGGTGGCGCCTATGCCTATTTCGATCAGCAAACCGAAAACCGCAAATGGACACAGGAATTGCGCCTCGCATCCAATGGCGGCGACTCTGTCGAGTGGCTGGTTGGCGGTTATTACACGCACGAGAAGGGAAGGATTTTCCAGAATCTAGGAACAGCCGCGCCCGGCACCCCCGGCACGCTGACGCCAATCGTTTTGCCGTTCGATCTGGCGGTATATAGTCTCGATTCCCGGTATGAGGAGATCGCAGGTTTCGCGAACGCGACGATACATCTGTCAGCTTGGTTCGATATCGATCTAGGTGGACGATACAGTCACAACAGCCAGCGCGCCAATCAGGTAACCGACGGTGTGCTGTTGGGCACCAGTGCCATCGGCAATCTAAAATCGTCCGATAATGTCTTCACCTACTCGATCGCGCCCAAGATCAAGTTCGGCAAGCAGGCCTCCATTTACGCTCGCCTCGCAAAGGGATATCGTCCGGGCGGCCCCAACGTCGTTCCCGTGGGCGCTCCGGCTGGTACGCCGACGACCTACAAGCCCGATACCGTCACCAGCTATGAAGTTGGCATCAAGGCTGAAACCGCCGACAGAAGCGCGGCGATAGAAGCGGCGCTCTATCATATTGACTGGGCCGATATTCAGCTTGCTGCCGTCGTCAACGGCTTCGGCGTCAACACGAATGGCGCGAGCGCGGATGTCGATGGCGCTGAAGTTACGGCAACGCTCAGGCCAACAGACGGATTTGTTACGACTGTGAACTTCTCTCTCAACGATGCGAGACTCAGTGGCGATACCGACCCTATTGTCGTCGGGGCGGTGAAGGGTGATCGTCTGCCGTTCACACCCAAATATGCCGTCAGCGTCAACGCTGATTATCAATGGGAGCTCGGCGGGGATCGCACGGCTTCAATCGGCGGGTCCATCCGCTCGCTTTCGCAGCAATCTGGCAACTATGATCCGGGCTATCTGGCGACGTTCGGCCATTTCGCCAGGGTACGCGGCTACGAGGTGCTCGATCTCCGCGCTGGACTTGTTTTCGGTCGTTATGCGATCAACGTATACGCCAATAACTTGACGAACAGCGGGGGGATCACGGCGGTGCAGAATCTGGCAGGGCTCGCGGGGCTTCCCAGGAACGCCAATGGTGCGATTGGCACGAGTGTCCTTCGTCCACGCACGATAGGCTTCAACCTTACGGCCGGGTTCTGACCGGTTGGTAGCTTGCGGAGGGGTACGAGATGGTCGTGATAAGGGCTCGCGACCATCGACCATCACCTCCATACAAGTTTATATGCAGGGATAGAAAACGCATCAATGAGTAAGCTGAAAATTGCCATAGATGGTTCGGAGATGAATGCCGGTGTCACAAAACCGCGTCGCAGTCAGGCCGATCGTAGTGCAGCCACGCGCGCCAAGGTGATCGAGGCTGCACGTGATGTTCTATTCGCCCAAGGTTATTCAGGCGCAACCATGCATGCTATCCGTGATGCAGCAGGTATGAGCCTCGGCGCTATCCAGCATCAGTTTCCGACCAAGGCGAAGATCATGGCAGCAGTGGCCGCAGAATTTTCGGCTTATCGGACCCGGGTCTATGCGGATGCCATCCGCCGAGGCAAGACGCCACGGGAGTCGATGGAAAATTTAATCGATGCCAATTTTGAAATGGTCGGCAGGCCGGAGATGGCAGCCGTACTGGAAATCCACCTCGCGCGCCGCAACGATCCGGATCTGGAACAGGAAGTTGGACCCAGCACGCGCCGCTTCGACCGGCGTGTGCGGCTTTGGGCGTACAAAATCCTTCACGCGGCAGGAATTGAAGAAGCCGAAATCCATCACGATCTGCAACTTCTCAACAATGCCATCACGCGCGGTCTGACTGTGGAATATATCCGACACCCCAGCTCGCCTGCAATCGGACGATCGATACAACTCTGGAAAACACAGATGCTGGATCTGATTTTCAGGACTTGATCTACGCCTCGGAGCATAAATACGAAATCACACCTCATTACTATTCCGTGACGGGTACCTTGAGTCGAATGAGATAATTGCCGATTATGCTCATCAGGCAACGCCTGGATGCATCCATGACCGGGGGCTGGCTGTTTAACCTCGCTAAAGACGCCAAGCTGCCGGGCTGCGCTTGACCCGCTAACCCATCCCAAATCCCGAAAAATGGCTTTTTTCCGCGGGTTTTGTGGTGGGCGATGACGGACTCGAACCTCCGACATTCTCGGTGTAAAGCGTCCAATATATACAATCGAGGGGATGCAGGAGATTGCATCAGGAGAGGATCGATCGCGGCAATACGCGGTTTTTACGTGGATTTGTTATCCATGTGTATACACAGGCTATCACCACGGCACGCGCTCTCTGTGTACATGGCTGGATACACGGTACATCCCAGCCTGAAACATCATTTTCCATGAGATATTGTCGTTCAGCTAGAATTGTCGAGCAGCACGGGGAGGGGCCGAACCGTTGGGTAGCGCGGTCGCACCTTATTCCATCCCCATGAGGATTGCAGGTACTCAGCGATAGGCTTCTGGCCTCCAAAATCTGCAATTCGACAACACCTTCGGGGGCCTCTTAGCGGGATGACCGGAAGTAGCGGCTCTGCGTCGTGAAGCCGGTTTTGATGAAGTGCCAGTGCAGCGCTGATGAGGCGATTGTCTCGGACGGCCGCGGAGAGTTGGTTGTGGAGGTCGAACTGCTGCATCACGCCAGCTTATTCTCGAAAACAGTCGAGGTCGAGCAACGTCAGCAGGGAGGAGCGCGCAGCCCTGATGTCTGTCCATAATGCCGGGCTGTCGAGATCATTTGCCATAATCATTTGCGGCCAATGCCTCGCCACGATCGCTTCAATGCGCTCGAGCTTGTTCTCATCGACAATAAAGCGGGGATCGACAGTTGCGGGATCGGCCACTACGCGCAGGCGCAGGCACGCCGGTCCTCCGCCATTCGCCATCGACTGACGAACTTCGACCGGGACAAGCGAACGGATCGCCCCGTTGCGGGCCACCAGTTGCTCCAGCCATGACCATACGCGGTCATTTCGCCGAGCCTCTTCGGGCAGTATCAGCGCCATTCCACCATCGGGCAGGCTGACAAGCTGGGCGTTGAACAGATAGGATGCTATGGCATCCTCCAAACTGACCGCGCTGGCTGGCACCTCAATAATCTCGATTTCGGGCAGCAGCCTTTGCAGGGCCTCATAAAGTTGCGCGGGCTCTGCAAAAGCCAGCTCATGCGCGAATAGCACCGTCTCGTTCGCGACGGCGACTACATCATTGTGAAAGGCCCCCGCGCCGATGGCTTGGGGAGACTGCTGGGCGAGCAGCGTGCGTGTCGGATCAAGCCCGTGCAGCCGGGCCACAGCTGCACTGGCTTCCCGATGCTGGCGCGCGGGGAATGGACCACCACTCTCGCCATAGACGAACACTTCAATACCCGGTTCGCCATGGGCCCGGCAAAGACGCATATGATTGGCCGCGCCTTCATCACCAAATGGCGGCGGCACAGGCTCATGGACCACGAAATGGATCGGGTCTGCAAAGGCCACACGAAGCTGGGCGAGCGTCTGTGCCCACTCGTGGCTGCGATGCGGCATCGTAACGAGATTGGCGACGGTGAGATGGCAGCGGCCGTCCGCCGTGTCGGGCGAGGGCGAGACTGTGGCGGCATTGGCCGCCCACATCGGCGAAGCGGAAAGCGCATTGGCGCGTAATGCCCTGTCTGCCCGCGCCATATCCGTTCCGAGCCGCGCCAGCCACCGATCATCGGGCCTGTCGTGAGGCAGGAATATGCCCTGCGTCAGCCCGACGCGGATATTGGCGCGCATCTTGGCGAGGCCCTGCAGCGCAGCTTCGCGAGGATAGGACGCCGCGCCAGCATTATGCGTGGCCGCGAGATTGCCGAAGCTGAGTCCGGCAAAATTATGGCTCGGTCCCACAATCCCGTCAAAGTTGATTTCCGTCAGCATGTGCCTTTCACCGGGGTACATGGGTCACGATATCGCCCACCTCACAGCCGATTATCCGGGCTGTCGCTTCGTCGAGAATGATTCCTCCTGCTGTTGGCTCGGCATCGGCCAGCGTAACGCGGAACTGCGCCAGACGCCCGTATGCGACGAGGCTTGAAACACCTCCCTGCGTTGGCCGGATGGCGACGACCCTTTCCGCCTTGCTGTCGCGTATCGTCGCTATGGAATCGGTGTCTGCGGACATTGTCGGGCCGCCATCGAATATGTCGATGTAGTTCTCATAGACGAAGCCCTCTTTTTCCAGCATGCGCATCGCCGCCCGGCCGGACTCATGCGGTTTGCCGATGACGGCGAGGGCGCTCTCCGTGAGCATGGCGAGATAGAGTGGGTGCTTGGGCATCAAATCCGCGATGAACTGGTTGCCATGGACGGCGTTGAAGTCATCGGCTTCGCGAAAACTCATGCCAAAAAAGCGTCCGGCCACGCCATCCCAAAAGGGTGAGCCGCCGGTGGTGTCATGCGCGCCGCGCAGTTCGGCAATCGTTCGGTCCGCGAAGCGAGGGCGATGCATGTGCATGAAAAGATACCGGCAGCGGGCGAGTAGAGAGCCGGTCCCCGCAGATCTCTCGCCGGGGACCAGATAAAGCCCGCCAACCTCGCTCGCCCCTTCGAGTTCGGTCGTCAATGTCAGCGTTTCGGCCCGGAAGGAGCGTCCGAGCTCTTTGCTATACTGGGTGAGCGCGCCGATGCGGTAACTATAGAAGGGCCAGCTGGCACCGATTTGAGAGAATATCTGGCATGTGCCGCAGATCTTGCCGGTGGCGCCGTCTTCCAGCATGAAAAAATAGAGATCGTCCTGTAGCTCATCTTCTTCCCGCGCAAAGCAGGAAGCCGCCCGTGCCAGCTTGGCCTTGAGGGTAGACCGGTCCGGCGGCAAATTGGTGAAGCCACCGCCGGTGCTCTTCGCAATCTGGTAGACGCTGGCAAGATCGTCGGGCCGGGCGGGCCGCACAACATAGCTCATGACCACGCCTCCAAAGCCTGCAGGCGATGCATCGTCAATGCCGTCAGCGCGGCACGCGGCACAAGCGAGTCGACCAGCAGATATTCGTCCGGTGAGTGAATCGCCCCGCCGAGCGCTCCCATCGTATCGATGACAGGCACGCCGCAATCCGCGATATTGTTGCCGTCGCACACGCCGCCTGTGTCCTGCCAGTCCACTGGATATCCGAGATCGCTTGCCGTTCGGGAAACCAGCTCAAACAGTCGTTGGGTAGCTGCAGAAATCGGCTTGGGCGGTCGACCGAAGCCGCCATGCAGCGCGATTGAGACATCATGCGCGACGGAAACTGCGGAGACGATTTCGTCCAGCTCGGTCTGCGCACTGTGCATTGTCTCCAGCGTGTGCGGCCGCATGTTGAAATGGAGTATGGCAAGAGCGGGGACGAGATTATTGGGACCACCGCCCTCGATGCGTGCGGGATTGACGCTCAATCCGGGCCGAGCGAGCGCTGCCAGGCGCTGGGCAAGGTCAGCCGCCGCAACGACTGCATTGCGCCCTTCTTCCGGATTGCGCCCGGCATGGGCGGAACGGCCTGTCACCACCGCCGCAAAATTGCCGGACCCCGGCCGGGCGCGCGCGAAGTTTCCATTGGGGAGCGGGGGCTCATAGGTCAGCGCCGCGAACTTGCCTTGGGCCAGCTGTGCAATGAGCGCTCGGCTTGAGAGCGACCCGGTCTCTTCGTCGCTGTTGATCAGAACATCATAGCCCAGTGTCGGACCGGATCGTTCGAAGGCGATAAGGCCCGCCAGCATCAGCGCCAGCCCGCCCTTCATGTCCGCCGTGCCAGGACCGTGCAGCGTCCGCTCGTCGATCCAGTCGCAGTTTTGGAAGTTGTGATCCGCCGCGTACACAGTGTCCATATGGCCTGTAAGCAGAACCCGGCGGTCGGATTCGGGGCGCACGCGCAACACCAGATGCCGCCCGCAGGCGACTTCTCGAATTTTCCCGTCGGCGCCGATGCTCTCTACCGGTTCGGGTTCGACAAGGCTCAGCTCTCCGGGCAGCGCCGAAAAAGCATCCGCGAGTAGCCGCGCCATCCTGTCCAAACCGGAGAGGTTGGTGGTCCCGCTGTTGACCTCGGCCCATGTGATGGTCTGGTCAAGCATGGTTTCCCTGTTCAGCCCTTCGATCAGCGAAGCCTCGGGAGGAGAAAGGGGACTCATGAGGTCAGCATAGCTGATATGGATTGCGCATTGCCGTCGGCGCTAGCGGCCTCGAAGCTCGCAACCGGATAGGCACAATAATCGGCCGCATAATAGGCGCTCGGGCGATGATTGCCGGATTCCCCGAGACCGCCAAAAGGCATCGAACCCGCCGCTCCCGTCGTCGGCCTGTTGCGGTTTACCACACCCGCCCGACTTTCCAGCAGAAAGCTCTGCCACAGTGTGTCGTCTTCGGTCACCAGACCCGCCGACAGGCCATAACGGGTATCATTGGCCTTGGCGATGGCTGCATCGAAATGAGGTACACGATATAGCTGCAATACTGGCGCGAAGATCTCCTCATCCGGCGCGTCTATGCCGGTCATGTCGATCATGGCAGGCGTGACGAACGCAGGCGGGCGGGCTGCAACCGGCAGCAACGAGCGGATAACTTTGCCACCCATATCGACAAGATGGTCGAAGCGCTTGCGCGCCGCTTCCGCCGCCGCATCCGAGATGAGCGGCCCCATGAACGGGGCAGGCTCATCGTTCCATGCGCCGATCCGCACCCTGTCTGCCAGCGCTGCTATGGCCTCGACCATGGTCATGCCTCGCGCGTCGTCGGGCACAATGAGCCGCCGCGCGCAGGAGCAGCGCTGGCCGGTCGTGATAAAGCCCGATTGCACAGCGATGGAGGCGGCTTCCGCTCCATCGCCATCCCACAGGATCAACGGATTGTTCCCGCCTAACTCCAGCGCGGCAATGACCTGCGGCCTGTCGGCAAGGACCCGCCTAAAATGCGCGCCTGCCGCCGCAGAACCGGTGAACAGCAGCCCGTCGATATCGGCTTCGACCAGCGCCGCACCGGTCTCGCGTCCGCCCTGAATCATACTGAAGACGCCTGGGGGCAGGCCGACTTCCTCCCACAGCAACGCCATCGCTTCGCCTACTGCGGGGGTCAGTTCGGACGGCTTGAACACCACGGCATTGCCTGCGAGCAGGGCGGGCACGATATGGCCGTTGGGGAGGTGGCCGGGGAAATTATAGGGGCCGAGCACCGCCATCACCCCGTGCGACCGATGGCGCAGGACAGCCTCTCCAAAAGGCATTGCGCTGCGCTTCTCACCCGCTCTTTCCGCCTGCGCGGCGATGGAAATCTCGACCTTGCCAATCATCGAGGAAACTTCGGCAAGCCCCTCCCAGCGCGGCTTGCCGGTCTCGCGCGCGATGGTTTCGGCAAGGCTCTGCTTCGTTGCCTCCAGCACCCGTTGGAATGCGCGAACGTGGGCGATCCGGCTTTCGAGCGGCATGCCCGCCCAGCCGGGCAAGCCGGCCCTGCCACGTGCTACCGCCGCTCTGACTTCCTCCCTTGAGGCAGCTGCGCCCTCCCACACTGTTTCGCCCGTTGCAGGATCGAGGGATCGAAAAGCGCTTGTCATGCTGACCGCGTCACGGAAAAAATGCCGGTTGCGTTCCCGCTGTCGAATGTCAGGTCGAGTTCGCCTGTGGCGGGGTCGATATCACGGCTGATAAATTCATGGAATGATCCTGGCACCTCCCTTCTTACTATGGTGCCGTCAGCCAGAATGAATTCCCGCATGACCTTTGCCGCGACGAACGCCGTCTGCCGCACTCTGCCATTCGCGGATATCTCAACGCTGTCCTTGAGCGGCGCGCCCCGTGCTTTCAAAGATGCGGCCAGCGCCTCGACATCCGTTACGCGTTCGGTTGCATGATTGAAGGCATTGCCTTCGGTTGCGATCCAGGCGGCCTCGGCGGAATGGGCGAGCAGCGTTTCATAGTCCGCCAAGGAGGGCGTGTCATGGCACCGCCCGAACGCGCGGATCAGCCCCGGCAGACCGGCCAGCGCCAGTTCAGCTGCGCATTGCCCCGTCCCCCCCAGTGCATGAAGAAGCTCCCATTCGGCCTCGCCGAGCGGATCGGTTGAATTGTTGAAAATCCGTTCCGCAGCCGCCTGAGCCGACGCGGGCAGTTGATCGATATGCAGCTCGCTGACGAAGAACTGGGGAATATCCGCAGGCATATCCCGATGAACGAAGGCGCGACCCGTCATGTGCAAGCGGGGCAGTGGATAGAGACCGCCGATTGTGTAACCAAGCGGTTCCAGCATCCGCGCGAACGCGGCATATCCGCGCGGCAGGGCACCCGTGGGCCCGTCGATAGTGCGTAATGCGCCATGATCGAAGCACATCCGTTCACCCTGACTGACCAGATCGGCCACGCGCTCGCTGGCGCTCGGCACCCGGTCCAGGAGCTGCATGAACAATGCGATGTTGAGCGCCATCGCTAGCTGCGCCCTTGTAACCGAAATATTGCCGCCTATCAGCGCTTCGCCAATCCCGAGCGCGCTGCGGGCGAGCTCGATCCGGCCGGGTGGCAAGGCGACGGCTGCCAGACGGTAGATCATGTCATCATGTGCCATATTCGCTCGCCAGTCCACGCAGGATTGAGGGCAGCCGAGAATAGCTGAAGGCGCCGTTTTCTACTAGTGGCTGAGGCTGATTGAACGCGATTATATCTAACGGACCGTCATTACCCCCATTCTGAAAATCCGCGCAGCCAGGGTTGTTCGCGAGCGGAGGCTCTCGGATGACGAGTTTGGCGCGATCCGGAACGTCAGCAGAAACTACACTCCGACCGGTACATTTTCTTCTTGCTGATGGCTAGAAATCGTAACCTGCCTTGAGCCCGAAGAATTGCGGCTTGACCGGATAGACCCGCGAGTACTGCCCGCAAATCTGCGTTGCGCATACGCTGTTGAGGCTGAGTTGGCCGCGCTTGCCGAAGGCGTTCTGGATGAACGCCTCCAGCCGCCAACTGTCCCAATGAACGCCTGCCGAAAAATCTAGAGTCGTGAATTGTTTGGTTGACCCTACCGCTGCGAAATCGCTGTCAGTGAGGAAAGATCGCGTGCCGCCCTGATGCTGCACCGATCCCTGAAGGAACGCTTTTGACGCGCCCAGAGGGAATTCATAACGCGCCGTTGCGCTACCCTTGAACTTGGGCATCACCGGCAGCCGCGTGCCTTTGGCGGCAGCGGGCGGATTGCCGGGAATGCAGACGATATTCTTAGTGACTGGATCGACCTCGCAGAAGTCGGTCGAGAGCTTGGCGTCTACATAGGTTCCTGCCATCGACAGGCTCAGGCCACCGAACTTCGCGGAAAAGTCGCCTTCCACGCCATAGATGCGCGCGTCGCCTGCATTATAGGTGTTGGTGACGCCATTCTGACCGAGCGGCACGAGGCCGAACTGCAAATCCTTCCATTTCTCATAGAAGGCGGCGCCATTGAAATAGATGCGGCCAAAGTGCGTTTTCCAGCCAAGCTCGTAATTGTAGAGTTTGTCCGACTTGAAGGGGTCGACCCCCGGTCTGCGATTGTTGCCGCCGGGGCGATAGCCGGTCGAAGCCGTGGCATAGAGCATTGCGTCCGGCGTAACCTGCCACTTGACGCCGCCCTTCCAGATGACGCCCTGCTCGTCCTGCTTCTTGTTCACGTTTGCACAGGGAGCATCCTTATAAGGAGTAGCCGATGTGCATGCGCCCAGATTGGCTGCCGATCCGGAGAATATGCCCGACCAGCCATATATCGTGTTGTGGGCCATAAACCCGCGGATGCCGCCGATAAGAGTGACATCGGGCGCGATGTCATATTCCGCCTGGGCGAACATTGCGTAATCCTTGTCCTTGCGCTTGATGCGGGTCAGGAACGCAGTATCCGTGCCGGGAAACGGGGTGAGCCAGATCGGAGTGGGGATCGATCCCAGGCCCTTGGTCTGATAGTCCGCTCTGATGGCATCGGTTTGATGTTGCAAGAACAGTCCCGCTGTCAGACGGAAAGGTTTGTCCGAGGGCGAACTGACGCGGAATTCGTTGGTGAACTTGGTATATTTGTCACCCAGAATGGCATTTTGCGTCGGGTCTAGGAAGTTGCCGTTCGCATCGGGGAAGTATGTCGCGTAATATCCATATGTATCGTAAGCCACGGAATAATAGGAATAATCGGGGCTATTGTTCACCCTACGCTGGAAATAGCCGCCGGCATAAGTGATGTCCCAATCCGAAAGCTTGCCCTGAATGGTGAGCGCGGCTTGATACCAGCGATCCTTGTACCGGCTGGGAAGATAGTCGGTTACCTTAAGATCGCCCTTTTTCGGATCGAACAGATAGCCGCCATTGGCAATCTGATGCTGGTAGATGATCTGCGGCGTTACCGTCCAACTGTCATCCAGCTCTATGCCTAGCGCGGCACGTCCGCCATAAGTCTCGACATCGTTATAGTCGTCTTTGACGAGTGCGCTGTTATTGACTGTCAAATTGGTGGCCGGATTGCCATCATCCAGCGTGAACGTCCGCGAGCCAGGGATATTGTCAATATACCCGCCGAGCTTCTCGTAGAAACCGGTTACACGTAACGCCATCTTTTCGTTCAAGGGCAGGTTGACATAACCATCGAAGCTGCCGCCCATGTCGCCCTTGCCATATTTGTTGGCCTGAACGTCAATGCTGCCGGAGAACTTGCCCGGGTCTGGCTTGCTGGTGATCACCCGCAGCACGCCCGAGAGCGAGCTGGCGCCGAACAGCGTGCCCTGCGGCCCCGCCAATGCCTCGACGCGCGAAATATCATAGAGCCGCACATCGACGGTTCCGCCGATGGTCGTCACCGGAATTTCGTCGATGTACATGGAGCTCGTGGGGAGCGGGCCGATGTGCAGTCCATCGCCGCCGGACGAAACGCCACGGAAGAATATCTGCGACTGGCCGGGGCCGAAGGACTGATAGCTTACGCTCGGCAGCAGCTTGGCATAGTCATCAAAAGCCTTGACCTGCGCCTGTTCGAGTTTGGCGCTGCCCAGTGCCGCGATGCTGAGAGGAACATTCTGCAGCCGCTCCTCGCGACGCTGCGCCGTGACGATGATTTCGCCTTCCGGCTCTGTCGCGCTAACGTCCGGGCTTTGTGCCGATGCTGTGGAGGATGTCCACAATGCCGTCGAGGCAAGTAGGACGGCGGAAATATGGTGGCGTTTTTTAGACAGGCCCATGGCGACGCTCCCCTTAAAGCGAAGTAGGGAGAGATTTCTCCAGCGCGCCCGTATTTACAATCGCAAACACTGTGCGATGCAGCATCCTTTCATCTATTTCTGGATTACTGTTGCATCACTGCCACAATTACTCAGTCGGCATATGAGGTAATCAGATCGCCCAGAGCATCGCACAACGGCGCGAGGCGATCCGCTACCGGTTCCCAAAGTCCAGCCCCATCGCGGTTGATCGGTCGGCGCACCTGCTCGCTGCTGGCGGTGCGCACGGCACGCTTGTTCTGATGGAAATTCAGGCAGGCGTCTTCGAACGGTAAGCCCAGCGCGGCGAGCAATCGGCGCACCTCTCCTTCGGGATCGTCCAGCATATTCTCGTGTATGACTCGGTGTACGCGGCCGGGAAGTAATCGATCGAAATGCCGCATCAGCCGCACATAATCGGCGTAATAATGGCCTATATCGCTAAGACCATAACTGAAGGCCTGACCTCGCGCATAATGCTGCCGATAGTTGGAATAGCCGCAATCGAGCGGATGGCGTCGGGCATCGATGATCCGTGCATTGGGCAATATGAGGTGGATAAGCCCGATTTGCATCCAGTTGTTCGGCAGCTTGTCGATAAAGAAGGGCTTGCCTTCGTGCCTCTGGACCTGGGTGCGCGCCATGAACGTATCGCCAAGGTCCCGCAGGCGCTCGGGCTGCAAATCCGCGATGCCCTCTGGATAGCGCATCTCCCTGCCGAGTTCGTTGACCAGCGCCGGTATGTCAGGCAGCTCCATCGTCCCTTCGACCATGCTGTGGCTCGACAAGATTTGCTCGATCAGCGTCGATCCTGCCCGCGGCATTCCGACTATGAAGATCGGGTCTGGAGCGGGGCTGCCCTGTCCATTGCGTGAGGCGACGAATTCGGGGGAGAACAGCGCTATCATCGCGTCGACCATCCGGCTCGTATCTTCCGCGTAATAAGGCAACGCTTCCCGGCGCAACCGGTTCGCTTCGTAATAATGATCGAATGCTTCCCGTGGTCGACCGTTGTCGTCCATCGCTTTCCCAAGCGCAAAATGCAGATGGAACCGGTCATCGAGGCCCGCTTGGGGATCTGACAAACCACGCAGCATTGCCGCAATGTCATCCTCGCCAAGGCGCACGGCCTTGAGATTGGCTATACTCCACCAGGCGTCGCCGAAGGACGGGTTCAGCACGGTGGCGCGCCGATAGGCCGCGATGCTCTCCTCCTGCCGACCCACGGTTTTGAGCGCGTGGCCGTAGCTCATCCATATCTTTGGCTGGCGGTCATGTTGTGCCAAGACCTGCTCGTAAAGTGCAATGGCTTCGTCAAACTCTCCGATGCGGCTCACCACGGCGGCACGCAGATTGGCATAGCCGGGGTGAGCAGGGTCATCGAGAACAAGCTGGTCAAGCTCGGCGATGGCTTCCGCAGTCTTGTTCTGACGATGGAGCGCGGTTGCCAGATTAGCGCGTGCTCCCACGAAAGCGGGCGCCAGCTCAAGCGCACGGCGCAACAGCTTTTCGGCATCAGGATTGCGCCCCAGTCGCCCGGCGACCTCGGCTAGCATACGGATCGCGGCAACATCGAAAGGATTGGTGCGCAGACGGCCACGCAGAATCGGCTCGGCAATGTTCAGTCGATTTTCGACAAGGGCAATCGCCGCTTCACGCAGTTCCGGATCATAGACGGCAGCGTCGATCGCTGCCATTTCGGCCTGCTGCGCCTCATTGTCGCGGCCGAGCGCCCGATAGGCCCGGCCGAGCAGTCTGTACGCTTCCCCATCCCTCTCGTTGGCCTTCAGCAACAGCTGGCAATGCGCAGCCGCCAATGTGGGGTTGTCAGGCAAAAGAGAGCGTATCGACTGGTGGGAAATATCCTGCATCGTTGCATGATGCGATGAGATTTCGCAGGACTCAAGTGTGACTGCCCGCTCTCCCGGCTCACCACCTTCATTGCACCTGAGTGGAAAATCTACCCGGAATTCCGTTGTCCGTCGTTCCCGCAGGCACCACTAGGTCGCAAGTTTGCATCGGGTCTGGGGCGGCGATTTGGACTCATGAAAACCTGTCGGCACAATTATATGGCTGGCGTGATCTTGGCGGTGGCGGCGATGCTGGATGAACCGCTTTCGCCGCAGAATGCAAGCTTTTAGGTCCTTGCCGATCTTCCGGCGGAGTTGAAGGGCTGCCCGCAGCGGTGCTCGTGAACGGCCAGGGGAGTATTCCGCAGGCGGATTTAGATCTGCATGATTTCAACAGCGCTTAGCAACATTTCTGCATCGCATCCGCCGACCGCGAATTCCGCAGCCGGACAATCGCCACCGAAGTGTATCTGTATGCGTCTGTTCAAATCATCTCGGGGGGCGATTCTGAGCTATTGATATTACGTTCAAGCCCGGGAAATGCGGGCACGAAACATCACATAGGAATCCATATAACACGTTTATTATAATGGATATTTGCCTGAATGATGGCGAGATGGACTCGAACAGCCAACATTCTCGATCGTTGACGACGGAGATGCGCATCTGCTCTGCATCAGATGCGCATTGCATCCGCCGACTGCGAAATCACCTTTTCAGAGATATTGCCGCAGAATTGCCGGTTCCTCGCCTGCTTTTTCCGTCTCTGGTCTCCACCGGCAATGCTGATGCTCGCCACAAGCCCCGGACATCGCGGCACTATTGCGCAGACCGCAAAATGATACTAAGTTATTGTTTTTAAAGGATAAAAGAGTGGTGGTGGCCGCAGTCAGGAGCGAACTCGTCTCGTTCGGGGATTCGCTGTTTATCAGGGAATCTACAGGGAATTTTTCAATTTCAGGCGCCACCAAAGCCGTTCGACGGACTTTAAGCCGCGAGAAAGCTCGCCTCGGCCCGCAAATTCCCTGCGAACGGAACAGGGAACTTCAAAACCGATTACAGCGAATCTTGGCGAGGGGAGCAGGGACAACCAAGCCGCTTCATGCCCAATAGCAGCATCGCAATTCCTTCTTTGCAGGCAATATCTCCAAAATGGATATTGTTGTCGGCGCGGTTTTTGGCGATTTCCTTTGCGCCTCGGGCGAGTGCGCTGGTTATCGCCGTTGACAGCGGAGAAAAGGCGTAGTCATCCCTTTGGCCACAGCGCAATTGGGCGTGCGCTGTTCGATTAGGGGTGTCTTGATGAGGGGGCGTATGATTGCGGCTGCGCTGGTGGGTGCGGCTCTGCATTTGTCAGCTCCCGGTTTTGCACAATCCGACGTCGACGATTTCGCTTCCCAATCCAGCACCATATATGAAAAACGGCTCAGCCGCGAAACATACGGCCTGGGGCCCTGGCGCTTGACGCTGGAGCGTGACGGGTTCTCTGAAGCGAAGCGCTGCACACTCACGGCTCGGGGTGGACGACTATTCTATCATCCCGGGGCTGTGGGTTTCGCTCTTGGCAAGAGTGATTTGGGTGACGCCATGGTGCGGGTCGATGCCGGCGTAGCTATCTCCTTCCGCGATCTGCTCCCTGAACTGGCTGCAGCCCGCGTCAGAATCAGTGGGCGCGATATGGATCGGCCGACCGATGGCCTGGTATGGGTGCCGATATCGCGCCTTGGCAATGCCGGCACTGTCGCAATTGCGCCGCGCTTTGGCGGCAGGGTCCGACGGTTCACCGTCGCGGGGTTCGAGCGCCTCGTTGCGTATGCGCGTGCCCAAGGCTGCGAGCCGGAAGGGGCGCAGCCTTAAATGACCCTTCGTTGCTGGGCGGCGCTGCTGGCCATATCCGCACTATTGCCATTGGACGCTGACCTCAATGCCGAACCGGCCCCGGTCGCCGGGGCTTTGAGGGAGCAAGCACCCAAAGCTGCTGTACCTGCGCCCACGGATGCGGGGTGCGTGGCGCATAGCAGCTCTGCCTCCACAGAGGCAGAAGCTTCTCGTTATGATGATCCAGCAATGGCGGGATCGCTCCAGCCCGACGATGACCTCGCTTCAGCACTTGCTGATGCTTATGCTAGCAACCCCGAGCTTGCCGCACGGCGCTATGAGCTGCGCGCCAGCGACGATGATCTGGGGCTCGCGCTCTCGCAAATCAGGCCGACCGCGCAGGTACAGGTCTCGGGGGGCTATGAACATGTGATCCCGGGCCGGGTGACCCAGGCGGCACGGCCGCTGGTCGATCGCTTGAACGATCCCACAATCGATCGCAATGATCTGAATGCGCAATTAGTGGTCGACCAGCCCTTATCGACCGGCGGGCGCGCCAAAGCGGATATAATGGGCGCGAAGGCCTCTATCCTCGCTGGCCGCGAAGCCTTGCGTGGCGCTGAAGGCGATCTGCTGGTCAACGTGATCGCTGCTTATGCCGATGTGCGAAAGGATACGCGCACCGTTGCGATCCGCGAAAGCAGCTTCGCGCTATTGGGCCAGATGCTCGACGAGGTAATTGCGAGAAGGCAGGCGGGCGAGCTCACCCGCACCGATATCGCGCAGGCACAGACGCAGCTGCAATCGGCGCAAGTGCAATTGAACGCCGCGCGCGCCGAACTCGAACAATCCCGTGCGCAGTTCACCGCCCTTGTCGGCCGCGAGCCAAAAAGCCTGGCGCCCGAACCCAGGCTCCCGCTTCTCCCTCAGTCTATCGACGACGCATTTGAGACGGCCGAACAGTTCAACCCCGATCTTGCTGCTGCCATACAATCCGAGAAGGCCTCGCGCGCGCGTATCGCTGCGGCGCGGGCCGAGGGGCATCCTACCTTTAGTGTGCGCGGCATTGCCGGCGCAAACGGCACGGCATCGCCATTTGATACCCGCGATCAGGACGTGAGCTTCTCGGCACGGGCCACTTTGAACGTGCCATTGTTCTCGGGCGGGCGGGTGAGTGCCTTGAAGGCGCAAGCCTTGAACCGCAACAGCGCCGATCGGCTGAAGATCGAAGCGGCGCGACGACAGATGGTGGGATCGATCGTGACGAGCTGGAACCAGATGGTCTCGGCACAGCGCAACAGACAGGCGCAGCAAGCGCAGCTTGCGGCCGCGCGTATTTATTATGAGGGAAGCTTGGCGGAATATCGCTCAGGCCTGCGATCGACCTTCGATGTGCTTTATGCGCAGAACGCATTGCGCGAGACCGAGATAGCTTTGCTCTCCTCGCGTCGCGACGCCTATGTGGCGTCGGCCTCGCTCTTGCGCCAGCTCGGGCAACTTGAAGTGGGTAAGCTTCTTACCGGCACGACGCTCTATGATCCCACGCGCTATACCGCCCGCGCGATGCGCCGCGACGCGCTGCCCTGGGACGGCGTGGTGCGGGACCTGGACCGGGTAGGCTCTCCTGGAACTGATCAGCAGCATATCGAGGCGGTGGGGAAGGCAAGTGACGAGCCGCAGATCGTGCCCGCCAAACCGGGGCCAATCACTCCCGACCTCGCGACTCAAAGCCCCACCACGCCTATCCCTGGCACAACCGCTGGCCATAAGAGCAAAAATCCATGAGCGACGCCGATCCCTCTATCACCGCACCCGGCGATGGCGCGACCGACGACAGCGGTCTTATTGCCTTTGCGACCCTGCTCGCCCTCCATCGCATTGCGGTCGATCCGGCGCAGTTGCGTCATGAGCTCGGACACCAACGCGATATTGATGCCGACGATCTGAAGCGCCTCGCCAAGCGGCAGGACGAGGTCAAGGCGCGTGCTTTGCGGTGCAGTTGGGACAAGCTCGCCACGATGCCGCTCCCTGCTTTGGCGAACGGCCCTGGCGGGTGGTTCGTCATCGGGCGTGTGGAAGGCAATGAGGCACTGATCCAACCGCCGCGCCATGCACAAGACGGCGTCCAGGCGCAGGTCATCAAGGTCGACCGTAGCGCCCTGGAAGCGATGTGGTCGGGCGAGCTGGTGCTCGTCACCACCCGCGAGGGCGTGGGCGGGATCAGCCGCGCGTTCGACGTCAGCTGGTTCATCCCCCAGATCGTCAAATATCGACGCCTGATCGGTGAAGTGCTGCTGGTGACCTTGGGGCTAAATCTTTTGGGATTAGCCTCGCCCTTGTTCTTCCAGAACGTGATCGACAAGGTGCTGGTGCATAACACGCTCGATACCTTGACCATATTGGTGATCGGCTTTGCCGTGGTCTCGATTTGGGAGACCTTGTTCGGCTGGCTCAGGACCCGGCTCTACTCAGAGACCAGCCAAAAGATCGATGTGGAACTGGGCGCCAAACTGTTCCGGCATTTGCTTAAACTCAACATGGCCTATTTTGAGGTGCGGCGCGTCGGCGATATCGCCATGCGGGTGCGGCAGCTGGAAACCATCCGCGA
The DNA here is from genome assembly GCA_964512265.1 of uncultured Sphingobium sp. Classification (GTDB taxonomy): domain Bacteria; phylum Pseudomonadota; class Alphaproteobacteria; order Sphingomonadales; family Sphingomonadaceae; genus Sphingobium. Next base: position 4,847 of record CAZEHR010000012.1, on the reverse strand, counting down.
GTTTTTGACCAACGCGTCGCTGACGGTGCTGGTCGATCCGCTGTTTACGATCGTGTTCTTGGTGGTGATGTGGTTCTACAGCTGGCAGCTGTTCCTGATCGCGGTGCTGGCGATACCTTGCTATTTCGCCGTCGCCATCTTCGTCACCGCCCCATTGCGCGCGCGGATCGAGGAAAAGTTCGAGCGCGGCGCAGCGAACAATGCGCTGCTGGTCGAAAGCATTGGCGGCATTCAGACGGTGAAGGCCTCTGCCGTCGAGCCGCAATGGCAGGACCGCTGGGAACGGCAACTCGCGGGCTACAGCTTTGCCTCCCAGAAGGTCATCAACCTCTCCAATACCGGCAGTCAGCTCATCCAGCTGATCTCGAAGCTCAATATGGTGCTGATCCTCTACTTCGGCGCCAAGGCGGTGATCGACAAGGAGCTGACGGTCGGTGGCCTTGTCGCCTTCAACATGTTTGCGCAGCGCGTGTCGGGTCCCGTCATTCGCATGGCGCAGCTGTGGCAGGACTTCCAGCAGGTGCGGATCGCGATCGAGCGCCTCGGCGATGTGCTCAATCAGCCCGCGGAGCCGGGTGCAGGAAGCCGTGTCGCGCTGCCTGCCGTCAAGGGCGAGGTGAGCTTCGAAGCAGTCAGGTTCCGCTATGGCCTTGAAGGGCCGTGGACGCTCGAAGACATCGACCTGCATATCAAGCCTGGCTCCACGCTTGGTATTGTCGGCTCGTCGGGGTCGGGCAAATCGACGCTGACCAAGCTCTTGCAGCGGCTCTATGTGCCAGCCTCAGGACGCGTACTGATCGACGGCGTCGATATTGCCCAGATCGACCCTGCGTGGCTGCGGCGCCAGATCGGCGTCGTGTTGCAGGAGAACCTGCTGTTCAACCGCACCATCCGAGAGAATATCGCGCTGCCTAACCCTGCCATGCCGTTGGAGCAGGTCATCCACGCTGCACAGCTCGCCGGCGCGCATGAGTTTATCCTTAAACTTAGCCAAGGCTATGACACACCCGTCGAAGAGCGCGGCACCAACCTGTCGGGCGGGCAACGCCAGCGCCTCGCCATCGCCAGAGCGCTGGTTACCTCGCCACGGATCCTTATCCTCGATGAAGCCACCTCTGCCCTCGATGCCGAGAGCGAGGAGATCATCCAGACGAACTTGAAAGCGATGGCGCAAGGCCGCACCGTGATCATCATCGCCCATCGCCTATCCGCCATCCGCCAATGCGAAACGATCATCACCCTGGAAGGCGGCCGCATCATCGAACGCGGTAGCCATGACGAGCTGCTCCGCGCCAATGGCCGTTATGCCGATCTCCATCGTCGCCAGAGCGGCGTGACCCAGGGAGACGCGGCATGAATGCCTGGAGCCATCATTGGGAAGTGACCAAGGCCGCCTGGAAGGCGGACAAGGAGCGGGTCAAGAACCTCATCCCCAGCGCTGAAGCCGACTTCTTGCCCGCAGCATTGGAAGTGATCGAGCGCCCGGTAAGCCCCACCGCGCGGATCGTTGCATGGGCGCTCTTGATCTTTCTGCTCATAGCAATGCTCTGGCTCATCTTCGGCCGCGTCGATGTGGTGGCCTCGGCTCCGGGCAAGCTGATGCCGACCGGCAATATCAAGATGATCCAAAGCCCAAGCGGTGGGGTCGTCCGCGCGATCCATGTCCATGATGGCGATGTGGTCAGAGCCGGCGCGCCGCTGGTCGATCTCGACCCGACGCTCTCGGGCGCGGACTTGGCGCAGGCGCAAAAGGCGCTCGCCGCAGCCGAACTTGAAGCCGCGCGCAACCGCGCCATTGCTGACGCGCTCTCGGGCAAGGGCCTGCGCTTCGTCGCCCCGCCCGGCACCCCTGCCGAGGTCGCGCAGACCCAGGCACGCCTGATCGCCGCCCAGATAGCGCAGGTCGAGGCCACGACCAGCAGCCTTGCCCAGGCGCGCGCCACTGCATTGTCCGACGCACAAGCCGCGCGTGCGCAGGTCTCGCGCCTTACCGACACCGTGCCGATCCTCGACCGCCAGATCGCCAATATGAACGCGCTCGATGCCAAGGGCTATGCGCCGGGCCTGCGGCTGCTGGAGCTTCAACGCCAGCGCCGCCAGGAAGCCGGCGACCGCGATGTTGCCATAACCCAGATCAGCCGTGGCCTCTCCGAAGCGGCCAAGCTCGACCAACAGATCCGCGAAACCCGCGAACAGGCGCGGCGCGAGGCGCTGGCCGATCTTGCCAAATCGCAAGCCGAAGCAATCCTTCGGCGTGAGGAAGTCACCAAGGCCAATCAGAAGAACCGGTTCGAGCGCCTGCGCGCCCCGACACAAGGCACGATCCAGCAGCTCGACATCCACACCATCGGCGGCGTGGTCGAAGCCGCGAAACCGCTGATGGTGCTGGTGCCCTCCAATGGCGGGCTCGAGGTGCAGGCCAATATCCTCAACAAGGATGTGGGGTTCGTTCATGTAGGCCAGGAGGTGGCGGTAAAGCTCGAGGCCTTCCCGTTCACCCGCTATGGCACCGTGCCCGGCCGCGTCAGCGCGATCAGCCGTGACGCCGTGCAGGACAAGGAGCTGGGCCTGGTCTATATCGCCACCATCAAGCTCGAGCGCAGCTTTATCGAGGCCGACGGGCGACCCGTGCCTCTCTCTGCCGGGCTGGCCGCCACCGCCGACATCCGCACTGGCACGCGGCGTATCATCTCCTACCTGCTCTCGCCGCTACAGACAGCTATCCAACAGGCGGGGCGGGAGCGATAATGCCAGTCATTCCAGCTGTTCAGACACGGCACCGGCAGAGCCCGGACCCACACAGCCGTTCATGTAACCGGCAAGTCATATCCAAGCATATCGCGTCCCATAAAGAGACATATACCCTAAAACTCAAGCAAATGTGCCATAGCTATCCGTGTCAAGCACAATACGTCCAAAATGGATGTTCTATTGTCCTTGACCACCCCATGAAAATATTCTCCAACCAGTATGAGAGTGGGCCTGATAATGACATGGTGCGATGATATGCGCGCAACACTACGCGGATCGAGTAAAACCGCGTCCTGCGCGACGCAGGCGGTGCAGCCACCCGCGCGACGCGACCAGGCGCGCACCGAAACCGGCCATGCGCACAGCCGCTCCCGGTCGCTCTCTACCATCAAATCCCTGCTGCTCCCCGCCGCGCTGATGGCCACCAGCGCCTGCGCGACCTCAAGCTATATGGGCATCGCGCTGACTCCTGGCGCCAGCGATGACGAGCTGCAATCCCTCGCCTCCCGCGCGCGCGCGCGCGACAAGCAGGCGCAGTTGGAGCTGGGCATCCGGTTTGAGGAAGGGAGAGGGGTACCGGTGGATCGGGGGAGGGCGAGGACCCTCTTCTTGCGAGCGGCCACGGACAGCGGCGGTACAATGTGGCTTTATATGCCTTCACCCGGTAATGGCGCAAAGGGACGGGTCGTTCCCGTCGATACTGGGCCTAGCCAAGCGGGGCTGGATGAAGCGAAGAGGAGATTGAAGCAATGGTCGAGATAGGCTGCTGAATATGATCATCTATTATGCTCGGAGCTCTTGTTCTGGCGGTTTGCATAACCTCGCGAAGCTTTTTTTGCTTTTCACTTTTTTTGGACTAACGCAGGCGTGCGCTGCTCCACCCATACCCGCGTCGCCCGCTCCTGTTGCGCAGAACCAAGCGGCAACTCAGGACTGCTCGGATTGCCCGCAGATGGTGCCCGTTACGGTTGAGGTGGCGGGCATCAATAAAGACCTCATGGTTGGGCGCTATGAGATTACATGGAAAGAATATCTGGTTTCCTACGACAAGGCAAAATGCCCAGCTCCAACCAATTTGGGTAGGGCGAACTCGAACTTTATAATCGACAATCTTCGCGATGATTATCCGATGACGGCCATCAGCCCAAATGATTTTGAGTGCTATTTGGGATGGATAACAAAGGTTACGGGTAAACCTTATCGACTGCCGACAGAGGCGGAATGGATCGCGATTGCGCGCAAGGCAACTGGCAGAGAATCGCTCAAGATAAGTGACGTGCCATGTGGAAGAGCTCATTTTGCTGGCTCATGTAATGACTCGTACAGTTATTCGCGCGCTGACCCTGACTATTCCTACGATCCGAGATTTTCAGTAAATCATCACAACATTGAGAAAGTTGGAAGGCGGGATCCGAACAGCCTTGGCCTGTTCGACTTGATAGGCAATGCAGGTGAGGCGGTGAGCAATCGGGAAATCTATCTCGGCTATATGAAGATAAATGGGGTCCGGCAAACTGAATACAGTTCTAAATTCAAAGGCATGAACTGCTATGTCAAAGACGTTTCATATTTTGATTTAATCAACGATTATTGCGCATCTTTGTCGAGAGACACGGGAAGTTATTTTGGGTTTAGAGTTGTATACGATCGGAGCGAGAAATGAGCGGCGGTACCACCCCAGAGAATTTTGACTATTTGTTAAACAATCGCTCCGATTTTTCCTTAGTGAACATCTTAGGTAGCGCTCCCCAGAGCGTGCAAAATCTATACAACTTCATTGTGAGTAATGTTGGCATTCAACCTAGCGCTCACTGGGTTCATCGAGATAATCTTCCTCCCGAAATTCCTGGAGGAAACGAAAATGTTGCCATAAGATTTACTGGGACGACGCCCTTGGGCAAGATAAAGGCCGTTTCCAAACTCCTTACTACCGCACCATCGGGGATACTCGGAAAAACAGTTGATATGCTTCCCGAATTGTCCTTAGGAGGATTTGTAACGCCAATACCTGGATCTTATGGTGGCCTACAAGGGGGTGCTGCACTAGGCCGTGTGGACGAATTTGATCAAGCATAGGCCAGCGGCGAAGCTTACGA
>CAZEHR010000011.1:0-122419 GCA_964512265.1 uncultured Sphingobium sp. | reverse complement strand
TTAGGCATGCCGCCAGCGTTCGTTCTGAGCCAGGATCAAACTCTCAAGTTTGATGTTCAACCAACGGCACGGAGGAATAGTCCATGTCGAAGGCTGCCATTTCAAGGAGCCGTTCCTGCACAAATACATATTACTGTGGATATGTAAGAGGACATATAGGAACGGCTTGTATTTACCGAGCACCCGAAGCCTTGAAGCCTTCGGACCCGGGGCCGCCGCCCACATGTCCCTTCATCAAACTGACAATTTCAAAGAGCCATCCAACATACGAGGCGGACAGCTAGTGTTCCCCGATCTTTGGTACCGGGGGACTGAGCGTCCGACTATGTTGGCGACCGTTCGCGGCGAGAACCGATGGTCATCACCGCTGCGGTGAGAGGGCATATATGGAGGCCTCCCGATTCCGTCAAACACTTTTTGCACTTTTGTTTCGGAATTTTTCGTCTTCTCGGTCTATGAACCCCTTGGTGCCGCCGAAAGTGGCGGTTTTGCTGGCGTTGCGGAGCGGGGTCGATGGTTTCAACAGATGCGGATGCGAGCCATAGCGGCTTTTCCGGCAAGGTCCGCAGCGCGCTTTTCTGGCGTTCGGGCAGCCAGATTTTTGCACAGATCATCAGCTGGGCCTCGACTCTGATCGTTATCCGGCTGCTCGACCCGAGCGATTACGGGCTTTTCGCGATGACGCAGGCGATTCTCTCGCTGATGCAGTTTCTCAACGGCTATGGACTCGTGAGCGCGCTGGTGCAGAGCGAATCGCTGGACACCCACAAGCTGCGGCAGGCCTTCGGCATCATGCTGCTGCTGAACGGGGCACTGGCCATCATCCAGCTCTGCATCGCGCCACTGGCGGCGAACTATTACGACCAACCCCTGGTAGCGGACATGCTGCGCGTCCAGGCGCTCGTCTATCTCGCCACGCCGTTCATCTCGGTGCCGGAGGTGCTGATGGGCCGCAGCCTCGATTTCCGTCGGCCCGCCATCGTCAGCCTCGTCGCCTCGGCGGCCGCGGCGGGCGTGGCCCTCACGGGCGCGCTCTCCGGGTGGGGGGTGTGGACCCTCGTCTGGGCGCCGATCACGCTCTTCTGGGTGCGCGGCATCGGCTATGTGATCGCAACGCGCTTCCTGCCCATCCCCAGCTTCGACTTCCGGGGCACCGGCGGCCTCGTTGCATTCGGCGCGGCCATGCTGGGCAGCCAGCTGCTGTGGCTGGTCCAGACCCAGGCCGATATCGTGATCGGCGGGCGTGTGCTCCAGCCCCATGAGCTGGGCCTTTATGCGGAGGCGCTGTTTCTCACCCAGATCGTCGTCAGCAAGTTCATCCCGCCGCTCAACGACGTCGCCTTCCCGGCCTATGCGCGGATGCAGGCGGACACCGGTGCTATCCGCTGGTCATTCCTGCGCGCGCTGCGGCTGATCATGCTCGTCGCCTGCCCGCTCTATTTCGGCATGGCGGCGACCGCCGAGCCGCTGGTCCTCACCCTGTTCGGCGAGAAGTGGCGGGCGATGGCGCCCTTCGTGGAATTGCTGGCGCTGGCGATGCCGTGCATGACCATCCAGGTGATGTTCCCGCCGGTGTGCAACGCGCTGGGGCGGCCGGGTTTGTCCACGGCTATTTCCATGGTGGGAGCGATAGTGATGCCGCTGTCGTTCCTTGTTGGAATCCAACAGGGCGCGATCGGCCTCGCCTGGGCGTGGCTGCTGGCTTATCCGCTGTTCACGCTGGCGACGGTGCGGATCGCGGGCGCGCCGATCGGCCTGCGACTAGCGGACCTGCTGCCCGCGATCGCGCCGGGCATGCTGTGCTCGGCAGCGATGGCGTTGATCGTGCTGGGCGTCGCTGCCGTACTGCCCGAATCCCTCGGCGCCCCTATCCGTCTGGCGGTGCTGGTGGCAGCCGGTGGAGCGAGCTTCGTCGCGCTGCTGCTGATCTTCGCGCGCGGAACCGTGAACGACCTGGTGCGCCTGATCGTGAGGCGGCAAGCCCCCGAAGCCGCGCCCGCCTGAGACAGCTCAAGCGCCCTGGATATAGTCCCGCATCGCCGCTGCCTCGGCCTCGATCTTGTCGATGCGATACTTAACCAGATCGCCGATCGAGACGAACCCGACCATCTTGTCTCCGTCGATCACCGGGAGATGCCGGATGCGCCGCCGCGTCATCAGCGAGAGCGCCGTGATGACCGGCGTCTCCGAAGGCACAGTCACGATAGGGCTGGTCATCACCGACGCAACCGTCGCACCCAAAACGCCCTCGCCCTGTTCGCCCAGCGAGCGCACCACGTCACGCTCCGATAATATGCCGACCACCTCGCCGCCATCGACCACCGGCACGCACCCGATTCGCTTGCTCACCAGCAAGCTCACCGCATCCTGAACGGTGGCGCCCGATTCCAGACTCACCACCTCGTGCCCCTTGCCCGACAAGATGGATGCAATCGTCATAGCCCTTCTCCCAATGCTGATCGGCTTTGTTTGCTTGATGATCCCACTTTCCTGCGCCAAAGGGAAGATGTGTCGCGCAAAAACGCCCTCGACGATCCCATTATAGCGCAGACCGCCTGGGGCCGCTTTCGCAACCTGATGCGATGGATGGCGCTGTGGGGCGCGCTGTGCGTAGTCGCGGTGCTCGGCTTTCTCTATTGGCGCGACACACCGATGCCGATCCATATGATTATCGCCACTACGGCGGGCGTGTGGTGCACATTCATGCTCGGCACCGCGCTGATGAGCCTCGCCTTCCTTTCGAGCGGCACGGGGCATGACGAACAGATCGAGGATTATCTCAAGGACGAAGCAGGGTATGACAACAAGGACTGACCCCGTGCTGCGCACGATGCCGCGCGCGGGAGATATCAACGCCAACGGGCACATCTTCGGCGGCTGGGTGCTGAGCCAGATGGACATAGCCGGTGGTATAATCGCCTGGCGGGAGGCGCAGGGGCCCGTCGCCACCGTCGCGATCGACGCGATGGAGTTTATTGCGCCGATTCTGCTGAATGATGTTATCTCTGTCTATGGCAAGGTCGAGCGGCGCGGACGCACCTCGCTCGGCATCCGCCTCGATGTCGTGGCACAGCGCAGGTTCGGCGGCGAAGAGACGGAGGTTCCCGTCACGAGCGGGCTGTTCACGTTTGTAGCGCTCGACGAGAATCACCGGCCAAGGGTGTTGCCGGAGGGGTGAGGCTCAGCGTGCGCTGAACGTCAGGTCTATTCGCTTGCTGCTATTTGCGGGCAGAACAACCTTGATGATGCTGTTCGCGCCATCGGGCACAGGCTTTACCGACGCGCTGAGCCGGTAATTGCTGAACTGCGGCACTTCAAGCTCCACAGCCGACTCGGTTGGCAGCGCGTTGGTGAGCGTGATGCGGATACGACGGGTATTTTCATCGACCGAGAGGGTCTTCTGCTCGAAACGGACCTGATCGCTCCGCCCCGCGTCAAGCTCCACCTTCTCGCCGACAGCCTTATCGGAGAGCCTGCTCTCACCGATCAGCATCTCTGCCCCAGCCTGCCGCTGCATAATCAGCATCGCACCTGATGGCATTGGCAGGCCAAGTCCTTGCTTCGCCTTGTTCTGCATGCGCAATGTGATCGCGAGCGGGCCGTCATCTTCCGAGTCCCAAGGGTTAATCGTCAGGGTATAAATCCGGTCGAACGCCACTTTTCCCTTTGCCATCAGCGCGACCTGCTTCTGACCATTGGGCACGACATCGACCGGGACAGGCACGCGATAGAGCTTGAGATCGCCCAAGTCTTCCTGCTGCGCGGTGATGGCGACGGGCGAGGCCTGCAGTGATTCGGACCGCTTCATGGCTGTGACGATGATCTCTTGGCGGCCGTCATACATCTCGGGCGCCATCGGCGGAGCGGGCGGGGGGGGCGGCTGCACACCCCAAGCCGGATAGGTGCTTGTCACATCCATCGGCCAGCACTGGAGCGCCAGTTGCAGCGCTTCCGGTTTGGCACCCAGCGCGCGGAAGTCGCTGGTGCGGTTGGGCGTGCCCGCCACGGCAAGCAACTGCGTGCCCTGATAGTCCGCGCCGTTGCCGTTGGCGACGGTGAGCCAGGCGGAGAGGTCCAGCGTCTTGCCGTCTTCCGCCACGATCGCGACATAGTTTGCATTCCAGTCAAAGCCGGTAGCGAGATAGGTGAGTTTTACCTCCGCCGTGGTGGCGCTTGGGCTATTGGTATGCACCGAGAAGGTGGGCTTGGCCGACAAACCCTCCGGGACCGCATCATAGACCAGCGACTCGGGGATGCCAGAGCAGCGCAACGCCTCCACCCCCTCCGCCGTTTGCAGCACCACCGCGCCGCCTGAGCCGGAGCGGATGATGGCATCAGTTTCGCTCACCTTGCCTGTGGCGGGATTGGTGCGGCGGATATGAACGCGGTTGCCCAGGCTCCCGTCGAGCAGCGAGGCGGGCGAGAGCAGGCGCGCGTCGCGGTTTTTCTCTTCCACTCCGCCCGGAAGGCCTGAGACGACCGCGCTTACCGCGATCATGCCATCCGCCACACCTTCGAACCGCACCACCGATTCGCCCGCGGGCAGGCTGACGCGCCGCTTCTCCGAGATCAGTGCATAGCCGTTGAGCCAGCCGGGGTTCATTGCCCCGTCCCCGCGCCCCATGTCGCGATAGACGGTGACGGAGCTGGAAACCGGCGCGCTGCTCACCACCACGCTCTGCGCAAGGGCGGGCGCACTCGTCAGCGCAAGCAATGAGGCGAGAGGCGCCCGCATCACGCGCGCCTCAATACCGCGTTTCGAAAGTCGCCGTCACCGTGGCGCTGCCGTTCGCGGCGACCGGCACGTGCCAGACCGTTGCGTTGGCGTCCTTGCGCTCGCTCTTCATCGATTCGGCGGTGATGCGCGTATCCGCCCACCACCAGTCGAGGCCCGATTGCACCAGATCGACCGTGACGGCTTCGGGCTTTGCGTTGCTCAGCTCGTAGCGCATCGTGGTGCGCCACTTATTGTCGCCCAGCCGCTGACGCTGCTCCACCGACGCCTTTACCTTCACGTCGAACGCATCGCCGGTTTTGAGCGCGAGGCTGCTCCCCATCGGCGTGTGGCCGATGCCGTTCTCGCCGATGAACTGCGGCGCTCCGGCGGCGTCCTTCATATAGAAGCGCACGGTCCCGGCGGGCAGAGCGTCGCCCAGCCCGCCCTGGCGGGAGGTGGAGAACTTGACCACGCTCGCCGCGCTTTGTGGTTCGTCATTGCCGGACAGCCAGCCGTTCACGAACTCGTAGGTCGCCTGCGCCGCAACGCCCTGCACATCGAGGAAGCTTACCTGCTTGGTCTGGTTGGTGGCGATCGTCGTGCGGCCGGATATGGGATAGAGATAGAAATCGCCCAACCGCTCGCGATTGGCGGATTCGGTTCCGGCGCGAACTATCGATGGGCGCGCGGGCGCATATTGGGGCCGCGCATAGGGTGGGTAGCCTCCACCATTCTGGTTGACGGCCCCCGCGACCAGCAGCGTGTTGGCGTTGGTATAGGTGGTGCCGCTGGTGTTGGTGAGCGTGACCCAACCCTGCACATCGATCCTGCCCGCCTTGCTATCAAACAGCGCGACATAATCGGCGTTCCAGCCGAGGCCGGGGGTGAGATAGCGGATGGAGGCGGGGCGCGTGCCTGCGCGGTCGCTGTCGACCTTCACCGAAAGCGTGGGCTTGGCGCGCAGATTGGGCGGCACCTTGTCGAAGATCACGCGCACCGGCAGGCCATCGTCGCGCAACACCTCGATGCGGCTGCCGATCTGAAGCACCACACCGCCATTGACCGCCAGCACCCGCGCCTGCTCGCGCGTTTCCGCGCCGGTCGCGGGGTTGGTGCGCACGATCGTCACCACCTGCCCCACCGCCTTTTCCATCAGCTTGTCCGGGCTGAGCAGGTCGTAATCGAAGTTCTGCTCGATAATCGCGGCGCCCGGCGCGGCGAAGGAGAGGGTTTCCGCCCGGATCTGCGCCGAGACATCGGGAAATTCGATGCGGCTGACACCTTGAGCGATGGAAAGCTGGCGTACATCCTGGATGAGGGCGAGATTGTTGTTGTAGATGGTGACGGAGACATCGCCCTGCGCACTGGGGCCAACCGGGTTGGCGCTGTCCTGCGCGGCTGAGGGGATGGCGACCAGCGCCAGAGATGCGCCCGCGCCCGCCAACAGAAACTGCCTCATGCTCGCTCTCCCTCTTCTCGCGCCCGCCCCAATGCAAAAGGGCGGTGTATCGCTACACCGCCCTTTCATCATTGAAACGAGATTATCGCAAGATGAACGGAGTTATTCCGCCGCCTCGACCGCAACCTTGCGCGGGCGGCCCCGGCGCTTGGGCGCGGGCGCTTCCTCCGCCGCAGGGGTAGGCGCGGGCGCTGGCTCGCTGTCGTTATCCGCGCGCGAGATTGACGGCGGCAGCACCGCGAGGTCGAGCGTCGGTGCTTCACTTGCTTCGGCTACAGCGGCGGCGCGGGGCTTGCGGCCGCGCGGGCTGCGGCGCGGTGCGGCCTGTTCCTCGACTGCTTCGGCCTGTTGCACCGGCTGCACGACGACCGGTTTATCCTGCTGCACGACGGCCGGACTTGCTTGCTGTTCGTCACGCTCGTTGCGCTCAGGCCGATCAACGCGCACCCGGCGGTTGTCATAACCACGTTCGCGCGGGGCGCGGACCTCGCGCTGTTCGCCATAGTCACGGTTGCCACGATTTTCGCGGTTATCGCGGGGTTCGCGATTGTCGCGCGGTTCACGCTGATCGCGATAGCCGCGATTGTCCTGAGCCTCCGCACCGTTTCTGTCGTCGCGGGTTTCACGCACTTCGCGCGCGTCGCGCATGTCCGCCACGGTCGGCTGCATCATGCCGAACTCGTCCTGACCGTCCATGCCTTCGTCATCGAACGGCTCGTCGTTGCGGCGATAGCGCGCCTGCTGCTCTTCCTGGCGCGAGCGGTTGTCGGCGATGACACGGAAATAATGGTCCGCGAACTGGAGATAATATTCGGTGTTGACCCGATCGCCCGCAAGCTGCGCATCGCGCGCGAGGTTGCGATATTTTTCCAGCAGCTGCGGCGCGTTGCCCCGTGCGCGACTGTCTATCCGGTTGCCGTTTTCGCCGTTGCGATTACCGCCGTTCGGGCGACCATTATTCCGGCCACGATTGCGGCGGCCGGCCTGACGGTTATTCATCAATGGTGGATCCTTGCTTTCAATGCCATCCTTAAACGCACTGCCCGGCGCATGACACAAACGCTGCGCGGGTTCGGGCCGTCCACGACCCGGACCTCCATCTCAGCACCAGATGTCCTCAAGAGAGCATCCGACTATTATGGGAGCCAGCCTTGCCCGGATCAAGCGATCATCGGGCCTTGCCGCCTCGTCCTAGACGCTTCGGGTAAAGAAACCAAGAAAAAATGGCTTCGCGGCCGACAAATTCATGTTCGCACCAGTTTGAGACAGCGTGGCCGTGTATCATTTTGATCCGAAACGCGTCGCTTCGCTGACGTTTCGGATGATCGGCTCCGGCCCTCTCCCCCTCCCAACCACCCGACAGGGTATCTTATGGGAGGTTGGGAGGGGGAGCGGGCTGGTGCGGCGCGCCCAAAATCAATAGACAGCGGGCATGCCCGGCGAGATCGTTGTGAAGCGAGACGGCCAGCCCCTGCGCCGTGAACAGCGCGGCGGCGCTAAGCCCCTGATCGTGGCCGATCTCCACCGCCGCCATACCGCCGGGCGCGAGGTGAGCGGCCATCTGCGGCGCGAGGATACGATAGGCATCGAGCCCGTCCGCCCCCGCAAAGAGCGCGCCGTGCGGCTCATAGTTCGCCACATCGGGGGGGAGCACGGCGCTGGTGGCGATATAGGGCGGGTTGGCGAGGATGAGGTCGAACGGTTCGTCCACGTCCGCGAACCAGTCGCCCTCCACGAATTCCGCGCGGCTCTCCAGCCCACAACGCCGCGCATTGCCGCGCGCCACCGCCAGCGCCGCCGGGCTGATGTCGACGCCAAGGCCCGTGGCGGACGGCCACTCGGATAAAGCAGCCAGCAACAGCGCGCCGGAGCCTGTGCCGAGATCGAGGATGCGCTTTGGTCCCTCGCGCCCTGCGAAATGCTCCACCGCCGCCTCGATCAACGCCTCGCTATCCGGCCGGGGGATGAGCACATCGCGCGTGACGTTCAAGGTCAGCGTCCAGAAATCGCGCGTGCCGACGATCTGCGAGACCGGCTCGTGCATGAGGCGGCGGTCTATCAGCGCGTTGAAATTCTCCGGCGCTTCCATATCCCGCAACCGCAAGAGCAGGTCTGCCCGCTCCACCCCTGCCGCATGGGCCATCAACAGCTCGGCATCCAAGCGCGGCGTATCGGAAACAGACGCAAGCCGGGCGGTGGCCTCGCGCAGCGCGTCGGCCGCGCTCACCCCACCCCGTCCAGCTGCGCAAGCCGCGCGGCTTCGTCTTCGGCCATCAGCGCGGAGACGACCTCGGCCAGACCCGGCCCCTCCAATATCTCCGGCAGGCGGTGCAGCGTCAGGTTGATGCGGTGGTCCGTGACGCGGCCCTGCGGGAAGTTGTAGGTGCGGATGCGCTCCGAGCGGTCGCCCGACCCGACCATCGCCTTGCGCGCGCCCGCCTGCTCGCTGTGTGCCCTTTCTCGTTCCAGTTCATAGAGTCGGGTGCGCAGCACCCTGAGGGCCTTTTCCTTGTTCTTGTGCTGGCTGCGCTGATCCTGCTGGATGACGACGAGGCCGGTCGGCAAATGCGTGATCCGCACCGCCGAATCGGTGGTGTTGACATGCTGCCCGCCCGCGCCGGATGCGCGGAAGATGTCGATCTTGAGGTCGGTCGCCTCGTTGATCTGCACATCCACATCCTCGGCCTCGGGCAGCACGGCGACGGTGGCGGCAGAGGTGTGGATGCGCCCGCCGCTTTCGGTGACGGGCACGCGCTGGACGCGATGCACGCCGCTCTCGAACTTCAGTTTCGCGAACACGCCGACGCCGTTGACCGACGCCACCACTTCCTTGAAGCCGCCCTGCTCGGAGGGAGAAGCGGAGATGATCTCCATCTTCCAGCCCTGCTCATCGGCATAGCGCTGATACATGCGCAGCAGATCGCCCGCGAAGAGCGCCGCCTCATCGCCGCCGGTGCCGGCGCGGATTTCGAGCATCGCCGGGCGGGCATCCGCCGCATCCTTGGGCAGCAGCTGCAGCGCGAGAGCACGCTCGGCCTGCGGAAGCTGGGCGCGCAGTTCCTGCAATTCATCGTTGGCAAGCGCGCGCATCTCGGCATCCGCCTCGCCGGAGGAAAGCAGCGCTTCGAGGTCGGCGATCTCCTTCTGGCACCCGGACAGCGCGCGGGCGGCCTTCACCACCGGCTCCAGCTCGGCATATTCCTTGGAAAGCTTGACGAACTCGGCCGCGTCAAGATCCGGCCGCGCCATCGCAGCCTCCGCCTCCTCATAGCGCCGCTCGATCTGGGATATGGTGGCGGGGGAGATTTTCATGCGGCGCCTCTCCCCTCCCCTTCAGGGGAGGGGGCGGGGGTGGGGAATAGCCTCGGGCGCTGCGCTCCCAACACGCACCCCACCCCAACCCCTCCCCTGAAGGGGAGGGGCTTTTTGGATGCGGACCCGCGAGGGCGGCGAAGCCAGCCAGGTTCAGCATGACGGTGGGGAGATGTGGGGGAGGTCTTCATGCCAACGCTGCTAGGATCAGACGTTCGACTTTGTAGTGCATGTCATCATTATTAGCTGTTTGCATTTTGAAGCCCCTATCTCCCTCGCCGGTGACAGTGACAACAGAAATAGGATCAAGTTTAATCGCCTTATCAAATCTTTTTCTTGGCGAACCCGTGGCGACTAATTCGGCAGAGACTCCTGCCCTCCGCAGGCTAGCAACAATTTTCATTGCCAACTCGGTCAAAGCATCTGTCTGAACCACAACAGCCACATCCAAAGCGCTGCTTTGGATGTGATCTAATAACATCGCCAGCCGCTCGATCCCCGCGGCCCAGCCGACGGCAGGTGTCGCCGGGCCGCCCATGTTTTCGATCAGGCCGTCATAGCGGCCGCCGCCGAGCACGGTGCCTTGCGCGCCGAGGCGATCGGTGATGAACTCGAACGCGGTGTGGCGGTAATAGTCCAGGCCGCGCACGAGGCGGGCGTTGCGCTGCCAGGCCACGCCTGCCGCATCCAGCCCCGCCGTAACCTTGTCGAAGAAAGCCCGCGCCTCTTCGGTCAAAAACGCATCGATATCTGGCGCGGCGTCTGCAATCGGGCGGTCGCGCGGGTCTTTGCTGTCCAGGATACGTAGCGGATTGCGCGCGAGGCGATCCACGCTGTCCTCGCTCAATTCCCCCCGGTGCGCCTCGAAATGCGCGACCAGCGCCTGCCGCCACGCCTCGCGGCTCTGCGCATCGCCGAGCGTGTTGAGCGTCAGCGTAACGCCCTCGTTAATGCCCAGCTCTTTCAGCAGCTGATCCGCGAAGCACAATAGCTCCACGTCCGCCAACGGCTCGGCCGCGCCGATGATCTCGGCGTCGACCTGATGAAACTGGCGATAGCGGCCTTTTTGCGGACGCTCGTAGCGGAACAAAGGCCCGTGCGTCGCGACCTTCAGCGGCGCATATTGCTGCCAGCCCTCGGTGATGTAGGCGCGCGCGATTCCGGCGGTGAACTCGGGCCGCAGCGTGACCGAATCGCCGCCGCGATCCTCGAACGTGTACATCTCCTTCGCCACCACATCCGTGCTCTCGCCCAGCGAGCGCGCGAACACCGCCGTCTGCTCGAACACCGGCACCTCGATGCGGCGGAAGCCGTAGAGCTTGCGCACGCGCTCGAACGTCTCGACCACATAAGCGAAGCGATCCGCCAGGCTATCGGGCGTGCCGCCGAGCATGTCCTGCGTGCCGCGAATGGGGCGGGGCGTTTCGATGCGTGCTTTGTCTTTGTCTGCCATTGGCGCCCTCTAGCGGGAAATTGCGTCGATGGAAACAGTGGTGCGCGGGGCTTGCCGCGGCGAAATGTTCTTGATATGTTCGAATCAATAAAGGAGATCTTCATGCAGCTTTCAGGTGGATGCCATTGCGGCGCGGTGCGCTATGAGGTCAGCGGGAACCCGAAGCATGTGGCGCTGTGCCATTGCGCGGATTGCCGCAAGAGCGCTGGCGCGCCGATGGTGGGTTGGGCAGCGTTCGCGGAGGACGAGCTTGCGGTGACGAAGGGCGCGCCGACGACCTTCAACTCCTCGGGCGCAACCTATCGCAGCTTCTGCGCGGAGTGCGGCACGGGGCTGTTCTATCGCAATGCCGAGTTCCTGCCCGGCATCGTGGATGTCCAGTCCGCCACGCTGGACGATCCCGCCGCGCTGCCGCCCACGGCGCATATTCAGGTGGCGGAGCGCATCGGCTGGATGGCAACGGTGCATGATCTGCCGACCTTTTCGCGTTTTCCCGGCATGGAGTGACACGACAGGGCGCGGCAAGGGTGGACGGAAGGGAAATCCCACGTCATTCTGTGCATATGCACTCGAACAAGGCCTCCCCCATGCGTTCTTTGATCCCCCTGTCACTGCTTCTATGTTCCGCGCCGATTGCCCTTGCGCAAACAGCCGCCCCTGCGCCGTCCACCGCGCCGGCCACCCGCTCCGCGCCGGCCGCGCAGCCGATCATCGATACGATCCCGCCGGCGCGGGACGTGGCCTACCCGGGCACGATGCGGCTCGAGGTCGATGCGAGCGACACGACCCAGCGCATCTGGCGCGTCAAACAGACGATCCCCGTCTCCTCCTCCGGCCCGCTTACCCTGCTGTACCCTGAATGGCTGCCCGGCAAGCACGGCCCGCGTGGCGCGATCGACAAGCTCGCGGGCCTCAAGATCAGCGCCAACGGCAAGGAGATCGGCTGGCGGCGCAACCCGCTCGATGTCTATGCCTTCCACGTCAACGTGCCCGAGGGCGCGCGTGAGGTCGTGGCGGAGTTTCAGTTCCTCAATCCCACGACGGACGCCGCCGGGCGCATCAGCGTCACCGACAAGATGCTGAATCTCAGCTTTGACATGGTCTCGCTCTATCCGGCGGGCTATTATGTGCGGCAGATCCCCGTGCTGGCGAGCGTCACCTATCCCGCGGGCTGGTCTGCCTACGGCGCGCTGAAGGGCAATGCGGCAGGAGCGGTGACGACGTACGAACCGACCGACTACGAGACATTGGTCGATTCGCCGATCTTCGCGGGTAAATATGCCGGCTCGGTCGATCTCGGCAGCAACGTGACCCTCAACATGGTGGCCGACAGCAAGGACGAGTTGGCCGCGACGCCGGAGCAGCTCAATGCCCACAAGAAGCTGGTGGCCGAGGCGGTAACGCTGTTTGGCGCGCGTCATTTCGACCGCTATGAGTTCCTGCTCGCCATCACGGACGAGATGGGCAGCATCGGACTGGAGCATCACCGGTCTTCCGAGAATGGCGTCGATCCCGGCTATTTCATCAAGTGGAATGACGGCCCGGGCGAGCGCAACCTGCTGCCGCATGAGCTGGTGCACAGCTGGAACGGCAAGTTCCGCCGCCCCGAACTGCTGTGGACACCCGATTATCGCACCCCGATGCAGGACAATCTGCTCTGGGTCTATGAGGGGCAGACGCAGTTCTGGGGCTATGTGCTGGGTGCGCGCTCCGGCCTCTATACCAAGGAGCAGACGCTGGACGCGCTTGCCTCCATCGCAGCGCGGCTGGACCTTGCCAAGGGCCGCAGCTGGCGCGCGCTGGAGGATACGACGCACGACCCCATCATCTCCGCCCGGCGGCCGAAGAACTGGCTGAGCTGGCAGCGCAACGAGGATTATTACAACGAAGGCCTGCTGATGTGGCTGGAGGCGGACGGGATCATCCGGCGCGAGAGCAAGGGCGCGCGGGGCATGGACGATTTCGCCAGGGCGTTCTTCGGCATGAACGATGGCGACTGGGGCGTGCTCACCTACACAAGGCAGGATGTGATCGACACGCTGAACTCGGTGCAGCCTTATGACTGGGCGGGATTTCTGAGCCAGCGCGTGGATCGCGCCACCAGCGAAGCGCCCAAGGCGGGCTTCACGCTCGGCGGCTATGCCTTGAGCTATACCGACACGCCCAGCAGCACCACCAAGGAGATCGAAAAGGCGATCAAGGGCTTCGACCAGACATATGGTATCGGGCTCGCGGTCAAGAGCGACGGTGAAGTGCTCACGTCGATATGGGACAGCCCGGCGTTCAAGGCAGGCCTCGCGGCGGGAATGAAGATCGTGGCGGTCAACGGCACGGAATATTCGGGCGACGTGTTCAAGGTCGCGCTCGCCCAGGCCAAGGGCGACAAAAAGCCGATCGCGCTCATCGTCAAACAGGACAAAAATTTCAGGGTTATCGGACTCGATTATTCGCTCGGTGTGCGCTATCCGCGCCTCACCAAAACAGGAGAGGGTGCAGGCAGCCTCGATCGGCTGCTGGAGGCAAAAACAAAATCACCCTGAGTAGCAACCGAACGAAGTCAGGCCATTCATGCGTATCGACCTTATCCCGGTGGGCAGCAACCCGCCGCACAGCCTTAACGTCATCATCGAAGTGCCCACGGGCGGCGAGCCGGTGAAATACGAGTTCGACAAGGATAGCGGCGCGCTGTTCGTCGACCGCATCCTGCACACGCCGATGCGCTATCCGGCGAACTATGGCTTCGTGCCGCACACTTTGTCGCCCGATGGCGACCCCTTGGATGCGCTGGTGGTGGCGCGCTCGCCGTTCGTGCCGGGCTGCGTGGTGCGGGCGCGGCCGATAGCGGTGCTGAACCTGGAAGACGAGCATGGCGGCGACGAAAAGCTCGTCTGCGTGCCGGATGACGCGACCTTCCCTTATTACAAGGACGTGCAGCAGAAAGAGGACCTGCCCGACATCGTCTTCGCGCAGATCGAGCATTTCTTCACGCACTACAAGGATCTGGAAGCCGAGAAAT
Organism: uncultured Sphingobium sp.; assembly: GCA_964512265.1. Lineage (GTDB taxonomy): Bacteria > Pseudomonadota > Alphaproteobacteria > Sphingomonadales > Sphingomonadaceae > Sphingobium. The sequence goes on along the minus strand of CAZEHR010000011.1, from coordinate 108,462 downwards.
GGGTGCGCGTCGGCCACTGGGGCGACGCCGCCGAAGCCCAGCGCATCACGCTGGAGGCCATCGAGCGTTATCAGGCGGGGAAGTAAGAGGTTATTCTCCACCGTCATGCTGAACTCGTTTCAGCATCCATCCCGCCCCACGAGCCTCAGCACGATCGAATAAATGGACCCTGAAACAAGTTCAGGGTGACGACAAATAAATGATAGCGCGCCGGGGGTACCCGGCGCGTTTTGTTTTACCCCCGGCCCCGATACCCCGCCACGCCCTGATCCGGCACCCACACGTCCGCCGGGGCAGCGCCGCTTTGCCAGAACACGTCAATGGGGATGCCCCCGCGTGGATACCAGTAGCCGCCGATGCGCAGCCAGACCGGCTTCATCTCGTCGAACAGCCTTTGCCCGATACCCACGGTGCAATCCTCGTGGAAGGCGGCGTGGTTGCGGAAGCTCCCCAGAAACAGCTTCAGCGATTTCGATTCGACGATTGTCTCAGCCGGCACATAATCGATCACCAGATGCGCGAAATCGGGCTGGCCGGTTACGGGGCAGAGCGAGGTGAATTCCGGCGCGGCAAAGCGCACGAGGTAGCGCGTGCCGGGGCGCGGGTTGGGCACGTAATCGAGCACGGCCTCTTGTGGAGAGGCGGGCAGCGCGCTGGTCTGGCCTAGATGGATCGGGTTCATGGCCTCGGCCTATAGAACAACCCCGCCCGCGCGCAAAGGGGCTGGAAAAGTGCGCCTCCCTCCCCTATCCCGAAGGCCCACACATCAGGATACAGGGAAACGCGGTATCATGGACATTTTGGTAAGCACGGAATGGCTGGCGGAAAATATGGGGGCGAGCGACCTGCGCGTCGTCGACGCAAGCTATTTCCTGCCGGAAATGGGCCGCGATGCGGGCGCCGAATATGAGGCCCAACACATTCCCGGCGCGGTATTCCTCAATCTCAAGGAGCTGGCGGATACCACCAACCCGCTACCCAATACCGTGCCGCAGCCCGAAAAGTTCGCCAGCCGCATGCAGGCGCTGGGCCTCGGCGACGGCAGCCGGATCGTGCTGTATGACAACAGCCCGCTGCGCACCGCTGCGCGCGCCTGGTGGCTGTTCGAGATTATGGGCGCTCCTAATGTTGCGATTCTCGACGGCGGGTTCGGCAAATGGCTGGCTGAAAAGCGCGAGACCGAGAGTGGCAAGGTGCAACTGCGCCACCGCCACTTCACCGTCTGGCGCGATGACAAGGCTATCGCCACCAAGCAGCAGGTGCTGGACAATATAGGAACCAAGACCGCGCAGACGGTCGATGCGCGCACGTTGAGCCGCTTCACCGCCGAGGAGCCGGAGGTGCGCCCCGGCATGGCGTCCGGCCATATTCCCGGCTCGGTCTGCCTGCCCTATTCGCGGCTGTTCAACGCGGACGGCACATGGAAGCGCGGGCATGAGCTGAAAGGTCTGTTCATCGAGGCGGGGGTTGATCTCGACAAGCCGCTCATCACCACCTGCGGCAGCGGGGTAACTGCGGCGTCCGTATTGTTCGGCGCGCGGCTGCTCGGCAAGAAGGACGTGACGCTCTATGACGGCAGCTGGAGCGATTGGGGCGCAGACCCCGCCACGCCCAAGGCCACCGGCCCGGCATGAGCAAGGCGGGCGGCGACGGCGACGCGATATCCCCGGCCACACTGCTGACACAGGCGGGGCGCCGAGCTGAATGGACCGGTATCCCTGGCCAGCCGGGCGGAGTGGTCAACCCACCCGTCTGGCGCGCTTCCACTATCCTTTACGATGATGTCGCCCATCTGCGCGCCGCGCGCAGCGACAGCCACGAGCGCTGGTTTTATGGTAGGCGTGGCACACCGACCCATTGGGCGCTCGCGGATGCACTGACCGAGATGGAGCCAGGCGCAGCGGGCACGATGCTTTTCCCCTCCGGCGTCGCGGCGATCAGTTGCGCGCTTATGGCTGTGCTGAAGCCGGGCGACCAGTTGCTGATGGTAGACAGCGTCTACGATCCCACTCGCGTCTTCTGCGACAAAATGCTCAGGCCAATGGGGATCGATACCGTTTATTATGATCCGCTGATCGGCGCAGGGATCGCCGATCTGATGACCGAGCGCACACGCGCGGTGTTCCTCGAAAGCCCCGGCAGCCTGACCTTCGAGGTTCAGGATGCGCCGGCCATCGTCGCAGCTGCGAAGGAACGGGGGGTCATCACCCTCATCGATAATACATGGGCCACGCCACTGTTTTTCGCGGCACTCTCGCATGGCATAGACATTTCCATTCTCGCCTGCACCAAATATGTCACCGGACACAGCGACGTCATGCTCGGATCCGTCTCGGCAAATGCCGCGCTGTGGCCGCAGATCGAGCAGATGGGGCGGTTGTTCGGGCAGATTTGCGGAGCGGATGATGCCTGGCTTGCGCTGCGCGGCTTGCGCACGCTCGGTGTACGAATGAAGCAGCATCAGGAAAGCGCTCTGACGATAGCGCGATGGCTGGAGGGCCGACCGGAAGTTGGCACTGTGCTGCACCCGGCTTTACCCTCCTCTCCTGGACATGCGCAGTGGGTGCGGGACTTTAGCGGCTCATCCGGATTGTTCAGTTTCTCCCTCAACGGCGCGGACGACGCAGCGCGGGCGCGGTTCATCGACGCGCTCCGCCATTTTGGCATTGGCTACAGCTGGGGCGGGTTTGAAAGCCTTGCGTTGCCGGTCGATCCGAAACCATGCCGCAGCGCGACAATATGGGACAGCGCGATGCTGCTGGTGCGGTTGCATATCGGGCTGGAAGATCCGCGGGATTTGATCGCAGACCTCGAGCAGGCCCTCGCCCGGATCTGAGCCAACACCGAAAATCATCCATAAACCGCAGGTTTAAGCTGCGTTTACGGCTTGTTAACCATGAATGCGCCATCTCTCGCCCTACCGGAATCAGCGTTGCATAAAAACAACAACTGTGTGTCCAATTGGATTGGCTATTGCAATTTTGTCTTGTGCAGCGCGAAGGTTCCGGCCATCAAAAGCGCGTTCGCGGCGACCGGCCCAGCTCTTGATCAGGGCATCCACAGAGGCAGCGGCCCGAACGCAGGTGGGACGATCAATTGATCGACTCGACGAAGGGAAATATAATTATGCGTAACATCATTCTTGGCATGTCGGCGCTTGCGCTGGCAGCTGTTTCTGCGCCTGCTTTCGCTCAGGAAGAGGCCGCTCCGGCTCTGACCGTCACCGGCGGCGCGACCGTTGTGAGCGACTATCGTTTCCGCGGCGTCTCACAGACCAACAAGCGCTTCGCAGTTCAGGGCAGCATGACCCTCACTCACGAATCTGGCGTTTATGCCGGCGTTTGGGGCAGCTCGATCGACGACTATGTCGCCGCAGGCAGCGACCAGGAGATCGACCTGATGGCTGGCTACTCCAGGGCGTTCGGTCCCGCGACCGTCGACGTCGGCGTCCTGTATTATTATTACCCGAACTCGGGCGGCGGCAACACCGACTTCATTGAGCCTTATGCGAGCGTGAAGGGCACGTTCGGCCCCGCAACCGCGAAGGTGGGTATCGCGTATGCCCCAAAGGCGCACGCTCTCGCCGCTCCCGGGGGCACGAACAGCCGCGATGATAACACCTACATCTATGCTGACCTGTCCGGTACGCTGCCGGAAGTCCCGGTTTCGCTCACCGCCCACATCGGCGAGAGCTATGGCCGCAGCTTCCTGACGGGCGGCCTTAAGAACTACACCGACTGGTCGCTCGGCGCTTCCTACACCTGGAATCACATCACGTTCGGGATTTCCTACGTCGACACGGACATCAAGAAGAGCGACTCGCCGCAGGCGCCCGGCTTCTTCATGTCGGGCACCCGTGCCCTTGCCAAGGCTGGCGTCGTCGGTTCGATCGGCGTTTCCTTCTGATCTCCTGATCGGAAATAGAGGCTAAAAGGAGGGTCGCGGTCCGCAGGGATCGCGGCTCTTTTTCTTGAGCGCGCTGTGGGAAATCGGGATCAGTCAGTGCGCTCTATCCCGCTTTTGCACGCGATGCTCTATGCGGCCCTGGCCTGCCTGCTGAACAAGGCCCGGTCTTCCGGCCCGAAGCCGAAGCGCCAGATGACTGCGCAATAGACTGCCAAAATGGTCGGCACGCCGAGCGCCAGTTCCAGCCACTCCAGCTCATGCGGGAGCGCGACAAACGCGCTGCCCACGATCACCGCGATGGCGGATGCCATCACCAGCGCCGGGCGCCATGTCGCGATGGGAAGACGCAGCAGGCGCTGCAGCAGCCGGGACTTGACCACCGAGTTAAAGCCCAGCGCCACCGCGAGCGCAAATGCCGGTGCCACCGCCAACGCGATCTGAGGGTAGCCCCCCTTGGTCATGATCACCAGCAGCACGGACGTCAGCGCGATCTGGATCGCGATCATCCCCATGGAGAGCACCAGATTGCGGTGCCTCGCCATATAGACCAGCGCACTTTCGCTCACGACCGCGGGCGCGGCCGCCACCTCCGCCAACAGCAGGAACCCGAGCGCCAGTGCGCCCGCTGCAAACTCCGGCCCCACGAGGCCCATCACCGCCTCACCCGGTATGCCCAGCGCCAGCGAAATGCCGGCCTGCGCCGCCAGGATCCAGAAGCCCACCTGGCTCACCTGCCGGGCGATTGCCGCATGGTTGTGCTCGGCCAGGTTGCGGGTGATGACCGGGCCGAGGATCGGCTCGAAGCTTGTCTTGAGCTTTTGCGGCAGCGAGGCGACCTGCTGCGCGACATAATAGATACCAACCGTTGCGGGCGACACAAACAGGCCGAGTAGCGCAAGATCGAGCCGGCGCGAGCCCCATTCCACCGCATCGGCGGCGGCCAGCGGGAGGTTAATGCGCGCCATGCGCCATAGCCGCCCCGGCGACGGCGCCCAGCCGCGTTCCCACTGAAAATGGCGCGCGGCGGCATTTAGGGCGACCAGCATCGCCGCGATCATCGACAGAACATAGGAAAGGATCAGGCCATCGCGCAGCGAATAATAAGAGAGCACCCACGCCGCGATGCTGATCGTCCACGGTTCGACCAGCGCACGGGCACGCACCGTGGCCGCAATGTCGAATCGCCATGCGCAGGCGGAAAGGGCCACATCCGTGCAGGCGATCGCGATGATGATAAGCGGCAGCAAGCGATCCAGCCCGTTCAACCCGCTGTTGGGGAACATCGCCTGTGGCACCAGCATCAGAATCCCCGCCGCCATCAGTGAGAACAGCAAGGTCAGCACCATCGCATCCGCCAGCACATGCGCCTCTGGCCGCTTGGTCTGAGCCAGCGCGCCTGCAAGGCCTCGCTTCAAGCCCACGGTGGCTATCTGCGCGGCGAACTCGACGATGATGATGGCGTAGGCGAAGCGGCCTAGCACGTCCGCGCCATAGATACGCCCGGCGATAAACAGGAACGGGATGCGCGCGGCGAGGCGCAACAGGAACCCCGCAACATTGGTCCGCCCGCCCTTGGCCAGCGCGGCGATATCCCCCTCTTCGCGCTGCTGGCCCTCAACGGGGGCGTTCATTGCCAAACCGATGCTCCCTGCGCCGCTGTGGCCGCATGATAGGCGAAGGCGTGGGGCAAGTATATCGTCATTCGCTGCGCAGCGGGCGCGAGAGAAGCGCGTCGATCATGGCTGCCAGCTCCACCCTCCCCTCGATCAGCGCGCAGACTCCCTCGACGATCGGCATTTCCACTCCTGCCGCGCGGGCGACATCGCGCAGTATTGGCGCCGTGTAGGCGCCTTCCGCTACCGTGCGGCGGTTGCCGAGCAGATCCTGTGCCGCCTGCCCCTCGCCCAACCCCTTGCCCAGTGAAAAGTTGCGCGAATTGGCGGAGGAGCAGGTGAGGACCAAGTCGCCAAGACCAGACAATCCCGCCAGCGTTTCCGCCCGCGCTCCCAGCGCCAAGCCAAAGCGTGTCATCTCGGCAAAACCCCGGCTGATAAGAGCCGCGCGGGCGTTGAGGCCAAGCCCCGCCCCCTCCGCCACGCCACAGGCGATGGCGAGCACATTCTTGACCGCGCCTCCCACTTCGGCGCCGATCACGTCGTCAGAGAGATAGGGCCGAAAGGTCGGGCGGGCGATGCGCGCCGCCAGCCGCTCCGCCAGCGCCGCGTCCGCACACGCCAGCGTTACCGCCGTCGGCAGGCCCGCCGCGACCTCATGCGCGAAGGTGGGGCCGGAGATGACGGCAAGCGGCGCATGGGGCGCGACTTCCTCGACCACCTGCGACATCAGCCTGCCGCTGCCCGCCTCGATCCCCTTGGCGCACAGGATCAGCGGCGTTTCAGCGCGTGGCAGCCGGGCAAGCGTTGCGCGCAGATGCTGCGCGGGCGTGACGATGAGCAGCGCGTCGCATACCGCCATGTCGGCCAGATCGGTAGTCGCGCGGATGGCGGGCGAGAGCGGCACGCCGGGCAGATAAAGCGCGTTCACATGATCGCGGTTGATGCCTTCCGCGACCTCGGCCTCCAGCGCCCAGAGCACCACGTCACCGCCCTGCGCCGTCACCTGCGCCAGTGCGGTGCCCCATGCACCCGCGCCCACCACGCCTATCTTCATGCCTTCACCCCTGCGCCGCGCACTTTTTCCGCCGCTTCATCGAGCGGCCAGCGCGGTCTTGCGGGCACATCCATGCCATTGGTGAGGCCCAATGCAAAGCGTTCTGCGCCTGCCCAGCCGATCATCGCCGCATTGTCGGTACACAGCCACAGCGGCGGCGCGATGAACGGCAGGCCGTGGCTCTCGGCCAGCGCGGACAGGGCACTGCGCACGCCCTGATTGGCCGCGACGCCGCCCGCCACCACCAGCGCATTCACGCCATCACTTGTTGTAAGCGCCCGCGCGGTGCGATCGACGAGGCAATCCACCACCGCCGCGCTGAAGCTCGCCGCGATGTCTTCCGTGCGATACTGGCCGGACTGTTGCGCGCGCATCACCGCGCTTTTGAGGCCAGCGAAAGAGAAATGCGGCTCGGCGCTACCCATCAGCGGGCGCGGCAGCGGCACCGCTTTCGCTTCGCCCAGCATCGCCGCCCGTTCCACCGCCGGGCCGCCGGGAAAGCCGAGGCCCAGCATCTTCGCCGTCTTGTCAAACGCCTCGCCCGCCGCATCGTCTATCGTCGTCGCCAGTCGCCGATAGCGCCCGACGCCCTCGACCCGCAGCAGCTGGCAATGCCCACCCGAGACGAGCAGCAGCAGATAAGGGAAGGCCAGTTCCGGCGCGGTGAGGCGAGGAGACAACGCATGCCCCTCCAGATGGTTGACCGCGGTCAGCGGCTTGTTCGCGGCATGGGCGAGCGCCTTGCCCGTTACCAGCCCGACCATCACGCCGCCGATCAGCCCCGGACCAGCGGTGGCGGCGATGGCGTCCACATCGCCGAGCTTCAGCCCCGCCTCAGCAAACACTGCCTCAATCAGCGGCGTCAGCACCTCCGCATGAGCGCGGGCCGCTATCTCTGGCACCACGCCGCCATAGGGCCGGTGCGCCGCCTCTTGCCCCGCCACCTTGTGCGCGAGCACGCGCCGATCATCGGTGACGAGCGCCGCCGCCGTCTCATCGCAGCTTGATTCAAGACCGAGGATGATGCTCATTTCCGCCTTCCCTCTAAAGACCGCGCGGATTAGAGCAAGCGGCTATGACAACCCCTCTTCCTTTGGGCCGCCCGCTGCGCCTCGGAACCCGCGCTTCCCCGCTCGCGATGGCGCAGGTGCATCTGGCGGCGGATGCGCTGTGCGCGGCGCATGGCTGGCACCGCGATGCCATAGAGATAGTGCCGGTGACGGCGAGCGGGGACAAGGTGCTGGACCGGCCGCTGGCCGATATCGGCGGCAAGGCGCTGTGGACCAAGGAGCTGGACCAGTGGCTTGTCACAGGCCATATCGACGCTGCCGTCCATTCGATGAAGGATGTCGAGACGCTGAGGCCCGATGCGCTGGAGATCGTGGCGATGCTGCCGCGCGCCGATGTGCGCGACACGCTGGTAGGTGCGGAGTCGATCGCGGCGATCCCGCAGGGCGGGCGGCTGGGCACCAGTTCGCCGCGCCGCGCTGCGCAGGTGAAGCGGCTGCGCCCTGACATCGAGATCGTGCTGTTTCGCGGCAATGTCGCGACGCGGCTCGCGCGGCTGGAGCGGGGCGAGGCTGAGGCAACCTTGCTCGCTACCGCCGGGCTGGTGCGGCTGGGCGAGGAGGGCGTCGGCGTTGCCATCCCTGTCGAGCAGATGCTGCCCGCGCCCGCGCAGGGAGCTATCGGCATCGAGACGCTGCGCGCGAATGAGGCTGTGCGCGCGCTCGTTACCGCGATCGACCATGCTCCGACTTCCGCCTGTGTGGGGACTGAACGCGCGCTGCTCAAGGGGCTGGGCGGCACCTGCCATTCGCCGATTGCCGCGCTGGCGGTGATGGGGGGCGGGGACATCCGCCTGCGTGCCGAAATCATTGCGCCCGATGGCAGCGAGACCGTGGCGAAGGAGCGCCTGTTGCCTGCCACGGGGGCGGAAGCAGCAGCGGAAGCGCTGGGGCGGGAGATGCTGGAACAAGCCAGCGCAGAGCTGCGCGCGCTGTTCACGCCATGACGCACCGCGTCGTCATCCTGCGCCCACAGCCGGGGGCCGACGCCACCGCCGATGCCGCCCGCGCGCTGGGGCTGGGGGTGCTGGTCACCCCGCTGTTCGAAATAGCGCCACTGGACTGGACGCCGCTCGAGCCTGCCGAATTCGACGCGCTGATGCTCACCAGCGCCAGCGCGGTGCGCCATGCCGGGCCGGACCTGAAGCGCTATGCCGCGCTGCCGCTGTTCGTGGTCGGTGAGGCGACCGCGAAGGCCGCCCGCGCCGTTGGCCTCGACCCCGCGCATATCGGCTCGCGCGACGCCGCGGCGCTGGTGGAAGACATGCACCGGGCGGGCGTCAGGCGGGCGCTGCATCTGTGCGGTGCGGACGTCGTGGCGGCGGAGGTAGAAGGCGTGTCGATATGGCGAATTCCGGTTTACCACGCGCGCGAGGCGGGCGATGCAGATTCCCTCGCGGCGCGGCTTCGAGCCGATGACATCTGCCTTGTCCACTCCCCCCGCGCGGGGGCGCGCCTCGCAACGCTGGTGCCGCCAGAGACACGCGCCGAACTCTCGCTCGTCGCCATATCGGGCAATGCGCTGGCCGCCGCCGGGCTGGGCTGGGCCGATACCCTCGCCGCCGCCGCTCCCACTGATCCGGCCATGCTGGCCTTGGCGCTGGAACTGTGCAACAAACCTTTTGATGCGGCAGACCCGGCCCGGAGTGGATGAGATGGACAGCGAAGGACCGACAACGACCGAGGCCCTGCCTACGGGGGCGGCGCAACCCGCGCCTGCGCCGCCCGCCAGCAAATCCCGCGCCACGCTGATATTGGTGCTGTTGCTGCTTGCCTTCGTCGGGGGTGTGATCGCGGCCGTCTGGGCTGCGCCGGTGGCGAGAAAGTGGCTGGACCGGGCAGACAAGGGATCAGAGCAGGCGCCGCTTCCCGCCGAATCCGCCCTCGCCACCGCGCGAGACCTCAAAACTGCCACCGAGCTGGAAGCCCGGCTTGCTGCAGTTTCCGTCAAGCTCGACACCATTTCGCAGCAAGCAGCCAATGCCGGAGGCAATGCCGCGCGCGCAGAGGCGCTGCTGATCGCGTTCGCCGCGCGCCGCGCGCTCGATCGGGGTGCACCGCTCGGCTATCTGGAGGGCGAGCTGCGCCTGCGCTTTGCCGATGCGCAGCCGCGCGCCGTCGCCACCATCATCAACGCCGCCGCCTCGCCGGTGACGGTGCCCGATCTCCAGATGCGCCTTGGCGAGCTGACGCCCGCGCTGGCGGGTACGGGCGCTCGCACCGATTGGTGGACGGCAGCGCAACAGGAAATTTCCTCGCTCATCATCGTGCGCAAGGCGGGCGCACCCTCTCCCGAGCCGCGCAAGGTGGTGGAGCGCGCACAGACTTTGCTCGCCTCGGGCCGGGTCGATGCCGCGCTCAGTGAAATCGAGCGGATGCGCAACCACGACAAGGCGGACGCCTGGCTGCAAATGGCGCGGCAGTATAACGAGGCGCGGCGCGCGCTCGATGTGATAGAGGCGGCGGCAATACTGGAGCCGAAACGCATTCCCCTGCCGGACGCGGACGAACCCGCCCCAGCCGAGTGATTATTCCGGCATCTGCCACAGGATGAAGGCGAACTCCTCCGCCGTTTCGCGCAAACTCTCGAACCGGCCGGACTTGCCGCCATGCCCCGCGCCCATGTTGGTCTTGAAGATGAGGATATTGCCATCCGTCTTCGTTGCGCGAAGCTTCGCCACCCATTTTGCCGGTTCCCAATAGGTCACGCGCGGGTCGTTCAGCCCCGCCGTCACCATCAGCGGCGGATAGGCCTGGGCGCGCACATTCTGATAGGGGCAATAAGACGCTATAAGGTCGAACGCCGATGCCTCCTCAATCGGGTTGCCCCATTCGGGCCACTCTCCCGGCGTTAGCGGCAATGACGCATCGAGCATCGTGTTCAGCACATCGACGAACGGCACATGCGCGACGCACGCGCCCCAGAGATCAGGGTCGGAGTTCAGCACAGCGCCCATCAGTTCTCCCCCGGCCGAGCCGCCGGAAATGCTGATGCGGCCGTTGCTGGTGAAGCCGCGTTCGATCAGCCCCTTCGCCACATCGACGAAATCTGTGAAGGTGTTGGTGCGCCTTTCGAGCTTGCCATCGAGATACCATTGCTGGCCGAGGTCATCGCCGCCGCGGATATGCGCAATGGCATAGGCAAAGCCGCGATCGAGCAGGGACAGCCGCGCGGTCGAAAAGCCCGGCTCCATCGCCAGCCCATAGGCGCCATAGCCATACAGGTGCAGACGGCCCGAGCCGTCTGTCGGGAAGCCCTTTGGGTAAACGATGGACACCGGCACCATAGTGCCATCCCGTGCCGGGATCATAAGCCGCTGTGTGCCGTATTTCTCTGCGTCATAGCCGGAGGGGATTTGCTGGATCTTCAGCAGTTCCCATTCTTCGGTGCTCAAATGATAGTCGTAGATCGTGTCCGGCGTGACCATCGATTCATAGCCGATGCGGATTTTCTCGACATCATATTCCGGGTTGTCATCGAGCGAGGCGGTGTAGCTCGCCTCCGGGAACGACAAGCGCTTGGCCTCATGGGTGGCGTAATCGCGCAGCTCGATCTGGTCGAGGCCGTCCAAGCGCCCTTCGGTGACGTAGAAGCGTTTGAACAGGGTCACATCGGTCAGATAGAAATGATCGTCCGGCGCGATCACTTCCTCCCACTGGTCCGGCGCATCGAGCGCCGCCTTCACCAGCCGGAAATTGGGGTGAGTGTCGTTGGTGCGGATGTAAAGCGTGCTTTCATGCTCATCGACATCATATTCGCGGCCGGGCTGGCGCGCGGAGACAAGGCGCGGCGCGGCGAAGGGATCGTCGGCGGGGAGCAGCCATGCCTCGCTGGTCACATGGTCGCCGGTGCCGATGACGATCCATTTCTCCGACGAGGTGAGGCCGATGGAGACGCGGAAGCCCTCGTCATCCTCATGAAAAATCTCTCGGTCCTCGGCAATTGGTGTGCCGATCACATGCACACGCGCATTGTCCGTCCGCCAGTTCTCGTTAGCGAGGCTGTAGAGCAGCGCCTTGCTGTCTGACGTCCACACCAGCGCGGACAGGGTGCCGGGGATGACATCACCCAGCATCTCGCCCGTTTCGAGATCGCGGATGCGCGCCTCGAACCGCTCGCCGCCATCGGTATCGACCGCGAAGGCGAGATAGCGGCCGCAAGGTGACACGGACACCGCGCCGAGGCGGAAATAGTCATGCCCTTCGGCCAGCGCCGGTTCGTCAAGGATCAGCTGATCCGCGCCGCCGGAAATGGGCTTGCGATACCATTTGCGATATTGCGCCCCCACCTCGAACGCGCGCCAGTAGATCCAGTCCCCGTCCTTCTGGGGAACGGAGCTGTCATCCTCCTTGATACGGCCCTTCATCTCGGCGAACAAAGTGTCGACCAGCCCTTTGTGCGGGGCCATCGCCTGCTCAAACCACGCGTTCTCCGCCTCCAGATGGGCGAGCACCTCCGCATCTTTCACATCAGGGTAGCCGGGATCGCGCAGCCAGAAATAGGGATCGTCGATGATCTTGCCATGCTGGCGGATTTCATGGGCGCGGCGCGCGGCGACTGGAGGGGCGGAGAGCGGCTGGGATGTGGTCATCAGGTTTCCGGTAGCTAGCGGGTAGCGGGATCGCCCGCGCCTGCTTATGTTGGTGCGATCCGCCATGCTTCAAGGATGCCCGCTTGTCCACCTCCGCCGCCCACTACCCTGACCGCCTTGCCCTTTTGCGCGCAGAACTGACCGCCCGGAACCTCCACGGCTTCGTCGTGCCGCTGACGGACGAGCATATGAGCGAATATGTCGGCAGCTATGCGCAGCGGCTGGCGTGGCTGACCGGCTTTGGTGGAAGCGCGGGCAGCGCGGTGGTGCTGGCCGACAAGGCCGCAATCTTTGTCGACGGGCGCTACACGCTTCAGGTGCGCGATCAGGTGGATGGCGCGCTCTATCAATATTGCGACCTGCCTGCCACGCAGCCTGCCGACTGGCTGGCGGGTCAAGCGCGCGAGGGCATGCGCATCGGCTATGATCCCTGGCTCCACACGCGCGACTGGGTGGCGAAGGCGAAGGGAGCGCTTGCGTCCAAAGGCGCGGAGCTGGTTGCGACGGAGGGTAATCCTGTTGATGCGGTTTGGCCGGACCGTCCGATACCCAGCCTCGCGCCTGCCATGCCGCATGGGCTGGAGTTTGCGGGCAAGGCGCATGAGGACAAGCTATCCGACATTGCGGATTGGCTGAAAGGCCGGGGCGCGGACGCCGCCGTGCTTTCCGCGCTGGACAGCATCGCCTGGGCGCTGAACATCCGGGGAAGCGACGTGGCGCGCACGCCGGTGGCGCTCAGCTATGCCATCGCCAAGGCGGATGGCACGGTCGATCTGTTCATAGCGCCCGAAAAGGTGACGGCGGAGCTGCGCGCGCATTTGGGCAACCGGGTCGCGATCCGCGACCGGGCGGACTTCGCGCAGGCGCTGGCTGCCGACTATGCGGGCAAAAGGATAGTCGTTGACCCGGAGCGTGCCGTCGCCGCGATCTTCGAGGCGCTGGAAAGCGGCGGGGCAAAGATCGACGCGGTGCGCGACCCGGTCGTTCTGGCGAAAGCCATTAAGAACGCCGTCGAAATACAGGGGCATGACGCCGCGCAGCTGCGCGACAATGCCGCGCTGGTGCGGTTCCTGCACTGGGTCAGCGTTGTTGGACCGCAAGGCAGCGAAAACGAGCTTTCTGCAGCCGCCAAGCTGCAATCCTGCCGCGAACAGACCGGCAAGCTTGTCGATCTCTCCTTCGACACGATCAGCGGCGCAGGCCCGAATGGCGCGATCGTGCATTACCGCGCGGAGGAGAAAACCAGCCGCGCCATCGCGCCCGATATGCTCTATCTGGTCGACTCCGGCGGGCAGTATCGCGACGGCACGACCGACATCACCCGCACCATCGCGATCGGCACGCCGACCGAGGAGATGCGCGCCCGTTTCACGCTGGTGCTGAAGGGTCATATCGCGCTTGCTCGCGCACTCTTTCCGCAGGGCACGCGGGGCAGCCAGCTCGACGTGCTCGCCCGCCGCGCCTTGTGGGAGGCGGGGCTGGATTATGCGCACGGCACCGGCCATGGCGTGGGAAGCTTCCTCTCGGTGCATGAGGGACCGCAACGTATCGCGACATTTGGCGGCGGCGATGAACCGCTCAAGCCGGGCATGATCGTCTCCAACGAACCGGGTTATTACAAGGCGGGCGAATATGGCATCCGCATCGAAAACCTCGTGCTGGTGGAGGCACGCGAAATGGCGGGAGCGGAGAAACCGATGCTGGGGTTCCGTACCCTCTCTCATGTGCCGATAGACCGGGCGTCGGTGGTGGCCAACATGCTGGATGCGGCTGAGCGCGCATGGCTCGATGCCTATCATGCCGAAACCCTGCGGCGCATCGGCCCGCTGGTAGAGGGCGATACGCGAGCCTGGCTTGAGGAAGCGTGCGCGCCCATGACATGAGCGGATGAGTGCACTCAATAGCTGGCCATGCCGGCTTTTTCAGGGCAAACCAAAGTACGCATCGCGTCGTGAGCGCGCCGTCGGGGGACAGAGAGAGTATAGATGACATCAGCTTGCAATACCCTCCTCCTGTTTGGCGCTACGGGCGATCTTGCGGCAAGGATGCTGTTCCCCTCCCTATATAATTTGCAGCAGGACGGGCTGCTGCCGGACGACTTTCTGGTGGTGGCGTCCGGGCGGTCCGAGCATGCGGACGACGAGTTCCGCGCGCAGGTGGATGCCGCGCTGGCGCGCACCATCGATGCAGAGCGCTATGAGGCGGAGGCGTCCAAGCGGCTCACTGACCGGATCATCTATAGCGCGGTGGAGGCCGGGAATGCCGAGCAGTTTGCGGCGCTGGCACGGCGGTTGGCGGACCGCGACAAGAACCGCGTCGCCGTTTACATGTCCACCCCACCCGCCCTGTTCGCGCCGACCGCGCAGGGCCTGGCCGATGCAGGCCTCGTAACGCCCTCCACCCGCATCGCGATGGAAAAGCCGATCGGGCATGATCTTGCCTCCTCACGCGCGGTGAACGACGCGATTGGGCGGCTGTTCGAGGAAGAGCGCATCTTTCGCGTCGATCATTACCTCGGCAAGGAGACGGTGCAGAACCTTATCGCGCTGCGCTTTGCCAACATGCTGTTCGAACCGCTGTGGAATGCGCACGCTATCGACCATGTGCAGATCACCGTCGGGGAGACGGTGGGGCTGGAGGGGCGCGTCTCTTATTATGACGGCGTCGGCGCGCTGCGCGACATGGTGCAGAACCACATGCTGCAGATCCTCTCGATCATCGCGATGGAGCCGCCCGCGCGGTTCGACTCCACCGCCGTGCGCGACGAAAAGGTGAAGGTGCTGCGCTCGCTCCGCCCCTTCACGCCTGAAACTGCGAAGTCGAACAGCGTACGAGGGCAATATGCGGGAGGCGCTGTGACGGGCCAGATCGTCAAGGGTTATGACGAGGAACTGGGCAAGCCCTCCGACACCGAAACCTTCGTGGCATTGAAAGCCTATATCGACAACTGGCGCTGGGCGGGTGTGCCTTTCTACTTGCGGACCGGCAAGCGCATGCCCGCGCGCCACAGCGAGATCATCATCCGGTTCAAGCCAGTGGCGCATTCGATTTTCGGTAATCGCGGCCTTGGCACAGGGCTGGAGCCCAACACGCTCGTCATCCGCCTGCAACCGCAGGAGAATATCCGCCTCAGCATCATGGCGAAGGAGCCGGGGCTGGACCGGGGCGGCGTGAGACTACGCGAAGTACCGCTCGATGTTTCGCTCGCAACGGCTTTTGCCGCGCAGCGCCGCCGCATCGCCTACGAGCGGCTGCTGCTCGATCTGATCGAGGGCGATGCCACGCTGTTCGTGCGGCGCGACGAGGTGGAGGCGCAGTGGCAGTGGATCGACAGCATCATCTCCGGCTGGCAGGAGGCCGAGGTCAAGGTTGCGAGCTATGCAGCGGGCAACTGGGGGCCGAGCGCGGCCATAGCCCTGATAGAACGCGATGGAGCAAGCTGGCATGAGTGAAAACGCCATCTGGGCCGAGGACGGCAGCGATGCCGCTATTATTGCCCGTCTCGCGCATCATATCAGCAATGGCGCGCCTAAGCGGCTGGCGCTGCCGGGTGGAACGACGCCCGCCGCCATCCTCGCCAACCCGGCCGCTCATGCGCTCGACTGGACCGGGGTTGAGATCTGGCCGACGGACGAGCGCGATGTGCCGCCCGATCATCCCGCGAGCAATGCCGCCATGCTGGCGCGCGCGCTGACCGGAACGCAAGCGCAGGTGCATCCGTTGGTAGAGCATGAAACGCCGCCGAGCTTCGATCTGGTGTGGATCGGCGTCGGGATGGATGGGCACATTGCCTCGATCTTCCCCGGCATGCCGCTCAGCGACGATGCCGCGCCGGAGGTGGTGAGCGTGATGCCCGATCCGTTGCCGTTCGAGGCGCCGTTTGCGCGGCGCACGCTGACCATGCGGGCGCTTGGCGATGCAA
This sequence comes from uncultured Sphingobium sp., assembly GCA_964512265.1. Classification (GTDB taxonomy): domain Bacteria; phylum Pseudomonadota; class Alphaproteobacteria; order Sphingomonadales; family Sphingomonadaceae; genus Sphingobium. Next base: position 92,305 of record CAZEHR010000011.1, on the reverse strand, counting down.
GCGAGATCATTCTGGTCATCAGGGGCGAGGCCAAGAAGGCCATGCTCGAAGCCGCACTGCGCCCCGGTTCGACCCTGCCCGTAGCACGGTTTGTGACCATGGCGCAGTCTCCAGTTACGATTTACTGGAGCAGAAGTTGAGCCTCCACCCCGTCCTCGCCCGCGTCACCCGCCGCATCACCGAGAAGAGCGCGCCGACGCGCCGCAAATATCTCGACCTGATCCAGCGCGGGCGCGAGGCGGGCACCAATCGCGGCCAGCTCTCCTGCGGCAACCTCGCCCACGCCTTTGCCGCCGCGGGCGACGACAAGCCCGTCATCCGCTCCGGCAGCGCGATGAACATCGGCATCGTCACCGCCTATAACGACATGCTCTCAGCGCATCAGCCCTATGGCCGCTATCCCGAGCAGATCAAGCTGTTCGCGCGCGAGGTGGGCGCGACGGCGCAGGTCGCGGGCGGCGTCCCCGCGATGTGCGACGGCGTGACACAGGGTCAGGCGGGCATGGATCTCTCGCTGTTCTCGCGCGACGTGATCGCGATGGCGACTGCGGTATCGCTCTCCCACGCTATGTTCGAGGGCGTGGCGCTGCTCGGCATATGCGACAAGATCGTACCGGGGCTGCTCATCGGCACATTGCGCTTTGGTCATCTGCCGACGCTGCTCATCCCCGCTGGGCCGATGCCCTCGGGCCTCGCCAACAAGGAAAAGCAGCGCGTCCGCCAGCTTTATGCCGAGGGGAAGGTCGGCAAGGCCGAACTTCTGGAGGCGGAAGCCGCCAGCTATCATGACGCGGGCACCTGCACCTTTTACGGCACGGCGAACAGCAACCAGATGATGATGGAGATGATGGGTCTGCACCTGCCGGGCAGCAGCTTCGTCAATCCGGGCACGAAACTGAGGCAGGAGTTGACGCGCGCGGCGGTGCATCGGCTTGCGAGGCTTGGCTGGGATGGCGACGATTACCGGCCGCTTGGCTTGTGCGTCGATGAAAAGGCGATCGTCAACGCGGTCATTGGCCTGCTCGCGACCGGCGGATCAACCAACCATGCCATCCACCTGCCCGCAATCGCGCGCGCGGCGGGGATCATCATCGACTGGACGGATTTTGCCGAGCTGTCCGAGGTGGTGCCCCTGCTGGCGCGGGTGTATCCCAACGGCGCGGGTGATGTGAATGACTTCCACCATGCGGGCGGCGTACCGTATGTGATCGGGGAGCTGCTCGACAATGGCCTGATGCATGGCGATATACTGACAGTCGCGGGCAAGGATTTGCACGATTATGCGCGCGAACCTGCGATGCAGGGCGACTCGCTCGAGTGGCAGCCGGTTAAGACAAGCCGCGATCCCGGGATACTGCGCCCCGCGTCCGATCCTTTCAGCGCGGACGGCGGGATGAAGCTGCTCTCCGGCAATCTCGGCCGCTGCGTGATGAAGACGTCCGCAGTCGATCCCGCCCGGTGGACCATCGAAGCGCCCGCGCGCGTCTTTGCGGATCAGGACGATGTGCTGCGCGCGTTCAAGGACGGCGAGCTTAACCGCGATGTCGTGGTGGTCGTGCGGTTCCAGGGGCCGCGCGCCAACGGCATGCCGGAGCTGCACAAGCTCACGCCTGCCCTGGGCGTGCTTCAGGACAAGGGCTATAAGGTCGCGCTCGTCACCGACGGACGGATGTCCGGCGCGTCCGGCAAGGTGCCTGCCGCCATCCATGTATCGCCCGAAGCCAGGGGCGGCGGGCCGCTTGGCAAACTGCGCGACGATGATATCGTGCGGGTGTGCGCCGCGTCGGGGCAGTTTGAGGTGATCGTCGACGAGGACGAGTGGAGCTTCCGCGCGGCCGCGGAAGAACCGCCCCCGCCCTATGACACCGGACGGGAGCTGTTTGCGATGTTGCGTCAAGGCTGCGACGAGGCAGAACGCGGCGCATCCGCCATGCTCGCGGCCATGGATAACGAAATCGCGCCCTGAGGGCGGACCCTATCCGTCAGGCGATGAGTTTTGCCGCCGTGCGGGCAACCAGTTCGCCCTGATGGCGCGCGCCTGCCAGTTCGTTGTCTGAGGGCTGGCGCTCGCCCTGCCCGCCGGAAATCGTCGTCGCGCCATAAGGTGCGCCACCCGTCACTTCGTCGATCCGCATCTGCCCCTGAAAGCTGTAGGGCAGGCCAACGACCACCATGCCGAAGTGAATCAGGTTGGTGATCATCGAGAAAAGAGTGGTCTCCTGCCCGCCATGCTGGCTGGCGGTGGAGGTGAAAGCGGCGCCGACCTTTCCGTTCAGTGCCCCGCGCGCCCACAGGCCACCGGTCTGATCTAGAAACGCCGCCATCTGGCTCGGCATGCGGCCATAGCGTGTCGGTGCGCCAAGAATGATGCCGTCATAGTCTGCCAGCTCTTCAACCGTGCAGATGGGCGCCGCCTGATCGAGCTTGAAATGCGCGGCCTGCGCCACTTCGGCAGGCGCCGTCTCGGGCACGCGCTTGATCGTCACATCCGCACCCGCGCTGCGCGCTCCCTCTGCCACGGCCGAAGCCATCGCCTCAACATGGCCATAGCTCGAATAATAGAGCACCAAAATCTTCGTCACGTCAGTCTCCCATGTTCCCCGCCGGGGATGAGTGTCTCAGGCCGTTGCTACGCCCATGCCGGCGTTCCACTGCGGAATGGCCGCATAATAAACAAAACGGTGATCGCTTTGCTCCGCCGCGCTCATGACGGCACCTATGGCGGCACCTATGGCGGCGGTCCGCTGGAATATGATCAGGTGATCACCCGGTAGCGCAACGAGGGCATGTCTAACGATACCATAATGACCTTATCGAGGCGCCTATAAATTAGGAGGCGGTCGAGATGAGAGGGCGGTGCCTTGCGTCTTTTCCTCGCGCGCCCCTCCCCATCGGAGTAACCGCTCCGTAATATTCAGGGCTGCGGCCCTTAGACGACGGGCCTGGGCCTCTATATCCGCGGGGCCGAAATGTTCCGGTCTGCCGGAGAGAGAAATCGCAGCCAGCGTCCCGTCGGCAAGCGACAATGGAACCGCGACGCAGGCGATGCTCTCGTCCATCTCGCGGTCGTCAATAGCGTAGCCGCGCTGGCGCGTGCGCGAGATTTCTTCCCTCAGTTGCTCCGGTTCGATCAGAGTATGAGGCGTAAGCTGGACGAAACTGCCGCCCAGATAGGCCTCTAGCTGTTCTGGCGAAAGGGTCGCGAGCAGCGCCTTACCGATGCCTGTGCAGTAGGCTTCGAGCTCAGCCCCTTCGCGCGTGAAAATGGACTCTCCGCCTTCCTTCACGAGATAGGTCACCATGTCGTGGGAGCCATAAACACCCAGATGAGCCGTTTGGCCCTGTGTGGCGGCCAGCCTGCGAAGCACCGGTCGCGCGGCCTCGATCAAACTGCGGTTGGCGGTGATGCAGGCGGCCAAATTGGCCAGAAGGCTCCCACCAGCGTAGCGGCCATGCGCGATGCGGACCAGTAATCCGCGGCGTTCCAGCGCTGTGACCATACGCCGGGCGCTGGAAGGCGCCAATCCCAGTGCCCGTGCAACCTTCGAAGCAGGAGTGGCGCCATTGTCCGTGGCGAGGGAGACCAAAAGCGCCAGCGCGCGATCTAACGAGTGCGTACCATTTGGCATATGCTCATTATATGAGCACCTTTGCCCTGCGCAAGCTTTGTCATGCCTGGGGGATGGGGTAGCTAGCAGGTGAGAAGGACGCCCAGAGCCATGACACCCAAATCGCACGAAGATCTCGCCCACCGCCTGCGCAAGGCCTATGCGTCGGGTGCTGTACAACCTTTGCGCGATAAGCTGGAACCCGGCGATGCTCACAATGCGTATATGGTGCAGGAAGCGAACACGCGCTTCTGGGTTTCCCAAGGCAGACGCATCGTTGGCCGCAAGATCGGCCTTACCGCCAAGGCGGTGCAGGCGCAGCTCGGCGTCGATCAGCCGGACTATGGCGTATTGTTCGATGACATGCAGATTGAGGATGGAGGTGTGCTGGATCCGGCGCGGGTGGTCAAACCCAAGGCAGAGGCCGAAGTCGCGCTGGTGCTGGCACGCGACATCACCAAAGCTTCCGCGACACCGCAAGACGTTGCCGATGCTACCCGCTATGGCGTCGCTGCCATAGAGATTGTCGACAGCCGCATCGCCGACTGGAAAATCACATTCGCCGATACCGTGGCAGACAATGGGTCTTCGGCTTTCTTCGTGCTGGGCCAGACGCGCAAAAGTCTGGACGGGCTCGACCTTTTTACGTGCGGGATGGCACTAGAGATCAATGACCAGATCGTCTCGGTCGGCGCGGGAGCAGCTTGCCTTGGACATCCTCTGAATGCGGCCGCCTGGCTGGCACGGGTGATGATAGCCAAGGGTTCTCCCCTTCGCGCTGGCGATATTGTTCTGACCGGCGCCCTCGGGCCGATGGTCGCCCTCTCCCCCGGGGACCGGGTGAAAGCCAGCATCGGCGGGCTGGGCAGTGTTTCATTTTCATACGGCAAGGGAGCCTGACTATGGCGAAGGTAAAAGCCGCGATCATCGGCTCGGGCAATATCGGCACCGACCTGATGATCAAGATCATGCGGACCAGCGAGCTGCTGGAGATGGGCGCGATGGTTGGCATCGATCCGTCGTCGGACGGCCTTGCGCGGGCGCAACGCCTGGGTATCGCAACGACCCATCAGGGTATCGAGGGCTTGCAAAAGCTGGATGTATGGCCCGATATCGGTGTGGTATTCGATGCGACCTCTGCTGGAGCACACAAGGCGCACAGCGATGTCGTGACGGGTGCAGGCAAGGTGATGATCGACCTCACCCCTGCCGCAATTGGTCCTTATGTGATCCCCGTCGTCAATGGTGACGATCATCTTGATGCGCCCAACGTCAATATGGTGACGTGCGGCGGGCAAGCAACGATTCCGATCGTCGCGGCGGTGTCCTCGGTTGCAGAGGTGCACTATGCCGAGATTGTCGCATCGATCTCGTCCAAGTCGGCTGGCCCCGGCACGCGCGCCAATATCGACGAGTTCACCGAGACGACCAGCGCCGGGATTGTCGAGGTCGGCGGCGCGAAGAAGGGCAAGGCGATCATCATCTTGAATCCGGCCGAACCGCCGATGATCATGCGCGACACGGTGTTCACACTCTCGTCCGGCGCGGACGAAGCGACTATCGAGGCTGCCATCGAGGCGATGGTCGCCAAAGTGAACGCCTATGTGCCCGGCTATCGCCTTAAGCAGAAGGTGCAGTTCGAGCGCTTTGGCTCGAACAACCCGGTGAAAATCCCCGGCCTCGGCACGTTTGAAGGGATCAAGACCAGCGTTTTCCTAGAAGTGGAAGGCGCCGCGCATTACTTGCCCGCTTATGCCGGCAACCTCGATATCATGACCTCGGCAGGATTGCGCACCGCCGAGAAGATCGCCGCGAAGCGGCTCCAGAAGGAGGCGGCATAATGGCTTTCGACCCCACCCAGACCAAGCTCTATATTCAGGATGTTTCCCTGCGCGACGGCATGCATGCCATCCGCCACCAATATGGGGTCGAGCACTGCCGCAAGATCGCGCGCGCGCTTGATGAAGCGGGGGTAGACGCCATCGAGATTGCGCATGGCGACGGCTTGCAGGGCAGCAGCTTCAATTACGGTTTCGGCGCGCACACCGACTGGGAATGGATCGAGGCGGTAGCCGATGCGGTGGAGAATGCGGTCGTCACCACGCTGCTACTGCCCGGGATCGGCACGGTCCATGACCTCAAGCAAGCTTATAATCTCGGCGCACGCTCGGTGCGCATCGCCACGCACTGCACCGAAGCAGATGTCAGCAAGCAGCATATCGAGGCAGCCCGCAACCTAGGCATGGACACCATAGGCTTTCTGATGATGAGCCACATGATCGAGCCGGATGCTTTGGCGCAACAGGCCAAGCTGATGGAAAGCTATGGCGCAACCTGTGTCTATGTGACGGACAGCGGCGGCGCGATGGACATGGACGCATACAAGGCGCGTCTCGAAGCCTATGACCGGGTGCTGAAGCCGGAGACCCAGCGCGGTGTGCACGCGCACCACAATCTCTCGCTCGGCGTCGCCAACAGCATCGTCGCGGTCCAGGCGGGCGCGATCCGGGTCGACGCCTCGCTCGCTGGCATGGGCGCGGGCGCGGGCAACGCGCCGCTGGAGGTGTTCATCGCCGCCGCCGCGCGCAAAGGCTGGAACCACGGCTGCGATCTGTTCAAGCTGATGGACGCGGCGGAAGACCTCATTCGCCCGTTGCAGGACCGCCCGGTTCGGGTGGATCGCGAGACGCTTTCGCTGGGCTATGCCGGGGTCTATTCCTCTTTCCTGCGCCATGCAGAAAAGGCTTCCGCGGATTACGGCGTAGATACTCGGGCCATCCTCGTCGAACTCGGCCGTCGCCGCATGGTGGGTGGACAGGAAGACATGATCGTCGATGTCGCGCTGGACATGATCAAGGAGCAAGCCTGATAGGTCCGGGCCTCAGCGGTAAAAACACGACCATCTGCGCGGCGAGCAGGCAGGCTAGCACCAGAGGTGACTATCAGAAGGTTCGTCGTTCGGTTGTCGACCCGTCCGTGCGCGTGCCCATCCCCGTCATCGGCATGTCCAATGCCACGCGCGCGGGCCTCACCAATTTTGTCTTCGGTCGGGCGCCGCACTATTCCTGAAAGGGCGTGACGATCAATACCCTGCTGCCGAGGCCGTTCGACACCGAGCGCCTGCGCGACAGCAAGGAAAGCACGATGCAGCTCACCAGGGATCCGGTAGCCGGACTCGTCTGAGAGCCGGAGGAAATGGGCGCGATGATGGCATTTCTGTGCAGCTGCTTTGCGGGCTACATCAACGGTCAGAACATCCTGATGGACGGCGGCCTCTACCCCGGCAGCTTCTGATCTTCGCGCACCGATAGACAGCCGCTGCGCAATAAGGGAAGCTCTTCAACAACGAATCATGTTGGAGGGTGACAATCATGCGCGTCCGGTGGCTGCCCATCCTCGCTTCGCTGGTCCTCGCGCCCATCGCCGCCTTCAGCAGCTCCAGCCCGCAAGTCACGCTGGCCGTGCCGGGCAGCAGCGGATGGCAGAGCGGAACGATCAACCGCTTTACCCTGCGCTTTTCCGATCCGATGGCGCCGCTCGGCGATCCGCGCGCAACGCCGGCCGCAACGAGCGACTGCCCGGTGCCGGCCACTGGCCGCTGGATCGACCAGCAGACCTTCGTGCTCGATTTCGAGCGACCTCTGCCCGGCGGCGTGAGCTGTGCCGTGACCCTGCGTGATGGGCTGACGACACTGCGTGGCGTGCGCATCGCGGGGGCGCAGCGTTTCCCGATCGATACAGGCGGCCCATCGGTGCGCGCGGTGCTGGCGCCGGGCATGGATGGCGACATAGACGAGGACCAGGTGTTCCTGGTAGCCACCAATGTTGCCGCCGATCCGCGCTCGGTTGCAGCGCGCGCGGCGTGCGCGGTCGATGGCATAGGCGAGACGATCCCGGTCGATCTGCTGCCTGCTGCCACCGCCGTACAGCTGCTCCAAGGGCTGGGCGAGCAGAACTGGCGGCGGCGCTCCTTCCTCTCTGAAGCGGGTCTGCCCGAAGCCCTGCCCAAAGATGCGAAGGCCCGCTCTGCCGCGCTGGCGAATGTCACCGCGCTGCGCTGCCGCCGCCCGCTCCCGCCAGAGCGCACGATGGCGCTGATCTGGCCGAGTGGCATCACCAGCACGGCAGGCAAGGCGGCGGGGCGCGACCAGCGCTTCGACTTTACCGTGCGCAAGCCGTTCGCCGCCCGTTTCGAATGCGGCCGGGTAAACACCAGTGCGGACTGCAACCCGATCGAGGACGCCACGCTCAGCTTTTCCGCGCCGATAGACCGCGACAAGGCTCTCGCCGTCCGGCTCAAGTTCGCTGACGGGACCGAGCGCAAGCCGGCGCTTTCCGATGACAGCAAGAGCAATGCGCAGATCGCGGACTTGCGCTTTGATGGCCCGTTCCCCGCACAAAGCGAGGCACGGCTGGTGCTACCGGGCGAGATAACGGACCTGTCCGGCCGGACGCTCGGCAATGCCGCGCGCTTCCCCCTCAGCGTGAAGTTTGGCGCGGCGCCGCCGCTCGTCAAGTTCGCCGCGAGCTTTGGAATCATTGAGGCAAGCGAGGGCCGGACGCTGCCGGTGACGGTGCGCGCGGTGGAGCCTGTGCTGATCGGCCAGGCGAAATCCATCGCAGGCAAGAGCGTGCGCATTGCAGACGATAATGCCGAAATCGCGAAATGGCTGAACCGGCTCGATGGGGCGGAGCAGGCCGATTTCGAGGAGATAAAGCGGAAGGACGGCACGACGCGCACGGTCAACCACACGCGTGACAAGCCGCTGCTCACCTCGGGCGGCGCGGCGATGAGCGTGCCGCTGCCCGGCAAGGGCAAGGCGTTCGAGGTCATCGGCATCCCCCTTAAGCACTATGGCTTTCATGTGGTGGAACTGGCCAGCCCCGCGCTGGGCAATGCGCTGCTCGGCCGCAACGTGCCGCGCTATGTTGCGGCGGGCGCGCTGGTGACGGATATGGCGGTGCATTTCAAATGGGGTCGCGAAAGCTCGCTCGTATGGGTGACAGCGCTGGAGAGCGGCCAGCCTGTCCCCCATGCGGCGATCCATGTGACGGACAGTTGCACCGGCAAGCCGATCGTCTGGGGCAGCACGGACCACAGCGGGCGGTTGCTGATCAAGGGCAGCCTGCCGGAGCCGGAAATTGGCGGCAGCTGCGACTATGGCACCGCGCATCCGCTCATGGTCTCCGCGCGGCTGGGTGAGGACATGAGCTTCACCCTGACAAGCTGGACTGAGGGCATCGCGCCCTATGATTTCGAGCTGCCGTTCGGCTGGAGCGCGCCGCAGGACATCATCCACACCATATTCGACCGTGCGCTGGTGAAGGTGGGAGAGAGCGTGCACATGAAGCATGTGCTGCGCCGACCGGCGGGATCCGGCTTCGCGCTCGCCAAGGGCTTTTCGGGCAAGCTGGTGCTGACGCACATGGGAAGCGGCACGGAGTTCAGCATACCCGCCGCACTCTCCGCTTCCGGCAGCGGCGAGACGGAATGGACGGTGCCGCAGGGTGCGCCGCTCGGCGACTATACGCTGCGGTTCGAAGGAAACGGCCAGACCTTGAGCAGCAGCCAGAGCTTGCGGGTCGACGAATATAGGCTGCCGACGATGCGCGCCACGGTATCCGGCCCGCCCGCTCCGCTCGTGCGGCCTGCGAGCGTGCCGCTGTCACTCTATGTCGGCTATCTCTCCGGTGGCGGAGCGGGCGCCCTGCCGGTCACGCTCCGTACCGATTTCTCCGGCTATGTGCCCGCGCCCGCAGGATGGGACGCGTTCAGCTTCGGCGGGGAGCCGGTGAAGCCCGGCACCCGCCCTCTCGATGACCAGGGAGATGCCGAAAGGACGCCGCTGCCATATGCGCAGACCCTCCCCGCAACACTGGGCGCGGACGGCACGGCGAAGGTCGGTGTTGAGGTCAATCAGCCGGTGACGCAACCATTGGGCCTGACGGTCGAGATGGATTATCCCGATGCCAACGGAGAAACCCTGACCGCGAGCCGCCGCCTGACGCTTTATCCCTCTGCCGTGCAAATCGGAGTCAAGACCGACGGCTGGATGATGCGCGACAATGATCTGCGGTTGCAGTTCATCGCGCTCGATCTTTCTGGCAAGCCGCTCGCAGGGCAGAAAGTCGCGGTGAAGCTCTACTCGCGTGAGATCATCACAGCGCGACGGCGGCTGATCGGCGGGTTCTATGCCTATGATAATCAGGAGAAGGTGACGGAGATTGATGCGGGCTGCACCGCGAAGACGGACAGCCTCGGCCGCGCCAGCTGCGCACTTGACCCCGGTATATCCGGCGAGGTGACGGTGGTAGCCAGCGCGAGCGACGGCGAAGGGCGCGAGGCGCGCGCGGTGCGCTCCGTCTGGCTTGCTGGCGAGGATGACTGGTGGTTCGGCGGCGACAATGGCGACCGGATGGACCTGATCCCGGAGCAAAACGCCTATAAGGCGGGCGAGACCGCGCGGTTCCAGGTGCGGATGCCGTTCCGCTCCGCCACGGCGCTGGTGACGGTGGAGCGTGAAGGCGTGTTGTCGAGCTTCGTCACCACGCTTTCCGGCAAAGACCCGGTCGTTGAGGTCAGAATGCCGGGCAGCTATGCGCCCAATGTCTATGTCTCGGTGATGGCGGTGCGCGGCCGGATCGACGGCTGGCGGCTGTGGCTCGCGGACCTCGCCCGCAAATGGCACCTGCCGTTCTTTTCGCGCGAGGGGGCCTCGCCGACCGCCCTCGTCGATCTCGCCAAACCGAGCTATCGCGTCGGCGTCGCCAAGGTGAAGGTGGGGTGGGAGGCGCACAGGCTCGATGTGGCGGTCAAGGCTGGGCGAGCGCGCTATGCCGTGCGCGACATTGCGCAGGTGGACATTTCGGTGCGCGACCCCGCAGGGCGGCCCGCCCGCAGCGCCGATGTCGCGTTCGTCGCGGTTGACGAGGCGTTGCTCCAGCTTATGCCCAACGAGAGCTGGAAGTTGCTCGACGCGATGATGGGTGAGCGGACGCTCGATGTCGTCACCTCCACCGCGCAGATGCAGGTGGTCGGCAAGCGGCATTATGGCAAGAAGGCGGTGGAAGCGGGCGGCGGCGGCGGTGACGCATCGGGCATCAACCGCGAGAATTTCCAGCCGGTATTGCTGTGGAAAGGCCGTGTCCCGCTGGATGCCAATGGCCGCGCCAGGGTAGCCGTGCCGCTTTCCGATGCGCTGTCGAGCTTCCGGCTGGTGGCTATCGCCACGGATGGCGCGCAATTGTTCGGCACCGGCGAGGCCAGCATCCGGACCGCGCAGAACCTGACGCTCTATTCCGGCCTGCCACCGGTAGTGCGCACGGGAGACTGGTTTAGCGCCATGTTCACGCTGCGGAACGGCTCCGATCATGCGATGACGGTGACCGCAACGCCGAAGCTTGAGCCCGCCTCGGCGCAGGGCAGGCCGCTTACCCTTACCCTCCCCGCGGGCGAGGCAGGCGTGGTGCGCTGGAACCTGTACGCGCCCGGCTCTCCCGGCGCGCTCAAGTGGACCGTCAGCGCGCGCTCCGCCGACGGGAAAGACAGCGATAGCTTGTCTGTCAGCCAGGAGGTGGTCCCCGCCGTGCCGATCGAAGTCTGGTCGGCGGCGCTGTGGCGCGTCGGCGAAGGTGCGCGGCCCATGATCGGCGTTCCCATGGGCGCGCTGCCCGGCGGCTGGGTCAGCGTTGCGCTGTCTGACACGCTGGCACCGCCGCTGGAGGGTGTTAAGCGCTATATGGCCGATTACCCCTATGGCTGTTTCGAGCAGAAGCTGTCGCGCATCGTAGCCACCGGGGACAATGGCGGATGGACGGCGTTGGCCGGGGCTTTGCCGACCTATCTCGATGCCGATGGCCTTCTGCGCTATTGGCCGGTGGCGGAGATGGAAGGCTCGCCCGAGCTGACCGCCTATACGCTGGCGATCAGCGCGGCGGCCGGGCTTGCTATCCCCGAGGAGTCCCGCGCCAGAATGATCGCGGCCCTGCGCGATGTCGTGACGGCGCGCCTCGCGCGCGAGCGGCGCATAAGCAGCGACGAGCGACTGGTGCGCATAGCGGCGCTCTCCGCGCTCGCGCGGGCGGGCGCGGCCGACGCGACGCTGATCGGCGCGGTCGACGTGGCACCGGCAGACATGCCCACCGGCACGCTGGCCGACTGGATCGTGACGCTCGACCGCCTGCCCAGGGCGCCGCGCGCAGCCCAGTTGCGCGCCGCCGCCGAGCAGGAACTGCGCCGCCGCCTCGTCTATGAGGGCACACGCCTCGATCTCGCCGATCAAGGCGAGGCGCCGTGGTGGATGATGACGAGCGGCGATGAGATGGCGATCAAGGCGCTCGACGCCGTGCTCGGCAAGCGCGAATGGGCGGGCGATGCGCCGCGCATGATGACGGGCATTGCACAGCGGCAGTGGCGCGGGCACTGGGACACCACTCCGGCAAACGCGTGGGGCACGGTTGTCTCGCGCCGGTTCGGCGGTCTTTATCCCGCCTCAGCCGTGGCGGGGACGACGCAAGTGGCATTGGCAGGCAGGAACCAGAGCATCGTTTGGCCGCTTGCCACCAATATAGCGCCTCTCAGACTCCCGCTCGTGGCCGGACCGATGACGCTAACGCAGAGCGGAGGCGCGGGACCGTGGGCGACAGTAAGCGTCCATGCCGCCGTTCCCCTGAAGAAACCGCTTTACGCAGGCTATCGCCTCACCCGCTCGGTCAGTATCGTATCGGCGCGGCGCAAGGATCGGTTGAGCCAGGGCGATGTCCTGCGCGTGCGCCTCACCGTGCAGGCGACCGCCCCCCGGACCTGGGTGGTAATCAGCGACCCGCTGCCCCCCGGCGCTACAGTGGTGTCGAATCTTGGCGGCCAGTCGGCGCTGCTGCGGCAGGGCGAGGCGAGTGAGGGCGCATGGCCCGCTTATGTGGAAAAGGACAACCAGGCCTGGCGGGCCTATTATGACTGGCTGCCCGGCGGCACGACCACCATCGAATACACTGTGCGGCTCAACAGCGCCGGGCGCTTTACCCTGCCGCCCGCGCGGGTGGAGGCGATGTATTCTCCCGCGATCCGCGCGCAGTTGCCGGTAAGCCCGATGACGATATGGACGCCCTGAACTCCGAGATGGACGGTTGGCGCAGATGGGTTCCCCCGGCCCTGCTGCTGTGCGCGATCCTCGTCTATGCCGTGCTCGACACCCTGAGCGCGCCGCCACACCTGCCCGATTATGAGCATGTACGCGCGGAATGGCAGCCGAGCGAGGCGTGGCTCTATGATCGCAACGGCGCGTTGCTTGACAGCGTGCGCGTGAATTACAAGGCGCGCCGACTGGCCTGGACCCCGCTCGATGCGATCAGCCCAGCGATGCGCGCGGCAGTGATCGAAAGCGAAGACCGCCGGTTCGAGGACCATAGCGGCGTCGACTGGATCGCTCTGGGCGGCGCGACGCTTGCTCGCCTGCGGGGAGAACCGACGCGCGGCGCGTCCACGATCAGCATGCAGCTAGCCGCCTATCTCTCGCCCGGCATCGCCGCGCCGGGCGCACGGAGCTGGCTGGACAAGCTGCGCCAGATGCGCGCCGCCAGAGCGCTTGAAGACAACTGGAGCAAGGACGAGGTCCTGGAGGCCTATCTCAACCTCGCGCCTTTCCGGGGCGAGGCGCAGGGCGTTGCGGCAGGCAGCATGACCTTGTTCGGCAAGACGCCCGCCACGCTCGATCCGCGTGAAGCCGCGCTGATGGCTGCCCTGCTGCCCGATCCCGCCGCACCGGCGGGCAGAGTGGCGGCGCGCGCCTGCCGCCTCGCCCAGTCTGCAGATTGCTCCGCCATCCATGCTCTTGCCACCACGATGTTCTCGCCCGGCAGGCTCCGGGCGCTCGACCCCGGCCTCGCGCCGCACCTCGCAAACCATCTGCTGCAATCGCCGGGCATGCGCCTTGCCTCCACGCTCGATGTCGCCGTTCAGCGGGCGGCGACACAGGCGCTGCGGCACCAATTGCAAGGCCTTGGCCCCACCCGCGTGCGCGATGGCGCAGTGATCGTGCTCGATAACGCCTCCGGCGATATCCTCGCTTATGTCGGCGGAGTGGGCCTGGGATCGACAGCGGATGCAGTCGACGGGGCTGATGCGCTGCGGCAGGCGGGATCGACACTCAAGCCCTTCCTCTATGCCCATCTCATTGAGCGCAAATGGCTGACTGCCGCCTCTATCCTCGAAGACTCGCCGGTCCAGCTCGATACCGCATCCGGCCTCTATGTGCCACGCAACTATGACAACGCGTTCCTCGGCCCTGTCTCCGTGCGCCGCGCGCTGGCAAACAGCCTCAATGTTCCCGCCGTACGTGCCCTCGTGCTTGATGGGGTGCAGGACTTTCGCGACCGGCTTTGGGATCTGGGTTATGCGGATTTGAACCCGGATGGCGGCTTTTACGGCTTCTCGCTTGCGCTCGGTTCCGCGGAAGTCACGCTGCTCCAGCAGGCGAACGCCTATCGCGCGCTGGCGAATGGCGGGCGCTGGTCTCCCGCGCGGGTGCGCAAGAGCGACCCCGTGGCAAAGGGCCGAAGCGTGATGGACTCTGGCGCCGCATGGATTACCGCCGACATGCTCGCCGACGCGAGCGCGCGCACAGGCACCTTCGGCGTCGATTCCGCCCTGCGCCTCCCCTTCTGGGCAGCAGCGAAAACCGGCACCTCCAAGGCCATGCGCGACAATTGGTGCATCGGTTTTTCGGACCGGTTCACGGTCGCCGTCTGGGTCGGCAATCTTGAAGGAGACCCCATGCGCGCGGTATCGGGCACCAGCGGCGCGGCGCCGGTGTGGCGGGATGTCATGCTGGCGCTGCACCACGACCGACCCGGCAGCACTCCCCCCCGCCCGACGACTGTGACGGCGCGGCAGGTTGCATTCTCGCATACGGGCGAAGCAGCGCGCACCGAATGGTTCCTCGCCGGGACCGCTCAAGCAAGGCTGGCGGAAGCCCCGGCCTTCGCCCGCCGCCCTCGCATCCTCAATCCTGTCTCCGGCAGCGTCTATGCGGTGGACCCCGACATCCCGCCTGACAGGCAGGGGCTGGGCATCAGCGTGTCCGGGGCGGCGGGCGTCTATCGCCTCACCCTCAACGGCAGGCCGATAGGCGATGCCACCTCGACGCCGCAACTGCCCCTGATCCCCGGCAGCCATCTCCTCGCCCTGCTCGATGAAAGCGGTCGAAAGGTCGATCAGGTGCGCTTTACGGTGCGATGAAAACGACGACCGCTCTGTCTCGTCAAAACAGGTTGAACGAAAACGGGATGCGCAGAGAAGTGCTTCCATTGTTTGCGGCAACCTGAGCACCGGAAGCAGAGCTGCTGTCGCTGTTGTCCTTTGTCCAGCTGGAGTTGTCCGAGTTATCGGTCGAACGACTGCTGCTGTCGGTGAAGGTATATGACGCGGTGGTGGTCTTGGTGGAGTTGTCGCTGCTGTCCTGCGTCCAGTTAGTGGGGGTGGAGCCATCGTTAGTCTGGGCGATGGCAGCAGGTGCAAGCACCACGGCAGACGCGGTAATCAAATAACGGATTTTCATAACGTAGTTCCTCTTGCTCGACGCCGCCGAGATTGACGGCCGCGAAACCAGCGGCGGGCTGGCAAGAAGTATTATGGTTACTCCGTTCAAAAATCATCTCCCCTCAACCAGACAAGTCTAGTTATTAAATAATAATTAGTCTCACCCTCAATTGATGGTATAGCACCACCACAATAAATCCTATATATTTTATTTTATGTTTTGGCGATATATGGAACTAATTCGGATAATAACATAAGTTATTTTTCCTCTCGCAACTGAAAATTTGCTCGCTGTCGGATCGGAAGCCCTGGCAAGACGTTACGGTTACACGAACCGACAAAGCAGGTGCGATCATAACATTACAGAAACCGGATGGTCGGCTCTCCGAGGCTGATGAAGAAGATTTGGGTCGCGTTCTGGACGAGGTGACGGAAGCGATGGCGGGACGCGCGGCAATATTATCGAGTCACCCGGACGAAGGGCAGCCCGCTCAGATAATCAGAGGCAGTCACGGCTCCGCGCCCTGGCTCGAAGAGATCGCGCATCTGGTGGCACGCGGCAAGCTGTGGCCGTCTCCCGATCCGGGCAATATCACGTGCTGGACCGACTGCACGATTGGCAACAAAAACGCGGTCGCCTTTTCGGTGCCAGTCCAGCGCGTCAGCGGCTATAAGGCTTGTCGTAACGACTTTCCTTGGCCCGCTCTCCCAGGAGGCGCGCGAGCATGCCGAACAGGTTTATCTACGAAGACGCCCTTTCGCGATCGGCTTTTTCCGGTTGTGGCAGATCGCCCGATACCGGGAACGTCAGATGCTCGCCCTCGAAGCCGCCCTCCATTTGAACGAGATGGGTGTTATTCTTCTCGATCAGACCAACCGCGCTGTCTTTACCAACGCTGCCGCAGACGCCATTCTTGCCAATGGCGAGGGTCTGTGCCGACGCAATAACCGGATAGCCGCGCGCGAACTGTCAGACAGCATCAAGCTTAACGCCGCCATCGAGCATATCATCTCCTCAGGCTCGGGGGCAGCCAGGCAACAGGCCCCGCTTTCCAGGATCCGGCGGGGATCAGGCCCCCCGCTGGTAATCGCTGTGCTGCCCAATGATCAGCCAGCCACAGAACCCAGCGACGTCGCAGCGATCCTGTTCATCATCGATTCCAGCGGAACTCCTGAAAAGATGCTGCAACCGATCTGCAAGCTCTTTCGCTTGTCGCCCTTGGAGACGCGGCTGGCGTGCCTGCTGGTCACCGGCGCAACCTTGCAGGAGGCGGCGGGCTTGCTGCGTGTGAAGGAACAGACGGCTCGAGGCTATCTGAAGCAGATTTTCATCAAGACCGAGACGAACCGCCAAGCCGACCTTGTCCGCACCATGTTGACAAGTCTCGTGCGCACCAACCGCGCCATACAAACCGAAGTGCTGTAACCGGCTGCCCGGCCAGTCACGACCCTCGTGCAGATAAACGCCTCGCACTGTGCCAGCGCATACCAGTCAATCCGTGTTCATGCCCTGATACAACCACCCAACTCGCTGAAACATGGATCAGCTGCGCCATCGCCCCTGTCGACCGGATACACTGGGTCAGTGTCTATTTATCCAGGCGGGCGCCGATTGCCCAGTCTTCCGCTCTCGATCCGATACAGCCGGTAGGGCAGCGTGAACCCGCTCTTCAGGTTCACCGGCGTGAGCCAGCGCGGTATCTGACCTTGCTCGATCCGGTCATACATGCCGCCCTTGCTTCGCGCGCGGTAGACGGTGCCTTCGGGGAAATCCGGGCACAGCAGGAAATAGCGCGCGCCGTGCCGACGGGCGGTGTCGAGGAAGGCAGCCTCGTCGCCATCATAGGCGTGATGGAGATCGAGTATCGCCTTGCCGTTGCGGTGATAGGGGCCGGCGATCACGCTGTGGTGCGTCACGGCGAGGATGCGCGGGCCAAGGTCCACCAGCGTCATGATCGTCGCGGGGGGGAGCTGATTGAGCGCGGTGAGCGCGGGCTGGGTGCGGCAGCGGCCGTTCGCGGTATTGATGCGCTTGAACCGCTCGGACCGCGCCTTGAAGGTGGCGTTGGCGGGCGCAGGCTTGGCTACAAGGCCCGCACTCTGCAGCTGAGGGTAGAGCCAGCCGCCGTTGAACGAGAGCGCGACGAGGCCAAGCCCGAGCAATGCGGCAATGCGCTCGCCCCATGATCCCCGCACCAGCCACTCGAGCGCGCCGAAGCCGAGCCAAGCCACTGCAGGCACGGCGATGAGCTGCGCCGCCGGGGTGGAGCGGATCTGCCAGAGCATCAGGATGAGCGCGAAGCCGACCATCAGCATCACGCTGGCCCATGCCCACAAGCGCTCCTTGTCCTGACGCGCGGCGATGCAGCCCATCACCGCCGCGACGAGCCCGGCGACCGGGAGCGCGAGCATCGAGAGGGCGGCCGAGAGCGACTGGCTGGTGATCGGCTTCGCCTCGCGGATATGCGAGAGCCAGAGCCGGTCCAGCTCCGGATCGATCTGGTAGACGCTGGTGAGGCATTGCGGCCAGAAATGATAGCTGAACGCCGCGACGACCGCGCCGACCACCGCGCCCGCCGCCAGCCTGCGCGGCCAGCTTTTCAGCCCCAGCAGGCTCAGCAGCACCATGCCGCCCGCCGCAAGGCCAAGCGTCGCCACCCAGTTCAATGAGATCGCGTCGCACGCGATGCCGCGATTGTCGTTGCTGGCGAACGCGGCGTAGAGCAGGCCGGTGCCGCTGCCCAGTGCCAACGCATAGGGCGCCATCCGCCGCGCCGCGCCTTCCTTGAACACCCAGCGCAGCGCGATAAGGCCGCCCGCGCCCGCGAGATAGACCATCATCTCCATACCGATAGCGACCGAGAGCGCGCTCGCCGCCCCGGCGACGAGGCCGCCGCGCAGCCATTTGCGGTCGACGATCCCGGCGAGCATGGCGACGACCAGCGTAAGCTGCCAGCCATGATGATCGACCCGCAAGGGCATATACATGCCCAGCCCCATCGGCGCGCCCAACGGCCCGAAGGCAGCGATGATCCACGCGGCGCTGCCCGGCCGCGAGAGGCGGCGCGCGATGAAGGCAAGGCCGAGCATCAGCGGCAGCAGGGGTAGCAATGGCGCGACTGCGCACGCCCATTTGTCCGCCAGAGGCGCGACCATGAACAGCCGGAACAGCAGCATGAGCGCCGCGATCGGCAGATCGACGATGCGCGACCAGTGGATGTTGGCGCCGTCGGGCGGGTCCATCCGGTGCTGGCGGAGGTCGAACCAGCCCTGCCCATTCAGCCAGTCCCGCACCTGAAGGTAGCGCATGTTGTCGTCTGTATCGCCCAGCGCGAACCAGTGAACGGCGTCGGCACGGAGGCTCAAATAATAGGCACTGACGCCCATCCAGATGAGGAGGACGATGAACTTCCAGTTGGCATTGGCCCAGCCCAGCGCCAGCCCGAACCGCCGCTTATGCCTCCCCTGATGCCCGAAGCTGAACGCGCTTTCCCTCATGCCCAACAGGGATTAGAGGCGTGGGCACAAAGCGCAACGGGATATTGTGAAGGAGTGCGGGGAGATGCGGGCGCTGGCGGGGTTATGGAGCGCACTTCCGCCGCACAGGCGCGCGCTGATCGGTCAGCTTGTGCGCTATGCGCTCGTCGGGTTCGGCGTAACGAGTCTTCAGGCGCTGATCTACTGGCTGCTGGCCGAAATGGCGCATATCCACAGCCAGATCGCTAATTTTGCGGGTTATCTGTGCGCGGTGGCGAGCGGCTATGTGCTGCACGGGCGCTATACCTTCGGTGGCACACCCCGGCCCGAAGGGGGCGCGGCGCATGTGGCGCGGGGCAGCCGCTTCGTCATCGCATCACTGGTGAGCTGGGGGCTGAATGCGCTCTGGGTGTGGCTGTGCGTATCCTGGCGCGGCTGGCCGACATGGTCGCCGATCCCCGCCATGCTGTTCATCACGCCCGCGCTGGTGTTCGTGCTCAACAAGAAATGGGTGTTCAGGTAGGAGACGCCGAAGTCGCTCTCTGAGCGTACCCAAGAGGAAATTGGCAAAAGATCGTCATGCTGAACTTGTTTCAGCATCTATTTCGCCTCGCGCTCTGTTTTATCGTAGCGAGAGATAGCTGGCATCGGCGACCTTCCAGAGCCTGCTCTGGCTTCGTCCCTTTGGGCACGATGGATGCTGAAACAAGTTCAGCATGACGCAGGCAAGCTTAGAGAAAAGCGGGACCCCGGATCATGTCCGGGGTGACGAAGACTATAACCTACGCCGCCGTTCGCGAATGTCGGCCGCCTCAGTGCACGAAGCGGGCGACGACATCCCGATACGATCGGCTCACCTTCACCTGCGCGCCGGACTCCAGCACGAGGAAGCATTCGCCGTTGGTATGCGGCTTCACCTGCCGCACCTGGCTGAGGTTGACGATGGTCGAACGGTGGACGCGCTGGAAATTGCGCGGGTCGAGCCGCTTTTCCAGATCCTTCATCGTCTCGCGCAGGATCAGCGAATTGTCGGCCGTATAGATGCACATATAGTCGCCCGCCGCATCGATGCGCTCGATGCTGTCGACATCGACGCGGAAGATCTGGCCACGGTCCTTGATGTTGATGAGTTTCTCGAACCGGTTGGCAGCCGGGGCGTCGTCTTCACCGGAATCGAAATGGTGCATGGCATCGGGCGCGACCTCGGCCAGCACACCGCGTAGGCGCTCCGCCTCCTGCGCCTGCCGCTTGTCCGCCAGGCGCTGGCGCACACGGTCGAGCGCGTCGGCGAGCCGCTGTTCGTCCACGGGCTTGACGATATAGTCCACCGCCTGCGCCTCGAAGGCTTTCAGCGCATGATCCGAGTAGGCGGTGACGAACACGAATAGCGGCTGTTCGACATCCATCGTGCCCTGCACCACCGAAAAGCCATCGAACCCCGGCATCTGAATATCGAGGAACACGAGGTCAGGCTTGTGCGTCTTGATCGCGCGGATCGCCTCGCGCCCGTTCTGGCAGGTTTCTACAATCTCCACGTCCTCATGCGGATCAAGGCGCAGCTTAAGCCCCTGTATCGCGAGGCTTTCGTCGTCTACAAGGATGGTGCGGATCGTCATGGCGTCACTCTTGTTGTTGCTTGAGGAACGGCAGCTCAATCGTCACGACAAAGCCGCCGCCGGGGGTAGAACGCGCGTCGAACCGATGTCGTTCCCCGAAAGCCTGCGATAATCTGTCGCGAATGTTGGCAAGGCCCACACCGGTCGAGACGACATCAGCCGGAGATTCCGCGCCGAAACCCGGCCCGGTGTCCGATACTGTGATGCGCACATTCTCACCCGCCGGCTGGGCAATGATGCTGATGTCCGCCCCCTCCTCGCGCGGGGTGACGGCATATTTGATCGCGTTTTCAACGAGCGGCTGGAGCAGAAGCGAAGGCAGGTGCGCCTTTTCAACCAGCGGGTCGATGTCGAAGCTGGGGCGCAGCCGGTCCTCGAACCGCATCTTCTCGATATCGAGATAAAGCTTCAGCGTGTCTATCTCCTGATGCAGCGGCACCAGAGCGGTCGGCTCATTGATGAGGGTATAGCGCAGGAAGGAAGAGAGGCGCGAGAGCATCGCGTTTGCCGGTTCGGTCTGTTTCAGCAGCACGAGCGTCGAGATGCTGTTCAGCGTGTTGAACAGGAAATGCGGATTGAGCTGATACCGCAGCATCGCGAGCTGGGCGGACGAGGCCTGGCTTTCAAGATGCTGGAGCTGATCCGCCTGCTCCTCCACCGTGAGGTAGAAGTTGATGGCGTAATAGAGCGCGGACCACGCAAACAGCAGAGTCACAGTGAGATAATAGGCGCCGAGCAGCAGCTGCAGGCTTGCCCCGCCGCCGCCGCGGTTCT
This sequence comes from uncultured Sphingobium sp., assembly GCA_964512265.1. Taxonomy (GTDB): domain Bacteria; phylum Pseudomonadota; class Alphaproteobacteria; order Sphingomonadales; family Sphingomonadaceae; genus Sphingobium. Next base: position 71,294 of record CAZEHR010000011.1, on the reverse strand, counting down.
GCATCGTGAACACCCAGGCGTCGATGAACGCGCCGAATGCGGCGGCGACGAGCACCACGAGGATCGAAACCGTCCACGTCACCAGCGGCCGCTGTTGCAACAGCACGCGGAAGATCACCGCCATCACGAGGGTGAGCGAATAGCCGGTAATGGTAGAGATCAGCACCGGTGCGAGGAACGAGATCGGCTGGCCATTGGCGAGGCCGGAAATACCGCGCAGGATAAACGCGCCCGCCCACCCCGCAAGCTGAAGGTTCCAGAACGCCCGGTTCTTGTCCTGGAAGAAAGGTTTGGGCTGAAACGGGTTCACTGACATCGACCGCAAGTCATAAACACGAAAATCCGATATGCGAACCCGTTTCGGCGCAGGCACAATTTTAAGGGGCAGGCGGCGGACGTAACGTCCAATCGGCCGGACAAAGGATTTTTTTGTTGCGTTGCAATGGCGTGAGGCCGCATCCTTGGGAAGATATGTTGCGCCAGTACGAACTCGTCGAAAAAATAAAACGCTACGATCCTGATGCGGACGAGGCGATGATCAACCGCGCCTATGTTTTTTCGGTGCAGAAGCACGGCAGCCAGAAGCGCGCGAGCGGCGACCCCTATTTCAGCCATCCGATAGAGGTGGCGGGCATCCTCACCGACTTTTACATGGACGACAAGACGATCGTCACCGCGCTGTTGCACGACACGATCGAGGACACGCTCGTTACCTATGAGGAGATCGAGAGCCTATTTGGCGAGGAGATCGGCCGCCTTGTCGATGGCGTAACCAAGCTCTCCAAGATCGAGGCGCAATCGGAAAACGAGCGCGCGGCGGAAAATCTGCGCAAGTTCCTGCTCGCGATGTCGGATGACATCCGAGTGCTGCTGGTGAAGCTCGCCGACCGGCTGCACAACATGCGCACGCTGCATTTCATCGCCAACCCGGACAAGCGCCGCCGCATCGCGCGCGAGACGATGGAAATCTATGCGCCGCTGGCAGAGCGCATCGGCATGTATGACTTCATGCACGAGATGCAGCTGCTCTCGTTCCGCGAGCTGGAGCCGGAAGCGCATGACAGCATTACCCGCAGGCTGGAGAGCCTGAAGGAAGGCGGCGGCGACAAGGTGGCGCGCATCGCGTCCGGCCTTCAGTTGCTGCTCGGCAGCGCGGGCCTCAAGGTGACGGTGTCGGGGCGGGAGAAGCACCCCTACTCGATCTGGCGCAAGATGCAGGAGCGGCACATCAGCTTTGAGCAGCTGACAGACGTGATGGCGTTTCGCGTCATCACGGCCAGCACCGACGACTGCTATCGCGCGCTGGGCATCATCCATGGCCGCTACAAAATGGTGCCGGGCCGGTTCAAGGACTATATCTCGACGCCCAAGCGCAACGGGTACCGATCGCTCCACACCACGGTGATCCATGGCGAGAATGCGCGCATCGAAGTCCAGATACGCAGCGCGGAAATGCACCGCGAGAGCGAATTCGGCCTGGCCGCCCACTGGGCCTACAAGACCGGCGGCGTGGCGAGCCCGGACGGGCAGGCGGGCTGGCTGCGCGACCTGATCGAGATCCTCGACCAGAGCCACGATGCCGAGGAGCTGCTGGAGCATACGCGGCTCGCCATGTATCAGGACCGCATCTTCGCCTTCACGCCCAAGGGCGAGCTGCACCAGCTGCCCAAGGGTTCGACCCCGGTCGACTTCGCCTATGCCATCCACACCAGCCTCGGCGATCAGACAGTGGGCGCGAAGGTGAACGGGCGCGTGGTGCCGCTGCGCACCGTGCTCGAAAATGGCGATCAGGTGGAGATTTTAAAGAGCGAGGGGCAGGAGCCGCAGCCCGGCTGGCTGACCTTCGCCGTTACCGCCAAGGCGCGCGCCGCCATCCGCCGCTATATCCGCCACAAGCAGCGCGACGAGACGGTGGCGCTGGGCGAGAAGCTGTATGAGGATATCGTCCAGCGCCTGCCGGTGGAAGTCGGCGACAAGGCGGTGAAGGCGGCGCTGAAGCGCCTGAAGCTGGAGGATCGGCCTGCGCTCATGATCGCCATCGCCACCCACCGCGTGACCGACGGCGAGGTGATGGAGGCGCTGATCCCCGGATCGACGGAGAGCGAGGGTGTCGACCCCAGCGGCCAGCACAAGCCGGTCTCGATCCGCGGCCTGACGCCCGGCATCGCCTATCATCTGGGCGACTGCTGCCACCCGGTGCCGGGCGACCGGATCGTCGGCATCCGCCAGACCGGAGAGCCGATCGAGGTGCACACGATCGACTGCCTGGCGCTCGAAACCGGGCAGGACGCGGACTGGGTGGACCTCGCGTGGGACAGCAAATCCAAGGGCGGCACGGCGCGATTGCAGGTGATCGTCAAGAACCAGCCGGGTGCGTTGGCCGCCGTCGCCAACATCTTCGGCGTCAACAAGGCGAACATTTTGAACCTGCAACTCGTCAACCGCGAGGGGCCGTTTCACACCGACATCATCGACCTCGAAGTGGCCGACGCGCAGCATCTGATGCGGATCGTCTCGGCGCTCCGCGCGCTGGATTTTGTGGCGCAGGCGGATCGGGTTTAGGGGGAGAAGCTGCCTGTCGGGACACCACGACATTGCGGACGTTAACCTGGTGAGAGTTATGCTGGCTTTATCATCTCTGATGTACACCAAGTTCCTAGCAGCAATCTATTTTATTATCTGCAATAAGATAATTATTAACTGCGAATGATGTAAGTGAGAGCTGTAGATAATTTTGCACAAAGAGTGAAAATGACTAGAAATCGAATTCTCGGGTATGTAGTTGTTCTCGGCTTTGCGCTCGTTATGGCTCTTGGTGGCAACAAAATATATGATTTCTTACAACTCCCAAAACTCCCATTACCAGGCGATCAAGCTGCGGCTGTAGCGTTAGCAGTATTTTACATATTGGCTAGCGCTTTCACGTTCCGACTATCGTTTACATCGGCCTCAGCAAAATTTGGCAAAGACCCGGAACAGGGTCGTATAAACTGTCTGTTAAGTGCTCTTGGGAGCGGTATCGTGGCCGCGCTTCTTATCGTACTGGCCAATTCTGGCCCTTGCGGCTGTATCCGTACGCAAGGTGCGGTAGCAATGACGGCAATTGCTGCGGTCATATTTGTTGTGATCGATTTATACCTGATGCGCCATTATCCGTTACACTATCGTAAGATGGTGATGAGGTCCTTCAGCGCATCAATGCGTATAGGCTTCCCACTCGTGATCCTGTGGGCTGGTTTTGCCCAAGCCGGATTGTCAGTAGGGTTCACGCCGCTTGCAGTTCTAACCGGGTTGTTTGCATTGGCTCTCATTGGACCAGCCGCTGCTCAAGTGCGCCAAAAGAGGCGATAGCTTTTCCCTGCCGCTCGATCCGTTGCTTTGCATTGCGTTTTTCAAGGTGTCCGCTCCCTCCAAAAAGCAGACCTAACCCCTAAAAACTATCCTTCGCGCTCCTTAGTCGCGCCAGTACTTCCACGGTGCCCGCGCGCATGAAGGGGTTGGTGGCGCGCTCCTGCGCGATGGTGGTGGGCACGGTCGGTTCGCCGCGTTCGCGCATGGCGGTCACCTCCGCCAGCCGCGCGGAGATGTCTGCGTTTTCCGGCTCCATTGCGGCCGCGAATTTGGCGTTGGAGAGCGTGTATTCGTGCGCGCAATAGACGCGGGTCGAGCCGTCGAGCGTGGCGAAGCGCTGCATATTGGCGAACATCTGATCCGCCGTCCCCTCGAACAGGCGCCCGCAGCCCATGGCGAACAGCGTGTCGCCGACGAAAATCACCCCCGCGCTGGGCAGATAATACGCGATGTGGCCGGCGGTGTGCGCGGGTACATCCCACACCTCGGCGCGCAGGCCGCCGATGGTCGCGATGTCGTTGCCTTTCACGGTTGCGTCGAGCGTGTCGATCTTCGCCGCCTCGCCTGCCGGGCCTGTGATCCGGCAGCCTGTCGCCGCCTTGATCTGCGCATTGCCGCCGACATGATCGGGGTGCCAGTGCGTGTTCCAGATCTGGCTGATGCGCCAGCCGCGCGCATCCGCTTCGGCAAGCACCGGCTCGGCCACGGCAGGGTCGATCACCACCGTCTCGCCGGTCACTTCCTCGTGCATCAGCCAGACATAATTGTCGTTGAGCACGGGCACGCCCACGATTTCGATCGTCATCACCATTCCCCCGTGTTGGGCATCGACGCCCACGGCTCCTGCGGCGGCAGATGCTCCCCGCTCTGCAACAGTTCGATCGAGATGCCGTCAGGCGAGCGCACGAACGCCATGTGCCCGTCACGCGGGGGGCGGTTGATCGGGACTCCGGCGTCCATCAGGCGCTGGCAGGTCTCGTAGATATTCTCGACGCGGTAGGCGAGATGGCCGAAATTGCGGCCGCCGGTATAGACCTCGCCCGCGCCGCCTTCGGGCGGCCAGTTGTAGGTCAGCTCCACCTGCGCGCCTTCGTCCCCCGGCGCGGCGAGGAAGATGAGCGTGAAGCGACCCTGCGCGCTCTCGGTGCGGCGCACCTCACGCAGGCCGATCAGTTCGAAGAACCGGATGGTTGCGTCCGGATCGGACACGCGGATCATGGTGTGGAGATATTTGGGCATGGGGCGTTTCTAACAAAGCGCCCTGCCCTCCGCCATGCTTTTGCGGCGACTATCTTCCCTGGTTGCGCCAGCGGTTGATGGTGCGGCCGAGAATATCTTCCTCGCCGCCGCACTGCTTCCACAGGTCCGAGAAGCTGGGATCGGCAGACGCCGGGCGCTTGCGCTCCTCCAGATCGTCAAGGGCAACGCGGATCGGGATGGCGACACCCTCGCCGCAGATGATGCATTCCCGGTTCCTGAGCGCCGGGATGGAATCGAGGAAACCGCGCGCGCCCTCGGGCATCGCAGCGCGCACGAACGCCTGGTCGCGATCATTGTTGAGGCGCAGCGAGATGATGGTGCCGCATTGGGAGAGCACGCCCTCGGCAAGGTCGGACGGGCGCTGGGTGATGAGGCCCAGCGACACGCCATATTTGCGGCCCTCCTTGGCGATGCGCTCGAGGATCTTGCGCACCGATTGCCCAGCGCCGGTGGTGGAGTTCGGGATATAGCGGTGCGCCTCTTCGCAGACGAGGAGGATCGGCCGCTTCGGCTCGTTGCGCGCCCAGATCGCGTAATCGAAGATCAGGCGCGACAGCACCGAGACGACCACCGAGGTGATTTCCGACGGCATGGCCGAGGTGTCGACGATCGAGATCGGCTTACCGTCCGCCGGCATGCGGAACAGCTTGGCGATGAAATCCTGCATGGTATCCGCCACCAGCATGCCGGAGAACATGAAGCTGTAGCGGGGATCGGACTTGATCTCGTCGATCCGGCCCTTGAGGCGCATATAGGGCAGCGAGTTGGTGCCCTTGTCGAGCTTGCCCATCTCGTTTGAGATGATCGTGGTGAGGTCCGAGAGCAGATAGGGGATCGGCGAATCGACGGTGAGGCGGGCCATGCCTTCGGCCGCGCGGTTCTTGGCACGGGCGGCGAGCAGGCATTTGGCGAGGATCTCGCTGTCGCGCGCATGGTCGTCGCCGGTGGAGGTGACGAACACCTCGCAATGCTCCTCGAAGTTCATCAGCCAATAGGGCAGCGCGAGGTTGCTGGCGTCATACAGCGCGCCATTATGCGTGAAGGCGGCGGAATATTCTCCGTGCGGGTCGATCATCACGATATGCCCCTTGGGGGACTGTTCGCAGATCTTGTGGAGAATGAGCGCGGCGGAGGTGGATTTACCGGTACCAGTGGAGCCCAGCAGCGCGAAATGCTTGCCGAGCAGCGGATCGATATAGAGCGCGGCGCGGGTATGGGTGGTGGGATAGACGGTGCCGATCTGCACATGCGCCCGCTCCGTCGCGGCATAGATCTGGTCCATATCCACGCTGGAAACCGGGTAAATCTCCGTTCCCGGCGTGGGATAGCGCGTCACGCCACGGCGGAAGTTGACGATGGCGCCGGTGCCGAAGTCCTCATTGCCCTCGCCCAGAAAGTCGATGTCCGCCACAACGCGGCTGGAATCGCGCCGGTCGAGCACCATCGAGCGGATGTTGGCGATGATCCACATATGGCCGAGCCGCATCTTTACCTGGCTGCCCACCTGGCCGGTCATGGCGACGCAGGGGTCGGGATGCTCGGCAAGCGCATCGATGCTCTTGAGGTCGATCAGGATCTGCGAGCTGCTGCCTGCGATCTGAAAGACGAAGCCGATTTCTTCCAGCGGGGCGCTGTCGGCTCGCTGGGCCGGGGCCTCCGCCATCGCCGCACGAAGTTGAGAATGCAGCGAAAAAGTACCCGTCATGTCATTCATGGTGCAATCCATTACCCACAGCGCCGCTCAGTGCGACCGCAAAGCAATAGACAATCAAGGTAAAGAAGAGTTTTAGATCACGCGAAATATCTACGACAGCGGCATTATCGAAAGCTGAGACGCGCCGATATTCGGATCAAACATTCAGATGCGAACGAAACCAGTCCGCCAGCTCTTCCTCGCTCAGTTCGCCGGCGGCGAGGGCGAGCATGACGCGCACCGCGTCCGTTGCCTCAAAACGCAGAGGTTGATGATTGAGCGCGAGGAACAGGCGCGCGAGCACCCATGCTGTGCGCTTGTTCCCGTCGACAAATGGGTGGTTCCGCGCCACGCCGAAGGCATAAGCCGCAGCCAGCGCGCAGAGATCGTCACTGCCGTAAGCCCACTGGTTTTGCGTGCGCGCGAGCGCAGATTCGAACATCCCCATATCGCGCACGCCAGCGGGCCCGCCATGCTCGGCAAGCTGGCGGTCGTGCACGGCAAGTGCAACCTGCGCGTCTATCCAGACGGGTTCGAGACGAAATGTGTCGGACATGGGGGCACGTTACTTGGCAAGCACGCGCAGAATATCGCGGTCCTCGCGCATGATCTGCTCGGCAGCCTGCATCTTCGCCTCGAATCCCGGATCGGCCGCAACGAGCCGATAGCCGTCCGGTGCTTCGGTGAGATAGACGCTGTCCCCCGGCCCCACCCGCAGGCGCGCCAGCACCTCCTTGGGCAAGATGAGACCGGCGCTGTTGCCGACTTTGGTGATCTTGAGCGGCGCGTTCATACGGATGTTATAACAGAAGGCGGCGCTGCAGGCAATGGGGCGGTGGAAAGACGCCGGCCCGTGCCGTGGTGCTTACTGCACCGTCACCGTGACGGCGCGGCGATTCTGCGCCCAGGCGGCTTCGTCTGAACCCAGCGCGGCAGGACGCTCCTTGCCGTAGCTGATCGTCGTGATGCGCGCGGAATCGACGCCCAGCGAGGCGAGGTAATTCTTGGCAGCGTTGGCGCGGCGCTCACCCAGCGCGAGGTTATAGTCGCGCGTGCCGCGCTCGTCGGCATGACCCTCGACGGTCACCCGCACCGTCGGGTTGGCGGCGAGCCATTGCGCCTGGCTGCGCAGTACGTCCTGATCTTGGGTGTCGATGTCATATTTGTCGGTATCGAAAAAGATCTTGTCCGCCCCGACACTGGCGAGAAAATCCTGCTGGCTGCCCTTGACTGGACCGGCGGCGTTTGCGTCGGGCGCGGGAGTAGTATCGGCCGGGCGTGCGGTCTCGACCGGCGCGGGCGGCAGCTCTTCGGGCGCTTTTTTGGAACAGGCGGCGAGGGCGATGACGGCGGATGCGATCATCAGGGAACGGGCGACGGGAGCGGTAAAGCGGGACATGAGCTTTTCTCCTTATTTCTGAAGTACTAACATAACGACTATCGGTTTCACGGCAAGAGCGGACCCCAGGCGGGATCAGATCCGCTCAGGGGCGTGGGGATGCGGCGTTCGTTGACGCCGGTGAGATCGACTTGCCAGACCTGGGACACGCCGGAGCTACCCTGGCTGGTGCGGAAGAATTGCAGGACCCGGCCGTTGGGCGACCATGTCGGCGCTTCATCCTGCCAGCCACGCGTCAATATGCGCTCGTTGCCGCCATCGGGCGTCATCACCGCCACATTGAAATCCCCCGCGATCTTGGTGAACGCGATCAGATCTCCGCGTGGCGACCATTCCGGCGTGGCATAACGCCCGCCGCCATGGCTGATGCGCTGCTGGTTCGAGCCATCCGCGTTCATCACATAGACCTGCTGGCTGCCGGAACGGTCGCTCTCGAACACGATGCGGGTTCCGTCGGGCGAATAGCTGCCGCCCACATCGATGCCCGGGGAGGTGGTGAGCCGCACCGGCATGCCGCCGGTGGCAGGCACGCGATAGATGTCTGTATTTCCGGCAATCGCCATCGAGAACAGGATGCTGCGGCCATCGGGCGACCAGCGGGGCGCGAAGGTGGGGTTGGTGCTCTCCGTCACCAGCCTCTGCTTGCCGGTACCGATGTCATAAACGAAGATGCGCACACGATCCTGCACATAGCTGACATAGACCAGCGAGCCATAGTCCGGCGAGAAGCGCGGGGTGAGCGCGATCGCCTGACCATTGGTGATGAAACGGTGGTTCGCCCCATCCGAATCCATGATGGCGAGGCGCTTGACGCGCCGCTCCTTCGGCCCGCTCTCCGCAATATAAGCGATGCGGCTGTCGAAGAAGGGGCTTTCGCCCGATAGGCGCGCGTAGATCGCGTCAGCGCATTTGTGCGCGGCGCGGCGCCAGTCCCGCGGGGCGACGACATAGCCCTGGCGCGTCAGCTCCGACTTGAGCGCGATGTCGTAAAGATAGCAGCCGACGGTGATGTCGCCCTCGCCGCCCGCCGAGCGGACGAAGCCTTGAACGAGCGCCTCATAACCGCCCCAGCTGGCATAGTTGGGCGCGGTTACTTCCGCCATGGACAGGGTGCGCGTGCCCTCCGGCCCGGTGGGCGCGAACAGGCCGGAATTGCGCAGATCGTCCGCGATGACCTGCGCGATCCTGACGCCCAGCTCGTCGGTCGTGCCTGCAGGCGTGGATACGCTCTGGCCGGTCGGCAGCGCGGGGACCGCCACCTTGAGCGAGTTCGAGCCGCTGTCGTCGGTCACGTCGACGGAAAGCTGCGCGGCGGCGGGCATGGCCCAAGCCAGCGCGAGAAGGGTGACGAACGAGGCAAGGCGAATCATTGCGAGAGCTTCCTGTCGACATTGACGGTGAAGGACTTCCAGCCATCATAGAGGTCTGGCGGGAGTTGGAAAGGCGCGGCGAGGCGGACGGCTTTGAGCGCCTGCTCCTGATGCAGGCGCACCTGCCCGCGATTGCTGGCCGTCTGGCCGGTGGTGCTGACAACCTCGGGATCGCCGATCAGCGCGCCGTCCCGCGCGAGGCGGACGGCAATGGTGGTGCGCAGCTGGTCTGCATCCGCACCGGTGGGTGCTTTCCAATAAGGCTTGATCTGGCGGCGGATCTCCGCGCGAAGAGCGCTCTGTTGCGCTGGGTCGACGCTGGAGGCGGGCGCGCCGTCGCTGGGCTTGGCCTGCGGGTTGGCGCCAGATGAGGGCTTGATCCAGTCGCTGGTGTCGAGCTTCAGCCCCGCGCTGCGCGGCTTTGCGGGGGCGGCGGGGCTTGGTTTCGCCCTGGGTTGCGTGGCGGCGGGCGCAGGGGCGGGTAGCCTTGGCTGGGCCTTGGGCAACGGCTTCGGGCTGGGCGTGGGCACAGGCGCAGGGACGGCGACCCTCGGCGCGGGCGGTGCCGGCGCAGGCGTGGGCGCGGGAGACTCCACCTGATCGGGCGGCGCGGGCGAAGAGGCTGCGGGCGGCGGCGGCGCGTCGGCGATCTTCGGCGCGGCGGAGCGCAGCGCCACCTCGTCCGCGATGCTGATCTCGATCGGCTCATTGTCGAGCTTCAGCGGATCGACCGACAGCCAGTGCGAGGAGAGCGCCGCGAACAGCAGCACATGCCCCGCCCCCGCAACCCCCAGCCCGATTTTTTCCGTGCGGTCCATCGCGCCAGACTAATGTGCTATTGTGAACCGATGCTGACGGCCGCCGGATTATCCTCGATATCCGCGCCCCCGTCGCCCGCGCGTCCGGCATCGGCGGTGCTGACCAGCGCAATCCGGTTGAGCCCGACCGCGTTCAGCGCGCCCATCACCTGCATTACCCGCCCATAATCGAGCCGCGCGTCCGCCCGCACGAAGATCTGCGGCGGTTCCAGCCCGGCATGGGCGGCGGCTATTTCCGAAATGCGCTCGTCAAGCTCCGCCGCGCTCACCTGCGCATCGTTGATGAACGACGCACCCTCCGCCGTGAGCGAGATCACCGTGGGCTTGTCGTTGGTTTCCAGCGCCTTCGCGCGGTTCTCCGGCAGCTTCACGGCAACGCCGGTGACCAGCAGCGGTGCCGTCACCATGAAGATGATGAGCAGCACCAGCATCACGTCGACCAGCGGCGTGACGTTGATCTCCGCCATCGGCGCCCGGCGCCGCCCGCGCCGGGAGGAGGGGACCGTGCCCATCGCCATCAGTCGCGCTCCAGCTCTCGGCTGAGGGTGGCGTAGAGGCCATCGGCAAAGCGGCCGAGACTCGCTTCAAGCCGGTTGATGCGGTGGGAAAAGCGGTTGTAGGCGATCACCGCCGGAATGGCTGCGAACAGGCCGATAGCGGTGGCGAACAGCGCCTCGGCGATGCCCGGCGCAACCACGGCGAGGCTGCTGTTCTGCTGGGCAGCGATGGCGGTGAAGCTGCGCATGATGCCCCAGACGGTACCGAACAGCCCCACGAACGGCGCAACCGCGCCGACGGTCGCCAATATATTGAGCCGGTCCGCCAGCGCATCGACCTCCACGCCCACTGCGCTTGCCATTGCGGTGGAGAGGCGGTCGCGCGTTCCGTCCCGGTCAACCGTGCGCAGGCGGGTCGAGCGGCGCCACTCCGCCACCGCCGCCGCGAAGATGCGCGCGCTGGGGATCGGGTCCTTGCCGCGCTTGTCGTAAAAGCCGTCAATATCCTCGCTGCGCCAGAACTCCTTTTCATAGGCGTCGCACTTGCGCGCAATCCCGCCCGCACGCATCGAAAAGGCGATGATGATGCCCCATGTCCATACGCTGGCGGCCAACAGGCCGACCATCACGACCTTGACGACGATGTCCGCCTGAAGAAAGAGCGCCAGCGGAGACAAGGTGGCGGCCTCCCCGGCAAGGGCGAGTGCGGGCGTGGTCATTGCGGGCTTGGCTCCCCTGAAGTGATGCTGGTGAAGCGCGCAACCCAGTCTTTGGGCTGGCGTTTGGGTCGGCCCTGGGCCGAGAGAAAGGCGACGGTGACGGAGGCGTCCGCGAGCAGGGTTTGCCCCCGCATGACCTGCTGGGCGATGGAAACGGTTGCGCCGCCGACGCCGGTCATGCGGCTGATGACGATGAGGTCATCGTCGAGCTTTGCGGGTGCGCGAAAAGCGATGTCGACTTGGGACACGGCGTAGACACCCGCGCCGTCATCGAGCGCGCCGCGCTGGCTGATGCCGAGCAGGCGCAGCATATCCGACCGCGCGCGCTCCATGAAGCGCAGATAGTTGGCGTGATAGACGACGCCGCCCGCGTCCGTATCCTCGAAATAGACGCGCACCGGGAAATGATGCGCGCCTTGCGCAAAAACACCCGAGGTGGGCGCTAATGCTGGAGGCAGGGTTGCGGCGGCTGCGGACATGGGCGCCTGTGTAACCGAGGCGGGAGTCCATGGCAAAGGGCGAAATGGCGCTTAACTCAGGGATCGAACAGCCCGTCCTGCGTATTGGCGGGCGGATTAAGGCCAAGATGCTTCCAGCCGCCCGCATTGAGACAGCGCCCGCGCGCGGTGCGCGCGACGAGGCCGAGCTGGATGAGATACGGCTCGATCACTTCCTCGATCGTGTCGCGCGGCTCGGAAAGCCCGGCCGCCAGCGTTTCGACGCCGACCGGGCCGCCCTTATAGATGTCCGCGATCATCATCAGATAGCGCCGGTCCATCGCATCGAGGCCGAGGCTGTCGACCTCCAGCCGGTTAAGCGCCGCGTCCGCCGTGCGCGCATCGACCTGCGCCGCGCCCGCGACATCGGCAAAGTCGCGCACACGCCTCAGCAGCCGCCCGGCGATGCGCGGTGTGCCGCGTGAGCGGCGAGCCACCTCCACCGCGCCGTCATCGGTGATGGCAAGGCCGAGCAGGCGGGCGGCGCGGCTCACCACCTGCACCAGCTCCTCCACCGTATAGAATTGCAGCCGCACCGGGATGCCGAAGCGGTCGCGCAGCGGCGTGGTGAGCAGGCCTTGCCGCGTGGTGGCGCCCACCAGCGTGAACTTCGGCAGATCGATCCGCACCGAGCGCGCGGACGGCCCCTCGCCGATCATGATATCGAGCGCGCGGTCCTCCATCGCCGGGTAGAGGATCTCCTCGACCGCGGGGTTGAGGCGGTGGATTTCGTCCACGAACAGCACATCGCCTTCATCGAGATTGGTGAGCAGCGCGGCAAGATCCCCCGCCTTGGCGATGACCGGGCCGGAGGTGGCGCGGAAACCAACGCCCATCTCCTTGGCAACGATCTGCGCCAGCGTGGTCTTGCCGAGGCCGGGGGGGCCGAAGAAAAGCACATGATCGAGCGCCTCGCCGCGATTGCGGGCGGCCTCGATGAAGATGCGCAGATTCTCGCGCGCGGCCTTCTGGCCCACGAATTCGTCGAGCGTTTTGGGGCGCAGCGCAGCGTCTATGTCTTCAGGCTTGCGTGACGCGGAGAGGAGGGGGGAGGAGGTCATTGTTAGTTGGGTTCTACGCCACACATGGCTGGCTTGATTGGAGGTAATTCATCCGGCTCAAATTTTACGTCGATGGTATCATACGAAATACGTAACGCACTCTCACCGGGCTGGAGGTCTCTGGTTGTCATCTCGAGCACTAACCAGCCATCTTTTATATCGTGCCTGATCTCCCCGTCGGTCAAATGCCATTCGTTTTTGCGATTTTTGGGAAAGCTAAATCCCATGCACTGCTGTATTCTGATTGGCAGAAAATTACTAAACTCCCGCGAAGTGTGGTCCAATAACCAGCCACAAAATTGTTTGGATGACAAGTCGCTCGAATGCAGACACCCTACAGACCAAAACGTGTTAGGATCTGGGTTGATACCCCAATGGAATTCAACCCAGTGGCGGGGAGCCGGGTCCGCTGTTTCGGCTTTTTGATCTGCGACAAACGAATGCAATTTTTTGCACAACTCATCTTTAGCATTGGCAACAACAGACCAACACAACATTGATGTCACCGTTGAAATTGTACAAAATACTTTTACAGCATTCCTCATCACCTCGCCTCCCCCAGCATCCCCTTCGCATCGCGCGCATGATGGAGGATGCGGACGATCAGGACTTTATCATCTTCCACCCTATAGAAAATGCGATGTTTCCGATGTGCGAGGCAGCGATAGGACTTGCCTTGTCCTGCCGCAGCCGCGCCTGCCTGCGGATGATCCCGCAACAGCACAAACGCCTTGTCAAAGCCGCGCATATAGGCTTCCGCCGCGTCCTCGCCAAAATGCGCAAGGCTATAATCGTCTATCTCGCTCAGGTCCGCGACGGCCGCATTGGTAAACTCAATTTCAGCCACGCCTTGCCCGCCGTCTGGCGATAATATTCTCGATGATCGTCTCTGGCTTCTCGTCTGAAATGCCCGAAGCCATGCCTTCCGCCAGCCGTGCCTTGACCCACGCTATATCGTCGGCCTCGGCCTCCTGATCGCGCCGGACAAGATCGCGGACATAATCGCTGGCGGAAGAATAGCGCCCCTCGGCAACGCGATGGTCGATCCACGTCTTGAGGGCGGGCGGAATGGAGACGTTAAGCTGGGCCATAGGATTATTATAGGGATTCGTAGGAATTTGTCGATCTATCACTTCGCCGCCTTCCTGAGCGCGAGACGCACCAGCGCGTCGAGGCTCGCGCCGTCGCCCAGTTCCGCTTCAGCCGCCGCCACCGCCACGCTCGCCTCATAGGGCTTGAAGCCTAGGCCCGTGAGCGCGCTCAGCGCGTCCGCCGCGATGCCGCCTGCAGGTGCAATCCCGCCCGCGCCCGGCGCCATGCCCGCGCCGCCGATTGCCATCGGGCTGGTGAGGATCGTGCCGGTCTTGTCCTTCAGCTCACGCACGATCCGCTCGGCGAGCTTAGGCCCCACGCCGTTCGCGCGGGCGACCATCGCCTTGTCTTGCGCGGCGATGGCGCGGTGCAGCTCCGCGCCATCCAGCACAGACAATATCGCCAGCGCCACCCTCGCGCCGACGCCCTGCACACCGGTGAGCAGGCGAAACCAGTCCCGCTCCGCATCGGTGGCAAAGCCGACCAGCCGGATGAAATCCTCGCCCACCAGCATTTCGGTGTGTACCGTCACGGCATCGCCCACCGCACCCAGCGCCGAGAGCGTGCGCGCAGACGCGCCGAAGGCATAGCCGACGCCGTTCACGTCCACCACGGCGCCATCCGCCCCCGTCGACGCCAATATTCCCTTCAAGTGCGCGATCATGTGCCTTCCTTAACCGTGTTCACGCTTCGTTTCCATGATAAAATCATTGGCAGGATGCGACCCCGACCATAGGATCGCACCTATGCCGACACTCGCCCTGCTGTTCGCCTCCAACATTTTCATGACCATCGCCTGGTACTGGCACCTGAAAGGAGGAATGACGAAACCGCTGTTCGCGGTGATCCTTATCAGCTGGGGCATCGCGCTGCTGGAATATTGCCTCGCGGTGCCCGCCAACCGGCTGGGTTATGCGAGCGGATGGAGCGGCGGCCAGCTCAAGATCGCGCAGGAGTGCATCGCGCTGCTGGTGTTCGGCGCGTTCATGGTGCTGGTGCTGAAAGAGCCGCTGGGCTGGCGCCATCTGTGCGCGTTCGCCTGCATCATGGGCGCGGCGGGGTTCCTCTTTATCGGGAAATGAGGCGGCGGGCGCTGGCCATGTGATGGGCGTGGGTGATGGCGACGGCGAGCGCGTCCGCCGCGTCCGCCCCGCTGATCGGCGCGCCGGGGAGCAGGCGCGCGATCATCGCATGGACCTGATCCTTGCTGGCATTGCCGACGCCCACGACCGACTTCTTCACCAGCCGCGCCGCATATTCGCCCACCTCGATTCCGGCGCGCGCGGCGTTTAACAGCACGACGCCGCGTGCCTGCCCGAGCTTCAGCGTCGATTGCGGGTTGGCGTTGACAAACACCTCCTCCACGGCCGCGCCGTCCGGCTTGTGGGCGAGGATGAGGTCGGTCAGCGCAGCGTCGAGCGCGAGGAGGCGGTTGGCCAGCGCATCCTTGGCGTCGGTCTTGATCTGGCCGTTGGCGATATGGCTCAGGCGGTTGCCATCGGCCATGATCAGCCCCCAGCCGGTGGTGCCAAGGCCGGGATCGAGGCCGAGGATCAGACTTATCCCAGTCTCTCCATCACATCGTCCGAGATGTCGTAGTTACCCCAGACGGTCTGGACGTCGTCGTCATCCTCCAGCGTGTCGATAAGCTTCATCAGCGTGCCGGCGGTGCCTTCGTCCACCTCCACGCTGGTCTGCGGCTTCCAGGCGAGCTTGGCGCCTTCGGCCGGGCCAAGGCTCACTTCCAGCGCCTTCGCGACCTCGTGCAGCGCGTCCATCGCGGTCCAGATGCTGTGGCCGTCTTCCGAGGATTCCACATCCTCCGCGCCCGCCTCGATCGCGGCTTCCAGCACTTTTTCCTCGTCCCCCACAGCGGCGGGATATTCGATCAGGCCCATGCGGTCGAACCCGTGGCTCACCGCGCCGGATGCGCCGAGGTTGCCGCCGTTTTTCGAGAAAGCCGTGCGCACATTGGTGGCGGTGCGGTTGCGATTGTCCGTCAGCGCCTCGACGATGATGGCGATGCCGCCGGGGCCATAGCCCTCGTAGCGCACTTCCTCGTAATTCTCGCCATCGCCCTTCGATGCCTTGTCGATCGCCCGCTGGATATTGTCCTTGGGCATGGACTGCGCCTTGGCGGCGTTGACCGCGAGGCGCAGACGCGGGTTCATGTCCGGGTCTGGCATGCCCATCTTCGCGGCGACGGTGATCTCGCGCGAGAGCTTGGAAAACATGGCAGAGCGCTTTTTGTCCTGCGCGCCCTTGCGATGCATGATGTTCTTGAATTTGCTATGGCCTGCCACGGCCTGCTCCTTGGCTAGAGATGAGGAATGGCTGGCTCTCTAGCGGGCGCGCATCCACATCGCAACCGCCGCGATCATATGCGGACGGCGGTCCCGGTGGCAGAGACCATCAGCATCGAGCCGTTGGAGCCGAGCACCTCATAATCGAGATCGACGCCGACGACCGCATTCGCGCCCAGCTCCGCCGCGCGCATCCGCATCTCTCCGAGCGCCTGCTCGCGCGTGCTTTGCAGCACATTCTCATAGGATGCCGCCCGCCCGCCGACGATATCCCGGATGCCGGCGAACAGATCACGAAAGATGTTCGCGCCGACGATCACCTCGCCGGTGACGATGCCGAAATGCTGCTGCGCCGGGCGGCCCTCCACAGTCGGAGTAGTGGTGACGATCATCTCGCTGCCGCCGCCGCTGGCTTCGGGGCTCGCGCCCCAAGGGGATTGGGTCATGCCTGTCTCCTTCGGCGCGCCGACTATTCGAGACCGAGCGCAGCCTTATATGTCTCGAGCAGCGCCTCGGCCTCCTGCCGCACATGCTTCTCCAGCTTGCGCAGGCGGACGATCTGCCGCATCGTCTTCACATCATAGCCGGTTGCCTTGGCTTCCGCATAGACATCCTTCACGTCATCCGCGATGCCCTTTTTCTCTTCCTCCAGCCGCTCGATGCGCTCGATAAACAGGCGCAGCTGGTCTGCGGCAACATTGCCCTCGCTCATGGGGTCTCCTTATAGTGAATCGGGTGGGCGTGACCCTTAATGGCTCGCCTTGTTCTTTGCCACGCTTTCTTCCATGCGCGCGATCTGCTCTGGCGTGGCCTCGCTCTGGTGCTTCGCCTTCCATTCCGCATAGGGCATGCCATAGATCGCCTCGCGCGCGGCATCCTTGCTCATCGCGCCGTCGGCCTCGGCCAGCCAGTCCGCCAAACAGTTGCGACAGAAGCCGGCCAGGCCCATCAGATCGACATTCTGTGTGTCGGTCCGATACCGCAGGTGGCGCACGAGTCGACGAAACGCCGCGGCGGCGGCTTGATCATTGATAACTGGTTCGCTCATGGTTAACATTTCTCCGCTATCACGCCCGTAGCACGGGGTCTGGCGGCCTATAACAATGGGGACAGCCGCACTTCCACCAATATGGGGACTAATTTTGAAAACGCTTTCTCCGCGCGAACGCAAGGTACGCATTCTCGCCACTTTGGGCCCCGCCAGCGGCAGCGCGGAGATGATCCGCGAGCTGTTTCTTGCAGGCGCCGATGCTTTCCGCCTCAATATGAGCCATGGCGCGCACGAGGCGCATGCCGCCAACATTGCCGATATCCGGGCGCTCGAAAAGGAATTCGGCCGCCCGACGACAATCCTCGCGGACCTTCAGGGGCCTAAGCTGCGTGTCGGCACGATCGTCGATAATATGGTGATGCTGAAAGCCGGGCAGAGTTTCACGCTCGATCGCAACGAGGCGCCCGGCAATAATCGCCGCGTCAACCTGCCCCACCCGGAGATCTACGCCGCCCTCCAGCCCGAAACGCGCCTGCTGATCGACGACGGCAAGCTGGTGCTGAGGGTGAAGAGCGTGGAGCCGGAGCGTATCGAGACAATCGTCGAGATCGGCGGGCCTCTCTCCAACCGCAAGGGCGTCAATGTGCCCGATGTGGTGGTGCCGATGGCGGCGATGACCGAGAAGGACCGGCGCGATCTTGCCTTCGCGATCGATCAGGGCGCGGACTGGATCGCGCTGTCGTTCGTGCAGCGGCCGGAGGATCTGGCCGAGGCGCGGCGGCTGATGGGCGGCTATGGCGCGCTGATGGCGAAGATCGAAAAGCCTGCCGCTATCCAGCGGCTTGACGAGATATTGGAGCTGGCGGACGGCGTGATGGTCGCGCGCGGGGACCTGGGCGTCGAGCTGCCGCCGCAGGACGTGCCGCCGCTGCAAAAGCATATCGTCGCCTGTGCCCGGCGCATGGGCCGCCCGGTGGTCGTGGCGACGCAGATGCTTGAATCGATGATCAAGGCGCCGACGCCGACGCGCGCGGAAGTCTCTGACGTGGCGACAGCGGTCTATGACGGCGCCGACGCGATCATGCTCTCGGCCGAGACGGCGGCAGGCGACTGGCCGCGCGAGGCGGTGGCGATGATGGACAGCATCGCCAAGAGCGTGGAGGGCGACCCCGGCTATCTCGCCCGGTTGCACTTCACCGAAACCAAGCCTGACGCCACCACGGCGGACGCGCTGGCCGAGGCGGCCGGCAGCATCACCCGCACGGTCGACGCCAAGGCGATCGTCTGTTTCACCTCATCGGGCAGCACGGTGCGCCGCGTCTCGCGCGAGCGGCCGCAGACGCCGATCCTCGCGCTGACGCCCAAGATGGAGACGGCGCGGCGCATGGGCCTGCTCTGGGGCGCGCATGCGGTGCGCACCAAGGACATCGGCAGCTTTGAAGAGATGATCGGCAAGGCCCGGCGCATGGCGCTGCGCAACCGGCTCGCGGGCGCATCGGACAAGATCATCGTGCTGGCTGGCGTCCCCTTCGGCACGCCCGGCTCGACCAACGTGATCCACGTAGCGCATGTGCGCGGGGACGAGCTCAAGGGGCGGGAGGAGTAGAAGCGGGTGGATTAACGGGGCTGGCCGCCCTTCCAGTTTCAGGATGATCTTCTACGCGTTGACCCCCAGAAATCCAAATACCTATTTTGGCCCACGATGAGGAAGCGAGCCAGACGCGATGTCTCCAATGAATTCAGCCCAGATACCTCCGGGCTGCCAAACTGAGTCCATCAGTTTTCTTGCTTGCTCTTCATCGATCCCCTCAACGTCTCGCTGCCAACGATAGAGGAAAGCAGAAACCCTCATATTGGCAATGCAATGAATATGCACCGGTTTGTCACAGAGCTGGGCCATAACGTCGCAGAACTGAGCGAAGTCCGTTTCGGTTGGGTGATCAAATTCCACTGGAATATGGATATAGGTCAAACCCAGATCGGCTAGACATGAAGCTTCATCGGGTAGAGCCTTCTCATGTGTATGTAGTCCTAGATTGATTACATGCCTAACTCCGAGCTTCTTTAGTTCGACAAGCTGCGCCTCGGTAGGTTGACCCGAGGTTGTGATACGGTCGTCTTGGCGACGCCAGTTATAAATTGCGGTGGGATCGGGCATATGGGCAGCTCCTGCTTAGTGGGTGCCCAGGCGAGCGGCTTTGCTATTCGCGCTTCACAGTGGTGATCCACTTTATCTCGCCAGTCACGCGAACCAGTTGCGTTTACCAGATATCCGCTGTGCCGCCAAGCCTAGCCGATTGCACAAATGTCCGCAATTGTGTCGCATTCCGACGGTGCGCTTTCAGTCCTGCCCCTCTTCCTTGTGGGAGAGGATCTCCGCGCGAATTCGCACCACGGATGAGCCTTTGCGCGTCTCGACGATGAACAGCGCGAACGCGACGCCGATGGAGAGCATCGCGCCGACGAACATCAGCGCGATCGGCGTATCCAGTTGATTGGCGAACAGCTGATTGGCGAACAGCAGCGTGACCACGGTGCACACAAGGCATGCGCTCAGTACCGAGAGCGAGATGCAGTTGTTGACGATGCGGATGCGTACGTCGAGCGTGCGGATTTCGTGAAGCAGCCGGTCATGCTCCGCGCCGCGCGCCCGCGTCAGCCGCTCTTCCACGATACGGGCGCGGTCGATCACACGGGCGAGCCGCGCCGCGCACACGTTCAGGAATCCGCCGATGCCCGCGAGCAGGAACACCGGCGCGACCGACAGCTGGATCGCCTGCACGACGTGCGACACATGGGGAACGCTCGCCATGCGGCTACCCTTTGCTTCAGCCGACCGCTGATTTGCCGGACGGGGTGTTGACACCCATGCTCTGAAGATATTTCTTCACGTTGCGGGCGGCCTGGCGCAG
Source organism: uncultured Sphingobium sp. (assembly GCA_964512265.1). Lineage (GTDB taxonomy): Bacteria > Pseudomonadota > Alphaproteobacteria > Sphingomonadales > Sphingomonadaceae > Sphingobium. Next base: position 51,331 of record CAZEHR010000011.1, on the reverse strand, counting down.
GCGCTGCTCGTTCTCGACCATGGCGATGCGGACGAAGCCCTCGCCGTCCTCGCCATAGCCGACGCCGGGCGCGACCGCGACCTTGGCGTGGCTGAGCAGCTGCTTGGAAAATTCGAGGCTGCCCATGTCCTTCAGCGCCGGGGGCAGCGGCGCCCAGCAGAACATCGAGGCGCGGGCGGGCGGGATGTCCCACCCCGCGCGGCCGAAGCTCTCGACCAGCACATCGCGGCGCTTGTGATAGAGTTCGCGGTTCTTTGCGACGATATCCTGCGGGCCATTCAGAGCTGCGCAGGCCGCCGCCTGGATCGGCGTGAACGCGCCATAATCGAGGTAGGATTTGACCCGCGTCATCGCGGCGATCAGCTTTTTGTTGCCGACGGCAAAGCCCATGCGCCAGCCCGCCATCGAGTAGGTCTTGGACATGGAGGTGAACTCGATCGCGACATCCTTCGCGCCCGGCACCTGCAGGATGGAGGGCGTCGGGTTGCCATCGAAATACAGCTCGGAATAGGCGAGGTCTGACAAGATCCACACCTTGTTCTCCTTCGCCCAGGCCACCAGCCGCTCGTAAAACGCGAGGTCCACCGTCTCGGCCGTCGGGTTCGAGGGATAGTTGACGACGAGGATCGACGGGCGCGGCACGGTGAACGCCATCGCGCGGTCGAGCGAGCGCCAGTAATTCTCGTCCGGCGTGGTCGGCACGGAGCGGATCGTCGCGCCTGCAATGATGAAGCCGAAGGTGTGGATCGGATAGCTGGGATTGGGCGCGAGCACGACATCACCCGGCGCGGTGATCGCGGTGGCGAGGCTTGCCAGCCCCTCCTTCGACCCCATGGTGACGACGACTTCCGTCTCCGGATCGACATCCACGCCAAAGCGGCGCGCATAATAATTCGCCTGCGCCTTGCGCAGCCCCGGAATGCCCTTGGACTGCGAATAGCCATGCGCGTCCGGCTTTTGCGCCACCTCGCATAGCTTCTCTATCACATGCGGCGGGGGCGGCAGATCCGGGTTGCCCATGCCGAGGTCGATGATGTCCTCTCCGGCAGCACGCGCGGCGGCCCGCATCGCGTTCACTTCCGCGATGACATAGGGGGGCAGGCGCTTGATGCGGTAGAATTCCTCGGACATGGGTGTGACTTTCCTTAATTGCTGCACTGCAACATGCTATTGTCGCACGGTGCGTCGCCCGCTATATACCGGCTTCACGCCGGTCGCCAGACCCGGCGGGCCATTTTAGGCGAATTGCGGGAGAGCGGCGGTGAGCGAGGGCACAGTGAAAAGCGAACCCGGCCCGCTCGGTACTCTGCCCACTCTGGACGACATGCAGCACTGGACACGCTCTATCGGGCAGGCGCAGCAGCTGCTGATGGAATATGCCGCCGGTGCGATGACGAGCCAGAAGCCGATCGAGGCGGCACAATCCGCAACACAGTCTGCGATGATGTCCGCACCACTGGTGTTCCAGCCGGAGCTGCTGGCAAAGGTGCAGAGCGACTTCGCCAAGGAATCCATCGCGCTCTGGCAGCGCTTCCTTGACGCCGACCCCGCAAACAACGCAGCACCGGAGGGCAGCCCGGCAGCGCGCAAGGACCGCCGCTTCACCGACCCGAAATGGAGCGAAAATCCGTTCTTCGATCTGATGCGCCAAAGCTATCTATTGCTGTCGGATTACATGCTTCGCCTGTCCGACAGCGTCGACGGGCTGGACGCCAAGCACAAGGAGCAGCTCAAGTTCGCGACGCAGGGGATGGTCGATGCGCTGGCCCCGAGCAACTTCCCGCTCACCAATCCGGTCGTGCTCGAAAAGACACTGGAAAGCCGGGGCGAAAACCTAGTTCGCGGGCTGCAGCATATGCTGGCGGACTTGAGCAAGGGCCAGCTTACCCACACCGACGGCAGCAAATTCGAGCTGGGCGTCAACATCGGCGCGACGCCGGGCAAGGTCATCAAGGAGACGCCGCTCTATCAGCTGATCCATTATGAGCCGACTACGAAGAAGGTGCTGGAGACGCCGCTCGTCATCTTTCCGCCGTGGATCAACCGCTTTTATATCCTCGATCTTTCACCGCATAAGAGCTTCGTCAAATGGGCGGTCGATCAGGGCATCAGTGTGTTCATAGTAAGTTGGAAATCCGCCGACGCCAGCATGAAGGACCTGGAATGGGCCGACTATATCGTGCGCGGTCAGGTCGACGCGATCGATACGGTGCGCTCCCTTTTGGGCGTGAAGAATGTGCACGCCATCGGCTACTGCGTGGCGGGAACGACTCTGGCCGCCACGCTGGCGTGGCTGGCGGCGCGGGGCGAGGCCGACAAGGTCAAGAGCGCGACCTTCTTTACCGCGCAGGTCGATTTTCAGGATGCGGGCGACCTCAGCCTGTTCATCGATGACGAGCAGTTGAAGCTGGTCGATCAGCTCTCCGCCCCCGGCTATCTCGACGGGCGCTATATGGCCGCGACCTTCAACCTGCTGCGCGGGCGCGACCTCATCTGGAACTATGTCGTCAACAACTACCTGTTAGGGTCGGACTATCCGCCGTTCGATCTGCTCTACTGGAACGGCGACACCACCAACCTGCCCGCGAAATGGCACAGGCAATATCTGACCGAGCTCTATCGCGACAACAAGCTGGTGACGCCCGGCGCGATCAGCATCGAGGGCACGCCGATCGATCTGCGCAAGGTGAAGACGCCGGTCTATGTGCAGGCGGGGCGGGAGGACCATATCGCGCCGCTCAAGAGCGTGTGGAAGCTGACCGGGCATTTCTCTGGCCCGATGCGGTTTCTACTCGCGGGATCCGGGCACATCGCGGGCGTGGTCAATCCGCCGGCGGACAACAAGTATCAATATTGGACCTGCGCGAAAACCGCATCCACTTTGGAGGAATTCATCGCAGCTGCGAAGGAAACCAAGGGGAGCTGGTGGCCGGACTGGGTGAGCTGGCTCAAGGCGCAGGACGCAGAGACGGTGCCGGTTAAGGGCGCAAGAATCCCCGGAAAAGGCAAGCTTAAGGCGCTGGAACCCGCGCCCGGCAGCTACGTGAAAAGCCGCTGATAATCACGCCAAAACGGCGCTCGACAGGCTTATGTTGCGCCGCACAAAAAGCGCTTGACAATCCGCGCCTCTATAATTATGTTGCGATGCAGCATAAGGGAGTTCGTGATGACTGGCACACCCAAAAAGCCGGGACGCCCGAAGAAAATCTCCTCGGGCACCGTCGCGAAGGCGACGCCCAAGATCGCCGCCCGCAAAGCCGCGACGGCAAAACTGACAAAGCCGGCGCCTGTGCCGGTCGCGCTGGCCGAACCGGCCTTCGCGCCCGAACCTGCGCCGGAGCTGACCGCGGCGGATCTCGCCCCGGTCGATGATATAATAACAGAACAGACTGAAGAACCGACAGCCGAGCACATTGAAATATTGGCGCCCTCCGCGCCGCCGGTCGAGGCGATCGCCGAAGAGGCGGCACCTCTCATCACCGAGGCAGCGGAACCAGCCGAGCAGAAAGGAACAGAAATCATGGCAGATGTTATCGAGACCACCAAGAAGCTTGCCGAGGAAGCAAAGGGCCGTTTTGAGGCCGCCTTCGCCGAAATGAGCGAGAAGACCAAGGCCAGTGTTGAGAAGTCCAGCAAGGCGATGGAAGAGCTGAGCGAGCTCGCCAAGGGCAATGTCGAGGCTCTGGTTGAATCCGGCAAGATCGCGACCAAGGGCGTCGAGACGCTGGGCCAGGACGCCGCCGAATATGGCCGCGTGACCTTCGAGAAGGCCTCCGCCGCGATGAAGACGCTCGCAGCCGCCAAGAGCCCGGCCGAGTTCTTCCAGCTCCAGAGCGAGTTGCTCTCCAGCAGCTTTGACGCTTTCGCCAAGGAAGCCGCCAAGAACAGCGAAGCCATGCTGAAGCTGGCGGGCGATGTCGTGCAGCCGATCAGCACCCGCGTCTCGATCATGACCGAGAAGGTCCGCTCGATCGCCGCCTGATCTTTCCGGCGCTGAAATGAAAGGCCCTGCCTCCCCAAGCGGAGGTAGGGCTTTTTTCATGACTTGGTGCGCTATAATGGCTGCATATGATTTTCCTGCCACGAATAGTCGCGCCGCCCCTTGCCGAACTGGCTCTCTCCCGCCATATTTGCCGGGATGAGCGACAGGTGCGGAGTTAGCAGTCAGATGCTGGGCGTGCGAATGGCCGGCGATCGCGGCGAGGACGACGGCGGCCCCTCCGGCCCTGGCGTAAGCGTCGCCACGCGTACGCGCACCCGGACCAAGCGCCCGTCCCACTACAAGGTGCTGATGCTGAACGACGACTATACGCCGATGGAATTTGTCGTCCATGTGCTCCAGCGCTTCTTCAAGATGGACATGGAAGAGGCCACCCGCGTGATGCTGCATGTGCATCAGCGCGGAGTCGGCATCTGCGGTGTGTTCAGCTATGAGGTCGCGGAAACCAAGGTGAACCAGGTGATGGACTTCGCCCGGCAGAACCAGCACCCGCTGCAATGCACGCTGGAAAAGGCCTGACCCACAGCCAGCACGTGAAGTTCGCGCCTCGCTAACGATCCGCTTGGCGAACCTTCCGCCCTGCGTTATGAGCGGTGCCATGCTGTTCAAACTCCCCCGCCCGATTGGCCTCGCATTCTGCGCGCTTGCCGCCGCGACCCTTGTTTCCGCCTGTTCCACGGGCAAGAACAAGGGCGACACCCATTATGTCGCGCGTGATGTGTCGACGCTCTACAACAGCGCGAAGTATCGGCTCGATTCGGGGCAGTACAAGCTCGCCGCGCAATTGTTTGACGAGGTGGAGCGCCAGCATCCCTATTCGCCCTGGGCGCGGCGCGCGCAGCTGATGAGCGCATTCTCCTATTATATGAACCGGGACTATACCGAGGCGGTGTCCGGCGCGCAGCGATTTCTCGCGATCCACCCCGGCAACAAGGACGCGCCCTACGCCTTTTATCTGATCGCGCTCAGCTATTACGAGCAGATCGCCGACGTGACCCGTGACCAGAAGGTGACAGAGCAGGCGCGCGACGCGCTGGGCGAGTTGATCCGCCGTTATCCGCAGACCGAATATGCGGCTGACGCGCGGCTGAAGCTCGACCTCGTCAACGATCACCTCGCCGGCAAGGAGATGGAAATCGGCCGCTTCTATCAGCGGCGTGGCCAGTGGCTGGCGGCGACCCTTCGTTTCCGCAATGTGATCGATACCTATCAGACGACGACGCACACGCCCGAGGCGCTGGAGCGTCTGGTCGAGAGCTATCTTGCGCTGGGCATTCCCGAGGAGGCGAAGAAAGCCGCCGCCGTGCTGGGCGCCAACTATCCCGGCACCAAATGGTATGAGCATAGTTACAAGCTCATCCGGGAACATGGCGCCGGGGCGTGAATTAGCGCGGCGATGCTGACCGCGCTTTCTATCCGCAATGTCGTGCTGATCGAGGCGCTGGATCTCGAGTTTGCGCCGGGCCTTGGCGTGCTGACCGGAGAGACCGGCGCAGGCAAATCGATCCTGCTGGATTCGCTCGGGCTGGCGCTGGGCATGCGGGCGGATAGCGGGCTGGTGCGCAGCGGAGAGGCGCAGGCGAGCGTCACCGCCAGCTTCGATCCGGGCGCGGCGGGGGCACGCATCGCGGCGCTCGCTGAAGAGAGCGGGCTGGAAGTGGAGCCGGGCGAGCCGATCCTCATCCGCCGCACCTTGAAGGCCGACGGAGGCAGCCGCGCCTTCCTCAACGATCAGCCCTGCTCTGCCTCCCTGCTGCGCGAGGTGGGGGCGGCGCTGGTGGAGATCCACGGCCAGCATGATGACCGCGGGCTATTGAACCCCGCCGGGCATCGCGCGCTTTTGGACAGCTTTGGCCGGTGCGACAGCGCAGGCGTGGCGACGGCCCATGCCACGTGGCGAGCGGCGGCTGATGCGCTGGGCCGCGCGCGCGAGGAGGTGGCCAATGCGGCGCGCGACCGGGACTATCTCACTCATGTCGTTGCGGAGTTGCAGAGCTTCGCGCCGGAGCCGGGCGAGGAGGCGCAGCTGGCCGAGGAACGTGCGACGATGCAGAAGGGCGCGCGCCTGCTCGATGATCTTTCCGCCATAGAGGTGCTGTTCGGCGGATCGGAAGGCGGGCTCGCCCAGCTGCGGCAGGCGGCGCGGCGGCTGGACCGGATCGGCGCGGAGCATCCGTTGCTGGCGCAGGCGCTCGCCCTGCTCGACCGTGCGCTGATCGATGCGAGCGAGGCGGAGGATGCGTTGGCGCAAGCCGCCGAGGCGCTGAACGCCGACCCGGCACGGCTGGAGGCGGTGGAGACGCGGCTGTTCGACCTGCGCGCGCTGGCGCGGAAGCATCAGGTTCAGGCGGATGACCTTGCCGCGCTGGCCGAGGAGCTGGCGGGCAAGCTCGCGCGGATCGAGGCGGGGGAAGAAGGGCTGGCCGCGCTGGAGGCGGAAGAGCGGGAGACGCGCGCGGCCTATGAGACAGCGGCGAAGGCGCTATCCGAGCGGCGCGCCGAGGCGGCGGCGCGGCTGGACGCGGCGGTCGCGGGTGAGCTCGCTCCGTTGAAGCTCGATGCCGCGAAATTTCGCACCAGTGTAGAGCCGCTGCCCGAGAGCCAGTGGGGGCCGGGCGGTGCCGACCGGGTCGAGTTCCTGATTTCCACCAACCCCGGCGCGCCTTTCGCCCCGCTTACCAAGATCGCGTCCGGCGGCGAGCTGTCACGCTTCATCCTCGCGCTAAAAGTCGCGCTCGCCGAGCAGGGGGCTGTGCAGACGATGATCTTTGACGAGATCGACCGCGGCGTCGGCGGCGCGGTGGCGTCCGCGATTGGGGAACGCTTGGCGCGGCTGGCGGAAGGCGGGCAGGTGGTTGTCGTCACGCACAGCCCGCAGGTCGCCGCGCGCGGGACGACGCACATGCTGATCGCCAAGTCCTCGGAAGGAACCGTGACCCGCACCGATGTGAAGCCGCTCGATGAGGCGGGCCGCCGCGAGGAAATCGCGCGTATGCTCTCGGGCGCAGACATCACCGCCGAGGCAAGGGCACAGGCGGATAGATTGCTGGAGCGGGTGTGATGTCAAAATTACCCCATCAGGGTCCCCCGTTCGAATCTGCATACGAGGAACAGGCTTGGTTCAACTGGACCTATGCTAATTGCATGAGCCAATGGGCTGCGCTTGAGGACGGCATGGGGATGGCGTTTTTTCCATTATTCGGAGAGAGTTATTTTGTTTCCAGATCTATATTTTATGCGACCCAAGGAATGGGAGCAAAGGCAAGCTTAATTGATGCTGGCTACACAGCATTTTGTTTTGGCAGTGTTATTTACGAGAAGTGGAGCAAAATAAGCAAGAAATTGGAGAGTTCTATACGAGATAGGAACAAGCTCACCCACGGTCAGGTGTTCGGAACACTAATGGAAAATAAAGGGAAAAACTTTTGTATAGAGACGCCAATTTTATCGATTTCAGGAAAAATAAAAGGAAAAAAGTACAGATTTTTTGGGGAAGATATTGAAAAAATACGATTGCGCGCTGCACAAGTTCGAGAGGATTTGAGCGCATTGGGTGTTATCATTGGTAGCATAACGAGACCCAATTTCTCTTTTGGGAGCCATTACAAACTTGACCAAGCTCTAGAGCGCTTGGATTTAGTGGGAATAGAACTACCTAAATTAGCCGAGAGCGGAATCTTGGAGACGGTTTTCGGTGAGCGTTGACCCCGCCACCCTCTCCGAAGCCGATGCCGCCAACCGCCTGATGCGGCTGGCGAAGGAGATCGCGAAGCACAATCGCCTTTATCACGCTAACGATGCGCCGGAAATTTCGGACGCGGAGTATGACGCGCTGGTGCGCGAGAACAATGCGCTGGAGGGCGCCTTCCCGCATCTTATCCGCGCGGACAGCCCCAATGCTCAGGTCGGCGCGTCGGTCGAGAGCTCGCCGCTCGCCAAGGTCGCGCATGAAAAGCGGATGATGAGCCTCGACAATGCCTTTGCGGACGAGGACGTGGCGGAGTTCATCGCGCGCATCCGCCGCTATCTCGCGCTGGGCGATGACACACCGGTGGCGATGACGGCGGAAGACAAGATCGACGGGCTGTCCCTCTCGATCCGCTATGAAGACGGCCACCTCGTGCGCGCGGCGACGCGGGGCGATGGGCAGGTGGGCGAGGATGTGACCGCCAATGTGCGCACCATCACCGACATTCCGCAGCAGCTCCCCGATGACGCGCCCGCCATCTTCGAGGTGCGCGGCGAGGTCTATATGGCGAAGGCAGACTTCACGGCATTGAACGAGCGGCAGGCCGCGGCGGGCGAGAAGATCTTCGCCAATCCGCGCAACGCGGCGGCGGGATCGCTGAGGCAGAAGGACGCGAGCGTCACCGCCGCGCGGCCGCTGCGCTTTCTCGCCCATGGCTGGGGCGTGGCGAGCGCGCTGCCCGGCGATACGCAGCATGATGTCATGCAGGCGATCCGCGGCTGGGGCTTTCCGCTGTCCGAACATTTCGTGCGGCTGGAGGGGGCGGACGCGCTGCTCGGCCAATATCGCGCGATCGAGCAGCTGCGCGCGGACATGCCCTATGACATTGACGGCGTGGTCTATAAGGTCGACCGGCTGGACTGGCAGGAGCGGCTTGGCTTTGTCGCCAAGGCGCCGCGCTGGGCGATTGCGCACAAATTCCCCGCCGAAAAGGCGCAGACGACGCTGGAGGCCATTGACATTCAGGTTGGGCGCACCGGCAAGCTGACCCCGGTCGGCCGACTGACGCCGGTGACGGTGGGCGGCGTAGTCGTCTCCAACGTCACGCTGCACAATCGGGACGAAATCGCGCGGCTTGGTGTGCGGCCGGGCGACCGCGTGGTGGTGCAGCGCGCGGGCGATGTGATCCCGCAGATCGTCGAGAATTTGACGCGCGACGAGGCGCGAGATGCCTACCCCTTCCCCGATCATTGCCCGGTCTGCGGCTCCGAGGCGGTGGCGGAGGAGGGCGAGGTCGATGTGCGCTGCACCGGCGGGCTGATCTGCGGCGCGCAGCGGATCGAGCGGCTGAAGCATTTCGTGTCGCGCGGCGCGCTCGATATCGAGGGGCTGGGCGAGAAGAGCATCCAGGAGTTTTTCGACCTTAAGTGGCTGGAGCATGGGCCGCCGGACATATTCCGGTTGCGCGAGCACCGGGCGGAGCTGCTGGGGCGCGAGGGCTGGAAGGAGAAGTCGGTCGACAATCTCCTCGCCGCCATTGAGGCGAAGCGCGAGCCCGACGCCGCGCGGCTGCTGTTCGGGCTGGGCATCCGCCATATCGGCGCGGTGACGGCGCGGGACCTGCTAAAGCGCTTCGAAACGCTACCGCGTCTGCGCGAGGTGGCCGAACGCGCGGGAGAGGACGAAGCCGCGCAGGCGGAGCTGACGAGCATCGAGGGCATAGGCCCCGCCGTGGCCGAGGCGCTGGGCGACTTTTTCCACGAGGCGCACAACCGCGATGTGTGGGACGACCTGCTGAGCGAGGTGGCCCCGCCGCCCTATGTCGTAGAGACGCTGCAAAGCCCTGTCTCCGGCCAGACGATCGTGTTTACCGGCAAGCTCGAAACCATGAGCCGGGACGAGGCGAAGGCGCAGGCCGAGCGACTGGGCGCGCGCGCGGCGGGATCGGTCAGCGCGTCGACCAACCTCGTGGTCGCCGGGCCGGGCGCGGGATCGAAGCTCAAGAAAGCGGCGGAGCTGGGCATCCGCGTGATCGACGAGGCGGAGTGGGCGGAGATTGTGAAAGCGGCGGGGTAAGGCGCACTCGTCAACCTGTCGTTCCCGCGCACGCGGGAATCCAGAGCCGCCCATGCTGAGCCTGCATTACTGGATCCCCGCCTTCGCGGGGATGACGGAACATCTTTTACCCCAGATCGAGCTTCCACTCCCAGCGCAGAGGGTCGCCGTCCATCGCCTCGACGCCTTGGGACGCGAGGCTGTCACGGATCGCATCGGAGGTTGCGAAGTCCCTAGCCGCGCGAGCTTCAGCGCGACGGTCCAGCTCGGCTTCGATTTCGGCTTCGGTGATGGTGGCAGATTTGGGGCGAATGCGCAAAGATGCCCGATCAAGCTCCAGCAAGCCGAAGCCTAGCACCGCGTCCATTGCCTCGATCACCTTCAATTTTTCACCCGGATCGATCTTTTTCAATGCAAGTACTTCATCGAAAATTGTTAGCGCCACGGCCGTACTGAGGTCGTCGGAAATCGCAGCATCGAAGCGCTCCATATTTGGGGCAAACATAGCCTCCACGTCACCCTGAACTTGTTTCAGGGTCCATTCTGCCGGAACGGAAGGAAAGATGGATGCTGAACCAAGTTCAGCATGACGGGCTTTGGTTTGCTCTATGGCCATCACCATCCGCTTCAGCCGGGTCAGCGCCGCCGCGAGGTTGTCCCAGCTGAACTCCAGCTCGCTGCGGTAATGCGCCTGAAGGCACAGCATGCGGTAGGCGAGCGGGTGGAAGCCCTTGTCGATCAGCAGCTGCAGCCGCAGGAACTCGCCGGACGACTTGCTCATCTTGCCCGTGCGGTCGATCAGGAAGTTGTTGTGCATCCAGACCCGTGCGCCGCTATGCTCCGCGCAATCGAGCGACCCGCAGCCGGTAATCGCCTGGTTCTGCGCGATTTCGTTGGGGTGGTGGATTTCGCGGTGGTCGATGCCGCCGGTGTGGATGTCAAAGGGCAGGCCGAGCAGTTCGCGGCTCATCACGCTGCACTCAAGGTGCCAGCCCGGCGCGCCTTTGCCCCAGGGGGAGTCCCATTCCATCTGACGCTTCTCGCCGGGCGGCGTCTTGCGCCAGATCGCGAAGTCGGCCGCATGGCGCTTGCCCTCGACCGCCTCGATCCGGCCTTCGCCGTCCTCGGTCGCGGCGCGGGCCAGCCGCCCATAGTCCGCCACGGTAGAGGTATCGAAATACAGGCCGCTTTCCAGCTCGTAGCAGTGTTTTTCCGCAATACTTTCCGCAAAGGCGATCATCTGCGGCACATAGTCAGTCGCGATCGACCAGTGCGCGGGCTGGCGGATATTGAGCGCCTTTACGTCCGCCCAATAGGCCTGCGTATAATGCTGCGCTATGTCCCAGATCGACTGCGCCTTGGCGGCCGCCATCTTCTCCATCTTGTCCTCACCGGCATCGGCATCGTCAGTCAAATGGCCGACGTCGGTGATGTTGATGATGTGGCGAAGCTGATAACCCTTGAAGCTCAGCACCCGGCCCAGCGTATCGGCAAACACATAGGCGCGCATGTTGCCTATGTGGGGGTAGTTATAAACCGTCGGCCCGCACGTGTAGACGCGCGCCTCGCCCGCATGGACAGGCACAAACTCCTCGATCTGGCGGGTTAGACTGTTGAACAGGCGCAGGGGCGTGGCGGCGGGCGTTTCGGTCATGCCCGCCTAATGAGGCGGGCGGGCGCGCAGGTCAACGCCCTTCAAAAGCCGATGAAGCGCACCTGTTCATCGAGCGGCACCCGCGCGCGCTCGAAGGCGTTGATCGGCGCCTGTTCGTCGCGGTAGCCGATCGCGAGGCCGCAGAAGAAGATGTGGGTTTCATCGGACACGCCGATATGCTCCTTGATGAGCCGCGCGTGCATCCAGAGATATTCCTGCGGGCAGCTATCCAGCCCTTCCTCGCGCAGCAGCAGCATGACCGTCTGCAGCCACATGCCGACATCGGACCATTGCGGCGGCCCCATGAAGCGCGGAAAATAGCAAAGCAACACGGCGGGCGCGCCGAAGGAAATGACATTGCTGTTTATGAAGGCGTTGCGCGCAGCCTTGTCCGCGCGCGCGACGCCGAGCGCGCCGTACATCCGCTCCGATATATCATAAAACCGGCCTCTATGAATTTCAGACACGTTGGGCGCGGACCAGTCATATTCCGGCGGGTCTTGTGGCGGGCTGGCCTGCATTTTCTCCTGCAGGGCTTTCAGCGGCGCGCCAGTGAGGATGCTCGCCTCCCAGGGCTGGAAGTTGCAGCCTGACGGTGCGAACCGAGCCTTGTCCATCACGCGGATCAGCGTTTCCAGCGGCACAGGCGTATCAAGAAACGACCGCACCGAACGCCGCGTCGCTACCGCTTCACTCACCGTCATGGGCATTGGCCTATCCCCCTCAATCCTCGTCGAACAGCCCGGCCAGCTGCTCCACCATCGTGCCGCCCAGCTGCTCGGCATCCATGATCGTCACCGCGCGCTTATAATATCGGGTCACGTCATGCCCGATGCCGATGGCGACGAGCTGCACGGGAGAGCGCGTCTCGATCCATTCGATCACCTGCCGCAGATGCCGCTCCAGATAGACGCCGCTGTTGACGGAAAGCGTTGAGTCATCCACCGGCGCGCCGTCCGAGATCACCATCAATATACGGCGTTCCTCCGGCCGGTTGACGAGGCGGCTGTGCGCCCAGAGCAGCGCCTCGCCGTCGATATTCTCCTTTAAGAGCCCCTCGCGCATCATCAGCCCCAGCGAGGTGCGCGCGCGCCGCCATGGCTCATCCGCCTTCTTGTAGACGATATGGCGCAGGTCGTTGAGGCGGCCGGGGAGCTGCGGGCGCCCGGCGGCGAGCCAGTCCTCACGGCTCAGCCCGCCCTTCCAGGCGCGTGTTGTGAAGCCCAGTATCTCGGTCTTGACGCCGCAGCGCTCCAGCGTGCGCGCCATGATATCTGCGCTGATCGCCGCGATGCTGATCGGCCGGCCACGCATCGACCCTGAATTGTCGATCAGGAGCGTGACGACGGTGTCGCGAAATTCTGTGTCGCGCTCCACCTTGTACGACAACGAATGCGTAGGGTCGATGACGATGCGGGCAAGGCGGGCAGCATCGAGCATCCCCTCCTCCTGATCGAACTCCCAGCTGCGCGATTGCTGTGCCATCAGGCGGCGCTGGAGACGGTTCGCGAGCTTGGTGACGACGCCCTGCAGGCTTGCCATCTGCTGATCGAGGAAGCCGCGCAGGCGTACCAGCTCGTCGGCATCGCACAGATCGGTCGCGGCGATCACCTCGTCATGCGCGGTGGTGAACGCCTTATAGTCGAAGCCGGGCGGCAGGTCAGACATTGGCCGGTTGGGGCGTACCGGCAGCATGCCTTCATCGCCCATGCCGTCCGCGTCGTCATCGCTCATCGAGTCGACGTCGTCGCTATATTCGGCCTCGCCGTCCTCGCTCTCGCCCTCGGACTGCTCTCCCCTCGCCTCGGTGGTGGCGTCGCTGTCGCCGGGCTGTTCCTCGCCCTCGTCGCCCTCCTGGCTGTCATCCTCCTCGGCGGAATCCTGATCGTCCTCGCCGCTCTCGTCGGTCGGCTCCTGCGGATCATTGGATTCGACCAGCGAGAGATGCTCGAGCAGGCTGGAGGTGAGCTGCTGGAAGGCGCGCTGATCGTCGAGCGCGAGCGGCAGGGCATCGAGATCACCGCCCGCCTTCTCCTCAATCCATTCGCGCACCAGCTCCACGCCAGCCCGTGCGGCTTCTGGCGGAGCGTCTCCGGTCAGTCGCTCGCGCATCATCAGCGCCACCGCCGTGGAGAGCGGCACCTCATCCGCATTGCGCGCGCGCGTGATCGCATCCGATTTCAGGCGCAGATCGAGCGCGTGGGACAGGTTGTCTCGCACTCCCGCCATGCTGCGGGCGCCCAACGCCTCTACCCGCGCCTGCTCGGCGGCGTCATAGACGGCGCGGGCGATCGCATCCGCAGGCGCGTGCCGGTTGTGGAGCGCGGCATTGTGATGGCGCAGCTTGAGCGCGCTCGCGTCCGCAAATCCCCGCGCCAGCGCCACCTGATCGCGCGGCAGGGCGCGGCCCGGCGTGGGCACCTTGATAGCCTTGCCCGCCAGATGCGGGTTATCCGCCGTGAAGCCGACCTCCGCCTCCGAATCGCGCGCGATCGCGCGGGCGGTGCCGGAAAGAATCGCCTTGAAGGCATCAAGCGGAGTTTGGGCGGCCATGGGATTGGGCTGCGCGAGGCGAGGCGCCAAGTCAAGCCCCGCCTCGTTTCAGGGGAGGGGCATGTATGGATTTCGTGTTACCGCCGAACGTGTCTCAAAATACAACAGAACGAACCATCGCCTGTCTTCAAATGGATCAAAGTACAGCCCCAGCCAGTCGTTACTAACAGCATGTAATAATTGACTTAATTCTGGCAGAGCGCCATCATAACCACAGACAGGCAGGAATATGGGCAAGCTTCTGATCAGCACCGCCCTCGCAGGGGCTTTCTTCACAGCCCCCTGGGCATCGGCGAGGCATTGCGCCGCGGCAAGCAAGGCGCGCGTCGGTTAGACGCTCGCCTGAGCGCTCCCCTCATGACAGGCATGGCTGCAGCCTCTTCCTGGTGAGGCGGCCGCTTTTATATAGAGATAGCGGGACAGGTATTGAGCGGGGGTCCAAGCTGTCCCGATTATGCTTCGGGGGCTGGTCTTTGAACGGGCGGCGGCAATCGTCGGACAAATCGATCTTAGCTCCGTTGGCCCCAAACATCAGCCACTTGGGAAAACCGTGGTGAGGAAACCGTATGCGACCACCAGATCAACGGCCAGCGTTGCCCACCACATACCCTCGATAAACACGCAGATCCTCTCGGAATATCTGACCGTATAGCGCGCCTCGTCCGAAAACCCGTGCTTCAGCGCGGGTAGCCGGAGCCGTGCGATATCGGGATGACGCACGGTCAGCTTTTTCCACTCCGGCGGAAAGGATTCTGTAGAGGCCTTGGCCGCCTCGATAGCGCGATATGCAAAACGGGCGTTCGAAATACCGATAAGCGAGAAGATTATCAGGGGCAAAACGAGTGCGGACTGCTCCTCTGCTACCGCACGGGCATTGGGACCCATATATTCAATGCCTTTGGCAACGATCTCCCAATATCGGTGCAGAACATAAGCAATCAGCGAGCCATAAGCGGCTGCAATAAGACCGGTGGCACCGAGCAACCAGGACAGCCTGTGCGCCAGCAGGGAGTCCTCGTGTTTCATATAATCGCGGTAGATGTTATAGACGCGTAGGACGTTCTGCGCTTCTTCGTCCTTCAACTGGCCTTCCCCACAATGCTTTCCGGCAGGTCTTTCCCGAACACGCGCTGATAATATTCGGCAACCAGCGCGCGCTCCGCCTCATCGCACTTGTTGAGGAACGAGAGCCGGAAGGCAAAGCCGACATCCTTGAAAATCAGTGCATTCTGCGCCCAGCTGATCACGGTGCGGGGCGACATCACGGTTGAGATGTCGCCATTGACAAAGCCCTGCCGCGTCAGTTCCGCGACCTTGATCATGTTCTCGACCTCTTTGCGGCCGCCCTCATGATCATATTCGCCGGACTTGGCGAGCACGACCTGCGCCTCCACCTCGGCGGGCAGATAGTTGAGCGCTACCACGAGGTTCCAGCGGTCCATCTGGCCCTGGTTGATCTGCTGCGTGCCATGATAGAGGCCCGACGTATCGCCCAGCCCCACGGTGTTGGCGGTGGCGAACAGGCGGAACCACGGGTTCGGGCGAATGACGCGGTTCTGATCGAGCAGGGTCATCTTGCCGTCCGTCTCCAGCACGCGCTGGATCACGAACATCACATCCGGGCGGCCCGCGTCATATTCATCGAACACCAACGCCACCGGCCGCTGCAGTGCCCAGGGGAGCAGGCCCTCGCGGAACTCCGTCACCTGCTGGCCGTCCTTCAGCACGATCGCGTCACGCCCGACAAGATCGATACGGCTGATATGCGCGTCGAGGTTGATGCGGATGCACGGCCAGTTGAGGCGCGCTGCAACCTGCTCGATATGCGTCGATTTGCCGGTGCCGTGATAGCCCTGCACCATGACGCGGCGGTTGAACGCGAAGCCTGCGAGGATGGCGAGCGTGGTGTCGGCATCGAACACATAGGCCGGGTCAAGATCCGGCACGCGCTCGTCCGCTTCCGAGAAGGCGGGCACCATCATGTCGACATCGACGCCGAACAGCTCGCGCGCGCTCACCTGTTTGTCCGGCGCTTCCATCAGCGTTTCGCTGCGCATATCGGGGTTGGCGTTGGGTATGTCGGTCATAAATCGGGCCTTGACTGATCCACAATATTCGTTCGTGTCGAGCGGAGGTTCGAGCCTGTCGAGATCCGACGTCGAGACAACTTCTCGACTACCGCATCCCGGCTGCGCTCAATGCTGCTCGAAGCGAACGGCGAGTTGATGTTTCGGACTCACGCAAAAGCGGGAGCCTTTCGCAGGTGCGTATAGGCGGCGATCACATCCTGCAACGCCTTTTCGTGGGATCGGTCCCCACCGTTGTGATCGGGGTGATAGCGGCGCACGAGCGCGGCGTAGCGGGTGCGCAGCGCCTTGCGGTCTGCGTCCGTGCCCAGGTCCATGACGCGCAGCGCCTTGCGATCATCAGGCGAGAGCGGCTTGCCGTCCTGCCGAGCGGCCATCTCGGTGCGCATCGCGTCCATCTTTTGCCGATAGCCCGCACCGATGGCGTCGAGCGGATCGGTAAAGTCCGCCCATTTTGGCCCCGGCGCATGGGCGTTGGACGAAAAGGCGCGCGTCTCGCGCTCCCACCCCGCATAAGGGCGCTGCGCCGCCGCGATCTCATCGGCACTCATGCCGGAGAAGAAATTATACCCGGCGTTGAACTCTCGCACATGATCGAGGCAGAGCCAGCGCCATTGCGGTGGCCGGTCTGCGGGCGCATCGAGATCACGCGCGGCAGGAGCGCGGAACTCGCCGGGATAGGGGCATCCCTCGACCGCGCAATGGGGAGCAGCGCCCTCCACCCGGCCATGAAATCGGGTATTGCGGCGCGGCGGATCGGTTTCGGCAGGCAAGTTGAGGCTATCCCGGCAGGTGCAAAACGCCTATATAGGGCGGATGGATAGCCAAGCGAAAGGCCCGGTCGCCACCGAAATCGAATCCCGCCTGCGTCTGGCGCTCAATCCGTCGCATCTCCTCATCATCAACGACAGCGAGAAGCATCGCGGCCACGCCGGGCATGATGCCTCTGGCGAGAGTCATTTCACGGTAGAGCTGGTGTCGACCGCGTTCATCGGCGCGAACCGGGTCGCGCGGCAGCGGATGGTGAACGAGGCATTGCGGGAGCTGCTGGTGGAAAAGGTTCACGCACTTTCCATTCGCGCGCTGGCTCCGGGCGAATGACTGTGCTGCCTGGCTGGGCCTAGCGCTAAATCACGGCTTTGCGCCACCGACTCTAATTCTACTTTGAAGTGGGCCTATACCGGGCGTAGTAGGCGCATTATATCACCTGTACGGTTTATCGGGATAGTCGACTCTATGGCAAGCGCTGCGGAAATCATCACAACCAAGGAAGCCGAGGGCGCTCTTTCGCCGGAGTCCGTCGTCGTCCGCTTTGCGGGAGACTCGGGCGACGGCATGCAGCTCACCGGCGGGCAGTTCACACTTTCGACCGCGCTGGCGGGCAACGACCTCGCCACCTTCCCCGATTTCCCGGCCGAGATTCGCGCACCGCAGGGCACATTGTTCGGCGTGTCGGCGTTCCAGATCAATTTCGGTTCATCCGACATCACCACCGCGGGCGACGCGCCTGATGTATTGGTGGCGATGAACCCGGCGGCCTTGAAGACCAACGTCAAGGATCTGAAGCCCGGCGGCCTCATCATCGCCGACAGCGGCGAATTCACCAAGCGCAACCTCGAAAAGGCAAAGTATGAGGCCAGTCCGCTGGAGGATGGCTCGCTGGGCGCATGGAGGGTGCTGGCGTTCGATATTTCCCAGCTGACGATGGACAGCGTGAAGCCCTTCGGCCTCGGCAACAAGGAGGCGCTGCGCTGCAAGAACATGTGGACGCTGGGCCTCGCGCTCTGGATGTTCGATCGCAGCCGCGAGCCGATCATCGAGTGGCTGAAGGCCAAGTTCGCGAAGGCGCCTGAGCTGGCGGAGGCCAATATTGCCGCGCTGAACGCGGGCCATGCCTATGGCGAGACGGCGGAGATCGGCGCGGAAGGCATAACCCTGCCGCAATACAGCCTCGCCGCCGCACCGCAGCCGCAGGGCCTCTATCGCACCATCACGGGCGCCGACTCGATCGCCTATGGTCTTGTCGCGGGTGCGCAGCTTGCGCAGCTGCCGATGTTTTACGGTGGCTACCCGATCACGCCCGCCTCGGCAGTGCTGCATTCGCTGTCAAAGCTGAAGGAATTCGGCGTCACCACCTTCCAGGCGGAAGACGAGATCGCCGCGATCGCCTCGGCCATCGGCGCGAGCTATGCCGGGCAACTGGGCGTAACCTGCTCATCCGGCCCCGGCATCGCGCTGAAGGGCGAGGCTATGGGCCTTGCAATCATGACCGAACTGCCGCTCGTCATCGTCAACGTCCAGCGCGGCGGGCCATCGACAGGTCTCCCTACCAAGACCGAGCAGTCAGACCTGTATCAGGCGGTCTATGGCCGCAACGGCGACGCGCCGCTGCCCGTGATCGCCGCGCGCTCGCCCGCCGATGCGTTCGAGTGCGCGATCGAGGCATGCCGCATCGCCACGCAATATATGACGCCGGTGATCCTGCTGTCCGACGGATACATCGCCAATGCGGCGGAGCCTTGGAAGGTGCCGGATGTCGGCAGCCTCGCGCCCTTCCCGGTCGAGTTTCTGGCCCAGGCGCAGGAAGGGGGCCTCATGCCCTATGCGCGGGACGAAAAGCTGAAACGGCCCTGGATCAAGCCCGGCACGCCCGGCCTGATGCACCGCATCGGCGGCATTGAGAAGGCGCAGAACACCGGCCACATCGACTATGCGCCCGCCAACCATCAGGCGATGACGGATATTCGCCGCAACAAGGTGCTGGGCGTCGCAAACTCGATCCCCGATCAGACGGTCGAGCAGGGCGCGGCTGGCGGCAAGCTCGCCGTTGTCGGCTGGGGCAGCACCTATGGGCCGATCCATCAGGCGGTGAAGCGCGCGCGCGCCAAGGGCAAGGACGTCTCCCACATCCACATCCGCCATATCTGGCCGATGCCGAACAACCTCGGCGATCTGCTCAAGAGCTATGACAAGATATTGGTGCCGGAGATGAACACCGGCCAGTTGAAAACCGTGCTGCGCGATCAGTATCTGGTCGATGCCAAGCCGCTCAACAAGACGAGCGGTCAGCCGTTCCGCATCGCCGAAATCGAGGCGGCGATTGAAGGGATGTTGGGATAGACAACACCTCTCCCGCTTGCGGGAGAGGGAGGGGCCCGCCGCGCAGCGGTGGGAGGGTGGGGGCAAATGGCGACATACCCTCACCACTGCGACTAGGCAGCACGCTGCCAAGTCTCGTTGCCTCTCCCGCTTGCGGGAGAGGATGAGAGGAAGAAGACGATGAACGACATGACCCCCGTGCAGAAGATGACGCCCAAGGATTGGGAGACCGATCAGGAGGTGCGCTGGTGCCCCGGTTGCGGTGACTATGCGATCCTGAAAGCCGTGCAGCGCACGCTGCCGGAGATCGGCGCGCGGCCGGAAAATACCGTGTTCGTTTCGGGCATCGGCTGCTCCTCGCGCTTTCCCTATTATGTCGAGAGTTATGGCTTTCACACCATCCACGGCCGTGCGCCGGCGGTGGCGACCGGCGTGAAGCTCGCCAACCCGGAGCTGGACGTGTGGATCATCACCGGCGATGGCGATGCGCTCTCGATCGGCGGCAACCACACGATGCACGTGCTGCGCCGTAATTTGAATTGCCAGATACTGCTCTTCAACAACGAGATATACGGCCTCACCAAGGGGCAATATTCGCCCACCAGCCGCGAGGGCACGCGCTCTCCGTCGACGCCCTATGGCTCGGTCGATCATCCGGCCAAGCCCGCCGCCTTCGCGCTGGGCGCGGGCGCGCGCTTCGTGGCGCGCGGGTTCGATGTGTCGAAGAACCTGCCCGATGTGCTGAAGGCCGCCTATGCCCACAAGGGTGCCGCGTTCGTCGAGATTTTCCAGAACTGCATCGTCTATAACAAGGACGTGTTC
Source organism: uncultured Sphingobium sp. (assembly GCA_964512265.1). GTDB lineage: Bacteria > Pseudomonadota > Alphaproteobacteria > Sphingomonadales > Sphingomonadaceae > Sphingobium. The sequence goes on along the minus strand of CAZEHR010000011.1, from coordinate 31,373 downwards.
GAGGATTTTGCCGCCCCCAAGGGCGCGGAGGACCGGCAGCTCTGGCTGAAGGACGGCGAACCGATGCTGTTCGGATCGGAGAAGACAGGCGGCGTCAAGGGCATTGCGCTCGACCGCGAAAACCTGTGCCTCAAGGTCGTCGATGTCGTTGATGGCGATTGGCAGGCCGCGGGCGTGATCGTGCATGACGTCAAGAATCGCTCGGTTGCGCACATGCTGGTGGAGATGCCGTTCGGTGCGTTCCCGATGGCGCTGGGCGTACTCTATGACGACCCTGCGCCGAGCTTTGAGGAGGGCGTGATCGCGCAGAACCGGAAGGCATCCGAAGGCAAGCAGCCCGATCTGCAACGGCTGCTTTCGCTCGGCCAGACCTGGGTCGTCGGCCCGGAAACCGAGGCAGCGGACGCGGGCAGCGCCAACGTCGGCCACGAGCTGTAATGTGTCGGCAGGCGGGGGCCATCGCGTCACCGCCGAGCCGCCTTATTACGCCGTGATCTTCACCTCGGTCCGCTCAGAAACGGACGATGCCGGTTATGCCGAAGCCGCCGCGCGCATGATCGCGCTGGCGCAAGGCATGGAAGGCTTTCTCGGCGTCGAAAGCGCGCGAAAGGGCTTGGGCATAACCGTCTCCTACTGGCGCGACCTTGCGTCGATCAAGGCGTGGAAGGCGCAGGCCGATCACCTCGGCGCACAGGCGGAAGGGCGGCGGCGCTGGTATGACGCCTATCGCGTGCGCATCGCTAAAGTTGAGGTCGAATACGCCTTCGTGCGCCCAGACGAGGAACCGCTGTGAATTAGGTCCTTGCGCTTTGCGGGCAAGCGCTCCACCACCATATTCATGGACAATCTCACACATTCGATGGTCGGCGCGGTGCTCGGCCAGGCCGGGCTGAAACGCACATCCGGCCTCGGCATGGCGGCACTCGTCATCGGCGCGAATATCCCAGACATCGACGCCACCTGCACCTTCCTCGGCACACAATCGCTGGCGTTGCGGCGCGGCCTGACGCACGGCCCGGTGGCGCTGCTGATCCTGCCCCTGCTGTTGACGGGCGGCCTCATGCTGTTCGACCGCTGGCAGAAGCGGCGCGGCACCCGCCCTGCCACCCGCGCACCGCTAAATGCCGGATGGCTGCTGGCGCTGAGCTTCATTGGCATGCTCAGCCATATCGGGCTGGATTGGCTCAACAGCTACGGCATCCGCCTGCTCGAGCCGTTTTCCTCACGCTGGTTCTATGGCGACACCTTGTTCATCATTGATCTGGTGCTGTGGGTGATGCTGATCGGCGGTTTCATCTGGTCGCGCCGCGCGGAGAAGGGCGGCAGCGAGCGGTGGCGCGCGCGTGCGCAGATCATCCTTACCGCTGCCAGTGCCTATATCTTCGCCAACGGCGCAATCACCGGCGTGGCGGAAGCGGATGGTCGCCAGCGCGTGGATGATCACGGGATGCATGCCGACGAGGTGGTTGCCAGTCCTGTGCCGGCTCTGTTCTGGCGGCGGACCATGCTCTGGCGCGGGGCGGACGGCGCCTTTGGCAGCTATGCGTTCAGCCTGTTCGACACCAGCCCACCCGCACCGCTGAAGCCCTCAGGCGACACCGGCATGGATGATCCGCATGTAGCTGCAATGGCGCGGACCAGCGCAGACGCTACGGCCTTCCTTTTCTGGTCGCGAATGCCGCTTGCACATTTCGAGAAGAACGGCACGCTTATTCTTCTGGACCAGCGGTTTCAGGGCAATTTCACGCGCGTAAACTTCCACGTGACTGTGCCGCCGCCTTAGCCCTCCGCGCCCTGCCTCACAGCTGTATCACTATGGCGCATCCCGGCGAGGCTATCCTATACACCCTGATTGCCCTCCGCCGGGCGATGGTGCAGAGTTGCGACTCATGAACGCGATAAACCCACGGAGAGGACAGCATTTGGTGAAGGCGGACAAGCGCCGCTTTCGCGCGCCTTTTCCGCTGCCGCTGAGTGGCGCGGTGATGGCGCGACTGGGCCATTCCCTGCTCGACCGCATCGACACACGGCTGGAAAGCGGACGGCTGGAGGCGTGGTTGCCCGACGGCACTTTTCGCGTGCTGGGGGGGCGAGAGGCGGGCTGGGTATGCGAAGTGCGCCTGCGCGATTGGCGCGCGCTCGCGCGGCTGGTGAGCGGCGGTTCGGTCGGCTGGTATCGCGCGTGGGAACAGGGCGAGTGGTCCAGTCCCGCGCCGGAGCGCCTGTTTGCGCTGTTCATGGCCAATGGCCGGACTCTGGGCGGCGTCGCCCGCTCGCACGGCCCGCTGCGCTGGGCGATGCGTGCGTTCCACTGGCTCCGCCGGAACAGCCGCACCGGCGCACGGCGCAACATTTCCGCGCATTATGACCTCGGCAATGATTTCTACCGCGTCTGGCTCGATGCGGGCATGAACTATTCCTCCGCCCTGTTCGATGACCCGGAGCACCCGGACGAAGGCCTGGCCACCGCGCAGGCCGCCAAGAATGACGCGGTGCTGGATCGGCTGGCGATGAAAGGCGGGCAGCGCCTGCTCGAAATCGGCTGCGGCTGGGGCGCGCTTGCGGAGCGCGCGCTGGACCGTGCGCCGATAGATTATGAAGGCATCACGCTCTCGCACGAGCAGGCGGCATGGGCGCGCACGCGCCTGCCCCGGCACCGGGCGGCGGTGTATCTGCGCGACTATCGCGACATGCGCGGCCAGTTTGATGGCATAGCCAGCATCGAGATGGTGGAGGCGGTCGGGCAGCGCTACTGGCCGGACTATGTCGGCGCGATCCATCGGCTGTTGAAGCCCGGCGGTCGCGCGGTGGTGCAATATATCAGCATCGATGACGCCCTGTTCGAGCGCTATGCGGAGAGCGCCGACTTCATCCAGACCTATATTTTCCCCGGCGGCATGCTGATCTCGGAAAGCCGTCTGCGCGCGCTGGCGGAGGAGGCCGGGCTGGAATGGCGCGACCAGCGCAGCTTTGGCCAGCATTATGCCACCACGCTGCGGCTATGGCGGGCGCGGTTCGACGCGGCGGTGGACGAAGGCCGCCTGCCGCGCGCCTTTGACGAGAAGTTCGTCAAGCTCTGGCGCTATTATCTGATGTATTGCGAGGGCGGCTTTCTGGGCGGCGGGATCGATGTCGCGCAGGTGACACTGGTGAAGCCGCGCGCCTAACCCGCCAGTTCAAGCCGAAACGTCGCCGTCCGCCGCAATCTCGCGCTCCAGCGCGGCTTCGATTTCGGCGTGATCGGGATGCTGGGGCGCGAGGCGCAGCAGGGCATAGCCCGCCAGTGCGGAGGCCAGCGAGCCGGAGAGGATACCGAGCTTCGCCTGCTCGATGAGCAGAGGCGAGGCCGGGAAGGCCAGCGCGCCGATAAACAGGCTCATGGTGAAGCCGATGCCGCAAAGTAGCGAAAGCCCATAGATCTGCGCCCATGTCGCGCCGCGCGGCATCGGCGTGAGGCCAGTGCGCACGCACAGCCAGATGCTGCCGAAAATGCCCGCCTGCTTGCCGAGGACCAGCCCGGCGGCGATCGCCAGCGGCAAGGGCGCGATCAGCGCCTCCAGCCCGGCCCCGCGCAGGTCGACCCCGGCATTGGCAAAGCCGAAGACGGGCACGATAAAATAGGCGCTCCACGGGTGCAGCGCATGTTCCAGCCGGTGCAGCGGGCTGTCGGCGGCATCGGGCGTGCCCGGCGTCATGCGGATGGGGATGGTCATCGCCGCGAGCACGCCAGCAATCGTCGCGTGCACACCGGACATCAACACCGCCACCCATAGCGCGAAGCTCAGCGCCAGATAGACCGGCAGCGCCTTCACGCCGCGGCGGTTCAGCAACATCATGAAACCGAAGATCGCGGCCGCGCATGCCAGCGCGACAGCCTGCAACGCGCCGGTATAAAAGAAGGCGATGATCATCACCGCACCAATGTCATCAACGATGGCAATGGTGGTGAGCAGCAATTTGAGCGATGTCGGCGCGCGTTTGCCCAGCAGCGCGAGCACGCCCAGGGCAAACGCGATGTCCGTCGCCGCCGGAATCGCCCAACCGCGCGCCAGCCCCGACCCGGCCCCAACAACCCCGAGATAGACAAGCGCGGGTACGGTCATGCCGCCCGCCGCCGCAATGGCGGGCAGCAGGCGGCGGTTCCAGCCTGCCAGCCGCCCGTCCAGCCATTCGCGCTTGATCTCCAGCCCCACGGCGAGAAAAAACACCGCCATCAGGCCGTCATTGACGAGATGCAGCACGCTCGTCGGCCCGACCGGCATATGCACGACATCGTGATATATCCGCGCGCCGGTGCCGCCGCTATTGACGAGGAACAGCGCCGCCACGGCAGCTGCGATGAGCAGCAGCCCGCCCGCAGCCTCGCCCGCGAGGAAGGCGCGCAGGGCGGAGCGCGGGGCCGATGTGCCGATCATGCCGAAGTCCTACCCCCCGACGCCATCAGGGTCAAACGCACAAAGGTTAAACCTGTTTGCGCATGTGCAGCCTATCTATAAGTAAAAACAAAACGATTCGGCGGGCGCACCTGTTAAACCATTTTCCATGCCGGGGGGCAGCTTGGAAATGTTGGAAAGCGCGGCTGCCTTCGTTGCCGCACTACAATATGAACTACTCTTGTTCGCACTTGCCGGTCTGTTGATCGGGGGGCTGGACGACTTCATTTTCGATATCGCTTTTCTGGGCCGCGCCATGTGGCGTCATATGGTCGTCTATTCCAGGCATGAGCGGATGACGGCGGTGACCCTGCCCGCCTCGGCCCGGCCCGGCGCAATCGCCATATTCGTTCCCGCCTGGAATGAGGCGGACGTGATCGGCGCGATGCTGCGCACATGCCTGTCGCGCTGGGGCGAGGCCGATTGCGCGCTCTTCGTCGGCACCTATCCCAATGATCCGGATACGATGCGCGCTGTCGCCGCCGTCGCGCAGGGGGACGCGCGAGTGCGGCCGGTGGTCTTGCCGCATGACGGGCGCACCACCAAGGCGGATTGCCTCAATCACATCTGGGCGGCGATGCTGGCGGATGAAGCTGCGCATGGGCGAAGGTACAAGGCCGTGGTGCTGCACGACGCAGAGGATGTCGTCCATGCCGACGAGATCCGCCTGTTCGACACGATGATCGACCGCTTCGATATGGTGCAGCTGCCGGTCATGCCGCTGCTCTCGCGCCGGTCACGCTGGATCGCGGGCCATTATGCCGATGAGTTCGCCGAGGCGCACGGAAAGCATCTGGTGCTGCGCGAGGCGATTGGGGCGGCGGTGCCGTCCGCCGGCGTAGGCTGCGCCTTCGCGCGCGCCGCGATCGGCGCGATCGCCGAGGAGCGCGGCGGCCAGCCGTTCGACGCGGGATCGCTGACCGAGGATTATGAGATCGGCCTGCGCATCGCCGAGCGCAAGGGCCGCACGGCGTTCGTGGCGATGAACGATGCGCGCGGAGACCTGATCTGCACGCAGGAGCATTTTCCCGAGACGATAGAGGACGCGGTGAAGCAGAAGGCGCGCTGGCTCACGGGCATATCGCTGGCCGGATGGGATCGCCTCGGTTGGCGCGGGCACTGGCGCGAGCGCTGGATGCGGCTGCATGACCGGCGCACGAGTCTTTCGGCGCTGGTGCTGTTCGCCGCTTATTGCGCCACAATCGGCTATGGAATCTCCGCCCTGCTGACGCTCGCTGGCCTGGCAATGCCGCCGCGCCACGGCGAATGGTTGGACACGGCACTGAGCATCACCGCGGTGCTCATGCTGTGGCGGCTGGCGTTTCGGGCTTACTGGACGAGCCGCGCTTATGGATGGCGGGAGGGACTGCGCGCTATACCGCGCGTCATAGTCTGCAATGTCGTCGCCATGCTTGCCGCGCGGCGCGCGATGGCGGATTATGTGCGGCAACTCCGCGGCGGCGCGGTGATCTGGCACAAGACGCAACATCGCTTCCCGCTGGAGGTGGACGTTGATGCCAACGTCACCCGGGCCTGATCGCCACTCCAGCGCATCCCGCGGAATGCCGCTCCGATTTCTGGCGGCGATACTACTGTTGTGGACTTGCGGGCGCCTCGCCGTCGCGTCGTCGTTGATGGCGGGCTGGTGGGCCACGGAAAGCGAGGACATGCGCTTGGCTGCAACGCCTGCCAGGGCGCACGAAGCAGCGACGAAGGCAGCGCGGCAAGGGCACAGCACACAGGCGCAGACGGACGAACCCATCTGGACGGCGCGCATAGACCGCGTCCCCGCGTCAGGGCGCCCCCTCACCCGGACAACCGCTATTGAACGGGTGTCCGCAGGGCGCATCGCACAACGCAGCGACGCGGCGTTCCCCATATCGCCTCGGGTCGCAACAACCGGCCCCGCCCCCCGGCCCTCCCCACTCCCATCGCTCGCCTCGCCTGCGGGCGAGCGCAGGTGGAGCGCCAGCGCCTGGCTGTTCTGGCGCGAAAGGGGCAGCAGCGGCACTCTCAACAGCGCGGGCCAGCTCGGCGCATCGCAGGCCGGCGCACGGCTTGATCGAAGCATCGGGAGTCTGAAGCTTGGCACTCGCATTCTGCCGGTGCTTGGCTATGGCAGGATATCGGCCGCGCTGGACACGCCGCATCAGAGCGAGGCGGCCGTGGGCGTGGCGGTGCGCGCCTTGTCCGGGCGAGCGCCGCTGAGCATCGGTGTCGAGCGGCGCATCGCGCTGGAACACAGCGCGCGCAACGCCTTTGCGCTGGTGCTGGCGGGCGGCCTCAATCCGACGCCGGTCGTGGGCCCGATAGTGGCGGAAGGCTATGCGCAGGCGGGCGTGGTCGGCCTGTCCCGCCGCGACACATTCGCCGATGGCCGCATCGCGCTCACCGCCCCGCTCGACCGGAGCCAGCGCGTGCGCGCAGGGTTCAGCGTATCGGGCGGCGCGCAGCCCGATGTCACCCGGCTGGACATCGGCCCTGTGGTCGAGGCGCGGCTGCCGCTGGGCAGGATCAACCCCCGGCTGATCGTCGAGTGGCGTCAGCGGGTCGCCGGGGAGGCTCGCCCCGGCTCCGGCCTCTCCATCACCCTCGCCAGCGATTTTTGACGCGCCTGTTCCAAACGGGTTTCACACGCCCTCAATTGCGGTAAAGGATGGCGACATGGATCTCTACCTTCCCATCGCCAATCTGCCGGTCAATATGCTGGTGATCATTGGGCTGGGCGGCGTGGTAGGCCTGCTTTCAGGCATGTTCGGTGTGGGCGGAGGGTTTCTAACCACCCCGCTGCTGATTTTTTATGGCATCCCGCCGACCGTCGCCGCCGCATCGGCTGCGACGCAGGTTACGGGCGCGAGCGTGTCAGGCGTGTTCACCCATATTTCGCGCGGTACGGTCGATCTGCGCATGGGCGCGGTGCTGGTGGCGGGCGGCGTGATCGGCGCGGTGGTCGGCGCCGGGATATTCTCGGCTCTGGAGACCATCGGGCAGACCGACACGGTGATCGCCATCCTCTATGTGCTGCTGCTCGGCTCGATCGGCGGGCTGATGGCGTGGGAGTCGATCCAGGTGCTGGTGAGGCGCAGGCGGGGCCTGCCGCCGCCGCCGGTAAAGCGCAGGCACCACCCCATCGTCACCGCCCTGCCCATGCGCTGGCGCTTCTACAAATCAGGTCTCTACATCTCGCCCTTCGCGCCGCTGCTGCTCGGCATGGCCACCGGCATATTGACGATGCTGCTGGGCGTGGGCGGCGGCTTCGTGATGGTTCCGGCCATGATCTATCTGCTCGGCATGCAGACGCAGGTCGTGGTGGGTACCTCGCTGTTTCAGATCTTGTTCGTGACGATGGCGAGCACGCTGGTGCACAGCCTGACGACCAAGGCGGTCGACCTCGTGCTGGCGATCTTGCTGCTGGTGGGCAGCGTCACGGGGGCACAGCTGGGCACGCGCATCTCGCGCACGGTGCGCCCCGAATATCTGCGTATCGCGCTGGCGTTCATCGTGCTGGTGGTGGCGATCCGCATGGCGCTGGGCCTCGGCTGGCGGCCGGACGAAATATACACGATAGAGGCAGGCTGATGCGCCCGCGCGCCCGCCTTGCCCGCCTTGCCCGCCTTGCGATGCTGCCTGCCCTCGCTCTGACTCTCGGCGGAGCGGACGCGCCCATACTTGTGCCCGATGTGTCCCAGCGGCAGGTCGATATCCAGTACAGCTTCAAGGGCGCGGAGCTGCTGCTGTTCGGCGCGATCGTCTATCCCGGCGGCCGCCCGCCAGACAAGAAGGCCGATATCGTCGTGCTGCTGAAAGGGCCGGAACAGCAGATCCGTATGCGCGAGAAACAGAAGATCGCGGGCATCTGGGTGAACGCGGACAGTATGCAGTTCCAGTCCGCCCCTACCTTTTACGCGATCGCCAGCTCGCGCCCCATCAAGGCGATCACTGACGCGCGCACCGCCGCCATCTATGAGCTGGGGATCGACAACATCCAGCTCTCGCCCACCGCATTCCGGGACACGGCGGAAATCAGCCGGTTCGAACGGGGGCTTGAAGATCTGCAGGCGCGCAAGGGCCTGTTCGTGCAGGCGCCGGGTACGGTCGAAATCACCGACGGCGTGCTCTATCGCGCGCATCTACCGCTTTCCGCCCGCGCGGTGGTGGGCGATTACACCGCCGAAACCTTCCTCATTCAGGACGGCCGCGTCGTCGCCGCTGCCGTGCGCGATATCGAGGTGCGCAAGTCCGGGCTGGAGCGCTTCGTCGCCAGCGCGGCGGAGGACTGGTCGCTGCTTTATGGTCTGGCGGCGACCGCCATCGCGGTGCTGATGGGCATTGCCGCGGGATGGATCGGGCGCCGAGTGTGAGCGCCGCCGGGATTTCATCGAGGGGCGCATAAATCCGAATTTACCGCTGGCGCGGGCGCAAGCATGCGCTAGATAGGGCCGCATGTGGCGTCTTTATCAGTTCCCGCTCTGCCCCTTTTCCCGCAAGGTCCGGCTTCAGCTCGCCGAAAAGGGCGTGGGCTACGATCTCGTGCGCGAACTGCCATGGGAAGGGCAGGACGCGTTCCTTGACCTCAATCCGGCGGGCACCACGCCGGTGATGGTGGACGACGAGAAGGCCGCCGTGCTGATCGACAGCCAGGCGATCTGCGAATATTTCGAGGAAACGGTCGAGAAAATGCCGCTGATCAGCGGCAGCGCCACCGGCAGAGCGGAAATAAGGCGTCTCACCGCGTGGATCGACCAGATTTTCTATCGCGATGTCGTCGCGCCCCTGCTCGAGGAGCGGATGAAGAAGCGGATCGTCCACCGCGCCCCGCCCGAGGCTGGCCGCCTGCGCGAGGCGATGCGCAACGCCAACACGCACATGGATTATATGGACTATCTGCTCGATCACCGCAGCTGGCTCGCGGGCGGGACGATGAGCCTCGCCGACATCGCCGCCGCCGCGCATATCTCGGTCGCGGATTATCTGGGCGGAATCGATTGGGCCGGGCACGAGCCGGTGAAGCGCTGGTATGCGGGCTTCAAGTCCCGCCCCTCGTTCCGGCCGCTGCTGTCCGAGCGGATGGAGGCGATCGTGCCGCCACCTTATTACGACAAGCCGGACTTCTGACACGCGCCCCGCGCGCGCGTTTACCGCTTCTTAACCATGATGCCGCATCTTTCGCGCGTTTTCCAACGGGCGGAGTTGTGGGATGAGCTTCTGGAAGCCGACGATCAGCCACGAAGAGGCCGCGCGTCTCAAGCGGCTTTACGACGAACTGGGTTCGCTGCAGGCCGTGGCCGACGCCGAAAACGTCCGCACCCGCTGGCTGGGGCAGGTGCTGCTGGCACATGATCGCCGGGTTGCTGGCTCAGACGCGAACTATGCCGGGCCGGAGCGCCGCAAGCGCTGAATAATAGATCCGAAACAGGCAGCTTCGCTGCGTTTCGGATAACATTCCACCAAAAATGAGAGGGGCCGCCAGCGCATCGAAGCACTGACGGCCCGTCATGACATGGTCAGCGGCCGGAGAAGCTGACCGGTTCGGAAAATGATGACCGCGCTATCCCGCCCAGCTTCCAAATTGCGCTCATGTCATCCGCGCGAACAGGAAGGAGAGACGGGCGGCGGCGCTCTATAAGCCGCCTAGCTGCGCATCCCCCGAACGGACTTGTCCGACCCTCTTGCTGAACCATGAGACATCGGATCACCTCCTTTCGCGCTGTTGAAGCCTGCGTAACCGGGGTTCTTTCAGACCAGAGGCTTGCGAGAACAACCGGCCACGCAATCAATGTGAGTCATGTCGGGGGCGCGATCAAGGCTTGTATTTATCTTTTTTCGAATCATACTACGCGCTTCGCCCGCCGCCCCGGGGTCAGGCAGGCCTTCACCCCCGGCAATCCTCAACGACGCGGGCCACCTCGGCCCACGCGGGCACGGCGATCGGCGCTGCGCCAAGAGACTCCACGGCAAAGCGGCCGCGGCTGAAAATCATCCGGTCGAACCCGCCGTCCACGGCCGCGCGCGTGGCAACCGCATAGCTTGCGGCCCCGCCCGGCGCGCTGCCCGGCATCACCGGCCACTGCATATCGCCCCCCGTGGTACGGATCGTCATCTGCCCTGCTGCCGGCTCGGTGTCCCCTCCTAATGTGCGAGAGACTGAAATGCGCCGCGTTGCCCCATCGCACCGGACCATGAGCTGCGCAGGCTGCCCCGCCGCGCCGAAGCTCGCCAGCGACCCCCCGTCGGTGGCGCGATAGCTCCAGTCACCGGCAGCAATCGGCCAATCGCGCCAATCTGCCGCCAGCGGCGCAGGGGCCGGAGCTGGCGGCGGGGCTGGAGGGGGCGGGGGCGCGGGCCTCGGTATCGGCGCGACGCCACAGGAGGCGAGGAGGAACGCGCCGACAACGGCGGCGGATTTGCGGATCAGCGAACGAGAGATCATTCTGCCCTTATGACCATGCTCCGGCGCCAGCTCAATGCCCGCGCCGCAATCCGTTCATGCCCAGCGGCGGATGAGGCTCTGCTGCATTTCGTCGGCGGTCTTCAGCACCGAGAGATTGGCGTCGTAGGTGAGCTTGGCCGTGAGCTGCTCGATCATCTCGCTGGCGATGTCGACATCCTGCCTCGGCGGTGCCGATGAAGCAGCGGCGGGCGCAGCAGGATTCGCGCTCGCATTGGCGACACGCGCCGCAGATGCGTCGAACCGCGCGAGACTGGACTGAATGCCCGACAGCGAAATGCCAATCGCCTGCATGCCGAAAAAATCCTCCTCGCCGATTGCACCCCATGCCACGGCACGAATTAAGCGGGGATGGCGGAAACTGGTTAGCGAGAGATCAAGTATCAAAACTTCCGCTGCGTCTTCCCGAACCTCAGCTTCCGCGTGCCCGGCTTGCCCTCGGTCGCGCGGCCGCGGGGGGTGGCGCGTTGCTCGGAAGGCGGCAGGCCCAGCTCGGCGGCCTCAAGCTGCTTGATCTCGTCGCGCAGGCGGGCGGCTTCCTCGAACTCCAGATCGGCGGCGGCGGCGCGCATCTTCTTTTCAAGGTCCTCGATATGGCTGCGCAGATTGTGGCCCACAAGATGCGGCGTAGCCTCGTCAATCTCTACAACAACGCCATCCCGGCTGGCGACATCGCCCACGATATCGCTGATGTTCCGCTTGATGGTGGTGGGTGTGATGCCGTTCGCCTCGTTGAACGCCTGCTGCTTCTCACGCCTGCGCCCGGTTTCCGCCAATGCGCGCTCCATGCTGCCGGTGATCCGGTCCGCATAGAGGATGACCCGCCCTTCGACATTGCGCGCCGCGCGGCCGATCGTCTGGATCAAGGACGTTTCCGAGCGCAGAAAGCCCTCCTTGTCCGCATCCAATATGCCGACGAGGCCACATTCGGGGATGTCCAGCCCTTCGCGCAGCAGGTTGATGCCCACCAGCACATCATAAACACCGAGCCGCAGATCGCGGATCAGCTCAATGCGCTCCAGCGTCTCCACATCGGAGTGCATATAGCGCACCTTCACGCCCGCCTCGTGCATGAACTCGGTCAAATCCTCGGCCATGCGCTTGGTGAGCGTGGTGATGAGCGTGCGATAGCCCTTCGCCGCCGTCAGCTTCGCCTCGTGGATCATGTCCTGCACCTGATCCTCGACCGGGCGGATCTCCACCGGCGGGTCGATGAGGCCGGTCGGGCGGATCACCTGCTCGGCAAAGACGCCGCCGGTGCGCTCCATCTCCCAGCTGCCCGGCGTCGCCGAGACGGAGATGGTCTGCGGGCGCATCGCGTCCCACTCGTTGAAGCGCAGCGGCCGGTTGTCGATGCAGCTCGGCAGGCGGAAGCCATATTCCGCCAGCGTTGTCTTGCGCTTGTGGTCGCCGCGCGCCATCGCGCCCAGCTGCGGGATCGTCTGGTGGCTTTCATCGACAAACAGGATCGCGTTTTCGGGCAGATATTCGAACAATGTCGGGGGCGGCTCACCCGGCATGCGGCCGGTGAGGAAGCGGGAGTAATTCTCGATGCCCGCGCAGCTTCCGGTAGCGGCGATCATCTCCAGATCGAAGTTGGTCCGCTGCTCCAGCCGCTGCGCCTCGAGCAGCTTGTTCTGCGCGTTCAGATCGGCCAGCCGCACGGCCAGCTCCGCGCGGATGCCATCCATCGCCTGCTTCAGCGTGGGGCCGGGGGTGACGTGGTGGCTGTTGGGATAGATGGTAATATAATCGAGCTTCGCCGAGGACTTGCCGGTCAGCGGGTCAAACTCGGATATTTCCTCGATCTCGTCTCCGAAGAAGCTGATCCGCCAGGCATTATCCTCGTAATGCGAGGGAAACACCTCCAGATTGTCACCCCGCACGCGGAAGGTGCCGCGCACGAACGCGGCGTCGTTGCGCTTATATTGCATGGCGACGAGCTTGCGGATGATCTCGCGCTGGTCCTCGACCTGGCCCTTCTTCAGCGCACAAGTCATCGCCGCATAGGTTTCGACCGAACCGATGCCATAGAGGCACGAGACGGAGGCGACGATCAGCACATCGTCCCGCTCCAGCAGCGCGCGCGTGGCCGAGTGGCGCATCCGGTCGATCGCCTCGTTTACGCTGCTCTCCTTCTCGATATATGTGTCAGAGCGTGGCACATAGGCTTCGGGCTGGTAATAGTCGTAGTAGGAGACGAAATATTCGACCGCGTTGTCCGGAAAGAAGCTCTTGAACTCGCCATAGAGCTGCGCGGCAAGGATCTTGTTGGGCGCGAGCACCAAAGCAGGCCGCTGCACCGCCTCGATCACCTTTGCCATCGTGAAGGTCTTGCCCGAGCCGGTTACACCCAGCAGCACCTGGTCCTTTTCGCCCGCGTTCGCCGCCTCGACCAGCTCCTCTATCGCGCGGGGCTGATCGCCCGCAGGCTGATAATCCGACACGATGCGAAACAGCTTGCCGCCATCCACCTTGTCCGGGCGCGCCGGACGGTGGGGAACGAAGGTTACCCCGGTTTCCGGCTCGTCGAGATTGGTGCGGATCATGATGCTCATGACACGGGATATGGAGCGCAGGCCTGCCCGGCGCAATGGCAGGCAAGACGCTAACCCTTGCCTCCGGGGTGCCAAATCCCCATAGGGCGTGGTATATGAGTCTGGCAAAGACGTTTTTGGGAGCAAATGACGTGGCGGTGGCAAACTGGGCGCCCGATAGCTGGCGCGGCCATGAAGGGCTGCAAATGCCCACCTACAACGACGCGGCGGCGCTGGGCGCGGCGGAAAAGCAGCTTTCGAGCTACCCGCCGCTGGTGTTCGCGGGCGAATCGCGCGCGCTGATGGCGGACCTTGCGGCGGCGCAGCGGGGCGAGGCGTTCCTGCTGCAAGGCGGCGACTGCGCCGAGAGCTTTGCCGAGTTCCACCCCAACAACATCCGCGACACCTTCCGCGTGCTGCTGCAAATGGCGGTGGTGCTGACCTTTGCCTCCAAGCTGCCGATCGTGAAGGTGGGGCGCATGGCGGGCCAGTTCGCCAAGCCACGCTCCGCGCCGACCGAGGCCGTGGGCGGGGTGGAGCTGCCCAGTTATCGCGGCGACATCATCAACGACATCGCCTTCACGCCGGAGAGCCGCGAGCCGGACCCGCAACGCATGGTGCAGGCCTATAACCAGTCCGCCGCGACGCTCAATCTGCTGCGCGCGTTCGCACAGGGCGGCTATGCCAACCTGCATCAGGTGCACCGCTGGACGCTCGATTATATGGGCCGCAGCCCTTGGGCCAAGAAATTCGCGCAGATGGCGGACCGGATCGGCGAGGCGCTCGATTTCATGAAGGCGTGCGGGATCGACCCCGAAACCGTGCCGCAGCTGCGCTCGACCAGCTTCTACACCAGCCACGAGGCGCTGCTGCTCCCCTATGAGCAGGCGCTGACCCGGCAGGACAGCCTCACCGGCGGCTGGTATGACACCTCCGCGCACATGCTGTGGATCGGGGATCGCACCCGCTTCGAAGGCTCGGCGCATGTCGAGTATCTGCGCGGCATCGGCAACCCCATCGGCATGAAATGCGGGCCGAGCCTGGAGCCCGATGCACTCATTCGCCTGCTCGATGTGCTGAACCCGGATCGCAAGGAAGGGCGCATCACGCTCATCACACGCTATGGGCATGACAAGATCGAGGCGGGCCTGCCCAAGCTGGTGCGCGCGGTGATGAAGGAGGGGCACCCGGTTCTTTGGTCATGCGACCCGATGCACGGCAATGTCATCAAGGCGGCCAATGGCTACAAGACGCGCCCGTTCGAGCGGATATTGGCCGAAGTGCGCGGCTTCTTCGCCGTGCACCGGGCCGAGGGCAGCTTCGGCGGCGGCATCCATGCCGAGATGACCGGCCAGAACGTCACCGAATGCACCGGCGGCGCGATCGCGATCACCGACGAGGGCCTCGCCGACCGCTATCATACCCATTGCGACCCGCGCCTCAACGCCGCGCAGTCGCTGGAGCTGGCGTTCCTGCTCGCCGAGATGCTGAACGACGAGCTGGCGGAGCGGCGCAAGGCCGCGGCGTAATTCGCTTGATTTGGCGGGGCGGCCGCGTTAGGTGGCCGCTCTCGCTGGTACATATGCAGCGCGGCCCCTTCGTCTAGCGGTCAGGACGCGGCCCTCTCACGGCTGAAACACGGGTTCGATTCCCGTAGGGGTCACCAGCAAATTCAATAACTTAGGGAGTGACTCCTCCCTTTCGTCAAATATACGTCAAATATATCCACACGGATGCGGGCGGATCAATCTCGCTCTGCGCAGCGCTCTGGGGCTCTCGCGCGCTGCCCTGCTGATGGCAGCCGCTGCAGAAAGGTGCTGTCGTTGCCAATCGAATGTCCGGATAATGGCATTGAAGTCGCCTCGACAGGGCCGGGAAGCAGAAGAAACCGTCGCCGATGCCGCAAAATGCGCCGGGGAGCCGACTCCCGAGAAAAAGGGGAGTAAGCGGGGATAAAAGTGGGCCACGCTTTCGCGTGTCAGACTTATATTAGGTTGTTCTTGCGACTTACGCTTGGGAAGCATCGAAATGCCCACGCCGACCATTCCATCTGGTCCGTGGGCAGCTGTGCCGTCTGACGTAGGCAGGCCAATGCATTATGTCGCCGGGCGCTCCCGCAATGAGCTTCGAAATGCCTTGCATCGCGATGCCCATCCTCACATCATTAATCTAGAGTTTCCGGATGACTCCGTGACCAAACCGTCGTGTCTATCCTACGACGTGGGACACACCTATGAAATTTACCCATGTCATGACTCCGATTCGCGTCGCCGACGTAGAGATCCGGAACCGTGTGGCGCGCTCGGCCCACGGGACACTGCTGGGGGCCGGCACAGTCAATGACGATCTGATTGCCTACCATGTCGCCCGCGGAAAAGGTGGCACAGGTCTTTCGATCCTCGAAACCTTGGCGGTGCACTGGTCGTCCGCCGGTCCCGCGCTCAACATCTTCTCGCCCGGCATCGACGATGGCTACCGGCGACTGGTTGATGCGGTTCGGCCCACCGGCATGAAGCTGTTCCAGCAACTTTGGCATGCCGGCCACAATGCCCTGCCTTTCGACGGCAGCCCGTGTTGGTCCGCTTCCGACCTCCCGAGTGTCATGTATGGCATCCCGGCTATGCCGATGACCAAGGCGATGATCGACGAGGTGGTCGAGGCCTATGCGGACACGGCCCGCAAAATGATGGCATGGGGCATCGAGGGTGTCGAAGTGCATGCGGGACATGGATACCTGCCTTCTCAGTTCCTCTTGCCTTCCATGAACAACCGCACGGACGATTACGGCGGCCCCTTTGAGAACCGTGTCCGTTTCCTGCATGAAGTCATGGTGGCGGTCCGAAACGCGTTGCCGGGAGGTTTCCCGGTGGGCGTCCGCTTATCACCGGATGCGCTGCCGGGCGGTTTTGGCGTTGGAGACAACCTCGCCGTTGCCGAATATCTCTCACAACGCAATCTGATCGACTTCATCGACGTTTCGTTAGGAAACTGGCAGACGATGCAGAAGACTGTCGGCGGGATGCATGAGCCTGTAGGCTACGAATTGCCGACAAGCACCCCGATCACGCGCGCGATCAACCTGCCAAGCATTGTCACGGGCCGCTTCCGTACACTCGAGGAAGCCGATCAGGTGATCCGCGCCGGTGACGCCAGCATGGTTCCCTTCACTCGCGCGATGATCGCCGATCCCGAACTGGTTGCGAAGACGATCGCTGGACACCCCGAGCAGGTTCGTCCCTGTATCGGCTGCAACCAAAGCTGCATTGGCGGCGTCTTCGATGTACCTTACCGCATCGGCTGTGCCATCAACCCGGGTGCTGGTCATGAACTCACGCTTGGCGACGATAAGTTGGTTCCGGCCGAAACGCCAAAGCGTGTGCTGGTGGTCGGTGGCGGTCCGGCCGGCATGGAGGCTGCGCGTGTTGCCGCGCTGCGCGGCCACAAGGTGACGCTAGCCGAAGCGCGCGTTTCGCTCGGCGGCGCGGTCCTGGCAGCGTCAAGAACGCCAACGCGCTTGGGCATGAAAGACTTCACCATCTGGCTCGAGGGGGAAATCTACCGGCTAGGCGTCGAAGTCCGCATGTCCACCTACATGGAAGCGGACGACGTACTGGCGGAAGGGTGGGATGCGGTGATCGTCGCCACCGGCTCACGCCCCCGCATGGACGGCCTTGTAATCAGCAACCCCACCGAGCCGGCACTCGGGATGGACCAGCCGCATGTGTTCTCCAGCCATGACTTGCTGCTGGAGGGCAGCAAGCATCAAGGCACGTCGGCGGTCGTCATTGACGATAATGGCCATTACGAAGCGCTTGGGGTGGCGGAATTCCTTGCCGAGCAGGGCCTGCAAGTGAATTTCGTCACGCGTTTCCCCGCCATTGCACCCAAGGTCGAAGCGGCGCTGATGATAGAGCCGGCGCTGGTACGTCTCTCTGCTACTGGGTTCACCGCACACACGCGCGCCCGCGCGGTCTCAATCGGGCGCGACAGCGTGACCATTTGCCCAACCTATCTGCCTGCTGCGACCAACCTGACGACAACTTTGCCGGCCGACATAGCGGTTTTCGTGTCGTTGAACCGGGGCAATCGCGAACTCCACGATGAACTCCAGGGCAAGGTGGCGAAGCTCAGCATTGTAGGAGACGCCAGTTCCGCTCGGCACCTGCCGACCGCCGTGCGCGAGGGGCACCTGGCGGGAGCCGAGGTGTAGGACCAATCCGGCATTGAAGGGGCCGGCGGGCTCAAGAAAGTCTTGCAGCCCTTCGGCCAGCGCGACGAAGCTCTCGCCGCCCAGGATTACAAGGCCGTGCTTGAGCCGCCATAGATCATGCGGGAGCGCGCGAGCCGATTGACAACCTGACCCTGCTGCATCGGGCGCGAACTGCCGAAGCGAAGCTGGAGAGTGCGCGAAGGCACCCGGTGCGCGCCCGTTCATTGCTCATGTTCGGAAAGTCGAGGAGCAATACGAAGTGCGACTTTTCTGAGCGCAGTGCCTGCTTGCTCACTCAATCGACGAGCACTGTCCGACAGACCCTGGGCACCTGAATAGGCCGCCGGCACCACGACCAGTGTCAGCAGCGTCGATGTCGTCAGTCCGCCGATGATAATGAATCCCATCGGGTTTCTCCATTCGGCGCCATCGGACTGCGACAACGCCACCGGGATCATGCCGAATACCGCTGCGAGGGCGGTCATCAGTACGGGCCGAAGGCGCTCCGGCGCGGCCTGGATCATCGCCTCGCGCGCAGACAACCCCTGTTCGCGCAACTGATTGGCCCGGTCGACCAGGAGAATCCCGTTCTTCATCACGATCCCCATCAGCGCCAGCAAACCGATCTGGGCAAACAGGCTCAGTTGCTGGCCCGCCACCCACATGCTGAAGAAAGCCCCGGAGAATGAGAGCGGTGCCGTCAGCATGATGAGGACGGGCTGGGCAAAGCGGTCGAACTGGCTGGCAAGCACGATGTAGAGCGCGATTAGCGCGAGGATGAAGGCGGCAATGATGGCTGAAGCAGTATCGCCAAGCCGTCGCGCCATGCCTTCTTTCTGGACCGAGATTCCGGCAGGTGGCGGCAGCTCAGCGGCGATCTCGTCGGCACGCGTTACCGCGTCGCCTAACGGGGTTCCGGGCGGAAGATTGAGAATCAGGGTTACCTGGCGTGAACGGTTGAGCCGGTCGATCTGGGTGGGCCCGGATTCCACGCTGATGTTTGCGACAGAATCCATGTCGACCAGGCCGCCGTTGTCCGAACGCACCGGCAACCGCCCCAGATCGGCCAACGACTGGCGAAGGCCTTCCTCCATTCTCACCCGAACATCGTAGCGCCTGCCGGTGTCCTCGAATGTGCCAGCCTCCACGCCGCCGAGAAGGATTTGCGTGGCACTGGCAACCTCTCGCGCGGAAACGCCAAGATCGGTGGCGCGGGCTCGGTCGAGCTGCAACTGGACTTCCGGCCGCCCTCCTTCAAATGTCGTGCGGACATCGGCAAAGTTGGGATCGCCGCGAAACCGCTGCTCGAGCGTGGCGGCATATTGCGTGATCTTGTTCATGTCGTTGCCGCTGATTATCAGTTCGATAGGGTTCATGGTAACGCCACCGCCGGACACCCACGGCACCTCGTTTATCGAGACTTCGACCGCTTCCGGGATCGCTGCGCTGATCGCCTTGCGGGCACGGTTCATGAGTTCGCCTTGCGATACGCCGCGCCCCTGTTTGGGAGTTGTCTCGACATAGAACTCAAGAAGATTGGTTCGCCCGCGAATGCCCGCTCCGGCCGTGACGAACGCCAGTCTAATCTGATCGTCTTTGCGCAGCTCTGCATCGGCGCGTTGCGCTGCTTCGCGCGCGCTGGCGACACCTGAGCCCAACGGCAGCTTGACGGTAGCCAGAAATTCGCTGCGGTCGGCTTCACCGAGGAATGTCGAGGGGACCATGGTGGCAAAGAGGCCGCCGACGACAAGGCTCGCCGCAGCCATGGCCATGACTAGGCGGGCGTGGGTGACGGACCAGCGCACGAGTGTGGAATAGCGATCCGCCATGCCCCGGTGGAAGGCTTCGATCCGTGCAAGCCAGCCTTGTTCGCGATGCTCCAGACGCATGAAGCGGGAAGCCAACATCGGCGTGAGCGTGAGCGCGACGAGTAGCGAAACCGAAACGGAGAAGACGATGGTAAGGCCGTATTGATAGAGGAACTGGCCCACGATCCCCTCCATGACCGCGATAGGTACAAACACGGCCAGAGTCGCGAAGGTGCCCGCGAGCACCGCCAGGGCGACGCGCCGTGTTGCTGAGGCTGCCGCTTCCCTCGGAGGTATGCCCGCCTCGATGTCGCGCTCGACCGCTTCGACCACGACAATCGCATCGTCGACCAGAAGCCCGACCGCCACGGTAAGAGCCAGCATGGTCATGAGGTTGATGGTGAAATCGGCAATGCCGAATATGAAGAATGTCGCCAGGATCGAGGTCGGGATGGCCAGGGCGACAATTATGGTTGCCCGCCATGATAGCAGGAAGAGAAACGTGATCCCGATGACGAGGACGATCGCCAGTGCGAGGTCGAAGAGCACATCGTTTATGGAGGATTCGACAAATCGTGAAATGTCGCGAGCAACGATCAGGCGCACGCCCGGAGGGGCTTGCTTTGCCAGGATTTCGACTTCGGCCATCACAGCCTTGGCAACTTCGATGGTGTTGCGGCCCGACTGACGCCGGACTTCCAGCGCGACGCCGGCCACGCCATTGAGCTGCGCGTAGCTGCGCTCATCGGCCACCCCATCATCGACCCGGGCAATATCGCCGAGACGCGTGCTGCGCCCGTTGCCGCGATGGGCAAGCATCATTGCCCCGAATTCACCGGCGGTGCGGGCCTCGGCCAGCGCGCGAGCGCCGAACTCGCGCTCCCGTCCTTCGGTTTCGATCCGGCCGCCGGGCAACTGGGCATTCTCGTTGCGCACCGCCCTGACGACATCGGGGGCGCTCAGACCGGCAGACTTGAGCTTCGAGGGGTCGAGCCAGACCCGCATTTCCCTGTCGCGTCCGCCGACCAGGGTTACCGATCCGACGCCCGGCATGCGTTGCAGGCGCTCCTTGACCACCTCGTCGGCGAAGGTGGTAAGTTCGGCGACGGGCTGATCGCCGGAAATCATGACCGACACCACGGGAGCGGCATCGGGATCGAGCCGCTCGACAATCGGGGCATCGGCATCGGCGGGCAGGTCGGCAAGAATTCCGGATATCTTGTCGCGCACCTCCTGCGCCTTCACATCGGCGTTTTCCTCCATTTCGAATTCGATGTTGACCTGCGACAGCCCATCGGCGCTGATCGAGCGCAACTGACGGATGCCGGAAATGCTGTTGACCGCCTCCTCGATCTTGTCGGTCACTTCCGTCTCGATGCTCGATGGCGCGGCGCCGGGCATCGTGGTTTGAACCGAAACATAGGGGAATTCGATCTTGGGGAAGAGATCGACGGCCAAGCCGCGGAACGAAACCATGCCCATGATGACCAGCGATCCGATCATCATTGTGGCGAAGACCGGTCGACGGATCGAAACGTCAACGAGCCACATCGACCGAGCCACCCTCCTCACGTGTTGTCCTGCGTTCCCCGATCTTCATGCCATCGCGCAGCGTTGAAGCGGGATTGAGCACAACCTTTTGCCCCGCCAGAAGGCCCGAGAGGATTTCCACGCGGTCGAAGTCGATCGGTCGAATCTGCACGGCGATCTTGCGGGTGGTTCCGTTGTCGATCGCGAAGACGAACCGCGCGGCGCTGTCTCCTGCAACGGCCCGTCGTGGCAGAACCAGGGCGGGAGCCGGCGGTGCGGCAATCTCGGCCCGCACCGAGAGACCCGGTTTCACTTCGTACGATGGATTGCGCAATGGCAGGCGAACCTCGACAGTTCGGGCCTGCGCATCGACGCGGTCGTTCACGACCGCGACATAACTTTCGAATGGTTCCGGAAAGCCTTCAATGTGGATCTTGGCAGGTTGATTGCGCCGGATCTTCCCAAGCTGATCCTGGGGCAGATTGACGATCGCCGCGACAATTCCGACTTCCTGGAGTTCGAGAACCGCCGATTGTCCGCCGACGCCGAAGGTGCTGAGAAAGACGCCTTCATCGACATTGCGGCTGGTGACCACGGCATCGTACGGGGCGCGGACAACGGTATCGTTCAATGCCTGTTTTGCGGTCGCAGCCAAGGCCTCGGCCTGCGCCACTCGCGCGCGGGCGACGGCGACGGCAGTCTCGGCTTCCTCCGCTCGGGACAACGACACGAAGCCGCGTGGCTTCAGTGCCTGGACTCTCTCGTTCGTGCGCTCGGCCTGCTCGGCTTCCGCTCGGGACAACCGCACCGCTGCCAGCGCCTCGTTCAGTTTGCGCTCGTAGTCCGCCTGCCTCGTGCGAAACAGTGGCGTGCCCCGGGAGACCCTGTCGCCCACGCGCACGAAGATGCGATCGACCGGACCCTGGACCAGCGCCCCGATGTTGCTTCTCTGAAAGGCCGCAATCGTCCCTTGTCCTTGAACCGGCTGTGACAAGTTGGATTGTTCGACGATCGCCACATCCACTTCGGGAGCACCCGGCGTTGCGCTGACGGGCGACCCATGGCGGTCCCCACTTTGCGAATCGCAACCTGCGAGGATCGGCAGCGCCAGGATGATGCTCAGCAAGGTATGGGATGACGCGTGCATGCATGAGGCGTATAATGTAAGGCAGTAGATTATAAAATGCCTTAACATCTCTTTATCGCGAAAGCATGACGATCTATGAGCTGCAACCGATGAACTCGGAGCACACATTCCCGACACGGCTCGACGAGCTAGCGTTCCTGCTTGAGGAAGTGCCCCGGTCACTTCGCAAGCAGTTCGACGGGCGTGTCCAACCTCATGGGCTCGGCCGGACACAATGGCGCATTCTCGCCTATCTCCTGCGCGATCCAGGCATGTCGCAAACCGAACTTGCCCGTTGCCTGGAACTCGAACGAATGACCATCGGGCTGGCTTTGGACAAGATGGAGAAGGCTGGTTTGGTCGAGCGACGCCGATCGACTCAGGACCGACGAGTCCAGCTTGTCTATGCGTTGCCAAAGGCCCAGGCATTGTTGCCGCAACTGCGGCAAGAAGCCGACGCTTCATATGCCGAGTTGCTGCGGGGTCTATCCGATGCCCAAATCGAACAGTTTCGCGCTACACTGGAAACAATGGCGAGGAATCTTCGGGGGGTTTGAAAGCCAACTTGGCCGGTCGCGTTTCAAGGATTGCTCCTGCCCCTGATGATGCTTTCGGGCGGCATCACGCCGCGCGAAAGCATGCCCGAGTTCGTGCAGATGGTGATGCTCGCCGCGCCGACGACGCATTTCGTGAAGATGCCGCAAGCTATCCTTTATCGCGGCGCGGGTCTTGATATAGTCTGGCCTCAGTTTCTAGCGATTACTGTCATCGGAGCCGCCTTCTATATGATTGCGCTAGCGCGATCCGACGGGCGATTGGGAGCACGGCCTAAGTGTGTGGTCCCGGAATGAGGTGGTGCGGGTCGATTTTGAAGTCTTTGGTCCAGGCTTGGCAGATGACCTGGTAGGGTGTTCGCCATCGCAGGGCCTTGAGGCACCACCTACGGCACCTCAATCTACCGGAAATTACACCACGATCTCGGACGCTAACGCGGTCATGGGCAGATCACGGTGTTTTCGGGGCCGGAGCGGCGGCGCCCAACCCATCTTCCCGCAGCGCACATGTATGCCGCGCAAGAGGGCCTTCGATCCCGCAAAATACAAGCTGCTCAACCGCATCGAGGGGACCATCGGCAAGCTCAAGCAGCAGCAATGCATCGCGACCTCGTGCTCCGGGTCGCGTCATGGCCGGCTCGCCAAAGGCCGAAGAGCTTATTGAGGCTGACCATCCTTCGCCTCGAACCGGTCAACAAGAGCGTCGAGGTGGGACAATGTGCCGGAGAGGCTCAAAAGCTCTTCTATCGCAAGTTCGCCGAACGTGCGCGCCAGAATCCCGTGATAGAGCGGTTCCGCAGTCTTAAGCACGGCGCGACCCGCTTCTGTGATCTCGATCAGCTTGGCGCGACGATCGCTGGGAATGTCCGTCCTTCTGACATGTCCTTTGGCTTCGAGCCAATCGACCGCCTGCGTGACCGTCCGCGGAGTTTGACCGAAGAAGGACGCGATATCGGTCAACCTTCCCGGACGCTCGTCAAGGAAAGTCAGGAGCCGCACCCTCGCAAGTGAGGAGCCACCCTCGGCTAGGCTGAAATCGATCAGCCGCCGTATTCGATACCAGGTCCAGGCAAACTGCAAAGCCACTTCGTGTAGTTTTTGAGGTTCCACAATATGTGGCATTGCACAAAATTTTCCCGTGAGGCAAGAGAGTTGATCAGTCACTCGGAGTGGAATCAAGAATGGTCGAGCAAGTGCCAGTCCATACCGACCAAGCGGACGAAGCGGGTGAGCGGAGCCCTTCCCCTCTTCAGTCGAAGAAGGTCAGGTTGGCGCTCCTCGTTGGAGCGGTCGCGGCCATTGCCGCCGGCCTCTGGTGGTTCCTGGACCACGAAGCGCGCGGGAAATATATGCAGAGTACCGACAATGCCTATGTGTCGGCAGAATCGGTGATAGTCGCGCCGAAAATCGCGGGTTATGTCGATCGGGTTCTCGTCACGGAGAACCAGGCCGTGAAAGAGGGGCAGCCCCTCGTTGAGCTTGACGCGCGGGAGTCTCGCGCTGAAACGTCGCAGATCGGCAGCCAGATCGAAGCTGCGCGAGCTACCGCTGAAACCAGCCGATCGCAGATTGTCGAGCAAGAGGCATTGATCGCGCAGGCGCAAGCCCAATTCAACGCCGCTCGCGCAGAGGCGATGTTCGCGGCCGACCAGGTCGCGCGATACCGCCCGCTCGCCGTCTCGGGTGCGGAGTCGCGAGAACGGCTGGCACAGTTGCAGGCACAGGCACGACAGTCTCAAGAACGCGCTGACGCCGCGGGCTCAGCGGTTCTTGCCGCTCGCAGCCGGGTCGGAACGCTCGGCTCGCAAGTGCGGCAGGCCGAGTCGCAGGCAGGCGCTGCGCGTGCGCAACTTGAGGCGGCGCGTGTAAATCTCGAGTCGACCAAATTGACGGCGGCCATCAACGGTCGGGTAGGTGACTTGACAGTGCGGGTGGGCCAATTCGTTCAACCCGGCACACGACTGATGACGCTCGTGCCCGTCAGTCGGCTGTATATCGAAGCGAACTTCAAGGAGACGCAACTTGGCCTGATGCGGATCGGTCAGCCGGTCAGCATAGAGGTCGATGCCCTACCGGGGATTAAGCTCAACGGCCGGGTTGCGAGTTTCGCTCCGGGAACAGGCGCGCAGTTCTCTATTCTTCCGCCACAAAATGCGACGGGCAACTTCACGAAGATTGTGCAGCGCATTCCTGTGCGGATCTCGATCGACGCTCCGGCCGAGGTGCGACAGCTTCTCGTGCCTGGGATGTCCGTCGTCGCGACGGTCGATACACGGTCGGCCAAGGGAGAACTCGACCGCATTCGCGATGCCGTAAGGACAAGGCGCTAATCGGGTGGCCGCCTCGGCTGCCACCCTGATCGCTCATCGATCCCAACGCGCTGACGTTACGGCTTGGATAGCCGTTGCAGCAGGTTCCCTGGGAGCGTTGGTGGCCCTGCTCGACATCTCCATCGTCAACTCTGCGCTTCCGACGATCCAAGGCGAAATTGGCGCGACAGCCACCGAGGCGACATGGATCGTCACAGCATTCCTTGTCGCGGAAATCGTGATTATTCCTCTAACGGCCTGGCTTGAGAGATTGCTCGGACTTCGGACTCTTCTCTTTTTCGCGGTTGTTGGGTTCACCGGCTTTTCAGCCATGTGCGGATTATCGTCGAGTCTGACCATGATGGTCATTGGGCGAACCGGCCAAGGACTCTCGGGCGGGATATTGATACCGACCGCGATGACAATCGTGGCCAAGCGCCTCCCCCCGTCACAGCAGCCGATCGGGCTCGCGTTGTTTGGAATGACCGCAGTCGTGGGGCCGGTCATCGGGCCTTTGCTCGGCGGATGGCTGACCGAAAACCTCAGCTGGCACTATGCATTCTTCATCAACCTGCCGATTGGGGCGGTGCTGCTCCTTCTATTGCTGCTGGGCCTTCCACATGAACGTCCGAACTGGGAGTATCTACGAGAAGCCGACTGGCTTGGCATTATCGGCATGATCCTTGGTCTCGGCGGGCTCACGGTCGTGCTGGAGGAAGGCCATCGGGAGGAATGGTTCGAATCCGCTCTGATCCTCAAGCTCACAGTCCTCACCGTCATCGGCTTCGTGATGTTAGGGCTAGGGCAGGTCCTTGCGGCGAAGCCCGTGTTGAAGTTGCGCCTCGTCCTCAATCGCCAATTTGGCAGCGTCGTAATGATGGCGTTTGCGCTCGGCATGGTTGTGAATGGTTCGACATTCGTAATCCCGCAATTTCTCGCTCTTATCGCCCATTACAACACCCTCCAGACCGGTCAGGTCGTTTTCCTGATGGGTGTTCCCATCTTCTTTGTGATGCCCTTCATTCCGTTTCTCATGCGGGCTGTCGATATCCGGCTGGTTGTCGGCGCGGGGCTCACGATCATGGCGCTCAGTTGTTTCGTCAATACCAACCTGAGCGTCGCGTCCGCCGGAGAAGCTTTTACCAGCAGTCAGATCCTGCGGGGCATTGGCATGGCTCTTACGATGCTGTTCCTCAATCAAGCGACGGTTGCGTCGGTAAGCAAGGAGGATGTCGGCGATGCCTCCGGCATCTTCAATGCAGCCCGGAACCTAGGCGGATCCTTCACACTTGCTGCTTTGGCGTCGTTTCAGGACCAGCGTATCTGGTTGCATAGTCGTCGCATGGAGGAAGTCCTTTCGGCAAACGATCCGGGCGTGCGGGACTATCTGGCATCCCTCGGGCAGCTCTCCGAACCAGGATTACGGACGCTGGCTGGCACTATTCAACAGCAAGCCTTTGTCATGACTTACAACGACGTGTTCCTGGTGATGGCGGTGGCGACATTCGCCACGCTTCCCCTGATACTGTTCCTGCGCCCGCTTCCGAAAGGGCTTTCGCTGGCGATGCACTGAGGTAGCGATGCGTAACGTCAAGACGTTTATTCTTATGCCATTTTTACTCGCGGGATGCACCGTCGGACCGGACTATGCCGGCCCGCCCCCGCTGGGACATTCCGCGCCCCCACCATCCTTCGTCCGCCAACCTGGTTCGGTCGCTTCCGCGGCACCGGCGCTGGCGGACTGGTGGACCGCGTTCAATGATCCCGTCCTGAACGATTTAGAGAAAAGAGCACTTGCCGCCAACCCGTCGATAGAGGCAGCGCAGGCGCGGATCAGCCAGGCGCGAGCCTCCGTGCGGCAAGAGCGCGCGAATCTGTTCCCGACCGCCGGAGCGCAAGCGACCGCGATATTCGCGGACCTTCCCGGCCTCGACCTCCAGTCGAATCAAGGAAACCAGTCGGCCCCGACGGACTCGGCATCCGCTGGAAACCAGGACAACTCCCTCAGCTTCTTCAACCTCGGACTGAACGCCAATTGGGAGATCGATCTCGCTGGCGGGCAGCGACGAAAGATTGAGGCGGCCAACGCGCGTGCCGCTGCCGCGGTATTCCACGCTGCGGACGCTCAGGTGCAACTGACTGCCGAGGTCGCGCAGAGCTACATTAATCTCCGCGAACGCCAGCAGCGGGCGGATGAATTGCGGCGTTCACGGGAAATCCAGCAGCAACTCCTCGATCTCACGGGGCAGAGGTTCCGACAGGGGACCGTGCCTGCCTTCGCGGTCGGGCAAGCGAATCGCGCTCTGCAGTCCACGATTACCGAGCTCGCGGCTGCGGAGGCGGAGACCGAGATTTACCTGAATGCGATTGCCAGTCTTGCCGGCGAGGTGCCTGGGTCGCTCGACACAGTGCTGTCGCCGGGGGGAGACGTCCCACTTCCACCCAGCCAAGTCGCGGTAGGGGACCCCGCCTCGCTGATTCGCCGGCGGCCCGACATCCGCGCCGCGGAACGCAACATAGCGGCCGCCACGGCGAGGATCGGCGTCGCCGAAGCCGCGCGCTTTCCGAAGATCAGCTTTATGGGTATCCTTGGCGTCGGTGGCACATCGCTCGGCGACCTCGCCGATCTCGACAACATCTCGAAGATCGCCATCCCACAACTCCAGTGGGGTCTACTGGATTTCGGCAGGACGTCCGCTGCCATTGACCAAGCGCGCGCCGGCCGCGGAGAGGCGGAGGCGACATACCGGCAGGTGGTGCTGGGGGCGCTGCAGGATGCCGAGTCGTCTTTGTCCCGCTTCGCGCAACATCGGCGCACCGTCGCCGCCCTGGCCGAAATCAAGCAGTCGGCCGACCAGGCCGCCGTGCTGATGCAGCAGCGCTACGAGCGCGGGACGATCTCGCGGGCCGATCAGTTAGAGGCCGAGCGGCAGAAAATCCTTGCGTCCATCAATCTGAGAACTGCTCTGGCTGCTTTGACGGGCAGCTATATAGCGATACAGAAGTCATTGGGAATGGGCTGGGCGTCTGACGAAAAGCTCGGCGAAAATTGAACTGTTTTCCCCTGACACTCTCCTTCAATATTTTTTGCATAGCAATACCGGCCTGTTGCCGCTGGTAACGGCGAACATTGTGGATGGATCACAATGATCGGGTGCGTCCACGCCGAGGCGTGGGCTCCAGATCACCGCGGGGGCTCTGAGGTGGTGCCGGATTTCTGGACAGGATGCTAAGCTAATCCGGACCTGATGGATTGGTACGGGAATGAAGACTACGAGGAAGCGCTACAGCGCGGATTTCAAAGCCAAGGTGGCGCTCGAGGCGATCCGGGGCGACCTGACGCTGGCGGAGCTGGCAGCCAAGCACGGCGTACACCACACGATGATCGCATCGTGGAAACGGCAGGCCATCGACGGGATGGCGGGGACGTTCTCCGGCGCCGGCGATGCGGCCAGGGCCGTCAGCGAGAGCGAGATGGAAAAGCTGCACGCCAAGATCGGGCAACTGGTCGTGGAGCGGGATTTTTTAGCGAAAGCCTTCGGTCGATGAGCGTGGACCGGAGGCGGGCGATGGTCGAACCTGCTCACCACCGCCTGTCGATCACGGCGCAGTGCCGCCTGCTGCGGATCAGCCGCTCGTCCTATTACTATGCTCCGGTGCCGGAGGCGGATGAGACGCTCGCGCTGATGACAGTGATCGACGCGACGTTCCTGGACTGCCCGTGGTACGGCAGCCGCCAGATGGCGCGGCACCTGCGGCGTGCCGGACACGAGGTCGGGCGGCGCCGGGCGCGGCGGCTGATGGCGAAGATGGGGCTGACGCCGATCTACCAGCGGCCACGCACGAGCGATCCGCACCCGCAGCATCGGATCTATCCGTATCTGCTGCGCAAGCTGGCGATCGAGCGACCGAACCACGTGTGGTGCGCCGACGTGACGTACATCCCGATGCGGCGCGGGTTCCTCTATCTGGTCGCGATCATGGACTGGGCGACCCGCAAGGTGCTGGCTTGGCGGCTGTCGAACACGATGGATGCCGGCTTCTGTGTCGCGGCGCTGGAGGAAGCCTTGGCCAGGTTCGGCACGCCGGAGATCTTCAACACGGACCAGGGGAGCCAGTTCACGTCGCAAGCCTTCACGAGCGTGCTGCGCGAGGCCGAGGTGCGGATCAGCATGGATGGCCGGGGCCGGTGGATGGACAATGTGTTCATCGAGCGGCTTTGGCGGTCCCTGAAGTATGAGTGCGTCTATCTCCATGCCTTCGAGAACGGCTCGGAGTTGCGGGCTGGCCTTGGCCGGTGGATCACCTATTACAACACCCAGCGTCCGCACTCGGGCCTAGCCGGGAGAACCCCGGTAGAGGCCTATCGACGGATCGGGCAATCAGATCATGGGGGGCATGCCCCCCATGATCTGATGATCAAGCAGGCGGCATGAACGACAACCGGGATTAGCTTAACTCAGCCGCCAAACTGTCCAAGAAGGCGGGACCACCTCTCTCATCAATACATCAATCCGCTAGGCTCCGTCATTCCTTTAGAGGGCAACAACATGATAACGCTCCAAGTGCCGAAAAGGTAGGCATTGGAACAAAGAGAGACCGATCATCATATCAGGCTGCTGCCGGCTTGCCCCCTATCAACAAAAATCATATACAGGTCAGATGCTCGATGTGGTCACTCTTCGCGGGCAATCAGGCTATCCTATTGCGGCAACCATCCTAGGCCCGGTGGAAGGCACACCAGTCATCCTGGCGCATGGCGGCGGACAAACGAAGAGAGCTTGGAAGAACATTACGGCGCTACTCGCCGAGCATGGTTTCCGGGCAATCGCGATCGATCTGCGCGGACATGGTGAGAGCGCTTGGTCAGAAAATGGCGCTTATGATATCGCGGATTTTGCCGGGGATCTCATCGCCGTCGCATCGGACCAGTCGAGCAAGCCTGCATTGATCGGAGCCTCGCTTGGCGGGATGGCCGGGATCGTTGCAGAGGGTGAGATTTCGCCCGGGACATTTTCTTCTTTGACACTGGTGGACATTACGCCGCAAATGAATCCTGCTGGAGTTGGCAGGATCCTCGGCTTCATGACGGCCAATGCCCGCCAAGGCTTCGCGTCACCCGAAGAAGCCGCTCGCAGCATTTCAGAATATCTCCCGCACCGGCCTAACCGCCCGGCCAACTCGGGGCTCTCAAACTATCTCCGAAAGAAAGATGACGGCCGCTATTACTGGCACTGGGATCCGGCGTTCATCGAAGGTGTCATGCGCCGTGATCGCGATACCGAAGGAGAGAGTAATCGTAGGACGGTCGAACTAAACGCGGCGGCATCTCGTCTAACACTGCCCGTCCACTTAATCAGAGGTGGATCGAGCGATCTTGTGCCGCTCGAGGCTGTGGATCAATTCAGGTCGCTCGTGCCCCATGCCGAATTCAGCAATATCGCCGATGCAACCCATATGGTCGTCGGCGATAGGAACGATGCCTTTGGTGAGGCGATCCTTCGATTTCTCCTTTGGGTGCATGGAGAAGATGGTTCGCCCTAGCCGCGTCGGGTCCGACGGTTTCCCATTCACGAGCATCCTAGGCCGGTTCTCTGCCCACCGTTTTTTCGTGGCAAGCCACGCGCGGCGCCGGACTTTGGCCTCGTCTCGGTCAAGGAGCGGGCTCAAGCGATGCTAGCTTGACGCGATTGTCCGGATCCACTCATCAATTTCCGCTTCCACCCAGACGGCGCATTTCGGGCCTAGCGATCGCGATTTCGGGAACCTGCCTTCGCTCATGCGCTGATAGATGGCTGAGCGCTTCAGTCCCACGCGAGCCATGACCTCCGGCAAACGCAAAAGTCGGGTCGGCAAAGTCACTGCCTCATCACGAGACATAGCGGACTCTTTGTGCTGGGGAGCGGCGGTCATCGGTCATTCCTGTTGTTATGAAAGCTCGGTCCCCTCCGAGGCTTCGAATCATCGTGGCATCGACATCGCTATGTCGCGGTTGGCAAAGTCATCGATGTGCTTGGCCAGCATGCGAGCGACGAGCTGCGAAGTTCCATTCGCCCAGCGCGGCCTCAAATCTGCGATCCGGCGGCCCAGAGTTCGATCAAGGTGGCCCGGCAGGGCGCTGAAGAATTCCTCGAGAAACTCGCCCATCTCGCTGCGCATCCACTCGCACGCCAAATCTTCTTGCCCGGCGAGGGCGAGGATCATGCTGGCGCGGGGGAAAGCCCCGCAAACGACGAGAATGCAAGCGGCTTCATCAAGCCCGATCGGCCGTTCGCCGCGCATGACCCGCAGCAATGTTTCCCTGTGCATGCCGACCTCACGGGCGATCTGGTGCTTCGGTTTGTCAGCTGCTTCAACAGCGTGAGCGAGGATGCGTGCGAGGCTGTGATTAGCCTGGCCGGTCGTTGATGGGGTTGGG
>CAZEHR010000010.1:0-128951 GCA_964512265.1 uncultured Sphingobium sp. | reverse complement strand
CATCTTGGGAATAGGAAATCTTCAACTCAGCCAAATTCGTCCACACGGCCTAGTTTTAGCGATTGTCGTGATATATGCGTTGATTCTTCGCGCATTGGCGAGATATACGAGAGATAAGATTGCAGACTGAGACACTGACCAAAATGCTTCGGCGAGCACACGATGCCCCGCCTCCCCCACGCCACAACCATCTACCCCACCCGCCCATCTCCCGCTTGCCGCTATAGTCGGGCGGGGATAGGGTAGCACTTTGAAGGGTGATGCCGAGCCATCGGCGTACCTCGCCAAACTCGATGAAGAGCCGCCTATTGCAGCAGTTCCCGCACCAGCGAGGGCTTCCGGGCGATCATGGCGAGGAGCACCTGAGCGGGGCCTGTGGGACGACGGCGGCCCTGCTCCCAGTTGAGCAGCGTTCCCTTTGCCACGCCGATGCTCCTGGCGAACGCGGTTTGCGACAAGCCGGTCTCGGCCCTGATCCTGGCGACATCGACTGTTGGCACCGCGACATGGTGAACGATGGCCCCGGTCTTCTCGCCACGCGCGAAAGCCAGTGCCTCGTTCAGTCCCTCCATCAGGCTATCATATGCTTCGCTCATGACTTGTCTCCGTATGTTGCAAGCAGTTGCTTGCTCAGGGCGACCGCCGCCGCCTGTTCGGCCTTGGTCAGGTTAGCCTTCTCGTTCTTGGCGAACACCGTCAGCAGAAACAGCGGCATCGTATCGCCTCCAAACACATACAGTGTGCGATAGCCACCGCTCTTGCCGCCGCCTTCGCGCGCAATGCGCACCTTGCGCAGGCCACCACCCAACGCCACGCCTGCCGCCGGATTGGTGGCGACAAGGGTGACGATGGCCATGCGTTCTTCGTCCGACATGATCGCTCTGGCGCGCTTGAGAAAAGACTCCAGCTCGACAACGGTATGAAGGCTTTGCATTGCGGCAATCTATATGCCATTGGCGTATGTGTCAATGACGTATGAATTAAGCGTGCTGGTGCAGCACAGCCGCCCCACCCATCTCCCGCTTGCCGCGATAGTCTCGCGCGCCTAATAGTCCGCTCATATGAGCAGCGAACGCGAAACCGGCCTTGTCCTCAACCCCAAATATGATGCCCACGGCCTCATCACCGCGGTGGTGACGGACGCGGGGACCGGCGCGGTGTTGATGCTCGCGCATATGAACGCCGAGGCGTTGGCGCTCACGCAGACGAGCGGCATTGCGCATTTCTGGTCGCGCAGCCGGGGGCGGCTGTGGAAGAAGGGCGAGACCTCCGGCCATGTGCTGCATGTGGTGGAGATGCGGATCGACTGCGATCAGGACGCGGTCTGGGTGATCGCACGGCCCGCCGGCCCCGCCTGCCATACCGGCGAGACGAGCTGTTTCTATCGGCGCGTGACCGAGGATGGGCTTGAAAGGGTGCATGACTAAGCGGGGAGCCGCGCTCGCTCTGGCCCTGCTCGCCAGCGCGTGCGGCGGGCAGCAGGGCGCGCCGGTGAAGGGCGATCCGCCGTCCTCCCCCGCCGCATCCGCGCTGGAGCAGGCGGCGCGCGATGCGGGGGTGGTGAGCGACACCAGCGCCTCGCCCATCGGCCTCTATCGCAGCCGCCACGAAGCCGGGCTGGACAGCCTGTGCATCGTCCCCGCCGACGAGCCGGGCAAAATGCGGTTCGCGCTGGAGGCGGCATTCGGCGAGCAGAGCGAGTGCCATGGGCGCGGCAGCCTGCGCCGCTCGGGCGAGCGGCTGGTGATGAACTTCGACCGCTCCGCCTGCCTTATTGTGGCGGGCTATGAGGGCGACAGGGTTGTGATCCCCGGCGCGCTCGATGTGGAATGTGCAGCGCTGTGCAACAGGCGCGGCAGCCTGGAGGGCGTGAGCTTTCCCCGCGTCTCGCGCGAAGTGGGCGTGGCGCGCGATGCGCGCGGGCGGGATGGGGAGAAACTGTGTTTGTAGATCCGAAACAGGCAGCTCTGCTGCGTTTCGGATGACCGGCACCGGCCCTCTCCCCCTCCCAACCTCCCGACAGGGTATACTACTGGGAGGTTGGGAGGGGGAGAGGGCTGGAACCGCAAACCTATCACCGCTTGACGTTTACGTGAACGTAAACTATGATGCCGCCATGAACGAGATGAGTCCCAAACCCGGCTGGGTCGAGCTGCCCGATGCGAAGGCGCAAGCGACCTATTCGATTTCCGACCTCGCGAACGAGTTCGGCATCACTTCGCGCGCGCTGCGGTTTTATGAAGACGAGGGCCTGATCGCGCCCGAGCGGCAGGGTTCGACCCGCATCTATGGCAAGCGTGACCGTGCCCGCCTCGCCTGGATCTTGCGCGCCAAGCGCGTCGGTTTCTCTTTGGCCGATGTTCGTGAGATGATCGACCTTTACGATCTGGGCGATGGCCGCGCCACCCAGCGTGAAGTGACGCTGAGAAAATGCCGCGATCGCATTGCCCTGCTCGAGCGCCAGCGGGAAGACATCAATGGCGCGATCGAAGAACTTGCCGGGTTCGTGGCCCTCGTAGAGGCAGCGAAACGGAATGATAAGTAAGATAGACGATATTCCCCCGTCATAAGACAATTGGAGGATTGCCATGCCTGTCTATTCCCCCCCGGTCAAAGACACCCGCTTCGTCCTGGATGCCGTGGTGCGTCTGGATGCCTATGCCAACCTGCCCGGCTTCGAAGGCGCTACGCCCGATCTGGTATCGGCCGTGCTGGAGGAGGGCGGCAAGTTCGCCGCAGAGGTCATGGCCCCCCTGAACGCGGTGGGCGACGCGCAGGGCTGCACCCGCCATGCCGACGGTAGCGTGACGACGCCGGAGGGCTTCAAGGCCGCCTATGAACAGTTTGTCGCGGGCGGCTGGCCCACGCTGCACGCGCCCACCGAGTTCGGCGGGCAGGGCCTGCCCTCGGCCGTGGCGACGGCGGTCGGTGAATATTTCTGCTCTGCCAACCAAAGCTTCGAAATGTATCATGGCCTCACCATCGGCGCGATCAATGCCCTGATCGCCAAGGGCACGGCGGAACAGCAGGCGACCTATCTGCCCAGGATGGTGGAGGGCACGTGGACCGGCACGATGAACCTGACCGAGCCGCATTGCGGCACGGACCTTGGCCTCATCAAGACACGGGCGGTGCCCAATGCCGATGGCAGCTATGCGATCACCGGCACCAAGATCTTCATTTCGGCGGGGGAGCATGACCTGTCGGAAAATATCATTCACCTCGTGCTCGCCAAGACGCCGGACGCGCCCGAGGGTAGCAAGGGCATCTCGCTGTTTGTGGTGCCCAAGTTCCTAGTGAACGCCGATGGCTCCCTTGGCGCGCGCAACGCGGTGTCCTGCGGCTCGCTGGAGCACAAGATGGGCATCCACGGCAACGCCACCTGCGTGATGAACTATGACGGCGCGACCGGCTGGCTGGTGGGCGAGGAGAACAAGGGCCTCGCCGCCATGTTCATCATGATGAACGACGCGCGGCTGGGCGTGGGCCTGCAAGGGCTGGCGCAGGCGGAGGTCGCCTATCAGAACGCGGTGCAATATGCGCGGGACCGGCGGCAGGGCCGCGCGCTCACCGGCCCGGCAGAGCCGAACGAGAAGGCGGACACCTTGTTCGTCCACCCTGATGTGCGCCGCATGCTGATGGAGGCGAAGGCGCTGACCGAGGGGCTGCGCGCGCTGATGCTGTGGGGCGCGGTGCAGGTGGATCTCACCCACAACGCCGCGACGCCGGAAGAGCGCCAGGCGGCGGACGACCTCATCTCGCTGCTCACCCCGGTGATCAAGGGCTATGGCACCGACAAGGGTTTCGACGTGACGGTGAGCTGCCAGCAGGTCTATGGCGGGCACGGCTACATCGTCGAATGGGGGATGGAGCAGTTCGTGCGCGATGCGCGCATCGCCCAGATCTATGAGGGCACAAACGGTGTGCAGGCGATGGACCTTGTCGGCCGCAAGCTGGCGCAGAATGGTGGGCGGGCGCTGCAGGTGTTCTTCAAGATCATTGCCGAGGAAGTCGCGGCGGCCAAGGGCAATCCGCGCACCGCAGGCTTTGCCGAGGCGCTGGAGAAGGCGAACGGCCAGCTTCAGGCCGCGACCATGTGGCTGATGCAGAACGGCATGACCAACCCCAACAACGCCGGGGCGGGATCGCACCATTATATGCACATGATGGGCATCGTTGCCGTGGGGCTGATGTGGCTGCGTATGGCGGTGGCAGCGGCAGAGCGGCTGGACGCTGGTGCCGAGGACGCGGCGTGGCTGGAAGCCAAGCTCACCACCGCGCGCTTCTATGCCGAGCGGATCATGCCGGACGCGGGCGCGCTGCGCCGCAAGCTGGAGGGCGGGGCGGAGAGCCTGATGGCGCTGCCGCCCGAAATGTTCGCCGACAGATAGCATTTGCTCCATGCGGGCCTGCGAATGGCGGCGTTCTGCGCTCCCGGTGCTCACGACCCTTTAAGGTCGCTCCGCGCCGGTTCTCGAACGCCACCATTCTCGGCTCCGCCTGAACCAAATGCGGGAGGGTTATTCCGGCAGGAAATCCGGCACGGAGAGATAGCGCTCACCCGTATCGTAATTGAAGCCGAGCACCTTTGCGCCCGCGCCCAGTTCCGGCAGCTTTTGCGCGATGGCGGCCAGCGTCGCGCCGGACGAAATGCCGACCAGCATCCCCTCCTCGCGCGCAGCGCGGCGCGCCATCTCCTTGGCATCGGCAGGGTCGACCTTGACCACGCCATCGAGCAGCTGGGTATGCAGGTTGGACGGGATGAACCCCGCGCCAATGCCCTGAATCGGATGCGGGCCGGGCGCGCCGCCGCTAATGACCGGAGATAGCGTCGGCTCCACTGCAAAGACCTTAAGGCTAGGCCAAGCCTCCTTCAGCATCTGCGCGCAGCCGGTAATGTGGCCTCCGGTGCCCACCCCGGTGATCAGCGCATCCAGCGGCGCATCGGCGAAATCGGCGAGGATCTCTCGCGCGGTAGTGCGCACATGCACATCGACATTGGCCGGATTCTCGAACTGCTGGGGCATCCACGCGCCGGGGGTCTGGTCCACCAGTTCAAGCGCGCGCTCGATCGCGCCCTTCATGCCTTTCTCGCGCGGCGTCAAATCAAAGCTCGCGCCATAGGCCAGCATCAGGCGCCGGCGCTCCAGGCTCATGCTTTCGGGCATGACGAGCACCAGCCTGTAGCCCTTCACCGCCGCGACCATCGCAAGGCCGATGCCGGTATTGCCCGAGGTCGGCTCGATGATCGTTCCGCCGGGCTTGAGGTCACCCGCTGCCTCCGCTGCCTCCACCATGGCCAGCGCGATGCGATCCTTGATCGAGCCGCCGGGGTTCGCCCGCTCAGACTTGATCCAGACTTGCGCGTCAGGGAATAGGCGGCCCATGCGGATATGCGGCGTTTGACCGATGGTTTCGAGAATATTGGCCGCGATCATGGCTGCTTCTCCTGCTGCTGCGGGGGTTGGTCGTCAATGTCGTGCGCATCGAAGCGGCGCGCAAGACTTATTTCTGGAAACAGGCGCGTCCATATCATCACCACGATGATGGCGCCCACACCGCCCGCTATCACAGTCGTTACCGGGCCAATCCAAGAAGCTATGAAGCCGGACTCCGCCTCGCCCAGCTCGTTGGAGGCGGAAATGGTGAGCTGCGACACGCTGCTCACCCGCCCGCGCATGGCATCGGGCGTATAAACCTGAATCAGCGTCTGGCGCACGAAGACGGAGTACATATCGGCGACGCCGCAGAGGAACAGCGCACCTACTGCCATCGGCATGGCGATGACCGGCGGCATGAACGCGGTTGCGCCGAACAATGCGGTCGCAACGCCAAAGCCCGCCACCGCAAGCAGCATCCTGTTGCCGACATTGTGCGAAGGGGGGCGGAAACCGAACCACAATGCCGTCAGCCCCGCGCCGATCCCGGCAGCGGCGGCGAGCATGCCCAGCGCGTCCGGCCCGGCATGGAAAATATCGTGCGCGTAGACTGGCAGCAGCGCGGTGGAACCGGCGAGCAGCACCGCCATCAGATCGAGCGTGATCGCGCCGAGTACCAGCCGGTTGGTGCGCACATAAACAAGGCCGTCCGCCATCTGCCGCAAAGGGTGGCGGCGCTCGTCCGCCTGCGTTGGCTGAATTCGGGGCAACAGCAGCGTCGCGGTGATGGCGATGCAGAACATGCCGACCGACGTCAGGTGCGGCAACCAGGGCCGGATCGAATAGACGGTGCCGCCCAGCGCCGGGCCTGTGACCATGCCGGTCTGCCAGACCAGCGAACCCATCGCAATGGCGGCGGGCACCAGCCCCTTTGGCAGCAGGCGCGGCGCCATCGCGCTGAAGGCCGGACCGGCAAAACAGCGGGAAACGCCCAGAAACGCCGCTATGACGAAGAGGAGGGGAAGCGAAACCCACCCTTCATAGGTAGCGACCCCCAATATGGCCGTACAGATCATTTGCAGCAGCACCGCACCGGTCGCCACCATGCGCCGGTCGACATGATCCGCGACCCAGCCGGAGACGGGCGTCAGCAGGAACAGCGGCACGAACTGCATCAGGCCGATGAAGCCGAGCTGCGCAGCGGCCGCCTTGGTATCCATCGTCAGCCGCGCGGTCGAATACGCCTGCCACGCGATCACAAGCAACAGGCTGTACTGGCCGATAATCGTGGCGAAGCGGGCAATCAGATACAGGCGAAAATCGCGTACATGAAGCGGATGGGATGGGACGACAGCGGCGGACATGCTGTCCATTTGCACGGCGCGAACCGCAACGGCAACCGCCTAAATCTTGAATCGGCGCGAGAAAATCTTCACGCGGCGCTCACGAAACTGTCAATCACCCGCTTGCGCCCGCTGGTGTCAAAATCGACCTCCAGCTTGTTGCCCTCTTGCCCGGCGATGACGCCATAACCGAACTTCTGGTGGAACACGCGCATGCCGGGCGACAGGTCATTGCGCGCCTTCGCGGCGAAGCTGGAGGCGGAGCGGGTGTCGCGTGGCCGCACATCCGGCGTGCCGACGCCGCCCGCCTGCGCCGCGCGCTGCCAGCCGGGGCCGCGTGCGCCGCTCATCGCGACGTTGGCGAACGGGTCCGGCCGCTCCATCCAGTTGGTGCGCCACAGATTGACGCCGCCGGTGACGCTGCTGTGCTCCTCGATATGCTCGGGCGGCAACTCCGCGATGAAGCGCGAGGGGATGGAGCTGGTCCACTGCCCATAGATGCGGCGGTTGGCGGCGTGGAGGATGACGCAGCGGCGGCGGGCGCGCGTGATCGCGACATAAGCGAGGCGGCGCTCCTCCTCCAAGGCCGTGACGCCGCCTTCATCGAGCGCGCGCTGCGAGGGGAACACGCCCTCCTCCCAGCCGGGCAGAAACACATGGCCGAACTCCAGCCCCTTGGCCGCGTGGATCGTCATTATCGTGACCTTGGCGGTGTCTTCCGCGGCGTCGTTGTCCATCACGAGGCTGACATGCTCCAGGAACGCGCCGAGCGTCTCATAGTCCTCCATCGCGCGCGCAAGCTCTGACAGGTTTTCGAGACGACCCGAGGCTTCGGCCGTCTTCTCCGCCTGCAGCATCGCGGTGTAGCCGCTTTCATCGAGCAGGATGCGCGTCAACTCCGCATGGGGCATGGCCGACGCCATGTCACGCCAGCGGGCGAGAGCGGAGACGAAGCCCGAGAGCGCGCGGCGCGCCTGCGGGGTCAGCTCGTCCGAATCGAGGATGCGCGCGGCGGCGGTGAGCAGCGGCGTGCCTTCCGCGCGGGCGAGGCGGTGAATCTTCTCGATCGCCTTATCGCCCAGGCCGCGCTTGGGCACATTGACGATGCGTTCGAACGCGAGGTCATCCGCCGGTTGCGCGACGAGGCGCAGATAGGCGAGCGCGTCTCTGATCTCTGCCCGCTCGTAGAAACGGAAACCGCCGACGATGCGATAGGGCAGGCCGATCTGCAGGAAGCGCTCCTCGAACTCGCGGGTCTGGAACTGGGCGCGCACGAGGATGGCGAAATCATCGAGCGGCTGGCCATCGAGATTACGCTGCTCCACCTCCTCGCTGACGGTGCGGGCCTCCTCCGCCCCGTCCCACACGCCGAGCACGCGCACCTTCTCGCCCTGGTCGATCTCTGTCCACAAGCTCTTGCCGAGCCGCCCGGCATTGCTGGCGATCACGCCCGAGGCGGCACCCAATATGTGCGGCGTGGAGCGGTAATTCTGTTCCAGCCGTACGATGACCGCGCCGGGAAAATCCCGCTCGAACCGCAGGATGTTCGCCACCTCCGCGCCGCGCCAGCTGTAGATGCTCTGGTCGTCGTCGCCCACGCAGCAGATATTCTTGCGCTCCTGCGCCAGCAGCCGCAGCCACAGATATTGCGCGCTGTTGGTGTCCTGATACTCGTCCACCATGATGTAGCGAAAGCGCGTCTGGTAGTGGGTGAGCACCTCGCGGTCCTTACGCAGCAGCACCAAAGGAAGCAGCAGCAGGTCGCCAAAGTCGCAGGCATTCAATGCCAGCAGCCGCGCCTGATAGGCGGCGTACATTGTCTGCCCACGGCCATTGGCATAAAGCTCGCCCTCCTCGGCTCCGATGTCGGCCGGGGTGAGGCCCTTGTTCTTCCATTGATCGATGAGGCCTGCCAGCTGGCGCGCGGGCCAGCGTTTTTCGTCCAGCCCCTCGGCCTGGATGAGCTGCTTCATGACACGCAGCTGATCGTCGGTATCGAGAATAGTGAAATTGGATTGCAGGCCGAGCAGCTCCGCGTGGCGGCGGAGCATCTTCGCGCCGATGCTGTGGAAGGTGCCGAGCCACGGCATCCCTTCCACCGCCGCTCCGATCAGGCGGCCGACGCGCTCCTTCATCTCGCGCGCGGCCTTGTTGGTGAAGGTGACGGCGAGGATCTCTGACGGGTAGGCGCGCCGCGTGGCGATCAGGTGTGCGAGGCGGGCGGTCAATGCCGCCGTCTTGCCCGTGCCCGCCCCGGCGAGCACCAGCACCGGCCCCTCGGTGGTCAGCACCGCCTCGCGCTGGGGCGGGTTGAGGCCGGAAAGATAGGGCGGCTCTTGATCAGGGGCTAGGCTTGGAACGGCGGTCATGACGAACAATTAGGGAACATGCCAAACCGGGGCAAGCGGCATTTTGCTCGTTTCGCCGACGAGCCTCCCGCCTCGCAAGACGAGTTGCACCGCCGGGCGGAACGTATCCATCCGCTCGAGCATTCGAAGAGGGCATTCCTCCATATCGGAAAGGTAAGATTATGAGATCCACCCTGTTGCTCGGCACCGCGCTGCTGATGAGCGTGGGCGCAATCGCGCACGCGCAGGATATGGGAGGTGCAACGCCCCCGTCCGACCCGATGACGAACCCTATGGATCCGACGAGCAATCCGAACGCGCCGATGCCATCAACGGCGCCCATGCCCTCCAGCCCGCAGACGCCATCACCCACCACAGACCCTTCGGCCACGACGGCACCGGCGCCGATGCCGTCTGACAGCACGATGGGTACGCCCGCGGCTCCCCCGCCGCCAGACACCGCCGCTATGGTCACTCCGGCCCCCGCGACACAGGATTACCCCCTGTGCAGTGCGACCATTACCGACCAGTGCATGCAGCCGAGCGAGGCTCCGCGCGGCTATGGCAAGAAGAAGGGCATGAAGCGCCGCTGACGCGCGCAGGATCAGGCCCGCAATCAGGCAGGGCGCAGCAGATGAAGCCGCGCCTTGCCGATATCGCGGACGGTTTCTACCTCGAACCCGTGCACGATGACATCCTCCCGGCGGCTGGTCTCTATGCTGATCCAGCTATGGGGGCCAATCCAGCCGAGCCGGTTGAGCTTGTCCAGCGCCACGCCACCAGCGCCGCTCTCATAGGGCGGGTCCATGAGGATCAGGTCCAGAGCCGCAGGGGCAGGGCCTAGCGCCAGCACCGATCCAGCGCGGATTTCGGGCCGCGACAATTCGAGCTTTTCGGCATTGAGCCGCAGACAATCGAGCGCAGTCTTGTCCTGCTCGACGAACAGGCAGGTGGCCGCGCCGCGCGAAAGCGCCTCCAGCCCGAGCGCGCCGGATCCGGCGAAGAAATCCCCCACGGCCAGCCCTTCGAAGCTGCCAAGGCGGCTGGTGAGCATCGAGAACAAGGCTTCGCGCGTGCGGTCTGCGGTGGGGCGGGTGGTATCGCCCTTGGGCGCGACCAGCGTGCGCCCGCGCCACTCGCCCGCGATGATCCTCATTTCTTGAGCTTCTTGAGCGCGGCGAGGAAACGATCAAGATCGCCCTTGCGGATCTCTACCAACGCGCCGGGCGCGCTGTCCGCCAGATCGAACGGGCCATAGCGGGTGCGGATGAGGCGGCTGACGCTGAGACCCAGATGTTCCAGCACGCGGCGCACCTCGCGGTTCTTGCCCTCGGTCAGCGTCAGCTCGATCCACTTGTTGTGGCCGGTGCTGCGCTCGAGATTGGCGTCGATGCGGCCATAGCGCATGCCGTCTATCTCGACGCCCTCGATCAGGCTTTCGAGCTGGGCCTGGCTGACGGAGCCGAAGGCGCGCGCCCGATAGGTGCGTTCGATTCCGGTGGAAGGCAGCTCCAGCGTGCGTTTCAGCCCGCCATCGTTGGTGAGCATCAGCAGACCCTCGGTCGTCATGTCGAGCCGCCCGACCGGCATCAGGCGCGGAAGGTCCTTGGGCAGGAAATCGTAGATCGTCTTGCGCCCGGAAAAATCCCGTTCCGCCGTGAGACAGCCCGAGGGCTTGTGAAAAAGGAACAGGCACGTCTGCTCCACCTCGCCCACAGGCGCGCCATCGACAGTGACGCCGGACAGGGACGTGAGCAGGGTGGCGGGCGTGGTGAGCACCTCGCCGTTCACGGCGATGCGCCCTTCCGCGATCATGCGCTCTATCTCGCGGCGAGAAGCGATGCCTGCGCGGGCGAGCAATTTCGCGATGCGCTGTTCGCCGCCTTCCTTCTCCCGCGCCGACTGTGCGGCGGGCGGCGCCTTGGGCTTGACGGCGCGCGCGGGCCGGGGCGGGCGACGGGTCGTCTTGGCCGGGGTGGGGGCAGGCTTGCGCGGGGGGCGGGAGGGCGGCTTCAT
Organism: uncultured Sphingobium sp.; assembly: GCA_964512265.1. Classification (GTDB taxonomy): domain Bacteria; phylum Pseudomonadota; class Alphaproteobacteria; order Sphingomonadales; family Sphingomonadaceae; genus Sphingobium. Next base: position 117,866 of record CAZEHR010000010.1, on the reverse strand, counting down.
CGCATCGCCCATGCCCGACTTCGCGCCGCAGAGCAACGTGCGTTGCCCTTCGCCGCAAAGTCATTACAACCCAAGCGGAAGCTGAGGAGGGTTTAAGGGCATGGCGACGGCGGCGGTCAAGACATCGGCACTGGCGCGCGCGCGGGCGGTGCTGGGCAACCCCAAGACCGGATACATGACGCTGTTCGGCTTTGGCTCCGGCCTGCCCTATGCGCTGCTGCTCGGCACGCTGACCGCGTGGCTGACGGACGCCAAGGTGGACCTGGAGACGATGGGCGTGATCTCGCTGATCGGCCTCGCCTACGCGTTCAAGTTCCTGTGGTCGCCGCTGCTCGACCGGCTCTCGCTGCCCGGATTTGCCAAGCTGGGGCGGCGCAAGCAGTGGATCGTCCCGGCGCAGTTTTTGTTGGGGCTGATGCTGCTCGCCATGGCGCAGATGGACCCGCTGAACGCCATTGGGATGTTCTCGCTGTGCGCCGGGATAGGCGCCTTTGCCTCCGCCACGCAGGACATCGTGATCGACGCATGGCGTGTCGATGTGGCGGGCGAGGACGCGCCGGTCGATACGCTCTCGACCGTCTATCAGCTTGGATACCGCGCGGCGGTGTTGCTCGGCGGGGCGCTGGCGCTGTTCATGGCGGACGCGTGGGGCTGGGTGCCGGTCTATAGCCTGATGGGCTGCGTGATGCTGGGCCTCGGGGTGTTGAGCATCTTCGCGCCCGAAAGCGCGCACGCCGCCGACCGAGCAGAGCATGACGCGCATGAGCTGCGCGCGGCGGGGCATTTGAGCCCGAAGGTGCGCGCTGTGGCGCTGGGGCTGGTCGGCACCTTCTGGGCGGTGTCGCTGGGGCTGGTGCTCTATTACATGATCGCCTCGCTCGCGCTGCCCGCAGACCAAAGGCCGGACAGCACCGCCTTCATCAAGGTGCAGGGGCCGGTGATCGTGCTGGCGACGGTGGTGATCCCCGCGATCATCGCCGCCGTGCTGGCGCGATGGCAGGCGAAGGGGCGCTATGTGCTGCGCCAAGCCGAACCCGCGCGCAGCATGGGCGACCGCGCGCTCGATCATGGCTATCGCGCGCTGATCCTGCCCTTGATCGACATCATGGGGCGGCTCAAATGGGCGGCGGTGCTGGTGATGGCGCTGGTGCTGACCTATCGCCTGACCGACACGATCTGGGGCAGCTTCGCCTCACCCTTTTACCTGACCGAGCTGGGCTATACGAAAAGCGAGATGGCGGTGGCATCCAAGTTTTTCGGCGTGGGCGCGCTGATGCTGGGCGTGGCGCTGGGCGGGGTGTGCATGGCGTGGCTCGGGCGCATGGCGACGATGACTTTGGGGGCATTGACCGCCGCGCTCACCAACCTGCTCTATGCCGACCTGGCGACCGGCGGCCATGTGATGGCAGCCTCCGCGCGGCTGACCGGATTTACTTGGGCGGTCGAGCATCTGGGCGGCGACGAGCGCATGGCCAAGCTGATGCTGGCGATCGGCGGCGAGAATATCGCGGGCGGGCTCGCAGGTACGGCGCTGGTGGCGTATTTGAGCTCCATCACCTCCAAGGGATACAGCGCGGTGCAATATGCGCTGCTTTCGTCGCTGACGTTTCTGGTCGGCACATTGGGGCGCGGGGCGCTGGGGCAGATGATCGAGACGCAGGGCTATTATGCCGTGTTCGTCTTCGTCACATGGCTGGGGTTCATCGCCGTGGCGCTGTGTGTCGTGGAATGGATGCGGCAGGCGCGCGCTCCGGCTGCCTGAGCGCCATTGGCGCGCGCGACAAATCGCTTTAGGATGAACCCATGATCCGTCTCTCTTCCCTGAGCCTGCTCGGCGCGCTAGCGCTCTCCGCCTGCGGTGCGCCGCAGCAGGCCGATGTCGCCCCCCTCCCCACCCCGCCGATGGCGAGCGCCTATGGCCCGCCCAAGCCGCTCGTCGGGCTGGATGCCAAGCGGCTTGTCGCGCGGCTGGGCGAACCACGGCTCGACATCCGCGACCGCACGGTGAGGAAGCTGCAGTTCATGACCGGCGGCTGCATCGTCGACGCCTATCTCTACACCACCGCACGCGGCAAGGAACCGACGGTGAGCTTTGCCGAGGCGCGCTGGCCCGACGGGAAGGATGCGGACCTCTCGGCATGCGGGATCAGCTGAGCCGCGAAAGTCCCCAACGCGCGGCGTCCCGCACCACTTCGTCGTCGTCCTCCAGCAGCGCCGACAGCGCGGGCACGAGCGAGCTGTCCCCGCTGTTCCCCGCCGCGATGGCCGCGTTGCGCACCATCCGGTTGCGCCCGATGCGCTTGATCGGCGAGCCGGAAAAGATTTCGCGAAAGCCCGCGTCATCAAGCCGCAGCAGATCGCCAAGCCTCGGCGCGGCCAGCTCTGCTCGCGGCAGAAACGCCTTGTGCGCCTGCGCGGCTTGGGCGAACTTGTTCCATGGGCAGACGGCGAGGCAGTCATCGCAGCCATAGACATGATTGCCGATGCCCGGCCGCAATTCCTCCGGGATCGGCCCTTTATGCTCGATCGTGAGATACGAGATACAGCGCCGCGCATCGAGCCGGTAAGGCGCGGGGAAAGCGTCGGTCGGGCAGGCGCTCTGGCAAGCGGAGCAGGAGCCGCAGCGGTCTTGCGCGGGCGCATCGAGAACAAGCACCGCATCGACATAGATCGCGCCCAGGAACAGCCAGTTGCCATGGCTGCGGCTGATGATGTTGGTGTGTTTGCCCTGCCAGCCGATGCCCGCCGCCGCGCTGAGCGGTTTTTCCATCACCGGCGCGGTATCGACGAAGACCTTCAATGCGCCCATCCCTTCCTGCTCCACCATCCAGCGGGCGAGGGCTTTGAGCGCGGATTTGACGACATCGTGATAGTCCCGCCCCTGCGCATAGGCGGAGATGCGCCCGCGCTCTGGCTGGTCGGCGAGCGCCATCGGGTCCGTCGCCGGGGCATAGCTCATGCCGAGCGCGATGATGGAGCGAACGTCCGGCCACAGACACTCGGGTGAGGCCCGCTCGTCCGCCCGCGTCTCCATCCACAGCATTTCGCCATGGCAACCCTCCGCCAGCCAGGCCCGCAGGCGTGCGCCAGCCTCCGGTGCGGCATCGGCGTCGCAAACGCCGCACGCGGCAAAGCCCAGCTCGGCGGCCTTGGCCTTGAGGCGCTGTTCGAAACCGGAGGCAGTCATGCGGCCAGCCTTACCGAAGGCGGCGCGCGGGCGAAAGCGATTAGGCGGGGCGGGAGTGAGAGCGCGGCCGCACGATGCGATAGATCATCGTCTTGCCCTCGCGTGGCACATGCACGCGCACCAGCCAGTCCGGCGTCTGCCCGCGCATCAGCCGTGCGGCGAGGCCATTGGGCGCCTTGCCCTGATAGCGGCTGATCTCGCTGAGATCGGGAAAGACAACAAGATATTGCGCAGGAGTGGCGAGGATGATCGCCCTGGCCTTGTCCGGCGCGGCGGTGAAGGCGTGGATCACCTCCGTCATGCCGACGATGTTGCGGTGATGGCCGGTCGAGATGACCTGGTGATCGGTGCGCAGCAGGATTTCCGGCCCGACATCAAGCGAGGCGAACAGCACAGAGGGCGGCAGCGCGCGCAGCGCCTCGACCTGCGCATAAAGCGGCGTCGCCTTGCTGTCCTTGACCTCAAGATCCTCCGGCGTGTTGGTTAGCGCGGAGACGAGAGCGCTCGAAAGCGCCGCGCTGCCGAATGGGGTCAGCACACAGAGCGAGGCGGTGAGCACCACGCGCGCCGCCATGTGCCCCATCGCAGCGATGCGGGGATAGAGCCGGGCGATGATCCACATATTGCCGATCAGCATCAGCAGATGCGCCACGCCCATGGCGCGCAGCACCATGAGGCACACCACGAACGCGCCCACGGCCATGCCAAGCAGCGAGAGCCAGTCGAAGCGCTTGTCCGCGTCCCGCTCCGTCACCACCGCGCCGATCATGCCCGCCAGGCCGATCAGGGCGGGCAGCACGATGATCGCGGCGGTCGAGACATCCTGCCGCCAGACCGGCTGGCCCTCGGCAATGGCGAGATACCAATAATCATAGACCAGCGGGTCAAGCGCCTGGAACGGACCGGAAAGGCATTGCGGCGCGTAAGCGGCGAGAACGCCTGCGCCTGCCACCGCCGCGATGCCGAGCGGCGCGATGCGGCGCGCGAGGGTCGCCTCGCCCAGCATCCTGTGCCCGGCCCAGAGCAGGACCGCCACGGTGGCGATCGGCAACAGATAGGGCGGGGACATGGAGTCGCAATGCGTCTCCAGGCTCGGCCCCCAGCCGCGCGTGCCGAGCAGCAGCGCCGCCGACGCTACAGCCAGCACCGCGACGAAGCCGATCAGCCGCGGCCATTCCGTTTGCGGGCGGGCGAGATAGCGCAGGCCGAACACCGCGCCGTTGATCGCGATATAAGGCAGCGCCTCGCCGGAAATATGCACCCATAACGCCATCGACGCACCGGCGATCCAGCCGCCGGTGCGCGGATCGCGCGCGAGCATGCCGCCGAGCACGCCCACCGACGCCACTACCTGCCAGGCATGATGATCTATCCTGAGCGGCGCCATCTGGGTGAGGATCGGGAAGGAGGTGACGAGCAGCGCCACCACCAGCACGGCGCGATGCGCGCCGAGGAAGTTCCTGACCGCAGCATAGACCGAGACGCACATTGTGAGCAGCGTCAGCGGCGGCACTGTGACACAGGCGATGATATCGGCCAGCCGCTCTCCCACCAGCGGGCGCATCAGGAGGATGATCCCCGCAATCGGCAGATCGAGCAGGCGGGACCAGTGCATCGGCCCGCCCAGTGGCGGATTCACGTCATGCAGGCTGACATCGAACCGGCTCTGCCCGGCAAGAAAGTTGTGAACCTGCACGAGGCGCAGCGCGTCATCGGGATCGCGAAATTCGAGGTGCGCGAAGCTGCCCCAATGCCAGACCAGCCAGACGATCGTGCATTCGAGCCACAGCGCCCCGACGAGCCACAACGCGTTGTGCCCGCGCTCTATCCACGGGCGGCGCGCGTCTAGTGATGTCGCAACCGCGAAGTCGTCAGGAAAGAGGGGCCGGTTCACGCAAAGACCACGGACCGGCGGAGCAGATAGGTGGTCTGAAAGCTGATCGCAACGGCGACGAGCTTGGCGAGGCGCGGATCCAGCCCGAAATGGCTGCCGGTGCCGACGATCAGCGTCGTGAGCGCGAGGCCGATCAGCGTCGAGATGACGAACAGCGCCTTCTGCCGCGTGCGCTGAGGGCCGCGCACGGCCTGTTCGGCGAAGACGAGGCGCGAGGAAATGACCCAGTGCACGACGAGACCGGCAGTATAGCCAGCCATGGAGGCGGGGATCGGTTGCAGGCCCATCTCCAGCAGCATCATGAACAGGCTAAGGTCCGCCGCCAGCGCCAGCGCGCTCGCCATGATGTAGCGAGCGTATGTGATGCGCCAGACGAGGGTTGCTGCACGAGCGATCATACCGCCAAGCTACGTCCTAAGGTGTTACCGCTTCGTTAATCCGACTCGGGACATCGCGCACGCTTGCCAGCGCCGCCCGCTCACCCGCAGTCAGGGCGCTGTTGGAGACTTCGCCCTCATCGCCGGATTCGTGATATTCGGCGTCTTCGTTCACAGCCCAGGTATCATACACCCGCGACCCCGCCTCGATGTTGCGGACGGTGAGCATCGCCGTCATCATCGCGTGATCCTGGTTGTTATAACGATGCATGCCGTTGCGGCCGACAAGGTGCAGCGTCGGATATTTGGCTTCCAGCTCGTGGCGCATCGCGGCGACATTATCGGCATAGCCATCGTCGTAGACCGGATAGGCCTTTTCCTGCCGCACCACCGCGCCGCCGACGACATCCTCCGGCTTGCACAGGCCGAGGATCGCCATTTCCTTCTTCGCCAGTTCCACCAGATCGGCGTCGGACGAGGCCCAGAGTGTGTCGCCCTCGAAGCAGAAATACTCCAGACCCACGCAGGCGATGCTGGGATCGGGCACCATCTCGGGCGACCAGCTGCGGAAGTTCTGCACCCGGCCGACCAGCACCTTGCTGTCGTGGATGTAGATCCAGTTATCGGGGAACAGATCCTTGGAACGGATCATCAGCGCGACGGTGAGGAAGTCGCGATAGTTGAGCTTGTTCGCCTCAACGATCGTTTGCGGTTTCGGCTCGATCCTGTCAGCCAGCTCGCGCATAGGCGCGGAGCTGATGACATGGGCGGCATTGATATTGACGATGCTGCCATCCGCGGCACGCGCCTTAACGGTCCAGCGGTTGCCGCCATCCTGGCTCAGGCTTTCGAGCGCGTGGCTCATCAGCACATGATTGCCCTTGGCGCGCACATGATCGCGCGCGGCGTCCCACATCATGCCGGGGCCGAGGCGCGGATAGCGGAATGTCTCCAGCAGGGTCTTGGTTTCCATGCCGTCGTTGGGCTTTTTGTTGAGGCCGAGGCTGCGCTTCAGGCCATCCATCACCGCCGCGCCGAGGCTCAGCCCCTTGATGCGCTGCGCCGCCCAGTCCGCCGACATTTCGTCGCACGGCATGCCCCACACCTTCTCGGTATAGGTCTTGAAGAAGATCGAAAACAGGCGGAAGCCGAACTGGTTGACAACCCAATCCTGAAAGCTGCGGACGTCCTTCTTGGGGAAGGCTTTCCAGCGCAGATAGCTGAGCATACAGAAGGTAGAGCGGAAGATGCCGAGGTTCCACAGCGCCTCGAACGCGCGCAGCGGATAGCTGTAGAACTTGCCCTCATAATAGATGCGGCTCATGCGCGGGCGCTGGATGAAATCATCGGGCAGGATCTCGTTCCAGAGATCCACCACTTCCTTCGACTTGGAGAAGAAACGGTGGCCGCCAATGTCGAAGCGGAAGCCCTCATGCTCCACAGTGCGGCTGATGCCGCCGACATAATGGTCATCCTTTTCGATGACCGTGACCTTGTATCCGCTCTTCGACAGCAGATAGGCGGCCGTTAGACCTGCCGGCCCTGCGCCGATAATTGCAACGTCCGTGCTATGGTCGCCCAGCGACATCTTTAATCCCCAATATGGCGGTTGCCCGCTTAACCGCATGCCGCAAATTGGCTAAGGAAAGCTTAATCTTGAGCCTCATGATCGGCCGATCGCCGACCGATCCGTCGCAAAACCGGCCGAGACATCGCAGAATATTTCTTGCGCTGCAACACGAAATCCGACCGCTCCCTGGCGGGATGGGCGGAACGCTCCGCGCGTCCGCGCGTTTACCGCTCCGGACCCCCCTGGTGAAGGAGCTTAACATGAATAAAATGGCTATTCTGGCACTGACTGCCGTGTCGCTGATGCTCGCCGCGTGCAACACCGTCAAGGGCGCCGGCAAGGACATTGAATCCGTAGGCAAGGAAGGCGAGAAGGTCATCCAGTAACGGAGCGCGCCTTGCCCGCATCGGGCGCTACACTGAATTTTTACCGTTGCCGCTTATCATCCCCGGTCTTCGTTCCTTGCGAGCACCGGGAAGATGAAAACAGAAAAGCGTGCCAACGAACTGTTCCGACCGCTGATCCTGCTTTCGGTTGTGGCTACGATTCTGCTCCTCGTGGGCGGTTATGACCTTGCCCAGCGCATGAATGAAGCCGCCCGGCAGCGGGAGCAGCAGCTTGTTTCCAATGGCATTGCCAACAAGATCGTCGAGATTGACAAGGGCGCCGTTCCGCAAGTGGTGTGGGACGACGCCCTCGCCAATTTGGAGGCCCGCAACATCGAGTGGGCCACCAACAACATCGGCCAGTTCTTGTACGACACCGCCTTTTTTCAATACAGCTTCGTGCTTGATCACGACGACCGACTTTTCTTTGCGGCGGATACCGGGGAACGCGCTCCGCTTTCCTTATACGAGCCTTTCGCGCGCGCTATGCATAAGGCCGTCAAATCCGCCCGCCTGAAGGAAGCCCAGCGCCGCGGCAAAGGCATTCAGCTCGGCTCGCTGAAAGACCCGGTGCAATATCACAATCTGGTCAGGGTCAACGACAAGATATTCGTGGTCGTTGCTTCGCTGGTTGAACCGGATTTTGGCACCGTGAAGCAGCGTTACGCCCGCGCACCGATTATGGTTGCCGCTACCCAAATCAACGATCAGTTCCTGCAGTCCTTTGCTAAGCGGTATATGCTGAACGATTTGAGGCTGCATCAGGAGCAGATGCACGACGACTCCGGCCTTGCTCAGGTCGACCTTAACGATGATCAGGGCCACTATGTTGCCACGCTGGAATGGACGCCGGGGAGGCCTGGCACCGAACTGGCGCTCAAGCTGCTGGCTCCCACCCTCGTCATCATCCTCCTTTTCTTCGCCGTGATGGCGCTGTTGCACCGGCGCAGCTGGCGCGCGGCGCAGCAGCTGATCGCCAGCGAAGCGCGCGCCTCCCACCTGGCCTATCACGACCCGCTGACCGGGCTGCCCAACCGCGTGATGTTTTTCGACCGGCTTGGCGTCGCGCTCGATCAGCTCCGGCGCAATGGCACGCCGATCGCGGTGCACTGCCTCGATCTCGACCGGTTCAAGGAGGTGAACGACACCTTTGGCCACCAGATCGGCGACGAGCTGATCGTGGCGGCCTCGCGGCGCATTGCCGAGGTATGCCGCCGGTCAGACACCTTTGCCCGCCTCTCGGGCGACGAATTCGCCATCGTCCAGCTCGACGCCACGCCCCATGCCGCCGCCCGACTGGCCGAGCGCATCGTCGAAGCGATTTCGCAGCCGATGGAGCTTTCCGGCGGGCGCGTGCATGTCTCCTGCTCGATCGGCGTCAATCTGCTCTCCGAAGGTGAAGTCGCCGCCGCCGATGCGCTGCGCCATGCCGATCTCGCGCTCTATCGCTCCAAGAATAACGGCCGCGCGCAGTTCAGCTTTTTCGAGCCGGAAATGGACGCCGCGATGCGTATGCGCCGCGATATCGAAGGCGAGCTGCGCGAGGCGCTGCACAATGGCGGCCTCAACATGGTCTACCAGCCGCAGTCGGACAAAAGCGGCCGGATTGCAGGCGTCGAGGCACTGCTGCGCTGGAAGCACCCGGAGCGGGGCGACATCTCACCCGCCATGTTCATCCCGATCGCCGAGGAATGCGGCCTGATCAACGAGCTGGGCATGTATACCCTGCGCGAGGCCTTCATCGCCAGCCGACAGTGGCAGGGTTTAAAGGTTGCGATCAATATTTCCGCCGCGCAGCTGCGGATGCGCGACTTCCCGGAGAAGGTGGCGGCGCTGCTGAAGGAATGCGCAGTGGATCCCCGCGGCTTCGAGCTGGAGATTACCGAAGGTCTGCTGCTCGGCGACGACCCGGTGACGCATGGCGTGCTGCGCGAACTGCGGCAGATGGGCTTCTCGATCGCGCTCGACGACTTCGGCACCGGATATTCGAGCCTAAGCTATCTGCAACGCTACCCGATCGACAAGATCAAGATCGATCGCAGCTTTGTCGCCAACCTGGGCATCGAGAAAGAGTCGGCGGCGGTGGTGCAGGCCATCGTCAAACTGGCGCGAGCGCTCAAGCTCGATGTTATCGCCGAAGGCGTGGAAACCGCGGAGCAGCGCGACCAGCTGATCGAGATAGGCTGCGAGGAGATCCAGGGCTATCTCTATAGCCGCCCGGTCGAGGCCAGCCGCATCGGCCAAATGTGTGGCAATCAGCAGGAAGCCGCCGCCCGCCGCGCTTGACCTGACACGGATGCGCGCCTAGCCGGAGGGCAGGATGCGCGCCCTTTCCGCCTTTTTTCTTTTGCTGATCGCGCTGGTGGCCGTTCCAGCCTCCGCGAGGGCGCAAGGCGCGTTTGTGTCAGGCGGCAAGCCCCATATCACCGCATCGCTTGAGGCCGAAACGCTGCGCCCAGCTCCGGGCAGCGTCGTTACCCTCGCCTTCGTGATGAACCCGGAGGCGGGCTGGCATGGCTACTGGCTGAACCCTGGTGACGCAGGCAAACCGATAGAACCACATTGGGCCTTGCCCGTGGGCGCGAGCGCAGGCCCGCTCCGCTACCCGGTGCCGCAGACGCTCGTGGTGTCCGGCCTGATGAACCACGTGTATGAAGGCCGTTACGCGGTGCTGGTGGACTTGCGTGTGCCGAGAAATGCGAAGGGCGGAGACAGGCTGCCTGTTCGGGTGCATCTCGACTGGCTCGCCTGCACTGATGCCATCTGCGTGCCCGAACAGGCCGACCTCGCGATCACCCTTTCGATAGATACGGTGGGAGCGGCGCCCGAAAACCGGGCGCGTTTTGACACCTATCGCCGCGCGCTGCCAAGGCCGCTGGGTGGTGAGGCGCTGTTCGAGGCCGATCCGTCGGGTGGCCTTCGCCTCGCCATCCCCTACCCCGCCGCCGCTCCGTTGGACGCGCCGCATTTCTTTCCCGCCGATCCGGGCGCAAGCAGCTATGCGGGCGCGCAGACTTTCACCCGCGAGGGCGACCGGCTGATCGTGACGATAGCCGGGCTTGCCCTCCCCGCCAACGACGAGATGCGCGGCATAATCAAGATCGGGCCGGATGCCGGGCTGGAAATTGTCGCGCGCCGAGGCGCTGTGCCACAGCCAGGCGATGGCGGCGCGGGCTGGCGCGGTGTGCTGCTGGCGCTCTTCGGCGCCATTGCGGGCGGGCTGATCCTCAACATCATGCCCTGCGTGTTCCCGGTGCTGAGCCTCAAAGCCATGAGCCTGCTGCGCGGCGCCTCATCCCCCCAGGCTGCCCGCAAGGAGGCATGGGCCTATGCCGCAGGCGTGATGAGCGCCTGCATGGCTCTGGGTGGCGCAGTGATGGCACTGCGCGCGGGCGGCGCGAGCATTGGCTGGGCGTTTCAGCTGCAAAGCCCGGCGGTGGTGCTGATGCTGCTGGCCCTGAGCCTCGCTATCGCGCTGGAGCTGGCGGGTGTGTGGCGGGTGGCGGCGCTCTCGATCGGCGGAGGCCTCACCACCCGGCGCGGGCTGATCGGCGATTTCTGGAGCGGGGTGCTGGTGGCGTTCGTGGCGACGCCCTGCACCGGGCCATTCATGGCGGGCGCCTTGGGCGCAGCGCTGGTGCTGCCGACAGGGGCAGCGCTGGCAATCTTTGCCGGACTGGGGCTGGGCATCGCGCTGCCGTTCCTGCTGCTCGGTCATATCCCGGCGCTGCGCCGCGCCCTCCCGCGCCCCGGAGCGTGGATGGAACGGGTGCAGCGCTGGCTCAGCATCCCCATGGCGCTGACTGCCCTGGGTCTGCTCTGGCTGCTGTGGCGGCAGGCGGGTATTGCGGGGCTTGGCATCGGGATAGCCGTGGCGGCTGTGCTCGCGGGGCTGCTGTGGTGGCTGGGCCGGGCGCAGACGCGCGAGCAGCGCTTCGCGGGTTTGGCTGCGCTGGCGCTCGGCGCAGTCGTGGTGGCGGCCGGTGTGGCAGCGCTTGGCCGTGTTGAACGCCCTGCGCAGGCCATACCCTCGGCAAATGGCTTCAGCGAGGCTGCGCTGGAAAAGGCACGCGCCTCGGGCAAGCCGGTGTTCCTCTATTTCACGGCCGACTGGTGCTTGAGCTGCAAGGTCAACGAGGCGGGCGCGATCGATCGGGCGGAAGTGCAGGCGGCCTTTGACAAGGCGGACGTGCAGGTGATCGTGGGAGACTGGACCAATGGCGACCCCGCCATCACCCGCTTCCTCGAAAGCCGCCAGCGCTCCGGCGTGCCGCTCTACCTTTGGTATCCACCCAAAGCAACGGAGCCCAAAGAACTGCCCCAGATCCTGACCCCTGCGATGCTGATTGCGCTGGCGCAGGGTAAGGGCTGAGCATGGCCAAAGTGCGCGTCGATCAGTTGCTCGTCGAGCGTGGCCTCGTCGAGAGCCGCGCGCGGGCGCAGGCGCTGATCCTCGCCGGGCTGGTATATAGCAGTGAGCGCAAGATCGAGAAGGCCGGGCAGGCGCTCGCCGAAGACGCGCCGCTGGAGGTGCGCGGGCGCGATCACCCCTGGGTTTCGCGCGGGGGCATCAAGCTGGCGCACGGCCTCGCGCATTTCGGCTGGGATGTGACGGACACCGTGGCGATGGATGTCGGCAGTTCGACCGGCGGCTTCACCGACGTGTTGCTGACCAACGGCGCAGCGCGCGTCTATGCGGTCGACAGCGGCACCAACCAGCTCGCGTGGAAGCTGCGCTCCGACCCGCGCGTCATCGTCCACGAACAGACGAGCGCGCGCATATTGACACCTACGCATATTCCCGAACCCATCGACATTATCGTGTGCGACGCGAGCTTCATATCGCTCGCCAAGGTGCTGGAGCGACCGCTGGAATTCGCCGCGCCGGACGCGCGGATGATGGCTCTCGTCAAGCCGCAGTTCGAAGCGGGGCGCGAGGAAGTAGGCAAGGGCGGCGTAGTGCGCGACCCGACCGTCCATGCGCGGGTGTGCGAGGAAGTGCGCTGCTGGCTGGAAGGCAAGGGTTGGGTTTCGGAAGGCATCACGCCCAGCCCCATCACCGGACCGGAAGGCAATGTGGAGTTCCTGATCGCGGCGCACTGGCCCGGAACGGGACCGAAAACGGGCTGATTCTCATCGCGGCGCTTGACGCAGGGCGCCGCGCCAAGCATCTTGCGATGCAGCGAGACTTTCATCGGTCTTGCCGCGCGCGACGAGCATCTGGCTATTGGCAGAGGTATTCGGGCGCGCACAACAGGCTCACGCAGGCGGAAAGACTGAGTGGAATGAATGAAATAGCTTCGCAGGGCCAGCTTCGCATGTCCTATGTGCGCTGGGCCTTGTTCACGGTTCCCACGATTGTCTTCCTCGGCTATCTTTCTGGCCAGATTGCCAACAGCGGCTATCAGAACAACTGGTTCGCCGGGCTAGTCAAGCCCGATTTCATGCCGGAGGGATGGGTGTTCGGCGCGGCGTGGACCGTGCTTTACACCCTGATGGGTCTTGCCCTCGCGGTGATCCTCCATGCGCGCGGCGCAAAAATGCGCGGCCTCGCCATCCTGCTGTTTCTGGTGCAGCTCGTCATCAACTATGCGTGGTCTTTCGTGTTTTTCCGGCTCCATCTGGTGCCCGAGGCACTGTGGATGATCATCGGCATCTTTGTCCTTGCGGCACTGACGACGATATTGTTCGCGCGCATCCGCATCATCGCGGCCGTACTGATGCTGCCCTACCTCGGCTGGCTGGTGTTCGCGGGCGTGCTTACTTTAAGCATCGACAAGCTCAATCCCAACGCAAAGAACCTTGTTGCGCCCGGGCTGAGCACCCATATCTGAAGCCAACACGCTTCAACGAGGACATCATGCAGAGCGAAAACCGTTTTTTCGACGACCTGAGCCGTATGCTGAACGGCGCGGCGGGGACGCTGGCGGGCATGGGCCGCGAGGTGGAAGCCAATGCGCGCGAAAAGGCCAAGGCCTGGATGAGCAGCATGGACTTCGTCTCGCGCGAGGAGTTTGAAGCGGTGAAGGAAATGGCCGCCACCGCCCGCGCCGAAGCCGAAGCGCTGAAAGCCCGGCTGGAGGCGCTGGAAGGCAAGGCTGCCGCGCCGAAAAAGTCTGCCTCTAAGGCCGCAGCGCCAGAAGCTCCCGCCGCTGACTGAATCCATCCCCGATTTACCGACAGCTTATCCACAGCTTTATCCACCAGAAGCCGGTATTCTTGAACGGCAGGTGGTGCTATGCCTGCGCTGGAAAGCAGGACACAGCATTACATGATGGAAAACGACGAATTCGAGCAGCATGGCAACGAAGCCGAGCCGCTGGACATGCTGGCCAGCTATTTCGAGGCGAACGGCTGGGCCTACGAGCATAATGGCGAGGACGAGATCGCCGCAACCACCCAGGGCAGCTGGACGCAATATGAGCTGCGCGCGATCTGGCGCGAGGAAGACCAGGTTCTGCAGCTGCTTGCGCTGCCCGACATCCGCGTGACGGACGAAAAGCGCGGCGCGATCTATGAGACCATCGGCCTCATTAACGAACAGCTCTGGCTCGGCCATTTCGAGCTGTGGTCCAACAGTGGGGTGGTACTGTTCCGCCATGGCGCGCTGCTCGCTGGCGGCGATACACTGACGCTTGACCAGACGCAGCTGTTGGTCGAGGCGGCGCTGGATGAGTGCGAGCGTTTCTATCCCGTGTTCCAGTTCGTGCTGTGGGGCGGCAAGACTCCGGCCGAGGCGATTGCGGCCAGCATGATCGAAACCCGCGGCGAGGCGTGAAGCGCGGGTCATGACGATGAACTCATTCGACCGCCCGGTGGTGATGATCGGCTGTGGCAACATGGCCGGGGCGATTCTCGCGCGCTGGCTCGGCGCGGGGCTGAGCGCGACCGACGTGACCGTGATAGATCCCGGCCGGACCGCTCCGCCGTATGATGGCATCGCCTTGTTGTCTGAGCTGCCCTCTGCGCTGCCGGCGCGCGCGGTGGTGGTGCTGGGCGTAAAGCCGCAGTCGCTGCCCGATGTCGCGCCTGCCTTGGCGCCATTGCTGGACAAGGGGCACCTCGTCATCTCGATGCTGGCGGGTGTGACGATCGCGGGTTTGCGCAGCGCTCTGGGCAAGGCCGCTGATCTGGTGCGCATTATGCCAAATACCCCGGCCGCGCTCGGAAAGGGCGTGGTGGCGCTCTATGCCGATGCGCAGACGGATACCGCTCAGGTGGACGAAGCCGCGCACTTGCTCGCTCCGCTGGGGCTGGTGGAGCGGATAGGGGACGAGGCGCAGCTCAACCTCATCACCGCACTGACCGGCTGTGGCCCCGCCTTCGTCTTCCGCTTCATCGATGCACTGGCACAGGCCGCCACAACGCTGGGACTGGAGGCTGATCAGGCTGCCCGGCTCGCGCTGGCTACCGTAGAGGGCGCGAGCGCGCTCGCCGCTGAGGCCGACGAAGACCCTGCTATTCTTGCGGACAAGGTGGCGAGCAAGGGCGGCATGACGCGCGAGGGGCTGGATATCATGGATGAGAACGGCCGATTGATCGCGTTGCTCAATGATACGCTGCGGGCCGCGCGCGACCGCGGCGAGGCGCTCGAACGGTTGGCCGCTTCCGCATAGTCAGCTGCGCAGGCCGAACACCATCTTGCGGTCCTCGGGCGGTATCAGTCCCTCCAGCACCTGCCAGAACCCGCTGACAGACCCCTGCCCCGCCTGAACATAGGCCGCCGCCATTTTACCACGCAATGCCTCGAAAAGGCTGGCCTCAAGCTTTGCGCCGTCCGCCGTCAGCCGCAGCTGCTTTTGCCTGCGGTCGCGATCCCCAGGCCTGGTTTCCACCAGCCCGCGCTCGATCAGATCGGTGAGCACCCGCCCAAGCGACTGTTTGGTGATAGCGAGCAGCGCCAGCAGCTCGCTCACGATCAGGTCCGGCTGGCGGGCAATGAAATAGAGTGCGCGGTGATGCGCCCGGCCCAGCCCCTGCTTGCCGAGATCGTCGTCGATCGCGCGGGTCATGCGCGTGTATCCGAAATAGAGCAGCTCGATCCCGCGGCGGATTTCATCCTCGCGCAGAAACAGGGGCGATGCGGTCGATCCGGTCGGGGCCATGCGCCTTGTGTTGGCGGCTTTGCGCTGCCTTGGCAAGTGCGCGTGTGCAGGCCAAAACCCTATTCCCTTTCGCGCACCAGCCGCTATATGCCGCTGTCTCGGCGCCGGGCATCCGGCCTTTGGGGCGTAGCCAAGCGGTAAGGCAGCGGTTTTTGGTACCGCCATGCGCAGGTTCGAATCCTGCCGCCCCAGCCACCACCTGTTGTTCCAGCAGGTCTCAGTGCGTGGCGATTACGTCCAGAAACGCCTGCCCGTAAGCAACGCGCTTGCGCTCGCCTATGCCCGATATGTTCGCCAGCTCGCTGAGTGAGCGCGGCCTGCGCTCCGCCATTTCGCGCAACGTGCTGTCATGGAAAATCACATAGGGGGGAACCCCAGCCTCAACGGCAAGCTCGCGCCGCCGCGCCCGCAGCGCCTCGAACAGCGGATCACCGACTGGATTGGCCTTGTCCTGCCGCCGCCCGCGCTTTTGCCGTGCCGGCGGCAGGATCAGCGCCATCTCCGCCTCGCCGCGCAGGAACGGCCGCGCCTCCGGGCCGAGCATCAGCCCGCCATGGTCCGTCGTCTCGAGCGCGTTGCGCACCATCAGCGCGCGGGCAACCGGCTTCAACAGCGCCGCCTCCGCGCTGTCGGCGATGCCAAACACCGACAAGCGATCATGCCCGCGTTGCGCGATACGATCGTTGGTCTGGCCGGTCAGCACCGCCTCGATATGGCCGAGGCCATAGCTTTGCCCCGTGCGATAGACGGCCGAGAGCAGCTTTTGCGCGGCCAGCCGGGCATCGACCGTGGCAGGCGGCGCAAGGCAGTTGTCGCAATTGCCGCAAGTGGGTGGTGGGTCCTCCCCGAAATGCCGCAAGAGCACCGCCCGCCTGCATCCGCCGGTTTCCACCAGCGCGCCCAAAGCGGCGATGCGGGCGCGTTCACCCTGCTGACGCGCCGGTTCGACCTCGGCCACGCGCTGGCGGGCACGGATGAAATCTTCGGCGCCCCATAGCAATGTCGCCACCGCCGGGTCGCCATCGCGCCCGGCCCGCCCGCTCTCCTGATAATATCCCTCGATCGACTTCGGCAGCCCGGCATGCACGACAAAGCGAACGTCCGGCTTGTCTATGCCCATGCCGAACGCGACCGTGGCGGCCATCACCATGTCCTCGCTGGCGATGAAGGTGGCCTGATTGGCGGCGCGAACCTCCGGGGCAAGACCGGCATGATAGGGCAGCACCTTTCTGCCCTTGCCGCCGAGTGAGGCGGCGAGCTTTTCGGTGGCAGCGCGGGTCTGCGCATAGATGATGCCCGGGCCGGGGTTACTCGCCAGCACATCCCCCAGCTGACCGATCAGGCCATCGCGCAGGCGGACTTCATAGCGGATATTGGGCCGGTCAAAGCCGGAGACGATCAGGCCGTCTGGCGCTATGCCGAGCTGGGTCAATATGTCGGCGCGGGTATGCGCGTCTGCGGTTGCGGTAAGCGCAAGGCGGGGCACATCGGCAAACGCGTCGAGCAGGGGGCGCAGCAGCCGGTAATCGGGCCGGAAATCATGGCCCCATTCGGACACGCAATGCGCCTCGTCGATCGCGAAGAGACAGATGCGCGCCCGCTCCAGCAGGGCGCGGAAGCCGTCTCCGCTCGCTCGCTCGGGCGCGACATAGAGCAGATCGAGATCCCCGGCGAGCAGCCGCTCCTGCGTCTCGCGCCAGTCGCTGTCGACAGATGTGAGGCTGGCGGCGCGGATGCCGAGCGCGCGGGCGGCACGCAGCTGATCGTGCATCAGTGCGATGAGCGGCGAAATGACAACGCAACAGCCATCCAGCGCCACCGCAGGCAGCTGATAACAGAGCGATTTGCCCGCACCGGTCGGCATGATCGCCAGCGTGGGCGCGCCCGCCAACACGCGCGCGATAACTCGCTCCTGAACGCCGCGAAAGCTGGAAAAGCCGAAGACATCATGGAGAAGCGCGCGGGCACGGTCAGGCATGCCGAGGGCTATAGGGACAGCGCAGGGCGGGCGAAAGCCTTTAGAGCGCCCGCTGTCGCATCCCGCCCCCGGCTCGGGCCGGAGGTCGGGAGCGCGAGGCTCCGGGCGCAGGCTTATCTCCCCGCCCGGAGCCAGTGTTACTTCAGAACTTCAGCGCCTTGGCGCGCTTCACGCCCGGCAGCTTGCAAATGGTGTCCAGCACCGCCTGCGGAATGGCATCATCCACGGACAACAGCAGCACCGCCTCACCCCCCGCCGAACGGCGACCGAGGTTGAACGTGCCGATGTTGATGCCAGCCTCGCCCAGCGCCGTGCCGACGCGGCCGATGAAGCCGGGCGTGTCCTCGTTGACGATATAGAGCATGTGGCCCTCCAGCTCCGCCTCGACGCCAATGCCGAACATCTCGACCAGGCGCGCCGCGCTGTTGCCGAACAGCGTGCCCGCCACCGAGCGAGCGCCCTGGCTGGTGTCTACGGTCACGCGCACCAGCGTGTGATAATCGCCCTCGCGGTCATGCCGCACCTCGCGCACATCAAGCCCACGCTCCCGCGCGAGATAGGGCGCGTTGACCATGTTCACCGTGTCGGAATAACGACGCATGAAACCCGAAAGCACAGCACCGGTGATCGGCTTGATGTTGAGCTCGGCAGCAGCACCTTCTACCTCGATGGCGATATTGTCGAGGTCGTCCGCCGCGAGCTGGCCCACAAGGCTGCCCAGCTTTTCCGCCAGCGCCATATAGGGCTTGAGCTTGGGCGCTTCCTCGGCAGAGAGCGAGGGCATGTTGAGCGCATTGGTCACGCCGCCGGTCATCAGATAGTCGGACAGCTGCTCCGCCACCTGAAGCGCGACATTGACCTGCGCCTCGTTCGTCGAAGCGCCCAGATGCGGCGTCGAGATGAAGTTCGGCGTGCCGAACAGCGGGCTTTCCTTTGCAGGCTCTGTCTGAAACACATCCAATGCCGCGCCCGCGACATGGCCGCTATCCAGCGCTTCCTTCAATGCCGCCTCGTCGATCAGGCCGCCACGCGCGCAGTTGATGATGCGCACGCCCTTCTTGGTCTTGGCGAGGTTTTCGCGCGAAAGGATGTTGCGCGTCTGGTCGGTCAGCGGCGTGTGCAGCGTGATGAAGTCCGCGCGGGCGAGCAGCGTATCGAGGTCCGCCTTCTCGACGCCCATCTCCACCGCGCGCTCGGGCGTCAGGAACGGATCGAACGCCACGACCTTCATCTTGAGGCCGAGTGCGCGGCTGGCGACGATGCTGCCGATATTGCCCGCGCCGATGAGGCCCAAGGTCTTGCCCGTCACCTCGACGCCCATGAAGTCGTTCTTCGGCCATTTGCCCGCCTGCGTCTGGGCATTGGCTTCGGGGATCTGGCGCGCAAGCGCGAACATCAGCGCGATGGCGTGCTCCGCAGTGGTGATCGAGTTGCCGAACGGGGTGTTCATCACCACCACGCCTTTGGAGCTGGCATAGGGGATGTCGACATTGTCAACGCCGATGCCGGCGCGGCCGATGACCTTGAGGTTGGTCGCCGCGTCGAGAATCTCCGCCGTCACCTTGGTCGAGCTGCGGATGGCGAGGCCGTCATACTCGCCGATCATCGCTTTGAGCTCTTCCGGCGTCTTGCCGGTGATGACGTCCACTTCGACACCGCGGTCGCGAAAGATCTGCGCGGCCTGTGGGTCCATTTTGTCCGAAATAAGTACCTTGGGCATGAGAATTGCCTTTCTGTCTTGAAGCATGTCATCCCCGCGAACGCGGGGATCCAGCTGATCATTTCGAATTTCTGGATTCCCGCGTGCGCGGGAATGACGAGAAAATGTGCGTTATGCCGCGACCTTGGTGGTCGCGTAGGCCCAGTCGAGCCAGGGGCCGAGCGCCTCGATATCGGCGGTGTCCACCGTCGCGCCGCACCAGATGCGCAGGCCTGCCGGGGCATCGCGATAGCCCGCGATGTCATAGGCCGCGCCTTCTTTCTCCAGCGCGCCCGCCATTGCCTTGATGAAGGCTTCGTCCGCGCCCTCGACCGTCAGGCAGACGGAGGTGGTGGAGCGGGTGGCGGGATCGGCAGCGAGATGGCCGAGCCAGCTGCGTTCCTCGACGATCTTGCCCAGCGCCGCCGCATTGGCGTTGCTGCGGGCTTTCAGGCCTTCGAGCCCGCCGACCGACTGCGCCCATTCGAGCGCGAAGATCACGTCTTCCACCGCCAGCATCGACGGAGTGTTGATCGTCTCGCCCTTGAACACACCCTCGGCGAGCTTGCCCTTGGACACGAGGCGGAACACCTTGGGCAGCGGCCAGGCGGGAGTGTAGTTCTCCAGCCGCTCCACCGCGCGCGGGCCGAGGATGATGACGCCATGGCCGCCCTCGCCGCCCAGCACCTTCTGCCACGAGAAAGTCGTCACATCGAGCTTGTCCCACGGCATGTCATACGCGAACACCGCCGAGGTCGCGTCGCAGAAGCTGAGGCCCTCGCGGTCCCCCGCAATCCAGTCGCCATTGGGCACGCGCGCGCCGGATGTGGTGCCGTTCCAGGTGAACAGCACGTCGTTCGACCAATCTACAGCGTTCAGATCCGGCACGCTGCCATAGTCGGCGCGCAGGATCGTGGGATCGAGCTTCAGCTGCTTCGCCGCATCGGTGACCCAACCTTCACCGAAGCTTTCCCATGCCAGCGTGGTGACGGGCTTTGCGCCCAGCATCGTCCACATCGCCATTTCGAACGCGCCGGTATCGGAACCGGGCACGATGCCGATGCGATGCGTATCGGGCACCTGCAGAACCTCGCGCATCAGGTCGATCGAGAGGCCGAGGCGCGCCTTGCCGATCTTCGCGCGATGCGAACGGCCCAGCGATTCGGTTGCTAGTTTGGAGGCTTCCCAGCCCGGCGGCTTTGCGCAGGGGCCAGAGGAAAAATAGGGGCGTGCGGGCTTTACGCCCGGCTTGGTAACTTCAGTCATGTAATGCTTCTCCTTGCAGAGAGCACGCGCGGCGTTGGGACCGCGTGGCCCGTCGGCGGCTCTAGCGGCTGCAAGGTTAATGTCAAATGAAAAGAGGTGCCCGTAAGAGCACTCCTCATGCAAGGCTATGAATTATAAAGATAAATCGGATCAGGGCGCCTTATACAATACTTGCCCGCGCCGCAACACCAACCGCTTTTCCAACGTCACCGGGTGCCAGAATGACTCCACCTTGTCTCCCTCGGGCGTGATGCCATAGACCTCATAGCAGTCCTTGCTGGGATGCGCCTTGGTGATTTTCCATCCCTCGGCGGTCATCTTGGCTTTGAGCGTATCAAGCGATTTCCAGTTCTCTTTCGGCCCGGCGTTGCAGGTGACATTGCCATGGGCAAGCGCTGTGCCGGAGGCGCAGGCCAGCCCGGCGCCCATCAGCGCGGCGGCGAGACGGAGGGTTAGAGAAGCTTTCATCTGTGTGTCCTTTTTCGTGCGAACAGGGGTCGAATCATCGCCGCAGCATAGAGCGCCAACATGGGCGCGACATGAACGAGCGGTTCGCGCCAGCCATACATCAGTATCGCCCAGTGCACGAGCGTCAACGCGACCACCGGGTAGACCAGCCGCTGCACCGGCTTCCACCAGCCGCGCAGGAAACGCATCGCCCGGTCGTTGCTGGCGGCGGCGGGCAAGGCCATGAGGGCCAGGGCAAGCCAGCCCGTCCATATGCCGGGCGCGTCGATCTCCGCCAGCATCAGGTCGAGCGTGCCCATGTCCACCACATAAATGCCGAGATGCAGTGCGGCGTAGCAAAAGGCGACAACGCCGATATTGCGCCGCCTGCGCATCAACCAGCGCACGGCTTCGCTCCGTCCCCCGGCGAGCCGGGCGAGCGGGCCGATCGCCATCGCCGCAAACATGATCAACGCCGCCGCTTCCCCGCTCGGCGGCAACGCATCTGCCAGCACCCAATCTTCCTGACGCGCGCCTTGCAGCATAAGCGCGAGGGGCAGCGCCAACAGCAGAGCCAGCGCCACGTTCGCAATTCCGCGCCAGCTTTGCATCTGCCCCACTCCGTTCGTCATCCGCTTTGCTCCGCTCCCCTCCTGCGCGCTGTTCATTCCGGGTTCAATAGGTGTAAGGCGAAAGGGTACACTCAAGGACAGGGATAATCGGCATTCTCCGGCTATGATCGCGATTGGACGTTCCGTATCCGCATGCCGCATGGGGCTGGCACTGGCCATGGCGCTGCTGCTGTCCGCCTGCGCAGGCGACATGATACCCGCCAGCAAGCGCGTGGTTGCACGCAAGCCCTCCACCCCGCCGCGTTACGGCGTGAACAGCCCGGAATTCCGGCAATGCGCCGCAAAGCTCGCGAGCCTCGGCGCACGCTACACGCCGTTGCCCGACCGCAGCTTCGGCGGCGGCTGCACTGCCTATGGCGCCGTGCAGCTGGATCAGATCAACGTGCCGGTGACAGGGCTCGGCGCTATGACCTGCCCGGTGGCGCAGAATTTCGCCGCGTGGGCGCTGTATGGCGTTGCACCCGCCGCGCGCATCTATTTCGGCGTCGAGCTGGTGCGGATCGACACCTTTGGCACCTATAACTGCCGCGTCGTCGCGGGAAGCAGCCGCCTCTCCGAGCACGGGCGCGCCAACGCAATCGACATTTCCGGCTTTCTGCTGGCTGACGGACGGCGCATTTCCGTGCAGAACGGCTGGAATGGCGACGAAGCCAGCCGCGCGTTCCTGCGTGCCGTGCGCAACAGCGCATGCAGGCGGTTCCGCACCGTGCTCAGCCCGGAATACAACGCCGCGCACCATGATCATCTCCACTTCGATATGGGCGGGCGCGGCGGATATTGCCGCTAGGCCACACCCTTTCTTCCGATCTTAACCAAAACCCGCTAGACCCGACCCATGACACAAAAGAACATCGGAGAGCGCATCTTCCGCCCGGCTCGGCAGGAGGCGCGGGACGCGGAAATCAGCGTCGATACTCCCCAGACACAAAGCGCATCCTACCGACTCGCCTTTCAGGATACCGAATTCCTCCTGCGCGAAGATCTGCGCCCCGTGCGTTTCCAGCTGGAGCTGATGAAACCCGAGGTGCTGCTCGATGAAGCGAAGATCGTCTCCACCTTTGTTTTTTATGGCTCGGCCCGCATTCCGTCGCCCGAAAAGGCGCAGGCGCTGATCGATGCGGCCCGGACGGAGCGTGACCAGCGCATTGCCCACAATCTCGCCGCCAAGGCGAAATATTATGACGAGGCGCGCAAGCTCGCCCGCCTTGCCGCCGCCTGCCCGGCCGATTCGACGGGCTGCCGCCACTTCGTGGTCTGCTCGGGCGGCGGCCCCTCAATCATGGAGGCCGCCAATCGCGGAGCGCACGATGTCGGCGCGCGCAGCATCGGCCTCAACATCGTGCTGCCGCATGAGCAGGCACCCAACGAATATGTGACGCCGGAGCTGTCGTTCCAGTTTCACTATTTCGCGCTGCGCAAGATGCACTTCCTCATCCGCGCCCGCGCGCTCGCCGTCTTCCCCGGCGGCTTCGGCACCTTCGACGAGATGTTCGAGCTGCTGACGCTGGTGCAGACCGGCAAGATCAAACCGATCCCCATATTGCTGTTCGGCCGCGACTTCTGGAACCGCGTCGTCGATTTCGAGGCGCTGGTCGAGGAGGGCGTGATCGCACCATCGGACCTCAACCTCATTACCTGGGTGGAGACGGCCGAAGAAGCCTGGGCCGCGGTCGAGGCGTTTTACGAGGACAAGGACGCGCCGACCTGTTGAAACCGCGCATGCTGGACTTTCGCGTCAATTTCGTTAGGCGCTTGTCCCATGAAAACGCTCGGCATCATTGGTTTCGGCGACTTTGGCCGGCTCGCCGCCGCGCATCTCGGCGCGCGGTTCGATGTCGGCGCTTATGATGCCCATCTCTCAGCCGACGTCATAGCAGCACATGGCGCGCGGGCGCTCGGTTTTGCCGAAGCTGCGCAGTGCGATGTCGTGATGATCGCGGTGCCGGTGCAGGAGATGGAACAGGTCATCATCGCGCTGGCGCCGCTGGTGAAGCCGGGCGCGACGGTAGTCGACATCGCCTCGGTCAAGGTTTTGCCGAGCCGCTGGTTGGCCGAGCATATGCCGTCCAACGTGCACATCGTACCACTGCACCCGCTGTTCGGCCCACAGAGCGTGGCGCGCGACGGACTTACCGGGCGTCAGCTCGTCATTTGTCCGGTGCGGGGGGAACAGCATCTGAAAGTGGCCGCGCTGGGTGAGGAGCTGGGCCTGCGCATCCAGATCACCACGGCGGAAGAGCATGACCGCGAAATGGCCTACGTCCAGGCGCTCACCCATCTTGTCGGGCGCACATTGTCATCAATGAACATCCCGGACGAGATGCTCAAGACCCAGAGCTATCAGCATCTGCTGGATCTGTGCGATCTGCTGAAACGGGATAGCTTCGCGCTGTTCAGCGCGATCCAGACGCTCAATCCCTATGCCGAGGAAATCACGCAGACATTCGTCGCCCGCGCCAGCGATCTGCTGGCGCAGGCGCGTAGCCAGCCTCAGCGATAGAAAATGTGATTGTCGATCGCGGCGACGCGGGGGCGCGCCCATGACGGCTTGACGCGGCGCGCGTGGAAGAACAGCGCGCCCTCGGCAGCACTGGTCCATTTGTTGTCGAGCGCGATATGGGCGATCGCTACCGCCCGCTTCCAGTGCGGATGGCTGGTATCTGGCTGTGGGATGCTCCCGCCGCGCACAAAACTGAACTGGCCGGGCTGGCGCACGACGCCGCACAGGCTGTCGCCAAAACGGCTGGACTTCGCCCGATTGATGACGACGCGCGCCACGGCAAGCTGGCCTTCGGCCGTTTCACTGCGGGACTCATAAAAAACAGTGCTGGCGAGGCAGCGGGTCTCCTCATCGAGCGGCGCGGCGACATCCGTGTCGGCGATCAGCGCGGCCAGAGAGGCGTAGGATTTCTCGATCGGAACCGGGGGGGCGCTCTGCTCATCGGGAGCGGCGGCGGCCGGCTGGGTCAATGTGGGAAGGCCATCAGGCAGTACCGCATAGGCAACGGGTACCGAGAGTGAGGCCGGGACAGAGGTGGCTGCTGGTTGAGCCGCGCTCTGTGGAACATTATCGTCTGCCCGGGAGATGCTGCCGACAAAGGCAGTGGTCATCGCGAGCATGGCAATTGCGGCGCTGGAAGCGGCCTTGGCGTATATGGACATAGAACTTCAAAATATGCGGTTGGTCGGCCGCGCGCGTCATATGCTGTTCTGTTATCAGACGCCGGACCGCCCCCCGTCTGCGTGTTTACCGCGTTCCGTCCCCTGTTGAACGACGATCGGCAACCTGCGCGTGGAGTGCTGGACGGGGCCTATGCTTCGGTTCGTCGCACATGTCAACTCTGCACTATTATAGCAGCGGCCAAACGTTCCGCGTTTGCGCTATCGAGTTCGACCAGCCAAAGGTCGGGATCTGACCGTATGCGGCGCTCAACATAATGTGCCAGTTCGGTCAAATTACCCCAAGATTGTGTGGCGCATGGGGCGAGAACATAACCCTTTGAAAAATCGGGCTGACGTTCGAACAAGCGTGTTTCCGTGCCTTTATTGCTGCACTGCACCAGAATCACGCCTGCAACCTCGTCCCCCTTGTGCAGAACCATTGCAAAACCGCCATCAGCCTGCGTCACACGGATCAGCGCCTGCACCAGTAGGCGGCTTGTGGGCCTCGCCGTCATTCGGCAGGCATCGCGTAGCCCGGCAGCGAGGACAGCGCATATTGCGAGCGCATGAAGGTGCCGGTTCCACGACCCACTTCCTCGCCGTCACTATCGATCAATGTAGCTTCTGCTATGTAAACGCGCCGCCGCCCGCTGAGCCAGCGCCCCTCGGCCCGCACCAGACCCGAGCGCAAGGGGCGGGTGAACAGCAGGTTGAAACCGGTGGTAAGCAGAAAACGATCGCTCACCAAGCTGTTAGCGGCGTAAAAGGCCGCGTCATCCAGCATCTTGAAGTAGACGGTGCCATGCACTGCTCCGGCGGCATGATAGACACCCTCATCCACATTGAATGTTATAACCGAGTGTCCGGCCTCGGGCACGGCCAAGCTGGAATGGAACATCCGGTTGATCGGAGCGGATGCGTAGAGCCGCTCCAACGCGCGGAAATGAGCCTCCTCGCCACTCGCCTCGCCACTGCGGCGGGCCGAAGGCCTGGCATCGCCATCAGGCGGCGTCACGCGCCTTGTCTCCCGCGAGGAGTGCATGCAACGCCGCGCTTGAGCCCGCCCCTCTGATCCGCGCTGCGTTCTGACCGCTGCGTAGATAGCGCGAGACGCGCGCCAACATCTTGAGGTGCTCAGCGCCGCTGTCCGCCGGGGAGAGCAGCGAGAAAATTATGTCCACGGGCACCTCGTCTACGGCTTCGAACGCGATCGGCGACTCCAGACGCACGACCAGCCCGCAGACATGACTCAACCCGGGAATCTTCGCATGGGGAATTGCAATGCCATTGCCGAAACCGGTGGAACCAAGCCGCTCGCGCTCGTTCAGGCGGTCGTACACCTCACCGGCGTCAAGGCCATAGGCGCGCGCGGCCATATCGGCAAGCTGATGAAACAACTGCTTTTTGCTGCTCACCGTTAATCCTGACACTATCGTCTCAGGTACCACGAGATCATGGAAATCGGTCATCAACATGCTCTAACGCGCGGCAGACTGATCTGCCGGCGGCATCGCGCTGCCCCTTGCGCATGCCGCACTCATTCCCAAAGCCCGCGGCCATAGGCGCACGGCTACGCCGCGTCAACCGCGCGGGGGCACCGATAGCACGATGTAGGTTAACATCGTGTCAAGCACGCGGCTCTACCCAGCCGATCGAGCCGTCATGCCGCCGGTAGACCATGTTGTAGGCGGTGGTGCCCGCATTGATGAAGAGCAGCGCGTTGGTATTGCGCAGATCGAGCATCATCACCGCGTCCGACACGGTCGCCTCGGGAATGTCGACCCGCGTCTCGGCAATGATCAACGGTGCCTCGGCGGGCTCTTCCTCCTCCAGAGGAGCAGCGAACACCGTGTAGGCCGCGTTATCGAACCCATCCAGCCCATTCTCCGGGTTGCGGGCAGCCTCGGCAGCGGCGGCCTGGACATGGCGGTCCTTGAGACGGCGCATATAGCGGCGCAACTGCTTCTCTATGCGGTCCGCCGCCTGATCGAAGCAGAGATGCGCGTCCTGCGCCTCGCCCGCGCCTTTGAGGATAAGGCCCGCCATCACATGGCAAATGATATCGCAATGGAAAGCGCCATGCGGCGCGCGGCGGAAGGTGACGTGCGAGGACAGGGCACGGGAAAAATACTTATCCGCGATCGCCGATAACCGGGTGTCGACATGCTCCTGCAGCGCCTCGCCGGTATCGACCTGATGCCCCGAAATCCTAATATCCATTTCGCAGTCTCCTTTGCTCTTGCAGGGACGGTCGCCCGTCCCTGATGACAACCCTTTCAGGCTGTTTTCTCTCCGTGCCGATGCCAGATCGGGTCGGTCAGCCCCGCGATAAAGGCGGCATGACGTTCCCTCTCATCATCGGTGGGACAGAATAGACGTGGCGCCCGTATCACTCTTTGCGGCGCATCAAATATCGGTGTGGCGACCGCGCAGGCGGAATTCGGGGCCTCCACCTCTTCGTTCAGACTGAGGCCGATCTGCCGACCACCCGTAAGTTCGATATAGACCTGCGCGAGCAGCTCGGCATCCAGGAGCGCACCATGTTTGACGCGGTGGCTACGATCTATTCCATAGCGGGTGCACAGCGCATCGAGGCTATGCTTGGCGCCCGGATGGGCGGCACGCGCCATCGCCACCGTGTCGATCATGCGATCAAGCGAGATATCCGGCCGGCCGCACAGCATTAGTTCGTGGTTGAGGAAGCCGAAGTCGAAGCGGGCATTGTGCGCAACCAGCATGGAGTCGCCCAGGAATTCGAGTAGCGCCTCCACCTCGACAACGAACAGTGGCTTATCGGCGAGGAAAGCGTCCGAAAGGCCGTGTACCGCCTGAGCGGAGGCGGGCATGGCGCGCTGTGGATTGAAATAGCGGTGGAAGGTGGCGCCCGTCGGCACCCGGTTGACCATCTCGATACATCCAATTTCCACCATTCTGTCCCCGGTCAGGGGATCGAACCCGGTCGTTTCGGTATCGAAAATAATTTCGCGCATCAGACTCGGTGACTCTAATTCCTGCTTACTATCTGCTTGCTTCGGCTAGAAGGCAAGAGATGAGCGCGCGGACCTGTGCGCGGGTGCGGTGATAGGTGGTCCCGGTATGGACGAGATGATCGGCACGGCGCTGTTTCAGGGGGTCGGGCATCTGTAGACGCAGGATCGCGCGAAATTTGCGCTCGGTCATGCCGGGGCGGGTAAGCACCCGCTTGCGCTGTTTCCAGGCCGGGGCGGTGACGACGATGACGCCGTCCACCCGCTTCTCGCCGTGCGTCTCAAAAAGCAGCGGTATATCGAGTATGACAAGCGGACGAGAGACGTTACGGCGCAGAAATTCCTGTCGGGCGGCGAACACCAACGGGTGAATGATCGCTTCCAGCGCCTTGCGCTCATGCGGATGCGCGAGGATGATGGCCGCGAGTCTGGCGCGGTCCAGCCCCTCTGGCCCGGTGGTACCCGGGAAGCGCGCCTCGATAGCGGCCAGAGCCTTGCCCCCCGGCCCCTGCAACCGGTGCACTTCGGCATCGGCATCGAACAACGGCACACCGAGCTTGCGGATCATGTCCGCAACCGCGCTCTTGCCCATGCCGATCGAGCCCGTGAGCGCATAGACAAGCGCCATCGCTTAACCCTCCGCCGTCAGCAGCGCGCGCAGCTCCGCATCATGCTCGCGCGGGGGCTGTGCATCGAAAAATATGTCGAAAGCCAGCGCCGCCTGCCCGATCAGCATTTCAAGGCCGTCGATAGTGGCAAGACCGCGCTCCCTTGCCTGGACCAGCAGGGGAGTATCCAGCGGCACATATACTATATCATAAACTACAGAATGCGCGGGGAGGGGCGCAAGGTCGACTTCAAGCGGCGGCTGTCCGGCCATTCCCAGTGGGCTGGAGTTGACCACCAGATCAGCCGCAGGCAATCGCGATTCCATCGAAATAACGGTTCCCGCCAGCCCGGCCCGATCCAGCAGCGCCTGGGCCTTGGTCGCGTCACGCGCCATAACGGTGAGGTCCGCCACCCCAATTTGGCTCAGCGCGTAGAGGATCGCCCGCGCGGCGCCGCCCGCGCCGATGATACAGGCGCTCTTGCCCTTCCACCCCATGGCCTGCAACGGCGCTAGGAAGCCTCCCGCATCCGTGTTGGTGCCGATGAGTGGCCCCCCGGTTTCGCATGCGATCGTGTTCATCGCGCCGATCAGATCGCCGACCTTGCCAGGGTCACTCACATAATCCATCACCGCAACCTTGTGCGGGATCGTGACGTTGCAGCCGAGCCAGTCCGGGTCCGCCCGGCGTTTCAGGAAATAGGCCGCAAGTTCCTCGAGTTTGACATGGGTTTTACGGTACTCGGCCTCGATTCCCAGCTTGCCCAGCCAGAAATTGTGGATGAGCGGCGATTTGCTGTGGGCGATGGGATCGCCGATTACCTCGGCATAGGGCAGGGCGGTGTCGATCATCGCGCCACAACGCCGCGAATGCGCAGAAAGTCAAGCAGCGCCAACAACGGCAAGCCCTGGATCGCGAAATGCGTGCCCTTGATCGCGCTGAAAAGCTGTGCGCCCGGTCCCTCAATACGATAGCAGCCGACGCACCAGCGCACCTGCTCCCAATCCAATTCTATATAGCGCGCTATAAAATCTTCGGATAGCTGCCGCACCGTCAGGCTGGCACTTTCGATTGCGCGCCAGACCGGCGTTCCATTTTCACAGACCACCGCCGCGCTATGTAGCTTGTGGGTTGTGCCGGACAGGCGGCGGAGAATGGCGGCGGCATCATGCCTGTCCACTGCCTTGTCGAGCATGGCACCGTCCTCCAGCTCCAGCGTCTGGTCACAGCCCAGCACCAGAGTGCCTGGCATGCGGATGGAAAGCTTGAGTGCCTTGGCCTCGGCCAGTGCATCTGCGAGTTGACGCGCGCCATGGCCCTCCGCTCGCAGAGCGTCTTTCAGCGCATCTTCATCTATGGCCGGTGAAACCGCATGATGCGGCACGTGCGCGGCAGCCAGCATTGCGCGCCGGCTCGCGCTTTGCGATGCAAGCACCAGCTCGGGCGCGCTCATGCCTGCCGCGTCCGTTCCTGCTCTCGCTCCATCAGCCGGTCATTGAACAGGGTGATGATGGCGGCGGCGGCCTCCTCAATCGAGCGGCGGGTCACGTCTATATGTGGCCAGTCATTGTCCGCGATCAGGCGGCGGGCGAAGGTCATCTCCTCCTGCACCTTGTCAATATCAACATAAGCGGTTTCGGGAGACTGGTTAAGCGACAGCAAGCGGTTGCGCCGAATTTGCACCAGTCGCTCAGGATTGATGGTGAGGCCTACGACCATCGGATGCTGTAGCTTGAAGAGCGCGACTGGCGGCGGTGATTCGGGCACCAGCGGCACATTGGCGGTCTTGAAACCGCGGTTGGCGAGGTAGATTGAGGTCGGCGTCTTCGATGTGCGCGAAACACCGACGAGAACGATATCGGCATCCTCCCAGTTCTCCGGGCCGACGCCATCATCATGCGCGATGGTATATTGAATGGCGCCGATACGGGCGAAATAGGCTTCGTCGAGCACATGCTTGCGCCCCGGCCGGGTGCGGGTTTCCTGACCCAATATATTCGACATTGCATCCGTGGCACTGTCGAGCGGTGCGACATAAGGCAGGCCGAGCGCGCGGCACTTGTGCTCCAGCGTGCGGCGTAGCTCAGGATTGGCGAGCGTGAACAATACAAGGCCGGGGTTGCTCGAAATCTCGCCTAATATGCGTTGCAGATGCTCCTCCGAGCGCACCATCGGCCAGAAATGGCGGATCGCTTCCACATCCTCGAACTGGCCGATCACCGCCTTGGCGATGCTTTCCAGCGTTTCTCCGGTGGAATCCGAGAGCAGATGAAGGTGAATGCGGCTCATGGCATAACATTGTTGGGGAGCTGTGGATAAATCAAGGCATAGAAATGCGGATAGCTGGCGGACCCGCATTTTTCCCTGCTCTCCGGTTGTTTATCCACACGCTTCCCAGACAGAGATTTTCGATCCACAGAGGGTGAATAGCGGGGATAAGCCGGATTCCGTTAACGATTTCAGTGGCGATTTTTTGCTCGGCTGTTGGCAAAATCGGGGATGACGCATAAACCCCAGCTTCAACCGACCAACTCTCAACAACAATTAGAATCTATATTAATAGGATATTAGGACTCATGAACGCGGTCCCCTTCAAACCCCTGCTTGCCGTGCTGAAGGGTGAGCGGTGCA
This sequence comes from uncultured Sphingobium sp., assembly GCA_964512265.1. Classification (GTDB taxonomy): domain Bacteria; phylum Pseudomonadota; class Alphaproteobacteria; order Sphingomonadales; family Sphingomonadaceae; genus Sphingobium. Next base: position 86,937 of record CAZEHR010000010.1, on the reverse strand, counting down.
AGCCTGCTCCACGCTGGATGATGCGGCAGGCTGGGCGTTATCTGCCTGAATATCGAGCATTGCGGGCCGAGAAGGGTGGCTTTCTTGAGTTGGTCTATAACAGCGCGGCAGCGGCGGAGATTACACTCCAGCCCTTGCGGCGGTTCGGAACGGGCCCGGTGGGTCTTCAAGCAGCAATTCTTTTTTCGGATATATTGATCGTCCCCTTTGCGATGGGGCAAAAGCTGTGGTTCGAGGCAGGGGAGGGACCGCGTCTCGCACCCACGCTACAGGAGAGCAGTCTTGACGCCTTGACGTCAGATTTCAGTCGCTATGAGGCTATTTACGAAACGGTGCGGCTGGTGAAGGCACAGCTCGCGCCCGAGACGACCTTCCTGGGCTTCGCGGGCAGTCCCTGGACGATCGCGACCTATATGGTGGCGGGGCAGGGCAGTAAGGATCAGGGCGCAGCGCGCAGGATGGCTTATGCCGAGCCGGAGCGCTTCGCCACCATCATCGACGCTATCGTTGCCGCGACCGTGCCCTATATCATCGGCCAGATCGACGCCGGGGTCGATGCGGTGCAACTGTTCGACAGCTGGGCGGGCAGCCTTTCGCCGCAGCAGTTCGCGCATTGGGTGATAGCGCCCAACCGCGCGATAGTGGAGCAAGTGCGCGCCGCTAGGCCTGGCGTGCCGATCATAGGCTTTCCCAAGGGCGCGGGCGCCAAGCTAGTCGATTATGCGCGCGAGACCGGTGTGGATGCGGTAGGCCTCGATGAGACGATAGATCCGGCCTGGGCCGACGCGGCGCTGCCCGGGGGCTTGCCGGTGCAGGGCAATCTCGATCCGTTGGCGCTAATCGCCGGAGGCAAGGCACTCGACGAGGCGATCGACTCCATCCGTGCGGCATTCCCTACCCGCCCCCATATCTTCAACCTGGGGCACGGGATCACGCCCGAGACCCCGATAGCGCATGTGGAGCAGATGCTGAAGCGTCTGGGGCAAGCGGGATGACGGGATTTCTGGGCAACGCTTACCTCTGGGTGAAAGCGGCACATATCCTGTTTGCGATATTCCTCATGGCGGGCCTCTTCATGATGCCGCGCTTCTTTGTTTATCATCAGGAATGCGATGTCGGCTCGGAGGAAGACCGCAAATGGATCGAGCGTGAGGACAAGCTCCGCCGCATCATCGTCAACCCTGCGATCGTGATACTCTGGATCGTCGGGATTATGCTGATGGTCGATATTCGGGCGTGGGAGTTCGGCTGGTTTCTGATCAAGTTGATCCTGGTGCTCGTGCTCTCCGGCTATCATGGCTGGATAATCGGCTATGCGAGGAAGCTGAAGCGGGGCGAGCGGCCATTGACGGGCAGGCAGCTGCGCATGATCAACGAGGTGCCGGGGTTGATTGCGGTGCTCGTTGTGATCCTTGCGGTTGTGAAGCCATTCTGACCGGCCTGTTTCGCGTGAGATCGCTTGACTTGGCGTTTGCGCGGTCCTAACCCCGCGGAAAGGCATCGCGCGGTTCGTCCCCTGCCTTTCTCCTCACGGCCGGAAAACCGGCACTCCTCATAGACATCTCCCCTGTTCGGACACACCGATGCACCTGAAAGAACTCAAGAAAACCCCACCCGCGGATCTCGTCACCATGGCCGAAGAGCTGGGGGTTGAGGGCGCCTCCACGCTGCGCAAGCAGGATCTGCTGTTCGCCATCCTCAAGGCCGAGGCCGAAAATGGCGAGCAGATCATGGGCGTCGGCACGATCGAGGTGCTGCCTGATGGGTTCGGTTTTCTGCGCAGCCCCGAAGCCAATTATCTTGCCGGGCCGGACGATATCTATGTTTCGCCCAATCAGGTGCGCAAGCACGGCCTGCGCACCGGCGATACGGTGGAAGGAGAAATCCGCGCGCCCAAGGATGGCGAGCGCTACTTCGCGTTGACGAAGCTCATTTCAGTCAATTTCGACGACCCGGATGTCGTGCGTCACCGGGTCAACTTCGATAATCTGACACCGCTATACCCGACCGAGAAGCTGCGGCTCGATACGCTTGATCCCACGGTGAAAGACAAGTCGGCCCGCGTCATCGACATCATCTCGCCCCAGGGCAAGGGCCAGCGCGCGCTGATCGTCGCGCCGCCCCGCACGGGTAAGACCGTGCTGCTGCAGAACATCGCCAAGGCGATTACCGACAATCATCCGGAAGTGTTCCTTATCGTACTGCTGATCGACGAGCGGCCGGAGGAAGTCACCGACATGCAGCGCTCGGTCAAGGGCGAAGTCGTTTCCTCCACCTTTGATGAACCGGCAGCGCGTCATGTCCAAGTTGCTGAAATGGTTATCGAAAAGGCCAAGCGGCTTGTCGAGCACAAGAAGGATGTCGTCATCCTGCTTGACTCGATTACGCGTCTGGGCCGCGCCTATAACACGGTCGTGCCCAGCTCCGGCAAGGTGCTGACTGGCGGTGTCGACGCCAATGCGCTTCAGCGCCCCAAGCGCTTCTTCGGCGCCGCGCGCAATATCGAGGAAGGCGGCTCGCTCTCGATCATTGCTACCGCGCTGATCGACACCGGCAGCCGCATGGACGAGGTGATCTTCGAAGAGTTCAAGGGCACCGGCAACAGCGAAATCGTGCTCGACCGCAAGGTGGCGGACAAGCGCATCTTCCCGGCGCTCGATGTCGGCAAGAGCGGCACCCGCAAGGAGGAATTGCTGGTCGAGAAGGGCATCCTCAGCAAGATGTGGGTGCTGCGCCGTATCCTCATGCAGATGGGCACGATCGACGCGATGGAATTCCTGCTCGACAAGATGAAGGATTCCAAGACCAACGAAGACTTTTTCGATTCCATGAACCAGTAAGCCGAAAGAGCGTTAGCCTGACATGATCGAGATTCTCTCTGCCGCCGCAGCCGCTGCTCCATCACTTGGTTCCCCCGGGGAAATCTGGGGGCATATTGTCAGCGACTTTTCCAATATCGGGTCGCCCACAGCGCTTGCCGCTTTTGCGCAGGTGCTGATGATAGACCTAGTACTGGCGGGGGACAACGCGATCGTCGTTGGCGCTTTAGCAGCAGGCCTTCCGGCCGAACAGCGCAAGCGCGTGATCCTGATCGGTATTATCGCGGCGCTGGTGCTGCGCATCGGATTTGCGCTGATCGTCAGTCAATTATTGCAGATCGTCGGCCTCATCCTCGCCGGTGGCTTGCTGCTGCTGTGGGTAAGCTGGAAGATGTGGCGCGAGCTTCGCCATACGGGTGAGAGCGCGGGTTCGCCGGAATTGGCGGGCGACGAGCATAGCGGGCTGCGGCCTGCCAAGAGCTTTGCCGGCGCTGCCTGGGCCGTGGCGGTGGCGGACGTATCGATGAGTCTCGACAATGTGCTGGCGGTTGCCGGCGCGGCCAAGGATCATCCGGGCATCCTCATCATCGGCCTTATCCTGTCGGTCGCGCTGATGGGCGTAGCGGCGAATGTCATCGCGAAATATATCGAGCGCTATCGCTGGATCGCCTATCTCGGCCTCATCGTTATCCTCTACGTCGCGGTGAAGATGGTGTATGACGGCTTTGTGGATCACAATGTCGGCCTCTTGACCTTGTTCTAGCGCCGAGCCACTTTGCGGTGGCCCGTCGCCTATATAGCAGGAACCCAGCCGATGAAGTTCACCGTCAACTGTGATTGCACCCCCGAAGAAGCGCGCAGCTTTCTGGGCCTGCCCGACCTTTCGCCTGTGCATGACAAATATATCGAGACCATGTTGTCTGCCATGGACGGCGCAGGCAGCATAGAGCAGATGGGCAAGATGCTGGGTGCGTTTGCGCCGATGGGTGACGCCAGCATGAAGCTGTTTTCCCAGATGATGGATATCGGGCTGGCAAGTGGCGGGCTTGGCGGCAGTAAGGGCGGTTCGTCTAAAAGCTGACGTCATTTCCACGTGGTTTTCGTCGTAGCAAAAGGGCGCGCGCTCGTGAGGGAGACGGGGGCGGCATGACCGCCACAATTTATGCGCTTTCGAGCGGACGACCGCCTGCTGGTATAGCCGTTATCCGGCTGTCGGGGCCGCATGCGCGGGATGTGACAGGTCGCTTCATTACCAGAGCGGATACGCTTCGTCCGCGCACCGCGCATCTGCGCGCCCTGCATGATCCCGAAACAGGCGCGCTGCTGGATGAGGCGCTGGTGATGCTCTTCCCTGCCCCGGGCAGCGTGACCGGCGAGCACATGGCCGAGTGGCATTGCCATGGCGGGCAGGCGGTGGTGCGCGCGGTGATGGGTGCACTTGCGCGGCTGGCGGCAAAGCAGCCCGCACTTCAACTGCGGGAGGCCATCGCCGGAGAATTCACGCGCCGAGCTTTCGAGAACGGGCGCATCGACCTCAATGAGGCGGAAGGACTGGCGGACCTGCTCGCCGCAGAGACCGAGAGTCAGCGCCGAGCGGCGCTGTTGATGGCGGATGGCCATTTCTCACGTCGCCTCGACCAATGGCGTGCAACGCTGCTCCACTGCGCCGCACTCGCAGAATCGTTGCTCGATTTTTCGGATGAGGATGACGTGCCCGACGCCGGGGCGGAAACAGTCTTGAGCAACAGCGTTGCCGCGCTGGCCGTGGAGATGGATTGCCAACTCGCCGTAGCTCCTGCGGAGCGCCTGCGCGATGGCGTGCGCGTGGTTCTCGCTGGGCCGCCCAATTCCGGTAAGTCCACGCTGTTGAACGCGTTGCTCGGGCGGGAGGCGGCGATCGTGTCTGATATCGCCGGAACGACGCGCGATAAGATAGAGGCACTGGTGGAGCTGGGCGGCATCGCGTTCGTTCTCACCGACACCGCCGGCTTGGCGGAGCAGACAGAGGATGCGATCGAAGCGATAGGCATTGATCGTGCACGACAAGCCATTGATCTGGCTGACATAGTGCTGTGGCTGGGCGCACCTGAAGATAGTCCGCGCGCCGACGCGCTCCGGCTGGCGACACAGATGGACCGACCGGGGTGGGCAATGCCGACAGGGTGTGAGCTGTCAGTTTCTGCGCATACCGGCGAAAACATGGCCGACCTGGTTGTCACCCTGATCGATCGCGCCCGGCTATTGCTGCCTGCGGAAGGCGAGGTGGCGCTGCACAGGAGGCAGCGCGAGGGCGTAGCGGAGATGCGCGATGCACTGCGCGCTTGTGAAGGCGAGGGCGATCTTCTGGTGATTGCCGAGCATTTGCGCAGCGCTCGCCTGGCGATGGACCGTCTGACCGGCAGGGCCGGGGTTGAGGACATGCTTGACACGTTGTTCGGCCGCTTCTGCATCGGGAAGTGATGTTCCACGTGAAACATCCGTCCAACGCCCTTTGACCGCGCATCGGCGCTCGCTTATAGCTGCGCCATGGATTTTGATGTCATCATCGTCGGCGGTGGCCATGCGGGCACCGAGGCGGCTGCGGCTGCGGCCCGGCGCGGGGCGCGCACAGCGCTGATCACGTTTGATGAGACCCAAATAGGCACAATGTCCTGCAACCCTGCCATCGGCGGGCTGGGTAAGGGCCATCTCGTGCGAGAGGTAGACGCGCTTGATGGTATAATCGCCCGCGCGTCCGACGATGCTGCCATTCATCACCGCATGCTCAACCAGAGCAAGGGCAGGGCAGTGCAGGGGCCCCGCATTCAGGCCGACCGAGCCTTGTTTCGCGCCTCGGTGCAAAGGCAGATATCGGGACAGGCGGGTCTCACGGTCATCGCGTCTGAGGTCGCCGATTTGCTGATCGAGCAGGGAAAGTTGTCTGGCGCAACTTTGGCTGACGGCAGCCTCATTCGCGCCCGCGCTGTGGTCCTTGCCACCGGAACTTTCCTCGGCGGCAAGCTGTTTCGAGGTGAGGAGAGTTTCGTCGGCGGACGGGTGGAGGAGCGCGCGGCGACGCAGCTCGGCCAGCGGTTGCGTGCATTTGGCCTGCCGCTGGGGCGCCTCAAGACCGGGACGCCGCCACGATTGGACGGCCGCACTATCGACTGGTCAGTGCTCCAAGCGCAACCCTCCGATGACGACGGATGGACGATGAGCGCGCTGACGCCCGCCCGCCGCAACCCACAGCTTGCCTGTGCTATCACGCGGACCAACACCCGGACGCATGACGTCATACGCTCCGGCCTCGACCGTTCACCTTTGTTCAGTGGAGCGATCGAGGGGCGCGGTCCGCGCTATTGCCCATCGATTGAGGACAAGATCCATCGCTTCGGTGACCGCGACGGACACCAGATTTTCCTTGAGCCGGAGGGGCTATCGACACATCTGGTCTATCCCAACGGGATCAGCACATCGCTCCCTGTGGACGTTCAGCTCGAGATGGTGCGATCGATGCAGGGGCTGGAGCGGGTGGAAATGACCGTGCCCGGCTATGCGGTTGAATATGATTATGTTGACCCGCGTGCGCTCAATCGTGAGCTTGGTCTCGTCGCGCTGCCCGGTCTGTTTTGCGCGGGCCAGATTAACGGCACGACCGGCTATGAAGAGGCGGCGGCGCAAGGACTGGTCGCGGGTGCAAACGCGGCAGCTTTCGCGCTGGGGTTGGAACCGCTCCTGCCGGATCGGGCTGAAAGCTATATTGGAGTGATGATAGACGACCTCATCCTCCATGGGGTGACCGAGCCCTATCGGATGCTGACGGCCCGAGCGGAATATCGCTTGCGGCTGCGCGCAGATAACGCGTCATCGCGATTGACGGGGCTGGGCATAAGGCTCGGGCTGGTGGCCGATCATCGCAGGCATTGGTTCGAGCGACGGGAGGAATCCCGTAGCGCTGTTCTGTCCGAAATGGAGGCCGTCCGTAGTTCTGCGCAGATTGCCAAGGCTGGGGGCGATGTGCGCCAGGACGGCGCACGTCGCTCGCTCTACGAGTGGGCGCGGTTCCCAGAACTGGCTTATGTTGTTGCCTCGCTATCTCCCCTGCTGGCTCGGGTTGATGAGGAGCTGCGTGCCGAGATTCTTGAGGACGCGCGCTATGCGCCGTATTTGCAGCGGCAGGACGCGGATATTGCGGAACTGCGGAAGCATGAAGCAATTCGCATCCCGGAACGGTTTGACTACAATGCGGTAGGGGGGTTGTCGCTTGAGATGCGCGAGCGCCTGAAGGCTGCGGGACCGGAAACCCTCGCGGCGGCGGGCCGGGTAGGTGGCATAACCCCGGCCGCGCTGGCGGCAATTATGGTACACCTCAAGGCTAAGCGCGCCGCATGACCGAAGAAGAGGCGCGGGTATGGCTGCAAAATAAGTTCAATGTTTCACGTGAAACAATGGTCAGGCTGGAAAGCTATGTTCGCCTTCTGCTGGACGAAGGGGAGCGACAAAACCTCATTGCGGAATCGACGCGCGAACAGGTTTGGGCGCGCCATATTGTGGATAGCGCGCAACTTCTGCTCCATGCGCCTCAAGGGCAACCGGAAGCAAAGTGGATTGACCTTGGCTCCGGTGCGGGTCTGCCGGGCGTCATAATCGCGATCCTTTCGGACTATCAGGTGATAATGATCGAGATGCGCCGCAAGCGCGTGGAGTTCCTGGAATCCGTTCGTGATGCGCTAGGGCTGGCGAATGCGGCCGTTTTCTGCGGCAAGGCGGAACGTGCGGAAACCCCGGCTCCTGCCAAGGTCATCAGTGCGCGGGCCTATGCCCCGATGGAGCGGCTGATCCCTTCTGCACTCCATCTCGCGAACTTTTCCACAACTTGGTTGCTGCCCAAAGGGCAAAATCATCAGAATGAGTTGGCCATCGTGCAGAGGCTATGGCATTGTGAAGCCAGCGCAGAGCCGAGCGTCACCGCGCCGGACAGCGCGATACTCAGGCTCCGCCACGTACAGACGCTGCGTCGTGGCGCAAAAACCGGAAAGGCAGGCGGCAGAGCATGATCCGTATCGCAATCGCCAACCAGAAGGGCGGGGTCGGCAAGACGACGACTGCGATCAATCTGGCGACCGCTCTAGCCGCCACCGGTCTGCGTACGCTGCTGATTGACCTGGACCCGCAGGGTAATGCGTCGACCGGCCTCGGCATCGGCCATGCCTCGCGCGAATATTCCAGCTATGACCTGTTGATGGGTGAGGTCTCGCTAGCCGAGGCGGTGATCCATAGCCGTGTCCCCAAGCTCGACATTATTGCCGCGACGCAGGATCTTTCCGGTGCAGAAATCGAGCTGATTGATGTAGCCGAGCGCACGCACCGCCTGAAAAACTCTCTGGACGCGGCGCCCGCGCAGTGGGACATCTGCCTTATTGACTGTCCGCCGTCACTTGGCTTGCTGACGGTCAATGCACTAGTCGCCGCTCAGTCGCTGCTTGTGCCGCTCCAGTGCGAGTTTTTCGCGCTCGAAGGGCTCTCGCAGCTTTTGACTACGGTCGAGCGTATTCGCGGTCGGTTCAATCCTACCCTTTCGATCATGGGCGTCGCACTTACCATGTATGACCGGCGCAATCGGCTGACTGATCAGGTCGCGGATGATGTACGTGCCTGTTTGGGCAAGTTGGTGTTCGAAACGGTGATACCCCGCAATGTTCGGTTGTCCGAAGCTCCCAGTCATGGCCTGCCGGCGTTGATTTACGATCACCGTTGCTCCGGCTCGGAAGCGTATATGCAGCTGGCTCGGGAGTTGATTGGCCGTCTGCCTCAACCTGAGCCGCAACCAGAGATGGCAGCATGAGTGAGGAAGGGGAGGCGGACTTGATGGCAGACGGTGCGGGTGGCGGAGCAAGTGAGAAGGCCAAGGTTTTGAGTCGTCCACGCGGTCTGGGCCGGGGTCTGTCTGCTTTGCTCGGTGAGGCTCATGGTGACGAGCCGGCGGGGGGTGCAGCCCGCGGTGAAGGGAATATGGCGGGGCCAGCGGGCAGGGTGATCCATCATATTGATATCGCGTGCATTTCTCCTCATCCCGATCAACCTCGTCGCAGTTTTGACGAAACTGCCTTGCAGGAGCTGACCGACAGTATCGCCCAGCGCGGGGTTATCCAGCCCATTCTGGTTCGCGAGATGGAGCCAGGGCGCTATCAGCTGGTCGCGGGCGAGCGGCGTTGGCGCGCCGCCCAGCGGGCACGGTTGCATCAGATTCCGGCTATCGTCAGGCCCCTGTCCGACGCGGAAACGCTGGAGATCGCGCTGATCGAGAATATTCAGCGTCAGGATCTGAATCCGGTGGAGGAGGCCGAAGCCTGTTCGCGTTTGATTGCGCAGTTCGGCCACAGTCAGGAGGCGCTCGGCAAGCTCGTTGGAAAGTCGCGCAGCCATGTCGCGAACCTGATGCGTCTACTCGATCTGCCCGCCTCCGTGCTTGAAGCTGTGAGGACGGGGCAACTCGGCATGGGGCATGCGCGCGCGCTGATCGGGGTTGAGGGTGCCGCCCAACTGGCTCGCCAGATCATCGAGCGGGGATTATCGGTCCGTCAGGTCGAAAAACTTGCGCAACGGGCGAAGGGCAAAGATCCCGGGAGTGACGCGTCCGTAACCGGGCCGCGCAAAGCGGTGGGTGCAGGGGCCAAGGATGCAGATATCGTTGCGCTGGAGCAGCATCTGGCTGACCTGATCGGCGTGAAAGTCTCGATCGATCATGCGTCAGGCGGAGGCGGAACGCTGGTATTGCGCTATTCGACGCTCGATCAGCTCGATATGCTGTGTCAGCGTCTCTCCGGGGACGCGATCTGAAGCGCATAAGCCTCGCAATTTGAACCATGGCACAATCTACCACAGGACTATCATGACTCAACGCATTGCCGACTATCCCATTCTACCCATGTTCACTGACCGCTGGTCCCCCCGTGCTTTCGAGCGTCGGCCTATCGATATTGAAAGCTTCGAAACCGCACTCGAAGCAGCACGCTGGGCTCCTTCCAGTATGAACTATCAGCCTTGGAAATTCGTCTACGCATTCAACGGCGACGACCAATGGGATGCTTACCTCGCAACGTTGATACCGGCGAACCAGCTGTGGGCGGCCAATGCGTCAGCGCTTGTTTTTATAGTGTCTGATACATTTCTTGACTTTTATGGAGAGCGCAAGCTTTCTCACAGTCATAGTTTTGACTCGGGTGCGGCCTGGATGGCTATGGCATTACAAGCAGCCAGCATGGGGCTTGTCACGCACGGCATGACTGGCGTCGATTTCGGCGCCGCCGCAAGGGTGATAAACCTGCCCGCAGATTTTCGGATCGAGGCTGCGATCGCATTGGGATATCCGGGCGACCCAGCCCAGCTGCCCGATCGCTTGCGAGAACGGGAGGTTCCGAGCAGCAGGCGCCCGCTGTCGGAAACCCTGGTTGCCGGAGCATTTAAAAGCTAGGGATTTATATAGCAGCTCCTACAATAGCGACCATTTTATCACTCGCCGGAGTACGGAACGCGCCTGAAGGAGCTGGACGATATGAACACCGAAATTGCCAGCCCCAGATCCGAAGACAAACTGCAATACTGGATGTTCGCCGGTTTTGCAGGGGGTCTTATTGTTGGGTTGATAGCCTACAGCGTCGCGGGTGGCGCACCGTGGATCGCCTGGTTGGCGACTAACGTGACTGGCCCGGTCGGCCAGATATTTCTGCGCCTGCTTTTCATGCTGGTTATCCCTCTCCTTGTTTCCGCGCTCATAGTTGGAGTGGCGGAGATGCAGCAAATGAGGGAGCTGCGCTCCATTGGAATTCGTACGCTCGTCTATACCATTGTTGTATCGTCCATATCGGTGGCCATCAGCCTTCTCACAGTCAACTTGTTGCGGCCGGGCGCCGGGGTCGACGCACAGACGGCACAGGCGATGTTGGCCAGTTCCGGGGCCAATGCCCGTTCGATTGTGGAGCATGCAGGCGAAGCTAAGACCGGCGTTCAGGCTTTCGTCGAGATTGTCCCCAGCAACTTCATTCATGCGATGAGCGAGAACGACATCCTCGCAGTGATGTTTTTCGCCCTCATGTTCGGCGTGGGGTTTCTGCTTACCGATCCGCAGCGGACGCAGGTTCTCAGGTCCGGCATCGAGGGGGTGTTCGAGATCGCGATGCGGCTCATTGGTCTCGTTATCCGCCTGGCGCCGCTGGCGATCTTCTGCTTCATGTTCAATCTCGCCGCATTATTTGGTTGGGACCTTATCGTCAGACTCTCCGCCTATGTCGGCGTGGTTCTGTTGGCGCTTTCGCTCCAGATGTTCGGCGTTTTCCCTGCGCTGCTTGCGCTCTTGGGTCGCAAGAGCCCGATCACCTTCTTTCGCGAGACGCAGGAGGCGAGCGTAATGGCCTTCGCAACGGCCTCCTCCAACGCGACCCTGCCCACCTCGCTGCGGGTCGCGGACGAAAAGCTGAAGCTGCCGCGCCCGATCGCGCGCTTCGTGCTCACCATAGGGGCGACGGCAAACCAGAATGGCACGGCGATGTTCGAGGGAGTGACCGTTATCTTCCTCGCGCAATTTTTCGGTGTCGACCTTAGCCTCGGTCAGCAACTTACGGTGATGATGATCTGCATTCTGGGCGGCATCGGTACGGCCGGAGTGCCTGCCGGGTCGTTGCCGGTGATTGCGCTGATACTGGGCACGATCGGTGTGCCGCCGGAGGGGATAGGGCTGGTGCTGGGTGTTGATCGACTGCTCGACATGTGCCGCACTACGCTCAATGTGATGGGGGATCTGGTGGCGGCACAGGTCATCAGCGCCCAGTCCGCCCCAGAGGAGGTGCCCTAGGCTACCTCAAACATGCCCTCTACTTCTACCGCGCAATCGAACGGAAGCACGGCAACCCCCACGGTCGAGCGCGCATGGCGGCCCGCATCACCGAAAATCTCGACCATCAGATCCGACGCACCGTTCATGATCGCGGGCAGGGGCGCATAGTCGGGCGCAGCATTGATGAAGCCGCCCAAGCGCACACAGCGCCTCACCCGGTCGAGATCGCCCACCACGGCCTTGAGTTGAGCGACAAGATTGAGCGCACATAGCCGCGCGGCTTCCTTGCCCGCCTCATCGGAAACACCGGTGCCGAGTTTACCCTTATGCCGGTCAGCCAGTGTGCCGTCTGCGCCGAAACAGACTTGTCCAGAAACAATGACCATGTTGCCGCTGTGCACCGCGGGCACGTAGTTGGCTGCGGGGGCTGGCGCAGGTGGCAGAGTGATGCCGAGTTGGATGAGGCGATCCTCGATCAGGCTCATAGATCATTTCCTTGTTCAGGGGGGTGGAGGAGAATCAGATGAGATGGGCGAACTCGCTCAGAATGTCGCGGTACAGCTTCTTTTTGAAGGGTACGATCATTTCTGGCAGATCGTCGGGCTTGATCCAGCGCCAATCGCGGAATTCCTGATGACGGGTGGCAATGTTCACGTCTGCGTCGGCTCCGTGAAAGCGCATCAGGAACCAGGTCTGCCGCTGGCCGCGATATTTCCCGCCCCAGATCTGGCCGATCAGTTCATCCGGCAGATCATAATATAGCTCGTCCTTGCTCTGTGCGATGATGCTGACGAGCGCGGGATCGATGCCGGTCTCCTCACCCAGCTCGCGAAATGCGGTTTCCCGCGGATCCTCACCGGGATCTATTCCGCCTTGAGGCATTTGCCACGCCTCGACCTTGCTGTCGAGCCGCTGGCCCACGAACACCAGACCCTCCATATTGACCAGCATCATCCCGACACAAGGGCGATAGGGGAGGCCTGAGTTCATGAATTTCTTAGTCCATCTTATATAAATGATTGACGAAGCAGCACAGTGCTCGCCCCATCATCATAAGAAGAGGCGGTAGCATCGTCTACCGCATTGTAACGAGGTGGCCTGCATAGTCCGCTCCCCTTGACGGGCGGCATCAGGCGTGGAATGCCCGCTGTCATGGCCGAAAGCTGGAAACTTACCCTCCCCTGCACCCGCGCAGAGGCGGAGGCGATTACCGAAGACATGGGTGCGCTCGCACTGCTCGAGCCGCCGCCCGCGCTCATGACCAGCGAGGTGGAGGAGGACATCCCTACTGCTTGGCAGCTTCACGCCTATTTCGAAGGCAAGCCCTCGCCTAGGACGATCGCGCTGGTCCAGTCCATGCTTCCAAGCAGCGCCAAAGCAGAGGCCATATTGGACCGTCTGCCAGACGAGGACTGGGTGAGCCTGAGCCAGCAGGGGCTGGAACCGGTGGTTGCCGGGCGTTTCCATGTGCGCAACCGCGCGGAAGATCCGGTCGCGCCCGGCCTCGTGCCTCTGCTCATCCCAGCCAGCCGTGCTTTCGGCACAGGCCAGCACCAGACGACCAGCGGCTGCCTCGCCATGCTCGACCGTTGCAGACGGATCGGCGAGCGGTTCGGCAATGTGGCGGACATCGGCACCGGCACCGGCCTGCTCGCCTTTGCCGCGCTGAACCTGTGGCCGCGCTGCTTTGCCACTGCATCGGACATAGACCCGGCAGCGGTGGAGGTGAGTGGGCAAAATGCGCGCCTCAACCATGTCCCGTTGGGCCGCGGCCGTGGCGAGCTGGCGCTGTGTGTCGCACCGGGGATGGATCATCCGCTGATCGCGGCGCGAGCACCCTATGATCTGGTTATCGCCAATATTCTCGCGGGCCCGCTGATTGAGCTCGCACCTTCGCTGTGTGCGGCGATGGAGGATGGAGGTACTTTGATGCTTGCCGGATTGCTCGATGAGCAGGTGGATGTGGTAACGAGCGCATACCGCGCGCAAGGGATGCGTCTGGTCGACAGGACTGAGGCGGGGGACGCCAACGGGCGCCACTGGCCCACCTTGCGCCTGCGCAAGCGCCCCGCGATCGGCTGGAAGCGCCCATGCCGGCCCGTGCACGGCGCGAATGGCGATGCGCCAGGCTTCGGCAGCTGGTAGCACCGGGCAGGAATGTGCTCTCCCGCCTTACCTTAAGCGATTTTCGTAACTATGAGGATGCGCTGATCCTCCCGTGTGCGCCCTTCGTACTGCTCAGCGGGGACAATGGCGCGGGCAAAACCAACATATTGGAAGCTGTATCACTTCTGGCGCCCGGGCGCGGGCTGCGCGGCGCGCGGCTGGCGGATATGGCCCGACAGAACGCGCGGGGGGGGTTCGGCATCGCGGCGCAGGCGGATGGGGTGACGTTGGGCACGGGCACGCTGCCGCAAGCGCCGGACCGGCGACAGGTCCGGATTGGTGGGGCAGCGCGGGCGGCATCGGTGCTGGCGGAGTTTCTCTCGATCATCTGGCTGACGCCTGCCATGGACCGGCTGTTTATGGAAGGTGCGGGCGAGCGCCGCCGATTTCTGGACCGGCTTACGCTCGCGCTGGAGCCTGCCCATGCGGTTCATGCCACCCGTTATGAGGCGGCGATGCGCGCACGCACCAAGTTGCTCGGCGAGGACAGCCGGGCCTGGGATCTGAATTGGCTCGGTGCGCTTGAAGCGCAGATGGCTGAGCATGGAGCTGCGGTGCATGGGGCGCGGATGGTCCTGGTCGACCAGCTCAGTGCCGTGCTTGCAGATCAGGTGGAGGGACCGTTTGCGCGGCCCATGCTGAGGCTAGCTGGCTGGGAGGGTGACTTATACCCCTTGGAGCAGGTTCTGCGCGATGGCCGCCGCCGCGATGCCGCCGCCGGACGCGCATTGGCCGGACCGCATCGCTCAGACCTGATCGTGACTCATCACGCGAAGGCACAGGCCGCCGCTCTGTGTTCAACGGGAGAGCAAAAGGCTTTGCTACTCTCGATTGTGCTTGGCCATGCGGAGCTGGTGGGGCGGGCGCGAGGGAGGCCGCCGCTGCTGCTGCTGGATGAAGTCGCTGCGCACCTCGACCCCGGGCGCCGCCTCGCACTATTCGAACGGCTGGCGGGGACGGGAGGCCAGATATGGATGACAGCCACCGAGCCTGCGCTGTTCGACGGTATCACCGAGGCGACGCGGCTGCACGTGGCTGAAGGGCGTGTCAGCCCGCCTTGACGTCCTCGAACCAAGCCTCGACCGGACCCACAAGCTTGATCGTCAGCGGATTGCCATGCCGGTCCCGCGACTTTCCTGCTGCGACCCTTATCCAGCCTTCCGAGATGCAATATTCCTCAACATCGGTGCGCACCCGGTCCTTGAAACGGATGCCGATCCCGCGTTTAAGCACCTCCATGTCGAAATGGGGGCTGCCGGGATTGACGGCCAGGCGATCCGGCGGTGTATCGCCCTGCGGAGCAGCGGCAGGAGTATCTGTGTCGGTCATGGAGTCCGCCTAATATGCGCGCGCCGCTTTATCAACTCTCTATAGCGAGCTAAGGGAAGATTAAGGAGTTACGCCCGCGTGAGCAGCAACACCATCACTGCCGTCATCCTGGCAGGCAGCAGGCCGGAAGGGGATCCACTCGCGCGGGCTGCCGGCGTGGCGCTCAAGGCGCTGGTGCCGATCGCAGGGCGGCCGATGATCGACCATGTCGCTCGCACTCTGATCGGTCATCCGCGTGTAGGGCGCGTCGTTGTGATGGCACAGAAGCCAGAGCAGATCACCGCCGACCTGCAAGCGGCCTGGTTGGAGACGCATGCTATCGTCAGCCTCCATGCGAGCGGGGGGGGAATAAGCCGGTCGTTGCTGGACTGGATCGAAATAAATCCCGATGCGCTGCCGACACTGGTGACGACAGCGGATAATGTGTTGCTCGACAGGGGCATCATCGATGCCTTTCTGGCAGGTGCGAGCGACGCCGATGTAGCGGCGGCGATGGTGGAGCACGGAGTGCTGACGGAAGCCTACCCGGGCTCGCGTCGCACCTGGCTCAAGTTTCGGGGAGGTGCGTGGTCGGGCGCCAACCTGTTTTGGCTGGGCGGACCACATGCGAAGCGTGCGCTACAAAAATGGCAGGAGATCGAGCAGGATCGCAAAAAGGGATGGAAGATTGTCCGGGCATTCGGGCCGGTGCTGTTGATGGGGGCCGCGCTGCGGTTGCTGAGCATTCATCAAGCGATTGCCAGAGCGGGGCGGTCGCTGGGCGTCAATGCCCGGATCGTGCCCATCTCTGTAGCCGAGGCCTGCATCGATGCTGATAAGCCAGATGACGTGGCGCTCATTGAGCAAATTCTATCGCGTCGGACCATCGCATGAAGGCTGGCTCTGGCGTGAACGGTGAACAGGCATCGCTGGCGGTGCTGCTCTGCCTCGGCGGCGTCGCGTGTTTCTCGATGATGGATGTGTTGATGAAGGGCGCTTCGTTGGCGCTGGGCGCCTATGCGGCTCTGTTCTGGAGGAATATTTTGGCGACGCTGATCAGCGGGGTTGGCATGATCGCTACCCGCAACCGCTGGCCCCCCGCGCCCGTGATGCGACTGCATGGCCTGAGAGCCGCGCTGATCGCGCCGATGGCCTGGCTGTTCTTTTGGGCACTCACCAAGTTGCCGGTGGCGGAAGTGATTGGGCTTTCCTTCGTCGCCCCGATCATTGCGCTGGCGCTGGTGCCGCTGGTGCTGGGCGAGCGCGTGAAGAGGCAAGAGGTTGGCGCAGGTGTGCTCGGGATTGTCGGCGTCGCCATCATCGTTGGGGACAGGTTGAAAGGTGATTACAAGGAGGACGCCCTTTGGGGCGCTTTGGCGGTGCTGGTATCGGCCATGCTCTTCGCCCTCAACCTTCTCGTGCAACGCCGGCAGGCCCAGGAGGCAGGCGCGATCGAGGTCGCCTTTTTCCAGAATTTGCTGGTGCTTGCGTTGTTGGTGCCCTTCGCCCCATGGCTTTTGCGCGAGGTGGCAACAGGATCGAGCGTTACTTCCGTGCTGGGTGCGGCTGTGCTGGCCGTGTGCTCGCAAATGGCGCTTTCCGCCGCCTATGCCCGCGCACCGGCGGGCAGGCTGATCCCCCTGGAATATACGGCATTCCTATGGGCGGCGCTAATGGGCTGGCTGATGTTCGGCGAAGTGCCGACACTTGCCGTGCTGGCAGGCGTGGTGCTGATCGTGTTCGCTTGCCTGTTGGCCGCGAAGGCTACGCCCAACCTTGCCCGTGTCGAGGCTGAATCGGCCTGAAAGCGCGCGTCGACTCTTGACGGGGACTCCCGTGGCGGGGCATTGTCCGCGCACGGAACAAATCGGGAAAACGGGGACTGACCATGGCAAGCCGCGCACCGGCAAAGGGCAATCCGGCCAAAGGCAGCGAAGATTGGCGCATGATGCTGAAGCGCAGCATGATGCGGGCGGCGTTGCTGGTCGGGTCGATCCTGCTCGCGCTGTTCGGCCTGTTCGTCGCGCTCGCACTGCTCGGCTATCATGAGAGCGATCCCTCGATGAACACTGCTGCGGGTGGCACGGTGGAGAATGTCATGGGCTTGCCTGGCTCCTACGTCGCCGGTTTCCTGCTGTGGCTGGGTGGGCTGGGCGTGATGCTGGCGCTGCCGCTGATCGCGCTGTTTGCGCGCAGGCTGTGGATCGCCGACGACATGCGCGGGTGGAGCACCCAGATCGGGCGCTGCCTCGGCGGCATTTTGCTCGTCGGCATCGGGCTGGAGCTGCTGTCGCCGGGCGCGCCGGTCGGCCTGCCCGCCGGGCGGGGCGGTTTGCTGGCGCAGCTGTTCGCGCGGCAGGCGATGAACCTCACGGACCTGATCCCCAACGGATGGAGCCGCGCGGCCGATTGGGCGCTGCTGCTCGCGTGCATCATGGGCGGACTTTTCCTGTGCGTGCGCTCGTGGAAGCTCGAACGGCCTTTGTTCTCCCTGGTAAAAATGCCGCTGCCCAGGTTGGGCTTTGCGCGATCCGCCGCCGCCGCTCCGCCGTGGGAGGATGAGGCAGAGGCGCCCCGCGCCGCCCCTGCGGCACCACGCGCGCAGGTCTCGGCCGAGCCTAAGCCGCCGATCCGCATCCAGTCGCCCGAGCTGCCCCCGGCGCAGCGCGCCTCGGCCGCAGCCGCTCCCCGTCAGGACGATCTTTTCGGCGGCACATCCGTCCGGCCCGCGATCCTGCCCTCGCCGGAGCTCTTGGCCGAAGTGCCGCCCAGTACCGGCGGCAAGATCGATAAGGCCGCGCTGGAGCGCAATGCGCGCCTGCTCGAAAGCGTGCTCGATGACTTTCACGTCAAGGGCAATGTCACCGAAGTGCGCCCCGGCCCGGTCGTCACCATGTATGAGCTGGAACCGGCGCCCGGCATCAAGGCGAGCCGCGTGATCCAGCTGGCCGACGATATCGCGCGCAACATGTCCGCACTGTCGGCGCGCGTGGCCACCATCCCCGGCCGCACCGTGATGGGGATCGAGTTGCCCAACGCCAAGCGCGAGGGCGTCTCGTTCCGCGAGCTGATCACCAGCGAGGCGTTCGCCAATCAGGGCGCGCAGCTTCCCATCATCCTCGGCAAGAACATCAGCGGCGAGCCGGTGGTAGCCGATCTCGCACCGATGCCGCATCTGCTCATCGCGGGTACGACCGGGTCGGGCAAGTCGGTCGGCCTCAATGCGATGATCCTGTCCCTGCTCTATCGCATGACGCCCGATGAGCTGCGCCTGATCATGATCGATCCGAAGATGCTTGAACTCAGCATCTATGACGACATTCCGCACCTGCTCTCGCCGGTCGTCACCGAACCGTCAAAGTCCATCCGCGCGCTCAAATGGGCGGTGGAGCAGATGGAGGACCGCTATCGCATGATGGCGTCGATCTCCGTGCGCAACCTTGCGAATTACAACGAGAAAGTACGCGCCGCCCGCGCCAAGGGCAAGCCGTTGGGCCGCAAGGTGCAGACCGGCTATGACCCCGAGACGCACCAGCCTATCTATGAGGAAGAGCAGCTCGATTACCAGATCCTGCCGCAGATCGTGGTGGTGGTCGACGAGCTGGCAGACCTGATGATGACGGCGGGCAAGGAGGTGGAGTTCCTGATCCAGCGCCTGGCGCAAAAGGCGCGCGCGGCGGGCATACACCTGATCCTCGCGACGCAGCGCCCCTCGGTCGATGTCATCACCGGGGTCATCAAGGCGAACCTGCCGACCCGCATCAGCTTTTTCGTCACCAGCAAGATCGACAGCCGCACTATCCTGGGCGAGCAGGGCGCGGAGCAGCTGCTCGGCAAGGGTGACATGCTGTATATGGCCGGCGGCAAAGGGCTGACTCGCGTCCACGGCCCGTTCGTGTCGGACGACGAGGTGCGCGCGGTCGCGGATCACTGGCGTGGGCAAGGCACACCCGATTATATATCGGCTGTTACAGAAGAGCCGGAGGAGGGCAGCTTCGCGCTTGACGGCGTCGACCTGGGTGACGACAGCGCCGATGCCCAGCTCTATCGCAAGGCGTGCCAGCTGGTGTTCGAGAATCAGAAGGCGTCGACCAGCTGGCTCCAGCGCCAGTTGCGCGTCGGTTATAACAGCGCGGCGCGGCTCATCGAGCGGATGGAGGACGAAGGGATGGTTGGCCCGCCCAACCATGTCGGGCGCCGCGAGGTGCTGCGCGACGAAATGGGCAATCCTTTGTAGTGACGGCTACACAATCGTCAGCCGGTCCTCTTGGCCGATCGATTGCAGGAACGAGACCGGCCCGCCCGCGATAATGCGCGGGTCAAGCGTGTCCGCCGCCAACCCGGCGAGCGTCAGTCCGCTCTGGCAGGCAATGATCGCCACACCCGCGTCCAGCGCCTCCGTTACCAACACCTCCAGCGTCGGCAGGCCCTGCGCTGCGTGATCGGCATCGCGCGGAGCGGAGATCGGCGGAGCGAGCAGGCGCACCGCATCGAGCTGGAGAAAAACCCGCGCCTCCCCGCCCAGCGCCATGTGCGCCAGCGCCAGCGTCAGCGCGCCGCGTAGCCGCTCCGCATCGTCGGTAAGGACCGCGAAATTCAGGCCGGACATGGCTCTGCGGCGGCGGCGCAGGCCGGGCAGCCGGGGTCTGCGGGCAGGGCCAGCGTGCGAAAGCGCAGCGACAGCAGGTCGGCGATCAGCAGTTTGCCCGCGCTGTCGTCACCAAAGGGCACCAGCGCGCGGATCGTCTCCAGCGCGGCGAGGCTGCCCATCACGCCCGTCAGCGCGCCCAAAACGCCCTGATCGGCGCAGCTCGCCTCAGCCCGCGCAGGATCATTGCCGACGAAACAGCGATAGCAGGGCTGGCCCGCCTCCCAGCCGCGAAACACGCCCAGCTGACCCTCGAACTGCCCTACCGCAGCCGAAACCAGCGGGATGCGTAGCCGCGTCGCGGTGTCGCTCACAATGAGGCGGGTGGCGAAATTGTCGCACCCGTCGAGGATCACGTCTGAGTGGCGCAGCAGCGTCTCGGCATTATCCGCGTCGAGCCGCTGGACGATCGGGATCAGCTTCACATGCGGGTTGAGCCGCGCCACCGCCTGCATCGCTGCCTCGGCCTTGGGTGCGCCGATATCCTCGCTGCCGAACATGGTCTGGCGCTGAAGGTTCGAGAGCGCGACAACATCATCGTCGATCACGCGAATCGTGCCAACTCCTGCCCCGGCAAGGTACTGGATCGCAGGGCAACCGATCCCGCCTGCGCCGATGATCGTGACATGCGCGGACATCAGGCGCACCTGGCCTGCCCCACCGATCTCCTTCAGCACGATATGGCGCGCGTAGCGATCGAGCAGCGGATCGTCGAGGCTCACGATACCGCCGCCTTGACGCCAGTCGATCCGAAGCCGCCCGCCCCGCGCGCGGTGTCTGAGAGGGTTTCCACCTCGGCGAAGCGCGCAAGCTGCACCGGTGCAGCCACCAGCTGCGCGATGCGGTCGCCACGCTGGATGACGAATGGCGCATCGCCCAGATTGATCATGATGATCTTCAGCTCGCCACGATAATCGCTGTCGATCGTGCCCGGCGTGTTGGGCAGCGAGATGCCGTGTTTCAGCGCAAGGCCGGAGCGCGGGCGCACCTGAATTTCATACCCATTGGGAATGGCTATCGCGAAGCCAGTCGCTACCGCATGGCGACCGCCCGGCGCAAGCGTCAGGTCTTCGGCCGAAACCACGTCCATCCCCGCTGCGCCCTCGGTGGCATAAGCGGGCAGGGGCAGGCCCGCCCCGTTCGGCAACCGCTTGATCTCGATCGTGATGGGGTGTGTCATGCTTGATCCTGTAAGCGGCTGGCGATGCGCGCGATCAGCCGGTCGGCAACGATGTCCTTGGCCGCCTCCTCCCAGCTCTCGACCCCCTCGACGCTTACGAGGTGGACGCGGTTCCGCTCCCCGCCCATCACGCCGCCAGACACGTCGTTCGCGACGATCATGTCGCAGCCCTTGCGCGCCAGCTTGGCCTGCGCATGCTCGACGACATGCTCGGTCTCCGCCGCGAAGCCGACAAGCAGCCTCGGGCGTTGTGCCGATATCGCCAATGTCGCGAGAATGTCAGGGTTCTCGGTGAGCGACAGCGGCGCGGGCGCGCCGGAGCCGTCCTTCTTGAGCTTCTGCCCCGCCTCTTGCTCCACGCGCCAGTCTGCCACGGCGGCGACCATGATCGCGGCGTCTGCGGGCAATGCGCTTTCGACAGCGGAGAGCATTTCGCGCGCGGTTTGCACGTCGATGCGCGTGACCCCGCGCGGTGTGGGCTGGTCGACCGGCCCGGCAACGAGCGTGACGCGCGCGCCTGCCTCGGCCGCCGCGCGGGCAATGGCGAATCCCTGCTTGCCGGACGAGCGGTTGGCGATATAGCGCACCGGGTCTATCGGCTCATGCGTCGGCCCGGCGGTAACAAGCAAATGCCTGCCGGAGAGCGGACCGGATGAGTCGGGCAGCAGGCGCGCGGGCGGCATGGTGATGACATCACCCCGTGCGCTGCCGAGCAGCCGCCGGATTTCCCCCGCGATCGCTTCCGGGTCGGGCAGGCGACCCTTGCCCCACTCGCCGCAGGCCATGTCGCCCTCGTCCGGCTCCATCACGATGATGCCGTCGCTGTTGAGCTGGCGGATATTGCGGCGGGTAGCGGCGTGGTCCCACATGCGCACATTCATAGCGGGAACTACAAATACGGGTTTGTCGGTGGCGAGCAGGATGGTGGTCGCCAGATCGTCCGCCATGCCCGCAGCCATCTTGGCCAGGATATCCGCGCTCGCCGGGCAGACGACCACGAGGTCCGCCTGCCGCGACAGCTGGATATGGCCGATCTCGCGCTCCTCCTTGAGGTCGAACATGTCGCTGTAAACATGGTCCTCGGTCAACGCGCCGAGCGAGAGCGGCGTCACAAACTCCGCCCCGGCCTTCGTGAGCACCGCGCGCACCGCAATCCCGTCGCGTTTCAACAGGCGGACAAGCTCCAGCGATTTATAGGCGGCGATCCCGCCGGAGACGATCAGGAGTATGCGAGAGCTGGTCATGCAATTCCTCTCTAGCCGCGCCAGTGGCCAGTGTCGAGCGCGTCGAGCCGTTCGAAAGCCGCCCGTTCCCTCTGGCGCGGGTTGCGGATTTCGGATAGGTGCGGGCGCCATATGCTCTCCAGCCTCTATCAATGGATGCTCGCCAAGGCCGCGCACCGCCATGCGGACCGCTGGCTGTTCGCCATCTCCTTCATGGAATCGAGCTTCTTCCCGATCCCGCCGCATCCGCTGCTGGGCCTGATGTGCCTGGCCAAGCCGCAAAGGGCCTTGTATTTCGGTTTCGTCTGCACGCTCGCCTCGGTGCTGGGCGGCCTGTTCGGCTACGCGATCGGCTATTTTCTCTATGCCAGCGTCGGCACCTGGCTGCTTTCGGCGCTGGGCCTGACGGAGAGCTTCCCGGTCGCCGCCTGCTATCTGCGCGAATATGGCGCAGAGATCATCCTCATCAAGGGCGCGACGCCAATCCCGTTCAAGCTGATCACGATCACCGCCGGGTTCATCGCGCTGCCCCTGTTCACCTTCATCTGGGCCAGCACGCTGTCGCGCGCATTCCAGTTCATGGCCGTTGGGTTCCTGTTTTGGAAGTTCGGTGCGCCGATCAAGCAGTTCATTGAAAAATATCTGGCGTGGGTTTCCGCCGGTTTTCTGGTGCTGGTGGCAGCGGGCTTTCTCGCGATTGGGCTGCTCTCTGGCGAGAAGCAGGCCAAGCCCGGCGACAAGTGCAGCCACGCCGCGCCACTGACAGTGCAACGCTAAGCTGCCGATGCGCCTGATCCAGCGCCATTCCCTCTCCGCCGCGCTGCTGCTGGGCGCGCTGGCGGCGACCGGCTTCGCGCCGCTGGGCTGGTGGCCACTGAGCCTAGTCGCACTCGCCGGGCTGATGGCGCTGGCTGAGGGGGTGAAGCGCGCGCGCGGAGCCTTCCTGCTCGGCTGGAGCTTCGGGCTGGGGCACTTCACGCTGGGCAACAACTGGATCGCCCATGCCTTCACCTATCAGGATGCGATGCCACACTGGCTGGGCTATGGCGCTGTCGTAGCGCTGGCGCTCTATCTCGCGGTCTATCCGGGGCTTGCTGTGCTGGCTCTGTACGCGCTGCGTAAGCGGTTTGCCCGGCTGTTGGTGCCAGACATGTTCGCCGCGCTGTGGATCGTCACCGAATATGGCCGCGCCACCATTTTCACCGGCTTCGCGTGGGATCCGCTGGGGATGATCTGGCTCGACACCGGGGTGGATCAGGCGTCGCGCTGGATCGGCACCTATGGGCTTTCGGGGCTGGCCGTGCTGGCGGCGGGCGCGCTGCTGTCGATCGTCCGCGGGCGGTGGAAGCCGGTGATGCCGCTGGTTGTCATCCTTGGCGCGCTGGCGACATTCGGGAACCTCAGTCTGCGGGAGCCAACGCCCCAGAGCGGGATCGCCGTCACCATCGTCCAGCCCAATATCAACCAGAACGAGAAATATGATCAGGGGCTCGAGGAAACGAACTTCACCAAGCTGGCGCAACTGACCGGTGTTCCGCGCCCCGGCCAGCAACGCCTGATTTTCTGGCCCGAGGCCGCCGTCCCCGCGTGGCTCGATGTAGAGCCGGAGTGGCGCGATCGCCTATCCTCTCTGCTCGGCCCGCAAGACCTGCTGATGCTGGGCGGAGTGAAGCCCTACTTTCGCGAGGAGCGAAAGGGCGACGTCACCGAACGCACGCTCGTCGGCGCGGCAAACAGCGCGTGGGTGCTGACCGCGAACGGCCAGATCGCCGCGCGCTACGACAAGGCGCATCTGGTGCCTTATGGCGAGTATCTGCCGATGCGTGGGCTGCTGGAGCCGCTGGGCCTGTCGCGCCTCGTGCCGGGCGACGCGGACTTCTGGCCCGGCCCGGGGCCGCGCTCGCTGCCGCTCCCCGTCGGCGGGGAAAAGCTCCCCTATATGGGCGTGCAGATATGCTACGAGATGATCTTTTCGGGAGAGGTGGTGGGTGGCCAGGTGCGCCCGGCCTTCCTCTATAATCCAAGCAATGATGCGTGGTTCGGCGCATGGGGTCCGCCGCAGCATCTGGCGCAGGCGCGGATGCGCGCCATCGAAGAGGCGATGCCCATCATCCGCTCGACTCCCACCGGCATCTCGGCGCTGATAGACGGGCGGGGGCGCCTTCTCGCCTCCATCCCGCACCACCAGGCAGGCGCCATCAACGCGCTGCTTCCACAAGGCCTCCCGCCCACCCTCTTCGCCCGTTTTGGCAATATCCTGCCGATGATCGTCGCCGCCCTACTGGCGTTAACCGCGATCCTTCTTGCCAGACCCCACCGCGCCCGCTAAAGCGCCAAGCGCACATAAAGATTTCTTTATACGCAGACACAGCAACACTATCGTGACTGGGAAAACCATGCGTTCCAACTATCTGTTCACCTCCGAAAGCGTTTCCGAAGGCCATCCCGACAAGGTGGCGGACCAGATTTCCGACTCCATCGTCGACCTTTTCCTCTCCAAGGATCCCGAAGCGCGCATCGCCTGCGAAACGCTGACGACCACGCAGCTCGTGGTGCTGGCTGGCGAGATCCGCTGCAAGGGCGTCTATGAAAACGGCGCATGGGCGCCGGGCGCGCGTGAGGAGATCGAGGCCACCGTGCGCAACACCGTGCGCGAGATCGGTTACGAGCAGGACGGCTTCCACTGGCAGACGCTGCGCTTCGAAAACAACCTCCACGGCCAGTCCGCCCACATCGCGCAGGGCGTGGACGCCAGCAGCAACAAGGATGAAGGCGCCGGCGACCAGGGCATCATGTTCGGCTTTGCGTGTGACGAGACGCCGGACCTCATGCCAGCGACGCTGGATTACAGCCACAAGATCCTGGAGCGCATGGCGGCAGACCGCCATTCGGGTGCCGCGCCGTTTCTGGAGCCGGACGCCAAGAGCCAGGTGACGCTGCGCTTCGAGAACGGCAAGCCGGTCGCCGCGACCGCCATCGTCGTCTCGACCCAGCACGCGCCGGGCTATGACGCGGGAGAGAAGGAAGCGGAACTGCACGCCTATGTGAAGCGCGTAGTGGCCGAGCTTCTGCCCGCGGAGCTGCTCTCGGACGCGACCGTCTATCACATCAACCCCACCGGCAGCTTCGAGATCGGCGGGCCGGATGGCGACGCCGGGCTGACCGGGCGCAAGATCATCGTCGACACCTATGGCGGCGCATCTCCGCACGGCGGAGGCGCGTTCTCGGGCAAGGACCCGACCAAGGTCGACCGCTCGGCTGCTTATGTGACGCGCTATATCGCCAAGAACATCGTCGCTGCCGGCCTCGCGCGCCGCTGCACCATTCAGGTCGCCTATGCCATCGGCGTGTCCGAGCCGCTTTCGCTCTATGTCGACACGCACGGCACAGGCACGGTCGCCGACGACGCGCTGGAAGCAGCCGTCACCAAGGTGGCGAAGGACCGCCTCGGCGGCCTCACCCCGCGCGGCATCCGCGAAGGGCTGGGCCTCAACAAGCCGATCTACAAGCGCACCGCCGCTTATGGCCACTTCGGCCGCACGGCGGATGGCGACTATTTCCCATGGGAGCGCACTGACCTTGCCGATGCGCTCAAGGCCGCGCTGGGCTGATCTCGGATAAAGGGCTGTCCCGCTGCGCGGTTGACAGCCCTGCGATCTTCATATCCCTTCGTGTCGCGCCTTTTTGTCGGGCGACTCGAGGGACAAGGGGACATTGCGATGCGCATGCCGGTCTTGGTTGCAGCACTGGGCGCTGCGTTGGCGCTACCCGTTGTCGCCGATGCCGCTCCGCCCGCGAAGCTCAGCCCGCTGGAACAGGCCGCTATCTTCAAGGTGGCGGGATTCAAATATATCCGCCGCCAGTGGCAAAGCGGTTGCAATGATCCGAGCGCCGGTGCGCCTTACGAGCCGGGCACGATCAGCGACTTGCGCGATATAAATGGTGATGGCCACCCGGAGGCCGTGGTCACGGAGGGCGGTTCCTATTGCTATGGCAACACCGGCACTGCTTTCTGGCTGCTCTCGAAACAAGCCAGCGGTGGCTGGAAACTCATGTATAACGAGACTGGCATGCCGGAGTTCCTCAAGACCAGAGGCGTCGGCGGCTGGCCGGATATTGCGGTCGGCGGACCCGGCTTCTGCTTCCCGGTGATGCGCTGGAACGGCAAGGCCTATGCGCTTCACCGCCGCGAATATGAGGGCAAGCGCTGTAGCGCCGGACACTGAGGCGCAGGGCGAGAAGACCTTCTCGCCCCGCTTCATCATTTCCAGCTGGCGAGAATCGCGCCCGCGACACCGTGGCCAATGGCAAGATGGGCGATGTCGAGCAGCGTGTGCTCGATTGGGCCGACACCATAGACCCAGCCGTAGAGCAACGTAGGAACGGCGGACGAGAACGCGACGAGCAGCGCCCATTTGATCCCGTTGCCAAGCCCGCTAACCCCCGCCCATTTGAACAGCACCGCAAGGCCAGTCGCCGTCATCAGCGGCATCACCGGGCTGTAAGGCATGCGCGTCATGCCGACCGCATCCATCTCTTCCTTGGTGATGCCCGCGCCCGCCATCCAGACTTCCGGGTTGACGAGCACGCCATAGATCAGCGCCCCCATCGCATAGACCGCGATAGCCGCCACGATCACGGCCAGCACATTTACTCCCGCTATTCGCATAGCATCCCTCCTGTTTGTGCGCCGCCCCACCGACGGCGGCGCGAAAATATCACAGGCGGGCAGCAATTGCACATCTGGCCAAGCGGTGGGCGAGCGGCTATGCGGCCCCGCCATGACCGCGCATAAATCAGGCGACCCGACCACCCTCAACCGCCTCTATGGCCGCGCCAAGGGCAAGCCGCTGCGTGCGTTCCAGCAATCGCTGGTCGAAGACCTGCTGCCGCAGATCGCGGTGCCGCCAGAGGGGCCGGTTACGGCGGAGCGTCTGTTCGGCGAGCCTCGCCCGCTGCATTTCGAGATCGGCTTCGGCGGCGGCGAGCATATGGCCTATCGCGCCGACATGCTGCCCGATCACGGCTTCATCGGCTGCGAGCCCTTTTTGAACGGCGTTGCCTCGGCGCTCGGTCATGTGCACGGTGACGCGCAAAAGCCCGGCATCCCCAATGTCCGCATTCATCATGGCGATGCGCTCGAAGTTCTAGCGCGCGTGCCCGACGGGGCCTTGAGCTTCGTTTATCTGCTGCACCCCGATCCTTGGCCCAAGGCGCGCCACGCCAAGAGGCGGATGATGAACAAGGGGCCTGTCGATCTGATCTCCGCCAAACTGAAGCCCGGCGGTGAGTTTCGATTCGGCACCGATCATCCCGTCTACCTGCGCTGGGCGCTGATGGTGATGAACCGGCGCACCGATTTCGACTGGCTGTGCGCCAGCCCGAAAGATTTCCTCACCCGCCCCGGCGGCTGGCCCGAAACCCGCTATGAAGCCAAGGCGCGGCGGCAGGGGCACGAGGTCTGGTATTTCCGCTATCGCAAGCTGTGAAGTAAGGGCAGGCGGCGCCTGTAATCCTCAGTTAGCGGGCTTGGTGATATCGACCTTCTCAACCCACTCGGGGTAAAAGCTCGGCTCGCGGTTGGACCAGCCGATGGCCGTGGCGGCCGCCTCGCTGATCGACTGCAACAGAAGACGCCGTTTATCCGGGTGGAGGTTCGGCAGGCTCGCAGCCGCGCAGAACGCACCGGGCAGCCACGGACGCGCGCCTGCGCCCAGCAGACGCTCGTAGAGGAAGCGATAGGCCGAAAAGCTGGAAAGCCTGTCCTGCCCCAGGTCGAAGGCGGAAATGGTGATGAGCGGAGCCATGAACGGTTCCATCTGCTCAAGCCCGCTATCGTCAGGGACGATGGTGCGCAGATTCTGGATGCGCTCATAAATCCGGGCCTGCGCGCGAATGCTTGCGGCCTCCACAACGTCGCGGCACCACAGCTCCATCGCGTCGGCACGGTGGAACGCGACATCGAGCGAACGGCGGATGTAACGCTGAGTCGCGGCCGGGAAGCTGGCGAACTCCCGCATTTCCGCGAGGGTGATAGTGCCGTCAGTCGGCTTGCCGCTCATGTCCATCTGTCCCATATGCGAACCTTTTCAACTCGGACCCGTTCCTTATGCGCCTTAAGCGGTTAGCAAACGCTTAAGCATCTGTTGTCCCATGTTAAGAAACAAAGATGTTGCGTTGCAACATAAATATCTCTTCTCGAACTAATCTCGTCGCAAGCCGTGATTGCGCTCCCGGTCGTCAGAACATATATGGAACACCTGCGGCGCCATTTCCGGCGCAATTCTACCGTGAAAATCACGTTACGGACACTTGCATGCTGACCCATATTAAAGTGCGCGGGGCGCGCGAGCATAACCTCAAGGGTGTGGATATCGACTTGCCGCGCGACCGGCTGATCGTGATCACCGGATTGTCCGGATCGGGGAAATCGAGCCTGGCGTTCGACACCATCTATGCCGAGGGGCAGCGCCGTTATGTCGAGTCACTGTCCGCCTATGCGCGCCAGTTTCTCGAGATGATGCAGAAGCCGGATGTCGAGCATATCGACGGCCTTTCGCCCGCCATCTCGATCGAGCAGAAAACGACCAGCCGCAATCCGCGCTCCACCGTTGCGACAGTGACGGAGATCTACGACTATATGCGCCTGCTGTGGGCGCGGGTCGGCATCCCCTATTCCCCGGCGACCGGCCTGCCCATCTCGGCGCAGACCGTAAGCCAGATGGTGGACCGGGTGATGCAGTTGCCCGAGGGCACGCGCATCTATCTGCTCGCGCCGGTGGTGCGCGGCCGCAAAGGCGAATATCGCAAGGAACTGGCCGAATGGCAGAAGGCGGGCTTTACCCGTGTGCGCATCGATGGCGAGTTTTACAGCATCGAAGAAGCGCCTGCGCTCGACAAGAAATATAAGCACGACATTGAGGTGGTGGTCGATCGCATCGCGGTGAAGGACGACATCGCCACGCGGCTGGCGGACAGTTTCGAGACGGCGCTGAAGCTCGCCGAGGGGCTGGCCTATGTCGATCTGGCCGATGGCGTGGTGCAGGGACGCGAAGCAGAGGTGGCCGACGGCGGCGCGATGAAAGGCGCGGGCATTCCCGCCAACCGCATCGTCTTTTCCGAAAAATTCGCTTGTCCCGTGTCAGGCTTCACGCTGGCGGAGATCGAGCCGCGGCTGTTCAGCTTCAACGCGCCGCAGGGCGCCTGCCCGGCGTGCGACGGGCTGGGCGAGAAACTGTTGTTCGATGAGCAACTCGTGGTGCCCAACGAGGCGCTGAGCCTCAAGAAGGGCGCGATCGTGCCGTGGGCGAAATCCAACCCGCCCTCGCCTTATTACATGCAGGTGCTGGAAAGCCTCGCCAAGGCCTATGGGTTCAAGCTCGATACGCCCTGGGCGGACCTGCCCGGCGAGGTTCGGCTCATCATCCTGCACGGCACCGGCGGCAAGCCCGTGCAACTCACCTTCAAGGACGGGCGCAAGGAATATAGCGTCAACAAGCCGTTCGAGGGGGTGATCGGCAATTTGAACCGCCGGATGCTCTCTACCGAAAGCGCATGGATGCGCGAGGAGCTGGGCAAATATCAGACCGCACAACCCTGCGAGACATGCCACGGCGCGCGGCTCAAGCCCGAGGCGCTCTCGGTCAAGATCGCGGGTGAGGACATCTCCATCTCTACCCGTCGCAGCGTCGTCGACGCGCTTGCTTTCTTCGAGACGCTGCCCGATCACCTTACGGATCAGCAGAACCAGATCGCCAAGGCGATATTGAAGGAGATCATCGAGCGGCTGGGGTTCCTCAACAATGTCGGCCTAGATTATCTCAATCTCGATCGCACATCCGGCACGCTTTCGGGCGGCGAGAGCCAGCGCATCCGCCTCGCCAGCCAGATCGGCTCCGGCCTTTCGGGTGTGCTCTATGTACTCGACGAACCCAGCATCGGCCTGCACCAGCGGGACAACGACATGCTGCTCGCCACGCTGAAACGCCTGCGGGACCTCGGCAACACCGTGTTGGTGGTGGAGCATGACGAAGACGCGATCCGCGCCGCCGACCATATCGTCGACATGGGGCCGGGCGCGGGTGTACATGGTGGCGAGGTGGTGGCGGAAGGAAGCCTTGAGGATATTCTCGCCACCTCAGGCAGCCTCACCGCCGATTACCTGAACGGCACACGCGAGATTACCGTGCCGAAGAAGCGGCGCAAAGGGAGCGGCAAAAAGGTGACGGTGCACAATGCCCGCGCCAACAATCTGCGCGGGGTGACGGCGAGCATTCCGCTGGGCACCTTCACCTGCATCACCGGCGTATCCGGCTCCGGCAAATCGAGCTTTACCATCGACACGCTCTACGCCGCCGCCGCGCGCAACCTCAACGGTGCGCGCATCATCGCCGGGGCGCACGACAAGGTGACTGGCCTCGAGCATTGCGACAAGGTGATCGACATCGACCAGTCGCCGATCGGGCGCACGCCGCGCTCGAACCCCGCGACCTATACCGGCGCGTTCACCAACATCCGCGACTGGTTCGCCGGCCTACCGGAAGCCCAGGCGCGCGGATACAAGCCGGGGCGCTTCAGCTTCAACGTGAAGGGCGGGCGCTGTGAAAAGTGCACCGGCGACGGGCTGATCAAGATCGAGATGCACTTCCTGCCCGATGTCTACGTTACCTGCGAAGAATGCCACGGCAAACGCTACAACCGCGAGACGCTGGAGGTGAAGTTCAAGGGGATGAGTATCGCCGACGTGCTCGACATGACGGTGGAGGACGCGGTCGAGTTCTTCAAGGCGGTGCCGCCGATCCGCGACAAGATGGCGATGCTGGCCGAGGTAGGACTGGGATATGTCAAGGTGGGTCAGCAGGCGACGACGCTGTCAGGCGGCGAGGCGCAGCGGGTGAAGCTCGCCAAGGAACTCAGCCGCCGCGCGACCGGCAATACGCTGTATATACTGGATGAACCGACGACCGGCCTGCACTTCGAGGATGTGCGCAAATTGCTGGAAGTGCTGCACGCGCTGGTGGAGCAGGGCAATAGCGTCGTCGTCATCGAGCATAATCTCGACGTCATCAAGACAGCGGACTGGATCATCGACCTCGGCCCGGAAGGCGGCGTCAAGGGAGGGGAAATCGTGGCCGAAGGCACGCCGGAGCATGTGGTGAAGGAGAAGCGGAGCTATACGGGACGCTATCTGGCGCCATTGCTCCGCTAAACGGCGATGCCGGGAGCAGGCAACCTATCGCTTCGTCGCGGGTTTAACCGGGACATGTTCCTACCCCCAAGGAGAGAAACCATGCCCCAGACCCTGAAATCCCGTGCGCTTTTGTCTCTGTGCACGCTGTCGGCCTTCCCGCTCGCGGCGTGCGCCGGCTATGGCGATGACGGCCCCCGCTATGCCGACCGGGGCTACAACGATGGCTATGTGTTGCGCGACGATGACCAGATTTATCGCGACGCCAACGGCAATTATTACTGCAAGAAGCCCGATGGCACGACCGGTTTAATCGTCGGCGGCATCGCGGGCGGCGTGCTGGGCAATGTCATCGCGCCGGGGGGCAGCAAGACGTTGGGCACGATATTGGGCGCGGCGGGCGGTGCGCTTGCGGGCCGGGCGATCGACCGCAACAACGTACGCTGCCGCTGACCTGCATGGGTGATGATGGGCGGGCTGCGGCCCGCTCCGCTATCGCTGGCAGGTGGCGCAGTAGAACGTGCTGCGACCGCCCTCCGCGCGCCGGGACACCGGTGTCGCGCAGGCAGGACAGGCCTTGCCTTCGCGCCCATAGACCCGCCACTGCTTGGCGAAATAGCCCAGCTCGCCATCGGGCCGGGCATAATCCCGCAGAGTCGACCCGCCTGCCTCGATAGCGCCGGTCAGAACCTGCTTAATCGCCGTCGCAAGCGATGTGCACTGCCGAGGCGTGAGCGCTCCCGCGGCTCGTTCCGGCGCAATCCCGGCCATATGCAGCGCCTCGCACACATATATGTTGCCCAGGCCAGCCACGACACGCTGGTCGAGCAGCGCCGCCTTGATCGGGCTCGTCTTACCCGCCAGCGTTGCATGAAGAGTGGAGCCGCTGAAAGTGGCGTCGAGAGGCTCCGGCCCCATGCGCGTGAACGGCGGATATTCCGCGAAAGTGTCTGCCGTGACGAGATCGACAAAGCCGAACCGGCGCGGGTCGCATAAGGCCAGCCGCCGCCCCGCATCCGTCTCGAGGATCAGATGGTCATGCTTTCCTACCCCCGCCGGATCGACGCGCCAGCGACCGGACATGCCGAGATGAAAGATCATCACGTCGCCCCGATCGGTATCGATCAGGCCATATTTGGCGCGGCGGCCGAGCTTGGTGACGCGCGCGCCGGTGAGCCGCTGGCGCAGATCTGGCGGAAAAGGGGTTCGCAGGTCCGCCCGCCGGGGTTCGACACGGGTAAGCACGTGCCCTTCCAGCACAGGGCGCAGGCCCGCGACAGTGGTTTCGACTTCGGGAAGCTCTGGCATGTTCGCCTGCTTAGCCGCTTCCCACCGGGATAAACAGGGGCTAGAGACGGCGCATGAGCGAAACAGTATCCTTCGGCTATCGCGAGGTTGATGCCAGCGAAAAGGCGGGCATGGTCCGCGAAGTGTTTTCCGGCGTCGCGCGGCGCTACGACCTGATGAACGACGCCATGTCTCTGGGCGCGCACCGGCTGTGGAAAGATCAGCTCGTCGCGCGGGTGAAGCCGCGTAAGGGAGAGGCCATCCTCGACATGGCTGGCGGCACGGGCGACATCGCGTTCCGTCTCGCCAAGGCTGGCGCGGCCGTGACGGTGGCGGACATCAACCCGGAAATGCTGGCCGTGGGCCGCGAGCGGGCCGAGAAGCGCGGCATTGCGGGCCTGACCTGGTCAGAGCAGAACGCCGAAGGGCTGACCTTCGAGGATCGGAGCTTCGATGCCTACACGATCGCGTTCGGCATTCGTAACGTCACCTTCATCGACAAGGCGCTCAGCGAGGCACACCGCGTGCTCAAATATGGCGGGCGGTTTTTCTGCCTCGAATTCTCGACCTGCGTCTGGCCGGGCTTTTCCGAAGTGTATGACGCCTACTCGCATCGGCTGGTGCCCCAGATCGGCAAGATGCTGGCGAAGGACGAGGACAGCTATCGCTATCTCATCGAATCGATCCGCCGTTTCCCGCCGATGCCGGTGTTCGAGAAGATGATCCGCGCGGCGGGCTTTACGCAGACGAGGGTCGAGCCGATACTGGGCGGGCTGGTGGCGATCCATTCGGGCTGGAAGGCGTGACCGGCGCGGACGTTCATGTCCCCGCGCAGGCGGGGATCCAGAAAATAATTTCATGACGAGCCACGCAACGCATCTTTGGCGCCTGCTGAAATGGGGGCGCATCCTCGCCCGGCATGGAGCGCTGATGGGGATTGAGCGCGACGCGAACACGCCCGTGCCGGTGCGCCGCCTTGTGCGGCTCGCCCGGTTGGGTGCGCGTGTGCCGAAGCAGCCGCGCTATGCTGCGGCGTTTCAGGCGATCGGGCCTGCGGCGATCAAGCTGGGGCAGACGCTTGCGACGCGGCCTGATCTGGTGGGTGAGGCGGCGGCGCGTGATCTGCTCAGCTTGCAGGATGCGCTGCCGCCGCTGCCTTTCCCCGCGATCCGCGCGGCGGTGGAGAGCGCGCTCGGTCAGCCGCTCGAAGCGGTCTACGCCCGGTTCGACGAAGTGCCGGTCGGCGCCGCGTCGATCGCGCAGGTGCACCGGGCGGTGACGACCGAGGGGCGGGACGTGGCGGTCAAGGTTTTGCGCCCCGGCATCGCGGAACAGTTCGCCCGAGACATCGCGACCTATGAATGGGCGGCGGCACATCTGGAGCAGCTGGGCGGTGAGGCGAAGCGGCTGCGCCCGCGCCTCGTCATCGCCAACCTCAAGCGCTGGACCGCGCGCGAGCTGGATTTGCGGCGCGAGGCGGCTTCGTCTTCCGAGCTGGCCGAGGCGATGGCGGCCGAGCCGGGCTATCTCGTGCCGGAGATCGACTGGGATCGCACCACCGGCAGGGTCATGACGATGGCGTGGATCGACGGCGTCAAGATATCCGACCGCAAGGCGATTATCGCCGCCGGGCATGACCCGAAGGCGCTCGCCGCGCGGCTGGTCAACACCTTCCTGCGGCAAGCGATTGCCGAGGGCTTTTTCCACGCGGACATGCATCAGGGCAATTTGTTCGTGACGCCGGACGGGCGGATCGCGGCGATCGATTTCGGCATCATGGGGCGGATCAACCGGCAGGCGCGCCTGTGGCTGGCGGAGATACTTTATGGCCTGATTACAGGCAATTACCGCCGCGTTGCCGAGATCCACTTCGAGGCACAATATGTGCCCGCGCATCATGATGTCGCGGAATTCGCAACCGCCCTGCGCGCGGTCGGTGAACCGATGCGCGGCAAGCCCGCGAAGGATCTGAGCGTCGGCCAGATGCTCGACGGGCTGTTCGCGATCACGCGCGACTTCGACATGGAGACGCAGCCGCACCTGCTGCTGCTGCAAAAAACCATGGTGATGGTCGAGGGCATCGCCACCGCGCTCGATCCCGACATCAACATGTGGGAGACGAGCGGGCCGTATGTGTCCGCCTGGCTGCGCGACGAGCTGGGGCCGGAGGCGAAGGCGGCGGACACGCTGGTGGAACACTGGCGCACGCTGATGCGCCTGCCCGATCTCGTTCGCCGGATCGAGGACCGCTACCCCGCCCCCGGCGGCGCGCCGCCCCCGCCGCCTTTGCCCGAGGTGAGGCTGCTCGTGTGGCAGCCGGGCTGGCTGCTGCGCTATGGCGCGGTCGCGCTCGGCGCTGCGGCCGTTGGCGCGGCGCTGATGCTCGCCGCCGCGTAGTGTGCGGACTAAAATAACCAGATAGGAAAATTTCTACTGTCCTACAGCGTCACGCTCAGGCTAGGACGACAGGCATGATGGCGAATCGCGTCGAGGGGGACGGGCCAGGGCGGAAGCGTTCCGGCCTCTTCCGTTTGAAAGGCGCGGATGCGGAGGCATGATGGCAGGGAAGGATCGCACCGAACCGGAGCAGAAGGCACAGAAGCGCACCGGCATGAAGCTGTGGGTGCAGCAGCGGGGGCCGGGAGAGCCAGCCCGCGCGCAATATTACCGGCCGCGCAAGACGAGCTGGACCGACAAGAAAAAGGCGCAGTTTCTCGATGTGCTGCGGGCGACATCGAACGTGACCGAGGCCTGCCGCGTGGTGAAGATGGATGTCTCCGGGGTTTATACGCTGCGCAGGAAAGACCCGGCCTTTGCCGCCGGATGGGCGGAGGCGCTGGAGCAAGGCTATGCCGAGCTGGAGATGCTGCTGCTGCGCCAGTCGATTCATGGCTCGGAAATTACGGAACAAGTCGACGACGGCAGCGAAAGCGGTAAGAAGAGAACCAAAACGGTTCACAGCTATCCGCACAGCATGGCGCTAAGGCTGCTGATGGCGCACAAGGGGTCTGTCGACGCCTATCGCGCCGAGCAGGGCATCGACCGCCCCGGTAGCGATGCGCTGCATGCCGAAATCCGGGCGAAGATCGCGCTCGTGCGGGCGCGGAGTGACGGGAACGGGTCTGATTGATCCGAAACAGGCTGCTCCGCAGCGTTTCGGATAAGCGGCACCAGCCCTCTCCCCCACCCAACCTCCCATAGGATACCATATCGGGAGGTTGGGTGGGGGAGAGGGCCGGTGCGGGACCCTGAAATGCCTGCAAGGCATTTCCTACAAGGAACACCAATGCATGAGCCGGTCGATCTGGGAGGAGCTGGCCCTCTGGCCTGAGGAGCGGCTTGACGCGCTGCTCGAACAGCTGGGCGAGACGGGGCAGGAGACGCTGCTGCATGACTGGTCGGTCCATGACCGGCCAGAACAACTGGCGCCGGATGGCGACTGGCGCATCTGGCTTATGCTGGCGGGGCGCGGTTTTGGCAAGACGCGCGCCGGGGCAGAGTGGGTGCGCGGCATTGCCGAGCGGGATGGCAGCGCGAGGATCGCGCTGGTTGGCGCGACACTGCATGACGCGCGCAGCGTGATGGTGGAGGGCGAGAGCGGATTGCTGGGCATTGCGCCGCGCTGGGACCGGCCGATCTGGCACCCCGCGTTGAAGCGGCTGATCTGGAAATCGGGCGCGCAGGCGATGCTCTATGGCGCGGCTGAGCCGGAGAGCTTGCGCGGGCCGCAGTTCACCCATGCCTGGGCGGACGAGCTGGCGAAATGGAGCTATGCGGAGGCGGCGTGGGACAATCTGATGCTGGGTTTACGGCTTGGCGCAAAGCCGTGCGTACTGGCGAGCACGACGCCGCGCCCTGTGCCGCTGATCCGGCGGCTGGTGGGGCAGCCGGACGTGGTGATGACGCGCGGGCGCACGCACGACAACCGGCCGCATCTGTCGCAGGATTTCCTCGCGGCGATGGAGCGGGACTATGGCGGCACGATGCTCGGACGGCAGGAGCTGGACGGCGAGCTGATCGATGAACCCGAAGGCGCGCTGTGGACGCGCGCGCTGATCGAGCAGGCGCGGGTGCGGCGCGAGGCTTTATGGAACGATGGCGATAGCCCGTTTGCGCGGGTAATCGTCGCGGTCGATCCGCCCGCCACATCGGGCGGCGACGCGTGCGGCATCGTTGTCGCAGGGCTGGGTGTGGATGGCATCGGCTATGTGATCGAGGATGCGTCGGCAGGTGGGCTCAGCCCCGAAGGCTGGGCGGCGCGCGTCGTAGCAGCGGCGGCGCGGCATGGCGCGGACCGGGTAGTGGCGGAGAGCAACAACGGAGGCGAGATGGTGGAAAGCGTGCTGCGCGCGGCGGAAGCAGGGTTGCCGGTGCGGCTTGTGCACGCCAGCCGGGGCAAGAGCGCGCGGGCCGAACCGGTAGCGGCGCTCTATGAGCGCGGGCGCGTGAGGCATATCGGCGCATTTCCGGCGCTGGAGGATCAATTGTGCGGGATGATGACCGGTGGCGGTTATAAAGGGCCGGGTCGCTCGCCCGACCGGGCCGACGCGCTGGTATGGGCGCTGACCGCGCTGATGCTCGAGAGAAAGGCCGGCTATGGGATCAGAAGCCTGTGAGGCACATATTCCAGCGAGGCTGTCGGCATGGCTGGTTTACACCTGTATCGCCCGCCCGAAATATGAGCTATAAGTTCCAGGTGGGCCTGAACGACTGTGGATAAGCCGTGAACCTCAAGGTAGCGGAGATAAGCGATGCTGCGTCCGCCGCGAAGCTGTGGCGGGTGGTGCGCGACTATTATCGTGCGCGCGGGTTTCGCGGCTTTGCCTATTTCCTGACCAGCCGGGGCGGAGGGGGCGGGCGCCGGGGATTCAACATCGTCCATCGCGGCTTTCCACGCGCAGTCCAGCAATCCTATGTCACCGAGGGCTGGGGCGACAAGGATCCGCTGCCGCCGATCGTGATATCGCGGGGCGCGCCAACACGTTGGAGCCTGGCATGGGCGCTGATGGAGCCGGACCCGGAGCAACTGGCGTTCCTCAACCGGATGCGTGAGGCCGGGCTGGGTGACGGCTTCACGCTGCCGGTCTACGGACCGGCTGGGCGTAACGGCAGCGTCAATGTCGGCGCGGCGGTAAGCGAAAGCGCCCTCGAAACCGCGCCGGTGGAAGAGATGCACATGGTGGCGCAGGTCGCACACATGAGATTATGCCAGCTGCTGCCCGACAGGGGGCCGCTGGAAAAGCCGCTCTCGGCGCGCGAGCTGGAGATTCTGGACTGGGTCGCGCGGGGCAAGAGCAACAGCGTGATTGCCGAGATACTCGATCTTTCCGGCGCAACGGTGGATACCTATTTGCGGCGGATTTACGAAAAGCTCGACGTTTCCGACCGGACGTCTGCGGCTGTCGTCGGCGTCGGCATGGGCCTCATCGCCGCCTAGGGGAATTGCGCCCACAGGGGCCTGCAAAGCCCGATTTTCTGCGCTTCGGTGCTCACGACCCTGAAAGGTCGCTGCGCTCCGATGCTCGAAAATCGAACTTTTCGGCTCCCTCTGGCCGCAATTCCGGTCTCAGTTTTCGGCTCCAACGGAGTGAACTCATGAAATTGTTCGGATGGAAGGGAGCGGCCGCCGGGTCGCGCCCGGTGTTGTCGCGCGCGTATGCGATCGGCGGGCCGGCGCTGGGCGAGTGGCCCTCCAATTATGATGCGCAGGTGCGGGCGGCTGTGCTGGCCAATCCCATTGCGCAGCGCGCGGTGCGATTGGTGTCCGAGGCGGCGGGTGGTGCCGCGCTGCGGGCGTCCGGCGCGAGCGGGGCGGATAACGCCAGGGCGCTTGATCTCGTCCGCCATGCGTCGGCGGGGCAGGGACTCGTCGAGACGCTGGCGCTGCACCTGCTGTTGCACGGCAATGGCTTCGTGCAGATCTCGCCGGACGGCGAGGGCCAACCGGCGGAGCTGTTTGCGCTGCGGCCCGAGCGGGTGAGCGTCGATGTCGATGCCAACGGCTGGCCGGTCGCCTATCAATACCGGGTGCAGGATCGGCTCTCGCGGCTCTGGGCGGAGGACGGGCGCGGGCGCACGGCGGTGATCCATCTCAAAGCCATCAACCCGCTCGACGATCATATGGGGCTGGGCTGCATCGGCGCGGCAAGCGGGCCGGTGGCGATCCATAATGCCGCCACGACCTGGAACAAGGCGCTGCTCGACAACATGGCGCGCCCGAGCGGGGCGCTTGTCTATGACAGCGGCAGGGACGGCGCCGTCCTCTCGGCAGAGCAGTTTGCGCGGTTGAAGGCGGAGATGGAGGCGGCGTTTCAGGGTGCGCTGAACGCAGGCCGGCCGATGCTGCTCGAGGGCGGCCTCAAATGGCAGTCGCTCTCGATGTCGCCCGCGGAGATGGATTTCGTGGCATTGAAGGCGTCGGCCGCGCGGGAGATCGCGCTCGCCTTCGGGGTGCCGCCGATGCTGCTCGGCCTGCCCGGGGACAACACATATGCCAATTATCGCGAGGCGAACAAGGCGCTGTGGCGGCAGACGATTTTGCCGCTGATGACCAAGATTTTGGGCGGGATCGCGCAGGGCCTGCGCCCCGTCATGCCGGGGCTGGAACTGGCGGTTGACCTCGACCGGGTGCCGGAGCTGGCGGACGAGCGCACCGCGATGTGGGAGCGGGTGAGCGGCGCGGACTTCCTCTCGACGGATGAAAAGCGGGCGATGCTGGGCCTGGGTGTGCAAGGAGAAGTGACATGAGGGACAGCGATATGCTCGCAGGGCTGGTGGCTCAGGCCGAAGGGCGCGTCGGCGATCTGGTGACGATCCGCGCGCTGGTGGAGGAGGCGAGCGAGATCGGCGCTGCCCGCGCGCTCGACCGGCTGGGCCTCAGCGACCGTGCGGCGGAGGACGATCTGCGCGAGCTGAGGCAGCTGCTTTCCGCCTGGCGAGACGCGAAATCGGCGGCGAAGAATGCGGCGATCAGCTGGATGGTGCGCGCGTGCCTCGCGGTGACGCTGTTGGGGATGGCGGTGAAGACCGGGCTCGTTTCCCTGGTGCGGCCGTGACGGCGCAGGGCGTGCGCTTTGCGGGCTATGCCGCACTGTTCGACCGGCGGGACCGGGGCGGGGACATTATCCGCAAGGGCGCGTTTGCGCGGGCGATCGCGTGGTGGCGCGGGCGCGGCAAGGCGGTGCCCTTGCTGTGGCAACATCGGCCGGACACGCCGATCGGCACGATCGAGAGCATGGCCGAGGACGAGCGCGGGCTGCGCGTGATCGGGCATGTGCGGGCCGATGCGCCGGGTGAGGCGGCGGTGCTGCTCAAGCAGGGGCAGGTGAACGGGCTGTCGTTCGGCTATCGCGTGGCGAAGGCGGATGGGCGGCACCCGCGCGTGCTGAAGGATCTGGACCTGATCGAGGTGAGCCTTGTCACCTTCCCGATGCAGCCCGCCGCCCGGGTGCATGCGGTGGAATAAACAGGACATTCGCAAATCCCGTTCGTTTCGAGCAGCGATCGAGCCTGTCGAGATTGCGGTCGAGAAGGTTCTCGACGGGCGCATCTCGGCTTCGCTCGATGCTGCTCGAAACGAACGGAGACATTTGAGTCAACGGGTAAAGCAGGAGAAGCCTATGTATGAAGTGAAAGCCGATGCGCTGGAGGAGAGCTTTGACGCGCTCGCCCAGGCGGACAAGATTTCGACGCTTGAAGCAGATGTCGCCGCGCTGAAAGGGCAGGTGGCTGCCGCGCAGAGAACCGCCATTGTTCGCCCCGCGCTCGATGGCGTGAAAGGCGCGGAGGCGGACCCCGCCCGCGCGGCGTTCGTCGACAAATATCTGCGCCACGGCATGGAGGCGGGGCTGGAGCTGAAGAGCTTCACCGGCGCGACCCCGGCGGCGGGCGGCTATGCGGTGCCGCGCGAGCTGGACGCGATGATCGAGACGTTCCTGAAGGCAACGTCGCCGATCCGCTCCGTCGCGAACGTGGTGAAGGTGGGCACGGCAGGATATCGCAAGCTGGTGACGACCGGCGGCACGCCGTCCGGCTGGGCGGCCGAGACCGCCGCGCGGCCCGAGACCGGCACGCCGACCTACAGCGAGATCGTGCCGCCATGGGGCGACCTTTATGCCAACCCGTCGGCAAGCCAGGCAATGCTCGACGATGCGCAGTTCGATGTAGAGAGCTGGCTCGCAGGCGAGATCGCGATGGAGTTTGCCCGCGCGGAAGGGGCGGCGTTCGTCAACGGCACCGGCACCAACCAGCCCAAGGGCTTTTTGACCTACACCACCACCAACGAGGTGGACAGCATCCGTGCGTTCGGCACGATCCAGTATGTCGCGGCGGGCGCGGCGGGCGGCTTTGTCGCCAGCAATCCGCAGGACAAGCTGGTCGACCTCGTCCATGCGCTGAAAGCCCCCTACCGCCAGGGCGCGGCGTGGGTGATGAACGCGGCGACGCTGGCCGTGATCCGCAAGTTCAAGACCTCGGACGGCGCGTTCATGTGGCAGCCGGCGCTCGCGGCCGATCAGCCCGCCACCCTGCTCGGCTATCCGGTGATCGAAGCGGCGGACATGCCGGATATCGCCGCAAACAGCCTGTCGATAGCGTTCGGCAACTTCCGCCACGGCTATGTGATCGCGGAGCGCAACGAGACCAGCGTGCTGCGCGACCCCTATAGCAACAAGCCTTATGTGAACTTCTATTCCGTCAAGCGGCTGGGCGGCGCTGTGGTGAACAGCGAGGCCATTAAACTGATGAAATTCTCGATCTCCTGAAGCGCGAATTTGGCTCATGGCGGCTTGATAAGGTCGCCCTTTGTCAAATTGGCATCTTCAGGATGATGCGTGGCAATCTCCCAAGACTGACCCCTTCGGCATGCCCGTGCCGGAGGGGTTCTTCGTTGGGGGAAGCGAATGGACATGTGGGGGGCGCAGGCCATGACAGTGACAATGAGCGCGGTGGCGCAAGCTATTATCGACGCCGGGATCGCCGAGACCAAGGCGTGGCTGCGGATCGAAACCGCGACCGACGACGCGGCGCTCGGCGCGCTGGTGCGCTCTGCCATCGGCATGGCGGAGGACTTCTGCGCGCAGGCCATGTTTGAGCGCGCCGGGGTGGAGCGGCTGGCGCTGAGCAGCGAATGGACGCGGCTACGCGCTTGCCCGGTCAGCGCGATCAGCGCGGCGCGGGCGGTTGCGGCGGACGGAACAGCGAGCGCGTTGGCGGTGGGCGCCTATTCCGTTGACATTACCGGCGACGGCGATGGTTGGGTGCGGGTCAGCCAGTCCCGATCCGAAACCCGGCTGGAGGTGGACCTGACGGCGGGCATCGCCGCCGACTGGCCCAGCCTGCCGGACAGCCTGCGGCAGGGGATCGTGCGTCTTGCCGCCCATCTCTTCACCGAGCGGGAGAGCAGCGAACCCCCGCCCGCCATCGTCACCGCGCTGTGGCGGCCGTGGCGCAGGATGCGGATCGCATGAGCGCGCTCGACGCGTTGCTCGACAGGGCGCGCGGCCATGCTGAAGCGCGTGCGGTGCAGCGGCGGCGGGGGATTGCGGAGGAGGCGAGCACGGTGCCCGGCATTTCGGCGCATGTGGAAGGCGAAAACGTCGTCCTCGAGGGTCGGCGGCTGCTCGACCGCTGGATCAGGGACGCTTCGCTGCGCAACGTAGGGAGAACCGCGCTATGAATCCGGATGTCGATATTCGCGCGGCGCTGATCGCGCTGTTGCGCGCCGACACCGCGCTCAGTGCGCAGGTCAACCGCATCTATGACGGCACGCCGGACAAGGCGACCCCGCCGATGGTGATCGTGGGCGAGGGCATCGGCACTGACTGGGCGACCAAGGACAAACCGGGGCGCGAGCTGCGCATCGGCATCGGGATCGAGGACGACCGGGAAACCCACACCCGCATCGGCGCGATCATGCCGCTGGTGGATGCGGTGGTGCAGGGCTTGCCAGGCACGATCGGCGCTTGGCGTGTAGGCAGCCTGGTGATGACCCGCTCGCGCCTGTTGCGCAATGGCGCGGGGAGGTGGAATGCGGTGATGGATTACCGGATACGCGTATTGGCCGTCTAATTTGATCCGAAACAGGCAGCTGGGCTGGTGCCGTAATCAAAATTCGCTCTTCCGCGAAATTTGAGAAAGCTATCAGTTACCGCTGTCGAAGTTTTCGGTCATCTGCTCGATATAGCCCTTCACCTGATCGTCAGCGTCGGCTGCGGATTCTTTTTCGCTCATGCCGTCCGCCCGGTTGGCGGCGACGAGCGCTGCGCGGAACTTGGCTTCCTTGTCGGCGCATTTGGCATTGAGGGCGGGGACGAACTCGTCCTTCGGCATTTTGCGATCGACGGCATCGTTCGTGAACTGGCTGAGGCAGCCGGCATAGGCCTGCCGAGCCTTGGGAACAGCGTCCGCCGGCGAAGCCGCGGCGAAGATCAGTGCAACTAACATCATAGCAACCCCTCCATACCCCATAATGGCTGCATGAAAGCTTAACGCATGAGCAGCCCTTTTTGCATGAAAGGAACAGTGCGCCATGAGCGTCGAAAAAGGAAGTGCGTTTTTGCTGAAGATCGGAAACGGCAACACGCCGTTGACCTACACCACCATAGCTGGGCTGCGCACGACGCAGCTTTCAGTGAGCGGCGAGGCGGTCAACATTACCAACAAGGATTCAGGCGGGTGGCGCGAGCTGCTCTCCGGCGCGGGGGTCCGGGCAGTGAGCGTCTCTGCCGCCGGTATCTTCACCGGCTCAGCAGGCGAGGTCAGCATCCGTAACCGCGCGCTTGCGGGCGTGATCGACGATTATGAGCTGAGCTTCGAGAGCGGCGAGCGCATGCAGGGCAAGTTCCTCGTTACCCGCCTTGATTATGCTGGCGATTATAATGGCGAGCGCACCTATACGCTGAGCCTCGAAAGCTCAGGCACGGTGGTGAGCCTGTGACGGTACGCGCGCCCAATGCGCTGCGCGGTGAGGCATCCGTGCTGGTGCGCGGAGAGCGACTAATGCTGCGCCCGACATTCTCGGCGCTGGTGGCGGCGGAAGAAGAGCTTGGC
The DNA here is from genome assembly GCA_964512265.1 of uncultured Sphingobium sp. Taxonomy (GTDB): domain Bacteria; phylum Pseudomonadota; class Alphaproteobacteria; order Sphingomonadales; family Sphingomonadaceae; genus Sphingobium. Next base: position 43,258 of record CAZEHR010000010.1, on the reverse strand, counting down.
CCGCTGTTTGCGCTGGTCGAGCGGGCGGCGTCGGGGGGGCTGAAGCTCGGCGAGATGGTTGCGCTGTTCTGGCATTGTCGGTTCGATTGGCCGGATGCGGTGACTCGCGAAATGCTGGGCGAGGCGGTGGCGGGCCAGGGCCTCGCGGCGGTGACGCCGGCGCTTAAAGTTCTGTTGGGCCAGATCCTTTCAGGCGAGGCATGAGCGAGCGCACCTTTGCCCCGGTCGCGCTGCGGTTGGCGGGGCTGGCAGGCTGGCATTTGGGCTGGGGTGCGGAGCAGTTCTGGGGCGCCACGCCGGCCGAGATGGAAGCGGTGGTGGCCGCGATGCTGGAGCGGACGCCTTTTTCCGATGCGCCTTCCGCTCCCGACATAGCACGATTGCAGGAGATGTTTCCCGATGGATGAGGAAATCGACCGGCTGGTGATTGCGGTGCGCGCCGACACGCGGGGCTTCGCGAAGGATATCGTCTCGATGCGCGAAACCATGGAGGGACCGCTGGCGAAAGGGGCCGAGAAGGCGGGGCGGATGATCGAGACGAGCCTGCTGCGCGCGATCCGCACCGGCAAGCTTGGCTTCGAGGATCTGGCGCGCATCGCCGTCGCGGTGCTGGGGCAGATCGCGCAAGACATGCTGCGGATGAAACTGCCCGATCCGTTGGTGATGAACGGCTCCGGCGGCGGCCTATTAGGTGGCCTGTTAGGCGCGGCAGGTGCTATTTTCGGGGGCGGAGCGCCGGGGCGCGCGACCGGAGGGCCGGTGTCGCCGGGCCGGGCCTATCGTGTCGGCGAAAACGGGCCGGAGCTGTTCGTGCCGACGACAAGCGGGCGGGTAATCGCAAACGGAGCGGGCGGCGGCGGCGCGCGCGATGTTCGGGTGACGATCAACCTCAATGCGCCGCAGGGCAGCGCACCGGAGGCGCTGGCGCGCAGTGGCCGCCAGATTGCGCGGAATGTGCGCAGCGCCCTCTCCGAATAGGACTTCGCCCATGATGGCCTGCGAAAGACGGCTTTCTGCGCTTCCGGTGTTCACGACCTTTAAAGGTCGCTGCGCGCCAGTTCTCGAAATCCGCCATTCTCGGCTCATCCTGACCGAAATCTCCTTGGGGCGAGAGCCCGAATAGTCCGAGGATTTCCTTCATGGCATATTGGCTGGCGTCCGCTGACGGCGGGCAGGAGCGCGGGTTCGTCAAGCGTTTCTCGCCCGCGTTCTGGACCGTGAATTTCCCGCGTCCTATGATGGCGAGCGTGGTCACGACCGCGCCCGATGCCTTGCGCGTAGACACTGTATTCTATGGCTCCGGCGATCTCGCGGGGCTGATCTGGGAGGCGCAGGACCAGTGGGATCACCCGCTGCTCGCCTATGAGACGCGCCGCGATTTCCGCAACTGTCAGTTGCGCTTTCATTGGCGCAGCAGCGGGATCAGGCAACTGGACGCCGTCAACGGCCCGACGCTGACGATCGAGGGGCGGGACGCGGGCGGCGCGCCACGCAGCTGGTATGTGCGGCTATGGAACTACGCCAGCGGTTCGCCGACCGATGCGGACATTACGCTCGACTTCAATGCCCTGGAAGGCGGCTTCCTGCTGCCTGCCGAGGCGGACCCGGTGTGGGCGGGGGACATAGACCGCATCTTCATCTCGCTGATCCCGACCGGCTATGACGGCGGCACCACGCAATATCCGCTGGGGCAGGAGGGGTGGGCCGAGCTGACTCAGATCCGCTGCGACGGGTCCGGCTCGGTGCTGTCGATCGGCGATCCGATGCTGCCCGAGCATGGCCTTTCGATCGCCACCGGCTATGACGACGCCTATAACCAGACGCCCGAGCGCGTGCTGCGGCAAATCCGGGCGCTGGGCTATCGCGGCGACATTCTGCACTATGTCGGCATGAGCCATTATTTCCGGCTCGAGCTCAATAGCGGCGCTTATTATGCAAGCCTCAATGGCGGCGTGCTGTGTAGCCCGTGCGCCGCGTGGCACGCGGATTTTGCGGCGCGGGCGCAGGCACAAGGCTTCGGCGTCATCTGGTCATTGTCTTACGAGCTGCTCGATCAGCATTGCTGGGGCAACTGGAAGCAGCGGGCGGAGGACGGGTCGCCCGCGCTCACCGGCTGGTCACCGCCCTCGACATTGCTGTCGCCTGCGGAAAGCGGGGCGATGGGCTATCTGCGGCAGGTTGGCGCGGCGTTTATCGGCATTGCGGTGTCGGCGGGCCTATCGCCCAAGTTTCAGGTGGGTGAGCCGTGGTGGTGGGTGATGCCAGACGGGCGCATCTGCCTTTATGACGCGGCGGCGAAGGCGGCCTTTGGCGGTAATCCGGTGTCGATCCCCGATATTCGCGCAACGCTCAACGGAGCGCAGACGGCGCTGCTCGATTCTGCGGGCGCGCTGCTGGCAAGTTCCACGGCGGCGCTGGTTGCCGCCGTAAAGGCGGCGGCTCCAACATGCCAGACGCACCTGCTCGCCTATCTGCCGACGGTGCTCGATCCACTGGCGCCTCAAGCCAAGCGCGCCAACATGCCTTTGGGCTGGGCCAAGCCCGCCTTCGATGTCTTGCAGCTTGAGGATTATGACTGGGTGACGGGCGGGCATGGCGCGCTCTCCGCCGCCGGTGCCGCCGCCGCGACCACGCGGCTGGGCTATGCGGCGGCGGAGCAGCAATATCTGGCCGGGTTCGTGCTGCAGGGCGCGGATGCGGCGACGCAATGGCCGCTGATCGAAGCGGCGGCGCTGGCCGGAGCGGCGCGCGGTGTCGCCCGCACCTTCATCTGGGCGCTTCCACAGGTGGCGCGCGACGGCTTTACCTATTTCAGTCTGGCAGGAGAGCCTATGCAGGCGTTCGACGATGTGATCTTCCCCTTGAGCATCGGCAAGGAGGCGAGCGTGACACCGGCGTTTTCGACCCAGACGGTCGAGAGCATATCGGGGCATGAGCGGCGCTCCTCCGACTGGGCGGATGCGCGGCTGCGGTTCGATGCCGGGCCGGGCGTGCGCTCCGAGACCGATCTTGTGACTTTGATCGACTTTTTCCGGGCGCGCAGGGGTGCGGCGCGGGGGTTCCGCTTTACCGATCCGTTCGACAATCAGAGCGCGCCGCTGGGGCTGGCGGTCAGCCCGGTCGACCAGAAACTCGGCACCGGGGATGGCGCGGCGAGCCAGTTTCGACTGGCCAAATATTATGGCAGCGGGGCGGACGGGCAGCAGCGGCTCATCACCCGGCCGGTAGCGGGCACGATCCGCGTCGCCGCCAACGGCGTGGAGCTGACGAGCGGCTGGCAGCATCTGGGCGGCGGGGTGATCTCGTTCAGTACCGCTCCGGCAAGTGGAGTGATCCTCACCGCAGGGTTCCGCTTCGACGTGCCGGTCCGCTTTGCCGAGGATGCGCTGGAGGTGAACCGCGCGACCTTCGCAGCCGGCGAAGCGCCCTCGGTGCCGCTGCTGGAGATCCGCGAATGAGCGCGTTCGATGCGATATTGGGGCAGGAGCTTGCGGCCTTCGCATTTTGCTGGCGGCTGGAACGGCGGGATGGCGTGACGATTGGGCTGACGAGCCACGACCGGGACCTTAGCATAGGCGGTGTGGTCTATCGCGCCGCGCCGGGCATGGTGCCGTCCGCCATAGCCACAGGCATCAGCCTGGAGCCGGAGAGCATGGACCTCAAAGGCGCGCTCACGAGCGATGCGATTAGCGAGGCGGATCTTTCGGCGGGCAAATGGGATGGCGCGGTGCTGACGCTCGCGCTTACCGAATGGACCGCGCCGGGCGCCATGTGGCCGGAGCTGACGCAAGGCACCTTGGGCGCGGTGGAGCGGCAGGGCGAGGCCTTTTCCGCCGAGCTGACCGGGCCTGCGGGCGTGCTGGCGGGGCCGGTGGCGCCGGAAACCTCGCCGGGATGCCGGGCCCGGTTGGGCGACCGGGCATGCCGTGTCGATCTGGCGCGGCACCGGCGCGAGGTTAGCATCAGTGGTATGACCGCCGATGTGGCTAGCGTTTCGGGCGGTGGGCTGGCGGCGGGCGCTTATATCTTCGGGCATCTGCGCTGGCTGGAGGGCGAGAACTGCGGCATGGCGCAGGGCATCGTCAGCAATGACGCAGGCACTGTCACGCTGGCAGACCTTCCAGCTTTCCCGGTTACAGCGGGCACCCGCGCGCTGCTTACCGAAGGCTGCGACAAGCAGATGGCGACATGCTCCAGCCGCTTCGGCAACGCCATCAATTTCCGGGGCGAGCCTTATCTGCCGGGGATGGATTTGCTGACCCGCTATCCCGGAGCGAACTGATGCGCCGGGCTGAAAAGATCGTTGCAGGAGCGCGGGCGCTCGTCGGCGTGCCATTCCGGCTGCACGGGCGCAATGCGCAAACGGGCGTAGACTGCATCGGCCTTGCCGTGCTGGCGTTGGCGCGCGCGGGGCATAAAGGCCTTGGCGGGGACGCGGTGCCAGCCGCTTATAGTGTGCGCGGCGGCACGGCGGAGAGGTTCACGAAGGGTATGGGCGCGCTCGGCTTGCGCAGCGTGCGCGCCGCGCGGCCGGGCGACATCGTGCTGGCTCAGGCCGGCGTGGCGCAATTTCACCTGATGATCGTAACGCAGGCGGGGCATGTTCATGCCGACGCCAGCCTCGGCCGGGTGGTAGAGATACCGGGGCTATCGCCCTGGCCTGTGATCGCGCGTTTTCGATGGGGGTGATAGCCTATGGCGACTTTGGTGGTGAAAGCCTTTGGCGCGCTGGCAGGCGTGTTTGCGGGCAGGGCGCTGGGCCTCGGCCCGAAGGGCCGCGAGGGGCCGCGCCTCGACGATCTGCGCGTGCAGACGTCGCGCTATGGCGACCAAATCCCGCGTATCTATGGTACGATGCGGGTAGCGGGATCGGTGATCTGGGGGACAGACCTGATCGAACAGCGCAGCACGAGTGGTGGGGGCAAAAACAAGCCCAAAACGACAACCTACAGCTATAGCGCCAGTTTCGCGGTGGCGATCTCCGCGCGGCAGATCACCGGCATCGGCCGCATATGGGCCGATGGCAATCTGTTGCGCGGGGCGGCGGGGGATTTCAAGACTCCCATTACCTCTTTCCGCTTTTATCCCGGCAGCCAAGACCAGGCAGCGGACTATCAGATCGCCGGGGCTGTCGGCATCGGCAACGCAAGCGCGCATCGCGGCATCGCCTATGCGGTGTTTCAGGATCTGCTGCTGACCGACTTCGGCAATCGCATTCCCTCGCTCACCTTCGAGGTGATCGCGGACAGCGCGACAGTGCCAGTCACGGATATCGCGCATGATCTGAGCGACGGCTTGATCGCGCCTGACGCGGGGGCGGGCGTACCCGCAGTCAGTGGCTATGCGGCAGGCGGGACGAGCGTGACGGATGCGCTGTCGCCGCTGGTGGAGGGCTATTCGCTGGCGTTGCGGACCGTAGGTCTCGCGCCTGCGGGTGCGCCCGAGGCCCATATATCCGCCGATATGATCGGCGCGCGCTTCAACGCGCGGCGCGAGAACGGGGCGAAGCTGACGCGCGGGCGGGCAGAAGATGCACCACTGCGCGTGACAGTGCGGCATTACGATCCGGCGCGCGATCATCAGGCAGGCGTCCAGATGGCGGAGCGCGGCGGGCCGGGCCGCAAGGATGAGTCGCTGGATCTACCTGCTTCGCTGGGGGCGGGTGCGGCGCGATCGCTCGCCGAAGCGCGGCTCCATATGCTGTGGACCGGGCGGCGGACGCTGGAGCTGCGCTGCGACTGGCGGGCGCTCGGGCTGGAGCCGGGCGCGGTTGTCACCGTGGAAGGGGAAGGCGGGCGCTGGCGCATCGAGCGCAGCGAGTGGGAAGCCATGGGCGTGCGCCTGTTGCTGAGGCAGGTGGGCGGTGCGGGCGTGACCGCGCCTCCGGCCGACGCGGGAGCGCCGGTATCGCAGGTGGATGTTCTCCATGGACCGACGCAGCTCATCGTGGCGGATCTGCCGATGCTGGACGACACGCTGCTCTCCGCGCCGCTGGTGGTTGTCGGGGCGGCGGGGCCGCAGGCGGGCTGGCGCGCGGCGGAGCTGTTTGTCGAGGACGCGGTCAGTGCCGCGCTCACCTCTGTCGGCGGCACGGCGCTGCCCGCGATCATCGGCACGACCGTGGGCATTTTGGGTGGAGCGACGAGCGCCGCGCTTTTCGATCTGGGTTCGACCCTGGACCTGCAACTGCTCAATGGCGCGATTCTGCTCAGCAATGCGGATGATGCGGCGCTGCTGCGCGGGGCCAATATGGCGCTGGTGGGGAACGAGGTGATCCAGTTCGGGCTGGCCAGCCAGACCGGGCCGACAAGCTGGCGCTTGTCGCGCCTGCTGCGCGGGCGGCGCGGCACCGAATGGGCGATGGCGGGGCATGGCGCGGGCGAGCCGTTCCTGCTGCTCGATCCGGCGAGCCTGCTTGCCATGCCCGCCGCCTATGCGGTGATGGGGTCGAGCCTGCTCGTCGATGCGATCGGCATCGGCGACACCACCCCGGCGCAGGCGAGCGCGGTCGTTTCGGGACAGGCGGTACTGCCGCTTTCACCGGTGCATGCGCGCGCGACGGCGACGGGCGGTGGGTGGCAGCTCGGCTGGGTACGCCGCAGCCGCGCGGGCTGGCAGTGGATAGACGGTGCCGATGCCCCGCTGGCCGAGGAACAGGAGCAGTATCGTGTCGATCTGGTCACATCGGGCAGCATCTATCGCACTGCCACCCTCCCCGCCCCGCAATGGACCTATGACGCGGCGATGATCGCAGTGGACCACGGTCTCGGCATCAGCGGCGCCGTGACGGCGGAGATCCGCCAGATCGGCGATTATGGCGCAAGCCGCCCTGCCCGCCTCGCTATCTCCATCTAATCCGCCTTTCGGAGTTCGCATTATGACCACGACGAGTGACCGCTTTGCCTTGCCGCTGCTGCAAGCAGGGCAAGCACAGAAGGAATTGACGCACAACGAGGCGCTCGCACTCATCGACATGCTGCTGTATGCGCAGGTCGAGAGCATCACGCTTACCGCTCCGCCGGGCGGTGCTGCGCTGGCGCAGTGCTGGGTCGTTGCGGCAGGCGCAACCGGCGCCTGGGCGGGGCATGACGGCCAGCTGGCATGCCTGACGGCTGGCGGCTGGCGCTTTGTCATGCCGCGCGCTGGCCTGAGCATTCTGTGCGCGGCAGACGGATGCCGATATACGCACGATGGTACTGTGTGGCAGGCGGATCCGGTTCGGCCCGATGGCCTCTATGTCGGTGGCAACCGGGTGGTCGCCGCGCGGCAGGGGGCAATTACCGACCCGACGGGCGGCAGTGTGACCGATACGCAGGCGCGCGCCGTTCTCGGCCAGGTCCTGAGTGCGTTGCGCGCGCATGGCCTAATAGCCTGATTTTATGAAATTACTGCCCAACTCACAGACAAAAGTCACAATTAGCGCCAATCCGAACTATTTTTCCCAATTAAACTGGTCTTGCCATGAAACTTTCGAGGGGGTAGGGAGTTTCCACAGTCCATGCGACCAAGTTTGGAAAGGGGAATAGACATGCGGAAGCTTGCTCTTGCGGCAGCTCTTGCGACCACGGCGATGGCATCACCTGCCCTCGCGCGTGATGATGCCTGGTATATCGGCGCTCATGGCGGCGCAATGCTTGTCGAAGACATCGATATTGATGTGGCAGGCTCGACCGCCGCAGATGCAACGGCAGATTACAATACCGGTTTCGACGTTGACGGCGTGATCGGATACGACTTCGGCATGTTCCGGCTTGAAACCGAGGTGGGTTTCCGCCGCGCATGGACAGACCATGTCGACTATGTTGGCGTTCAGAGCACTCGCGGAAACGTACGTTCGCTCAACTTTATGGTGAACGGTCTGCTCGATTTCGGACCGGATGATGGTCTGCAGGGCTTTGTCGGCGGTGGCGCGGGTATTGCCCGCACGCATCTGTACACGCTGACAACCGATGACTCCGACACAGGTTTCGCGTGGCAGGCTCTGGCGGGCATTCGCGTTCCGCTCGGCGAAAAGCTCGATGCGGAACTGAAGTACCGCTTCTTCAACCATCGCAACATCGACATCGTCACCAGCAACGCCTTTGGCGGTGCGGGTGCGCCGGGCACGGCTGTGGATGCGGATGTGCGCACGCACAGTTTGCTGGTTGGTCTGGTGTACAACTTCGGCGAAAAGGCTCCTCCGCCGCCCCCGCCGCCTCCGCCGCCTCCGCCTCCGCCTCCGCCGCCTCCCCCGCCGCCTCCGCCGGTGGTTGAGTGCCAGCCTGGGCCGTATATCGTGTTCTTCGAATTCGATAAGTCGGACATCACGCCCGATGCGGCGACGATCCTCGACAGCGCGGTTTCGGCTTATGCCAACTGCAACAGCGCGCAGGTCATGCTCGCTGGTCACGCCGACAAGGCGGGTCGTCCGGCCTACAACGTCGCGCTGTCCCAGCGCCGCGCGGATGCTGTGAAGGCCTACATCGTCTCCAAGGGCATCTCGGACGGCGCCATCTCCACCAAGGCATTTGGTGAAGGCCAGCCGAAGGTCGAGACCGCCGACGGTGTTCGCGAACTCCAGAACCGCCGTGTGGAGATCACCTACGGTCCGGGTTCGGGCATGTAAGAGCCATCTGGCTTAAGACAATGAGGGGCTGGTCAGCAATGACCGGCCCCTTTTTGTTGGCGCATATCGTCGTTGTGCGAAGGAACCAACGGAAACTGCCGTGGTTCTGCTGTTATGCTGTGAGAGGATCCCGAAAATGCGCATGAACCTGCCTGTCGTGACGACAATGTCTGCAACTGCCTTGTTATTGGCAGGCTGCACCTCGACCACACCGGAAATGGCCGATGGTCCAGCAGTTCTGGCTGGTGCGGCATTGTCGGATGCCCAGGGCGCGAGCAAGGGCGATCTCAGTATCTCAAAGATCGGTGATGGCCTGCGCCTGACACTGCGGGCGAGCGGAATTTCGCCGGGCGTTCATGGCGTGCATGTGCATATGGTCGGATCCTGCGTCGCCCCCGATTTTACCAGCGCGGGTGCTCACTGGAATCCGATCGGCAAGCAGCATGGCATGCAGAACCCAGCCGGGCCGCACGAAGGCGACCTGCCCAATATCGAGATTGGCGCGGACGGCACTGGCACGCTGACGGCAACCATCCCGGGCACGCTGAGTGATGGCGCGAATCCGATGCTTGACACAGACGGCGCGGCTATCGTCATCCATGCAGGGCCGGATGACATGAAAACAGATCCTTCTGGCAATTCGGGAGGGCGGATTGCTTGCGGTGTCATCACGCAACGGTGACCGCAGTGCTCCATGTCCGGTTTTTCTTGAAACTTTAACCCAGACACACGATATTGCGCGCATTGGCAATAGCGCCAATGACAAGGAGTTGACTTACAATGGCTAACTGGTCTGACCCCCGGACAGGCGGGATGAGCTTCGGCGCTGGTGCGCCTGCGGCCGCTCGTGCGTCTTATGACGCGGGGCTGCGGTCCTACATGCTGTCGGTTTACAATTATATGGCGAGCGGTGTCCTGCTCACGGGTCTTGTCGCCATGCTGTTCGCAGGCAGCGGCCTCGCTTATCAAATTCTCGCCGGGCCGGGCCTGCTGAAATATGTCATCATGTTCGCGCCACTGGCGTTCGTGCTGGTGCTGAGCTTTGGCATCAACCGGCTTTCCACGACGGCGGCGCAGGCAATTTATTGGGCCTATGCGGCGGTGATGGGGCTTTCGCTCTCGTCGATCTTCCTCGTTTATACGGGCACGTCGATTGCGCAGACCTTCTTTGCCACAGCGGCGGCCTTCGCAGGTCTTAGCCTGGTAGGTTATACCACGAAAAAGGACCTTTCGGCGTTCGGCACGTTCCTGATCATGGGCCTGATCGGCCTCATCGTTGCGTCGCTGATCAACCTGTTCCTGCAGTCAAGCGTGATGAGCCTCGCGATCAGCGCAATCGGCGTGCTGATCTTCGCTGGCCTGACGGCGTATGACACGCAGCGGATCAAGGAAAGCTATGCCTATGTTGCGGGCACGGATATGGCTGGGAAGGCCGTGGTAATGGGCGCCCTGAGCCTCTACCTCGACTTCATCAACCTGTTCATGATGCTCCTGCGCTTCATGGGCAGCAGCCGCGACTAATTCGATACGAATCCAGCGGGCATTGCACCCCGGCCGGGAAACTGGCCGGGGTTTTTGCTGCGCGTGCGGCAGCCTGCGGATGCCAACCTTCATTTCTGTCCGGCGATTTGCTAACCTGGTGCAAGTGAGTCTGCTGGGTCGCCTCCGCCGCAAGGCCAGATATAGCACGGACAATTGCCGCATCTATGCGATTGGCGATGTGCATGGCTGTTTCCAGTTGCTCGTCAGGCTGCTTCAGATGATCGAGCAGGATCAGCGCCAGCGTTCTCCGCTCGAGACCCATGTCGTGCTGCTGGGCGATTACATCGACCGCGGCCCGCAATCGCGCGATGTGTGCGAACTTTTGCACGCGATGGAGGGTTCTGCCTATTTCCACTGCCTTAAGGGCAATCATGAGGAAACCATGCTGCGGGTGCTTGAGGGTAACCGCATGTCGCTGCGCTTCTGGCTCAAATATGGTGGCGAGGAGACGCTGCTGAGCTGGGGGATCGATCAGGGGCTGATTGAGCGTGCCTATGGGAGCGAGGGCAGCCAATGGCAGCTGATCGAAGCGTTTCAGGCCGCCGTGCCGGAATCGATCGTGCGCTGGATGCACGCGCTACCTGCTTTCCACCGGCATGGAGACTATCTCTTCGCGCATGCTGGCGTGCGCCCGCGCCTTCGGCTGGAGGACCAGAGCGACGACGACCTGTTATGGATTCGCGAGCCGTTCCTCTCAAGCAAGGCGCGGCACCCGTGGCGCGTGGTGCATGGCCACAGTCAAACCGATACCGCCGAAATCCTTCATAACCGTATCGGCATCGACACCGGCGCCTATCGCAGCGGCGTGTTGACGGCCATCGGCATCGAGGATGACGATGCCTGGACGATCGAGGCGTTGACGAGGTAGTCAGTTCCGCGATGCGGCGGGTGCCCAGGTCTGATATGTCCGCCCGCGCCACGCATCCACAATGCCCAGAAACGCCGCCCAGATCGCTGCTGCGATCTCGACCAGCATCGTGCAGGCGCGGACGCTTACCGCCGCTCCCAGCAATACCAGCGCACCTGCGCCCCATAGAGTAGCGAGAAGGCCAGGCCTGCCATCAAGCCATAATGCTCCGCTCAAAGAGGCCGCCGCCACCAGCGCCAGCGGTGCTCCCATCCACCGCAGCCATTTGTGCGAGATGAATTTGTATTTGTCGGCGAGCGAGAAGTGTTGCGCCAGCTGCGGCCAGAGATGGCGGTAGGAGGCGTAGGAACGGCACGCGATCCGGCGCTTGCGGCGGAACTCGTCGCGCGGATCCGTGGTGTTGCGCTCATAGGCGATGACGTCGCGCGCGCTGATGAGACGCTTGCCGTGCAGCATCACGCTCATCGAGGCGATCATGTCGTCCAGCAGATGCGGCGGAACCTGCGGATAGAGCGCGCGCCGCGTGGCGAAGATCGCGCCGTCCGCGCCCATCATCGATCCGCAGCGCGTTTCGAGCGCCTTGATCGCCTCCTCCAGCCGCCAGTATAGCCCACCGACGTGCGCCGTCGCGCCTTCTTCGGCATTGATATAGTGCAGCGTGCCTGACACCGCGCCAATGGCCGGATCCCGGAAATACTCAAGCAGTGGCCCGATCGATTCGGGCGCGAGCAGCACGTTGGCATCGGTGAAGATGCAGATTTCGCCGCGCGCCTGCGCCACCATGCGCCGCATGCCCGTGGCCTTGCCCGTTCGCTCCGTTGTCGGGATCACCCGCAACAGCTCGGGACGGCTCTCTAGCAGCGCCAAAGTGCCATCGGTGCTCATGTCTGAATAAGCGAGGATTTCAAGCTCGGGGTGCAGACGCTTGATCGCCGCCAGATTATCGAGCTTGGTCGGCAGCGCGCGCTCCTCATTATAGGCGGAAAACAGCAGGCTCGCCGAAGGGCGCGGCGCGTCCGCGCTGCCGCCGCGCACCGGCCGCGCGCGCATCAGTCGCAGGCTCAGCGGATAGCTGATATAGGGATGGAGAAACAGCGCCCCGGCCAGCAGCGACAATGCATAAAGTGCGACGAGCATGGACGAATCGCTAGCGTGCTTTGCGCGGTCTGTCCCGCCCAAATTTTCGCGGTAAGCGGCATGCTCCCGTTTATGTTGACGCAGATGGGCGAAGCCGCTATGGGCCACCCTTCGTGATTCAGGGGAGCCTCGTGCGCTCCTCTTTACCAGAATTCAGACAAGGCTTTCGAGGAACTTATGGCCAATACGCCGCAGGCAAAAAAGCGCATCCGCCGCAACGCGCGCCGCACCGAAATCAACGGCAACCGCATCAGCCGCATTCGCACGCTGGTGAAGAAGGTGGAAAACGCCGTCGCCGCTGGCGACAAGGACGCCGCCGCCTCGGCACTTGCGGTAGTTCAGCCGGAGCTGGCACGCGGGGTGGCGCGCGGAGTGCTGCACAAGAATACCGCTTCGCGTAAGTTCAGCCGTCTGACCAAGGCGGTCGGCGCGATCGCCTGACACGCAAAACGCCGGGCGCACCCGATTTTGGCACCCGCCGGAGCGATCCGGCGGGTTTCTTCATGCGCGCGCGACGGAGCGGCCAAATTGAGGTTCGCCTGCCACCGTCTTTGTCTTGATCACCGCCTCCCGATGCCGAAGCTGCGTTACCCTGAGAAACGCAGGACTTGCGCTGATTCGCTGTGACTGCGAAAAGAATTTCGAAACAAAACTCATGTAATAACAATGTCTTATAGGATATTCACGCGATTCCGCGCCCTTGTCGCTGTCAAACAGTTTATTTCAGTTTTTTGACGGCTCCCCCTCTTGATCCAATCGTTAACGATTGCCTAATCCTGTGGCTCGCCCGCAGGCCGAATCGGATGCTGCGGTTATCACGATCCACAAGGAACGAACCGTTTCCGGTGTCTGGAAGCGGCTGAGGAGTTGTGGGTTGCAATTGGGGGTTACGCTGACAAGGGCTCCGGCACAAACAGGAGGGCGTGTGCGTGTTTGCTGAAGCTGATAACAGGGATGCATTGATACTCCGCCGGTCTGACGAGGGGGCGCCGACCGACCCCGAGTGCCCGGATGCCATTGTGGCGGCCTGGGACGGGGTCAGGGCCGCGCTGCGCAGCAGTGTGGGCGGGCGCATGTATGACCAGTGGCTGAAGCCTCTCAGACTGGGTGCCTATTGCGATGGCACGGGCACATTGGAGTTGCTCGCCGGGTCCGACTTCACCGCCAATTTCGTTGCCAGCCAGTTCGGTGATCGCATCCGTCTCTCATTCAGGGCGGCGCAGATCGGCGTTGAGGAGATTCGCGTGGTGCGCGCCCCGCAGCGTGCCGCGGCAGTGCCGGCTGCCCCCGGCATTGCGGGGAGCGTGCCGCGTCAGGCGCAAGCCGAGGCGGCGCCCCGCCCACGTCAGCCGGTCGCACCCGATGGATTCACGCTACGCCATAGCTTCGACGATTTCGTGGTGGGAGAGAGCAATCGCCTCGCTTGCTCGGCCGCGCAGGCGATGGGCGCTCGGTTCGCGCCTTTATTCAACCCGCTCTATATCCACGGTGGCACCGGGCAGGGCAAGACGCATCTGCTCCACGCGATCGCTGCCGCCTATGCCGGTCATTTCCCCGCGCATCAGATCATCTATATGTCGGCCGAGAAGTTCATGATGGAGTTCGTCACTGCGATGCGCGCGAACGACAGCATGGCGTTCAAGGCGCGGCTGCGCGCGGCGAAGCTGCTGCTGGTCGATGATATCCAGTTCATTGCCGGCAAGGGATCGACGCAGGAGGAGTTCCTCCACACCATCAACGAGCTGGCCGAAAGCGGCGCGCGCATCGTTATCAGCGCGGATCGCGCGCCCCAGCATCTCGATGCGGTCGATCCACGGATATTGTCGCGTCTCGCTGGCGGCCTGGTGGCCGATATCCAGCCTGCCGACCTCGACCTGCGCCGTGCGATCCTGGAGGTGAAGCGTGCCTCCCTGCCCGATGCGGCCATTCCCGATGCGGTGCTGGATTATCTTGCCCGCTCGATCCGCACCAACCTGCGCGAGCTGGAAGGCGCGTTCAACAAGCTGATCGCCTATGCCCAGCTTACAGGCCGCGCGGTCGACATGGACTTCGCACAGGCGATGCTGGCCGATGCGGTACGCGCCAATGCCCGGCGCATCACGGTCGACGACATTCAAAAGGCCTGCGCCGCGCATTATCGCATCGACCCCGCCGAGATGCGCTCCAAGCGCAGGGCGCGGGCGGTGGCACGGCCCCGGCAGGTGGCGATGTACTTGGCCAAAAAGATGACGCCGCGCTCTCTGCCTGAGATCGGGCGGATCTTTGGCGGGCGCGATCACAGCACCGTGATCCACGCCGTGCGTACGATCGAGGAGTTGCGCCAGAGCAACGCGGAGATGGACGCGGACATCCGCAAGCTGCAGCGTCAGCTGGAGATGTGAGACCTAGCCTCGAGCGGCGAGCCAGTCTTTCACCCGCGCGGCGATGGCGATGAACGGCGCGGCCTCGTTCGTATCGCCTGCGGCCGGTGGCGTTCCGGCGTCAGACGCCTGCCGGATGCCGATGGCTAGCGGTATGCGGCCCAGGAACGGCATGCCAAGATTACGCGCAGCCGCCTCGGCCCCGCCGGTGCCAAACGGATCTGACTGCTGGCCGCAGTGCGGGCAGCTGTAGCCCGCCATATTTTCAACCAGCCCGATCATCGGCACGCCCGCCTGTTCGAACAGGCTGACGGCGCGGGTTGCGTCCATCAGGGCGAGGTCCTGCGGTGTCGAGACGATCACCGCGCCGGCGGGCTTGTGTTTCTGCACCATCGACAGCTGGATGTCGCCGGTACCTGGCGGCATATCGACGATGAGCACGTCCACCGCCCCCCAGTGCGCATCGATGAGTTGCGAGAGCGCGTTGCCGGCCATCGGCCCGCGCCATGCGATCGCCCGCCCCGGCTCGACCAGATGGCCCATGGAGAGCATCGGCACGCCACCAGCGCCGGTTATCGGGATCATCTTGCTGTCTTCGGCGAGCGGTTTTTGACCCTCGCTCGCCATGAGGCGAGGTTGTGACGGCCCGTATATATCGGCATCGATCAGTCCCACCTTCACGCCCATGGCGTGCAACGCGATGGCGAGATTGGCGGAGACGGTGGATTTGCCCACCCCGCCCTTGCCGGAAGCGACCGCGATGATCGTGCAGCCTCTTTTTTCGGCCGTCTCCGCTATGCGCACGGCCGTGACACCGGGCAGCGTGCGCGCCGCCGCCTCGATCGCGGCGGCCATCGCGCGGCGTTCGTCTGCGTCGAGGCCGCCTACATCGAGCACGAGAGACAGCGCTCCGTCGCGCAGCCGGATGGCGCTGGCGCGGCTGCCGGCGAGCGAAGCGATTTCGGCGGAAAGGGCGGTCAGGTCGGTCATGCCGCGCGCCATATGCGATAATCTTGGCAAAGGCACTGTTTTTCCGCCGCGCGGCTCCTTATACATGGGCAATCATGAACCAAAACAGCCCCGCGCTTTTCCGCCGCATCCGCTCGCTTCTCTCCTCGCTTCCCGGTCTGGCGATGGCTGGCCCGTGGGGTGGCAAGCCGGGCGGCGGGCCAGAGGGAGGGGGTGCGCCTGGCGAAGGGCAGGGCTCCTCAGGCGGGGGAGGCAGTGGCGCGTCGGGGGACGGCCCGCGCAATCCCTGGACCCAGCCTCCGCGCGGAGGACAGGGCGCAGGCGGCCCTACCGGAGGTGCGCGCCCCTCGCTGATCGAGGATCTCCTTCGGCGGGGTCGCGAAAGCTTCGGCGGCGGTAATGGCGGGGCACCCGGCGGCGGCGGGAGTGGCTTTGCCGGCGGCGGCGATCCGCGCACGCTCTGGCCGATTGCGCTCGGCATCGTCGCCATATTGTGGATCGCGCTCACCAGCTTTCACCGCGTCGGCCCGCAAGAACGCGGTGTGGTCCTGTTTCTGGGGAGCTATAGCCGCTCGATGACCCCGGGCATCGGGCTGACTCTCCCCGCGCCGTTCGAGACGGTGGAGACGGTGGATGTCGAGGAAATCCGCACGGTCGATGTCGGCTCGGTATCGGGCGAAGGGCAGAATCTGGTGCTGACCGGCGACCAGAACATCATCGACCTCGCTTACTCGGTACGCTGGAACATCCGCGATCCGGAGCTGTATCTGTTCGAGTTGAAGGAGCCAGATGCGACGGTGCAGGAGGTTGCCGAAACCGCTATGCGCGCGGTGCTGGCGACGATATCGCTCAACGAGGCGCTGGGCGCAGGACGCACGGGGATCGAGCAGCAAGTGGCGCTGAGAATGCAGGAAATACTCGATGATTATCGCTCCGGCATTCGCATCCAGGGTATTGCAATCAAGCAGGCCGACCCGCCCAATGAAGTGAACGACGCATTCAAGGAGGTGTCAGCGGCGAAGCAGGACGCCACAACCTATGTCAATCAGGCGACCGCCTATGCTCAGCAGTTGAGCGCGCGCGCGCAAGGCGAGGCGGCGGCGTTCGACAAGGTGTATGAGCAGTATCGTCTCTCGCCCGAAGTGACGCGTCGGCGCATGTATTATGAGACGATGGAAGCGGTCCTTGCGGATACCGATAAAACCATTGTCGAGGCGAACAATGTAATGCCCTACCTCCCGTTGCCTGAAGTAAGGCGCAAGGCGAGGGACGGCGCCGGCAGCACCACTACCGTCGAGGGGAGCCGCTGATGAACCGCTTCATCCGTAACCCCGTCATGGCAGCGCTGGTCGCGCTGGGCTTTCTGATTTTGCTGGGCAGCACGATCTCGATCGTACCGGAGACGCAGCAGGGTGTGATCGTCCGCTTCGGCCAGCCCGTCCGCATTCTCAACCCTTATAAGCCCACGGAGCGTTTCGGCCAGACCGGGGCGGGCCTTGCCGCGCGTATCCCCTTCGCAGAACAGGTGGTGTGGATCGACAAGCGCATCCAGTCGGTGAAGATGGAGCGCCAGCAGGTGCTTTCCACCGACCAGCTTCGGCTACAGGTTGATGCCTATGCGCGTTACCGGATCACCAACCCGCTGCGCATGTATGTTTCTGCGGGCAGCGAACAACGGGTCGAGGAGGCGCTGCGTCCGATACTTGGCTCGGCGTTGCGCAACGAGCTGGGCAAGCGGCCCTTTGCCGCCCTGCTCTCGCCTGAACGCGGTCAGGTGATGAACAACATCAGCGCCGGACTGAACCGGGTAGCCCGGCAATATGGCGCGGAAGTTGTGGACGTGCGCATCAAGCGGGCGGACCTGCCGGACGGCACGCCGCTGCAGAGCGCGTTCCAGCGCATGCGCACCGCGCGCCAGCAGGAGGCGCTCACCATCCGCGCACAGGGCGAGAAGCAGGCCCAGATCATCCGTGCCGAGGCAGACGCGCAAGCTGCGCAGGTCTATGCCGCCAGCTTCGGCAAGGATGCCCAGTTCTATGATTTCTACCGCGCGATGCAGGCTTATCGGCGCACATTCAGTCCCCAGAACGGCGGACAGACGAGCGTAATCCTGTCGCCCGACAACGACTTCCTTCGGGAGTTCCGCGGACGCTGAGAGTTGTTGGATTGCGGCCTATTCAATTCAGGTTCAGGCGTGGATTGGCATGGCGCTGAGCCAGTATCTTGCTGCAGGGGGTTGGCCTGCACAGTTGAGTGTATGAGAGGAAGAGTGATTTGCGCTACGTCTATGGTCTGACCGCTGCCCTTCTGCTGGGCGGTACTGCCATCGCCATCAGCTCGCACGAGCCGCTGGATGCTCAGCCGCCGCAGAACGAGGGGATCCAGGCCGCAGCAGCACCAGGCGGCGCGCCGGGCAGCTTCGCCGACATGGTGGAGCGCCTTCAGCCTGCAG
Organism: uncultured Sphingobium sp.; assembly: GCA_964512265.1. Taxonomy (GTDB): domain Bacteria; phylum Pseudomonadota; class Alphaproteobacteria; order Sphingomonadales; family Sphingomonadaceae; genus Sphingobium. The sequence goes on along the minus strand of CAZEHR010000010.1, from coordinate 25,325 downwards.
TTGTCAACATCTCCACCCGCCAGCGCGTGCAGGCGCGGCGCAATCCGCTTGACGATCTGTTCGGCAACCTGCTCGGCGGGCCGCGCGGCGGAGAGGGGCCGCAGATTCAGGAGGGCACTTCGCTCGGCGCCGGATTCCTCATTTCAGCCGACGGCTATATCGTCACCAACAGCCATGTCGTCTCGCCAGGCGGCCCCAATGCCACGGTCGAGGCAATCACGGTGACGATGAACGACCATACCGAATATGCGGCTGAGCTTGTCGGCCGTGACGAAGTGGCCGATCTCGCCGTGCTTAAGATCAAGCCCTCCAAGCCCATGCCTTATGTGCGTTTCGGCACCACCAAGAGCGCGCGCGTGGGTGACTGGGTCATCGTGATCGGTCAGCCTTTGGGCCTCGAAGGCACCGTAACGAGCGGCATCATCTCAAACATTGCCCGCACCACCGGTTCGGGCTCGCCCTATGATCGCTTCATCCAGACTGACGCCTCGATCAACCAGGGCAACTCCGGTGGACCGATGTTCGATCTCAAAGGCAATGTGCTGGGCGTGAACACCTGGATCGCCTCGCCCAACGGAGGCAATATCGGCCTGGGCTTCGCCATCCCAGGCGAGATTGCCAAACCGATCGTCGAGAAGCTGATGCGCGGGGAAAAAATAGAGCGCGGCTATATCGGCATCGGCTATTCGCAGATCAACGACAAGCTGGCGCGCGCGCTCGGGGTCGACAAGAACCATGGCGTCTTCGTGAACGCGGTCCCGCCGGACGGCCCGGCCGCGCGGGCGGGGATCCTGCCGCGCGACGTTATCCTGAGCGTCGGCGGACGCGAGGTGAACCTCGATAATCCGCTTTCGGTGATCGTGGCGGACCTCCAGATCGGCAGGCCGGTCCCGGTCGAGCTGATCCGCGACGGCAAGCGCCGCACCGTCAACGTGACATTGGGCAAGCGGCCGAGCGAACAGGAGCTTTCCGGTGGGTTCCTCGACGATGATCAGCCCAACGCTCAGCCCCTTCCGCAGCAGAACTATGCGCCCCGCTATCCCAATGAGAATGGCATCGGCCTTGCGCTGCTGGAGATCAACCCCGCCATCCGCCGCCAGCTCGGCCTGGATGACAGCGTTGAGGGCGTGGTGGTGAACGGGGTCAATCCGCAGAGCGACGCCGCGATCGTCGGCATACAGCGTGGGGATATGATCCTGGAGGTTGACGGCCGCAAGGTGCGCACCGCCGCCGATATCCGCTCCGGCGTCGCGGCCGCCCGCTCGGCGGGCAAGAGCGCGGTCCTTCTGCTTATCGCCCGGCCGAGCGCGCGCTTCCGGGGCTATGTGCCGGTTGAACTGACCAAATAACGATCGCCGAGTTTACATAACGCCTGCCGCCCGCCTCTTTTCAGGCGCGGTGGCGGGCGCTATGCCTGTCCCCCTATCATCGGCACGGGGAGCGCAGCTATGGGCGACGGCATTTTCATCGGCGCAGCGGCAGGGCAGCCGCAAACGCTCAATCTGAAGCGCGCCAACCGGCACGGGCTGATCGCAGGCGCGACCGGCACCGGCAAGACCGTGACCCTCCAAGGCATCGCAGAGAGCTTTTCGCGCCTGGGCGTGCCGGTGTTTATGGCCGATGTGAAAGGCGATCTCGCCGGGATTGCGATGCCCGGCTCGCCCACCTTCAAGAACGCAGCCGCGCTGGAGGGCCGTGCCAAGGAGATAGGCATGGCGGATTATGTCTATGCCGACAATCCGGTGATCTTCTGGGATCTCTATGGGCAACAGGGCCACCCGATCCGCACAACCGTGAGCGAGATGGGGCCGTTGCTGCTCGCGCGGCTCATGGATCTCAACGAGACGCAGGAGGGCGTGCTGAATATCGCGTTCCGCTATGCCGACGAGGAAGGGCTGCTGCTGCTCGATCTCGGCGATCTGCAGGCGATGCTGGCTTACTGCGCGGAAAATGCGGACATGCTTTCCGCCAAATATGGCAATGTGACCAAGGCGAGTGTCGGCACGATCCAGCGCCAGCTGCTCAGTCTCGACAGCCAGGGCGGCGCCGCGTTTTTTGGCGAGCCGGCGCTCGATATCCATGACTTTTTCCATGTGGACGACAAGGGTCGCGGGTTTATCAACGTGCTGGCGGCGGACCGGCTGATGCAGAGCCCCAAGCTCTATTCCACCTTCCTGCTCTGGCTGCTTTCCGAGCTTTTTCAAGTACTTCCGGAGGTCGGCGACCCTGAGAAGCCCAAGCTCGTCTTCTTCTTCGACGAGGCGCATCTGCTGTTCGACGATGCGCCCAAAGCCTTGACCGACAAGATCGAGCAAGTGGTGCGCCTGATCCGTTCCAAGGGCGTCGGCGTCTATTTCGTGACGCAGAACCCGATCGATATCCCCGAGGAAGTGGCGGGCCAGCTCGGCAACCGGGTGCAGCACGCGCTGCGCGCCTTCACCCCGCGCGACCAGAAGGCGATCAAGGCCGCAGCGGAGACTTTCCGCGTCAACCCGGACCTCGATGTCGAAACCGCGATCACCGAACTGAAGGTCGGCGAGGCGCTCGTCTCGCTGTTGCAGGAGGATGGCAGCCCCAGCATCGTGCAGCGCACGCTGATCGCGCCGCCACGCTCGCGCCTCGGCCCGCTCGATGCCAAGGAGCGGGCGATCATCCGCTCGGTCTCGCCGGTCGACGGCAAATATGACACGGCGGTGGACCGCGAGAGCGCCGAGGAAATCCTCGCGGCGCGTGGTCAGGCCGCCGCCGCCGCGGCAGAAGCGGAAAAGGCGCAGGCTGAAGCCGACAAGGCGGCAGCCGCGCAGGCGAAGATCGAGGCGAAGCAGCGCGAGGCGGAGCTGAAGGCGCAGGCGCGCGCGGACGCCGCCGCCGCGCGCGAGGCGGCCAAGCCCAGCAATTTCGACCGCGCGATCCAGTCCGCCACCCGCTCGGTCGGCTCGTCGCTCGGCCGCCAGGTCGCCAACGAGATCGGCAAGGCGGTGTTGGGCGGCTCATCGCGCAAATCGTCGGGCGGTGGGCTGATCGGCGGGCTGGTGCGCGGCGTGCTCGGCGGGCTGTTCAAGTAGGGAAAGGCGGGGGCGGCGAAGCGCCCCCACCCCGGCCCAACCCCCGGCGGTTCAGAGGTCGGACAGGCGGAAGCGCACCGTCATTACCTTCTCGCTCGGCACAGCCACGCCATCACGCGTGGCTGGCCGGAAGCGCCAGCGTTCCAGCGCCTGCTTGCGCGTTGCCTTCCAGAACGCGCTGTCGTTGGTGTCGATGAGTTCGACGGTCTCCACTCTGCCGCCTGCCGAAATGTGGACGCGTACGGTCGCATAGCCCTCTATCTGCGCGCGGATCATCGCGGCGGGATAATCGGGCTGGAAGTCGGGCAGGCGCTTCGGATCCGGGATTGCGGCAACAAGCACGGGCTGATGCTCGACCGTCTGCGTGCCCGCACCGCCGCCGGCTCCCCCGCCGCCTGTCGGGTCGCTGATGGGCGGGTCCTTCGCGGGGCCGACAGGCTCGAATGGCTCTGTTCGCGGCTTGGCCGGCTCATCGGTGCGCGTGCTGCGCTGAAGCGGCTGGTCCTTGCCCTTGTCCTGCCTTGCTTCTTCCTTCGGTTTCTCCACCGGTACGTTGGTGATCCAAATCACATCCGGCACCACATCACGGATGGTGCCGGGCGGCAGCATATAAACCAGCCCGCCGATCGCGACATGCACCGCGATCGTCGCGCCTATGGCGAGCGGGGAAGCCCGCTTGCCGGTATATCCAGGTTCGATTGTGCGATTATTGTTCAGGATCCACTGCATCACGCATCCTCCTGTCCTGTGGCCTGCACAGGATCGCGCAGGATCCACGGATGTGATGATATCACATCAGGGGGTGTGGTGAAAGGGGGATGACGGCCAAGAGAAAGGGCGACCCGCGAGGGCCGCCCTTTCAAGCGTAGAATATGCTAGGCCGTTAGAAGTTGGCCTTGATCCCCACGCGATAGGAGCGTCCGAAAATGCCGGTGCCGCCCTGAACGGAGTTGTAGTTGTTCGCGCCATAGGTGACCGGATCGATCGGGGGCAGATTGTCGAACAGGTTGAGCACGTTGACATAGAAGGTGAAGTTGTCGTTCACGCGGAATTGCGTGTTCAGGTCCACCGTGATGTAATCGTCCACGTCGCAGCTCGAGAATTGCTGCGAAGGATCGGTGGACAGCAGGCCGCAATCGCCCGGTATTGTGCCCTGATCCGCCGCCGACAGGTTATAGCCGTCGAAGTACTCGATCGTTCCTGTGACCGACAGCGGACCCCATTCCACTGTGTTCTGCCATACACCGTGCCACTCAGGGGTACCCGAACCGGCCGTAAGGTTGAAGTTACCGGAAGTGCCTTCATAGGATTCGGTAACGCCATCGACCGACTGGCTCAGGTTGATGATGTAGCTTGCCTCGAGGGATGAGCTGAACCGAACATCCGGGCCCAGATCGAAGTTACCGGATACGCCGATGTCAATGCCCTCGGACTTATAAGTGCTGGCATTGATAAACGGCGCCTGCACGAACGCTATGCGGGGCAATGCGTTAGGGAATGCTGGATCGGGGGCATCGGGGATTATGTTGTATCCCGCCGGTATCGGCTGACCGGTATAATAGGCCTGGATCGCGGCGGAATATGGTGCGGGTACGATCGCCTTGGTTTTCTTGATGTTGTAGTAATCCAGCGACAGCGTGACATTCCGTATCGGCTTCAGGATCACGCCTGCAGTCCAGCTCGTCGAGCGCTCAGGCTTGAGGTTGGGGCTGGCGAGCTGGGTCTGGCCATAGGAGCCGGAGCGGATATAGGTTGGGCAAGCCGTGGTATAAGTCGCCGCCGAACAGTTATATTGGGCGAGATACGCGTCGTTGAAGATTGACGCGGAGTTGTTGACGAACCCGGTGGTCGGCAACGCATTCGCCTCGGCGAAGCTCGGGATGCGGAAGCCGCGTGACCATGTTCCGCGCAGTACCAGTCCGTCCATCGGTGTCGCGCGCAAGCCGATCTTGGGTGAGAACGCGTCCTGCCCGCTCGAATATCTGTCATAGCGGCCCGATGCGTTGACGGAGAGCATGTCGAGCACCGGCGCATCCAGCTCGGCATAGGCGGAGTAGACCTTGCGGCTGCCTTTTGTTCCGAAGGCATTGAGGACGAAATAGCGTTCGGTAGGCCCGGCGAAATCGTCATTGGCGCTGGGCGCGTTGATCGACTCATACCGCACCTGCGCGCCGATACCGATCTGCAGCGGACCGCCGGGCAGATCGAACAGATTGCCGTTGATGCTTCCTTGCAGACCGTAGAGTTTTGATTTTGCCTTGGTTATGTTCTCCGGAGCAAGATAATCGAGAACCTGCTGACTGTTGGCGAGCGGATTGACGAAGTTGTAGCTGCCATCGGCAACCGCGTTCAGGAGATGCTGGATATAGACATAGCCGCGCTGCGTCTGGCGCAGATGCGTTTCCAATTACAATCGCATCGACCGCGAACTTCCAGTTGTCGGTCAGATCGCCGCTGACGCCCGCGTGGAAGCGGTAGGTGCGGCTGCGGGTTTCATCATATTCGAACAGGTTGGGGATGCGGCCTGTAAGGCGCGCAACCTGCCCCTGCGCGGCAAAGGGGTTGTTGGGGTTGAGCGTGCCGTTGCCTGCGTCGCACACCGCCTGCGGCAATCCATTGACGAGGGGACATACAAAGACCGGGAGCGCAAGCGAGAAGGAACCCGGTGCGTTCGGCGGGCCGCTGTTCGCGGTGCTGAAGCGCGGGAACCGGATTCCGGCAGGCCCGTTGCGCCGGATGCTGGATGGATTGCCGCTATAGTCGACAGTGCTCTGCAGCACATTGCCCTCAATGAAGGCTTCCATGCCATTGTCGAAAGCCTTGGTGGCGCGGAACGATCCGCCCATGCGTTCGATATTGGGGGATACCACGCCGTATTGGGTAATCAAGTCGCCTTGGCAAACCGTGCCGGCGACATTGGGGTTATTCGCGAGCTCGGTCGGGGTGAGGGTATACGGCGTTTCTCCGGCAATACATCCGGCTGCGGGGTTAAGGAAATCATAGGGACCCAACGCTGTGGTATTTGTCGCATCATAGGGCGCGACGAAGAAGGTGGTCGCAAACAGTGAGGCGTCTGTCGGGCCGATATGAAGCCCTTCAAAACCGGTGGACGTGGGGTTGATCGTGTTGCCATTGAGGCCGACTTGGGGGCCGCATACTCCGTTGCGGCAGATACCCGACTGGTTCGATGAATTATAGGGATAGGGCAGGTCGCGATTATAGAGGGCCTTTTGCCGATAATAGAAACCGCTGGCATAGATGTTATACCCGTCACTGCTCAAATCGCCAAAGCCGCCTGTGGCGCTGAAACGATAGTTACGACCGTCGCCACGCTCGGTGAGGCCCATCTCCGCGCGGCCCGTTATGCCGGTGATCTGCTTTTTGGTAATGACGTTGACGACACCCGCGATCGCGTCTGCACCATAAGTCGAGGAAGCACCGTCGCGCAGCACCTCGATGCGATCGACAATGTCATCGGGGATGGTGTTGAGATCGACGAAGTTGCGCGTCCCGTCATCAGACAAAGGATAATAGGCCGCGCGCATGCCATCGAACAGCACCAGCGTCGAGTTGGTCGTGAGACCACGCAGAGAAACCGCAGAAGCGCCGCCGGCGAAGGCACCATTGGCGGAGAAGGAGTTGGTCAGCGCCGGTCCGTTATTGGATGAAAGCCGCTGAATCGCTTCCTGCGTAGTCTGGATGCCGCGCTGTTCGAGCGTTTCGGAAGAAACCACCGACACCGGGGACGGAGTGTTATTGGGGTCCTGCCGGAGCAGGGAGCCGGTGACGATAATGGTGCTGTCGTCGGCTGCCGCTGGGTCTGCCGCGTCGGTTGTTTGGGCCAGGCTTATCGAAGGTATGGCCAGGCTGATGGCCAGTATGGAGGAAGCGGCGCCGCACCGCAGGCGGGCTGCAATATCAGTATTTTTCATGGTCCAGTTCCCTTGCTCTGGAGGGGCAAGCTCACCGCCGGCCCCGGTTCTACCACGGGCGCAAAGGTACAGCTCACTCCCCCCCATCCTTCGACGAAGGACAAGGTGATTCTTTTTCAGGACTGGTTCTGTAGTTTGCGACCTTGAGAATTATTAACCGGCGTTAAGGGTTCCGCGTAAAGCACGCAGTTGCGGAAATCCGGCGTTTTAATTGGCGCTGTTGCAGCTTTGTCACGCTTTCGCAACTTGCAATAAAATCAATCACGTAATCACGTGACAGGGTTTTGTATATTCTGGTCGCGGCGGGGTTTGGTGGCGACGCGGTGACGGACGAATACCGGGATCGGCGCGAATCACTCGGCCTTCATCGGCCCCGTGAGCAGCACCGGATCGATGCGCGCGTCGCGCCACTTCATCCCCCAATGGAGATGCGGGCCGCTTGCCCGGCCGGTCGCGCCGGTGGTGCCGAGCAGCTGTCCCTGCCGCACATGCTCGCCTTCCTTTACCGCCAGGCTGTCACAGTGCAGGAAGGCGCTGGAGAGGCCCATGCCGTGGTCGATGATCAGCAGATGCCCTTCCAGCGTAAACGGCGTGTCGGCGGCGGCGAGCACCACCACGCCATCGGCAGGGGCGACGAAGGGCGTGCCGGTCGGCACCGCGACATCGACGCCGCTATGATAGCTGCCCGGCGTACCGCGATAGACGCGCTGCGATCCGAAGATGCCCGAGATGCGCCCTGTCGCGGGCCAAATGAACGCCTGTCGCCAGCCGTTCGCGCCATTGTCCCCGCCCCGCGCGGCGGCGATGCGTGCCAGCTCGGCGGGCCTGCGCGCCTGAAACTCGGCGCTCGGCACATTGGCGGTGAGGGAGGCATTGACCTGCTCGATCCGCCAGTTGCCGGTTGCAATGGGTATCGTGCGGGTGAGGCGGGTGCCATCGCCCAGCTCTGCCGTCAGCAGCGCGTTCGGCGGGGCGTCGCGGTCAAACGCGATCAGGAACTGCCCGTCCGCCGCCACCGGAACGGGTGTGGTATCCAGCATGACCGTCTTGGCGAGCGACGGCGCGTAGCCAAAGATCGCGCCGCCCTGCCGCGCCGCGCCTTGCAGCACAAAATCGGGGCGGGCGGGCGCTGGTGCAGGCTTGGCTTGCGGCGGAGCGGACACCGGCCTCGGCACCGGCGCGCTGACGCAGGCGCCAAGCAGGAGCGTTGGTAATAGAGGGAAGAGCGCGCGCACGGGCGGGTGCCGCCTCAGGCGGGCAGCCCCTGCGCCTTGCGCCAGCGCACCTCGGCTTGCGTAGACGCATCGGCGTCGACATAGGCCTCCTGCCGCACGATCGACCAATAACGCAGATCGTCGAGCTGGATGCGCGTGCCGGTGACTGCGCACAGCACATAGTCGCCGGGGCTGAGTACCCGGAAGCTGTAGGGCATATAATGCAGCTTTGCGGGCTGGTCCTTGCCTTGCATCAGCATCAGTCGTCTTTCCCCTGGCCTGTGCCGAACAGATCCTGCTGCACGGTCGCGATCGAGGCGCGCATGGGCTTCCGCGCCGTCTTCTGTGGCGATGATAGCCGGGGTGGGCCGGCGGACTCAAGCCCATCCTCGCCCAGTGTCGCCACATCAAGCGCGCCGTCATGGAAGGTGAGGCGCATTGCTCCGGCGGCACGCGCGGCGGATGCCGACGTGAGGACCTGTTCCCCCGCGCTCACCAGCGCGAAGCCTTTGGACAGCGGCCGACGCGGATCGAGCGAGAGCGCGAGCCGCCAGCTGGCGTCGAGCCGCTCACGCCTCTGCGCGATGCCTCGGGTCACGAGATCGGGCCGCAGGCGCACGGCATCCAACCGCGCCCGCTCCCGCGCCACGCGCTGGTGGAGCACCGCCGGGCGGAGCGCGCCGCCCGCCTCGGACAGATGTCGCCAGGCGAGCGTCACCCGCTGGCGCAGCCCGCGCGTCAGCCGCTCACCCAGATCGTCGGCGCGCTGGCGCTGGGTGGCGAGCAGCGTCTCCGGAGCTGGCAGCAGCCGCGCGGTCAGGGCGAGGCGCTCGCGCCGCAGCTCAACTCCGCGCCGCATCGCGCGGCCGCCGCGCAGGCCAAGTTCGGTCAGCCCCGCCATCAGCTCTGCGCGCACCGGCACTGCCATCTCGGCGGCGGCGGTGGGCGTGGGGGCGCGCACGTCCGCCGCATAATCGCACAGGGTCGTGTCGGTCTCGTGCCCTACGGCGGAAATGATGGGGATGGTGCAGTCCGCCACCGCGCGCACGACCGCCTCCTCGTTGAAGGCCCACAGATCCTCGATCGACCCGCCGCCGCGCGCGACGATGACGAGATCGGGCCGGGGGACAGGCCCGCCCGGCGCCATCGCGCTGAAGCCCCGCACTGCCGCCGCCACGCCTGCCGCCGCGCCCTCGCCCTGCACCAGCACGGGCCAGACCAGAACCTGCGTGGGGCAGCGATCCTCCAGCCGGTGCAATATGTCGCGGATCACTGCGCCGGTGGGCGAGGTGACGACGCCGATCACGCGCGGCAAATAGGGCAGGCGTTTCTTGCGCTCCGCCGCGAACAGCCCCTCGGCAGCGAGCTGGCGCTTCAGCCGCTCGAACAGCTGCATCAGCGCGCCTTCGCCGGCCAGCTCCATCCGCTCGATCACGATCTGGTATTTGCTGCGCCCCGGATAGGTGGTGAGCTTGCCGGTGGCGATCACCTCTATGCCATCCTGCGGCGCGAAGGCGAGGCGGGCGGCACCGCCCTTCCACATCACCCCGTCTATCAGGGCATTGTCATCCTTAAGGCACAGATAGACATGGCCCGAGGCCGCGCGCTTGTAACCCGAAATCTCGCCGCGCAGGCGCACATGGCCGAAGCGGTCCTCCACCGTGCGCTTCAACAGAGCCGACAATTCGGAGACGGAGAGCGCGGGCGCGTTGTCGCCCGAGCGCTCTTGCGCTAACAGGCGGCCCGACGCATCGAAGGCGGACTCCATTTCTTCTTCCGGGGGCATAATCGGTATGAACATCCTGTTGCTGGGTTCGGGCGGACGCGAGCATGCCCTCGCGTGGAAGCTGGCGCAATCGTCCACATGCGAAAAACTGTTCGCCGCTCCGGGCAACCCCGGCATTGCCGAGTGCGCCACGCTGGTAAAGCTGGATGCGACGGACCATGATGCCGTGGCGGCATTCTGTGCGGTGCAGGCGGTCAATCTGGTGGTGATCGGCCCGGAAGCGCCGCTGGTCGATGGGCTGGCAGATAGCCTGCGCGCGGCGGGCGTGGCGGTGTTCGGGCCGAACAAGGCGGCAGCTCAATTGGAGGGGTCGAAGGGCTTCACCAAGGATCTGTGCGCGCGGGCGAATATCCCCACCGCCGCCTATGTGCGCACGACATCGCTGGACGAGGCGCGCGCGGCGCTGCCGCGCTTTGGCCTGCCGGTCGTCATCAAGGCGGATGGGCTGGCTGCGGGCAAGGGCGTGATCATCGCGGAGACGGCGGAGCAGGCGGAAGAGGCTCTCATTGAGATGTTCTCCGGCAGCTTTGGTGCGGCCGGGGCAGAGGTGGTACTGGAAGAATTCATGACGGGCGAGGAGGCGAGCTTCTTCGCGTTGACCGACGGCACCGATATCCTCGCTTTCGGCAGCGCGCAGGATCACAAGCGGGTGGGTGACGGCGACACCGGCCCCAACACCGGTGGAATGGGCGCCTATTCGCCCGCGCGCGTCCTGACGCCGGAGCTGGAGCGCGAGGCGATGGAGCGGATCATCCGCCCGACAGTCGATACGATGCGCGCCGAGGGCATGCCCTATAGCGGGGTGCTCTATGCGGGACTGATGCTGACCGACGCGGGGCCGAAGCTGGTCGAATATAATGCGCGCTTTGGCGACCCGGAATGCCAGGTGCTGATGATGCGGCTGGAGGAGGATCTGGCGACGCTGCTGATGGATGTGGCGCAGGGCAGGCTGGGTACGCGCGGCGCGGTGAAGATGGCGGATGATTGCGCGCTCACCGTGGTGATGGCGGCGAACGGCTACCCCGGCACGCCGGACAAGGGCGGCGCGATCTCCGGCATCGATGCGGCCGAAGGCACCGCGCCCGGCATCAAGGTCTTTCATGCGGGAACAGCGCTTGCAGACGGCGCACTGGTGGCGAACGGCGGGCGCGTGCTTAACGTCACCGCGCTGGGGGGCAGCATCGCACAGGCGCAGGGCCGGGCCTATGCGGCGGTGGACGCGCTGTCCTTCCCGTCGGGCTTCTGCCGCCGTGACATTGGATGGAGAGAAGTGGAGCGCGAGCAAAGCGCCACATAACGCGTACAACTGGCGTTCATCTCCTCTGTCCGATAAGCTGGCGCGGCGCAAAGCCGCCTTGCCGATCGGAAGGATGGACCGATGCTCATCAGAAATCTCCCCGAATCTTATCTGCGCGAGCGCGACGCCACGCCGGAGCCGCTGTATCAAGACAGGCGGGCGGTGCTGGCGGGGATGATCGGCGCGGGGCTGATGCCGCATCTCGCACAGGCGGCGGAGGGCGAGGGCAGCGGCCTGCCGCGCCTGTCCTCGCGCCTCACCCGCAGGCTGGATGAAGACCAGACCAGCTATGACAGCGTTACGCACTACAATAATTTCTACGAGTTCGGCACGGACAAGGAAGACCCGGCACGCAATGCCGACAGGCTGCGCACGCGGCCGTGGGCGGTGCGTGTGGAGGGGCTGGTTTCCAAACCCCAGACGATCGACATCGACCGGCTGATCCGCCTCGCGCCGTTGGAGGAGCGGGTCTATCGCATGCGCTGTGTCGAGGGATGGTCGATGGTCATTCCCTGGGTCGGCTTTCCGCTGAATGCGCTCCTGAAGATGGTCGAACCGCTCGGCAAGGCCAGGTTCGTCGCGTTCGAGACGCTGCGTGACCCGCGCCAGATGCCGGGCCAGCGCAGTTCGGTGCTGCAGTGGCCCTATGTCGAGGGATTGCGGCTCGATGAGGCGATGCACCCGCTCACGCTGCTGGCTGTCGGTCTCTATGGCCGGGTGCTGCCCAACCAGAACGGCGCGCCGATCCGCCTCGTGGTGCCGTGGAAATATGGGTTCAAGTCAATCAAGTCGATCGTGCGCATCCGGCTGGTCGATCGTCAACCGCCGACGAGCTGGAACATCTCCGCCCCGCAGGAATATGGCTTTTATTCAAACGTCAATCCCACGGTCGATCATCCGCGCTGGAGCCAGGCGCGCGAGCGGCGCATTGGTGACTGGCTGCCGCGCGCGACCCTGCCCTATAATGGCTATGGCGCGGAGGTGAGCCAGCTTTATCGCGGCATGAACCTGAAGCGCTATTTCTGATGGGCTGGCTGCGCGCGCACAGGCAGGGGCTGGCGCACATCGTCATGGCGGTGCCCGTGTTGGTGCTGGCGGCGCGCTGGGTGATGATGATCACGGGGAGCGATCCGCGCGCCGTGGGCCTGAGCGCGGAGCCGATCGACTATACGATCAACACTCTCGGCCTGTGGGCGATCCGCTTTCTCATCCTTTCGCTGGCGGTCACGCCGTTGCGGACATGGACGCGGTGGAGCTGGCTGGCGCCGCTGCGGCGGCCGCTGGGGCTGTGGGCGTTCGCCTGTGCGCTGCTCCACCTCAGCGTCTATTTCCTGCTGGATCAACTCGGATCATTCAGCCTGCTGTGGGAGAGCGTTGCCAAGCACCCGTTCATCCTGCTCGGCATGGCGGCGTTCACGCTGCTGCTTCCGCTCGCGTTGACATCGACGCGGGCGTCGATCCGGAGACTGGGCGGGCGACGCTGGCAGGCGCTGCACCGGCTGGTCTATCTTTCCGCGATATTCGCAGCGATCCATTTCATATTGCGGGTGAAGGGGTTCCAGCCGGAGCCGTGGATCTATGCCGGCATTGCGGCGGCGTTGCTCATTGTGCGCGCATTGCCCACCGCCTGGATACGTCGCGCCTGAACGGTCAGCCGGGTTTGGGCGCAACCAGCAGCTTGTCGATCTTGCGCCCGTCCATATCGACGACCTCGAAGGTCCAGCCCTGATCCTCGAAATGCTCGCCTACCTCGGGAAGGTGCTTCAGCCGCCACAGCACATGCCCGGCCACCGTGGCATAATCGCGCTCTTCCTCAAGGCTGAGGCCGATGCGCTCGGCGAGCTGGTCCATCGCCATCTGGCCTGACACGAGCAGGCTGCCGTCCTCGCGCTCCACCAGATCCGGCTCATCATAGAGGTCAGCGTCGGACGCGAATGTGCCCGCGATGGCGGAGAGCAGGTCGGACGGGGTGACGATTCCCTCGAAATGGCCATATTCGTCATGCACCATCACCATCGGCACTTCCGAGCGCCGCAGCACCTCCAGCGCGTCCATCGCATCGACCTGATCGGGCACCACGGCGACAGTGCGCATCAGCGCAGAGACGTCTATCTTTTCGCGCTTCAACAGGGCCGACATGATGTCGCGCGCCTGCACCACGCCGATGATCTCCTCCACGCTGCCGCGCCCCACCGGCAGGCGTGTATGCGGTGTGGCCAGCAGCTTGGCCCGCAGCGCGCGCGTATCGCTCGACACATCGACCCAGTCGACATCGGTGCGCGGCGTCATCACCTCGCGCACCGGGCGGTCGGCAAGGCGCACCACGCCGGAGATGATCGCGCGCTCGCTCTCCTCGATGACGCCGGATTTGCTGGCCTCGGCGACGATCAGGTGCAGCTCCTCGGCCGTGACATGCGCCTCCGATTCGCGGTTGAGGCCGAGCGCGCGGAAGATGAGGGCGGAGCATTTGTCCATCAGCCACACCAACGGCGCGGTCGCCTTGGCCAGCCACAGCATCGGCCGTGCCATGACGATGGCGATCGGCTCGGGCGCGCGCAGGGCGAACTGCTTGGGCACCAGCTCACCCACGATCAGCGAGGCGAAGGTGGTAAGGCCGATGACGAGCGCAAAGCCCATTGTCTCTGCTGTTTCCGCGCTCAGCCCGGCTTGCTGAAACCGCTCCGCCACCGGGCCGCCCAGGCTCGCGCCCGAATAGGCGCCCGCGCCGATACCGATCAGCGTGATGCCGATCTGCACGGTGGAGAGAAACTTGCCGGGGTCTTCCGCCAGCCTCAGCGCCACGGTGGCGCCGCCCTTGCCCGCCTTCTCCGCTGCCTGCAGCCGGGGTCGCCGCGCCGAGACGATCGCCAGCTCCGACATGGCGAACAGGCCGTTGAGCGCCACAAGCGCGAGAATGATGAACACATCTGCCCAGGGAAAGGGGGTGAGGGGTACCGTCTGGTGCATGGCGTTGGGCTCTTATTGCAGAGATTCTTTCAATAGCACAACAGGCAGATCAGTGTGCGTTCAGCCGAGATCTGGGAACGTTAGCCCCGCAATCCGGGTTTTGCCGCTGTGGGGCGGATGCTTGAGGGATATCCCCGGAAGGAGAATGATATGCGAAAAATCAATGCAGCTGCGGCAAGCGTGCTGATCTTGTCCCTGGCCACCACGGCGTGCGTGACAGACCCGAATACAGGGCGGAAAACTATCTCGAAGGCGGCGATCGGCGGTGTCGGCGGCGCGCTTGGCGGCTATCTGCTCGGCGATCTCGTCGGCGGCAAGCGCGACCGGACCGAAAAGATATTGGGCGCGGGTATCGGCGCTGTCGCGGGCGCGGGTATCGGCGCCTATATGGATGCGCAGGAAAAGAAGCTGCGCGAACGCACCGCCGGAACGGGTGTCGAAGTCGCGCGCAATGGCGACGATCTGTTGCTGCGCATGCCATCGGGCATCACCTTTGCGACCGACAGCGACGCCGTGCAGAGCCAGTTTCAGCCGACGCTCAACCAGGTGGCCTCGGTGCTCGCCGAATATCCCAAGACCTATATCGACATATACGGCCACACCGACAGCGACGGGTCGGACGCCTATAATCAGGGCTTGTCGGAGCGGCGCGCTTCGTCGGTGCAGTCCTATCTGGCGGGGCATGGCGTCCAGTCTGTGCGCATGGCCGCCAAGGGCTTTGGCGAGAGCCAGCCGATCGCCAGCAACGGCGACCCGGTCGGCAAGGCCCAGAACCGCCGGGTGGAGATCAAGATCGTCCCCGTTACACAGGGCGACGCTTCGGCGAGTTAATGTGGGCGGGGAGGGCGGTTGCCGCTCTCCCCTAACCAAGATTTCCTTTGAGGCCATCGATCACGAACTGTACGGCCAGTGCCGCGAGCAATACCCCGAGCAGCCGGGTTATCACCGCCTCGATTTTTTGTCCCAGCACCGCCATTATCGCCCCTGCGGACAGCAGCGCGATGATCATCAGCACCAGGTTGGCCGCGATGGCGGTCAGCACGATGGCGCGTTGCTGAATGCCATCTGCCTGCCCCATCAGCAGCATCACGGTGGTGATCGTTCCCGGCCCGGCGATCATCGGCATAGCCATCGGAAACACCGAGACATCCTCCACCTCGGGCGTCTCGATAATTTTCTGCGCGCGGTCCTCCCGCCGCTGGGTGCGCCGCTCAAACACCATGTCGAGCGCGATCATGAACAGCATGATGCCGCCTGCGATGCGAAAGCTGTGCAGCTCTATGCCGAGCACATGGAGCAGGTTGCGGCCCCATAATGCGAAGATCAGCAGGATCACGGCGGCGATCAGCACCGCGCGCAGGGCCATTGCCCGGCGATGCTGCGCGCTTACGCCGCGCGTCAGGCTGGCGTAGATCGGCGCGCAGCCCGGCGGGTCTATCACCACAAACAGGGTGACGAAGGCGGAAATGAACAGCGACAGCATGACACGGGTATTTTCAGTAACGGGGTTTACAGGTTTTGCGCCCGAAAATGCGCAATCCTTGAACCCGTTATAGCCCCTCCGGCGCCTCCACGCCAGCGCGGGCACAGGCGGCGACCAGAGTGTTGCGCAGCAGCACCGCGATCGTCATCGGCCCGACGCCGCCCGGCACCGGCGTGATGGCGCTGACGTGGCTGATTGCCTCGGCGGTGGCGACATCGCCGACGATCTTGCTCTTGCCCTCTTCCTCAGGGTCCGGCACCCGGTTGATGCCGACGTCGATGACGACCGCGCCCGGCTTTATCCACTCGCCCTTGATCATCTCCGGACGACCGACGGCGGCCACGACGATGTCCGCGCGGTGGACGACGCTGGCGAGGTCTTTCGTCCGGCTATGGGCGATGGTGACGGTGCAGCTCTCGGCCAGCAGCAACTGCGCCATCGGCTTGCCGACGATATTGGAGCGGCCGACCACCACTGCCTCGAGCCCGGAAAGGTCCCCTAATTCGTCCTTCAGCAGCATGAGGCAGCCGAGCGGCGTGCAGGGCACCAGCGCGGGCAGGCCAACGGCAAGGCGGCCGCTGTTGATGACATGAAAGCCGTCGACATCCTTGGCAGGATCGATCGCGGCGATCACCGCCTGCTCGTCAAGATGCTTGGGCAGCGGCAGCTGGACGAGGATGCCGTCTACGCGCGGGTCGCCGTTCAGCTCCTCGATCAGCTCCAGCAGCTCGTCGGCGCCGATGCTAGCCGGTCGACGGAACTCGAAGCTTTCCATACCGGCGGCAACCGTCATCTTGGCCTTGTTGCGCACATAGACGGCGCTCGCCGGGTCTTCGCCCACCAGCACGACGGCGAGGCCGGGCGCGCGGCCGGTATGTGCGGCGAACGAAGCCACGCCTTCCGCAACTTGCTCACGCAGCCCCGCCGCAAACGCCTTGCCGTCGATCAGCTTGCCTATGGTCATGGTCTGTCCAGTTCCTGAAGAAATTCGTTCGCTTTATGCGCCTGGCCTATGAGGCGGATGCGCTTTAGCCGGTTGGTGTCGCCCGACTCAAGCACGATGTCCCTTGCGGCAATGCCGAGCCGTCGCGCAATGCTCTGGATCAAAGCCATGTTGGCTTTCCCCTTTTCCGGCACCGCACGGACGCTCGCCTGCAACCAGAGCGCGCCCTTTTCGTCTTGCCATGTGCCGCCGATCTGTTCCTTCGCGCTTTTTGGGCTGAGGCGGATGGCCAGCAACAGGTCTTCGCCATCAGCGCGCAGAAAGGACGACCGGTTCACGCCATCACAGCATCGAGGAGAACAGGCCCGGCAAGATCGTCTGAAGGATGATGATGATCAGCAGCACCACCATCGGAGAAAGATCGAGCGCGCCGAGATCCGGCATCACCTTGCGGATCGGGCGATAGAGCGGCTCGGTCAGGCGGTCGAGCGCGATCCAGATCGAGCGCACCACCTCGTTATGCGTATTGATCACGTTGAACGCGATCAGCCAGCTCATGATCGCCTGCACGATGATGATCCACCACAGCACGTTCAAAAGGATCATGATGATCTGAAACAGGGCGAGAACCATGCAATCTCCTGATTGGCAGCCGCCCGAGCTTTAGCCCAGCGCGTCCATCCGGCACAAGCGCCGATATTACCCCCGCACCAGCGTGCCCGCGCCGCGCCGGGTGAATATTTCCAGCAGCATCGCATGCGGCACACGCCCGTCGAGGATCACGGCGGCGTCGACCCCGCCCTCGACCGCCATCACGCAGGTGTCGAGCTTGGGGATCATGCCACCGGTGATCGTCCCGTCGCCCTGCAACGCCCGGATCTTTGCGGGGTCAAGGTCCGTCATCAGCTCGCCCTGCTTGTCGAGAACGCCGGGAACGTCGGTGAGCAAAAAGAAGCGCTTGGCCTTCAGTTCGGCCGCGATCGCGCCCGCCATTGTGTCGGCATTGACGTTGTAGGTGTGGCCATCCGCGCCGATGCCCACCGGCGCGACGACGGGGATGATGCCGTCCTTGGTCAGGCTGTCCAGTATCCGCCGGTCGACCTGCACCGGCTCGCCCACGAAGCCGAGGTCGACGTGCCGCTCGATCCCGCTATTGGGGTCCGCCTCCCGCCTGCCGGCGACCTTTTCGCACAGCACGAGGCCGCCATCCTTGCCGGAAATGCCGACGGCGCGGCCGCCCGCCTGGGATATCCAGCCGACGATCTCCTTGTTGATGCTGCCTGCCAGCACCATTTCGGCGATCTGCGCGGTTTCGGCGTCCGTCACGCGCAGGCCGCCGACGAACTGCGATTCGACGCCAAGCCTTTTCAGCATCGCGCCAATCTGAGGCCCGCCGCCATGCACGACGACGACATTGATGCCGACCGCCTTCATCAGCACCACGTCCTCGGCGAAGTCCCGCGCGGCTTCCGGATCGCCCATCGCATGACCGCCATATTTCACCACAAAGGTCTCGCCGGCATAACGCTGGATATAGGGCAGCGCCTCGACAAGCGTTTCTGCCTTGGCGAGCAGGGCGGGTTCGGGGGCGTGTTTGTTGCTCATGGCCGCGCCCCTTAAAGCGATTTCGAGGGAAATGGAACATTTCCCGACTCGGAAATCGCGAAACAGGAATTGATTTCAGGTGAAATGGAACATTTCACGACTTTGCAAATCATGGAAACGGAAACCGCCCTTTTCATGCGCGCCGGGAGGGGGGTGTCAGAACAGCAGAGTCTGGGGATCGGGCATGGCGGCGCGCTGCTGCGCCTTTACCATCGACACGACTGTCCGCACGATAACCCAGACGCAGGCGAGCAGCAGGATCGGGAAGCCGATGAGGATGATCATAGTCAACGCGCCCAGCACGGAGGCTGCCAGCCCGATCCAGAAGGTGCGGATGAGATAGGTATAGTGCGTTGCTTCCCACGGCTCATGCGGCTCGGCCTTCCAGACGTAGGCCAGCACAAGGCCGATCAGCCCGCTGATGCCGGTGATCAGTGAACCGGCATAGAGCAGGCCGATAATCGTCGGCCGGTTGAAATCGAAGCCGCCGATAGGCGTGGCGGGCGGTGGACCCGCTGGCTGGGGCGGTGGTGGCGGCGTGCCCTGGTCGAGTTCGCTCATGATGCGTCCCTTCGTCGCGAAGACAGGGCGCATCATGACGCAATTTTGCCAGCGGACAAGTGATTTTCAGGAGTGTGTCCTGCGCTTCAGAAGCTTGGCACTGGCTCCGATCCGGAATAATCGTAAAAGCCCTTGCCGCTCTTGCGGCCAAGCCAGCCTGCCTCGACCATCTTGGTGAGGATCGGGGCGGGGCGATACTTAGGGTCGCCAAAGTCCTGCTGGTACACCTTCAGCACATTGAGGCAGACATCCAGGCCCACCATGTCCGCCAGCGTCAGCGGACCCATGGGATGCCCGAGGCCCAGCTTGCAACCCTTGTCGATATCCGGGATGGAGGCGAGCCGTTCTCCCGCCGCGAAGCATGCCTCGTTGAGCAGGGGCAGCAGGATGCGGTTGACGACGAAGCCGGGGCTGTCCGCCGCGACGATCATCTGCTTGCCGAGCTTGTCGCCATAGGCCTGCGCTATCTTCGTGGTTTCGGGCGCGGTGGCGAGACCGTTGATGAGCTCGACCAGCGGCATCAGCGGCACCGGCGAGAAAAAGTGGATGCCGATGAAGCGCGCGGGATCCGTGGAATAGCTTGCCAGCCGGGTGATGGAGATGGACGAGGTGTTGGACGCGAGAACAGCGTTCGGCGCGAGCACCTTGCCCACCGCCTCGAAGATCTTGGCCTTGATTTCCTCGCGCTCGGTGGCGGCCTCGATGATGATCTCCGCCGCGCTCATCGGTGCATAATCGGCCACCGGCTCTATGCGGGCAAGAAGCGCGTCGAGGTCACCCTGCGCCATCTTGCCTTTCTCGACCTGCTTGCCGAGGATTTTTGCGATACCGTCCTTACCCGCCTGCGCACGCGCGAGGTCGATGTCTGACAGGAGCACATGATAGCCCGCCTGTGCGCTCACCTGCGCGATGCCTGAGCCCATCAGCCCCGCACCGATCACTCCGATTGTGCCCATGTCTTTCCCTTTCCGTAAGCGTAAAGTTGGTTGGGCAAGCTCTATGCTGCCTTCACCCTGATTCCGCAACGCAAAAAAATGAAAGTTAGTTCAGCGCGAGGCGCCGGGCACCCATTTTATGTCACCCTGCCCGCCGAGCGCCGGTGTGGCGTTCACATGGCGGGCGAGCACGAACAGCAGGTCCGAGAGCCGGTTGAGATAGGTGCGGGCGGGCGGGTTGAGGGTGCGCGCCTCCGAGGCGGCCACAACGCTTCGCTCCGCCCTACGGGTGATGGCGCGGGCAAGATGCACCGCCGCCGCTGCGGCCGAGCCGCCGGGCAGGATGAAGCTGTCCAGCGCGGGCAGCGCCTCGTTCAGCCGGTCGATTTCCCCTTCAAGGCGCTCGACCTGCCCCGGCGTGATGCGTAGCGCCCATTCCGGGTCGGCGCCGTCCGTCACCGGGGTGGCGAGATCGGCGCCCAGATCGAACAGGTCGTTCTGGATGCGCCGCAACAGCGCAGCTTCGTCGCACTCTCCCAGTGCCGTGGCCGCCATGCCGATCGCGCTGTTCGCCTCGTCGACATCGCCCACGGCCTGCATGATCGCGTCATGCTTGGCTACGCGTGAGCCATCGACCAGCCCGGTTGTGCCATCGTCGCCGGTGCGCGTGTAAATCTTGTTGAGCTTGACCATCCCGAGGAGGCGCCGATGCTAATGGCCGCGTGACATCAGCAGCAAGGCGATGATGATGATCGCGATCGCCTGAAACATGATGCGACCCATCATCGCCCTGTTCTGTTTCAGGCCCGACGCGCTCGGGCCGTCCGGCCCCGCCTTGAGATCCGCCTCTGTGGTTTTCAGGAACGTGACAATTCCCTTGATGAGCATGAACAGGGTCGCGCCCATGGCGGCGATCAGCAGGATGATGAGGAAGACGTTCATGCACCGACTCTAGGGTGTAAGGATGCGGATGCCAACCGGAAAGCGACCGGCGCGCAAGTCCGCACGCAACTGGTCCGGCTCCATGCCCGCTTCCCGCAATTCCGCGAGGGAAATACCGCCCGTCCGCTTGGCGAGCCGCTTGCCCTGCGCATCGCCCAGCAACGGGTGATGACGATAGACGGGGGTGGGAAGAGCGAGCAGCGCCTGCAACAGGCGGTGGATGTCTGTCGCGGCGACGAGGTCCTGCCCGCGCAGCACATGAGTGACGCCCATCTCGGCATCGTCAAGCGTTGCGGCGAGGTGATAGCTGGTCGGCGCGTCCTTGCGGGCGAGCACGACGTCTCCAGCGCGTTCTGGGTGGGCCGCGATCGTGCCATGGTCCATATCCTGCCAGGCGAGCGGCCCGGCCCGCGCCACGGCCCGCGCCATGTCGAGCCGCCAGCAGTGCGAATCTCCGGCGACGATGCGTTCCTCCCGTTGCGGCTCAGTCAACGCGCGGCAGGTGCCGGGGTAAAGCGGGCCATCGCTGCCATGTGGGGCCGAGCCGCTGGCCGCGATTTCCGCCGCAATCTCCGCCCGCGTGCAGAAGCACGGATAGACCAGGCCTTGCGCCTTCAGCGTGCCCAATGCGGCATCATAGAGCGCGAGGCGGGCAGACTGGAACACGACATCGCCGTCCCACTCCACCCCCAGCCAGCGCAGATCCTCCATGATCCCCGCCACATGCTCCGGGCGGGAACGCACGCCGTCTATGTCCTCGATGCGCAGCCGCATTACCCCGCCAAGCTCGCGCGCAAGGTCCATCGCCATCAGCGCAGACCAGCCGTGGCCGATGTGCAGCCTGCCCGTCGGGCTCGGGGCAAAGCGGGTCACCACTGGCCGCACTATATGCTGTATGTCGGCCTTGTTCGTCACACTGACTCTTGACGGCTGATAGTGGTTAATGCTGTCATGGCGCTGTCACGCTTATCGGCGATCAGCGGGGCGCAACAAGGGGGTTGTGAGCATTTATGTATCATCCCGACCTGATTAAGCCTGAAGACCACTGGCATGTGGAACGATGCCCGGCGCTCGTGCTGAACGCCGACTATACGCCCTTGAGCTATTATCCGCTGAGCCTGTGGCCGTGGCAGACCGCGATCAAGGCGGTGTTCCTGGACCGGGTGGACATCGTTTCCAGCTATGAGCGGGAGGTGCATTCGCCCAGCCTGCAGATGAAAATCCCATCCGTGATCGCGCTCAAGCAATATGTGCGGCCGAGCCAATATCCCGCGTTTACGCGCTTCAACCTGTTCCTGCGCGACAAGTTTCAGTGCCAATATTGCGGCAGTCTGAAGGACCTGACGTTCGACCATGTCGTGCCGCGGCGCGCGGGCGGACGCACGACATGGGAGAATGTCGCTACCGCCTGCTCACCGTGCAATCTCAAGAAAGGCGGACGCACCCCGCGCGAGGCGCATATGCACCTGCATGTGCAGCCGATCCGCCCGACCACGTGGCAGCTGCAGGAGCATGGCCGCGCCTTCCCCCCCAACCATCTGCACGAAAGCTGGCACGACTGGCTCTACTGGGATGTGGAGCTTCAGCCCTGACGCGCACCGCGCCCAGGCCGCTTATCCCACAATGAAGAAGTGGTGTACCACCAGCCCGAACAGCGCTGCCGAAATCGCGGCGGTCACGCCAACAAGGAAATAGCCTACCAGCACCATGATCGCCGGTGTTTTCTGCTGGCGCTTCTGATTCGCACGTAGGCTCGAAAAAACAAAGCTCAACAACATTCCATATGTCAGTGCTGCAAATTCGATCATCGCCAAAACCCCTGGAACTCTCTTCGCCCGGAGCCGTTCATAAACAAAACTGGTTAACGGCCAATATCGTGCGTGCGGAAATGCGATGAACCGTGCGGCCGAACCCGTGCGGCTGTTCCCTTGCGCATGAGCGATTAACCGTTATTACGCGGCAGATGGACCGCATCATCATTCGCGGCGGAAACCGTCTTTCCGGCCGCCTCCCCATCTCCGGCGCGAAAAATTCCGCCCTTGCCCTGCTGCCCTGCGCGTTGCTGACGGACGAGCCGGTGACGCTGCGCAACCTGCCACGCCTCGCGGATGTGGACAGCTTCGGCCATCTGCTCAACCAGCTCGGCGCATCGACGATGATCGAGGGCGCGCGGCCGGAGGATTTCGGCCGGGTAATGACGATGCGTGCCGGGCGCATCACATCCACCGAGGCGCCGTATGACATCGTGCGCAAGATGCGCGCCTCGATCCTCGTGCTCGGCCCCCTGCTCGCCCGCGCGGGCGAGGCGACGGTGTCGCTGCCCGGCGGCTGCGCGATCGGCAATCGGCCGATCGACCTGCACCTCAAGGCGCTGGAGGCGTTCGGCGCGCATATCGAGCTGGCCGCGGGCTATGTGAAGGCGTCCGCGCCCGATGGCGGCCTGCCCGGCGGCAAATATGTCTTCCCTGTCGTCTCGGTCGGCGCGACGGAAAATGCGCTGATGGCGGCCAGCACGGCGAGCGGAACCTGCATTCTGGAGAACGCAGCGCGCGAGCCGGAAATCACCGATCTGTGCCGTATGCTCATCGCCATGGGCGCGGAGATTGAGGGGGTCGGTACCGACCGGCTTGTCATCCACGGCAGGCCCCGCCTGCACGGCGCGACCTATGCCGTGATGCCGGACCGGATCGAGGCGGGCAGCTATGCCTGCGCGGCGGCGATCACCGGCGGCGATGTGGAGCTGGTAGGTGCCCATGCCGATGACATGCAGGCGGTGCTGACCGCGCTGCGCGACTGCGGCGTGCATGTCGAAGCGGAGCGCAACTCCATTCGTGTGGCGGCGGAGGGGCGGCTGCTGCCGCTGACGCTATCGACCGCGCCGTTCCCCGCCTTCCCGACCGACATGCAGGCGCAGTTCATGGCAATGCTCACCCTGGCGGACGGCGCGAGTGTGCTGACGGAAACGATCTTCGAAAACCGCTATATGCACGTTCCCGAGCTGGCGCGCATGGGCGCGGATATTTCGGTCAATGGCCGTACGGCGGTGGTGCGCGGGGTCGAGAAGCTGACCGGCGCACCGGTGATGGCGACGGATCTGCGTGCCTCGATGAGCCTCATCCTCGCAGGCCTCGCGGCGGAGGGGGAAACGCAAGTCAACCGCGTCTATCACCTCGATCGCGGCTATGAGCGGCTGGAGGAAAAGCTGCAGGCTGTCGGCGCGGATATCGAGCGCGCCAGCGACGGTTAAAGAGTCGCGCGGTCAGTCCGCAGGCGATGGGTCTGGCGGCAGCCTGTCATTCTTGGTTTTTTCAACACGCTCGGCACGCTCAGCCATCTGCTCCCACGCGGTTGCGGAGCGCATGCACCGCTCGCGCACATTGCCGAGTGCGGTTTCGTGCGCGTCGTTACGCGCCTGATCGGCCTGGGTTCTGCAAAATGCGGCATATTTCATACCCGGTCCTTTCCGGCACGCGGGGGTGAGGGCGCCATCGCGATGGATAGCGCCCGTCCTTGAGGTCAGGCTGTCTGGATATTGACGGCGGACTGCTTGCCGCGCTTGTCCAGCTCCAGCTCGTAAGAGATGCGCTGATCCTTGTCGAGCGTGCGAAGGCCTGCGCGCTCAACGGCGGAGATGTGAACGAACGCGTCGTTTCCGCCATCTTCGGGCGCGATGAAGCCATAGCCCTTGTCGGTATTGAAAAATTTTACTGTGCCGGTAGGCATAGGTAGTTCCTTGAGTTTATCCGCAGGCCATTGGGCGCGCGGCGTAGGCCGGGCCGGGAAGCGAATATGACCGAAGCGCCGCCCGACCCGGTCAGCGCATCCGAAAGGGAAGGGCGGTCACCGATAGGGTTGTGGCGCGCGCCTTATATACAGGCCGGATCGCGTGACCGGCCCCAGAATCAGATCTTTCTTCATGCGGATGCGCAGACTTGCGGCGCCATCGCTGTTGTTGAGCACCACGCGGGTGCCGCCAGACTGCAGGGGTTCGATCACCGAGATGCCGATCGCGTATTTCTCGCAACAGTCGATCACCGCCTGCATCGCGGCGTCGATATGCACGGCGCGGCTCAAACGAGGGTGATCCTGCGTGAGGAAGGATAGGCGCGACACAGCTGTCGCGACCTCAGAAAAAATATCATTGCACACTCCCGAACGGCAAGCGGGAGCGCGTTGGTCTCTCAGTTACGGCGAATGCTTGCGGGCCAGTTTCGCGGCAATGACGCCCTTGTAACAGAGATAGCCCGCGCTGTCGCGATTTATATTCTCGCTCCTAATGTCAGCGGCCCCGCTCTCCGTCTTCAGCGGCGCCAGCCGGTCGTTCGGTCGCCCGCTCCTGGGCCTTCCTGCGGCGCAGATTGGCGCGCAACTGCTCGGCCAGCCTTTTTTTACGATCTGTTTCCGTTTCCGCCATATAGGGGCGTTAACCAAAAAGCGCGGGGCAGCTCAAGCCTTGCTTGACTTTTTGTGCAAGGCGAGGCCATAGGCCCGGCTCCGGCTGGCGCCGAGTGCGCCTCTTGCCGACGTGGCGGACGCTGCTGTAGCTCAGTGGTAGAGCACTCCCTTGGTAAGGGAGAGGCCGAGAGTTCAATCCT
>CAZEHR010000009.1:0-131162 GCA_964512265.1 uncultured Sphingobium sp. | reverse complement strand
GGCTATCCGGCCTACAGCGGAGGCCATGCGGCATAATCCGGATCGCGGCATTATGAGTCTTATGCCGATATCGGCATAAGTCACACGCCACCGGCCACGCCAAGCGTTTGGGGCGCGACCTTACCAACAGTTTCGGCAGCAAGGACTATGCCCGCGAGGAACTGGTCGCCGAGATGGGTTCGGCGTTCCTGTGCGCCGCGCTCGGGATCGAACCGACCGTGCGCCATGCCGACTATATCGGCTCTTGGCTGGAGGTTTTGCGAGAGGACAATCGCGCGATCTTCCGCGCCGCGAGCGCTGCCACCAAAGCCGCCGACTGGCTGCTGGGGCGGCATCGCGAGGCGCATGAGGCACGGGCCGAGGGGAGGCTCGCGGCATGACCCTGCTGACCCCCATGCTGCGCTTTGCGCTACGCGCCAATGACATTTCCCGCCGCGCTTGCGACGCCAATGGCAGCCGGTTCGATCCGGCCCCGGTCGTCAAATTCTTCAATCCGCTAGGGTCCGCGACTTGGCTCGCGACCGAGCTGGACGCGGACAACGACACGCTGTTCGGGCTGGCCGACCTCGGCTTCGGCTGCCCGGAACTCGGCTGTTTCAGCCTCTCCGAAATTGCTTCCGTGCGTCTGCCCTACGGTCTGTTCATCGAACGCGACATCGGTTTCGAGGCAATGCACCCACTTTCGGTATGGGCCGATGCCGCGCGCCGCTGCGGTTCGATCACTTCCGCCGAGCGAGAACTGCGGCTTGCCGCAGCCGACCCCCTTCCGCCGACCGGCGGTTGAAGCGCAGGCGGCGCGCTTCGCCGCCAATCGGAACGCAGGTCCGCCGCCCCTGAAAAGCGACGGACCGGCAAGGGTGCCGCGTGGCTCCCGAACTCTCAGAAGGAGACGTATCATGTCACTCGTTTTTATCGATCAGGACAGGCTGTCCGTCAGCAAGACCAACATGCGTTTTGGCAGGAAAGCGCCCGATGTGTCCGACATTCTGCCGACCGTGCGCAAGCGCGGCGTCATCCAGACGCTGCTTGTCCGTCCTAATCCTGTCCCGAGCGGCGTCGAGGGATGTCAGGACGGCCATTATGAGATCGTCGCGGGCGCGCGGCGCTTCCATGCCGCGCAGATCGTCGCGCAGGAGCGTCGCCTTGCGGAAGGCGACGCTGCAGAGGCCGAGCCGCTGCCCTGCCGCATCCTCTCTGAAACCGACGATGCCGCCGCGATCGAGGCGTCAATGATCGAGAATCTGGCCCGGCTCGATGCCGACGAGGTGACCCAATGGGAAACCTTCACCCGGCTGGTCAGGGAAGGCCGCGACGTCGACGACATCGCCGCGACGTTCGGGCTTCCCGACTTGACGATCCGCCGCGTGCTGGCGCTCGGCAATCTGCTGCCGCGCATCCGGTCCCTTTATGCGGCGGAGAAGATCGACCGCGCCACTGTCCGCCACCTGACCCTCGCCAGCAAGAGCCAGCAGCGTAGCTGGCTGGCGTTGTTTGATGACCCGGAAAGCTATGTGCCGACCGGCCACCAGTTGAAAGCATGGCTGTTCGGCGGGCAGTCAATTCCGGCCCGCTTTGCCCTGTTCGACCTCGACAGTTTCAAGGGCGCGACCGTCGCCGACCTGTTCGGCGATGACCGCTATTTTGCCGATGTCGATGCGTTCTGGAGCGCGCAGAACGCCGCCATCGAAGCGCGCCGTGCGGTCTATCTGGAGGAAGGCTGGAGCGATGTCGTGATCGTCCCGGCGTCCGAATATTTCCATGTCTGGGAATATGAGAAGGCAGGCAAGCGCAAGGGCGGGCGCGTCTATGTCGATGTTCGCAGCAATGGCGAGGTGACGTTCCACGAAGGCTATATGACCCGCAAGGAGGCGCAGCGGGTCGCGCGCGGCGATGCCCCGGAGTCCGCCAAAGCCGTGCGGCCCGAGGTCACATCGACGATGCAGACCTATCTCGACCTGCATCGTCACGCTGCCGTCCGCGCGGCATTGCTCAGCCATCCCGGCATCGCTCTCCGCCTGATGGTCGCCCACGCCATCGGCGGATCGCACCTGTGGCGCGTATCGCCCGAACCGCAGACTACCCGCAACGACGCGGTGCGCGAGAGCATCGAGACCTGTCGCGGCGAGACGGTTTTCGACGAGCGCCGCCGCGCGGTTTTGGCGGTGCTCGACTTTTCCCCCGAGGAGCCGACCGTGACCGGCGGCAATGGCGATGACTTTGGGGTGGCGGGTATTTTCCTGCGCCTGATCGAGTTGCCCGACCCGGTCATCATGGAGATTATCACGGTCATCATGGGCGAAACACTGGCAAGCGGCAGCGCCGCCGTGGCAGCGGTGGGAACGCAGATCAGTGTCGATATGGCCGACTGGTGGCAAGCCGACGACGCCTTGTTCGAGTTGATCCGCGACAAGGAAGTGCTGTCTAGGATTATCGCCGAAGTGGCGGGAGAAACGGTCGCCGCCGCCAATGCAGGCGAGAAGAGCAAGACATGCAAGCGCATTATTCGCGATCATCTCGAGGGCGCGGAGGGGCGGACCAAGGTCGAGCGCTGGGTGCCGCGTTGGCTTGCCTTCCCGGCCTCCGCTTACACCGCGCGCGGTTGCGTGGGCACTGTCTCCGCCCATGCGAAGGTCGAGGCGGCATCGACCTCGGAGCCGGAAGCCGAAGCCGTTGAGGAGCCGTTCGCGCAGGCGGCATAATCCATGCGGGCGGGGGAAACCCCGCCCGCTTCTTTTCCGTCTCCAATCGCCCGCGCACATGCCCGATGCCGGTCCATGAGGCACCACCGAACCTGTTCGCCGGTCCCCACAGGGCTGCATTTCTCGTGGAAGGCCAGCGACCTGTCCCCCCGGCGAACTTGAGGCTCTGCAAGGCCGTCCGGTCGCCTGAAGCCGCCGCAGCCAGCCCTCCCTTCGGCGAACTTTGCGCTTCCAATGGGGACTGCCCGTTTGATCGCACGTAACCGGTCACCCTGTCGCTCTGCCACGCGTGGATTGCTCGGCCCTATGCCGAAACCACGACGACCAGCCTTGCGCCAGCACCTCATAGCAACGCAAATGCCGCCTCAAGCGGACCTCTCACTCGGCGGGTCTGGCGGGGTTTTCCGCTCCCGCAACGGCGTCGCCAACCTTCTTCCCCGGCTCGGGTATCCCTCGCCTTCCTCGCGAGGCAAGAAGCCCGGCTTTGGCCGTCCTCCGCTGCGCTTCGGTCTTTCAGATGCGGGACCGGCCTCCTCCCGCCTGATCGACCGCCTGTCGAGGCCGCATCGGGCGGCATCGCACAATGCAAGGAGGTACTTATGGCACAGATTGGCAGTTTCACACGCGGCGACAACGGCATCTACACCGGCGAAATCCGCACTCTCTCCCTTCGCGTCAAGGCGACGATCCGCCCCTGCGAGCGCGACAACGAGAAGTCCCCCGACCATCGCGTCAGCGCCAATGGCGTCGAATTCGGGGCGGCCTGGACCAAGGCGGCGCGCGAAACCGGTGCGGAATATTTGAGCCTCAAGCTCGACGATCCCTCGTTCCCGGCACCGATCTATGCGACCCTGAGCCAGGGTGACGACGGCGAGCACAAGCTCATCTGGTCGCGCTGAACGCTCCGGCCCCGCGCGTGAAGCGCGGGGCCGCCCTCATGGGGTGTCGAAAAAGCGCGCTCCATTTCGACACTCTGCAAGCGTTGCCCGCTGCGTCATGTCCGGTGCCTGCGACGGTGCATTGCCGTCCTTCTCGGTCAGGACAGGCAATATGGACAGCGACGACGACATCGCCCGCGCCAATCGCGCGAAACGGGGTTCCCCCTATCTCAATACCGATCAGGCGGCGGCCTATCTCAAGCTCTCGAGCCGGTTGCTCAAAAGGCTCCGGCGCGCAGGCAAAGGGCCGGTGTTTCGCCGCCACAGCCGCTTCGTCCAATATCATATCGACGATCTCGATGCCTGGTCGAAAGCCCAGTCGATGGGAGGCTATGGCCATGACAAGGCGTGACTATTCTCGCTCCACGACGCCGCTTCTCGATTGGGGCGAGCAGCTCCGCGCGCAGAAACAGAAGCGCCGTAAACTAGCCCGCCGCGCTGCGCTCACCGGCATCGGTATCGCGCTTTTGGGCCTTACGATCCTGTTTCCGCCCGCACCGCGCCTTGTGTGGAATGCGAGCGCCAGCGCGCCGGTCGGGCTCTATCTCGTGTCGCCCGGTGCCCGGCCCGAACCCGGCGATATGGTAATCGCCCGCGTGCCCGATCCCTGGTGGATGATGGCGGCGCGGCGGCACTATCTGCCCGCCAATGTTCCGCTGGTGAAGCGCGTTATGGGCGCGGCAGGCGATGAAGTCTGCGCGCTTGGGCATCGCATATTCGTCAATGGGCAATGGGTGGCCGACCGCCGCGCGGCAGACGCGAAGGGCCGCCCGCTGCCTTGGTGGAGCGGGTGCAAAAGACTACGCGGGAAGCAGCTCTTTCTGCTGATGGCGGGCAGTTCGGCGTCGTTCGACGGTCGCTATTTCGGCATTACTGAGGGCGCACTCGTCATCGGGACGGCGCGCCTGCTCTGGGCCAAACCGGGCCAAGGATCGCACGGTGCGTGAGCCCCACAGCGCGCTCGGGGTTGTGCTGGGGGCGCTTCTTCTGCTGCTCTCGCCCGCGCCAGCACGGGCCGACGAGGTCGAGCGCTGGCGGCCGATCATCGCGGAAGCTTCGACCCGGTTCGGCATTCCGGCCGTCTGGATCGAGCGTGTCATGCGTGCCGAAAGCCGTGGCCGTACGATGCTCGACGGCCGTCCGATCCGCAGCCGTGCAGGCGCCATGGGCCTGATGCAGCTCATGCCTGCGACATGGCAGGAGATGCGCGCACGCCTCGGTCTGGGCGACGATCCCGATGCCCCGCGTGACAATATTCTTGCCGGTTCACTCTATCTGCGCCTCATGTATGACCGCTTCGGCTATCCCGGTCTGTTCGCGGCCTATAATGCAGGCCCGGGCCGATATGCCGTGCATCTCGCTACCGGACACGCGCTTCCCCAGGAGACCATCGCCTATCTCCAGACGGTTGGAGGCGAGCAATTTGCCGTAAGGGAGACTACCAGAGAGCGGCCACGGGAAAGCCTGCTTGCCCTGCCTTACCCGGTATCGAATAGGCCGTTGACGCCCGCCGTCGATACCGTTCCAACCTCGCTCTTCAAGATCCGTCATGATGGCCGCTGAGGCGATGTCGTGGTCATCGGAGAGGTGGGAGGCTCGTCTCGACAGACCCAGCATGATGGCTGTCGAAGCGGCTATCAAGGCCCGCAGGTACCCCCCAATTTGCTGCGCAAATCGGTTCCCCCCACGTCCGCTGCGCGGCGCTGCGCTTCGCGCCGCGGCCCTGACAGCCGCTCCGCCAGCCATCCTTCGGACGCCGTTCTCGATGGTGAGGACACTTGGCTAGGAGGACATCATGGGCATATTTGAGAGCATCGAAACGGCGTCGGCGAACTACAGCGATCGCATCATGGCGAGGCTGATCGCAGGTCTCGAAGTCGAGTTTGGGAGCGGGGTAGGGGAGGCGTTGGCACATCGCTTTCTCGAAGCGGAAGAGAGCGATTTTCTCTGGGAAGCGCGCATCGAAGAGCGCTGGCTCGGCTCTTACGAAAGCATCGATGACGATGATCTCGAGCTTGATCGGATAGCAATCTGCGGGCGGTTAAATGGCCGCTGGTTCGCGAGCGTGATGCTCGTGGATGCTGACGGAATGGCGCACGGGACTATAGCGAAGCGCTTCTTTAGGTCGCGGAAATCAGCTCATGACGCGATGGCCGATGCGCACTGACCGCGCATGGATGACCGGGGAGAGGCGGCGTCGAACCGGCGCTGCTTCTTCCCCTTTTTTGAGCCGGAGGGGTCGGGAAGAAGAGGAAAATAGAAAACAAGATAAAGGCAGTGTCTCGCGACCCTGCTCAAGTGACTGTCTGCACATCGTTTTTTCACGAGATAGCCGCTCGTGGGTGCGAGACTCTTCGCACAAGAAGCACCGAAGTGCGGCACTTTTCATCCAGAATCCCGAGATTTGCCATGGATGATGACGACTTCACGCCCAAGCTAGGCCGCTCCAGGAGCAAGGACGCCAAGAAGGTTCTGCGCTACG
The DNA here is from genome assembly GCA_964512265.1 of uncultured Sphingobium sp. Lineage (GTDB taxonomy): Bacteria > Pseudomonadota > Alphaproteobacteria > Sphingomonadales > Sphingomonadaceae > Sphingobium. The sequence goes on along the minus strand of CAZEHR010000009.1, from coordinate 125,043 downwards.
GCGGCCGCATCATTGTCGCGGCACGACTTGCCGGGGCCAGGGCCGGCGTCGTCAGCCGCCGCTTCGACGGCAGCCGGATCGGTCATGGCGCGAGCATTGGTCGGCTGCTCTCCAGTCGCGATCGTTTTGTCGGCCTGCGCCATCGCCGCGCAATCGTGAAGACACGGCTCGTCAGGCTAGGCGCCAAGGGGCTACCCGCCGCCCGGGCGCATCTGCGCTACATCCAGCGTGACGGGGTGACGCGAGAGGGCGCGGCAGGCGAGCTCTACGGGCCGAATGTCGACCAGGCCGACGGCAAGGCCTTTCTCGAGAGATGTGACGGCGATCGGCACCAGTTCCGGTTTATTGTCTCAGTCGAGGACGGCGCCGAATATCCGGACCTCAAGCCTTGTATCCGGCGGCTGATGACGCAGGCCGAACATGACCTCGGCACGAAGCTGGATTGGGTCGCGGTCGATCATTTCAACACCGACCAGCCGCACACCCATATAATGCTGCGCGGCGTCGATGATCGGGGCGAGAATCTGATCATCGCGCGTGAATATATCGCCCACGGGTTTCGCGAGCGCGCCGCCGAACTGGCGACGCTCGATTTGGGTCCGCGCACCGATCGCGAAATCCAGGAAAGGCTGCGCCACGATGTCGAGCAGGAGCGGCTTACCGCGATCGACCGGCGCCTGATCCGCCGCATGGACGAAGAGCGGACGGTGACGGCGACGAGCAACGATCCGTTTCAGCAGTCCGTCGCGGCCGGTCGGCTGCGCAAGCTCGGCACCATGGGGCTGGCCGAGGATCTCCGGCACGGACGCTGGCGCCTCGCCGACGGCATCGAGGACACGCTGCGCCGGATGGGCGAGCGCGGCGACATCATCAGGACCATGCAGCGTGAGCTCACCGCGCGGAAGCTCGAGCGCGCCGGTGTCGATCGGCGCATCCACGAGACTCCCAGCGAGGAGATCATCGGACGGGTCATCCACCGCGGCCTGTCGGACGAACATCGCGACCGCCATTATCTGATCGTCGATGGGATCGACGGCCGGGTTCATTATCTCGACATCGGTCGGGGCGATCATAGCGAGGCCACGCCCGAGGACTCGATTGTATGTATCAGCCCGCGCAACGCCGCCGTACGCGACGTCGATCGGACGATCGCCGAAGTCGCGGCAGGGAATGGCGGAATCTATTCGATCGACGCGCATTTGCGGCACGATGCCAGCGCGACCCAGGCGTTTGCTGAAGCGCATGTCCGACGTTTAGAGGCGATGCGCCGCGCGGGGGCGGGACCGGAGCGGAATGCGGACGGCAGCTGGACTATCGGTGTGGATCATTTGGATCAGGCGGCCGCTTACGAGGCGCGCCGGCTGCGCGATCGGCCGGTCGAGATCGAGACGCTGTCGACGTTGCCAATCGCTCGCCTCGGAACGGCAGACGCCGCAACTTGGCTCGACAGGGAAATCGGCTCCGCGGCACCGTTGCCCTTGCGCGATGCCGGATTCGGGCGCGAGGTCCGGTCGGCGCTCGATGTTCGGCGGCAGTGGCTGGTCGAACAGGAGCTGGCCGACGCGGACGGAGGGAAGGTTCGTCTGCGCGTCAATGCGATCATGCTGCTTCAGCGTCGAGAGTTGCTCGCGGCTGGAGAGCGGCTCGCAGGCGAGTTGGGCAAGCCCTTCGTCGAGGCGCGGACGGACAGCTTCGTCGAGGGCCGGCTAGCCAAACGCGTCGATCTGGTCGGCGGGCGGTTTGCGCTCGTCGAACAATCGCGTGAATTTACACTGGTGCCATGGCGGCCGGTGCTCGAACGGCAGCTCGGCAACAAGGTCAGCGGGCTGATGCGATCTGACGGAGTGAATTGGCGGTTCGGGCGCGGGCGCTCTGGCCTCGAGATTTCCTAGAACAGCAAGCTTTGCGTGACAGCTTTGTCAGACTACTCCAGAAAGGCAGCTTTTAAGAACGCAGGTAGGGATAGTTGCCGTTCCGGACTGACGGCGACCAGTTGATCGCGTGCCACAGGTGATCGTACAGAAAGGCGGAAACCTGCGAAGCGCCGTCCCGCGAGGCGGGAACATAGATCAGCTGGATACGGGCCCGGTCCAAATGCTTCAGAACGACGCAATCGGCGTCAATTCATACTTTCCGAACGTCCAGGTCGCCCAATAATTTCTGCTCGACCGATCCCTCGGAAGAGCCGTCGTCGGTCCAAGGTCGCCTCCATGTGAAGGCTGCATTTCATCGCACCGCTGTTATCAGCCGCCATCTGCTGGAAAATTGCGGCACCGCGGCACCGCCGCCGTCAAACTCGGGGAAAGGCAAGGACGACCTCCAGCGACATTGTGCATGACAGCGGAGGCGCAGCTTCGGCGGCGGGAATGTGGAAATCCTGCCGCCGCAATCTACGCTGGTCAACGGTGATGCCAAACAGCCGTTGCAGTGCGTGCTGAACTGCTGTCTTGCGGCCCCGTTGGCCCCGATGAAAGCGGTCAGCCCGTGGCTCATTGAGATAGGTCGGCGTCCGGCCGAAGCAGCGGAAGTTCGTCAGCGACAGCACTTCGAAATACATGGACCAGTTTTCCAGTTCGTTGCTGCTGGGCTAGGATGACATCGTCTGATCGCGCTCCTGCGCGAAGCTATGTTCCCGGCGTCTTGCCCTCGTCGGCCGGGAACCTCCCACCCGGCCGGAGGGGAGGACCTTAGCCCTTGTGCTCGGCGGGCCGGAAGTTCCGGAGCATCACGGCGTAGGGTTCCAGCAAATTTGCGACGAGGGTGATTTTGCGGTGACTAAATTCGTCGTGCGCGCCAGCGCCCGGCTCGACCACAAGGCAGGCCTTGTCGACATTGCCTTGGACAAAGCGGCTGCCCGGCCGGCCCGATGACGGTCCTACCGGGATCCTCGTATCCTCAAGCGGAAGAACGAAGTCTGCTTTGCGCAGGCTGTCAATGCGCAAGGCGTAGCGCGACCCGCGAACCTCGATGTCGGCCGGGACTTCATGCCAGTTCCGGCCGTCCTCGGAAAATTCGGAAGCGGCTTGTGGCTCGCCGAAGTAGCGCTCCGATATCATCTCCTCCATGCAGAGGAAGAGCGGTTTGCCCGCCGACCTGCGTTCCTTCGCAAAGGGCTGCACGACGGTAATCGGATGGCAGATTTGCCCGCCATAGCCCCAGAATGTATAACCCCGCTTTTCGATTTCAACGGTTTTGCGAGCAACGATCTCCTCGAGGCTTTCGCGCGCATGCATGCCGACCCGCATGAAGAAGAGGCCGGTGCCGGGGGTGAGAAAATCGCTCACGGCTTCGACTCCAAATATTCAAGCTCATATTCTGTCTCGGGGGCCTTGCCATAATCGGGGCGCGATCGCTCCCGGATATAACGGACTTTGGGGTCCTGGTAGAGGCCGTAGAAGTTTTTGAGCCTCTCTCGCTCGATCGGGCCGGAAGGCCCCTCGGGAGCCGAGTTACCGGGAAGGGCGCGCAGAAAAAGGTTGCAGGACGGTATCTCGACGTCGAGGTGGTAATGATGCCGCTTCTGCTGCAGTTGCGACACCCGGTAGCCCCGATCGGACGCGAAGCGCTGGGCATTGGCGAGCACCTGCTGCGCCCAAGGCAGCTCGTCATCGTCGGCGACTACTAGCAGACCTTCGCCCTTATAGCCAGTGGCCTCGAAGCCACGTTGCGCGAAGACGTTCACGCTCTCGCCGCCATTATGTTCTCCCCATGGCGGGTTCGTATAGAAAAGATCGAAACGGCCGGGATCCGGGAACGGGTCGAGGACATTATAACGCTTGGCATCTAGAATATTGTCGAGCCGCTCCTTGTCGGCAAATCGCTTGACCGAATTGACGATGCGTTCGTCGAAGTCGAATACGGTGACCTTCGATGGCCCGAAGCCGAGAACTCCGCGCTTGTGGAGATAGGCAACGCAAATGCTCACGGCGTCGCCATCACCGATGAACGCGAGCCGCTTTTCGCTGGCCCATGCAGCGACTACCTCGGTCTGGCGCACCATATCGCCCGTCTTCATGTAGATCTGGTCGAAATCGCGAAGCGGAAGCGGTCGGTTCTGAACAACGTCCGAGACTTTGTTGATCGCTTCCCAATGGTCGAGTGACGCCATCGACAATCTTTCCCCCGTGCCTGACTTCCGCGTTGCCCTCAGCTCTTCCTAGCCGCTGCACGCAGCAGATCAAGTAAGCGATTGCTTTGCGCCCGCAGCGCCGTGTCGAATCTCGCGGCCCATTCGCCGTCGACCTCGCGCGTCTCCGCGAGTGGCGCGATGATCGGTTCCAGTCGCTGCTCAATGAAACGGCGGGCGGCCGGGCCCGCCAGGCCGAAGCGGGCGAGAAGGTCAGTAATATCCCCGGCGTCTAACTCGTCCGGATGTGTCGCCTTGCCGACCGAAAAGGAAAGGCTGTGATTATGTTCGTCGCTCAGCGTGATGGGAACCAGATCGTAGAGCGGTGCGAAGCGCGGTGACGAACCGCGGTCGTAAAGCAGAGCGTGGTTCTTGGCATGATTGTCGGTATTGCCGATGGCAAGGTTGAAGATGGTCGCGCGCAGGAAGGCGTCGCGGGAGAGCGCAGGGCTTGCCGTCTGGCGAAGAACACGCAAGATTGTGTCCACGTCGTAGCGATGGCCCGGACGGCCATTTCGTTCATATTTGAGGCGCGGCGGCAGTCCCGCGGCCTGCGCGAAATCCTCTTGATGGATCCGGTAGACCGCGCCGTCACTTACCACGCGGTCGTATCGTTCGCTCAATATGACCTCATAATCTCCGATCCAGTAGGATAGCGAGCGCGTGGTATCGAGCCCGATGTGATGCGCGAGGCTGCCGCAAGCGGCTTCGAAAAAGGCTTCCCTTGGAAAGGCTAGCTCGGGTACCTTCAAGATATGAGTCGTGGGTACCCCCGTGCCCGGCCGCGGGACGCCGAATGTGCCGTCCGGAAGCTGCGTTAGCGCGATCTTGCGCTGAAAGCCCGAGACGGGGGATGGATCTCGTATCTCGCCGGGAAGCGGTCGGTTGTTTCCCAGGCGTGCGGCGATGTCGAGGAGTTGGTGATCGTCGAGCGGAATATAGTCTTCGGTTAGTTGTCCGGGAGCTTTTACGGGGTCCGAGCCAGCAGGAAGGCAGGACAAGGCGCCGGAGAGGTCGGCACCGAGATGGTGAAGAATCGCAGCGACGTCGCCGCGTTCCAGCCGTTCCCTTGCGAGCAGCTGATCGAGTTGGTTATTCTCCGGCAGCAGATTTTGGAAGAAGGCGCGGGCGACGCCATCGTGGTATGTCCGGTCGCCAAGCGGCAGCGAGAGGGATATGGGATGCGCGTCGGCGTCGCCGAGATAGGTGTCATTATAGGTAAAGCTGAGATTATCGGCATCGGCCGAAACAAGTCGTCCGACCGGTAGGCCGAACGCCTCGAGCCATACATCGAGTTCGGTCATGGCGCGCGCAGATCTGCGAAAATGTCGATGCCAGCAGCGGCGCAGCAGCGCAGGACGCGATGCGCCTCAAGGGTAGGCTTCCCGCTTTCGAGCTCGGACACGAAGCGACGCCCGACCCCCGCTAGATCCGCGAAGCTTTGCTGGGTAAATCCTAGTTGTAGTCGTGCCGTGCGGACGAGCGCTCCGAGATCCGCGACAGTTTCGAGGCGAACCCTTGTCGCTTGGCGTGGGAGAGGCGGCGCGGGCGGCGCGCTTGGCGTTAAGCTGCTGGCGCCGACCTTCAGCGTTGAGCGATTCCCCGCAAGGATATCCGAGATCGCCGATTGGTCTGACACGCGGCCGTGCAGCAACGCATTCAACGCTCCTTCGCCGGCTGCGGCCCTTTCGATGTCGGATTTGGGTGGCGTCATATATGCTCCTGTACGGGGTCATATATGTCGTAAAAGGCATAAAATCAAGATCGATGTTCCCGATCGGGATCATATCTGAACTTGTGTGGCAATTCTGCACTGACTGCTACCGTTCGGGAGCGCTGTTGGCGAAACTAAAATGGAACATTGCGCAGGCCATCACGCTTCGGTACAGTTCGTGCGATTAAACAGGAGGCTCCCGGCAACGATCGAAACCAGCCCGCAGGCACCAGCGCACCCGCCCCGTCGAACGGATACCGTATGAGTCCGCTCTTCTCTTGGTTGAAGCGAAAGCGCCAACCGCGTGCCATTCCCATGCCTGCGCTTCCGAGGCCGCCCCACCAAGTCGACTTGCGGCGCGCCATTAACGCCATTTCCGATGTGGTTCAGAACCGCCCGCGGCCGCTCCGCGAGTTCGACCAGATCCACATGAAATCTGGCGACATGGTCTTTCAGAGTGAGATCGTTGCAGACTGGGCGGATGGCAAGCGGTTGGCCTTTATCGGCGATGGCGACGCGATTAGCGTTTGTGTTGCCTATTTGCAGGCAAATGCTGTCCTCCCTTTCGGCCCCGCTCATATAACGGTGTTTGATTTTGACGAACGAACGGTCAACGCCGTCACACGTTTTGCCGAAGCCGCCGGCATCGGCAATCTCGATGCTCGGCTCTACAATGTCCTCGACGCATTGCCTGACATCGAGCCTTTCGACTGTTTCTACACCAATCCGCCTTGGGGCGCCTCGAACAATGGCGAGAGCGTCAATATATTTGTCGAGCGTGGTATTGAAGCGTGTCGCCACGGCGGTGAAGGAATGGTCGTGATTGCTGACGACGACGAGCTCGAATGGCCCAAGCAGGTCCTTGCGAGCGTTCAGCGCCGTGCCGCCGAGAAGGGCTACTATGTCTCGAAAATGCAGCGGAAGCTGCACGAATATCATTTAGACGATGCGCCGGACCTGCGATCCTGTAATCTCTACATTTCGGCGCTCCCGGGCAACCAAGGGCCCGCGTTGCCGAGTTCCGCGATCACTGACCCTGTCCGCCTTGAGCACTTCTATGGTCGCTCCAAGGAAGCGCGCGTTCACTTTGTCCTTGAGCGCCACCGGGTCAATTATGGCAAGGCGCATGACGATGAATATGAGCTCAAACTGTTTGGAGGCAGCCGATGACCGCACCCTACAAGCCCGGCGACGGCATTTTGTTCATGAAGGTCGGCGTGCATGCGCGCGAGAGCCTCGAAGAGATCATCGCACGCAAGGATGAGGAAATCCGTCAGGCAGGTTATGCGTTGTGGGGGTATGGCGGAAGCACCTGCCATCCCAGTACGATGGTACAGCCTTTCGGCGAGGCGATCGGTGCGCGCGGTCGTGTCATCGAGCTCTGTATGGAGGAAATCAATTCCAAGCATTTCGCAGACCCTGTCAGCGCGGCGGAATATTCAGTAAACGGGACCGACTGGCACGAAATCCCTGAGGCGATCAGTGTTCGTGGCTCGCGCTACGCGCTCTGGATCGACAATCTGCGCAAGGCTGAATTCCAGCTGCCACTCAATCAGACGCAAGTTCCCATCGGGAACAGCATGGGGAGGAACGGTGGCCGTTATATTAAGGGGCGCGTCGACAAAGCGTGTCTCGAAATTCTCGAGGCCCCCCAGATCCCGAACGATGCGCCACTTCGCGACATCCCAATCAGCCTCGTCGCGACCCTACGCAAACCCTATGCGGTCTTTCTACGCGGCCAGCGCTGAGAGCGCCGGACTGCTGATCAGGATTGACCCCGCGGCCTTCCCGAGATCTCCAAGATAGCTGGCTAGGCAGGCTTCCACATCCGCCTCCAGCACCGCTTCGCGGCGGTGGCAGGCAAAGCAAATCGCCGCAGACCGATCGACCGCTGGCTCGCTGCAGATATGCGCGCGTGTTTCCTCGATCCCGATCCGCGCCACGATTTGCCGTAGAAATCCCTCGAGCGATGCAACGCGGCCCGCCATCTCGGTCGGTGCAAGCGTTGCGAGAGCGGCAATAGCACGCTTGTCACCCGTAGCCAGCAGTGCGGCACTACGGTGCAAAAGGATCGCGGCAAGTTGGCTCTCGCCCGTATCGAATTGGAGCTCAACGCGATTGGCCGCTTCTTCGAGGCCTGCCGCGGTCTCCAATTCTTCCTCCGTTGGCTCGACAACGGCTAAGGCCTCGCTCAGCCGTGCAAATGCGGCCTCGGCGGCAACGGGATTCCGAAGGCCTATCTTTCTGATCTTGCGCCTAATGACGAAGGCGGCGACGCCCAGCATCGCCGGTGTACCGGATGCGGTCGTCGTGCAGTCCATCAATGGGCGATCAAGTTGCCACGCTGACATCTTGATGAGAATATCATTGTCCAACAGGACTCGATCACGCATCCGGCAGCCCCATAATGTTACGAAGATAGTCGGATGCATCGTCAGTGAGAGCGCTCCAGTCGATTTGCTGCGCCGCAACGCCGTTGACTTCCTGCCAAATTGGACCGACTTCGGGATAAAGCCTACCAAGCGCGGCCATTGCAACAGGCCAAGATTGCCGCCGATACGCAAGGCAGAGCGCAAGCGTGCCGGGGTCGATCCTGTAAACGGGCGCCGCGGCGCGCACCGCTTGCGCCAGCGTCGGCGCATTGAAATTATCGATGTTTGTCTGGATCGTCGGATCGGGGCTGCCGGTCAGAACGGTTAGGGCATACTCATCGGCCTCCCGCTCCTGGCCGTCGCGCTCACTGGCTGTTGCCGGATCTTCAAGGTCGACCAGCGCTGGCGCGTCGGCGAGATGGCCGAGCATGATATGGGCAAGCTCATGGGCAAGTGTGAAAGCAAGTTGGGCGGGAAAACGCGCATCATGTCCGAGAAGGATGGCAAAGCGTCCGCTCAAGTGCACGACCATCGCGTGCATACGCTTGGCATCGAGCGGGAAGACCCGCAAATGGATGACCGGAATACCGAGCGCCCAGCAGGTCGAGATTAGGCTGGCGAGATCCGCGAATTGTCGCCTAGCGAGTAATGCCTCGCGGAGCCGCGTGGCTTCGATCACACCCATTGTAGGGCCCTGTGCTACGGATTGAAGCAAAGATTTACCGATCGCCATTCCGAAAGATGTCATGGCCGCCCGTGCAGCTTCGTCCTCGGCGGTAAGATGCTTGAACCGTGCCTCGTCGTTCCAGACAAATTCGACGCGTTCGCCGAGCAGGGGCTGTGAACGAAGACCGAGCCGGCGGGCGAGCGCAAACCTCAGCTCGGCGCGTCCCGAGGGCGACGCTGCGAGCGCCTCGTCCCACCAGCTTGGCCACGCGGCCTCAATCGCGGCCTTGCTGATACCGACGCGGCGGAGCTCATCTGTTAGCTTCTTGCGTTCCGCGTCCAATCGCCCTGCTGATCCTCCGAAAGTATAATGCTTAGCATTGCGAGAACGAAAAGGGAACCTCTGAAGTCATACCAGCAGCTCGCCAAGATGGTCGAGCGTCGGCCGGTTTTTAAGCTGGGCCGCCAGTTGAGCCCAGTCGGTTGCCGATGATGACGACACGTTGTCGAGTTCTGCCTTTTCTGTCGGCCCAATTAGGACCGGATCGCAGAGCCGGACCCAGTACCCCTCGACAAGATCAGCGGTCATGCTGACTTCGTAGGAAGCGTCGTCACGCTGCGTTGCGACCTGACGTAGGAGAGCGGTGACCTGGGATGCGCCAACTGGTCTCCCCTGCTCGCCGACGTTGCGGAATGCTAGGGGATCGAAGCGCGCGCCACCGCTGTTAATCCGCAGCGGAACATTACTAAAACACATTAGCGCATAATGCGCACGCTTGTGACCCGCTGACGTGCCTGCTCGGCTGGTCACGACCGATGCAGCCGGCAGTCGATGGGGCTTTCCAGCGGCATCATAGTAGGCGCGCCAGAGTAAGAGATGCTTCGCCTCTGCGTCGATTTGTTTCGGCTTGGACTTCATGACAGAAAAGATCACGCTGACAGGCTGTCGCATCATCGCGAATATATTCGCAAACCGCGACGGCGCATTGCCGACCCCCCAAAGAAAAAGCCCCCCGTTCGCCTCGCGTTCCAGATCCTTTCGGCGAATGATCGCATCAAGCGCCTGGCCGGCCTCGGCCTGCATCCGGGACCAGCAGACAAGTGTGTCGTCCGGATGGACAGGTGCCGGAAGGTCATCGGGTGCGCTGGGCCGCGAATGAAAATTCATGCGCCTCTCCAAAAGTTGGTCGCCGCTAGAACGCTCGCTTGAACATGGAAAGAGTGCCGAGGCAGACCGAACCCGCTTCGCGTCCGACTGCCGACGCTTCTAAAAGGTCGTAGGGGTAAGGGTAGCGTCATGCGGCTTTCGCCTGGTCTGATGTTGCAAACTGCAGGTCGCGGATGGCCATCGAAAAGAGCGCCTGCTTCTCACTTGGGATGCTCGAGCGAATGTCGCGCAGCAGTTCTCCAACGTTAAGCACGAAGGCAAATGCCTGCTGTTGACTCCCTAAAAGATCTTCATGAAGCTGCTGCCGGTTCCGAAAGGTGATACCGCTTCCGTCGCTGACCACCCAGTTCAGGCCGCCGACGGGAGTTTCCCCGTCGGGCCAGAAACAGTCGTCGGAAAGACGTTGCGCTGCACTCTTCAGACGAGCGAGCTGAACGCCAGTGTCGCGAAAACACTGGATCATCTTAGCGACGAGAAGGTCCCGGTAAGAATAGTAGCGCACGCGGCCACGGGGATTATTGCCGCTGCAATAGGCGGGCAGCAGGAAGCCGTGACGCTTCAGATAATCGATCATTGGCATAGAAAGCCCGCTGATCGAGTGGACCTCGGCCACACTGAAACCATTAAGGGCGTCCTTTACCTTTGGCATTGATTTTTTAAATCATAAATCAGAGCAGATTTCAATTGTTAAATTAAAGATGATGTGGTTTTGAAGCGCGCTTCGATCAGAAATGGTCAACGTCGCCGATGTTTTCCACAAAGTTTCCGTCACTGGGTTCGAAGCGAACTTGAGGGTGCAGGATTTGCGCAAATTTCTCTGCCTGAGGTCGCAGCCGACCAACAGAGAATCATCAAGCGGGGGGCACTTGCTTAAAAGTCGTGACGCCCGGCAAGAGCGGGTCCAGCAATGGTGTAAGGGAAACAAGCAGCGACTAATTGACAGAAGTGCGCCACTCCTCTGACGGGAATTCTACTTCGAGGCATCGCCTCAATCGTCGTCCCGTCTCCGCTTCCACATCATGTGTGTTCTATCGCCAGCTTCGGCCAAAACAGCACTGACATCAACTGGAGCCCATTGCCGTGTGATCGAGCCAAACGGATGGAAATCAGGAGTGGTGCTCAACATTTGTCCGTTGGGGAGGATACGATGATGGGCAGCGCCAGGGAACCACTCCTCTGGTACAGGATACAATGCTTTTGGATTGTGGAAGATGTTTGCGCCCTCAATCCATTGTTCTGTGTAACCTTCTGAATTGACGATGGCCCGAAAATACTTCGGTTCGAGCGCATCATGGTCATGATCGACCGCTGTTCCTTCCCGCATCATCAAGACCTTGCCGCTTCCAAAGCCTCCCTGAAGACCCATCCTGTTGAACTTTGAGATGGTGCCGCTGTTGTTCACGAAGACAGCGCTGACATTCTCCGCTTCTGGTTGGTCGAAAAAGCCGGATGGAATCACCTTATCTCCCCAACGATGCTCCTCGATGCGACGCGGCGTGATCACCAGTTTGCCATTCTCATCGTGATGGCCATCGTGCTCAATCCCGTAGAGGTATAACTCCAGCGCCGACCTAGTATGTACCATCGAGCCAGGTGATGAGAAATCTGCGATCGCAAGGAGAAATGGTTTCTTTGTGACATTCGGGCGCTTCCAGTATTCCTTGCGCAACTTGCTATAGAGAGCGCTGCCAAATTTTATCGGCATATATTCTTTGAGATAGGCGCGCTGCTGTTCAGGCGTATCGATCGGGGGTGGCGGTAGGATCACGCCGCCCTGCCGCGTAGGACCGACCGTTACAGCTTCTAGGGTGAACTCGCCGAACAGGTTGCGCGCGCAAAAGTCAGGAACTGCTTCTGCACGATCGAGCTCATAGCCGAGCTCGATCAGTGTCGCAAAAAGATAGAGTTCCCAAATCCGTTGATCGAAGCCCGCGGTCTGAAACTGTTCAACGAAATTCCCATCGGCATCCTCATACCAGCGCATCATCGGTTCAACGATTTCTCGCGCAGGCGAAAATACCTCTTCGGTACGCAGCCGAACAAAATCAGGGTTCAACTGCGCCTCTTGGCGAACAGGCATGAAGAAATCTACGGTCGGCCCTGTAGTATCACCCTGGTGGTGTTCTTCCGGCGGCGCCTGCAGGGCCGCGTTCATCGCTTGTGCAAGCGCGGTCTCTGCGTCTTCACGATTTGCAAAGAAGTCAGTCTGGGACGACCAGCGGTATCGCAACCGTTCGTCACGGGCAAAGACACCGCCCAGGAAATCACCGTCGCTCCGATCTGTCAGCAGCATTCCCACCACAGCGCCGCCGCCAACCTCGAAGTAGGCGAGTTCAACTCCAAATAGTTGCGACATCGGAAGACGCGCATAGCCCGCAATCGCATTGAACCGGATCAGTGAAATCGGTGTCATCATAGAAGAGTGGCTCGATCAGTACGTTGAAGCGACATGAATTAGTCACCGCACCGGAGTCAAATCAGGAATTAGCGAGCTTCGGGGTTGGACGAGAGACTAAGCAGCCAAGGAAACCGGGATGCCCTTGAGACAAATCAGCATGCATGAACCGAGATGAACAAACGGCGGGTATCGAGAATGTCTAAAGGGCGTACGTACGGCCGCTAGTGCGCGAATTAACACGCTGTAGCTGATGATCGAAGGGGCGGCAGCCGACCACGGTCAGTAGTTCGCGGGTTTGAGTTTGAATGGCAGCTTCTGACAGAAGTCGCCAATCGCCCAACATTAAGCCGCGTGGCAGCAGTGCGCGCAAAGTCGGTTGTGCGGTACCATTGGCTTGCATGCTAAAAGCAGAGAATGCCAGAACGCCACGCAGGCAAGGGCTCGCGGCGAAAATGCCAACAGTATACAGCGCAGATGGGACGTCGCGGTTGAGATTAGTGGCCCTAGCGGGTCTACAACGCCGCCCCGGATCCAGATTTTGTTGATGATCGCGGCTAGGTCAATCATTCTGGGAAAAGCGTCTTTGGGCAGCATGGGGGAGGAAAATGGTAGCGATCCGTGAGGTGCAAATTCGCAACTTCCGTGGAATATATTATCTCAAGTGGTGGCCAAGGCATGGTCTGAACTGCCTAATAGGGCCAGGAGACGCCGGGAAGTCGACCATCCTCGACGCGATCGAGTTGACGCTCGGAGCAAGGCAATCCTTCACCTTCTCGGATGCCGATTTCCATCGCTGCAACATCGGCGAGCCCATTACCATTGAAATCACGCTCGGCGCACTGTCCGAGGAACTGAGAAATCTTGAAGCTTACGGGCACTTTCTACGTGGCTGGAACCCGGTCAACGGAGAAATAGAAGATGAACCCGCATCGCACCTCGAGACGGTCCTGACTTTGCGTCTCGTCGTCCGCGACGATCTCGAGCCGCAATGGCTTCTGTTTTCCGAAGGGGCAGGCGCCGAGGGACGTGAGCGAAACCTCCAGTGGAAACATCGTCAGATGGTTGCGCCGGTGCGGCTTGGCACAATTGCGGCACACCATATGGCGCTTGGCCCACGATCGATCCTCGGAAAATTGTCGGCGGACGCTACGCAGGCGGCGGCCGCGCTCGCAGGAGCGTCGAGACAAGCGAGGCAGGCTTTTGCCGATCGTGGTTGCGAAGGCGTACAGCCGATTCTGGAGGCTTCCAAGCGCATTGCGGATACCATGGGCATTCGTGTCGATGAAGTCAGAGCACTCCTCGATGTCAGGGGCGTCACACTGTCGGGTGGGGCAATCGCGCTGCATGACGAGGACCATGTCCCAATGAAGAGCCTTGGATCCGGATCGATGCGGCTGCTCGTCGCCGGACTGCAGAAGGAAGTGGGCCGTTCATCCATCTTCATCATCGACGAAGTCGAGTTTGGCCTTGAGCCATACCGCATCGTGCGGCTTCTGGATTCCCTAGGCGCGAAGACCGACGATGGGGGCCAGCAAGTCTTCATGACGACGCACTCGCCGATCGTCCTTCGTGAACTCGCCGCGTCCCAACTGTTCGCCGTCCGCACAGAGCGGAAGACAACGCCCGCAACAACAATTGACGATCTGATACTATCGCCAGAAGTCAAGGCGACGACGAACGTCGTTCGTCACCTCGGCACGAGCGAGCTGGCTCAAAAGACCTTGCGGGCTTGCGCGGAGGCATTTCTCGCTCCGAGCGTCATCGTTTGCGAAGGCAAGACGGAAATCGGCTTGGTGCGTGGGTTGGACCTTTGGCTTCAGGACAGCGGCAACAGGAGCCTTCTTGCGCGCGGATGTCATTGGGCTGATGGAGCGGGCTCGTCGATGATCGAGCGGGCACAGCTGTTTGCATCGATGGGGTATCGCACTGCGCTTTTCATGGATTCCGACGTATCCTATCCCGCGGAAACCTATGCTTCCTTGGCGCAAGCCGGGGTCGATGTCATTCGCTGGCAGGATGGATTTTCTACCGAGGCAGCCATCTTTGCCGCGGCGCCCGCGACGAAGATTTCCGATTTGCTCCAAATCGCGGTTGACTGGCGCGGCGAAGATGCGGTGGCTGCGAAGATCCTAAAGCTGAGCGGCAATCGCTACACCTTGGATGTTTGCCGCACCGCATTTGCCGAAGAGATGCGCGGCATACTGGGTCAATGTGCTGGCGAAGGAAAATGGTTCAAGGATATTGAGCCAGCAGAGCGGGTATCGAGAGCCGTCTTTGCGCAGGCTTGGCTCGACTCCGGTAGCGCCTACACCGCTCCGGTCACAAGATTGATGCAGTGGGCTGGAGCCTGGGCTGTACCCGCAGCGCCCACTGCGGCAAGGACGGTTGTCGGCTAGTGGTGGACGTTTCGCTGATCCTCGCGTCGCGCCGCGGCCATGTAGTCGCGCCTGCGGGTTGCGGCAAAACCGAATTGATCGCACGCTCGGTGGCCTTCCCGGCTGAGAAGCCGACGCTGATACTCACCCACACGACGGCAGGGGTCGCAGCCCTTCGCCAACGGCTGAAGCGCGACGGAGTGCCGCCCAGCCATTATCGGCTCAATACGATCGCAGGCTGGGCGCTCGGCTTGATATCGATGTTCCCGACTCGGGCCGGATTCCGGCAGGACCCGCTCGCGGCGCCGAACTATTCGCAGGTTCAGGCGGCGATCGGACGACTATGCCAGTCGGGTCATATAACGAGGGAATTGCAAGCGACTTACGGGCGCCTGCTGGTTGATGAGTATCAGGATTGTTCGGTCACGCAGAATTCCATTGTGTCCGGCATTGCCGATGCCATCCCCACCGTCATCTTCGGCGACCCGATGCAGGCGATTTTCGGCTTCGGAGGAGACCCTCTTGCTGACTGGCATTCCGAGGTCATTGCCACATTCCCCGAGATTGGTCGGCTGACGACCCCTTGGCGCTGGTCGAACGCTGGCGCGGACGATTTGGGGCAATGGCTGCTTTGTGCCCGAGAGGCGCTGTCGAGAGGTTTGTCGATTGACCTCCGATCATGCCCGAACCGGATATTCTGGCACCCTATCGGAGCGGACACCAATGCGACAATTACCGAACAGGTCCGAGTCCAGTTCGACATCTCGCGCAATAGCCCGAACGAGAGCATCCTTATCGTCGGCGATCCTATTCGAGCAGGATCGCGGCACAATTATGCAAGTCGCGCAGCTGGAGTGAGCGTAGTCGAACCCGTAGATTTTGGGGACATTGTCAACGCCGCTGAGAATATGGATGGCCTAAGCGGCAACGCTTTGCTGGAGGCCTGCATCGGGTTCCTGACCCAGGTCATGACGAATGTGTATGGCGATCGACTGCAACAGAGAATTCAGTCGATCCAGGCCGATCGAAATCGGACGCCGCCAACACCGCAAGAGCTTGCCGCCATCGCCCTGTCCAATCATGGAGGCTATCCTCAGGCGATCGCATTTCTCAAGAGCATGGCTTCGGATCGCGAGCGCCGGGTTTACAGGCACAGCGCGTTCAACATTATGATTGAAGCACTGACAATGGCTACAGGCGGCGGCACCGATCTTCGCTCTGCAATCGCCATGCTTCGCGAACGGAACCGGCAGGCGGGACGGATCGTGCCGTCCAAGGCGGTCGGTTCAACGCTGCTCCTAAAGGGCCTTGAGGCGCAACATGTCGTCATACTCGACGCCGATCAGCCCAGGTCGGCAATGTCCCGGCAGCATCTCTATGTCGCTTTGACGCGCGGTGCCCAATCGGTTCACATTTTCTCGCGCCGTCCTACATTGCCTGCATAGACAGGGCGACCGGCGTCGTTGGAAAATACGGCAGCCTCCAATTCCCCCAGCACGTACGCGATGGCACCAGACAGCCTCTGACGCAGGATCGCCCATTTGCGGAGAATGGTGACGTCCACACAGAATGATTCTCGTGCGGGCGGAGACCCGCATGACACCCACCAAACTCCTGATCGGCCAGATCATTATCGTGTTCGCGATCGTGCTCTTAGGGGTTTGGGTCGCGACGCAGTGGGCGGCCGCGGCTCTCACCTACCAGCCCGAGCTCGGCGCGCCGTGGGCGTTCATCGGGGGCATTCCTGTCTATCGACCTTGGGCGATTTTCCCCTGGTGGTATCACTTCGACGCCTATGCGCCGCATGTCTTCGACCGCGCTGGCGCGATCGCAGGTGCAAGCGGCTTCGTGGGATGCGGTGCTGCGGTGGCCGGTTCCTTGTGGCGCGCCCGGCAGCGCCGCAATGTCACCACCTACGGTTCCGCGCATTGGGCATCTCTTCGCGATATCAAGGAAGCAGGACTTTTCAGCGACGCCGGCGTCTTTCTTGGTCGGCTCGGCGAGCGCTATCTCCGCCATGACGGCCCAGAGCATGTCATGGCATTCGCGCCGACGCGCTCGGGCAAGGGCGTCGGTCTTGTCGTTCCCACGCTTCTCGGCTGGTCCGGCTCGGCCGTCATCCATGACATCAAGGGCGAGAACTGGCAGCTGACCGCTGGCTGGCGCGCACGCTTCTCGCACTGCCTGCTTTTCAACCCGACCGATGCCCGCTCCGCGCGCTACAACCCGCTGCTCGAAGTGCGCCGCGGCGCCGATGAAGTGCGCGACGTCCAGAACATCGCCGATATCCTCGTCGATCCGGAAGGCGCACTCGACCGGCGCAACCATTGGGAGAAGACCAGCCACTCGCTGCTGGTCGGCGCGATCCTCCACATCCTTTATGCTGAGACCGATAAGACGCTCGCCCGCGTCGCGACTTTCCTCTCCGATCCCCAGCGCCCGTTCGTCGCGACCCTGCGCGTCATGATGACCACCAACCACCTCGGGACAACGGAGGCACCGGTGGTCCATCCGGTCGTGGCGTCTGCAGCGCGCGAGTTGCTCAACAAGAGCGAGAACGAGCGCTCCGGCGTGCTGTCGACCGCCATGTCGTTCCTTGGACTTTACCGAGATCCAACCGTCGCTGCGGTAACGTCCGCTTCCGACTGGCGCATTGCAGATCTCGTCGAGGGTCGCCACCCGGTCTCGCTCTATCTGGTCGTGCCGCCCTCCGATATCAGCCGCACCAAGCCGCTGATCCGGTTGGTGCTCAACCAGATCGGACGCCGGCTGACCGAACATCTGCATGCGCAAGATGGTGCCAACGCTGCGGCGCGCCATAAGCTCCTTATGATGCTGGACGAGTTTCCGGCGCTGGGACGCCTCGACTTCTTCGAGACGAGCCTTGCCTTCCTTGCGGGCTATGGGGTTCGAGCCTTCCTGATCGCCCAGAGCCTCAATCAGATCGAGAAAGCCTATGGCGAGCACAACGCCATCCTCGACAATTGTCATGTCCGCGTTGCGTTCGCGACCAATGACGAGCGCACAGCCAAGCGGATCTCCGACGCGCTCGGTACCGCGACCGAGCAACGCGCGATGCGCAACTATGCCGGCCATCGGCTCGCGCCGTGGCTCGCCCATGTCATGGTCAGTCGGCAGGAGACCGCACGGGCGCTGCTGACGCCCGGCGAGGTCATGCAGCTGCCTCCGGTCGATGAGCTCCTTCTTGTCGCCGGACACCCGCCGGTGCGCGCGAAGAAGCTGCGCTACTACGAAGACCCTACCTTCAGGGCGCGCATCCTTCCCCCACCAACGCTCGATGGCAGGCGCTATCCTGACCTTCCCGCAGCACGTCTCGACGATTGGCGCGACCATGTTCGAGGCACCGACGCTCGTCTGGGCGAGATTGCAGACGAGAGCGCCGAAGATAACGGCGGTGGTCTCGAGCAGGTCCGGCATCCTGCCCATGACGTCGAGCAGGTATCGCCCGTCGATCTGGCACCTACCAATGTGCTGGGTCTTGCCGAGGACGACGGCGACACCTTGGCCGACAAGCGTGCCATGGACCAAGCCCAGACGCTCGCCGCATCGCGCACCGTCTATACACTAGATTCCAGCTCGTCGCGTCCCGACGATCTGCAGTTGGACTTCTGACTATGGTCGAGAAAGTCCGCCACCAGCTCTTCCTCCCCAAACCTCTGAGCGACAGGCTCGAGGCTCTCGCCGCCAAGCCGGGAGCATCGAAGTCGTCCATCCTCGTCGATGCGCTGACGGCTTGGCTCAATCGCCGCGGCGTCTCCGAGCTCGATGATCGTTTCGGGCTGCGGCTCGACCGGATGTCGAAGGCGCTCGCGCGCATCGAGCGCGACGATGATGTCATTCTCGAGACACTGGCGCTCTTCATCCGCTTCGAGCTCTCGATCCAGGCTCCGCTTGCCGAGAACGACCAGGCTGGCCGCGCCATGGCGACCAAGCGCTTCGAGGCCTTCGTCGCGCAGGTCGGAAGACAGGTTGCCGCCGGTCGGCGCACCTTCGGTGTGGAGGGCGACCAATGAGCGGCGCGCTTGCCCAGGACCGCCGCCGCGCCATGCTGCGGACTGCGATGGGGCCGGATATCGCGCTCGCCCTTGCCGATACTTCAGTCGTCGAGATCATGGTCAACCCTGACGGCGCACTGCGGCTCGACCGGCTGGGTGAAGGCAGGGTCGATACCGGCGTCAGGATCGCGCCGGATCAGGTCGAGCGCATCATTCGCCTTGTCGCCAGCCACGCCCGCGCCGAAGTCCATGGCGATCGTCCTATCGTCTCTGCCGAGCTTCCCCCGCACGCTGAGGGCCGGGCCGGCGAGCGCTTCGAAGGCGTGCTCCCGCCGGTCTCGACGGGACCGTGCTTCTCGATCCGCAAGCCCGCCGAGCGCCTGCACACGCTCGACGACTATGTCGCCGACGGGATCATGAGCGAGGCTGCTGCGGATACACTTCGCGCGGCGGTGACCCAGCGCTACAACATCCTCGTCGCAGGCGGCACCAGTTCGGGCAAGACCACGCTCGCCAACGCGCTGCTTGCCGAGATGGAGTGGGTCGATGCGCGCGTCATCCTGATCGAAGATACGCGGGAACTGCAATGCCCGCTGCCTGACGCCGTCGCGCTGCGCACACGGCCGGGCATCACGACGATGACCGACCTGGTGCGCTCGACCCTGCGGCTACGGCCCGATCGCATCATCGTCGGCGAGGTGCGCGGTCCCGAGGCGCTCGATATGCTGAAAGCGTGGAACACGGGCCACCCCGGCGGCATCGCGACCGTCCATGCCAACAGCGCCCATGCCGCGCTCACCCGGTTGGAGCAGCTGGTCCAGGAAGCGGTCATCACCGTGCCACGTCGGCTGATCGCTGAGGCCATCGATCTCATCGTCTTCATATCGGGGCGCGGCACGGGACGCCGGATCGCCAGCATCGCTCGCGTCGGCCCGCTCGACCCGGACACCGGCGCCTACAGCCTCACCGAACTTCTCACCCCTCGAACCCAAGGAGATTGATCATGACTGCTCACCATTTCCCCATTCGTCCCACCACTTTGGTCGCCGGAGCAACCGTCGGCTTCGGACTGTTCCTCGCCGGCATCGCCCATGCCGCCGGCACCGGCATGCCATGGGAACAGCCGCTCCAGCAGGTGCTCTCCTCGGTCGAAGGGCCGGTCGCGAAGATTATCGCGGTGATCATCATCATCGTCACCGGGTTGACACTGGCGTTCGGCGAGACCGCAGGTGGGTTCCGCCGTCTCATCCAGATTATCTTCGGCCTCTCGATCGCGTTCGCGGCATCGAGCTTCTTCCTTTCCTTCTTCAGCTTCGGCGGCGGGGCACTGGTCGCATGAGCGATAATGCTTCCATCGACGGCTTCGAGGTTCCCATCCACGGGAGCCTCGGATCGCCAATCCTGCTGGGCGGCGCGCCACGCGGCCTGGCGATCGTCAACGGCACCCTGGCCGCCGCGATCGGTCTCGGGCTCCAGCAGTGGATCGCCGGGATCGTCCTCTGGGCCGTGGGCCACAGCATCGCGGTGTTCGTCACGCGCCGCGATCCAGCCTTCGTGCCCGTGCTTGTCCGGCACCTCAAGCAGCGGAGCTATTGGTCATGCTGAGCCTGCGGGAATATCGCACCCGGGCCGATCGATTGGCCGACCATCTGCCGTGGGCGGCGCTGGTCGAGGAAGGCATTGTCCTCAACAAGGACGGCAGCTTCCAGCGCACGCTGGCGTTCCGCGGACCCGATCTCGAAAGCGCGACGCAGGCCGAACTCATGTCGGCCTGTGCACGGGCGAACAATGTCCTGAAGCGCTTCGGCACGGGATGGGCGCTGTTCTTCGAGGCGGAACGCTGTGAGGCAATGGGTTATCCGCCAAGCGATTTTCCCGATCCCGCATCCTGGCTCGTCGACCAGGAGCGACGGGCCGGCTTCGAGGCGGAAGGCGCGCATTTCGAAAGCCACTATTATCTGACCCTCGTCTGGATGCCCACTGCCGACGGCGCGGATGCCGCCGGGCGGTCCCTCGTCGATCGCCCCGACACCGACGCTGGGTCACTTGCAGGCCGGGACTGGCGCGGCGCTTTGGCAAGCTTCGTTGCGGAGACCGATCGCGCGCTCGACCTGTTCGCCGCCTTCATGCCCGAGATGCACGCGCTCTCGTCCGCCGAGACTCTAACCTATCTCCACGATACGATCTCGAACCGGCATGTGTCTCTCGCGGTGCCCGAGACGCCGATGTATCTCGACGCGCTGCTCGCCGATACGCCTCTTGTCGGTGGCCTCGAGCCAAGGCTTGGCGAGAGACACTTGCGCACTCTCACCCTTGTCGGCTTCCCCAATGTCAGCCGACCGGGAATCTTCGACACGCTTAACGAGGCCGACTTTCCCTATCGCTGGGTCACGCGCTTTATTGCGCTCGACAAGCAGGATGCGACCCGGCTTCTGACCAAACTCCGCCGCCAATGGTTCAACAAGCGCAAGTCGATAACCGCGCTGCTGCGCGACGTGATGTACAATAGCCCGGCGCAGCTTCTTGATAGCGATGCCGACAACAAGGTCGCTGACGCCGATCAGGCGTTGCAGGCCTTGGGCGGCGACCATGTCGCATTCGGCTATCTCACCACGACCATCACCGTCTCTGACGACACCCGAGCTGGCGTCGAGGCCAAGATCAGGCATGTCGAACGGATAATCGGCGGCCTTGGCTTCACTTGCGTACGTGAGGGCGTCAACGCGGTTGAAGCCTGGCTCTCGTCGCTTCCCGGCCACCTCTACGCCAACGTGCGCCAGCCCGTCGTCCATACGCTGAACTTGGCGCATCTGATGCCGCTCTCGTCGATATGGGCGGGCCCCGCACGGAACGCGCATTTGGGTGGTCCGCCGCTCTTGATAGCGAAGACCGCAGGATCGACGCCGTTTCGTCTCTCCACCCATGTCGGCGATGTCGGCCATATGATGGTGGTGGGACCGACGGGTGCGGGCAAGTCGGTGCTGCTCAGCCTGATCGCGCTCCAGTTCCGTCGCCATGCTGAGGCGCAAGTCATCCTCTTCGACAAGGGCTTGTCCGCCCGTGCGGCGGTGCTGGCGTGTGGCGGCGCACATTATGCGCTTGGTGCGACGGATGGCGAAGCGCTCGCGTTCCAGCCGCTCGCGCATATCGACGATCTCGCAACCCGCGCCTGGGCAGCGGAATGGATTGCGGCACTGCTCCAAGCCGAGCGCGTCACCGTCACGCCCGAGGTCAAGGACGCGGTCTGGTCGGCGCTGGGAAGCCTCGCATCGGCACCGCCGCAGGAGCGGACGATGACCGGCTTGTCGCTGCTGCTCCAGTCGAATGCGCTGCGCCTCGCCATCCAGCCCTATACGCTCGATGGTCCCTACGGTGCGCTGTTCGACGCGTCGACCAGTTCCCTCGCATTCGCCGATGTCCTGTGCTTCGAGACCGAAGGCCTGATGGGGCAGACCAGCGTCGTCGCGCCCGTCCTTACTTACCTGTTCCACCGTCTCGAGGAGCGGTTCGATGGGCGGCCGACGCTCTTGATCCTCGACGAGGCCTGGATCTTCCTCGACTCCTCGCTCTTCGCCGCACGCATTCGCGAGTGGCTGAAGACCCTGCGCAAGAAGAACGTCGCGGTGGTCTTCGCAACGCAGAGCCTCGCCGATATTGCGGGGAGCAGCATCGCGCCCGCGATCATCGAGAGCTGCCCGCAGCGCATCCTGCTCCCCAATGATCGCGCCATCGAACCGCAGAGCCGCGACGCCTATGCGCGGTTTGGGCTCAACGACCGACAAATCGAGCTCATCAGCCGGGCGACCCCCAAGCGCCATTATTATCTGCAATCCGCGCGCGGCAACCGTCTGTTCGAGCTCGGCCTGGGGCCAATCGCGCTGGCACTCTGCGGTGCGTCCGATCCCGCCAGCCAGAAGCGGATCGATGCGATCCTCAAGCATTCCCAGCAAAAGTGGGAACCGGTTTTGCGCCCGGGAATGCGCCAGACCAACAACTCGCATGGCGCGGATGCCTTTGCGGAGCACTTCCTGCGCGCCGCCGACCTTGGTTGGGCCGCAGACCTCATCGCCGACTTTCCCACCCCCTGATCCCAGAAGGAGTTCTCTCATGAAAAGCAAGATCCTCTCCGCCGCCCTGTCTGTTGCTGCCACCGGTTCGCTCATCGCCGCCGCGGTTCTTCCGCCAAGCTCGGCGCAGGCGCTCGTCGTGTTCGACCCGTCGAACTACAGCCAGAATATCCTCACGGCCGCGCGCACGCTCGCGCAGATCAACAACCAGATCCGCATGCTGCAGAACCAGGCGCAGAGCCTGATCAACCAAGCCAGGAACCTGAGCACGATCACGTTTCCCGAGCTGCAGGCGCTTAGCCAAACCATCCAACAGATCGACGCGCTGATGGCGCAGGCCAAGGGCATCCAGTTCCAGGTTGCCACCTTGAACCAGCAGTTCCGCACGCAGTTTCCGGCCACCTTCAACCAGGCTCTGACCGGCAATGGCCAGGTTCTGGCCGCCAAGAGCCGGTTCACCCTTGCGATGGACGCCTATCAGCAAACGATGACGGTGCAGGCGCAGGTGGTCGAGAATATCACCGCTGACGCCGCCAATCTGAACGGCATCATCGCGCGCAGCCAGAATGCGCAAGGAGCGCTGCAGGCAGGCCAGGCGACCAATCAGCTTTTGGCGCTCGTCGCCAAGCAACAGTTCCAGATCCAGCAGCTCATGGCCGCGCAATATCGCGCCGATGCGATCGACCGCGCGGCAGACGCGCAGAGCCGGCTCAACGCGCGCGGCGCGACTGCCAAGTTCCTCGGGTCGGGAAGCGCCTACACCATTCCTTGAGCTTTGCGAGATGACGGCGGCGGCTCCGCCCCCTCTCGCCGCCGCCGTCGCCGCGGGGTTCGGGTTACCGCTCCCTCGCTCGAACCTCGCGGCACCTTTCTCTTCTCATGAGGATCCAGCGCGTTGAACAACCTCAACATCATCGATCAATTCCTGGCCGCCTTCATCGCCTATATCGATAGCGGCTTCGGGCTGTTGGGCCCCGATGTCGGGTTCCTCAGCCGCACGCTGATCGCGCTCGACATCACCCTGGCGGGTCTGTTCTGGGCGCTGGGCGGCGACGACAATGTGCTTGGGCGCCTCATCCGCAAGATCCTCTATGTCGGCACCTTCGCCTTCATCCTCAACAATTTCAACGTGCTCGCCGACATTATCTTCCGCTCATTCGCGCAGGCAGGGCTTACGGCGGGCGGTGGGACACTTGCCGCCGCCGATTTGCTCCGGCCAGGGCGGCTCGCCGGAACCGGCTTCTCGGCTGCCTGGCCACTTCTGCAACAGGTCGATCAGTATCTCGGCTTCACGACCTTCTTCGACAATTTCCTCACCATCGTCGTGCTGCTGGTCGCCTGGGTGATCGTCATATTGGCCTTCTTCATCCTCGCCGTGCAGATGTTCGTAACGATCCTCGAATTCAAGCTCGCAAGCCTTGCCGGGTTCATCCTCGTGCCGTTCGCGCTCTGGAACCGGACGAGCTTTCTTGCCGAGCGGGTGCTTGGGCATGTCGTCTCGTCGGGCATCAAGGTGATGGTACTTGCCGTCATCGTCGGCATCGGCTCGACCTATTTTGCGCAGTTCACGTCTGCGCTGCAGGGACAGGAGCCCGACATCGCGCAGGCGATGAGTCTGGTGCTCGCCAGCCTTGCACTGTTCGGGCTCGGTATCTTCGGCCCCGGCATTGCCTCAGGTCTCGTCGCGGGCGCACCGCAACTGGGAGCAGGCGCGGCACTAGGCACCACGCTTGGCGCAGGTGGCATGATCGTGCTCGGCGGCGCAGGCGCGGTAGGCGCTGCCCGCGGTGCTGCATCGGCCGGTCTTCGCGCGGTGCGCGCCGGCACGGCGATGGGTTCGGCAGTGTCCATCGCCTATCGGCTCGGTCAGGAGGGAAGCGGTACGGCGTCCGTCGGTGCGGGGCTTCAAGGCGTCGCGACCGCCGCGTCGAGTGCTGCCCGATCCCGCATGTCTGCCGCGCTGGGCTTTGGCGAGGCGGCCGAAGCCGGGCGGCAAGGTGCATTCCGCGCCATGGTCGGCGCTTCATCATCTGCTGCCGCCAGCGACGGAGACGACGCGCGCAGCATGCCCGGATGGGCGCGCGCGATGAAGGATCAGGCCTCGAACCGACACCACCGCCAGGCCGTCATCCATGCCGTTGGTCAGGGATCTGGCGGTGGTGGCGGCGCAACCCCCGATATCAAGGAAAGGGACGACTGATGCTCTTCAAACGTGCCGTGCAACGCTATGGCGAGACGCCGCCACCAGAAACGCCCTACAGCCGAGCGGGGCAAGTCTGGGACGAGCGTATCGGCTCTGCCCGGGTCCAGGCCCGCAACTGGCGATTGATGGCATTCGGATGCCTGGGGCTTGCTACCGCGCTCTCGGCAGGACTGCTCTGGCAATCGCTCCAGAGCCGCGTCATTCCCTATGTGGTAGAGGTCGATAAGCTCGGGGAGCCACGCGCGGTGTCTCCAGCCGAGGCAGGCTACCGGCCGACCGACCCCCAGATCGCCTGGTTCCTTGGCCGGTTCATCACCAGCGTGCGCTCGGTCTCACTCGATCCGGTGCTGATGCGCCAGGACTGGCTGTCGGCCTATGACTTCACCACCCGGCGCGGCGCGATCTTTCTAGGCGACTATGCCAGGCTTGCCGACCCGTTCGGCCATGTCGGAACCAGAACCGTATCGGTGCAGGTGACGAGCGTCGTGCGTGCGTCCGACCGGTCCTTCCAGGTCAAATGGATCGAGACCAGCTACGAACGCGGCGCGCGCGGTGCGAGCGAGCATTGGACCGGGATTCTCACCGTGCTCCTCAAATCCCCGGAGACCGCCGAGGCGCTCCGCCGCAATCCGCTCGGCCTCTATGTCGATGCGATCGACTGGAGCCGTGAGCTCGAACCGGGTGCGACCGCGCCCGCATCGCCTTCGTCCGCGAGCATCACCGCCGCAGCACCAGCAGCCAACCTCCCGCTCGGGTCACCCCTCGATCCGAACCTCGCCCCAATCCAACAGCCCCAAGCGGAGAACCGCCCATGAAAACTCTTGTCCTCATCGGCCTGCTCGCAAGCGCCAGTATCACCGCCGCCCAGACCGCACCTGTACCACCTGCGGTTCCACCAGCGGCCCCTGCTGCCACGGCAGCACCCGCAGTTGCACGCTCCGTTCCCTCGGCGACGCCGCACCTAAAGTCGCTTCACCGCAAACCGCTTTCGCCAACTGAGGCACGCGTCCGCGCCGCCAACCGCGCGGCCACGCTTGCACCCGTCACAGCCGGCTATCTGGGCGCGGTCCAAATCTATCCCTATAGTGAAGGCGCGATCTACCGCGTACTGACCGCACCCGGACAGGTGACGGACATCGCGCTGCAGCCCGGCGAAGTGCTGGGCGCGGTCGCTGCCGGCGACACGGTCCGCTGGGTGATCGGAGACACCGCAAGTGGCAGCGGCGAAGGCAAGCGAACGCATGTGCTGGTGAAGCCCTTCTCCGCCGGGCTTACCACCAACCTCGTCATCACGACCGACCGGCGGACTTATCATCTCGCCCTTTCGAGCGCCGAACGCTCGGCCATGGTGGCTTTGTCGTGGACCTATCCGCAGGACCAGCTCATCGCGCTGAAGGCGGCAGAGGACCACGCCCGCGCGATCCAACCTGTAGCAACCGGCCTCTCGGTCGACCAGCTGCACTTCAACTATGTGATCTCCGGCGACAAGCCGGCATGGCGGCCGCTGCGCGCGTTCGATGATGGTCGGCAGACGTTCATCGAGTTCCCTGCCTCACTTGGTGTCGGGGAAGCGCCGCCGCTCTTCCTGGTCGACGCGAAAGGAGCAGCCAGCTTGGTCAACTACCGGGTGCAGGGGCGCTATTATGTCGTTGACCGGATCTTCGATGCGGCCGAACTGCGGTTTGGACTCAAACGTCAGGATATCGTGCGGATAACCCGGATCGGCGAGACGAACACGCGGCGGAGGGCGTCGTGAACGAGACCCTTGCACAGCCCAGCCCCAAGGTCGATCCCGAGACGCTGGCGATCCGGGCGCGACCGCCCCGCGCGATCCGGTTCAAGCGCGGTGTGATCGTCGCGGCTGCCGCCACCCTCTCGGTCAGCCTGATCGCCGTGACCTGGATGGCATTGAAGCCCCGGTTATTGCACCCAAGAGAAGCGCCGCAGGATCTGTCGCAGCCCAGTGTGCGCCCGACCAGCGACGTCCTCAACGGTGCTCCTGCCAGTTACGGTGACGTCCCGCAGCTCGGCCCGCCGCTGCCCGGCGATCTCGGCAGGCCTATCCTTGAGCATAATCAGACGATGATTACCGCGCCTGTCGATCCAACCGGCCAGCAACTGCAACAGATGGAAGCGGCCGAGCGGGAACGCCGTCTGGCCGAGTTCAAGGCCGCACGCGAGTCCGGGTTGCTGGTCGAGGGTCGTCAGGGCGGTCCTGTGTCCGGGTCGGCCTCGCCAGATGGTGCATCAGCTTCATCCGATCCTGCCGCTACGGCGTCTCTGCCACCCGCCTCGATAGGCGAAGGCGGCGTGCAAGACCGCAAGGCAGCGTTCGTCGCCACGCTCGATCCCCGCAGCGATGTCAATCCGCATGCGGTAAAGCCGCCGCCATCGCCTTACACGCTGATGGCGGGAAGCGTCATCGCAGCGAGCCTCATCACCGGCCTCAACTCCGATCTGCCCGGTCTGGTCACCGCGCAGGTCACCGAGAACGCTTATGACAGCGCGACGGGCAGTATCCTGCTCGTGCCGCAGGGCGCGCGGCTCATCGGCAGCTACGATAGTGTGGTCGCATTCGGCCAGCGCCGCGCGCTGATCGTCTGGCAACGAATTATCCTGCCCGATGGCAGCTCGCTACGGATCGATAATGTGCCTGCTACCGATGCGGCAGGTTATGCCGGTCTTTCCGATAAGGTCGACTTCCACACCTGGGCGTTGCTGAAGGGCGTGGCACTCGCGACCTTGCTCGGGGTCGGAACCGAACTCACGGTCACCGGTGAGAGCGACTTGGTCCAAGCAATCCGCGAAGCCACCCAGCAGAATGTCGCGAGGGCAGGGGACCAGATCACCCAGCGCAATCTCGATATCCAACCGACCATCCGCATCCGACCGGGCGCGCCAGTCAGATTGGTGGTCCACAAGGATCTGGTGCTTGCACCCTGGAATGGAGGAGAAATGCCATGAGCGCTATCCGATTGCCCAAGCTTCCCGATCGCACGCCGGTCAAGCTTGCCATCAGCATCCTGCCGGACCTCCATCAGCGCTTGCAGGATTACGCCGCAGCCTATGCCGAGCATTATGGCTGTGAGGAACCGGTGGCCGAGCTCATCCCGGCGATGCTGACGGCCTTTCTGGACAGCGATCGCGAGTTCGCACGTGGCCGTACGAGGTCATAGAATGTCATACACCAGCAACGAGGATCCTTACGCCATGCCACTCGAGCCGCTCACGGTGCGCATTTCGAGAGCCGTCCAGATCACCGGTCTGAGCCGTTCGCGTATTTACGAACTGATCCAGTCCGGCGATCTGGAAACGGTCAAGGTGGGGCGGGCGACATTGATCCCGTACAAGAGCCTCAGGGCGCTGACACGAACCTAGCGATCATTGTTTCGGCCTCCTCCGAAATTGGGCCTGAGAATTTTCGCACCATCGCGCAGCTGGTCGAGATAGTCGGACCAGTGCTGCATCATTTTGACGCGCTCGTCCCAATATTCGCCGCGCGTGTAAGCGCGGCGAACCCCGTTGGTATCGAGATGCGCAAGCTGACGCTCGATCGCATCGGGGTTCCACATGCCCATTTCATTGAGGAGTGTCGCGGCCATTGCCCGGAAGCCATGAGCAGTCATTTCCTCCTGACTGTATCCCAAGCGGCGCAACGACCCGTTGATGGTGTTTTCCGACATGCATTGCCGCGGTGATCGGAATGACGGAAACAAAAATCGTCCGTTACCGGTCAACGGTTGCAGTTCAATCAGAATGCTGAGCACTTGACTTGAGAGCGGAACGCGGTGGGGCCGGCGCATCTTCATTTTCTCTGCAGGAATCGACCAGATTGCAGTCTGGAAGTCGATTTCCGACCATTCCGCGCTACGCAGTTCTCCCGGCCGCACGAAGAGATGTGGCGAAAGCCGCAGTGCAATCGCAGTTATTTTATGGCCGGTATAACCATCTATTGCCCGCAAAAGTGCGCCAGCCTCCTTGGGCGTGGTGATTGCCGCAAGGTGCTGGACCTTGGGCGTTATGAGAGCGCCGCGCAGATCCGAGGCAACGTCGCGATCGGCGCGGGCGGTTGCGATGGCATAGCGGAACACCCGGCTGAGCACGCTGCGCATGCGTCGTGCACTTTCATACCGTCCGGTTGCCTCCACCTTCCGAAGAACGGCGAGGACCTCCTGGGGTGAAATTTGCGCAATCGGTAAACTTCCGATCATCGGATAGGCCATGCCGAGCAGCCAGCGAATCTTGTCCAATGTGACGGGCGCACGGCCCTCGCGTTCGCTTTTGGCTACCCATTCCTCCGCAATGGTCTTGAAGGTGTTGTCGGCAGCAACTTCGGCGGCGACGCGCGCCCGTCGTTTTTCCTGAACAGGGTCCAACCCGGCTGCGATCTTCTTGCGTGCTTCGTCTCGACGAGTGCGTGCCTCCGCCAAGCCAACTTCTGGCCATGGTCCGATATGAAGCGTCTTCTGTTTGCCGAGGTAGCGATAGCTCATCCGCCACAGTTTTGAGCCATTCGGTTGAACGCTTAAATAGAGGCCGTGAGAATCGCTGAGGTTGTAAGGCTTCGCCGATGGTTTGGCTGAAGCGATTTGGATGTGCGTAAGCATGGTGTTGGTCCCAGCTGGCCGGGCCGTTCCAGCACCAACAAAAACACCAACAAATCTGTTGGTCTTGAGCTGGATACCGGCGGAACGGACCGGACGGTTACTGGCGATTGTGACTGAAAAAATGCTGAAAAACCAGCTGCTTACTGGACGTTTCCGGACGTTGCCGGAAAGGTCACTGGTGCCCAGAAGAGGACTCGAACCTCCACGCCCTTGCGAGCGCCAGCACCTGAAGCTGGTGCGTCTACCAATTCCGCCATCTGGGCACGGGGTAGGCGGCGCGCTTAGCCTTTTGGGTCGCGCCTTGTCAATCGCGCATCCCAGAAAATTTGCGCCGCCGCCCGCGCGCCTGCGCGCAGGCCATTGTCTCGCGCGCGGCCATGGTGCATTGGCGGTGCAGGCATTCGCAAGCGCAAGGATGATTTCATGCTGGTAACGGTTTTCGGGGGTGGCGGGTTCCTGGGGCGCTATGTGGCGCAGGAGCTGCTGGGCAGGGGCTTTCGTGTGCGCGTGGCGGAGCGCGAGCCTGCCAATGCGCTGCGGGTTAAGCCGCTCGGCAATCTCGGCCAGAGCCAGCTCGTGCACGCCGATGTGCGCAATCCTGCCAGCGTGGCGCGCGCGGTCGCCGGGGCGGACGCGGTGGTAAACCTCGTCGCGGTGCTCAAGGGCGATATGGACGGCATCAACCACAAGGGCGCGGCCAATGTGGCGAAAGCGGCGACCGAAGCCGGCGTGAAGACGCTCGTGCACATCTCGGCCATCGGGTCGGATGCGCAGAGCCAGTCTGCCTATGGCCGTTCGAAGGGGCAGGGCGAGCAGGCGGTGCGCGCGGCGTTCCCTGCGGCAACGCTCATCCGCCCATCTATCCTGTTCGGGCGCGAGGATCAGTTCACCAACCGCTTCGCCAACCTCATCCGCTTGGCGCCGGTGCTGCCGATCATCGCAGGCGAGACGAAATTCCAGCCAGTCTATGTCGTTGATGTCGCCCGCGCGATCGCGGCGGCGGTGGCGGATGCGCAGGTCCATGCGGGCAAGACCTATGAGCTGGGTGGGCCGCAGGTGCTGAGCATGGCGCAGATCAACGCGTGGCTGGCAGACGCCATCGGCCACAAGCCTGCGATGGTCGCGATGCCTGCCTGCGCGTCGGAGTGGATGGCGCGCCTCACCGGCTGGATGCCCGCCGCGCCGATCACGCTCGATCAATGGCGGATGCTGCAAACGGACAACGTGGTCGATGCCAAGGCCAAGGGGTTGGCGGATCTCGGCATCGCGCCCACGCCGCTTGCCGCAGTGGCGGACCAGTGGCTGGTGCAATATCGCAAACACGGCCGCTTCACCGCGCGCGCCAAGGCCTGAGCGGGCATGAGCGACATCGCGACGCCCGTCATCCTCGGCATTGTCGAAGGGGTGACGGAATATCTCCCCGTCTCCTCGACCGGTCACCTGATCCTCGCCACCGAGCTGCTGGGATATGATGCCGAGAAATGGGCGCTGTTCAACATCGCGATCCAGCCGGGCGCGATCCTGGCGATCCTGGTGCTCTATTGGCGCACCTTCTGGGCGGTGTTGATCGGCATGATGAAGGCAGAGCGGCATGCCTTCGCGTTCGTCATCAACCTGCTGCTCGCCTTCATTCCGGCGGTGGTGCTGGGGCTGGCCTTTGGTGATGTGATCGAGCTGTTGCTCGAAAATGCCATGGTGGTGGCGTGGGCGCTCATCATCGGCGGTTTCGCGATATTGTGGGTGGAGCGGATCGCCAGGCCCAAACATGCTGGCGGCATCGCGGATGTGGGGGCACGGACATCGCTGCTGATCGGACTGGTGCAGTGCATCGCGATGATTCCGGGCGTCAGCCGCTCCGGCGCGACGATATTGGGCGCCATGGCCTTTGGCGTGGAGCGCAGGACTGCGGCGGAGTTCAGCTTCTTTCTCGCTGTGCCAACGCTCAGCGGCGCGACCGCGCTTCAGCTCTATAAGCATGGCGCGGCGCTGACGAACGACGATATGCAGGCGATCGGCGTCGGCTTCGTCGTGTCGTTCATCGTTGCGCTGCTGGTGGTGAAGGGGTTCGTAGCGGTGGTGAGCCGCATAGGCTTCGCGCCGTTCGCATGGTATCGCATCGTTGCCGGAGCCGCAGCCTTGGTGTGGCTGGCCGCACGGTAGGTCCGAAGCGGACTTAATATTTGACAGCCGTGCGACGAGCTGAACCGCATAACTCCAGTCTGAATCGCAAATAGGTAGCGCATGCTTACCTAAATCGCATTTTTCGCGTGACTTTCGCGGAAAACATGCCTATGTGCGCGGCTCCACCCGAAAGGTAAGCAGGAGCTTGAGTGTTATGGGCGACAATCCCATGCTGAAATTCGTCGGCACCGCGCAGGATTATCCCTCCAAGCGAACGGCCAGCGAGCGCGCCCATGATTTCACCGAGATTTCCAGGTCTTTCCACGTGGAAAAAGCCGAGGAGCAGGCCTCGCGCTGCTCGCAATGCGGCGTGCCTTATTGCTCCACCCATTGCCCGCTGCACAATCATATCCCGGACTGGCTGCGCCTGACCGCCGAAGGGCGGCTGCGCGAAGCCTATGAGCTGTCCAACGCCACCTCGACCATGCCGGAAATCTGCGGCCGCATCTGCCCGCAGGATAGGCTGTGCGAGGGCAACTGCGTCATCGAGTTCTCCGGCCATGGCTCCGTCACCATCGGCAGCGTGGAAAAGTTCATCACCGATACCGCGTGGAAGGAAGGCTGGGTCGAGCCGCTCGTGCCCGGCAAGGCCACTGGCCAGTCCGTCGGCATCATCGGCGCTGGCCCGGCTGGGCTGACCACGGCGGAATATCTGCGCGCGGCGGGGCACGAGGTCCACGTCTATGATCGGCATGACCGCGCGGGCGGCCTGCTGACCTATGGTATCCCCGGCTTCAAGCTGGAGAAGGACGTGGTCATGCGCCGCGTCCAGCGCCTGAAAGACGGCGGCATTGTTTTCCATGAGGGCTTCGAGGTCGGCCGCGACGCCACGCTGGAGGAGCTGCGGCAAAAGCACGACGCGATCCTCATCGCCACCGGCGTCTACAAGGCACGCGATATCAAGGCGCCGGGCGTCGGCGCGCCGGGCGTGGTCGCCGCGCTGGATTACCTGATCGCCTCCAACCGCGCGAGCTTTGGCGACGAGGTGCCGGGCCATGCGGACGGCAGCCTGCTGGCGAAGGACAAGCATGTCGTCGTCATCGGCGGCGGCGACACCGCGATGGACTGCGTGCGCACGGCTGTTCGCCAGGGCGCGAAGTCGGTCAAGTGCCTCTACCGGCGTGACCGGGACAATATGCCCGGATCGCAGCGCGAGGTGCAGAACGCGGAGGAAGAAGGCGTCGAGTTCGTGTGGCTCTCCGCGCCGGTGGCGTTCGAGGGTGTCGATCACGTCTCCGGCGTCAAGGCGGTGAGGATGCGCCTCGGCCAGCCGGATGCCAGCGGACGCCGCGCGCCGGAGGCGGAGCCGGGCAGCGAGTTCACGCTGGAGGCGGACCTCGTCATCAAGGCGCTGGGCTATGACCCCGAAGAGCTGCCCAAGCTGTTCGGATCGCAGGACCTCTCCGTCACCCGCTGGGGCACGCTGCGCGTCGACCACAAGAGCATGATGACTTCAGTTGACGGCGTGTTTGCGGCAGGAGACATCGTGCGCGGCGCAAGCCTCGTCGTCTGGGCCATCCGCGACGGCCGCGACGTGACCGAACATATGCACCGTTACCTCAAGGCGAAGGCCAAGGCGGGCGTTCCGGCAAGGGAAAGGGAGCTGGCGTGAGGTGGCTTGCGCTCATCGCGCTGGCGTTCATTGCGGTGCCAGAGGCAGGCGCCAAAGAGGCGCCGAAGCAATCGGTTCCCGTTCCAATGGCGGCGCTACCGCTGATCAAGCCGACGGAAGAGTCCAAAGCATTGGCGTTGGAACTCGCGGTCCTGCTGAACAGCGAGCAGTTGACGCGCAGGCAATTGAAAAGGGCATATACGGAGACCTTGCCAAAGGTTTTTGCGGACAATGCGCAGTTCAGGGCTTTGGAGTTTGAGTATCCGGGGGTCACAGCCGTAGCCATAAAGGCCGAGGAAGAGATTACTGTTCCCGGTACGATAGCGATATTGCCCGACCTTCAAGGCGCATTGGCTATTGCGATAAGTGAGCGGATGGATGCTGCCGAGTTGAAATATCTGCTGGACTTTTATCGGAGTTCAGCCGGAACCAAGGTGCTGGACGGTATAGCGGAAGGCTCGGATTTTTCTGCGATCGCCCAGAAGAATATCAACGACGATACTGCTGACCTTACCGCCGACGACCTCAAGGGGGCTACGGCGACAGCCTCAATGCCGATTATTATGAACAAGATGACCAAAGAGGACATGCAACAGATGGCGCGCTTTGGTCTGTCTCCCGTCGGCCGCAAATGGAGAAGAATGGGTAGTATCCTCCTTACCACCGCAGCTGATTATCAAAACCGCAATAACGGTGACTTGAGAGCCAGAGCGGAGGAGAATGTCGCAGTCGCCGTGATGCAGTATATGCGCGACCACCCCTCGAAAATGCGTTCCAGCAAGTGAGCGAGCAAACTATGACCAACGAATCCGAACGCCTCCGCCTCGCCGAAGTCGGCATGTATCGCCCGGAGTTCGAGTCCGATGCCTGCGGCGTCGGCCTTGTCGCGGCCACTGATGGCAAGGCTTCGCGCCGGGTCGTCGTGTCGGCCATCGATGCGCTGAAGGCCGTGTGGCATCGCGGCGCGGTGGACGCGGATGGCAAGACCGGTGACGGCGCGGGCATCCATGTCGATCTGCCGGTGCGCTTCTTTGACGATGCCATCGCCGCATCGGGGCACAAGCCCAAGCCCAACCGCCTGGCCGTCGGCATGGTGTTCCTGCCGCGCACGGACCTTTCCGCGCAGGAAACCTGCCGCACGATCGTCGAAAGCGAGATCATCGAGGCGGGCTACACCATCTATGGCTGGCGCCAGGTGCCGGTCGACGTCTCCGTGATCGGCGAGAAGGCGCAGCGCACCCGCCCCGAGATCGAGCAGATCATGATCGCCGGGCCGATGCCCGAGGCGCAGGACATGGCCGAGTTCGAGAAGGAGCTCTATCTCATCCGTCGCCGGATCGAGAAGAAGGTCGTCGCCGCGCAGATCAACGATTTCTATGTCTGCAGCCTGTCGTGCCGCTCGATCATCTACAAGGGGCTGTTCCTCGCGGAGAGCCTGTCGGTCTTCTATCCGGACCTCAACGACGAGCGGTTCGAGAGCCGCGTCGCGATCTTCCACCAGCGTTATTCCACCAACACCTTCCCGCAATGGTGGCTGGCGCAGCCGTTCCGCACGCTGGCGCACAACGGCGAGATCAACACGATCCGCGGCAACACCAACTGGATGAAGAGCCACGAGATCAAGATGGCCGCGCTGGCCTTTGGCGAGCGGTCTGAGGACATCAAGCCGGTGATCCCGGCGGGCGCGTCAGACACTGCCGCGCTCGATGCCGTGTTTGAGGCGATCTGCCGCGCCGGGCGCGATGCGCCGACCGCGAAGCTGATGTTGGTGCCCGAGGCGTGGCAGGAGGGGGATGACCTGCCCCAGCCGCATAAGGATATGTACAGCTATCTCGCCTCGGTCATGGAGCCGTGGGATGGCCCCGCCGCGCTGGCGATGACGGATGGCCGCTGGGCGGTGGCAGGCGTGGACCGCAATGCGCTGCGCCCGCTGCGTTATACGCTTACGTCCGACAATCTGCTGATCGTGGGTTCCGAGACCGGCATGGTCGTGGTGCCGGAATCGAGCGTGATGCAGAAGGGCCGTATGGGTCCGGGCCAGATGCTCGCGGTCGATCTCGCCGAGGGCAAGGTCTATGCCGACCGCGCGATCAAGGATCGCATCGCGGCGGAGCGCCCTTATGGCGAGATGGTGAAGGGCTTCCGCTCGATGGCGGACATGCCAGCCGCCCCCAAAGACGCCCGCCCGGTCTACGAGCGCGCAGAGCTGGCCAAGCGCCAGATAGCCGCCAACATGACGCTGGAGGATATGGAGTTGCTCCTCTCGCCAATGGTGGAGGACGCGAAGGAAGCCGTCGGCTCGATGGGTGACGACACTCCGCTGGCCGTCATTTCGGACAAGCCGCGCACGGTCAGCCACTTCTTCCGCCAGAATTTCAGCCAGGTGACGAACCCGCCGATCGACTCATTGCGTGAACGCCATGTGATGAGCCTCAAGACGCGATTTTCCAACCTTGCCAATATCTTGGAGGAAGGTTCTCAGAACGCGCATGTACTTGTGCTGGATTCGCCGGTGCTCACCTGCGCGGACTGGAGCCGTTTGAAGGCCTGCTTTGGAAAGAGTGTGGCAGAGATCGACTGCACCTATCCGGCAGACAGCAGCGCGGACGGTCTGCGCGCAGCGATCACCCGCATCCGCAACGAGGCGGAGCAGGCGGTGCGCGCCGGGCAGAGCGAGCTGTTCCTGACGGACGAAGCGACCGGGCCGGAACGCCTGGGCATCGCCATGGTGCTGGCCGCCGCTGCCGTCCACACCCATCTGGTGCGCAAGGGCCTGCGTTCCTACGCGTCGGTCAATGTCCGCTCGGCCGAGTGTCTTGATACGCATTATTTCGCGGTGCTGATCGGCGTCGGCGCGACCACGGTCAACGCCTATCTCGCTGAAGCCTCGATCGCAGATCGCCATGCGCGTGGTCTGTTTGGCGATATGGACCTCGACACCTGCGTCGCCCGCTATCGCACGGCGGTGGACGAAGGGCTTCTGAAGATCATGTCCAAGATGGGCATCGCGGTGATCAGCAGCTATCGCGGCGGCTATAATTTCGAGGCGGTGGGCCTGTCCCGCGCGCTGGTGAACGATCTGTTCCCCGGTATGCCGTCGAAGATATCGGGCGAGGGCTATGCCTCGCTGCATTTCAGCGCGACGCTCAAGCACAAGGCTGCCTATGACAGTGCGGTCGCGCGCCTGCCCGTCGGCGGTTTCTATCGCCAGCGCAACGGCGGCGAGGCACATGCCTACAGCGCGCAGCTGATGCACCTGCTGCAGACGGCGGTGGCGACGGACAGCTACTCCACTTATCTGCAGTTCGCGCGCGGCGTGAAAGATCTGCCCGCCGTCTATCTGCGCGACATGCTGGAGTTCAACTACGCGCAGGAGGCGGTGCCGATCGACGAGGTCGAGGCGATCACCGAAATCCGCAAGCGCTTCGTGACGCCGGGCATGTCCTTGGGCGCGCTCAGCCCCGAGGCGCATGAGACGCTGGCCATCGCCATGAACCGCATCGGCGCCAAGGCGGTGTCGGGCGAGGGCGGCGAGGATTCGGCGCGCTTCAAGCCCTATGCCAATGGCGACAACGCGAACTCCAACATCAAGCAGATCGCGTCCGGCCGCTTCGGCGTGACGGCGGAATATCTCGGCGCGTGCGAAGAGGTCGAGATCAAGGTTGCTCAAGGGGCTAAGCCCGGCGAGGGCGGCCAGCTGCCCGGCTTCAAGGTGACGGAGTTCATCGCCCGCCTGCGTCACTCGACGCCGGGCGTGACCCTCATCTCGCCGCCGCCGCATCACGACATCTACTCGATCGAGGATTTGGCGCAGCTCATCTATGACCTGAAGCAGATCAACCCCCGCGCGCGCGTCTGCGTCAAGCTCGTCAGCCAGTCCGGCATCGGCACGGTGGCGGCGGGCGTCGCAAAGGCGCATGCGGACGTGATCCTCGTCTCCGGCAATGTCGGCGGCACCGGCGCATCCCCGCAGACCAGCATCAAGTTCGCCGGCCTGCCGTGGGAGATGGGCCTTGCCGAGGCCAATCAGGTTCTCACTTTGAATGGCCTGCGCCATCGGGTGAAGCTGCGGACCGACGGCGGCCTCAAGACCGGGCGCGACATCGTTATCGCCGCGATCCTCGGCGCGGAGGAATTCGGCATCGGCACGCTCGCGCTGGTCGCCATGGGTTGCATCATGGTGCGCCAGTGCCACAGCAACACGTGCCCGGTGGGCGTGTGCGTGCAAGATGAACGCCTGCGCGCCAAGTTCACCGGCACGCCGGAGAAGGTGATCAACCTGATGACGTTCATCGCCGAGGAAGTGCGCGAGATACTGGCGCGGCTGGGCGCGCGCAGCCTTGATGAGGTCGTGGGCCGCACCGAGCTGCTCCGGCAGGTCAATCGCGGCGCCGAGCATCTCGATGACCTCGATTTGAATCCGATCCTCGCCAAGGTCGACGCGCCGGACGAGCACCGCCGCTTCAACATCCCGACGCACCGCAACGAGGTGCCGGACAGCTTGGACGCTCAGATCATTGCAGACGCCAAGGCGGTGTTCGAGCGTGGCGAGAAAATGCAGCTCACCTACACGGTGCGCAACACGCATCGCGCGGTCGGCACCCGCTTCTCTGCGCGCATCACCGAGACCTTCGGCATGAGCACACTGGCGGATGGCCATGTGCACATCCGCCTGCGCGGCTCGGCCGGGCAGTCGCTCGGCGCATTTCTGTGCAAGGGCGTGACGCTGGAGGTATTCGGCGATGCCAACGACTATGTCGGCAAGGGGCTGTCAGGCGGCGTCATCGCGGTGCGGCCGATGGTCAGCTCGCCGCTCGAAAGCCAGAACAACACCATCATCGGCAACACCGTGCTCTATGGCGCAACGGCGGGCAAGCTGTTCGCGGCGGGGCAGGCGGGCGAGCGCTTCGCCGTGCGCAACTCCGGCGCGCAGGTGGTGGTCGAGGGTTGTGGCGCCAATGGCTGCGAGTACATGACCGGCGGCACGGCCGTGATCCTGGGCCGTGTCGGCGCGAACTTCGGCGCGGGCATGACCGGCGGCATGGCCTTCGTGCTGGATGACGACGGCAGCTTCGCCGCGCATGCCAACCCGGAGAGCATCGTCTGGCAGCGGCTGGACAGTGAGCACTGGGAAGGGGTGCTGCGCGATCTTGTCGAGCAGCATGTCGAGAAGACCGGCAGCAAATGGTCCTCGGCCCTGCTTGAGGACTGGGAGCGCCGCCGGGATCAGTTCTGGCAGGTCTGCCCCAAGGAGATGATCTCGCGCCTCGCCCATCCGCTCAGCGACCGACCGGAAGTGGTGGCGGCGGAATAAGCCGCCACTCCTTCCGCCTTTCTTACCGCTCAAATAAATGACCCGCCGCAGCCTCTTGAAAGCTGCGACGGGTCAAGACTTTCCTCCCCAGGAAAGCTCGGGTCCGTTGGGTCAGTCCTGTCTCAGGAGAGGCGGCCCAGACGGTGATAGAGGTTGGCGAACTTCGATGAACGCGGATCGTCCTGAATCTTCTTGATATAATCCGCGACAGCTTCCTTCATCAGCTCGAAGTCCTCAGTCGAAAAAACTGCGCGAGAGCGGGCTGGAGTGGGTTGTTCGTCCATAGTGATTCTCCTTGATGTCTGGAGCGGGTGAAAGATACGCCCGCTCCGTCTACCATCAAATCAGGCTGCTGCGAACTGGTTCATCGTGTTGTCCTTGCCGGCTGCCTTGAGGGCAGCTTCACCGGCAAAATACTCCTTATGATCGTCGCCGATGTCGGAACCGGACATGTTCTGGTGCTTCACGCAGGCAATACCCTGGCGGATTTCCTGACGCTGCACGTTCAGCACATAACCCAGCATGCCCTTATCGCCGAAGTAGTCCTTGGCAAGGTTGTCGGTGCTCAGCGCGGCCGTGTGATAGGTCGGCAGCGTGATGAGGTGGTGGAAGATGCCAGCCTGTGCCGCTGCGTCCTTCTGGAAGGTGCGGATGCGCTCATCCGCCTCGGCAGACAGCTCGCTGTTGTCATAGTCCACGCTCATCAGCTTGGCACGGTCATAGGCGGATACATCCTTGCCCTCAGCGGCCCAGGCATCGAACACCTGCTGGCGGAAGTTCAGCGTCCAGTTGAAGCTGGGGCTGTTGTTATAGACCAGCTTGGCGTTGGGGATGACTTCGCGGATGCGGTTCACCATGCCACCGATCTGGCCGATATGCGGCTTCTCGGTCTCGATCCACAGCAGGTCCGCGCCGTTCTGTAGCGAGGTGATGCAATCGAGCACGCAGCGGTCCTCGCCGGTTCCGGAGCGGAACTGGAACAGGTTGCTGGGCAGGCGCTTCGGGCGCATCAGCTTTCCGTCGCGAGCGATCAGCACGTCGCCGTGGCCGACATTGGCGGGGTCAACCTCGTCGCAGTCGAGGAAGCTGTTATACTGGTCGCCGATGTCGCCCGGCTCCTTCACATAAGCGATCTGCTTGGTGAGGCCTGCGCCCAGCGAGTCGGTGCGCGCAACGATGACGCCATCGTCAACACCCAGCTCGAGGAAGGCGTAGCGGACCGCGCGGATCTTCGCGAGGAAGTCCTCATGCGGTACGGTGACCTTGCCGTCTTGGTGGCCGCACTGCTTCTCGTCCGAAACCTGGTTCTCGATCTGGATGCAGCATGCGCCCGCCTCGATGAACTTCTTGGCGAGCAGGTAGGTCGCCTCGGCGTTGCCGAAACCCGCGTCGATGTCGGCGATGATCGGAACGACGTGCGTCTCGTAATTGTCGATCGCATGCTCGATCTGCTTGGCCTTGACCTGGTCGCCCGCCTCGCGCGCTGCGTCGAGATCGCGGAACATCATGCCCAGTTCACGGGCATCGGCCTGCTTGAGGAAGGTGTACAGCTCCTCGATCAGGTCAGACACGGAGGTCTTCTCATGCATCGACTGGTCGGGCAGGGGGCCGAACTCGCTGCGCAGCGCGGCGACCATCCAGCCGGAGAGGTAGAGGTAGCGGCGCTTGGTGGTGCCGAAGTGCTTCTTGATCGAGATCAGCTTCTGCTGACCGATGAACCCGTGCCAGCAGCCCAGCGACTGGGTGTAGTTGGCGGGGTCGGCGTCATAGGCGGCCATGTCCTCGCGCATGATCTTCGCGGTGTATTTCGCTATGTCGAGGCCGGTGTTGAAGCGGTTCTGCAGCTTCATGCGCGCGGCGGACTCGGCGCTGATGCCGTCCCACGGCGCACCGTTGCTCTGGATCAGGCTGCCGGCCTTTGTGATTGTTTCCTGGTAGGACATGGATGCCTCCTTCACGCTGGATAAGTGTATTTATAGGGGGGCGAGAGTGATCCCCTTGAGGAGATGGTGCGCCGCAACATGGATTCGCGCTACGTTTTTTGTCAAAAAAACTAGCAACATGGTCGTATTTGATATAGTTGAACGTGTTAATATGTAAATTATTTACAGGATAGTGAGATGGCCGAGCGCAAGATCTATGCAGGACATGCCGTTCGCAGGCTGAGGAGGACGGCCGGATTGACCCAGGTCGCGTTGTCCAATGCGCTCGATGTGTCGCCAAGCTATCTCAATCTGATCGAAAAAAATCAGCGGCCGCTTTCTGCCGCGCTGATGCTCAGGCTTGCAGAGAAGTTCGACTTTGATCCGCGCAAACTCGCAAGTGATGCACCCGGTGGCGGATTGGAGGGGCTGCGCCGACGCCTGGCAGACCCGCTGTTCGCCGATCTCACTATGGAAAGGGCGGAAATCGAAGAGTGGCTCGCCGCCGCGCCTGCCGGCGTGGAGGCGTTTGCACGCGCGTTCGATCGCATGAGCGAGGGTGGCCCCGCATCCTCGCCCTCGGTCGAAGCGCTTCCGGTCATGAATGTGCGGCGCGAGATCGAGCGGTGGCGCAATCACTTCCCGGATCTCGATGCCCAGGCCGAGGCGCTGGCGGACGAGCTGCGCATCGCAACAGGCGATCCCTACAGCGCGCTGGCCGAGCGCCTGCGCCAGAAGCATCAGCTCGCCATCCGCATCCTGCCGTCTGACGTCATGCCCAATCATGTGCGACGGCTTGATCTGCACGCGCGCCAGCTTCAGCTGTCGGAGATGCTCGATAACGCTTCGCGGACGTTCCACGCGGCGTTCCTCATCGCGGAACTGGAGGCGCGGGCAGAGATTGATGCGCTGGTGACCGGCGCGGGCTTTGCTGACCGCCACGCCGAGCGCCTGTTCCGCCGCCATCTCACCAGCTATTTCGCCGCCGCCGTTATGATGCCCTATGAGCGTTTTCTGCGCGCATGCGAGGCGAGCGGTTATGATCCGCTGCTGCTTCAGCGCCGCTTTGGTGCGGGGTATGAACAGGTTGCGCACCGTCTGACGACGCTTCAGCGCGTCGGCGCGCGAGGGCTACCCTTCTTCATGCTGCGGATCGACCGCGCCGGGCAATCATCAAAGCGTTATGCGGGCGCCTCGGCCGCGCCGATGGTGGAGGCGGACAATCGCTGTCCCTTGTGGGCGATCCACAACGCGTTCGACCGGCCCGGGGAGATGGTGCCGCAACTGGTAGAGCTGGAAGATGGCGAACGCTGGTTCACCCTGAATCGTACCGTGGCAGGGCAAAGCGCCGGTTTGCGCGCGGGGCAGGCGATCTTCGCGATAGCTCTGGGGTTGAAAGCCGAGTTTGCACGGCCGCTGCTCCATGCCCGCGGCCTCGATCTTGCCCAGGGCGACGCGCAACCTGTCGGCCTCGGCTGCGTGTCCTGTGCCCGCCCGACCTGCGCACAACGCAGCGCGCCGCCGAGGGGAAGGGCACTCAGGTTCAACGAACGGGAACGGGGACTGACGCCGTTTGAATTTGTGGGGGATTGAGGGATAAGTACGGGTCATTTTCAACGTCTTGCTGAACTCGTTTCAGCATCCATGGCGCCTCAAACTCTGAAGCCGATATAGACGCGAAGTTCTGGCCGAGATTCTCGCTGTTTATCAGGCGTCTCTTCCATCATTTAATCGTGCCCCGGAGCGACTTGCCGGATGGAAGCTGAAACGAGTTCAGCTTGACGGAGGGGGCAGAGAGTACCCAATTGTAAAAAATTCCGTCACCGTTCAACAATTGTTCGTGAATATGCGCCATAGCTCCTAACCTGTCGGGAAATCTTACAGCGGGCGCGTGCCTACTGTGGCATTCCTGCTGATGGATGAGGACGCATGGTTCGGATTTTCAAGCATTATGTACCGCATGCGGTCCTGTTGCTGGGCCTGCTCGATTTCGTCCTGCTGATTTGCTCGGCAGAGATCGCGTGGGTGCTTCGTGCGCGCCAGATCGGCATGGAGGTGGACTATATCCTCAACCGCGCGGTGCCGCTGTTGGGCTTCGCCGCGGCCTTGCAGGCGGCGATGGTCGCGGTGGGCGTATACGGAACGGAATCCCTCCAATCGCTGCGCTTTTCGGTGGCGCGTGTGCTGGTTGCGGTGTCGCTGGGCGTGATCCTCCACAGCGTTCTGTATT
Source organism: uncultured Sphingobium sp. (assembly GCA_964512265.1). Taxonomy (GTDB): domain Bacteria; phylum Pseudomonadota; class Alphaproteobacteria; order Sphingomonadales; family Sphingomonadaceae; genus Sphingobium. The sequence continues at coordinate 82,072 of CAZEHR010000009.1, read as the reverse complement.
TCCTGCTGCCCGGCATGGCGTTATGGCGCTCGAATACGCTTTACGCGATGGTGATCGCCACCGTCGCCCTCATTGGCCTGCGCATCCTGCTCGGCTCCATCTTTGGCGGAGAGGTCTTCCGCCGCCGCATCATCGTGCTGGGCGCAGGCGAGCGGGCCGATCGCATCCGCCAACTGGAAAAGCGCCAGGGCAGCAGCTTTTTCGTAGTCAGCTATATTCGCATGAGCGACGGCGAGCCGGTGATCGAGGAGGCCATCCCGCGCCAGGCGATCCATAACCTCGCGGACTATGTCGTGCGGCTGGGAGCGAGCGAGGTGATCCTCGCGTTGCAGGAGCGGCGCAAGGCGGTGCCGATGGACGACCTTTTGCGCATCAAGACGACCGGCGTGCACGTCAATGATCTCTCGACCTTTCTGGAACGCGAGACGGGCCGGGTGGACCTCGACAGCGTCAACCCGAGCTGGCTCATATTTTCGGATGGCTTCTCCTCGGGCCGCAGGCTCTCCACCGTTTCCAAGCGGCTGTTCGACCTGAGCGTAAGCGCCATCCTGCTGCTGCTGACCGCGCCGCTGATCGCGTTTGCCGCGCTGCTGGTGAAGCTCGATAGCAAGGGACCGGCCTTTTACCGTCAGAAGCGCGTGGGGCTATACGGGCAGGAGTTCTGGATCACCAAACTGCGCACCATGCGCACCGATGCAGAGGTGGACGGGCAGGCGGTGTGGGCGGAGAAGGACGACCCGCGCATAACGCGGCTCGGCTATTGGCTGCGCAAGCTGCGCATAGACGAACTGCCGCAATGCTGGGTGGTGCTGAAAGGCGATATGAGCTTTGTCGGCCCCCGGCCGGAGCGGATGCAGTTCGTCAAGGATCTGGAGAAAGACTTGCGCTTCTATGCCGAGCGGCACATGGTCAAGCCCGGCATCACGGGCTGGGCGCAGATCAACTATCCCTACGGCGCTTCTCTCGAGGATGCTCACCACAAGCTTGAATATGATCTCTATTACGCCAAGAACTACACGCCGTTTCTGGACATCTTGATCCTCCTCCAAACCGTTCGCGTGATCCTCTGGCACGATGGTGCGCGGTAGGCGGGGTCTGGCATGAGCGCCACGCTGCTCTTCGTCGGTGACTGGGGCCATGTGCTGGCCGCCGCGCTGTTCGCCGTGCTCAGCGTGCTCACCAGCCGCCGCTTTGCAACCCAGCAGGCGGGAAAGCTTCTGGTCGTGGCGCTGGCGCTCACATCGACATGGCTGCTCTCGGTCGCGTTCGGCGGCGTGGACAGGCTGGAGACGGGGGTATTGGAATCCCTGCGTAACTGCGGCTGGCTGGTGTGCCTGTTTGTTCTGCCCGCGCAGCTGGGCCAGCGGGCATCGCGGCAGGCGCGCGGCGCACGGCCGCTCTATCTGATGCTTGCGCTGTTGCTTGTCGCGCAGTCAGGGCTGGATATTCTCGCTAATATCGGGGCGGCTGAGGGTGTCGTGTTCCCAGGTGCGTCGGACAGCGCAATAGTGTTGCGGGTGTTGTGGGCCATTGGCGCGCTCTTGCTTATCCAGCGTATCTATACTGCATGCACTGGCCAGGTGCGGGCGGTGATCGCGCCTGTCGCGGCGGCTCTCGCCGCCATGTGGGGTTATGACCTCATCCTCTACGGTGCGGCCTTCGCCGAGGCAGGCGGTCTGACCGAGGAGCTTTTTGCCCTGCGCGGGCTCAACATGGCGGCGCTCGCGCCTGTCATCGCACTGGCCGGACGGACGGGCCGCTCTGCTGTCGTTACCCCGTCGCGGGCGCTCGCCCTGCGAGGACTAGGCGTGGCAGTAGGGCTGATGCTTTCGCTGCTGATCCTCGGCTCGCTGATGGCGCTTGACAGCATCGGCAGTCCGCTAGTGAAGGCGGGGGCAAGCGCGGTTTTGTTCATTTCCGTCGCGGGCGGGCTGCTGTTCGTGCCGGCCACCCGGCTGCACCGGGTGGCGAAAGTCGTCGCTGCCAAGCATCTGTTCCGCCACCGTTATGACTATCGCGAGCAGTGGATGGCCTTCGCCGATACGCTGGGCCGAAGCGCGCGCATGGATGACGCCATTCAGGGCCGAGTCATCCGCGCGATGGCGGATATTACGCAGTCTTCCTGCGGCGCGCTGTTACTGGCAGAAGAGGGGAGCAGCCAATTTATCTGGACTGCCGACTGGAACTGGAAAGGCGAGCGGCCCGGCCGCACCGAGTTCGCCTCAATCCTGTCGCAGAAGATGCAGCGCCGCAGCTGGATCACAGACCTTCCCGAAGCGCGCGCGCAGGGTGAGATGCTGCCCGATTGGCTGGCGCAGGACCAAACAGGCTGGGCGCTCGTCCCGCTGGCGCACTTCGACCAACTTGTTGGTGTGATGGTCCTTGGCCATCCTCCGCTCACGCGCGCGCTCGACTGGGAGGACTTCGATATGCTGCGCGCTGCAGCCCGCCAGGTGGCGAGCTATCTTGCCGAGGCGCGCGGACAGGCGGCGCTGGCCGAGGCGCGGCGCTTCGAAGAGTTCAACCACCGCTTTGCCTTCATCCTGCATGACATCAAGAACCTCGTCAGCCAGATGGCGCTTACCGCGCGCAACGCGGAGCGCCACGCCGGCAATCCTGAATTTCGTGCAGACATGATCCTGACGCTGAAAGACTGCGCGGGGCGGATGAACAGCCTGCTTGCGCGCCTCAGTCAGCAGGGCAGCCTTGACGAGCCGATGCATGTGGAGCCCATCGTGGTGGGAGATGCGCTTGACTCGGTGGTCGCAAGGCAAGGGGCAGCGCATCCTATCTTGATCGAGGGCAATCGCGGCCTCGTGATCTGCGCGGATCGAGCCAGGCTGGAGCAGGTGCTCGGCCATCTCGTGCAGAACGCCATCGATGCATCCGATGCCTCCTGCCCCGTGGTGGTGCGGGTGGAGCGGGGCGAGGGCAATGAAGGGGTGCTGCATGTGATCGATCATGGCTGCGGCATGACGGAATCCTTCGTCCGCGATGAGCTGTTCCGGCCGTTTACTTCCACCAAACAGGGCGGCTTTGGAATCGGCGCTTATGAGGCGCGCGAACTGGTGCGCACGATGGGCGGGCGTCTGTCGGTCGCCAGCGAGCCGGGCCGGGGAACGTGCTTCTCGGTTCATCTGCCAATAGCGGCGACACACGCGCCCAAATCGCCCGCTCCCGCCCGTGACGAAAGGGCAGCCTGATGTCCGACGACCGTACCAATTCTCCGCTGCCCAAGCTGTTGATCGTCGAGGACGACCTCGGCCTGCAGCGGCAACTGCGCTGGGCCTATGAGGATGTCGAGGTGGTGTGCGCCGCCAGCCGCGCCGAGGCGATCGAAATGCTGCGCGCGCATGAGCCGGATGTGGTGACGCTCGATCTCGGGCTGCCGCCGGACCCGGATGGCACCAGCGAGGGGTTCGCCACTTTGGCCGAAATCCTGGCGCTCAAGCCGGATACCAAGGTGATCGTAGCCTCCGGCCATGGCGCACGAGAGAGCGCGTTGCGGGCGATCGCGGACGGTGCCTGGGATTTCTATCAAAAGCCAATCGACATAGACACCTTGGGCCTGATCGTCCGCCGTGCTTTTCATGTGCATGCGCTGGAGCGGGAGAATGCCCGCCTTGCCGCGCGCGGGGCAGGCGATGCGCCGGTGCTGGGGCGCATCATCACCGCCGCGCCGGAAATGCTCAAGGTAGCGCGGACGATAGAGCGCGTCGCTACCGCCAATGTCACGGTGATGCTGCTGGGCGCGAGCGGCACCGGCAAGGAGCTGTTGGCGCGCGGCCTTCATGACGCCAGCCCGCGCAAAAATGGGGCGTTTATCGCCATCAACTGCGCAGCGATCCCCGAGACGCTGCTTGAATCCGAACTGTTCGGCCATGAGAAGGGCGCGTTCACCGGGGCGGTTAAGACCACTCCGGGCAAGATCGAGCTGGCCGAGGGCGGCACGCTGTTTCTCGACGAGGTGGGAGACATTCCCCTGCCGCTTCAGGTCAAGCTGCTGCGTTTCCTGCAAGAGCGCGTGATCGAGCGTATCGGCGGGCGGCAGCCGATCCCGGTCGATACCCGCGTCGTCTGCGCCACCCACCAGAACCTGGAAGAGATGATCGCGGGCGGCACATTCCGCGAGGATCTTTATTATCGCCTCGCCGAAATCGTCGTGCGCATCCCCACGCTGGCGGAGCGGCCGGGCGACGCGGTGCTGCTGGCGCGCCATTTCCTCACCCGCTTTGCCGAAGAGATGAAGCGACCGGTAACAGGCTTCGCGCCCGATGCGCTCTCCGCGCTGGACGGGTGGCCGTGGCCCGGCAATGTGCGCGAACTCGAAAACCGGGTAAAGCGCGCGGTGATCATGGCTGACGGCAAGCTCATCTCCGCCGCCGATCTTGATCTTGGCCCGGCGGAGGAAGGCAGCGCTCCCTCGCTCAATCTCAAAAGCGCGCGAGAAGTGGCCGACCGCGCCGCGATATCCCGCGCAATAGCGCGCAGCGCAGGCAACATTTCCGGCGCGGCCAAGATACTGGGCATCAGCCGCCCGACGCTTTACGACTTGATGCGGTCCTATGGCATCAATGCGTAAGCTCTTGTTTTCCTTCGCTGCGATGGCGCTGCTTTTTGCCGTGCCACACGCCGTGGCCGGTTCGCGCGAAGATGCAAAGGCCGGGCTGGCACGCGCGCTGGCCGCGCTGCAACAGGATGATCCGAGGACGGCGCGGGTCGAGCTGATGAACGCGATCAAGGCCGATCCTACCCTCGCCGAGGCGCGGATCCTGCAGGCGCGCGTCCTCCTCATGCTCGGCAACGGGCGCGGGGCGCAGGATGAGCTGGATCGCGCTCGCCAGCTCGGCGCGCCCTTGGGGCCGATGCGGCATTTGCGCGCTCACGCCGCGCTGTTGCTCGGCGATCCCGAGAGCGCGATCAAGGAGGCCGCCTCGCCGGACGCCGACCCGCGCGAAATTCTGTTCCGCACTCGCATCGAGGCACAGGCCTATCAGGCGCTCGGACTCTTCGCCGAGGCGGCGCAGGGGTTTGACCGCGCACTGGCCATCGCGCCGCAGGACAGCGCTTTGTGGGCGGACATCGCCCGCTATCGCATCGCCACAGGTGACATGGCGGCCGCCCTTGAAGCCTCCAATCGCGCAATTTCCTTCGCCCCGAAAAGCGTCGACGCGCTGACGTTGAAAGCCGTGCTGGCGCGCGATCAATATGGCCTCACCGAGTCCACCCGCTGGTTTGATGCGGCGCTGAAACGCAACCCGGATTATGTGCCTGCGCTCACAGAATATGCCGCCACACTCGCCGATATGGGCCGCGCGTCTCAAGCCGTTGCGTTCACCCGCCGCGCGCTCACCAACGCGCCCGGCCTGCCGCGCGCCTATGTCATCCAGTCCCTGATCGCCGCGCGCGCGGGCAACTATACGCTCGCCCGCAGCCTTCTCGCGCGCACGCATGGCGCGCTCGATGGGCAGGCCGCAACCCGTCTGCTGCGCGGGGTGCTGCATATGGAGGGCGGCAACGCGACGCTCGCCATCGCAGAGCTGAAGCCATTGCATGCCGCGCAACCGCTCAACGTTCGTGCGCGTCTGCTGCTCGCCCGCGCCTATGCCGCCGACGCGCAATATCCGGATGCGGAGGCAACGCTGTTTCCCTTGGTGGAGCGGGCCGATGCGGGCACCTATGCGCTCACCCTCGCCGCGCATATCCACAGGGCGCTGGGCAATGACACGGTGGCCGGGCAATTCGCCGCCCGCGCCGCCGCCATGACGCCGGGGCCTTCGCTGGTCTATCGTGGGGCAGGGAGCTTGGGTGAAACCGCCCCTGCCGCCAATGCCAACCCAAAGGCTGCCGCGCCCAATCTGCGCTATATTCGTGCGCTGCTGGAGGCGGGGCAGGGGGCAACGGCGCTTGCCCGGGCCAAGGCGTTACAGGCCGCCAACCCCGGCGCGCCTGCCGCGGCGATAGCCCTTGGCGATACCCTGCTCGCTGCTGGCAAGCCCGCCGACGCGGGCCAGGCCTATGCCGCGGCGGGTAATCTCCGTTTCGATGAAGACACCGCGCTGCGGCTCGCCGATGCGTGGCGCAGGGCGGGCAGGCGCGAGCGCGCGGAATATGCGCTGCGGTTGCTCTTGTGGCAAAACCCCCAAAATGTTCCCGGCCAGCGCCTCGCCGCGACCTATTGGCTGGCGGCGGGGCAGCATGAGCGCGCTTTGTGGCTGTTGGAAGGGCTGCGGGAGCGGCTGGGCAATGAGGACGCGCTGCTGATGGCCAATCTCGCCTATGCCTATATCGGCGCTGGCGATGCTCAGGCCGCACTGCCTTATGCTGTCCACGCCTATCGCCTGCTGCCCGCCAGCGCGGTGACGAGCGATGCGCTCGGCTGGGCGCTGTTCAACGCCGCGCCGGGCGACAAACGCGCGATCGAGCTACTCGAAAAGGCGGAGGCATTGGCGCCGGGCGAGGCGCTGGTTAAACGGCATCTGGCCGAAGCCCGCGCCGCCAGCTAGGAAAGGCGCGCCTTTGCCAGCCGATCATGGGCCGCAAGATCGACGAGGAGCGCGCCCAATTCATCGACAGGCACCATGTTCGGCCCGTCGCTCGGTGCGTTGTCAGGATCCTCGTGCGTCTCGATAAACACCGCCGCCACGCCGACGGCACAGGCGGCGCGGGCGAGCGGGGCGACGAACTGCCGCTGCCCGCCAGACGAGCCACCCTGTCCGCCGGGAAGCTGCACGCTGTGCGTCGCATCGAACACCACCGGCCAGCCGCTCTCCGCCATGATCGGCAGCGCGCGCATGTCGCTCACCAGATTGTTATAGCCAAAGCTCGCGCCGCGCTCGGTCAGCAAGATGCGCTCGTTTCCGGTCGAGGCGATCTTGGCGGCGACATGCGCCATGTCCCATGGGGCTAGAAACTGGCCCTTCTTCACATTGACCGCAGCGCCCGTCTCTCCGGCGGCGATCAGCAGGTCGGTCTGGCGGCAGAGGAACGCCGGGATTTGCAGCACATCGACTGCCTCGGCCGCGCGGGCGCAATGGCCCGCCTCATGAACATCGGTCAGCACCGGGCAGCCGAACTCCTCGCGGATGCGCGCCAAAATCTCCAGCCCCGCCTCGATGCCCAAGCCCCGCTTGGCGGAATGCGAGGTTCGGTTGGCCTTGTCGTAGGATGACTTGAAGATGAAACGCGTGCCGGTGGGAACACAGGCCTGCGCGATCCGCTCCGCCATCATGCGGGCATGATCGAGGCTTTCGAGCTGACACGGCCCGGCAATCAGCACCAGCGGCTCGGCATTGCCGACGCGGATGTCGCCAACGGTTACAATGCGGCCGGTCATGCCATCTCTCTTAGCGCCTGCTCGATGCGGGGGATATCATGCGGATTATTGAGCTCCCAGAACACACGGCCTCGCGCCTCTACTTCCACGCATCTTATGCTGTGCCCATGTTCAAGGAAACGCAACTGTTCAAGCCCCTCCAGCTCCTCCAACCTACCGGGCGGCAGCGCACTGTAGGCGGCCAGCGCCTCCTGCGTATAGGCATAGACGCCGACATGATGCCACACCGGGGGGGCGGCCTTGTAGGCCAGCCTGGCGGGGTCGAGCCAAGGGATCACTTCCTTGGAAAAATAGAGCGCATTGCCGTTCGCCCCGAACACCGCTGTCGTGCCACCCACTCGACCGGCGCGGCGATCCTCGGTGAAATGCGCGTATGTCTGGGCGTCGCAGCGCAGCACCGGGGTTGCGACCGCGCAGTCGCTGTTTTGCATGGACTCGATCAGCGCGGTAAGGAACCAGGGAGGGGTCAGCGGCGCATCGCCCTGAAGATTGACGATGATGTCTGCGTCGATTTCCGCGTTCGCCACCGCCTCGGCGCAGCGCTCGGTGCCGTTGCGACACTCGGGCGCGGTCATGATCACCTGCGCGCCGAACTCCGCGCAATGGCTGGCGATCCGGTCATCATCCGTCGCCACATACACGTCACCGCTGGACGCGACGGCGCAGGCGGCTTCCCAGCTCATGCGTATCAGGGTCTTGCGCTTGCCCTCGGGCAGCGTAAGTTCCGCAAGCGGCTTGCCCGGATAGCGGGTAGAGGCATAGCGGGCCGGAATCAGGATGGCGGCGCGTTTCACCCGAAGATGTCAGGCCACGCCTGCGCGCAGCAGATCGTGCACATGCAGCACGCCGACCGGGATTCCTGACTCGTTCACCACCGGCAGCACCGAGATCGCGTGCCGGTTCATCAGCGCCAGCGCCTCGGCCGCCAGCGTCTCGGGCTTCACCGAAACCGGCGTGCGCGTAGCGATTTCGCTAGCCGTGCGGTCCATCAGGCCAGCCATGTTACGGCGAAGGTCACCATCAGTGACGACGCCAGCCAGCTTGCCGCTCTCGGACTCGGTCACGATCGCCATACCAAAGCCTCTTGCCGTCATGGCGAGCAGCGTTTCGGCCATGTCAGCGTCAAACGGAACGATCGGCAGCTCCTCGCCGCCATGCATGATGTCGGCAACGCGACTGAGCTGTGCGCCGAGCCGGCCGCCGGGGTGAAGCTGACGGAAATTCTCGGCCGCGAAGCCCCGCGCTTCCATCAATGCGATGGCGAGCGCATCGCCCAAGGAAAGCATCATGGTGGTCGAGGTCGTCGGCGCAAGGCCGTTCGAGCATGCTTCCGGCGCGTTGGGCAGCAACAGCCCATAGTCCGCCGCGCGCATAAGCGCGCTGTTGCTCCGCGCCGAAATCGCGATCAGTGGTATCTCGAAACGGCGTATATAAGCGAGAATGTCCTTCAGTTCCGCCGTCTCACCGGAATTGGACAGCAGCAGGCAGACGTCGTCGCGCGTGATCATGCCCAGGTCGCCATGGCTTGCCTCGGCCGCGTGGAGGAAGATCGCCGGCGTGCCGGTTGAAGCCAAAGTGGACGCAATTTTTCGCCCGATATGCCCCGACTTGCCTATCCCTGACACAATAATCCGGCCGGGCGCGTCAAGCATTGCCTCGACCGCGCGCTCGAATTCGATTGGAATAGTATCCGCAAGCATTTGTAATGCTTCGGCTTCAGTCGTCAAAACCCTGCGCGCGGCGGCGAGAATCTGAACGTCTGGATCCCTGACAAGTTTTATCATTGCTGCATCGTCTATAGGAGCCGACTTCGATATTCAAGTTTTTGCAACGCAACATGACGGCAAGGTGAGCGTTCAGCGCGGCGGGATGAGCCGCCTAAAGGTCGCCAGGATTGCCTCCAGCTCTGTCTGCGCCGAAGGGATTGCGGCCCGCATTGTAAGGAATCCGTGCGTCATGCCTTCCGCTTCATGCGCGATCAGCGGCACGCCAGCCGCTTCAAGCGCGGCGGCATAGGCGCGGCCCTGATCGCGGAGCGGATCGAGCTCCGTCGTCGCCACGAGGGCAGGGGGCAGACCCTCAAGGTCCCCCGCCATGGGCGAGGCTCTGAAATCCGTATCATCCGGGCGAAAATGCTCGGCGAACCAGCGCATCAGATGCTTGTCGAGGAGATAGCCAGTCGCGAATTCGCGGAATGAGGGATAGCGGGTTGCAAGGTCTGCTGCCGGATAGAAAACGAGCTGCGCCGCCACAGGCAACGCGGCAGGAGCATCGCGCAGCGCCATCGCCGTACTGATCGCATAGGAGCCGCCACAGCTATCTCCAGCAAGGATGAGCGACGTCGCCTCGACCGGCAGCGCGGCGGGGTCGCTCGCCACCCATCGCGCCGCAGCCTCGCAATCCTGCTGGCCCGTGAGGGAGGGGCATTCCGGCGCGCGGCGATATTCGACGGATAGCACCGGCAAATCGAGCGTGCGGGCCATCTCGGCGCACACCGGCGCATAGATATCCACATCGCCCAGCACCCAGCCGCCACCGTGAAAATAGAGCATCGCCGGCCCCGGTGGGCGATTCGCCACAGTGTCGAACAGGCGCACGCCGATCGTGCCGCCTTCCTCCAGCGGCACCTCCAGCCAGCAGTCGACGGCCACCGGCTCCAGCGGCAGGTCCGTCTTGCGCGCCAGCATGCGCACGACGCGGCGGGCGACCTCCACCGGCATCTCGTGCAACCTGGGGTGGGAAATCGCATTGTCGGCCGCGACGTAGGCGGCGACATCGGGTCTCGTCGGTGGTGTGCTCATATGGAGTGCATAGCGGCAGGAGAGGGCGGGGTGAAGCGGGCGACGCGACGGGCGCACTGGCACAGCGGCTCATCCCGCGCTAACAGGCGGCATGACCGACTTCACCGACGACGAACTGACCCTGGACCCCAATTTCGCTGACCGGTTCGAGCGTGACATGCGCCGCCCGCCGTGCCAGCTCTACCTCATCTCGCCGCCCGTTATCGACGCTGCGTTTGCGGACATGCTCAAGGCCGCGTTCGATGGTGGGCCGGTCGCGGCGTTTCAGCTGCGGCTTAAGGGGCTGGATGATAACGCTATCGCCCGCGCCGCCGAGCCGCTGCAAAAGCTGTGTGCGGATCATGAGTGCGCTTTCATCATCAACGACAGCATGGCGCTCGCCAAAAGGCTGGGTGCGGATGGCGTCCACCTGGGCCAGGGCGATGGCGACCCGCGCGAGGCACGCGCGCTGCTCGGCCCGTCGGCGCAGATCGGCGTCACCTGCCATGATAGCCGCCACCTCGCCATGGAGGCGGGCGAGGCGGGCGCGGACTATGTCGCCTTCGGCGCGTTCTATCCCACGCAAACCAAGGAGACGCACCACCGGCCCGATCCCTCCATCCTCTCCTGGTGGAGCACCGTGTTCGAGCTGCCCTGCGTCGCCATCGGCGGGATCACGGCGGAAAATGCCGCGCCTTTGGTGCGCGCGGGGGCCGATTTCATCGCGGTAAGCGGCGCAGTGTGGGCGCATCCCCAAGGCGCCGGCAACGCAGTTGCGGAATTTGCGTCAACCCTGACTAATGCTTGATAAACAGGGTTAATGTGCGGACATGAAACAGTTTGTAATGGTGCAACGCACAGTATGGAGTTGGTAACGAGTCCGTGGTATCCAGCTTCGCTTGGGGACGAGTGAATTCTAAAAGGCGGGGCGCGAGGCCATGTCCTATAGTCCATTGGTGCGTTTGCGGCGTTTCCTGCACGGCTTTCTGGTCGTGAAGTGCGTCAACTGGTATTATCGCACGATCTGGGGGATGCATATCGGCCCGGATTGCCGCATCTCGCTCTCCGCCAAGCTCGACAAGGCGAACCCCGACGGCATCGTCATCGGCAAATCGACCGCGATCACCTTCGGCGCGGCGATCCTCAGTCATGATTTCGTCAACAACGTCCATTCCACCACGCGCATCGGCGATTATTGCTTCATCGGCGCGCATGCCGTCATCATGCCCGGCATCACCGTGGGCGATCACAGCATCGTCGCCACCGGCGCGATCGTGATGCGCGATGTGCCGCCGCATACGGTGGTGATGGGCAATCCCGCCCGCCCGATCGAGCAGAATATCCAGACCGGGCGCTGGGGCATCCGCATCCGCGATCCGCAGAACGTGCCGCCGAATGTCGCGGTCCCCGCCTCGCCCGACAAGCCAGACCTGAAGGCCGTATCATGACCCAGATGTGGGCACCTTTTGCTGGCGACGGCCAGCCGCTGATCCTCACGTCAGACGAGCTGCGCGTGCGCATCACGTCGCTGTTCAACGAGATGTGGCGCGAGGACCGCGAGGACGAACCGCCCGCGCTGGTGGATGACACCGTCCTGCTCGAAACCGGGTTCGACAGCATGGCCTTCGCGGTGCTGGTCGCGCGGCTGGACGACGAGCTTGGCTTCGACCCGTTCACCATGGTCGAGGAGCCGGTCTATCCGCAAACCTTCGCGGAGTTCGTCGCCTTCTACGCGCAATGCGCGCCCAAGCCGGAGTGACGGCACCGCTGGCGCAGGCGATTGCCGCGCTCGATCTGCCAGACGACCATGTGCTGATCCGCTCGCCCGATCGGGAAGTGAGCGCGGGCGATGTGCGCCTGATCGCGCAGATGGGCGTTGTATTGGCCGGTGTCGGCGTGGCGCTGTGCATAGCAGAACCCTTCGAGATGCTGCGCGCGCTGTTGAGCCTCGATGGCCGGGTGGCGGCGCTGCTGCTGCTCGCGCCCGATCTGCCCGCCGAAACCGCACAGACCGTGATGCGCGAGGCGGGCGTTGAGCGCGTCGTGACGGAACGCGCAGACCTGCCCGGCGCCGTGACCCTCGACGCGCTGTTGGCCGAAGGCGGGGAGGGCGCGCCCCTCGCCACGCAATGGCTGCTCACCACGTCGGGCACCACCGGCACGCCCAAGCTGGTGCGGCATGAGCGCGCCACGATATTCCGCGCCGTCAAAACGCCTCGCGCCGCAGCAGACGCCGATCGCTGGGCCATGCTCTATGACCCCAGCCGGTTTGCGGGCACGCAGGTGATGGCGCAGGCGCTGCTCGGCGGCGCGTGCCTGCTCACCCCGTGTCCCGGCATGACGACCGGCGAGACGGTGGACTGGCTGGTGGACAAAGGCTGCACCCATATCTCGGCCACGCCCTCGCTGTGGCGCAGGCTGCTGATGGCACCAAGCTCGATGCGCCTGCCGCTGCGGCAGATCACGCTCGGCGGAGAGATCGCGGACGACGCTATCCTCGGCGCCTTGCGCGCGCGCTTCCCGCAGGCGCGCGTCACCCATATCTATGCCTCGACCGAGGCGGGCACCGGCTTTGCCGTGCGTGATGGCAAGGCAGGCTTCCCGGCGGACTGGCTGGCGGAAGGCGCGGAAATAGACGGCGCGCGCCTTTCTGTGCGCGATGGCCTGCTGTGGCTGCGCCCGCCGGGCGAAACGCGCTCTACCGCCGCGCATATCGTGCGCGACGATGCCGGGTATATCCGCACCGGCGACCGGGTGACGATAGAAGACGGCCGCGCGCGTTTCTCGGGGCGGGAGGATACGACGCTCAACGTCGGCGGCGTCAAGGTTCAGGTCGAGGCGGTGGAGGAAATCGTCCACGCCCACCCCCTTGTTGCGCAATGCCGCATCACCGCCAAGCCGAGCGCGATGATGGGCAGCCTGCTGACCCTCTCGGTCGTGCTCCGCGCGGAGGTGGAGGCCGATGCCGCCACCCTGCGTCAGGACATCGCGCTGTGGTGCAAGAGCCGCCTGCCGCCGCCCGCGCGCCCGGCGACGATCCGCATCGTGCCGGAAATCCCGGTCAGCATCGCGGGCAAGACGGAGCGGACGGGGGCATAATGAAGAAGATCGTCGTCACCGGCGTCTCGCGCGGGCTGGGGCTTGCGCTGGCGAAAGCGCTGCTGGAAGCGGGCTATGGCGTGATCGGCCTCGGGCGCGGAGAAAGCCCCGCCTTCCGCGCGCTGGAGGCGGAGCATCCCGGCCAGACCGCCTATGTGCAGGGCGACATGGCGGATATCGCCGGGCTCTCTGACATCGCGCGCACCATCACCAAATCCTATGGGCCGGTCTATGGCCTCGTCAACAATGCAGCCATCGGCGGCGCGGGCGTGCTCGCCACCATGCACCAGTCCGATATGGAGCGGATCATGGCCACCAATCTGATGGGGCCGATGACGCTGACCAAATATCTGATGCGCTCCATGCTGGCGCGCAAGGAGGGGCGGATCGTCAACATCAGCTCCATCTCGGCGCAGAGCGGCTTTCACGCCATGTCCGTCTATGCCGCCAGCAAGGCGGGGCTGGAGGGGTTCAGCCGCGCCCTCTCGCGCGAGGCGGGGAAATATGGCGTGACCGTAAACTGCGTCGCGCCCGGATTTCTGGAAACGGAGATGACCGAAGGCTTCGGCGACGACGCTCTAGCCTCCATCCGCCGCCGCGCCCCATTGGGCCTGCCGACATCGGAGCAGGTGGCCGGTGCCGTGCTCTATTTGCTCTCAGACGCCGCCGCGCGGGTTACCGGGACGGTGATGACGGTGGACGGGGGGAGTACGGCTTAGGGGGAAGGGAGTGGTTCGTTCTGTGCTAATGTTCGCTTCGTGAAAGCACTACTGTGGGCCTCTCGTGATGCAGAGATGAGAGGATGGACCGCGCTATCGACGGGTATTCTAACGCTGTTTGATCGAACTTGGTGCCATCGACTGATGCGCCGATCAGTCGGAAGGACTCCTTCGTTCAGTATAAATTCCAACCATTTGTACGAACGATGGTAATGGTTGACCTGAATCTCTTTTATATCATGCCAGTTGATAAATTCTGGCACGACAAAAGGCAGACAAATCCCCTCTCTGGTCAATACTGCCAAAGGTGATCCCCGTGATCGTAGCAGATACACGATCACGGGAACCGACAAAATTACCGATAGAATTAATAGGCAGGCTAGCGACGCTCTTATCCATAGAGGGGCTAGTTCATTTGTTTGATCGGTACCCATGCCCGAAATTTCACTGAATATTTGTGAAACTAGGAAAAATAAGAACGCAACGAGTAAAGGAGTCAGGATCACTATCATAATTAGAAGACCCACAATTCGTGGACGCGAGAAGCCTTCACCATGATATCCATTCCATGTCCCAGGATCGCTAATTCGTGGGACTTGCCACAAAATTTTGCACAAAAATGACATTGCTCCGGCTATAAAAAATAAAATTATTAGGAGTATCCAATGTGAAGGATCGTTCATCGGTTTATGCTGAAGAAGCATGGATACGGTTGCAAGGATTCCGAGAATAAATGCCATTCCGGCTGAGAGTGCTATAGCTGCAAAAAATACAGAGATTATTCTGCGCATAAGGAGCCGGGGCAATCTCATTCTTCCTTCATTTGATCTGAGCAATACTGAATAGACACGTTAATGTTGAGGGGTCACGGTGACAAGAAATTAAGACTGCAGGCTGCTCGATTGCAATATTGGTGGGTTAGCCCCCTGTCCTACAGCCCGCCCTCTCTGATACACCCCTCCCAAGGTCCATCGTCCCCGCCTTCCGCGTGGCAGGCCCCGCGCCGCATCCCGCCGTCTGAGGCTCATCCCCTCAGGTCCGCCAGCGGCACGTCTGGCCTCCCTCTCGTTTGAGAGCCAAGCGCGCCGGGCACCTCATGGGCGCGGCCTTCAATCCCGGCGCGGCGGGCGCATTCCGCCGCGCGCACGCGTAACCCTCGGGCGGCGGGAGTGGCTGGCCCGGACTTTGGCTCTTTCACAATCCTGAAAAACCACGCCCGCGCGCGCCGCTCAGCGCCGAAGGTCACGGCCTCGAAAGCCCCCTACAGGGCGTGACTTTCGCGACTTTCGGGGCGGCCTCAGTGCCTCAGCTTCGCCACGCCGCTGAGCGCCAGCACGATCAAGCCGCCCAGCACCACGCCGCTCAGCGCCGCCAGCGCCGCGCCGGTCAGCCAGCCCAACACGCTGCCTAACGCTCCGCCCATCGCCCCGGCCTGCGCGGCCAGATGGGCTATCTCGTGGCCGGGGAAGGGCAGGCCCAGCTCCTCCAGCCCATGCACCACGATTCCGCCGCCTACCCACAGCATCGCCGCCGTGCCCACCACGGTGAGGCCCGCCAGCAGCGGCGGCATCGCGTTCACCAACAGCGCGCCCAGCCCGCGCGTCAGGCCATCGCGGCGGCACAGGTGCAGGCCGATGTCATCGAGCTTCACGATCAGCGCCACCACGCCATAGACCGCGAGCGTGATCAGCAGGCTGACGACCACGAGGATCAGCCCCTGCTCCCACAGCGGCGTATCGGCAACGGTGGAGAGCGCGATCGCCATGATCTCCGCCGAGAGGATGAAGTCGGTGCGAATCGCGCCCTTGATCGTCGATTGCTCGACCTGCGCCGGGTCTGTCGGCTGCACCAGCGCCTCGGCCTCATGCGCCTCGTGCGGCAGCCATTTCTCGATCAGCTTCTCCGCCCCCTCAAAGCAGAGATAGGAGCCGCCGAGCATCAGCAGCGGGGTCAGCGCCCAGGGCGCAAGCGCGCTCAGCAGCAGCGCGGCGGGCAGCAGGAACAGCAGCTTGTTGCGCAACGAACCGAGCGCGATGCGATAGACGATCGGCAGCTCCCGATCCGGCGTCAGGCCCGTGACATAGCGCGGGGTCACGGCGGCATCGTCTATCACTACGCCCGCCGCCTTGGTGCTGGCCTTGGCGGCGGCGGCGCTCACGTCATCGAGCGAGGAGGCGGCGAGCTTCGCCATCGCGGCGACATCATCGAGCAGGGCAATAAGGCCGACGGACATTGGGTTTCCTTGGAATTGAGCAAGGCCCCATGTGGGGCAAGCGGGCAGCAGGGTCAATGATCGACGAACCGAAGCCGCCGCATCGTTTTGTCGCTTGTCAGGGGCGGTATGTCGGGTAGGAATTGGTGCGCCCCCCGGAGACACTCCCCATGTTTCGCGCCGCTGTCCTTCTCTCCCTTGCCGGAGCCATATTGATGACACAACCGCTCGCCGCGAAGGGCAAGAAGCCCGCCACGCCGCCGCCTTCGCCGCTTGTTATGCCCGCGCAAAAGCCGCTGACGCTGGAGCGGATCTTCGCCAGCCCGGACCTCGCGGGCAGCCAGCCGCGCGCAATGAAGCTCTCTCCCGACGGCAAGCTCGTCACGCTGCTCAGGAACCGCGCGAACGACAAGGACCGCTTCGACCTCTGGGCTATCGACACGGTGACCGGCAAGGAACGGATGCTGGTTGATTCGCTGAAGCTGGGGAGCGGGGCGGCGCTGTCTGAAGCGGAAAAGATGCAGCGCGAGCGCGCCCGCATCGGCGGCACGCGCGGCATCGTGTCCTATGACTGGTCGCCCGACGGCAAGCGCATCCTCGTGCCGCTGGACGGCGAGCTGTTCCTCGCCGCGCTGGAAGGGGAGGCGGTGCGTCTCGGCGCGGCGGGCGCACTCAATCCGGCGGTTAGCCCCAAGGGGCGCTATCTCTCGTTCGTGCGCGGCGGCAACATGGTCGTGCTCGATATCGCGACCCGGCAGGAAAAACAGCTCACAAAAGGTGCGAGCGACACGGTGAGCTGGGGCGTGGCGGAGTTCGTGGCGCAGGAGGAGATGGACCGGCAGGCGGGATACTGGTGGTCGCCCGATGACGCGCATATCGCCGTGGCGCGGGTGGACGAAAGCGGCGTAGCCATCGTCAACCGCGCGGCGATCGGGGCGGAGGGGACCAAGATCTATCCCCAGCGCTATCCGCTGGCGGGCACGGCGAACGCGGTGGTCGAACTCTATGTGATGGACCCGCTCGGCGAACGGCAGGTGAAGGTCGATCTCGGCGAAGACAAGGACATCTACCTCGCCCGCGTGGATTGGGCGAAAGACGGCAAGACCCTCTATGTCCAGCGCGAGAGCCGCGACCAGAAGCGCCTCGATCTGCTCGCCGTCGATCCCGCGACCGGCGCGGCGAAGGTAATCCTCACCGAAACGGCGAAGACCTGGCTCAACCTGCATAACAATTTCCGCGCTCTCTCCGACGGCAGCTTCCTGTGGTGGTCGGAAAAGTCCGGCAACGGTCATCTTTATCGCGTCAGTGGCGCCAAATGGACTGCGCTTACCAGCGGGGCGTGGCAGGTGCGCGACGTTATCGGGCAGGATGAAAAGCGAGGGACCGTATGGTTCACCGGCAATCGCGAGACCCCGCTGGAGCAGCATGTTTACAGCGCGCCGCTGTCCCGCAAGGGCGAGGTGAAGCTCCTGACCGAACCGGGTTGGTGGAACGGCGGCGTGATGGACAGCGCGGCGGGCAGGATCATCGTCAGCCGCTCCAGCCCGGAGCAGCCTGTGCAGCTTTATCTGGCGGACAAGGATGGCAAGCGCCTGCGCTGGCTCTCGGAAAACACGCTCAATGGCACACATCCTTATGCGCCCTATCGCGCCGCCCATGCGCCCACGCGCTTTGGCTCGATCAAGGCGAAGGACGGCAGCGACCTTTATTACAAGCTGCTGACTCCCAAGTTGGAGCCGGGCAAGCGTTATCCGGTATTCATGATCCATTATGGCGGGCCGGGCGCGGGGCGTCAGGTAACGAGGGCGTGGGGCGGGGTGTTGTCGCAATATCTGGTCCAGCGCGGCTGGATCGTGTTCGCCATCGACAATCGCGGCACGCCGGACAGGGGCAAGGCGTTCGAGGACGAGATCTATCGCGCCATGGGCGGCGTCGAGGTTGAGGATCAGCTGGCCGGGGTGGAGTGGTTGAAATCGCAGGCCTTCGTAGATCCGAAACGCATCGCCACCTACGGATGGTCCTATGGCGGCTATATGACGTTGAAGCTGCTGCAAAAGGCGCCGGGCGTGTTCGCGGCAGGAATCGCGGGCGCGCCGGTGACGAAGTGGGAGCTGTATGACACCCATTACACCGAGCGATATCTGGGGGATCCCAATGCAAAGCGCAGCGCCTACCCTGCGTCAAACGCTCTGGCGGACGTAGCGCAGATCAGCGATCCGCTGTTGCTGATGCACGGCATGGCGGATGACAATGTCGTGCTGGAACACAGCACTGCCTTCATGACTGGGATGCAGGAAGCAGGTCGTTCGTTCGAGGTGATGCTCTATCCCGGCCAGACCCACCGCTTCGCTGGCGAAGGCGTCAATGTGCACGAATGGCGGACGATCGAGCGTTTTCTCGAGAAATGGAGTCTTGCTCCGGCCCCGTGACAGTCCCTTTGCTTTCGCAGACGCGATGGGTTATGGGCCCGCGCTTGAGTGTCAATCCTGACCGAAATTGGAGTTCGAAAATTGGGTTATCGTGTCGTTGTCGTCGGGGCCACTGGGAATGTCGGCCGCGAAATGCTCAACATCCTTGCCGAGCGGGAATTCCCGGCTGACGAAATTGCAGCCGTGGCATCTCCGCGCTCGACCGGGACCGAGATCGAATATGGCGAGACCGGCAAGCTCCTGAAGGTCAAGAACATCGAGCATTTCGACTTCGCAGGTTGGGACATCGCGCTGTTTGCCGCTGGCTCCGGCCCGACCAAGGAATATGCGCCTAAGGCTGCTGCGGCGGGCTGCGTCGTCATCGACAACAGTTCGCTCTACCGCATGGACCCCGATGTGCCGCTGATCGTGCCCGAGGTGAACCCTGACGCGATTGACGGCTATACCAAGCGCAACATCATCGCCAACCCTAATTGCTCCACCGCGCAGATGGTCGTGGCATTGAAGCCGCTGCACGACGCGGCGAAGATCAAGCGGGTGGTCGTCTCGACCTATCAGTCTGTGTCTGGTGCCGGCAAGGAAGGCATGGACGAGCTGTTCGAGCAATCGCGCAACATCTTCGTCGGCGATCCGGCCGAGCCGAAGAAGTTCACCAAGCAGATCGCCTTCAACGTGATCCCTCACATCGATGTCTTCCTGGATGATGGCTACACCAAGGAAGAATGGAAGATGGTGGTCGAGACCAAGAAGATCCTGGATCCCAAGATCAAGGTGACTGCGACCTGCGTGCGTGTACCGGTGTTCGTAGGCCACTCGGAAGCGATCAACATCGAGTTCGAGGACGAGATCAGTGCCAAAAAGGCGCAGTCGATCCTGCGCGAGGCGCCAGGGGTCATGCTGGTCGACAAGCGCGAGAACGGCGGATATGTCACCCCGGTCGAGTGCGTTGGGGACTATGCGACGTTCGTCAGCCGCGTGCGCGAGGATTCGACGGTGGACAACGGCCTCGTACTCTGGTGCGTGTCTGACAATCTGCGCAAGGGTGCGGCGCTGAATGCCGTGCAAATCGCGGAACTGCTGGGGCGGCGACACCTCAAGAAAGGTTGATGGTGGCGGAGGTCCGCACCCGCACGCTTGCAGGCTTCGATGGCGCGGCGTTGGCCGTGCATGAGGTGGGCGATGCGGGCGCGCGGCCTCTATTGTTGCTGCATGGCCTGTTCTCCAGCGCAGAGGTGAACTGGATCAAATATGGCCACGCCGCCTGCCTAGCGGAAGCGGGCTTTTGCGTGATCATGCCGGACCTGCGCGCCCATGGCCAAAGCGCCGCGCCGCACGAGGAAGGAGCCTATCCGCGGAACGTGTTGCTGATGGATGCGCAGGCGCTGATAGCTCAGCTTGGCTTGACCGATTTCGATATCGGAGGCTTTTCTTTGGGCGCGCGCACCACGGCCGCTTTACTTGCCAATGGCCTCCGCCCGCGCCGAGCGATTCTGGCCGGCATGGGGCTGGAAGGGCTTGGCGGCTGGGAGGGGCGGCGGCAGTTCTTCCTCGAGGCCATCGACCGGCGCGAGAATGTGAAGCGCAACGACCCGCATTTTATGGCCGTTATGTTCATGAAAACAATGAAGATCGATCCCGTAGCCGCTCGGCTGCTGCTCTGCGCCGGGATCGATGTAGACCTCGCCGCGCTGGCCGGAGTGGACGTGCCGACTGGTGTCATTTGCGGCGCGGAAGATCAGGACAACGGCTCTGCGCCAAAGCTGGCGCGGCAATTGGCGCACGGGCACTATATCGAGGTGCCGGGAACTCATATGAGCTGCATCGCCCGCCCCGAGCTGGGGCAGGCAATGCGGGATTATTTGTTGATGACTTAAAGCTGGCCCAGCATGTGCTCGGCGCTTGAGACCTCGAATTCGCCCGGACCCTCGACGTTCAGTTCCTCGACCACGCCGTCGTTGACGATCATCGAGAAACGCTGGCCGCGGGTCCCCAGGCCGAACTTACTGCCGTCCATCTCCAGACCCACCGCCTTGGCGAACGCGCCGTTTCCATCGGCCAGCATCGTGACGCTCCCGTCCGCATTGGCGGACTTGCCCCATGCGCCCATCACGAATGCGTCATTAACGGCGGTGCACGCGATTTCGTCCACGCCCTTGGCCTTCAGCTCAGAGGCTTTTTCGACGAAGCCGGGCAGGTGCTTGGCAGAGCAGGTCGGCGTGAATGCGCCTGGAACCGAAAACAGGGCTACCTTGCGGCCTGCAAAGAACGCGTCACTCTCAACGGGCTCGGGTCCGTTCTCGGTCATCTTGATAAAGGTCGCGGCAGGAACCTTGTCGCCCTTGGCAATGGTCATGGGGGTACTCCTCGGCTTTGGTTGTTATCGCCCGCTCAAGTGGGGGATAATCGCGCCAAGTCAAGCGTTCATGAGTAATACGCAAAGATTTTTGGCTGGCGCGCGAATGGCAAGCGGGATTAGGATGGCGTGATGACCGCCGCAGAGCATGACAATGACGAAAGCGGGAGCAGCCCGCGCTTTTATAGCGGACGGATGCTGCTGGCCATGCCGGGGATGGCAGACCCCAATTTTAACCGGGCCGCCATTACGCTGTGCGTGCATGACGAGCATGGCGCCATGGGTCTGGATGTTGGGCACGCCATCGAAGGCTTGAGTGTGGCCGAGCTGCTGGCGGGTTTCGGACTGGAGGCGGAAAACCTGACGCATGTGCCGGTGATGCGCGGCGGGCCGGTGGAGGCGCAGCGCGGCTTCGTGCTTCATGGCGGAGACTGGGGCGGCCAAGATAGCCTGGTCGTCGCCGAAAATTGGTATCTCTCCGGATCGATGGACATATTGAAGGCGATCGCGGCAGGGGAAGGGCCAGCCCACTATATTATCGCGCTGGGTTACTCGGGCTGGAGTGCAGGCCAGTTGGAACACGAAATGCACATGCATGGCTGGTTCCTAGGGGGGGCTGTCCCGCCTGATCTTGCGCGCGTTGCGCCAGCGAAACGGTGGGATCATTGCTACGCCGCGTGTGGGGTCGATACCAGACTACTCAGCGGCGCTACAGGCCAAGCCTGAACCTGTGCCTAATCGAGGCATGTAATACTTTCGGATCGTCGCGACTAGGCCCCGGTTCATCTGATCAAAATTGCGTTTACCGTGTTTGGTGAACCACTGGTAGCACCGCCGGGGGCATGCTGCATCCTGTCAGGTTGATCGGGGAACTTATGAAATCTTTGATGGGTGTGCTGGCAGCTGGGCTGGCGCTGGTTTCGGCTGAGGCGCATGCGGCAGGAGTTTGTTGGAGCGACGCAGCCTATGAGGCGGCGCAAATGCGCGACCTCGATACCATGTTGATGGTGGCGACACTGCGGTGCCGGGTGAAGGGAGCAGACTTCAGCGCAGACTACAACAAGTTTGTCGTGGAGAAACGCTCGCTCCTTGTAGCGGCTAACCTTGAGATCCAGTCTGCGTTCGCCGCATCGGTGGGTAAGGTCAAAGCGCTTGGCGCCTACGATGACTTCATGACCAAGATCGCAAACAGCTATGGAAACGGCATGAGCGGCATGTCATGCGATGACTTTGCTGCTTTAGCGCGCACGGCTGCCGAGGTCCCGGCAGTGCGCGCAAGCCTTGTAGCGCTGGCGAATGGCATAGGGTCCGCTCCGCCGGTCCCGATTGCCCGGTGCACGGTTAACGTGGCACTGAGCGAAGCAAAATAGCCACGTCCATTCGTATCGGCGCAGGCACCCTATTTAAAGAGATCTTTATATTGCCTTGATAGGCGCGGCGGCGGTTGCTAAGGGCAGTCAGCCGCCGCGAGGCTTTGCCGCGCGCGCCATCTGACGCATTTCAGGGAGAATGTTCGTGTCCACCGCCGTGCTTGAGAAGGATTATGTGATCGCCGACATCGGTCTGGCGGACTTTGGCCGCGCCGAAATAGCGATTGCCGAGACGGAGATGCCTGGCCTGATGGCGCTGCGTCAGGAGTTTGGCGCATCCCAGCCCTTGAAGGGCGCGCGCATCACCGGCAGCCTGCACATGACGATCCAGACCGCCGTGCTGATCGAGACCCTTGTGGCGCTGGGCGCACAGGTGCGCTGGGCGACGTGCAATATCTTCTCGACGCAGGATCATGCCGCTGCCGCCATTGCCGCTGCAGGCATTCCGGTGTTCGCTGTGAAGGGTGAGAGCCTTGCCGAATACTGGGATTATGTCGGCAGCATCTTTGACTGGGGCGATGCCACCGGCAACATGATCCTCGATGACGGCGGCGACGCCACCATGTTCGCGCTGTGGGGCGCGCGGGTAGAAGCAGGCGAGAAGCTGTTCGAGCCGGGCAATGCCGAGGAGCAGGAGTTCGTGCGCGCATTGAATGCCTTCCTGAAGGCCAAGCCGGGCTATCTCACCGAGACAGTGAAAAACATTAAGGGTGTGTCCGAAGAGACGACGACAGGCGTGCATCGCCTCTATCAGATCGCCAAGGAGGGCAAGCTGCCCTTCCCGGCGATCAACGTCAACGACAGCGTGACCAAGAGCAAGTTCGACAACCTCTATGGCTGTAAGGAGTCGCTGGTCGACGCCATCCGCCGCGCGACTGACGTGATGCTGGCGGGCAAGGTTGCCTGTGTTGCTGGCTTCGGCGATGTCGGCAAGGGTTCTGCCGCCTCGCTGCGTCAGGGAGGCGCGCGGGTGATGGTGACGGAGGTTGACCCGATCTGCGCGCTGCAGGCGGCGATGGAGGGTTATGAGGTCGTGACGATGGAAGAGGCGGTCGCCCGCTGCGACATCTTCGTCACCGCCACCGGCAACGAGGACGTGATCACCGCCGAGCATATGAAGGCGATGAAGCCGATGTCGATCGTCTGCAACATCGGCCACTTCGACAGCGAGATTCAGATTGCTGCGCTCTCCAACTACAAGTGGACCGAGGTGAAGCCCGGCACCGATCTCGTCGAGTTCCCGGACGGCAAGCAGATCATCATCCTCGCCAAGGGCCGCCTGGTGAACCTGGGCTGCGCCACCGGCCACCCCAGCTTCGTGATGTCATCCAGCTTCACCAACCAGACGCTGGCGCAGATTGAGCTGTTCACCAAGGCGGATCAATATCAGAACGAGGTCTATGTGCTGCCCAAGCACCTGGACGAGAAGGTTGCGGCGCTGCATCTTGAGAAGTTGGGCGTCAAGCTAACCAAGCTGACCGACAAGCAGGCGGCCTATATCGGCGTACCGCAGGCTGGCCCGTTCAAGGCGGACCATTATCGTTACTGAGTTCTCAGTGACAGGACGCAGAAAGGGGCGGACGGAAAGTCCGCCTCTTTTTCGTTTCCGGTCAAAGCAGACGCTTTGCGCCTTAGGTTAATTGCGCTAGTTCGCTTGAATGGTGCAAGTATCAGCGACGGTAATGGTGGTGGCAGGCGCGTTGATGGCGCTTTGGCTCGCTGCAGCTGTTTACGTGCTTGTAACCGGCCTCAAGTTGCGGCGCCGCGGTCATCATCAGCGCGAGCAGGCTGACAGGCTGGCAGCGCTGCTCCAATCGGCTCCCGCCGTGCCGATGCTGATCCGGCCCGATGGCCGCATCGAGGCTCCGGCACGGCTGGCGGGCTGGCTCGGCCTAGCCGTCGTTCCTGCCTATCTCTCGGAACTGACGAGCGAGGGCGGCTGCTTCGACGCGGCGGACAGCGCGGCGCTTTCGGCCGATATCCTGTCCGCCCAGCGGGGAGCCAAGAGCTTTTCACGAGCAATCATGGTACGCGGATCGAGCCGCGCTCTGCTGGTGAAGGGCGCGCCCGCAAGTCCGGACCTGGCCAATCCGGGCGCAGCGATCCTGTGGCTGTTCGACGCGACCGAGAGCCAGACGCGCATCGTGACGCTGGAGCGCGAGGGAACGTTGCTCCACGATGCGCTAGAGGCCCTTTCCGGCCTGATCGAAGCCGCACCGCTGCCGATGTGGCACCGCGCTGCCGACTTGAAGCTCAGCCTCGTGAACAGTGCCTATGTCCGCGCGGTGGAAGCGCAGAGCGCAGCCGATGTCATCGGCCAGCAGATCGAGTTGTTCGAGACGATCGATGGCCTGCCGCCGCCTGAAGCCGCGCGCATCGCGCTCGACAAGGGCGAGGTGCTCACTCGCATTGTGCCCGCAACGCTGGGGGGCGAGCGGCGCATGATGCAGGTGGTCGAGGTGCCGATGGGCCGCGCAGGCGTTGCGGGCTATGCCATCGACAAACAGGACTATGAGAGCGCGCGGACGGAGCAGGCGCGCACGGTGGCATCCCAGCGCGACATGCTGGACAGGCTTACGGCGGCAGTAGCGCAGTTCGGGCCGGACAAATCGCTGGTGTTCTGGAACAAGGCGTTCGTCAGCCTGTTCGCGTTGAAGCCCGAGCATTTGATCGACCGACCGGAGTTCGAGCGGGTGCTCGACCGGATGCGCGAGGGCGAGCGCATTCCTGAGCATCGCGATTTCCCGGCGTGGCGGTCCGAACGGCGGGCATGGTTCACGGCGCAGGAGGCGAGCGAGGAAAACTGGCTGCTCGCCGACGGTACGCACCTCCGCGTCTTTGCTCAGCCCATGCCTGATGGCGGCCTGCTTTTGGTGTTTGAGGACCGCACCGAGCACATCCAGCTTTCCAGTGCGCGCGACACGCTGTTGCGCGTTCGAACAGCCACGTTCGATAGCCTGTTCGAAGGCATTGGCGTGTTCGCTGCCGATGGCCGTCTGCATTTGTGGAACAATCGGTTCCGCGCAATCTGGGGCGTGGAGGAAGGGGTGCTGGCGGCCCATCCGCGCATCGACGATTTCATGACCTCGCTCGCGAGCAAACTGGCGCGCCCGCCTCAAGCCAGCCTGGTACGCGAGCTGATGCGATCCTGCACCGTCGACCGCAAGCAACGCAACGGGCGCATCGGCTTTGCCGACGGGCGCACGTTCGATTTCGCCGCAATCCCGCTGCCCGACGGCAATGCACTATTCACGATGCTGGATGTGACCGACAGCCGCCGAATCGAGCATGTGTTGCGCGAGCAAAATGAGGCTCTGGCCGAGGCAGACAAGGTGAAGACCGCCTTCCTCGCCAATATGAGCTACGATCTGCGCACGCCGCTCACCTCCATCGGCGGCTTCGCCGAGATGATGAAGGCAGGCTATGCCGGCGAACTGCCCGAGACGGCCCAGGAATATGTCGGGGCGATCCTCGATTCCACGGCCAAGCTCTCAGGCCTCATCGACACAGTGCTTGACCTGACGCAGGGCGAGGCGGGGACCCTTCCCCTGGAGCGTGAGCCGGTCGACCTTGCCGCCTTTGTCGCCGCATGCCGCGATCGATGGGCTGCGCAAGCGAGCGCCAAGAAGATCGAGCTGGTGGCGGACATCAAGCCGTCGACCGGGCGGATCATGGCGGATGAGAAGCGGCTCGCACAGGCACTCGACAAGATCATGGACAACGCCGTGCGCGTGGTGCCGGAAGGGGGGCGCATTTCGCTGCATGCCGATGGGCAGGTGGGCGGAGCGCGTCTCATCGTGTCGGACAATGGGCCCGGCATGGATGCCAAAAGCCAGGCCAGGGCTTTCGACCGGTTCAGCCGCATGAATGACACCGGGCGTGGTGATGCGCAGGGGCTTGGCCTGCCGCTCGCCCGACAGCTTGTCGAGGCGCATGGCGGCAGCTTGTCGCTGATTTCGGAGCCGGGGGAGGGAACAGTGTTCACGCTGGAGCTGCCGCGTGGCGATCTGCCTCGGCTGGGGAAATAGCGGGCATGGCAGAGGTGTTTGCGCGCTCCGAGGCGGAGATGCTGGGGTTAGGAAGGGCTCTTGCGGCCGTTCTGCGGGAAGGCGACGTGGTCGCTCTGTCCGGTGGGCTGGGCGCAGGGAAGACGACGCTCGCGCGCGGACTGCTCTCCGCTCTCGGCTTGGTGGAAGAAGCGCCTAGCCCGACCTTTGCAATCGTGCAGCCTTATTCCCCGCCGGAGGTGTCGCTAGCGGTCGCGCATGTGGACCTCTATCGCCTTGACGGTGCTGAAGACGTGGCGGAGCTGGGGCTGGAGGAGTATCTGGCGGACGGCGCGCTGCTGATCGAATGGCCGGAGCGGATGGGTGGGCGGCTGTGGCCGGATACGCTGCTTGTCCACATCGATTTCCACGCTGATGGCGCGCGGCGCTTGACAGCATCCCTGCCGCCGTCTTGGAGGGATAGATGGCCGTTTCCATGATTCCACCGCATGCCGCGCCTGCCTTTCTCAGCTCTGTTGGATGGGGCGGAGCAGATATTGTGCCGCTGGCGGGCGACGCATCGTTTCGTCGATATTTCCGTGTATCGGATGGTTCGCGCAGGGCAGTGCTGATGGACGCGCCGCCGCCGCATGAAGATCCGAGGCCATTTCTCAAGATTGCGCGCTATCTTTCTGAAAACAAGCTCGCCGCGCCGGACATTTATGGTCAGGATCTCGACCACGGCCTTGTGCTGCTGGAGGATTTTGGTGATGCGCGCGTGCGGGATTGGCTCGATGAGCACCCGGCGGATGAGCAGCCAATCTACGCCCGGGCAGTCGCCCTGCTGGCTGATCTGCACAAGGCTTCCCCCGCCGACGCTCCACCCTACGACCGCGCGGCTTACAACCGCGAGCTTGATTTGCTCACCGAATGGTACTGCCCGGCGATGGGCCTCGACGCGGACCTACCCGGATATCGCGCCGCGTGGGATAAAGTGCTGCCGCTTGTCGAGCGGGATGACGCTCCGCGCGTCACCGTGTTGCGCGATTATCATGCCGAGAACATCATGCTGATCGAGGGACGGCCGGACAGCCACAATCTCGGTCTGCTCGATTTTCAGGACGCGCTGATCGGCCATCCGGCCTATGATCTCGTCTCGCTTTTGCAGGACGCGCGCCGCGACGTTTCGCCCGAGCTCGAGGCCGCAATGCTTGCGCATTACAAGGCGCTCGCGCAGCCGGGCGAGGGCTTCGATGCCGCCTATGCAGTGCTAGGTGCGCAGCGCAACGCCAAGATCATCGGTATCTTTACGCGCCTGTGGAAGCGCGACGACAAGCCGCGCTACCTCTCTTTCCTGCCGCGCATGTGGGGCCTGCTGGAGCGCGATCTGGCACATCCGGCGCTGTCACCGGTGGCGGAGTGGTTCGCGCGCAATATCCCGGACGAAGTGCGCACCCGCTCGCCGGAGGCGCAGACCGCCGCATGAGCACCACGCTGACGACCGCGATGCTGATGGCGGCGGGGCTCGGCAAGCGCATGCGCCCCCTGACCGCGACCCGTCCCAAGCCGCTGGTGCGCGTAGCAGGCAAGGCGCTGATCGATCATGCGCTCGACAAGATCGAAGCGGCGGGCATCGGGTGCGTCATCGTCAATGTCCATTATCTGCCGGACAGCATCATCGCCCATCTCAAGGCGAGGCGGAGCCAGGCGGAATATCTGATCTCCGATGAGCGGGAACGGCTGCTGGAAACCGGCGGCGGTCTGATGAAGGCGGCGCATCTGCTGGGCGATACGCCGTTTCTGTGCGCCAACAGCGACAATCTGTGGGTGGATGGGCCGCGTGACTCGATCCTGATGTTGGCGGAGCTGTGGGACGACGCGAAGATGGACGCGCTGCTGCTGATGATCCCGCACGCGCGCGCCACCTGTCACAATGGCCCCGGCGATTTTCACATGGCACCGGACGGGCGGCTTTCCCGCCGCAAGCCGGGGCATGTCGCGCCGTTCGTCTATACCGGCGTGCAGATCCTCTCGCCCCGCCTGCTCGTCGACCCGCCGGGCGAGGTGTTTTCGACCAATATCTTCTGGGACCGGGCGATGGCGGCAGGCCGGCTTTATGGTGCCTCCCACCCCGGCCTGTGGTTCGATGTCGGCACACCGCAGGCGATCCCCGTGGTCGAGGGCGTGCTGGGGCGTGGCTGAGGCCGTCCGGCCCGCTATCCACACCATACCGGCGCACCGGGCCTTTGCGGATGCGCTCGCCACCGGGATCATCGCGCGCCATGGCAAGGATGTGCTGGCGCTGGCGCGTGGCATCGTGCTGCTGCCCAACAACCGCGCGGTGCGGGCGATGAGCGATGCGTTCGTGCGCGCATCGGGCGGCGGGCTTCTGATGCCCCGGCTCGTGCCGATCGGTGACGAGGAGCTGGGCGAGCGACTGGGCAGCGCGCTCGACCCCATAGGAGCGGGGGCGGACATTCCGCCCGCGATTCCGACGATGGACAGGCAGATGATCCTTGCCCGGCTGGTGAGCCAGGTGCGCGCCGAGCATCGCCAGCCGGTCGATGCAGGGGAGGCGATGCGGCTGGGGCAGGCGCTGGGCGCGACTATAGACCAGCTTCATGTAGCACAGGTCAACCCGCGCGCCTTGGGCGAGCTAGACCTTGATAATACCCTGTCCGGCCACTGGAACGCTTCGCTGCGGCTGCTCGAAATCTTGCTGGACCGGTGGCCTGAAGAACTCGCGCGGCTGGGGATGATCGATCTGGCGGACCGGCGCAACCGGCTGCTCGGCCATGTCGCCCGGCGCTGGCGCGAGGCGCCGCCCGGCGGGTTCGTGATCGCGGCGGGCATCGCGACATCCGCCCCGGCTATTTGCGCGGTCTTGCGCACGGTGGCGTTCATGCCGGGCGGAGATGTGGTGCTTTCCGCGCTCGACCAGCATATGAGCGCGGAAGAGTGGGACAGCATCGGCCCGTTCGAGCCTGATCCGGTCACCGGCCGTCGCCAGCGCGCCGAGGAGAGCCACCCGCAATATCAGCTCAAAGTGATGCTTGACCGCATCGGCGTGGCGCGGGACGAGGTGGCCTTGTGGCGCTGGGGCGGGGGGCATGACGCCCGTGCCGCGCGCAGCCGCAACATCTCCAATGCCATGCTGCCGCCCATGCATACCGCGAAATGGCGCGAGCTAAAGTCCGACGAGCGCACGCTGAACGGGGTGCGCCTGCTCGAAGCCGCCACGCCGGCACAAGAGGCGCAAGCGATTGCGCTGCTGCTCCGCGAGGCGATCGAGGAGCCGGGGCGCACAGCGGCGTTGGTGACGCCGGACCGCGAACTGGCGACCCGCGTCTCGGCACATCTGGCCCGTTGGGGCATCGCAGCGGATGACAGCGCGGGCCAAGCGCTGCACCTCACTCCGCCGGGTGCGCTGGTGCTGGCGCTGGCTCGGCTTGCGGCAGAGCGCTTTGCGCCGGTGCCGCTGCTCGATCTCTTGAAGCATCCGCTGGTGCGCAAGGGCGATGGGCGGGTCGAGTGGCTCGAGGACGTGCGAGGGCTGGACCTGCTGTTGCGGGGGCCACGGCCTGGCCCGGGCATGGCCGGGCTGAACGCGCTGCTCGCGCCGAGAGAGGATGACCGGCAGGCGAAACTGCGCGCGCATGTGGCCGAGTGGTGGGCGCGCGAAGGTGCACTTTTCGCTCCGCTGGATGCGCTGACCGACGGCCCGCCGGGACCGATGCTGGCCCTGATCCGCGAAATTGCATCTGCGCTGACCGGCGATCAGGTCTGGGCAGGATTTCAAGGGCGTGCGCTGGCCGAGCGCTTCGCGGAGATGGAGCGGGGAGCGGCGCATGGCCCGGCACTGGTCGAGGTGCGCGCACTGCCCGATCTGTTGGAGCGGATATTGGAACAATGCGCTGTGCGCCCGCCGCAGGGTGGTCATCCGCGTGTCGCCATCTATGGTTTGCTCGAAGCGCGGTTGCAACAGGCGGATTTGATGATCCTAGCCGGTCTGAACGAAGGCACATGGCCCGGCCTGCCCGCGCCCGATCCGTGGCTCGCCCCGCGCATCCGGCAGGAGCTGGGCCTGCCTGGGGTAGAGCAGCGCATCGGCCTAGCCGCACATGACTTTGCTTCGGCGCTGGGTGCGCCGGAGGTGGTGATCAGCCGATCGCGCCGTGCGGGCAACGCGCCCGCCATTGCCTCACGCTTCTGGTTGCGGCTGGAGGCGATTGCGGGCGAAAACCTGCGCCATGCGCATGAACCGCTGTGCTGGGCCGATGCGCTGGACGATCCGGGTGCGGTGAAGCCATCGCCTCGCCCGATGCCGCGCCCTCCGCTGGCCTTGCGCCCCAGTGCGCTGGCGGTGACGCAAGCGGACCGGCTGGCGGCCGACCCTTATGCTTTCTATGCCGGACGCATCCTGCGCCTGCAAAAGCTGGAACGCGTCGATGCCGATCCCGGCGCGGCGTGGCGCGGTACGCTCGTGCACAAGGTGCTCGAGCTGTGGTTTCGCGAAGACCGATGCGACCCGGCACGGTTGGAGGCGCGCACAGCGGAGATGGTGGGCGGCATCGGCTCTCATCCCATCGTTCGCGCGCTGTGGCTGCCGCGCGTGATGGAGTCGGTGCGCTGGCTCGGCGCGCAGGTGGCGCAGGATGCAGAGCAGGGGCGGCATATCATCGCGGTCGAGACCAAGGGCGCAATTACGCTCGGCGGCATCAGCCTGAGCGGTACGGCCGACAGGATCGACCGGTTCGCCGACGGCAGCCTTGCCATAGTCGACTACAAGACTGGTAAGCCGCCCGGCCCGGCGCAGGTCAAGGCCGGTTTCGCGCTTCAGCTTGGCCTGCTCGGCGCAATCGCTCGCGAGGGGAGCTTTGCCGAGGCCGGGGGCGGCGGCGAGGTCAGCGCCTTCGAATATTGGTCACTCGCCA
The DNA here is from genome assembly GCA_964512265.1 of uncultured Sphingobium sp. GTDB lineage: Bacteria > Pseudomonadota > Alphaproteobacteria > Sphingomonadales > Sphingomonadaceae > Sphingobium. The sequence continues at coordinate 50,854 of CAZEHR010000009.1, read as the reverse complement.
AGGGGCGTTATGGCTTCGGCTATCGTTCCAGCCCGGTGAAGCCCGGCGGCACCGACAAGGTGGTCGCCACAGAGCAGCTCGTTGATCACGCGCGCGCGCATTTCCTGGCGGCGGCGGAGAAATGGCTCACTGGCGAGGAACCGTTCACGGCGCAGTTGAACCCGGACCTACCCGGCTATGGCGACTATGACCAGTTGATGCGACTGGAGGAATGGTATGGCCGCGCGGACAGCCAGGAGGATGCGGCATGAGCCGGGGGGCTGCCGGGTTGCTGCCGCTCAAAGGCGCACAGGCGCGCGCATCTGCGCCTGATGCCCATGTCTGGCTCTCCGCCTCGGCAGGTACTGGCAAGACCCATGTGCTGACCGCGCGGGTGTTTCGCCTGCTGCTGGGCGGGGTGGACCCGGAACATATTCTCTGCCTCACCTTCACCAAGGCGGGCGCGTCAGAGATGGCGGAGCGCGTTCACGCGCGCCTCGCCGCTTGGGTGCAGATGAGCGACGCCGATCTCGCGGCGGACCTCCATGCGCTGGGCGAGGATATCAGCCCTCCGGTGCGCGAGCGGGCGCGGCGGCTGTTCGCGCGCGTGCTGGAGGCGACCGGCGGCGGCCTTGCGATCCAGACGATTCACAGCTTCTGTCAGCGCCTGCTCGCGTCCTTTCCGCTGGAGGCCGGGCTGGTGCCGGGCTTTCGCGCGCTGGAGGAAGGCGAGCAGCAGCAGTTGGCGCGCCTCGCGCTGGAGGAATTGGTCGTCGATGCCGAGGCGCAGGGCGATGCCGAGCTGATCGATGCGCTGCATGCGCTGGCGCTGAGGCTCGGCGAGGCGGGGGCGGAGCGTTACCTCAGTCGGTGCGCGCGCGCACATGTCGCCTTTGCCGGTCTGCCCGATGATCTGCGGGGCTGGCTGTTCGCGGTGCTGGAGCTGCCTGAAGGGGACATCGAGGAGGCGATTGCCGCTGCATGCGTGGACGAGGCGTTCGATGGTGCGGCGCTGAGGAGACTCGCCAAGGCGAACGCGAACTGGGGCACGAAGACAGGGCTGGGCTATGCCGATTGCATCGCCGCATGGTTAAGCGCGGCTCCGCCTACGCGCGCAGCGACACTGGAGCAGCTTGCGGGATGCTTCCTGAAAAAAGATGGCTGCCCACTGGCGGTGAAGCCAGGCCAAATAAAAGCGGATAAAGAATATCAATATATTGCGGGCGATATCTGCGACTGGATATCAGAACTTCTCGCGCTCCGCACCCGCGCCGCCTATGCGGATGCAGTGGCGCAGGCGCTGGTGGCGGGACGCGCTTATGCCCGGGCTTATGAGGCGGCAAAGCGGAGGATGGGCGCTGTCGATTTCGACGACCTGATAGCCCATGGCGCGGCGCTGCTGGGCAGCGATGGCATAGCCGACTGGATCCGCTACAAGCTGGATGCGCGGATCGACCATATTCTCGTCGACGAGGCGCAGGATACCAATAGCCGCCAATGGACGATCATCAACGCGCTGGTCGACGAATTCTTCAGTGGTGAAGGCGCGCGCGGCGATCGGCTGCGCACCCTGTTCACCGTAGGAGATTTCAAGCAGGCGATCTTCGGCTTTCAGGGCACCAGCCCCCGCGCATTTGCCGAGGCGCGCGATCATTTCCGCGCACGCGCTGTTGCGGCGGAGCACATATTCCACGATCTGTCGCTGGACGAGAGCTTCCGTTCGACCCCGGCGGTGCTGGAGGCGGTGGACGCCTGCGTGGAGGTGATCGGGCCGGAGGCGTTGGGCCTGCCGCCAGGCGCTGTGCATCATGAAAGCCGCAATCGCTACCCGGGCCGGGTCGCGCTCTGGAAGCCGGTCAGCGCGGTGCCGATGGAAGGCGAAGCGGCCGAGGACGACGAGGCGGAGGGCGCGGAGGATTGGCTTTCCGATCAGGACCGGCTGCTTGCCGAACGCATCGCGCGGCAGATTAGAGGGTGGATCGACAGCGGAATGATGCTCGCGTCCAAAGGGCGGCCGGTGAAGGCGGGCGACATCATGATCCTGCTGAGGAAGCGCGGCGACCTTGCGCGGCTGATCGTGGCGCGACTCTATGAGGCTGGGGTACCGGTGGCGGGTGTCGACCGGCTGCGGCTGCAGGCGCCGTTAGGCGTGCAGGACTTGATGGCCGCGCTGCGCTTTGCTGCCCAGCCGGAGGATGACCTGAACCTCGCGTGCCTGCTCGTCTCGCCGCTGATCGGCTGGACGCAAGACGAACTCTGGCAGCGTGCGGCGCCACGCAAGGGCAGCCTGTGGCGGCACCTGCGCGAGAGCGGAACTGCGCCCGCTGATGCTATGTCGGCGCTTTATGAGATTCTGGCCCGCGCAGATTTTATTACGCCCTACCGGCTGCTCGAGCATATCTTGTCCGGCCCGATGCAGGGGCGGCGCAGGCTGGTCGGGCGGCTTGGGGCGCAGGCGCTGGACAGCATAGAGGAGCTGTTGAACGCCGCGCTGCACCACGAGCAACAGGAGATGCCCTCGCTCCAGCATTTCATCGACTGGTTCGACCGCGAAGAGGGCGACATAAAGCGCGAGAGCGAGGGCGGGGGAGATGCCGTGCGCATCCTCACCGTCCATGGGGCGAAGGGATTGCAGGCGCCAGTGGTGATCCTCGCCGATGCATGCGCAGACCCGGATGCGGCGCTGCGGCGAGAGGCGTTGGAGGTCTCGCTGGGCGACGACACAAAACTGCCATTGCTCCCCCCACGCAAGGCGGAGCGGTGGGGCAGGATCGAAGACGCCGCCTTCATCGCCGACGCCACCGAGCGTCAGGAACATTGGCGCCTCCTCTATGTCGCGATGACCCGCGCAGAAGAGCAGCTTTACGTCACCGGCGCATTGGGCCCACGCGCCAAGGGGAAGATAGCTGAGGCGAGTTGGTATGCCTGCGCAGAACGTGGGCTGGCGGCTCTGGGTGCACAGTGGGGGGAGGACGCAGTCTGGGGTGCGACACTGGAGTGGACCGGATCGGACACGCTTGCGCCGAAAGCCGCCCCGGCCAAGGCGGCGCGCACGGTTTCGCCTCTCTCACCTCTGCCTGAATGGGCACGCCAGCCTGCGCCGGTCGAGTCGCGACCCTCGCGTCCGCTTGCGCCAACCGCGCCGGGGGACGACGATCTACCCACGCCGCCGCCATCGAGCGCGATGCAGGCGGCCGCCCTGCGCGGGCAATTGCTTCATAGCCTGTTTGAGCGCCTGCCCGATGTCGCTCCAGAGGAACGACGCGATGCTGCCCTGCGCTGGCTGGAGCGACAGGGCGGCGTTGGGGACTTGCAGGAGCGGGGTGCGCTCGCCGATCAGGCGCTCGGGGTAATCAACGATCCCCAGCTTGACGGTCTGTTCGGCCCTGATGCGCTTGCCGAGGCGCCGATCGCCGCTGTGGTGGGTGAGGACGTGGTGCAAGGTGTAATCGACCGGTTGGTGATTGGACCGAAAACCATTCACCTCGTTGACTTCAAGACCGGCCGTGTGCCCGAGGATGCTTCGGCCATTCCTGTTCCGCACCTGCGCCAGATGGCGGCTTATGCGGCGGCCCTCGCGGTGGTCTTTCCCAAACGCATCATCGCTCCATCCCTTCTGTACACTGCCGGCCCGCGGCTGTTCACGCTGTCCCAAGCATCCCTCGCTCCCTACAAGCCCGCCTTTTCACCTAAACACTAATCCTTCATGCGGCGAACCGTTGTGATACGCGCGCCGTCCCCCTACATTGCCTCCAGAAAAGGAGATTCATATGGCGACGAAAGCGATCAGCGACAGCAGTTTTCAGGCGGATGTGCTCGGTTCGGATGTGCCCGTTCTTGTCGATTTCTGGGCGGAATGGTGCGGCCCGTGCAAGATGATCGGTCCGGCGCTGGAGGAGATTTCCGACGAGCTTGATGGCAAGGTGATAATCGCCAAGCACAACATCGACGATCATCCTGACATGCCCGGTAAGCTCGGCGTGCGCGGCATCCCGACGATGATCCTGTTCAAGGATGGTCAGCCGGTCGCCACCAAGGTAGGCGCGGCGCCGAAAAGTCAGCTGAAATCCTGGCTTGAGCAGCAGCTCTAATAACGGGCTCCCAAGAAGTATAATCCATCCGGCGGCGCGTTGAGACCCAGCGCGCCGCGGTTTTTGGCGGCTAGAGCGGCCGCCATATCCCCCACCTGCCATGTACCCATGCCGACGAGCGCGAGGCAGCCGACCATCGAGCGCACCTGGTGATGGAGGAAGCTTCGCGCCTCGGCGTGAATGGCGATGCGGTCGCCCTCCCTCACGACATCCAGCCGATCTAGCGATTTGACCGGGCTATCCGCCTGGCACTGGACTGAGCGGAAGGTGGTGAAATCATGCTTGCCGATGAGCAAAGCGGCGGCCTGTGCCATATTTTCCTCATCCAGATGCTGAGGGATCTGCCAGGCTAAGCCTTTCTCGAAGGTGAGCGGCGCGCGGCGGTTGACGATGCGGTAGACATAGGTCCGGCCGAGGCAGGAAAAGCGCGCGTGCCAATCGTCAGGCGCCATCTCGCAGGCGTTGATGGCTATCGGGTCTGGCCGAAGATGCGCGTTCAGCGCCTCCATCAAGCGGAAGGGCGTAAAGTCCTTGGCGATATCCGCATGGGCGCGCATGGCGAGCGCATGGACACCGGCATCGGTGCGCCCGGCGCAATGCAGGACTGCCTGTTCACCGGTGATTCGCTCCAATGCTTCCTCGATCGCCTGCTGTACGGTTGGGCCATGCGCCTGCCGCTGCCACCCCATGAACGGGCGGCCATCAAACTCCACCGTAAGGGCAAAGCGCGTCATGAAAGCTGCGTTCCGGCTGGTATGGCAAAGCCGCGCAGTAGTTCGTCTACGCCCATGGCACCCTTGCCGGCGCGTTGGATGACGGTGGGGCGGATGCTGTCCGCCCCGCAGCCGATGGTCAGGTGGTCGTCCAGCACGAGGCCGGGCTGCCCCGGCTGCGCAACCATTTCCGCCGCCAAAAGCTTGAACCTTTCTTCGCCGAGCGTGAAAAAGGCACCGGGCGCGGGGTTGAAGGCGCGCACCTGCCGCTCCGCCTGAATTGCGCCCGCCGCAAAGTCGATCCGTGCCTCTTCCTTCGTGATCTTCGCGGCATAAGTCACGCCGTCGCCAGCTTGCGGCACCGGGGGGCGGGCGGGGAGATCTGCCAGCGTATCGACGATCAGTCGCGCGCCCATCTGGGCCAGCTCCGCTGTCAGCGCGCCCGCCGTCTTGCCGTCCACCTCCGTACGCGCGGTGGCGCGGACTGGGCCGGTATCCAGCCCCGCCTCCATCTGCATCACCTGAACGCCCGTATGCGTGTCGCCCGCCAAAATCGCGCGCTGGATAGGTGCTGCCCCTCGCCAGCGTGGCAACAAAGAGCCATGCAGATTGAGGCAGCCATGCTTTGGCGCATCAAGAACAGCTTGCGGCAGGATCAGCCCGTAGGCCGCGACGACCGCGACATCGGCGCCCAAACCTGCAAATGCCGCCTGTTCCTCCGCGCCCCTGAGCGAGGCCGGGGTGCGCACCTCCAGCCCCATCGCCTCTGCGCGAGCATGGACGGGGGAGGGGCGCAGCGCCTTGCCGCGCCCGGCGGGGCGGGGCGGCTGGCTGTATACCGCGACGATCTCGTGGCCTGCCTCGTGCAACGCTTCCAGCGCCGGAACCGCAAAATCAGGCGTGCCCATGTAGATGATCCTCATGGAAACCCTCTCAAGCCCTTGTGCAACGGCGATGCAAGCCCTTATGTGCTTTCCCATGGCCTCACCCGAAATCGAAGCGCTGACACAGGCTCTTTCCCGCCTGCCCGGCCTTGGCCCGCGCTCGGCCCGGCGCGCGGTGCTCTATCTGCTCAAAAAGCGCGAGAGTGCTCTCGGTCCGCTGCTTCACGCGCTCGAACGGGTGAACGAGCGGCTCTCGACTTGTTCGATCTGCGGCAATGTCGACACCACCGACCCTTGCGGTATCTGTGCGGACCCGCGCCGGGATGCGCGATCGCTGTGCGTGGTCGAGGATGTGCCGGATCTGTGGGCGCTTGACAAATCCCGCCTGTTCCCCGGGCGCTTTCATGTGCTGGGCGGGCGGCTCTCAGCACTGGAAGGTGTACGGCCGGAGGATCTGGGCATCGGTAGCCTCGTCGCCCGCGTATCCGCAGGCGGCATTGACGAGGTCGTGCTCGCCATGAACGCCACGTTGGAAGGGCAGACGACCGCGCATTATATCGCCGAGCGGCTGGAGGGCATGCCCGTCCGCCTTACCCAACTCGCCCATGGCCTGCCTGTGGGCGGAGAGCTGGATTATCTTGACGAGGGTACGCTGGCGCAGGCCCTGCGGGCGCGAAGACCGCTCGGATAAACAGCCGAATCTCTTGATAATCTCGCTTTGTTCCCATATCTGGGACTTATGGCCATTCTTCCGATCATCGAGGCGCCCGATCCGCGCCTGCGCACTATTTCGACGCCGGTGGAGTCGATCGACGACGCGCTTCAGCAGCTCATCGACGATATGTTCGAAACCATGTACGCCGCGCCCGGTATCGGGCTGGCGGCTATACAGGTCGGCGTTCCCAAGCGCTTGCTGGTGATGGACCTTCAGGAGCCGGAGTCGGATGAGGAGGGCGCACCGCCAGTGCGCAACCCGCGCGTGTTCATCAACCCGCAGATCCTCGAGGGGTCGGAGCAGCTCTCCATTTATAACGAGGGGTGCCTCTCCGTGCCGGACCAGTTTGCCGAGGTTGAGCGCCCGGCGACTATCCGGGTGAGCTGGCTGGATCGGGAGGGGCGCATCCACGAACAGACACTTGACGGATTGCTGGCTACCTGCCTCCAGCATGAGATGGATCATCTGAACGGCGTTCTGTTCATCGATCATTTATCCAAGCTGAAGCGCGACATGCTTTTGAAAAAGCTGGAGAAGGCTCGCCGCGCGGCTTGATCTGATCTTGGTGCTTGCGGGTCGCTAGGTTAAACGATATGTTCTCATTTCGTTCTTGTCGGACTGGAGTGGAATTGCGTGGAGCCACTAGTTTTTGGCGTCGGTGCTGTCGCACTTCTGATCGGACTCGCGCTCGGTGGGCTTTTAGGCGCGCGGCCCCTCGCAGCACTTCGGCAGCGCGAGCGGGAGGCTGCGGACGGGCTGGTTCGCGCCGAGGAGCAGCGTAATTCCGCGCTGCGCGATATAGCCGAAGAACAGCGGCGCGCCGAGGGCGTGCGAGAGGAATTACTGGCGGTGCGCGATGATCGCGATGCCTTGCGCACCCGGCTTGCTGCGCTGGAGGCAGAGGCGCAGGCGCGCAGCGAGAGCTTCGAGGCGCAGCTACGTGCGCTTGGCGAGGCGAAGGAACAGCTTTCAGCGCAGTTCAGCGAGATCGGCGGCAAGCTGTTGGGCGAGGCGCAGCGCGCTTTCCTGGAGCGTGCCGACCAGCGCCTGTCCCAGCAGCACGAGCGATCCGAGGCGCAGCTGAAGGCTCTGCTCCAGCCGATCGGTGACAGCATCAAGCAGCATGACACAAAGATTTCGGAGATAGAGCGCTCCCGCACCGAGGCTTATGGCGAGCTGAAGGGCCTGATGGACTCTATGCGCGCCGGGCAGGAGCGGGTGCAGGCCGAGGCCCAGCGGCTGGTGACCTCGCTTCGGGCGGCGCCCAAGGCGCGGGGGCGCTGGGGCGAGCAGCAGTTGCGTAATGTGCTGGAAAGCTCCGGCCTTTCCGAGCATGCCGATTTTCAGACCGAGGTGAGCGTGGAGGGCGCGGATGGCCGCCTGCGCCCGGACGTGATCGTGCGGATTCCGGGCGGCCGCAGCCTGGTGATAGATGCCAAGGTTTCCCTGAACGCCTATCAGGATGCGTTCGAGGCGGACGGGGAAAGTGCGCGCGCCGAGTGCCTCGCGCGCCATGTCGCCGCTATGCGCACCCATGTCGATGCCCTCGGCCGCAAGGATTATCAGGCGCAATTCGCGGACACGCCCGATTATGTCATCATGTTCGTGCCGGGTGAGCATTTCCTCACCGCAGCGCTCGATAGCGAGCCGGGCCTGTGGGACTATGCCTTTGCCAAGCGGGTGCTGCTGGCAACCCCGACCAACCTCATCGCCATCGCCCGTACTGTCGCGGCGGTGTGGCGGCAGGAAAAAATGGCGCAGGAGGCGAAGCAGATCGGTCATCTCGGCAAGGAGATTTACGAGCGACTGTCCGTGGCGGCATCCGGCCTCAAGAAGATGGGACGCAGTCTCAACAGCGCGGTCGCAGACTATAACAAGTTTACGTCCAGCTTCGAGAGCCGGGTGCTCGTAACCGGGCGCAAGCTTCGCGACCTCAATATCGAAACCGGTGGCCGCGAGATCGAGGAGCTGGAGCAGATCGAGATGCTGGCGAGAGACCCTGCTGCGCCGGAGGCGGGCGTTGCGCTGACCGGTGAAACTTTGCTCCCAGAAGCTGGTCTTGCTCGTGCCCCAGACGAGGATGAAGAGCGCCCGGCAGCAGCCGAGTAATTTTGATGGGCGAGCGACGGCGAGGCGCCACGCGTCGCAGCCATAGAAAAACCCTCGCTCTTGGGGGAAGGCGAGGGTTTTGATTTTTCTACAGAAATTATGCTTTTGTGGTCACTTGATCGAAGGGTGAGACCCCCGGCACAGAGGGGGACTGGAGAGTGCCGGGGGTCATAAGACCGGCTTGAGGCGGACCATTACCATGGGCCGGTCCTAAGCCGAACTTTGTTACTGGATCAGTTTCAGGACGCCCTGCTGAGCCTGGTTGGCCTGCGCGATCATCGCGGTGGAGGCCTGATTGAGGATCTGCGCCTTGGCGAGCGTCGTGGTTTCCGCCGAGAAATCGACATCCTCGATGCGCGAGCGCGCCTCGGTCAGGTTGGTGACGGTCGACGCGATGTTGTCTACCGTGACAGCAAGCCGGTTCTGGCTGGCGCCGAGTGACGCACGGGCCGAGGCCACAGCTGCGAGCGCCGTGCTCAAGGTTGCGAGGGCGGACGATGCGTTGGCGGCGTTGGCGAGGTCGATCTCGCTGGTGCCGGCGGTGCCCTGGGTGGTCGCCTTCTTGATCATCAGCGTAGTGCTGCGCGAGTCGGCCAGTGTCACTGCCACGGTATCGCTGGCGTTGATGCCGGTCTGGATGCTGACGCTGGCGGATGACCCATCAAGCAGCGATACGCCGTTGAAGTTGGTGGTGGTTGCGATTGTGTCAATCTGATCGAGCAGCGCACGGCTTTCGTTGTCGAGGCCCAGACGGTCCGCGTTGGTCACAGTGCCGTTGGCGGACTGAACCGCCAGCTCACGGATGCGTTGGATGATGTTGCTGATCTGTCCGAGCGCGCCTTCCGCCGTCTGCGAGAGCGAGATGCCGTCGTTGGCGTTACGCGATGCGGCAGTCAGTCCCTTGATCTGCGCGGTCATTTTGGTGGCGATGGCGAGGCCGGCGGCGTCGTCCTTGGCGCTGTTGATGCGCTTGCCCGAAGACAGGCGCTCCATCGACTCCTGTAGCTGCATGGAGGCAGACATGGATGCGCCTTGAGCGCGCATCGCGGCAATGTTGGTTCCGATAACAGTCATTTTGGTCCCTTTCTAACAGGTCGGTCGCTCCGGCATGGGAGCCATCGCGGCCTCGAAAGGGAGAAACGGCGAACGTCGCCGGTCCTTTAATCGCTATGGTAAATTTTTTCGCAGAAATCCTTTACCATATTGTTTTTATTGATAAAATAAATTCTATGTTCAGGAAAAATCCTCCGCCCTTGGGGGAAGGGACGGAGGAGAATTGTGCGTTATTGTCAATTTGGCGTATTTGCCTTGTGGCCTTTGATCGAAGGTAAGACCCCCGGCACGGTGGGGACTGGAGTGTGCCGGGGGTCCGATGACTTGCCGGGGAGGACCAAGACCCCGGCCGGTCAATTCAGGTAATTGTTGGAGCATTTTCGGGCAAAAAACCGGTGCCCACTTTTTCTGAAAATGCTCTGCCTGATCTTAGCGGATCAGCGAGAGGACGCCCTGCTGAGCCTGGTTGGCCTGCGCGATCATCGCGGTGGAGGCCTGGCTCAGGATCTGGGCCTTCGCGAGGCTGGTTGTCTCGGATGAGAAGTCCACATCCTCGATGCGCGAGCGGGCTTCGCTCAGGTTCGTGACGGTGGAGCTGATGTTCTCAACTGTAACCTGCAGACGGTTCTGGCTGGCGCCGAGCGACGCACGGGCCGCCGCAACGGTGGTCAGCGCGGTGTCGAGCGTCGCAAGAGCCGAAGACGCGTTGGCGGCAGTGGCGAGGTCGATCTCGCTGGTGCCGGCGGTGCCCTGAGTGGTCGCCTTGGCGATGTTCAGCGTAGCAACGCGGGCGTTCGAGAGGCTAACCGCAACCGTATCGGTCGAACCGGTGCCGGTCTGGATGCTGATGCTGGCGGCCGAACCGTCGAGCAGCGCAACGCCGTTGAAATTGGTCTTGGTAGCGATCGCGTCGATCTGGTCGAGCAGCGCGCGGCTCTCATTGTCCAGGCCAGCGCGGTCAGCGTTGGTGGAAGTGCCGTTGGCAGACTGAACAGCCAGCTCACGAACGCGCTGAATGATGTTGCTGATCTGGCCGAGCGCGCCTTCTGCCGTCTGCGCCAGCGAAATGCCGTCGTTGGCATTGCGCGAAGCAGCGGTGAGGCCGCGGATCTGGGCGGTCATCTTGGTGGCGATGGCGAGGCCAGCGGCGTCGTCCTTCGCGCTGTTGATGCGCTTGCCCGAAGACAGACGCTCCATCGAGCTCTGAAGCTGATTGGTGGCCGAGTTGGAAGCGGCCTGGGCACGCATCGCGGCAATGTTGGTTCCGATAACAGTCATGGTATTTCCTCTTTCCTGAAGAATGTTTCGGTCGCTTGCCTGTGTTGATGCTTGCGGCCTCGAAGCGAAAAAACGACGATTGCCGGGATCGCTTAAGTCGTTAACGGATCGAATTTGCCGCCCGACCGGCAAAAATGCGGCAAAAACTGGCCAAGCGAGATGTGCTGAGACCCACGCGTTTCCGTCAGATTTTGCGGTCCGGCAGAGGCAGCGGCAAAAAAATGCAAAAGGGCGGAAAAAAATTGCCGCCCGGCAATAAAGGCGGCAGGCATTAACCATATCCTAAGCGTTATTACGCACAATTGCCCCATCGAAGGGACAGGAAGGTGCGGGGGCACAGACCTGTCGACATGATGGGGACTGGAAACGATGTCTACTTTTGGCATCAGCGATGCGCTCTGTGCGCGCGTGCCCGCTTTGCAGGCATGGCTGGAACATGCCTATCTTGATATTGCGCCCGTCGCGGCGCATCTGCCGCGCGACAAGGGCAGCATCTATGTGATGCTGGCAAGCGAGATCGCCTTTGCGAACTGCAGGGACATACTCATAGACTATCGCGAGGGCGAGCCGCGCTATATCCGTGCGAAAGACGGCCTGCCTGCTCGCGTCGAGTTTGGTCCCACTGACATCGAGTTCGCCTGCGCTCTGGTGGCGGAGCTTTTGCGTCCATCCGGCACGCCTGCCGTAGGCGATGGCGCGAGTGCGCGGCTGATGATGCTGGCCTCGCGCATTGCGATGAGCGACGCCACCGTGCTGATCCAGGGCGACACGGGCACCGGCAAGGAAGGCATGGCGCGTTTCCTCCACGCCCGTTCCGGCCGCAATGCGCGGGACTTCATCGCAGTCAACTGCGCGGCGCTTCCCGAAACGATGATGGAAGCCATGCTGTTCGGCCACAAGAAGGGCAGCTTCACTGGTGCGGCGCAGTCGTCCGACGGCCTGTTCCTGGCGGCGGATGGCGGCACCCTGTTTCTCGACGAGATTGCCGAGTTACCGCTGAACCTTCAGGCCAAGCTGCTGCGTGCGCTCCAGGAGGGAGAAATCCTCCCTGTCGGCGCGACGCATCCGGTTCCGGTCAATGTGCGCGTGATTGCCGCCTGCAATCGCGATCTTGCCGCCGAGGCGGATGCCGGGCGCTTCCGCAGTGATCTGTACTGGCGCCTTAACGTGATGCCGCTGGCGATGACGCCGCTGGCCGAACGCCGGGGTGATGTGCTGGCGATCGCGGCCGCGATGCTGCTGGGCTTTGACGAGAAGCATAACCCGGACGCCGAGTTCATCTGGCCGACGGGCGACGCCATCAGCGCGCTCAAGACCCACGAATGGCCGGGCAATGCCCGTGAGCTGGGGAATGTTCTTCAGCGCGCCCTGGTATTGCGCGAAGGCGAACGGATCGTCGCAAGCGACCTGTCGCTAATGGCTCCGGTCGCTCCATTCCCCCAGCCACAGCGGGCGCTGGCGCCGCAGGTGCCGGTGGTGGAGCCGATTATAATGTCCGGCTCACGAGGGCGACCGACGCGCCTTCAGGATATCGCGCGCGCCTCCAAGCTTGATGCGGTGCGCCATGCGCTGCGCGAGGCGGATGGGCATCGGGCGCTTGCCGCGCGCAAGCTGGGAATTTCCGAACGCACGTTGCGCTACCGGCTTGCCGAGTTGCGCAACATGGCGCTGGCGTGAGACTTGGGGAGGGCTGAGCGATGAACGGCATTTCCACAGACAGCATCATGGCGATCCGCAGCGCCATATTGCAGAAGAACGCGGCGCTGCGCGATGTATCGGGCACCCCGGGCGGCGCGCAGGTCGATGGCGTCAAGGGCGGCGGCATCGGCGCACCGTCCGGTCCGGCCGATTTCACCACAGCGTTGAAAGGCGCGCTGGAGAAGGTCAACGGCCTGCAAAGCGAAGCTAGTGCTGCGGCCAGCGCCTTCGAGCGAGGCGAGACGACCGACATAGCAGCGGTGATGCTGGCCAAGCAGAAGGCGTCGGTCAGCTTCGAGGCGACGCTTCAGGTGCGGAACAAGCTGCTCTCTGCCTATCGCGATATCATGAGCATGCCGGTGTGATGGCGGACGGAATTCGGGGAAACAATAGATTATGAGTGATCCTTTCACACCTGCACCATCGGCAGCTCCTGCACTTCCGGCGGTTTCTGCTCCAGCTGCGAGTGGCTTTGCCCGGCCGAGCTTCCGCTTTGGCGATATATTGAGCCAGCCCGCCGTGGCGAAGAGCCTGCCGATGCTGGGCCTGCTCGGTGTGGTCGGCGCTGCAGCGCTCGCCTGGACTACGCTGCGCGAGCCGCCCCAGCGCGACCTGTTCCGGGGTCTACCGGACAGCGAGAAGGCCGCCGTCGCCGATGCGCTCGACAAGAACTCGATGAAATACAAGTTTGACAGCCAGTCCGGCGCGATCACGGTGGCGGAGGACGACTATTTCAAGGCCAAGATCATGCTCGCCTCAGAAGGGCTGCCCAAGAGCGCGCCCGATGGCAACAGCATGATCGACAGCCTGCCGATGGGCGCCAGCCGTGCGGTCGAGGGTGAGAAATTGCGCACTGCGCGGGAGATGGATCTCGCCCGGACGATCGAGGCGATTGACGGCGTCGAGGCCGCAAGGGTTCACCTCGCGGTGGAGGCGCCGAGCATCTTCCTGCGTGACCGAACGAAGCCGGCCGCATCGGTGATGCTGCGCCTCGCGAGTGGCAAGTCGCTGCAGGACGGACAGGTGCAGGCTATCGTGCATCTGATCGCCTCGTCCGTTCCCGATCTTTCCACGGAGGCCATCTCGGTCGTCGACCAGAACGGCAGTCTCCTCTCGAGCGTGGGCGGGGTTGAGGGCGAGACGGATCGCCAGATCGCTGTTCAGCAAAAGATCGAAGAAGGCTATCGCAAGGCTGTCGTCGCCCTGCTGACGCCGATCGTCGGCGCCGGCAAATTCTCTACCGAGGTCCACGCCGATGTGAACTTCAACGAGCGCCAGGCGACGCGTGAGACCTATCCGCAGGAAGAGGCGCGGCTGCGCGTGGAGCAGGGCGCGTGGCAGGCGGGTAATCCCAACAATGGCCCGGGCCTTCCCGCAGAGCCGGGTGGCATTCCGGGCGCGCTTTCCAACACCGCGCCTCCTGCGCCCGGTGTCGGCACGCAGGCCGCGAATGCGCAGGCGGCGGCTGGCGCGAATAGCGCAGCGCCGCCTTCAGCTACCCAGAACGGCCAGACCCTGCCCAATATCGCGCCACTGCGGACTCAGGAAAGCTACAACCGCAGCTTCGAGCTGGGCCGCGAGGTTTCCGTCACCCGCGATGCGGTCGGCACCGTGAAGCGGCTGTCGGTTGCTGTGGCACTCGATAATGCGCCCAATGGCAAGCCCCGCACGCCGCAGGAGATCGCGCAGCTCGAAAATCTGGTCAAGAACGCGGTCGGGTTCGATCAGGCGCGCGGAGACACCGTGGCGCTGACCTCGCGCGGCTTCGCCAAGGATGCGCTGGGCGAAGATGCTGGCCCGCCATTCTACGAAGCGCCATGGTTCAAGATGCTGGTGCGCAATCTTTCGGCGCTAGCGGTCGTGATCGTGGTGGTGATAGGCATCGGCAAGCCGCTGCTGAAGAAAATCGGCGAGGTAAAGGCCGCGCCGACCATCTCGCCCGCCGCCCGCGCCGCCAAGCGTCAGGAAATCGGCCTCCAAATGTCGCAGGAGCTGGCGAAGGCCGCTCAGGCGAACCCCGGCAGCCATATGGTGACGCTCGATATGATCAGCTCCACGCCGGACTATGCCCAGCGCGCGGACCTTATCCGCAACTTCGTGAAGCAGGATCCGGATCGTGCCGCGCTGGTCGTGCGTGATCTGCTGAGAGAAGGCAGCAAGGCCAAAGAAAATGCCTGAGCTTGATCTCGACGTAGACGAAGAAAACCTGAAGCCGCTGCATGGCAGCGCGGCAGCAGCCGTGCTCCTGATGCTCTTCAACGAGGACGAGGCGGCGGAGATACTCTCGCGTCTGGAGCCGGACGAAGTGCGCCAGCTCGGCTACGCCATGTATGATGTCGCCGACGTGGAGATTGAGGAGGTCAATCAGGCGCTCGATCAGTTCGTCAGCAAGGCGCGCCGCCGCACCACCATCGGCTATGGCGCGACCCGCCATATTCGTGGCGCAATGCACAAGGCGCTGGGGCCGGAGCGCGCAGACAATATCCTCGCGCGCATTACACCACCCACGCGCACGACCAAGCTTTCAATGCTCAAATGGATGGAAGCGGGCGAGATCGCCGCCATCATCGAGCAGGAACATCCGCAGGTAATGGCGATCATCCTCGCGCATCTCGAGCCGCGCGCGGCGGCGGACGTACTCTCGATGCTCCCGCTCGAGTGTCAGGAAGACGTGATCTACCGCGTGGCGACGTTGGGGCCTGTCAGCGCCGAGGCGCTCGACGACCTAGAAGTCATGATGTCCTCCGGCACGCCAATCCAGAAGAAAGGCGCAACATCGCAGCGCGGCGGCACGAGCGAAGCGGCCGCAATCATGAACAATGTCCGCAAGGATATGGAACAGCGAATCATGAAAGCGCTCACCAAGCGCGACAAGATCATCAGCCAGACGATCGAGGAGGAGATGTTCATCTTCGACAACCTGATCGAGCTGGACGACAAGAATATGGGCGCTCTGCTGCGCGGCATCGATACCGAGCTGCTGGTCGTCGCCCTGAAGGGCGCGAACGAGATGCTGAAGTCGAAGATGCTGGGCTGCATGTCCCAGCGCGCGGCGCAGTCGATCGTCGACGAGATGGAGGAACGCGGGCCGATGCGTCTTGCCGACGTCGTCGACGCGCAGAAGAAGGTGGTGGCCGAGGCCCGTCGCCTTGCCGAACAGGGGACTATCATGCTCGGCGCAGGGGGCGACGATTTTGTCTAGAGTGTTCACACCGGCGCAAATCGGGGAAGCTCAGCCGGTTTCCATCGGTATGCTGGGCAATGCGGCGGCCGGAACGCCGTTTCGCGCGCGCTTTGCAGACGGGCAGGAGGTTCCTCATAGCCGCCCGGCTTCGTCGCCATCGCAGGGCCGTCAGGATCCGCTCGAGCAGGCGCGGGCAGACGCCTTTGCGGAAGGGTTCGATGCGGGCATGCGCATTGCAGGCGAAAACCACGCCGCCGATGTGGAGGCGAGCGCACGGCTTGCGCAGGCGCTTGAGCAGATCGTCCCCGCCGCCAATGGCGCGCTGTCAGAAATGCTGTCGGTAGCTGTCAGTCGGCTGGTCAGCCAGATCGTGGGCGAAGCGCCTGTGAACGCAGAGTTGCTGCATCAGCGGGTGGAGGCGGTCGCTGCTTTTATCGAGGATGATCAGGCGCGCTCGGCATTGTGCCTCAATCCCGAGGACATACCGCTGCTTGGTGGCCGGGAGGTTGCCTGGCGGATCCAGCCCGATCCATCCGTTGCGCGCGGCTGCGTGCGCCTCGATGCAGGCGATGGCTGGATCGAGCATGGGCCTGATGTGCAGCTTTCGCGCCTCAAGGCACTGCTGGACGACATGGAGGGGCAAGGATGATCGCGGCCGCCCTCGCTCACGCCGAAAAGCTGCTGGCTCACACCGTGCTCCCCGATACGCCGCGCCATGTCGGCCGTCTCGTCAGCCATGATGCGGGCATGCTGGAGGTGACGGGATTCAACCGGCCGGTCGGCACCGGCGCGCGGATCGCATGCTCTGGCGGCGGATTTTCGAGGGCCGAGGTTGTTGGCTTTCGTGGCAACAAGGCCGTGCTGGTACCGCTCGATATGGACTCCGCGCTGGAAAACGGCGCGCGGGTAGAGCCAGACAGCGCTGCCAATATGGTGCAGGTGGGCGAGGGGCTGATCGGGCGCATTATCGATGCGATGGGCCAGCCGCTCGATCGCAAGGGGCCGGTGCTCGCGCAGGGCCATTGGCCGCTGAACGGCGTGCGCGGCAATGTGCTCGATCGTGGCCGCGTGACCGAGCGCTTCGATCTGGGCGTGCGCGCGGTCAACGCGCTGCTCACCGCCGGGCGCGGCCAGCGCATCGCCATCATAGCAGGGTCAGGCGTCGGTAAATCGGTACTGATGGGCCAGATGATCGCCGGGGCCGAGGCCGATGTCGTCGTCGTCGGGCTGATCGGTGAACGTGGCCGCGAGGTGAGCGACTTCATCGAAACCAAGCTTTCGGGCGGAATGATGCGCAAGAGCGTCGTCGTCGCCGTGCCCGCAGACCACCCGCCGGTGCTGCGCCTGCGTGCTGCCGCCCGCGCCACCGCAATCGCCGAATATTTCCGCGCGCGCGGCAAGCAGGTGCTGCTGTTGATCGACAGTCTCACCCGGTGCGCGCATGCGCAGCGCGAGATCGGATTATCGCTGGGCGAACCGCCCGCAATGAAGGGGTATCCACCGTCCGCGCTCTCGCTCATTCCGCGTCTCGCCGAGCGGGCAGGGGTGGATACGCGTTCGGGCGGCTCGATCACCGCGCTCTACACCGTTCTGGCCGATGGCGACGACACGGACGATCCGATCGTCGACGCCGCCCGCGCCATTGTCGACGGGCATATCGTCCTCTCCCGGCACCTTTCGGAACAGAGCATCTTTCCGGCCATAGATGTCGGCAAGTCGCTTTCCCGCGTGATGGCTGACGTGACAGATGACGCCCATCTCAATGCTGCGGCAATGTATCGCGCGCTGTGGGCGGCTTATGAGGAGAACCGCGATCTGATCCTGATGGGTGCATACCGCCCCGGCAACGATCCCCTGATCGACGAGGCGGTGTCGCGTCGTCAACAGGTGCTCGATTTCCTGCGCCAGAGCGCGAAGAGTCAGGTCGATATGGACTCTAGCATAGCCGCTCTGCAGGCGGAGTTCGGCCTATGAGCGGCAAGCTGGTATCTCGGCGCCAGCGGCTTGTCAGGGTGCGCGATGTGCAGCACACCATGGCGGTGGCGGAGACGGTGCGAGCGCGCGACGAAGCCGCGAGCATTGAGCACAACGCCCAGCGGGTTGCGCGTGTACGTGCGGACCTTTTTCACAATGATCGCAATATGATGGGCAGCACACTTGCGGCCTACCGTGAAATGGCCGAACGGCTTGAGCGGGCGGGCAAGCAGCTTGAAGGTGCGCTGTATGACGCGCGCAAGGTGGTCAACTACAAGCAGGAAATGCAGGTCGAGGCCAGCCGCGAAAAGGAAATCGCGGAGCGACTCAAAGCTCAGGCTGCGGCTCGGGCCGAGGCGGCACGGGAGGCGCGCATCGCTGCGGTGCCTGCACATAAAATGCTGAAGATGCGCATGATGGTTCAGACGGGGGATAAGGAATGACCATGGCACTTTCCAACGCAACGCATGGCGCGCCGGGCAAGGCCCACGGCGCTGGTCGGGGGGCACCCGTAACGGGGCTGGAGTTTTTGACCGCTGAGGGGAGCGACATTCTGGTGCCGGCCGCCACCGGCAAGGATGGCGTCGATTTCTCCGCGCTGATGCAGGGGATCATTCAGCCGACGGCGAAGGCAGAGGCTGCGACTGCCGCATCCACTGTGCCAGCCGTCGGTCCCGAGGCGGATGTGACAGCAATCACATTAACCTTGCCCGTCGCCCCTCGGGAGGCGAATGGGGCGGCGGTAGTGCCCCCCTCGCCCGTCGTATCTTCCAAGGCGGAGGGTCCGAAGGTCGGCAACAGCACCCCGGAGGACGCCGTGGCTTTGCTGGCGGTAGCGTTGGGGGATGCCGGTGCGTCCGCCGCGCCTCCGTCTCAAGGCGTAGTGACGGTGCCGCAGGGGGCGAAACAGCCTGATGCACTCTTGCGGGAGGTCATCGAGAAGGAACCCAGGGCAGATGCTGACGGCAAGACCGCTTCATTGAATCTTGCCCTCCATCACGCAGCCGAAAAGGGCGCCGAACGCCGCGCTGCTGCTTCGGCCAAGAAGCTACCCAATCCTGCGTTTCATGAACATAAGAGTGACAAAACCAGGAACCCGGAGGCAGAAGCGAAGACGGCCGATACTGCACCTTCCGCAACAGTTCCTGATCCCCGCGCTCAAAGCATAAATCGCTCGAATGTTTCGATCCAGGGGAGGAGCGCACCCGTTATCGTGCCGGCGCGAGCAGCGTCAGGCTATGAGAATCTTGACGGATCTCGGCCAAGCGACGGGCGCGCGATGAAGGAAGTATTGAAGACCGCTGACGGTACCAGCGGCGCGCAGCAAACCACCGTCGCGGCTCTTCCGAAGCAAGACAGGGGAGAAAAGGCACCTGTCGCCGAAGCCCCCGCTGAAGCGAGCATGCTGGAGCGTATCGCTGGAAACGAAAAACCAGATATAAAGTCAAAAGAAAGTGTAATAACAGTCTCTGAACTAAAGAGAAATATTGGCGGTAGCCAGTCTGACCAATTGGCGGTGAATGGCCCGAAGGAATCGCCGCATTCACGTGAAAGGGCTGCGACCGAGCGGGCCGACGCCCCCCCTGCAAGGCTGGAAGTGGCGGCTGACGCTCCGCGTGTCGAAGGTGCCAGCCAGCCGTTGCCTGCTCCTATCTCGTCGGCCGCTCCTCCGAGTGTCCAGCCCACATCGAACCTGAGCGTGGGCGGGAGCCTCGGCCAGCAGGTGGTCGATATGGGCGTCAGCGGCCAGTGGATTGAGGATGTCGCGCGCCAGATTGCGAGCATCGCCGCCAATCCAGGCCATGGCAGCTTCCGCATCGCCTCGCACGAACTTGGTGCCGTACGGGTGGACATCGCACCCAGCGCGATCGGCAACGGGTCAGACATATTGATGCGCGTCGACAATGACGCTGCCTTTGCCGCCCTTAGCGATGACAAGGATCGGCTGATGCAGGATGCGCGCATGGCTTCCGTGCGCATCGGCGAGCTGCGCATCGATCGTGTTCCCTCGCCGCAGGAGGCTGCGCGCGGCGACATGAGCGGCAATAGCCAGCAACAGCAGAACTCGGCCACCCAGCAACAGGGTAATCCTTCCTCCCCGGCGCAAACAAGCGCGCAGATGGGCGGGAACGGCAGCCATCAGCAGGGCAGGCAGGACGCCGCTGCGCTCGCGGGACAGAATCAGGGCGGGCAAAACCCTAAAGCTCCGTTCACCACGACCGTTATGAGAGACGGGCAGGCCGATGAGGCGGCCGGCTCGATGCGCTCCGGCCGAGGCGACAGCGCTCGCTACGCCTGAACCAAGCGCAAAACGGGGCATGATGCAGGACCGGACCGATGGCTGAAGACATTATCGACGCGCCCGCAAAGGGCGGCAAGGGCAAGGGGATGATCATCATCATCCTCATCGTGCTGCTGATGAGCGGTGCAGGCGTTGCCGGTGGCCTCTTTGCCGCGGGCGCCTTTGGCGCGCATGAGGAAGAGGAAGTCGTCGAGCTGGACCCTAACCGCCCGGTCCTGGTGAAAAAGGGCGAAGATCCGCTCGCCGCTGCCGAGAAGGCAATTGCGGAATCGGGCGCCACCCCAACCGAAAGCGGCGGCGAGGGCAAAAAGGATGCTGGCGTCCCTCATGTCGAAAGCGAATTCAAGATCCCCAAGGGCGGCATAGATCTGCCGCGCCCCAAGAAGCCGTCCGAATATCAGGCGACCTATTTTCAGATGCCTGCGCCTTACACGTCGAACCTCGCAGATACCGATTCGCTGGTGCAGGTGGCGATCGCCATTTCCACATTTTACGATGCGCGTGTGACCGACGCGCTCAAGACTCATGAGCTGGCGCTGCGCTCCGCGATTCTCATGCTGCTCTCGCAACAGAGCGGCGTGGAGCTCTCTACCCCACAGGGCAAGGAAGCCCTCCAACAACGTCTTACCGCGCTTATTAACAAAATATTGCGTGAAAAGACGGGCTATTCCGGGGTTGATAACGTTTATTTTACCAATTTCATTATTCAATAGGGCGTCCAAAGCCCGGGTTAGTCCTCTGGCGGCGGACAGGGGACTGATTGGGTTATGGACGACGTAAAGCCTTATACGTTCGGGACTTCCGAACCGCAGACGCCTGTGTCGCTTTCCGGCATGGACCGGATCGGCGAGCGCGTGGCGCGGCATTTGCGCACGATGCTGGAGCAGATCATCGGCGCCAAGCCCAACCTGACGACCAATCCGGCAGAGATGGTCAATTATGACCTCTGGTCCGCGATGGCGCCAAACTTCTGCTCGCTCTCGACCTACAAGCTACATCCGCTGAAAGGTGCGATCCTCGTCAAGCTCGACGCCGGGATGGTTACGTCCATGGTCGAGCGCTTTTATGGCGGATCTGGAACGCGACCGGCGGCGGAGCGCAACGAGTTTACCCGCAGCGAAGATCGTCTGCGCGCAAAAATGTCCGACGACGTGATGAAGGCGCTGATCGCCGCCTGGGCGGACCTGCTGCCGATGGACATGTCGCTTGCCTCGCGCGAGCATGATCCGCAGGCGCTGGTGTTCGCCGAGGCGACCGACCAGCTGCTGAGCCAGACCTTCACTCTCCACATGGGCAAGGGGCAGGAGTGGACGATCGAGCTGATGTTCCCGCTCGTCGCGTTGCGCCAGCTTGAGCCGCTGCTCGCCACCAATGCGCCGGATGAGATCCAGCTCAAGGACCCGCTGTGGCAGGCACGCCTTGCCCGCCAGATGGGCCATATCCGCCTGCCGGCCAAAACCGTGCTGGCGCGGCCGAGCCTGACACTGAACGAACTGCTCAACCTCAAGAACGGGGATGTGATCCCCGTCACCATCGAACGTTATGTGCCCCTTCTCGTGGGCAATCGTGTGCTCGCCCAGGGGACGATCGGCGAGCAAAGCGGCCGCGCGGCCTTCATGATCGAAAAGATGAACTAAGGACCATAATGACATGAGCGATATGAGCGAAGCACCGAAGATGGAGAGCGCGATCGGCAAGATGAATGCCAGTCCGCAGTTTCATCTGCTGTCGAACATTCCGGTGCGCCTCACGGTGGAAGTCGGCTCCACGAGCCTGCGTCTTTCGGAGATCCTTGATCTTGCCGAGGGTAGCGTGGTCGAGCTGGACCGGCAGGCCGACGACCTGCTCGACATCATGGTCAACGGCGCGCTGATCGCGCGTGGCGAGGTGGTTACGGTCAATGGTCGCTATGGCATCCGCGTGGTCGATGTGGCGAACACCGAGGCGATGATGGCCGGCGTCGAGCGGCGGGGCTGAGCCGATGTTCTGGTACTTCGTAAAGCTCGCGATCATGCTGCCGTTGGTTGGCGGCATGGCGTTTGGCGCGTTGTGGTTGTGGCGCAAATATCAACCGGGCCTTCTCGGTGCGCAGGCGGACCGCGCCATCAAGGTGCTGGAGATGCTGCCCATGGGCACATTCGGCAAGCTCGCGGTCATCGAGTTCGATGGCCAGCGTGTGCTCGTCTCCGTCACCCGTGGACGGATCGAGAAGATCGCTGACGGAGCATCTGCGCCGCGCACTGGCACGGGCGGGAGCGACCTGCGTGCGCGCTAAGGCCCTCGTCATTGTGGTTATCGGATTGATCGCCGCGTTTGTTTTCACCCATCCGGTGATGGCGCAGGTGGCCCAGGGCGCACCCGCGTTGCCGCCGCCTCCGGTCGTTTCGCCCGCTACAGCGAATGGCGGCGCGTTGACCCGCGCGTTGGGCGAAGTCTCCGGCAACGGCGCGCCGCTCTCCCTAAGCCTCCAGATTCTCATCCTGATGAGCCTGCTGACGGTGCTGCCGTCGCTCATCCTGATGATGACCAGCTTCACCCGCATCATCATCGTGCTGTCGCTGCTGCGGCAGGCGCTGGGCTTGCAACAGACGCCGCCCAATCAGGTGCTGGTCGGCCTTGCGCTGTTCCTCTCGATGTTCGTGATGCGTCCGACGATCGACGCGGTGAACCAACAGGCCTTCACGCCCTATGGCGCAGGGCAGATCAGCATCGAGGAGGCCGTCGGCCGCTCCGCCAAGGTGTTTCATGTCTTCATGGCGAAGCAGACGCGCCAGAGCGACCTCAAGATGTTCTCCGGCCTGGCCGAGGCGCCGCAATATCGCACGGTAGAAGAGGTGCCGTTCTCGATCCTCTTGCCTGCGTTCGTGACCAGTGAGCTCAAGACCGCATTCCAGATCGGTTTCATGATCTTCCTGCCCTTCCTCATCATCGATCTCGTTGTGGCTTCGACGCTGATGTCGCTCGGCATGATGATGCTGTCTCCCTCGATCATATCTATGCCGTTCAAGCTGCTGCTGTTCGTGATGGTGGATGGCTGGGCGCTCACCATGGGCTCGCTCGCCGGCTCGTTCGCGACCTGAGGAGGGGACGGGGACGATGGAAAACTCAGATTTCTTTGTCGGCATCGCCCAGCAGGCGCTGTGGGTCACGGCGCTCGCCAGCGCGCCGATCCTGATCCCCGCGCTGGTGGCGGGCCTGCTCCTCGGCATGATCCAGGCGGCGACCTCGATCAACGAACAGACGCTCACCTTTGTGCCCAAGCTCATTGTCGTGGCGGCGATGCTGGCGATATTCGGCGGGTCGATCCTGATGTTGATTGCGGATTTCACGCGCGAAGTGTTCGAGCGCATTCCCGAAGTCCTCGGCAGCTGAGCCGGGCGGAAGGCGCGCACGCATGTTCCCCGCAGGCTTCATCGGTGTCGAGAACCAGCTCTGGATCTGGCTGGTCGCGATGATCCGCCCCGGTGCGGCTTTCCTTGCCGCACCTATCTTCGGCGCGCGCGCGGTGCCGGTGCAGCTGCGGCTCATCCTGTCGCTCGCCATCGGCATGGCGGCCATGAACAGCGTGGTGTTCGAGATGCCTACTGGCGGCGTCGCGAGCTTCAATGGCGTGTTGCTGGTGATGGGCGAGGTGCTCGCCGGGCTGGCGATGGGCTTCGCGCTTCAGATCGGCTATGGCGCCGCGTTCGTGGCTGGTGAGACGATTGGCAACGCCATGGGCCTGGGGTTTGCCGCGATGGTCGACCCCCAATCCGGCCAGTCGACACAGGCGGTAGGCCAGTTTCTCTCGATCCTCGCGACCTTCATCCTGCTCGGCATGAATGGGCATCTCTTGCTCGCCAGCTATGTCGTGAAAAGCTATCAGGCGATGCCGCCGGGCGGGCCGATGCTGTCTAACGACGCGATCTATGGGCTTGTTATGTTCGGCGGGACTTTGCTGGGTGCGGGCTTGACGATCGCCTTGCCGGTGACATTTGCGCTGGTGCTGATCCAGCTGGTCATGGGCATGCTGGCGCGCTCTGCCCCCTCACTCAACCTGTTTGCCGTGGGCATGCCGGTGGCGATCATCGGCGGGCTGATCCTGCTCGCCATCACCGCGCCGGTGATGGGGCAGGGGATCGCGGACTCGTTGCAGGCGGGTCTCGATCAGGCCCTTGCTATAGCGAACGGGGGATAAGCCATGGCCCAGCAATCCAACGGTGGCGGCGAACGGACAGAAAAGCCGACAGCCAAGAAGCTGGCCGATGCCGCCAAGGAAGGCGATCTTCTCCAGTCGCGCGATCTGGCGACGGCGCTGGTGGTAATGGCGGGCGCAGGATGGCTGGCGATGGCCGGGCCGATGATCATGAGCGCGATGGAGGACATGCTGTCGCAAGCGCTCCAGTTCCAGCGCGAAGATGTGATGGATTTCAGCCCGGCGGAGCGGGGGATCAGCCTAATGTCCGGCCTCGCCTTCCCCGTGGGCGGGATCATGCTGGCGACGATAATCGCCGCGGTTGCCGCGCCCGCGATGCTCGGCTCGCTTGGTTTTCGCACCAAGGCCTTCATGCCCAAGGCCTCCAAGCTCAATCCCGCCGCAGGCCTCAAGCGCATGTTCGGCATGAACGGGCTTGTAGAGCTGGGCAAGTCGATCCTCAAGGCGCTGCTGCTCGGCTCGGTCGGCATCTGGCTGGTGTCGAGCCGCCTGGCCGAGATCAGCACGATGGGCGCGGGCGGGTTGCAAGCGGCGGCAGGCGAGATCGGTGATGTGTTCGTAACAGCCTGCCTCGTGATGGCGGGCGCGTTGATGCTGATCGCGGGTATAGACGTACCATGGCAGATGTTCCAACGGTTCAAGCGCCTTGCGATGACCAAGCAGGACCTCAAGGACGAGCATAAGGAATCGGAAGGCTCGCCGGAGCTTAAGGGTCATATTCGCCGCAAGCAGATGGAAGTGCTTTCGGGTAGCGCGCGCAAGGCGGTCAGCGAGGCGAGCGTCGTCCTGATGAACCCGACCCACTTTGCTGTTGCGCTGCGCTACCAGCCCGGCAAGGACTTTGCGCCAGTCGTGGTCGCCCGCGGGTGCGATGCGATTGCGTTTGCTATCAAGGAGCTGGCCGAGGCGAACAAGGTGCCGGTTCTGCAATATCCGGCGCTTACCCGCGCCATCTACTTCACCTCACGCGCGGGGCAGGTGGTGGACGAGGCGCTGTTCGTCGCCGTGGCGACGATCCTTGCCTTCCTCTATCGCGTTGAGCATCGTATGTCCTCGCAGAGCGATCTACCCCCGATCGACGTGCCGGAAACCATGCTGTTCGACACCGACGGACGCAAACAGGGTTAAAATCGCCTTAAACGGTTTCGTCCACCGGGGCTTTACACGCCGCCTATATTGGTGGTGCCATGAATGAGTTCGTGCCCCGGATAGACGCGATCGCGCCAGAGCGAATTGTCGCCACGCGCACGGCGCCAGCGGTGCCGCTGGTGCAGGCGGCAGCGTCTGCGGCAAACGCTCCCAACGGCTCGGGCGTCAATCCAGATGGCGGTGATCAGGCGCGGCGCGAGCAGATGGCCAGCGCATTCGATTATGCGCGAGTGCAAGCGCGCGTTGCCGACATTCTTGCCGACATCGCCGGTAGCAGCGAGTCGCAGCCGCAGGCGCGCGCCAATGCTGAGGCGCAATTCGAAGCGCTCAAGCCCTTGCCTACCATCATAATTCCCATGCTGCCCGCCAGCGTGGAGGTGGTTGAGCGTGCTGTCGAAGTCGCGCGCGCGGTTGCGCAACAGGCCGAGCTCGCCCGTGCGGCGCAGGCCCATGTGCCCAGAGGCGCGGTCGACCAGATATTGCTCGCCCACGCATAAAATCGGTTCTTCTGCTCTAAAATTCCTCGGCGTGCGTCCGTTCTATCCCCTTGGAGGGAATGATCATGACCAGCATCGGAAGCAGCATTGCGACCATCATTGGCGGCGGTTCGGGAATCGACACCGGCGCGCTGGTGACGCAGCTCGTCAACGCCACCCGCGCCCCGCGTGAGCAGGTCATCACCAGCAAGCAGTCGCTCAACAGCACGCGCGTTTCCGCGCTCGCATCGGCGACCAGCTCGCTCGCTACTTTCTCGACCGCGCTGATCGAGGCAATGCAAAATGCCAACCTCGCGGGTCAGCCGGTGTCCAACGACCCCACCATCGTTTCTCTGAGCACGCTGCCAGGCGGCAAGCCGCAGGGTCTGCCCGCGCAGATCGAGGTGCAGCAGCTCGCTGCCGCGCAGGTGCTCGAGTCGGTCAGTCTTCCCGCGCGCACCGATCCCGTAGGCCTAGGCACGCTGACGCTCACCACCGCTTCGGGCGCGAAGACCATCACGATCGACAACACCAACAACACGCTCGATGGCCTTGCCGCTGCGATCAACGGCGCAAATGCGGGCGTCACCGCCAGCGTGGCGGTCGATAATCGTGGCGCGCGTCTTATCATCAAGGGTGCGTCGGGCGCCGCCAACGGCTTTACGCTGACGAAGGAAGTGACCGACACCGCGGACGTCAACCTTGCCCGCTTCACGTTTGATGGCACGACCGGCGGCATGACGCGCCAGCAATCGGCGGTCGACAGCATCATCAAGATCGACGGCATCGAATATCGCAACAACACCAACACCGTCGACACCGCGCTGCCCTATGTGCGGATTGACCTCAACAAAGCCGCGCCGGGTACGCTGGTGACGCTCGCCACCAACCAGCCGACCTCCACGGTGAAGGATTTGGTGAGCGAGTTCGTGAGCGCTTACAATACCCTGCGTTCTGCGCTCAACAGCGCCACCGCGCCCGGAACCGACACCACGTCAGCGGGCGCGCTGGCGGGCGATAGCGGCGTGCGTGACATGCTTCGCAAGCTATCGGCACTGAGCACCACCAGCCTGGCGGCCAGCGGCACCTATCGCTCGTTGAGCGATATCGGCGTCAAGACTAATCAGGATGGTACGCTGGCGCTTGACACGACGCGCCTTGATGCCGCCATCGCGGCCGATCCGGAGGGCGTCTCGCAGATGCTGAACCCCTCGGTCAGCACGGCGTCCAATCCTGGCATCGCCAAGGTGGTGGCGGATCTCAAGACCTCGGTCGAGGCCAGCGGCGGGTCGATCGCCGCATCCAAGAGCAAATATGACAAACTCGCGGCAGATTATGTCAAGCAGATGGACAAGCTCAACAAGGACATGACCGACTACGAGGAACAGCTGAGCAAGGTTTATTCCGCCATGGGCACCAAGCTCGCGGCGCTCAAAGCCACGCAAAGCTACCTCACTCAGCAGATTGACGCCTGGACCGGCGCCAACAACAAGAACTGATCTCCAACCTATAAAGAGAATAACAGGACCGACCGAGAATGTATTATTCCCCCGGATTTGCAGGAAACGCCAGTCGTCGCTACGCCGCTGTTCATGCTGGCAGTCGTGTGGAAAGCGCTACGCCGCATGGGCTCGTCAAAATACTGTTTGACGAGCTGCTGCTTGCGATGGATGCCGCAGCGCTGGCTATGGAGAAAGGTGACCGCCTCAAGGCGAACGATAAATATATCCGCACGCTCTCTATCATTCACGCGCTCGACTCCAGTCTGGATATGGATCATGGCGGAGATATCGCGATTGGGCTGGCCCAGATTTATCGCGAATGCCGCCGCCTCATGATCACCGCGCACCAGAGCGGCAATGCTGCGGACGTGCGCAAAGCGCACGGAATCATCTCAGAAATCGCGGACGCCTGGAGCAGGATCGGGTAAAGGTTGACGGAAACGGCTGCGCCACGATATAGGCGCGGCTCGCGATCAAGGGCGGCCCGGCGGGGGTCGCCTTTTTGCGTTTGGTGCACTTGCGCCGCTTCAACCGGCCATATGGCCCGCACTAGAAAGGGAAGACCATGTCGATCACGCCGCTCATGCCTGTATATCCCCGGTGTGGCGTGCGCCCGGTGCGCGGCGAGGGCTGCTATCTCTTTGGCGAGCGCGGCGAGAAATATCTCGATTTCGCTAGCGGCATCGCGGTCAATGCACTGGGGCACGCTGACGCCCGGCTGGTAAAGACGATCGCAGATCAGGCCGCGACGCTGATGCACGTGTCGAACCTCTATGGCAGCCCCCAGGGCGAAGCGTTCGCGCAGATGATCGTTGATTCGACCTTCGCCGACACAGTGTTCTTCACGAACTCCGGTGCAGAAGCAGTGGAATGCGCGATCAAGACGGCACGCCGCTATCACTACGCTAACGGCCAGCCGGAGCGGCACAAGATCATCAGCTTCTCCAATGCCTTTCACGGGCGGACGCTGGGTACGATCTCGGCCACTAACCAGCCCAAGATGCGCGACGGGTTCGAGCCGCTGTTGCCGGGGTTCGAGGTGCTGGCCTTCAACGATCTTGAGGCTGCCGAGGCCGCGATCGACGAGAGTACCGCTGGGTTCCTGCTGGAACCGGTCCAGGGCGAGGGGGGCATCCTTCCCGCCACTCGCGAGTTCCTCACCGGCCTGCGCGCACTGTGTGACAAGCATGGTCTGCTGCTGATCCTGGATGAGGTGCAGTGCGGCGTCGGGCGCACCGGCACGCTGTTCGCGCATGAGCAATATGGTGTGACGCCGGATATCATGGCGGTAGCGAAGGGCATCGGTGCGGGCTTTCCGCTTGGTGCCTGCCTTGCCACGGAAGAAGCGGCCAAGGGCATGGTAGCGGGGACGCATGGCTCGACCTATGGCGGAAACCCCCTCGCCATGGCGGTGGGAAGCACTGTCTGGGGCATTATTAACCAGCCTGAGTTCCTGGCGCATGTGAACGCGATGGGCGAGCGGTTGCGTGGCGCTCTGGAGCAGCTCATCCCCAATCACGACACGCTGTTTGACAGCGTGCGCGGCATGGGCCTTATGCTCGGACTGAAGCTCAAGAGCGACAGCCGCGCCTTCGTGGCGCATTTGCGGGATTGTCATGGCCTGCTCGCGGTCTCAGCTGGCGACAATGTGGTACGGATCCTGCCGCCGCTGGTGATCGACGAGAGCCATATCGCGGAGTGTATCGAAAAGCTGTCTGCCGGCGCGCGGGACTATACCCCGCCCGCCGCCTGAACGCAGAGGAGCATCATGACCCGGCATTTCCTCAATCTATCCGACGCGGGGGCGGATGCCGTCTCCGCAATGCTAAACAACGCCATTGACCGCAAGGCGGCGCGCATGGGCAAGCCCAAGGGCACGGCGGATGCCGATGCGCCACTTGCGGGTCACACGCTTGCGATGATCTTCGAGAAGAACTCGACCCGCACCCGCGTCAGCTTCGATATGGCGATGCGGCAGCTGGGGGGATCGTCGCTGATTCTCGATGGCGGCACATCCCAGCTCGGCCGGGGGGAGACGGTGGCGGATACGGCGCGCGTGCTTTCCCGCATGTGCGACGCGATCATGATCCGCACAGACGACCATGCCAAGATCGAGGAAATGGCGGCTTATGCCACCGTCCCGGTCATCAATGGCCTCACGGACCTGTCTCACCCGTGTCAGATCATGGCGGACCTGCTGACCGTGATCGAGCATGGGCTCGCGCTGCCGGGCAGCCAGTGGGCATGGCTGGGCGACGGCAACAATGTCCTCCACTCGATCATAGAGGCGGCGGGGCTGCTCAAGTTTGACGTCCGCATCGGCGTCCCCGAAGGCTATGAGCCGGACCCGCGCTTTGCCGCCGAGGCAGAGCAGCGCGGCGCACGCATCACCCTCTCACGCGATGCGACGGAGGTGGCGCGCGGCGCGGACGTCGTTGTGACCGATACATGGATCTCGATGGGGCAAGCCCACGCTGAGGAAAAGCTCGCCGCGATGATGCCCTATCAGGTGACGGAAGCGTTGATGGATCTGGCAAGGCCCGATGCGCGTTTCCTGCACTGTCTGCCCGCGCATCGCGGGGAGGAGGTGGTCGACGCCGTGATCGACGGGCCGCGCTCGCTGGTGTGGGATGAGGCCGAGAACCGCATTCACGCGCAGAAATCCGTGCTGCTGTGGGCGCTGGGCCTCTTGTGAGAATAAGCGGATGAGCGACGGAGCAATTGTCGACAGCGCGCTGGGCTTTACCATTCCCTTGCGCCATGCGCGCGGGCGGGTGGCGCGGCTGGGCGCCGTGCTGGATGAGGTGCTCTCCGCTCACGCCTACCCGCCAGTGATCGAGCGGCTACTGGCGGAGGCACTGGTGCTGTGCTCGCTGCTCGGCAGCACGTTGAAAAACGACGCGGGTCAACTCACCCTGCAGGCTCAGACCGAGGCGGGCGTGGTCAGCCTGCTGGTGGCGGACTATATGGCGTTGCCCGGCGGCGGCGCTTTGCGCGGCTATGTGCAGTTCGATGCCGAGAAGCTGGCGATGCAAGGCAGCGAACCGACCTTGTTCGGCCTGTTCGGCAAAGGGTATCTCGCGATCACGGTGGATCAAGGGGCGAGTGAGGGCATTGAGGCGCACCGCTATCAGGGCATCGTTCCGCTGGAAGGTGCGAGCCTGGCCAAGGCCGCAGAGCATTATTTTTTCCAGTCCGAGCAGATCCCCAGTTTCGTGCAGATCGATGTGCGCCACGGGCAGGACGGTGCCTGCATCGCGGGTGGCATGCTGGTGCAGCATTTGCCCGAAGGCGAGGTAGGGCGGGAGCGGCTGCATGTGCGCCATGATCATCCCGAATGGGAGCACGTGCAGGCGCTGGCGCACACGATCAACGCCGCCGAGTTGACCGACACGGCGCTGGGCCTGGACGAGATCGTCTGGCGGCTGTTTCACGAGGAAGGCGAAGTGCGCGTGCAGCCCATAAGTGCACTGTCCCGCGGTTGCAGATGTGACCAGGCGCATATCCGCAGCGTTATCGGCCAATTTCCCGCAGGTGAGCGGGCAGAGATGGCCGATGAAGCAGGCAACATCAATGTTGATTGCGCCTTTTGCTCGAAAATCTTCCCGATTTCCCTCGCCAGTTTGAACAACTGAGCATTAACTATCTTCCTTGATCGATTTTCCCTCTTTCTGCCTTAATTCGCTGTTATCCAGCGAGGCGTGGGGATGCGCGGTTTCGTCGGAACGATCCCGGCGGGGCGGCAGGCGAGGGGTGTGTTATGATTATGTGGGTGCGCTCTGCCGGTGCCGCCGCTCTCTCGATGTGGGCGTCGTCTGTGCTTGCGCTGTCTCCGGGCGGCGCCGCGCCGGCCACAGGGCGGATGACAGCACTGCGGCACCTCGAAAATGGCGAGTGGGAACTGCGCGAGCGGGGGGGCAGGCCGCAGGCCGCGCCGCGCCGCGTCTGCGTCGGCGATCCTGTCCAATTGCTTCAGGTTCAGCATGGCAATGGCGGATGCAGGCGCTTCGT
The DNA here is from genome assembly GCA_964512265.1 of uncultured Sphingobium sp. Lineage (GTDB taxonomy): Bacteria > Pseudomonadota > Alphaproteobacteria > Sphingomonadales > Sphingomonadaceae > Sphingobium. Next base: position 19,541 of record CAZEHR010000009.1, on the reverse strand, counting down.
CGTTGCGGATACGAACAATCATGCGGTCGTGACCTATCAGTGCAACGGCCGGGGAAATGGTCGCACCGACATACGGGTAGAAACACCCCGGCTTATCCAGATTGATTCGCAGGGTGTTGCCGATGGAGCGCCGTTTGCCGTTTCGCTAGAAGGGCGCAGGACGGGCGACTGCCGGTAAAAGCTGTGCCAATTGCCTTGCGCTGCTGGCCCACGGGGCTATAGCGCGCCCGCATGAACAAACAGGAAATCCCCAAGGCCGTTGTGCTGCTGTCGGGCGGTCTGGACAGTTTTGTCGCCGCTGCCTTGGCGCGCGAGGCGGGCTTGGCGCTTTATGCCCTCACTATTGACTATAATCAGCGGCACAGGGTGGAGCTGGAAAGCGCGCGGCGGATCGCGGCATATCTGGGGGTGGAGAGGCATGTCGTTCTGCCGCTGGACCTGACGGCCTTCGGCGGGTCGGCGCTGACCTCTGCCGACATTGCAGTACCCAAGGACGGCATCGGCGCGAGCGGGGAGGGTGGTATCCCGCTGACTTACGTCCCGGCGCGCAACACTATCTTTCTTTCGCTGACCCTCGGTTTGGCAGAGGTTGTAGGCGCGCAGGACATATTCATCGGCGTCAATGCGCTCGATTATTCGGGCTATCCGGATTGTCGGGCCGAGTTCATCGAGGCCTTTGCGAATATGGCGGCGCTTGCCACGAAGGCGGGGGTGGAGGGCGCGCCAGTGCGGATCAATACGCCGCTCCAGTTCATGAGCAAGGCTGACATCGCGTGCGAAGCCGATCGGCTGGGGCTGGATGCAGGGCTGAGCTGGTCCTGCTATGATCCTACGAAGGATGGCAAGCACTGCGGGCAATGCGACAGCTGCCGCTTGCGCGCCAAGGGCTTCATCGAGGCGGGGCTGCCCGACCCGACCGTTTACGCATGACCTACGTGATCAAGGAAATGTTCCTCACTCTTCAGGGCGAGGGCGCAAGGGCGGGGCACCGGGCGGTGTTCCTGCGATTTGCGGGGTGCAATCTGTGGTCCGGGCGCGAGCAGGATCGGGAAAACGCCACCTGCCGTTTTTGCGACACGGATTTCGTTGGCACCGATGGCCCAGGCGGAGGCAAATTCGCGGATGCCTCTACTGTAGCGGAGGCGGCGGCTGCCTTATGGGGCGCGGGCGGGGCCCATCGCTATATCGTGCTGACCGGCGGAGAGCCGATGCTTCAGGTGGACGACGCGCTGATTGACGCCCTGCACATGTCGGGTTTCACGATCGCCATCGAGACCAACGGCACATTGCCAGTGCATCCCGGCGTCGATTGGGTGTGCGTCAGTCCCAAGGCGGGAAGTGATGTTGTCCAGCGTTCTGGGGATGAGCTGAAGCTGGTCTGGCCGCAGCCCAGCGCCTTTTTGCCGGGGCAGGGGGCGGAAGAGATGGAGGACTGGGCCTTCGCGCATTTCATGCTCCAGCCGCTTGACGATGCCCGGCAGGAGGCCAACACAGCCGCGTGCATAGAACGTGTCATGGCCCGGCCCTTGTGGCGGCTCAGCCTTCAGAATCACAAGCTGGTGGGCCTAAAATAGGCGCTGGGAAGCACCTATTGATCGGCGACTACCTCTTCATCGGCGGGCGCGGCGGCATTGTCTGTGGCGCTCGCGTTGCCGACAGGCGCGGTGGATGGCGCGGCACTGTTGCTGAGCACGGCAACGGGTGTCTCCGTCTGTACGCCGTCGAGGTCCGTCATCGCGTCCGATATGGTGCCGTCAGCCTTTTCCAGGTCGGAGAGATGCGCCTGTGTCGTGTTGCCCTTTTCGCTGCCGCCGCATGCCGCCAGCGGCAGGCTGACCGCGACCAGAAAGGCGAGCGGCGCAAGGCGCAAGCGGGCGAGGGGGAAGGGCATCACTGTCTCCTTGGCGGTCGTCATCATTCCTCCCTAGCTCCGCGCCGCGCCGTGCTCAAGCGGAACAGGCGGTCGCCGCCGGGCATTTACGCAAGGCAGCAATAAAGGCAGGAAAATGTTCCCGCAGGGCCTCGTCGAACTCCGCCATGCTCGCTTTCACACCCAGCGCCGCGAGGCTGGTGACGGGAAATTCCGAAATGCCGCAGGGCACGATGCCACTGAAGTGCGTGAGATCCGGGTCGATGTTCACCGAAAAGCCATGCAGGGTAACCCACCGGCGCACCCGCACGCCGATCGCGCCGATCTTGGCTTCGCGCCCGTCAAGGCCGTCCGTCCAGATGCCGATGCGCCCCTCGGCCCTACGCGCGCTCACGCCGAAATCTGCCAGCGCGGCAACCACCCAGCCCTCGAGATTGTGAACGAAATTCCGGATGTCCTTGCCGCGTTGGCCCAGATTGATGCTGAGATAACCAACGCGTTGGCCCGGCCCATGATAGGTATAGCGCCCGCCGCGCCCGGCGTCGTAAACCGGAAAGCGCGGATCGAGTAGTTCGGCGCTGTCTGCGCTGGTGCCAGCGGTATAGAGGGGCGGATGCTCTATCAGCCACACCCTTTCTCCCGCCTCGCCCGCGGCAATGGCAGCGGCTCGCGCTTCCATATCCTCAAGCGCTTGCGCATAGGGAAGGGGTTGGTGCTCTACACACCATTCAATCGCGTCTGCGTTCGTCGCCATGGTCATGCCTTTCCTTGACTTGAATTGCCGCACCCATCAAGAGGAATGACAGGGAGCAGGCGCGGGGCCGCCACGGAGAGCATGACTGTTATGAAGCCGGTTTCCTTGAGCGTTGCGTGGGAAGAGACCTTGGCCTTCATGAAGCGCGAGGGCGCGCTAGTTTTTCCTGTGGCCTTGCTTTTTATAGCGATCCCGCTGGCACTCATCCTCGCGGTTCTGCCGGACCAGATGCGCAATGTCGCCGCCGGTGCACCGTCACCAACTGCTGTTGCGCTGTCTAATGGGGCGAAGGCGACGATCGCGGCAGGCGCTCTAGTGATCCTGGGCGGAGCATTAAGTTGTTATGCGTTGGCGGTGAAGCCGGGGATAAGCTTGGGAGAGGCGCTGGCGCTGGGGTTTCGTCGTGTGCCGCATGCGTTTGCTGCGGCCTTCCTGGTGGGGCTGGGGCTGGCCATTCCGCTGGTGGTGTTGTCTGCTGCTTCCCCTGCGTTGGGTCAGCTATACATGATCGCAGCCAGCCTTTACTTTTCTGTGCGCTTCCTGTTTCTTAACGTTGCCATTGTCGACCGACTCGAAGGGCCGATTGCCGCTATCCGACGGTCATGGGTGATGACTCGGGGCAATTTCTGGCGGATCATGCTGCTGGTCGTGGCGGTCGCGGTGCCGATCATGCTGGTGCAAGTGGTGGCGGGCATATTACTGGGGCTGGTGGGTTTCGCGCTCGGCGGGCCAGAGGTTGGCAAGGAGCTGAGTGACCTGGCCACGGCGGTCGCGCTGGCGTTGGGCCAGCTGTTCATGATCGTGCTTGCAGTGCGGCTCTATCGGCAGGTATCGGCGGCCTGATCAGCGGAGTATTGGAACGTGCCGGGCGGCATGACCAGGCAGTAGGCCTGTGATCCTGGGATCGGGAAAAATCTCGACCGTCCGGTGGACAGGGGCGAACCCGGCTTTCAGATAAAGCGACTGCGCGCGCGGATCGTCCAGGTAGCAGGTTTGCACCGCAAGCTTGATAACGCCCTTGCGCCACCCGAGCGCCAGCGCCTGTGCCATCAGCCATTGGCCTAGTCCCTGGCCAATGAGCTGCGGCACCAACCCGAGAAAAGCGACTAGGCACTGCCCTGTCTGCCGGAAATCGAGCTCCAGCAGGCCCACCTCTATGCCCTTTGGATCGAGCACGGCGTGGACTTCGACCAGTGAATCGTGAATTGTGGCTCTCAATTCGTGGTCGCTCAGCACCAGCCGGGAGTACCATAGCCAATGTTCGCCCACGCGGCGGAAGAGGATGCGGTATTTCTCAGGCTCGGCGTCTTTCCACCGCACCAGACGTAACGGGCTGCTAAGTAGGGGGGCGGGCTTGGGACGCTGACTCATCTCGTAGCGGGTGACGATCGCCGCCACCTCGCCCGCCTTGACCGGTATCAGCGCCATTGCGCGTTCACCTCCAGCGCGCCATCGGCGGCAGGCTCATCAATATTGCGTCTATATTGCCGCCGGTCTTGAGGCCGAACAATGTGCCGCGATCATAGACGAGATTGAACTCGGCATAGCGGCCGCGCCATTCAAGCATGCGCTCTATGTCTGCCTGATCATATTCATGACCCATGCGCCGACGCACGATCGGCGGGAACGCCGAGAGGAACGCCTCGCCGACCGCGCGCGTGAAGGCGAAGTTAGCGTCATACCCTGCGTCATCCGCGCATTCGAGATGGTCGTAGAAAATGCCGCCCACGCCCCGGTGCACCTTGCGGTGGGGTATATAGAAATAGTCATCCGCCCATTTCTTGAACCGGTCATAATAGTCTCGCCCATGCGCATCGCAGGCGCCGCGCAATTCACTGTGGAAGTCGGACGTGTCTTGGTCATAGGGGATCGGCGGGTTGAGGTCCGCCCCGCCCCCGAACCAGCGCTTGGTGGTGACGAGGAAGCGCGTATTCATATGCACCGCAGGTACGTGCGGGTTCGCCATATGGGCGACGAGGCTTATGCCGGTGGCGAAGAAAGCGGGCGCTTCCTCGGTAGCGCCATTGATGGTCTTCGCGAATTCCGGAGCAAAGGCGCCGCCCACGGTCGAGACATTGACGCCTACTTTTTCGAAGACTGTTCCCCCCATCACGCCGCGCACACCGCCACCACCTTCCCCCGGCATGAGGCCCTCGGCCTCTCGGTCCCATGCCGTGTACGTGAACTGTGCGTCGCTGCCTGCCTCGCGCTCGATGGCCTCGAACTCGGCGCAAATGCGGTCTCGCAGGGATTCGAACCAGTCTCTCGCAGCCTGTTGCTGGGGGTCTAGCGGGATCATTCGGGTAACGTTCCTGTCTGGCGCATGGCTTCATGCAGGGCGATGCCCGCAGCCACGGCAATATTCAAGGACCGAAATCCTGCCGTCATCGGAATTCTGACCCGTTTTGCGACGCGGGCATGGACTTCAGGCGGAACGCCCGCGCTTTCGCTGCCAAGCAGCAGCGTGTCCTCGGCCTGAAACTCCGCCTCGTGAAGCGCACAGGTTCCGCTCGATGTGAGCAGGACGATACGCGAACCAGCTTCCCTCTGTGCGTCGAAGAACGCGTCTGCATTCGCATGGCGTACAGTTTCCGCCTGGTCTCCATAGTCCATGGCCGCGCGGCGTAGCTGCTTGTCCGATGCAGGAAAACCGCAGGGCATGATGATGTCTAGCGGTGTGGAAAAGCAGGCGGCAAGGCGCATGATCGTACCGACATTCCCGGCGATATCGGGCTGGTAGAGAGCGATCCGCATGATGCCTGCCTAGCCCCCTCGGCCGGGTTTGTCACGATCGTGTCAAAATGCAGTTGGCAAAACCGGCGGTTCGGCGCTATCAGGCGCGCGATGCGGCAAGGGGGCTTGCGCGACAAACCGGTGGGGGCGCGCGTCAAACCTCTTGAAAAAGCCCGGATGACCGGGCAATGCAGCGCGCATTACAGGCTTCACGGTTCTCGTGAATCGGGGTTGAACGACAAGGGTTGAATGCATGGCGACGCTAGAGAATACCGCGGACGAAGGGGTTTCGGCAGAGGGCGGCGGCGTTCGTCGGCGCGATTTCATCAATATTGCGGCCGTCAGCTTCGCTGGCGTGGGTGGCGTGGTGGCGGTGCTGCCGCTCGTCAACCAGATGAACCCGAGCGCGGATGTGTTGGCTATGGCCTCGAGCGAGGTTGATCTATCGGGCATCCAGCCCGGACAGGCGATCAAGACCACGTTCCGCAGCCAGCCGCTGTTCGTGCGCCACCTTACCCCGGAGGAAATCGCCAAGGCCGATGCCACCGACGCCTCAACCCTTCGCGATCCGCAGACGCTGGAAGAGCGCGTGGTAGACGGCAAGACGCAGTGGCTCGTCACCATGGGCGTGTGCACCCATCTGGGCTGCGTGCCGCTGGGCGCGGGCGAGGGTGAGAACAAGGGTGAGTTTGGCGGCTATTTCTGCCCGTGCCACGGTTCGCACTACGATACCGCAGGGCGCATTCGGAAAGGCCCGGCGCCCCGGAACCTCGAGGTGCCGCCCTACACATTCACCTCTGACACCGCCATTCTCGTAGGCTGAGGAACAGATCCATGAGTTTTCCCTGGGCAAATCATTATACCCCCAAGGCTCCACTGATGCAGTGGATCGACGAGCGGCTGCCCTTGCCGCGCCTAGTCTACAACGCGGTCGGCGCCGGGTATCCGGTGCCGCGCAACCTCAATTTCTTCTGGAACTTCGGTGTGCTTTCGGGCTTGGCGCTGATGATCCAGATCGTCACCGGCGTCATCATGGCGATGCACTATGGCGCCAATGAGCTGGTGGCATTCTCGTCGGTCGAGCATGTGATGCGCGATGTGAACGCTGGCTGGCTGATGCGCTATGCGCACGCTAACGGCGCGAGCTTCTTCTTCATCGTCGTCTATCTGCATATCTTCCGCGGACTTTATTATAGCTCTTACAAGGCGCCGCGTGAGATGGTGTGGCTCCTGGGCCTCGTGATCTTCCTGCTGATGATGGCGACCGCATTCATGGGCTATGTGCTTCCCTGGGGCCAGATGTCCTATTGGGGCGCGAAGGTGATTACCGGCCTGTTCGGTGCGATCCCCGTGGTGGGCGAGCCGATCCAGACCTGGCTGCTGGGCGGTTTCGCGCCGGGTAACGCCGCGCTCAATCGCTTCTTCTCGCTGCACTATCTGCTGCCGTTCGTGATAGCCGGTGTTATCATCCTGCACATTTGGGCGCTGCATATCCCGGGGTCTTCGAACCCGACAGGCGTAGAAGTAAAGGGTCCGCAGGATACGGTTCCGTTCCATCCCTATTACACGGCGAAGGACGGTTTCGGCGCGGGCATCTTCTTCATCCTGTTCGCGATTGCGGTCTATTTCGGCCCGAACTTCCTCGGTCACCCGGACAATTATATCGAGGCAAACCCGCTCTCGACACCGGCGCATATCGTCCCTGAATGGTATTTCTGGCCGTTCTACGCGATCCTGCGCGCCTTCACCTTCGATTTCTTCTTCATCCCGGCGAAGCTGCTCGGCGTGCTGGCGATGTTCGCATCGATCCTGCTGCTGTTCTTCCTGCCCTGGCTGGATACCTCCCCGGTGCGCTCAGGCAATTATCGGCCGATGTTCAAGAAGTTCTTCTGGATCCTGATCGCGGACGTGCTGGTACTCGGCTATTGCGGCGGGGCACCGGCGGAGGAGCCGTTCGTGATGATCTCGCAGATCGCGGCGGCCTATTATTTCGCCCACTTCCTGATCATCCTGCCGCTGATCGCCGCGTTTGAAAAGCCGTTGCCGCTGCCGGGTTCGATTACGGAATCCGTGCTGAACAAGGGTGGCTTCGAAGGCGAGCGCGATGCGCTTCCCGGCATGGGCAGCGATACTCAACCGGCCGGTGCGGCATAAAGGGGGCATAAGAAAATGGTTCGCATTGGTGCATTTCTCGTCGGCCTGTTCTTTTCCGGCTGGCTTCTCGTCTCCTTCATCATGGGTGCGGTCGCTTATGTAAGCGAACCGCCCGCCCCGACGGCGGAGCATGAATTCCACAAGCATCCTCGCCACGCTGGCTTCAGCTTCGATGGCCCGCTCGGTCATTATGACAAGGCCCAGCTTCAGCGCGGCTTTCAGGTATTCAGCGAGGTCTGCTCGGCCTGCCACAGCCTGAAATTCGTATCGTTCCGCGATCTTGCGGCGCTCGGTTACAATGAGGCCGAGGTCAAGGCGATCGCCAAGAACTGGAAGATCAAGACGCCGGATATCGACCCCAAGACGGGCGAAGTCGCCGGACGCGACCCGCTGCCTTCGGACAAGTTCCCCAAGCCATTTGCGAACAGCGTCGCGGCAGCTGCGGCGAACAACAATGCGGTTCCGCCCGATCTCTCGCTGATGACCAAGGCGCGGCATGACGGCAGCAACTATGTCTATTCGCTGCTAACTGGCTATCAGGCACAGCCGGCCGAACTTCTGAAGAAATTCCCGGACGTGAAGACGCCGCAAGGGCTGCACTACAACCCCTATTTCGCCAACCTCAACCTCGCTATGGCGCCGCCACTGACGGCCGAGGGTCAGGTGACCTACGGCGAGGGTCAGCCCAAGCCGACCGTCGACCAGATGGCGAAGGATGTCTCCGCATTCCTGACGTGGACGGCCGAGCCGAAGATGGAAAGCCGCAAGAGCGCGGGCATCGCGGTCCTGTTCTTCCTGCTCATTGCCACCGCACTGGCCTATATGTCCTACCGGAACATCTGGGCCGAGGTGAAGCACTAAGCTTCGCGCCACCGACGCAAAACAATTGGAAGGGCGGTTCCTTAGGGAGCCGCCCTTTTTGTTGTCGGAAATGAGCTGAACTCGGTGTTGCGCAGATGCGCATGCGCGCGCCTTCAGCGCACATGCGGTGCTACATCGATCGTTATGAAGGAGAGGGGAATGGTGGGCGTGGCAAGGATTGAACTTGCGACCCCTGCGATGTCAACACAGTGCTCTACCACTGAGCTACACGCCCACACTATAACCCGATCCGCAGCAGGCCGTGCCTCGCCGCAGCAGGAGACGCGCTGTTAGCCGCGTTGGGCGGTCAGCGCAAGAGGGGGAATGCCGAAAATCATACGCGGCCCGCTTGCTTCCGGGCGCGGCCGACATACTCCGCCAACACGCGGCTATAGAGCTGATGCTCCGCGATCAACACCCGCGCCGCTAGCGTATCGGGCGTGTCTCCGGGCAGGATCGCCACTTCGGTCTGGCCGAGCACCGGGCCATCGTCCAGCTCCGCCGTCACGATATGGACGGAGCACCCGCCATGCGTGTCGCCCGCCTCCAGAGCGCGCTCATGCGTGTGCAGGCCCTTGTATTTGGGTAGTAGCGACGGATGAATATTGAGCATCTTGTCTGCCCAGCCGGTCACGAACTCAGGGCTGAGCAGTCGCATATAGCCTGCCAGCGCGACGAACTGCGCGCCCGCCGCGCGAATCTCCGCGTCGAGGATCGCCTCAAATTCCGCGCGCTTCAGGCCTTTGTGGCTGTGAGAGAATGTGGCGATCCCTTCCGCGCGGGCCAGTTCCAGCCCGCCCGCATCAGGGTCGTTAGAGGCGACCAGCACTATTTCATAGGGGCAGTCCTGCGCCTTGGCAGCATAAACCAGCGCCGCCATGTTGGAGCCGCGCCCGGAAATGAGAACGGCTACCCGCGCCCGCTGGCTGCACGGCTGCTCAGCCGTCATGCTGCGCTTCCCACGCGCCACGCGCGGACCATGCCTCGCGCGATCCCGCGACGGTGCAGCCCTTCGGCCCTTTCTCGATGCAGCCAATGCGCTCCACGCGCTCCCCCGCATGCTCCAGCGCCTTGGTCACGCTCGCCGCCTGATCTTCGGCGACGACCAGCACCATGCCGATGCCACAGTTGAAGGTCCGGGCCATTTCCGCCGGTTCGATGTTACCCTGGGCCTGCAGGAACGCCATCAGGCGCGGCTGCGGCCATGCGTCGGCATCGACGAATGCGCGGCAGCCTTCGGGCAGCACGCGCGGAATATTTTCCAGCAGCCCGCCGCCGGTGATATGGGCAAGCGCACGGATGCGCCCTGCGCGTATCTCGGGGAGAAGCGACTTCACGTAAATGCGGGTCGGCGCCATCAGTGCATCGATCAGCAGGGTGTCCTGATCGAACACCGCCGGGCGATCGAGCTTCCAGCCCTTGTCGGCGGCAAGGCGGCGCACAAGCGAATAGCCGTTGGAGTGGATGCCTGTTGAGGCTAGGCCAAGCAGCACATCGCCCACTCGCACCCGATTGCCGGTCAACGCCTCGCTCCGTTCCACCGCGCCGACGCAGAAGCCCGCGAGATCATAGTCGCCATCCGCGTACATGCCCGGCATCTCGGCGGTCTCGCCGCCGATCAGCGCGCATCCAGCCTGCTTGCACCCCTCGGCAATGCCCGCGATCACACGCTCGGCCACGCCATTTTCCAAGCGCCCAGTGGCAAAATAGTCGAGGAAGAACAGAGGCTCCGCGCCTTGCACGATCAGGTCGTTGGCGCACATCGCAACTAGGTCAATGCCGACCGTGTCATGCCTGCCGCTGTCGATCGCGAGCTTCAATTTGGTGCCGACGCCATCATTCGCGGCAACGAGCAGGGGGTCCTTGAATCCCGCCGCCCTCAGATCGAAAAAGCCGCCGAAACCGCCCAGATCCGCGTTTGCGCCGGGTCTGCGCGTCGATTTCGCCAGCGGCGCAATGGCACGCACCAGCGCGTTGCCAGCGGCGATATTCACACCCGCCTGCGAATAGGTGTAGCTGTGCGGCTGCTCTTGCGCGGCGGAGTCGGTTGGCTTGCTCATGGGATTCAGCGCCTAGCCCATTTATGGATTTTATCAAGGTGCGGTGAAATGCGTTCGGCCTGCAATTGTCTGTTGGATTTCGCGCCATTTGCCGCCAAAAGAGCGCCGTGACGATTGCCGAACGCCTTTCCTTCCCATTGCGTTGTCCCGGGCTGCTGCGCCTGCTGGCCATTCCGCTCGTAATTGCGCTGGGGCTGGCGGCGGCGCATCTCCTGGCGCAGATGGAGGGCGAGCGCGGCGTTCCGCCGATAGCGAGCAGCGGCGATTTCGAGGTGAGCGGCATTCATGTCGATGTCTATGCCGCCAATGCCGATGCCGCCCGCACGGCGGGCTGGCGGTTGGCGCAAAGGCTGGCATGGAAGAAGTTATGGGCACAGACAAACGGCGGCGCGCTGGGGCTGTCCGACGGGCAACTTGACCAGATCGTTTCCGGCATCGAGGTGGAGTCCGAGCAGATCGGCCCCAATCGCTATATCGCGGACCTGCGCGTATTGTTCGACCGCGCCCGCGCCGGACAAATCTTGGGCGTGACCAGCACGGCGCTCCGTTCGCCCCCGCTGCTGGTGATCCCGATCCTGCGGCAGGGCGGTACCTCGACCGTGTTCGAGACGATCAACGAGTGGCAGAAGGCGTGGGCGCGCTATCACACCGGCAACAGCGCGATCGACTATGTGCGCACCAGCGGGTCCGGCCCGGACGCGCTACTGCTTAATGCGGGGCAGATCGAGCGGAGGGGCCGCAACTGGTGGCGCAACATTCTCGATCAATATGGCGCGGCGGACGTGGTATTCCCGATCGCGCGGCTGGAGCGACAATGGCCCGGCGGGCCGGTGATCGGACGCTTTGCGGCGCGCTATGGCCCCGACAACCGCCTGCTGGGCGAAGTCACGCTGCGCGCTGAGAGTGAGGCCGCAGTTCCCAAGATGCTCGATCAGGCAATCGAGAAGCTGAATGCCATCTATACGCAGGCCCTGCTCGATGGCCGCCTGCGCCCCGATCCTTCGCTGGTGATCGAGGAACCACTCAACGCCGCGGAGCTGGACCTTGGCAATATGAGCGACCTGCCGGTGGAGGTGACGGACGTGCCGCCTGTCGCTGGGCTCGCGAGCTTTGCCATCCAGTTCGACACGCCCGATGTCAACTCCGTTACCCAGGGAGAGGCCAGCGTGCGCGCCATTCCCGGCGTGCGCTCCGCCAACACCAGCAGCCTGGCGCTTGGTGGCGTATCGGTGATGCAGGTTAGCTATGAAGGCAGCTTCGAAATGCTGCGCGCTGGTTTTCAGGCGCGCGGATACAGCGTCAACGCCAACGGCACGACGTTGCGCATCACCCGACGCGGGGCGGGCGGAACGCCATGAGCCAGATCGGCCTGCCGTTCGACTGGCAGGAGCAGGGCGGGCAGGGGCAGTTCATCGTAGGCGATGCCAACCGCCTGGCGCTCGATCATATCGAACGGTGGCGTGACTGGCCTATCCCGATATCGATTCTCTCCGGCCCGCCGCGCTCGGGAAAGTCCGCGCTGGGGCGCCATTTTGCGGGCCTCTCCGGCGGCGTGGTGATTGACGACGCCAACCGCCAGCCCAACGAAACGCTTTTTCATCAGTGGAACATCGCGCGTGATACCGGCGTGCCGTTGCTCCTCATCGCACGCGAGGCACCGGAACTGTGGACTGTTGCGCTGCCTGATCTGCGCTCGCGCCTTGCCGCCGCGCCGCATGTGCGCATCGCCGAGCCGGACGACGCGCTGATGCTGTCGCTGATCGAGACGGGATTGGCGGCTGCGGGTTCCGCCTATGCGCCGGACGTGCCGGAGTGGCTGGGCCGCCGGATAGAGCGCAGCTACGCCGCGCTGGCGAGCGCGCTTGACGTCCTCAACCGCGCTTCGCTCGCTTCCACCCGCAAGATTTCCATCGCCAGCGCAAAAGAGGCGCTGCAAAATCGTCATCTTTTTCCTATAGAGAGGGATGAAACGGGACAGGGACACAGCTGAGCATGTCTGAGGCCGATCCGGTCATCGCCCTTTCGGGCAGTGGGGACCGCTATTTCAACCGGGAGCTATCCTGGCTGGCCTTCAACCGCCGCGTGCTGGAGGAAGCGACCAACCCGGCCCACCCGCTGCTGGAGCGTCTGCGCTTTCTGTCGATCAGCGGGACCAATCTCGACGAGTTCTTCATGGTCCGCGTGGCCGGCCTCAAGGGGCAACAGCTAGACAATGTCGACCTGCGCTCGGCCGATGGCCTGACGCCCGCCCAGCAACTCGCCGCGATCGGCGTTGAGGCCGATCAGTTGATGCGTGAGCAGCAGCGCGTGTGGCATGGTCTGCGCGGCGAGCTGGCGGCGAGCGGTGTCGAGGTGATTGATACCCAGACGCTCAGCCCCGATGTGGAAGCATGGCTTGAGGAGCATTTCCTAACGCAGATCTTCCCGATCCTCACGCCCCAGGCGCTGGACCCGGCGCACCCGTTCCCGTTCATCCCCAACCTAGGCCTGTCGCTGTTGTTTGACCTCATCCGTAAGTCCGACGGCGAGAATGTGCGCGAGCTGGTGATGATCCCGTCGTCACTGCCGCGATTCTTCCGCATTCCAGGGCACCCCGCGCGTTACATGGCGCTCGAAAGCGCGGTGCGGCGGTTCAGCCATCGATTGTTCCCCGGCTATGAAGTGCGCGAAAGCGGCATCTTTCGCGTGATCCGGGACAGCGACATCGAAATCGAGGAAGAGGCGGAGGATCTCGTCCGCTATTTCAAGAGTGCGATCAAGCGGCGGCGCCGGGGGCGCGTGATCCGGCTGGAAATCGAGGCTGCGATCCCCGATTCGGTCGAGGACATGCTTCAAAACCTGATGCAGGGGCAGGATGCCCTGATCGCCGATATCGACGGGTTCATCGGCATTGGCGACCTCTCCGCCGTAGTCGAGGAAGACCGGCCGGACCTCAAGTTCGAGCCGTTCGCACCGCGCTTCCCCGAGCGGATTCGAGAATATGGTGGGGATTGCTTTGCCGCAATTCGCGCCAAAGATATCGTCGTTCACCATCCCTATGAGAGCTTCGATGTCGTCGTCGCGTTTCTGAAGCAGGCGGCGGCGGACCCCGACGTGGTAGCGATCAAGCAGACGCTCTATCGCGCAGGCAAGCAATCCGCCGTTATCCGCGCACTGATCGATGCCGCGGAGGCCGGCAAGTCCGTCACCGCCGTGGTCGAATTGAAGGCCCGGTTCGACGAGGAGCAGAACCTGCTCTGGGCCAGCGCGCTGGAGCGGGCAGGGGTACAGGTCGTTTACGGCTTTATCGACTGGAAGACGCACGCCAAGATATCGATGGTCGTGCGGCGCGAGGGCGATACGTTCCGCACCTATTGCCACTTCGGCACCGGCAATTATCACCCCATCACGGCGCGCATCTATACCGACCTCAGCTTCTTCACCGCCGATCCCCGCATCGGGCGGGACGCCGCCTCGGTGTTCAACTATATCACCGGCTATGTTGAACCGAGCACGTTGGAGCTGCTCACCATGTCTCCGCGTGATCTACGTCCGCGCCTCACGCAATTGATCGACGATGAGATCGCTCATGCCCGCGCAGGCCGTCCTGCAAATATCTGGGCCAAGATGAACAGCCTCGTCGATCCCGCAATCATCGAAAAGCTTTATCAGGCGAGCAATGCGGGTGTGCAGATCGATCTGGTGGTGCGCGGTATATGCTGTCTGCGGCCGGGCGTGGCGGGCATGTCAGAGAATATTCGCGTTAAATCCGTCATTGGCCGTTTTCTTGAGCACAGCCGCATCGCGGTGTTCGGCAATGGCAAGAAGCTGCCGCACAACGACGCGAAAGTGTTCATCAGCTCGGCGGACTGGATGCCGCGCAATTTTGACCGACGCGTGGAATATATGCTCCCCATCCTCAATCCGACGGTTCACGATCAGGTGCTCGATCAGGTCATGGTCGCGAACCTGATCGACACCGAGCAGAGCTGGGAGCTGGAGCCGGACGGGCGCTATGTGCGGCTGGACGCCGGTGAGAAGCCGTTCAACCTGCATCGCTATTTCATGACCAATCCCTCGCTTTCGGGGCGCGGCGCGGCGCAGGAGCAGGGCGGGGCGGCCCCCAAGCTCAGCCTGCGCTATCGCGTATAACCTATGACTCTGCTTGAAAAGTTTGCCTCAACGCCATCCGCCGTGGCTGGCGCTTCCGCCCCCGGAAGGCGGGCGATCATCGACATCGGCTCCAACAGCGTGCGCCTCGTCATCCATGATGGCCCGCCGCGGGCACCGTTTCTACTGTTCAACGAAAAGGTCTCGGCGGGGCTAGGCGCGGCGCTCTCGACAACCGGACGCATCGACGACACGGCGATGGAGCGCGGACTGGAGGCTCTCCAACGCTTCGGCTTGCTGGCGCGCGAGATGGATGTTGCGGACATGCGCTGCATCGCCACCGCCGCAGTGCGCGAGGCGACGAACGGGATCGAGTTCGTAGATCAGGCGCGGCGACGCACCGGACTCGAAGTCGAGATATTGTCCGGCGAGGAGGAAGGGCGCGCGGCTGGGCTGGGAGTCGTATCGGCCATTCCGGATGCGGACGGCATCGTCGCCGATCTGGGCGGAGGAAGCCTGGAACTCGCGCGGGTAAAGGCAGGAGCGGTGCATCAGGTCGTCTCGCTGCCTCTGGGCGTGCTACGCCTCTCGGCCATTCGCGCCAGCGGCAAAATGGCGCTCGCGAAGTTCGTGGCGAAGGCGCTCAAGGAGGCGGGCTGGGCCGCGGTGGAGCAGGGGCTACCGCTCTATCTTGTCGGCGGCTCGTGGCGCGCGCTCGCGCATCTCGACATGCAGCTCGTTCAGTTCCCGCTGCCGGTCATCCATCATTACGCGATGCAGCCTGAACGCGCAGCGACGCTCGCCCGGGTCACCGCCTCGATCGGCAAGGCGCGGGTGAAGAAGATACCAGCAATTTCAGGTTCGCGTATCTCGGCACTTGCTCCTGCTGCGGCACTGCTTCGAGTATTGGTGCGGCAACTGGGCAGTAGCGGAATGATCGTTTCTGCCCATGGCCTGCGTGAGGGGCTGTTGTTCGAAGGGCTAGGGCCGCAGGAACGCGCGCTCGATCCACTGCTGGTCGCGGCAGAGGCGGAAGGCGAGGCGCAGGGGCGCTTTCCCGGCCACGGCGCTCTGATCGATCAGTGGATCGCGCCATTGTTCGATGGCGACCTGCCACAATTCGAGCGGATCCGCCGGGCCGCCTGCCTGCTCGGTGACGTCGGCTGGCGCGCGAACCCGGATTTTCGGGCGGAACGAGGCCTGGAGATTGCATTGCACGGCAACTGGGTCGGCATAGATGGGTGGGGCCGTGCGATGCTGGCACAGGCGCTTTACAGCAATTTCGGCGGAGGCGGCGGGTTGGCGCCGGGGCTGGAGCAGTTGGCTCCCACCGAAGACCTGGCCCGGGCCTGCCAGTGGGGGCTGGCGATCCGGCTGGCGCAGCGGCTGTCCGGCGGGGTTGCGGGGCCGCTCGGCAAGGCGGAGCTGCTGCGTGACGAGACCGCCATCACGCTGGAGTTACCGCGCAGCCACGCGCGCTTGACCGGTGAAACGGTAAGCCGCCGCCTCAAGAATCTGGGGCAGGCGATGGCGCTGGAGTGGCGCGTTGTGGCGAAGGACTAGGACCGTCAGCCGCAGATGGTGGCTGTGATCACCGTGATCTTCACGAAACCATATCCGTGCGCGTCATCAGCAGCTTGCCTTCCACAACCGTAAAGGCCAGCCGCCCCTCGACCAGATCGAGGGCATCGCGCCCGAACTGCTCGAAACGCCAGCCTTCCAATATGGAAAGCCCGTCGCGCACGCCCGCTGCAAGCATTTCGACGTCATCCGTGCGCGCGATGAGGCGGGCAGCCACATCGATCTCCTTGGCGCGAATCTTGAGCAGCAGCTTGAGCAGATCCGCCACCAGCGCCCCATCTTTGCCGAGGCCGGGCCGCTTGGGGTCGCGCTCTGGCATTTCCTCGCGCGGCAAGGGTTTGGCGTTGCTGATCGCCTGCATCAGCCTCCCGCCGATATCGTTGCTCTTCCACGAAGCGGAAAGGCCGCGAACCTTGCCCAGATCCTCCTGATTGCGCGGCGGGTGAGAGGCCATGTCGGCCAGCGTCTCGTCCTTCACGATGCGGCCACGCGGGATATTCTTGTCCCGCGCTTCCTTTTCGCGCCATGCGGCGAGCGCCTTTAAACGCCCCAGCACTTCGGGCTTGCGGCTCGATACGCGCACGCGCTTCCAGGCGTCTTCGGGCCGATTTTCATAATTGGAGGCTTCGGCGATGCGCTCCATCTCGTCGTCCAGCCAATCGCCCCGCCCGGTCGCGCGCAGCTTTTCCAGCATCATGGGAAAGAGCTGGATCAGATAGGTCACATCGCCGATGGCATAGTCGATCTGGCGCTTGTCGAGCGGCCTGCGCGCCCAGTCGGTAAAGCGCGCGCCCTTGTCGAGCGTAACGCCCATCCAGGCATCGACCAGATTGCCATAGCCAATCTGCTCGCCAAGCCCCAGCGCCATCGCCGCGATCTGGGTGTCAAACAACGGGTGCGGCGTCTTGCCGGTGAGGTTGTATATGATCTCGAGATCCTGCCCGCCCGCGTGAAAGACTTTCAGCACATCCTCGTTATTCACCATCAGGTCGAGCAGGGGGGCGAGGTCCAGTCCCGGCGCCTTGGGGTCGATCGCGGCGGCCTCATGCTCGTCTGCTATCTGGACGAGGCAAAGCTCCGGCCAGTACGTGTTTTCGCGCATGAACTCGGTATCGACCGCGACCCACGAGGAGCGGGAGAGGCGTTCGCAGAGGGCGGCGAGGTCTTTGCTGTCGGTAATCAGCGGATGGATTTGCATATGGTCTTCGTTCACATTATGGGCGGGCGCGCAGGTGCACTGCGGCCCTCTTACGAGTGTTTCAGCGCGCCATAGCCGGGTTACATCCATTTGTCATATTCAGAAACGAGCCTCATGCACGCATATCGCACCCATACCTGCGCCGAGCCGCGCCCTGCCCACGCCGGAGAGATCATCCGTGTGTCCGGCTGGGTGCACAGAAAGCGGGACCATGGCGACCTGGTGTTCATCGATCTGCGCGATCATTACGGCATGGTGCAGATCGTCACGGAGGTGGACGGCCCGGTCTTCAAAGTGATCGAGAGCCTGAAGCCCGAGAGTGTGGTGACGATCACCGGCAAGGTCGTAGCCCGCGCCAAAGAGGCGGTGAACCCCAACTTGCCCACGGGTGAGGTCGAAATTCGCGCTGAGGATGCGGTGCTGCTGTCCGCCGCGGCTGAGCTGCCCCTGCCTGTTGCGGGTGAACAGGAATATCCAGAGGATGTGCGCCTGCGCTATCGCTTCCTCGATCTGCGGCGTGAGACGTTGCATGCCAACATCGTCAAGCGCACCAAAATCATCTCGGACATGCGCCGCCGGATGGAAGGCGCGGGCTTTACCGAATATTCTACTCCGATCCTGACCGCTTCGTCGCCCGAAGGCGCGCGCGACTTTCTGGTGCCCAGCCGCATTCACGCGGGCAAATTCTACGCGCTCCCGCAAGCGCCGCAGCAATACAAGCAGCTGCTGATGGTCGCGGGGTTCGATCGTTATTTCCAGATCGCGCCGTGCTTCCGCGATGAAGATCCACGCGCGGACCGCCTGCCGGGTGAGTTTTATCAGCTCGATCTCGAGATGAGCTTCGTCACGCAGGAAGACGTGTGGAACACGATGGAGCCGGTGATCGCGCAAGTGTTCGAGGCGTTCGCCGACGGCAAGCCGGTCACTTCGGCAGGCGGCTTCCCCCGGATTCCCCACGCCGAGGCAATGCTCAAATATGGCTCCGACAAGCCTGATTTGCGCAACCCTATCCTCATCACCGATGTGACCGAGCATTTCGTCGGTTCGGGCTTCGGCATCTTCGCGGGGATCGTGGAAGGTGGCGGCGTGATCCGCGCGATACCCGCGCCGGGCGCAGGGGCGGGCAGCCGCAAGTTCTTTGACGACATGAACGTCTGGGCGCGGGGCGAGGGCTATTCCGGCCTCGGCTATATCAATATCAAGGATGGCGAGCCGGGCGGCCCCATCGCCAAGAACCACGGCCCGGAAGCAACCGCCAGGCTGATCGAGGCGCTTGGCCTCGCCCCCAATGACGGCGTCTTCTTTGCGGCGGGCAAGGAAGCGCAGGCGGCGAAGCTTGCCGGTCTCGCGCGCATCCGCGTCGGCGAGCAGCTCGATCTCATCGACAAGGACCGGTTCGAACTGTGCTGGATCGTCGATTTCCCGTTCTACGAATATGACGAGGACGAGAAGAAGCTCGACTTCGCCCACAACCCCTTCTCGATGCCGCAAGGGGGCATGGAGGCGCTAGAGGGCAGCGATCCGCTGACGATCAAGGCGTACCAGTACGACATGGTCTGCAATGGCTACGAGATCGCCTCCGGCTCGATCCGCAACCAGCACCCGGACCTGATGGTGAAGGCGTTCGAACTGGTCGGCCTCTCCAAACAGGATGTCGAGGAGCGCTTCGGCGGCCTCTATCGCGCGTTCCAATATGGCGCGCCGCCGCATGGCGGCATGGCCGCTGGCGTCGATCGCATCGTGATGCTGCTCTGCGGCGCGCAGAACCTGCGCGAGATCACGCTGTTCCCGATGAACCAGCGCGCGGAAGATCTGCTGATGGGCGCGCCGTCTCCGGCGGCCTTAAAGCAGCTGCGCGAGCTGCATATACGGGTTGTGGAACCGAACAAGGGCTGAGATCGTCCCCATTTGGGGCAGCGCGGATCCACGCTGCGCTCGACAGCGTGCGCCTGCCCCGGCTAGGGTTGGACGATGGCGATATCCCTCTCGGATTTTGAACAGGGTAGCGATTTCGACGGCGACTATGATGCCGCGCTTTCCGACCTGCAGGACCGGCTGGAGCGCATCCAGACCGCGCATATCGTGCATGACCGGCGCAGCGTCATTCTTTTCGAGGGGTGGGACGCCTCCGGCAAGGGCGGGATCATCAAGCGGCTAACGGCCAATCTCGACCCGCGCTATTATCAGGCCCAGTCGGCCCCAAGCTGCGATTTTGGCCAAGTCGGAGAACGTTTTGGGAAC
>CAZEHR010000008.1:0-149312 GCA_964512265.1 uncultured Sphingobium sp. | reverse complement strand
ATGCCGCGATCTGCTAAAAGTCGATGTCGCCAGGTGTGGCTGGACGTGAAGGAGACACCACTTTAAACGAACTTTTGTCACTGAATACTTGGAGAAACATCCAAGAGGAAAGATAATGCCGACGACCCTGAAGCGAAAAGAAAAGACAGCGCGGAGAAGTGCACGCGTTCATCGGCAGTCCCTCGTGGAAGCTGGGCAACTTCCGATCGAACTGCTCGCCGCGTTTGCCATTCGCGAAGGGCGGCGGCCTCGCCCGATCTACACCGCACACAAATGGTTCGCGCGTAGACTGGGATCGGTGTTTCGTAGCTTGCTCATCGGCGTCACTTCAGAGCCCGATGTCGATTTCAGTGAACTTTATTACGGAGAGGCAGATCTCACCGGCTTGAAGGTGCTGGACCCATTTGTCGGCGGCGGTACGTCCGTGTTTGAGGCATCACGGCTTGGCGCGTCGGCTTATGGCTGCGATGTGGATCCTGTGGCCTGCGCCGTAAGCCGCATGGAGCTAGGGGCCGCTGACCTGCCGGATTTGCTGCCAACATTGGCTCAGTTGAAGGCGAAAGTCGGGAGCCGTCTGTCCGAGTTTCACGTCAAGGATGACGACCTAGTGTTGCACCACTTCTGGGTGCAGGTCGTCGGATGCGACGGCTGCGGAAGTCATTTTGACGCACATCCCAACCATGTCCTTGCCGACGACGGCACTACGCGCCATGCCTTCTGCGCCACCTGCGGTGCGATCCACAACTTGCCAGCGCGAACCGCCTCATTCGAGTGCAACAGCTGCGGAAGCCATACTGACTGCGATCGCGGTACCGTCTTACGGGGGCGAGCTGAGTGCCCGCACTGCGGGTATGCCGACCAGCTGATCGAGTATGGACGGCGCGGTGGCGCCCCTCGCTGGCGGCTGTTCGCCGTGGAGACTATCGCGCGTGGTGCCAGCACACGCATAGTGCCTATGTCGGAGCGCACGTTCAGGAGAGTCACCGATGCGGACGTGCGCCAATATGAACGTGCGGAAGCCGCACTTGCCCAGGCGGAGCTCGCGGGAGAGGTGTTGATCCCGAACGATAAGATCGACACATCGGGTTGGTCGGACGAGCGATTGAGCGCCTATGGCTATGGTCGATGGCGCGACCTCTTCAATGCTCGGCAGCTGTTGCATCTTGGCCTGTTGGCAAAGGAGATCTCGCTTCTTGACCCTCCACTGCGCAGCGCGGTCGCGATGGCATTCAGCGACCATCTGACCACGAATTGCATGATGGCATCCTACGCTGGAGGCTGGCGGCGTCTCACGCCCCTGTTTTCGCTCCGAGCGTTCCGTCATATCCAACGGCCAGTCGAGCTCAATCCGTGGATCGAGCGTGCAGGGCGCGGCACATTTCCGAACGCTATCCGTAAGCTGACCGCCGCGGCCGCCTATGCGCGGAGCCCTAAGGAGCCAACTGGCGCGAAGGCTTTCGTCGATGTGCCAACCCGGGCTCGTCGGCTGAAGAATCAAATCCACATGGGGACGGCCGGCAATCTCGCATTTCTAGCGAGCGGATCCATCGACGTCGTCATGACGGATCCGCCCTATTTCGACAACATCGCCTATTCTGAACTCGCGCGCTTTTTTGGCCCTTGGCTGCAATGCCTTAAGGCGCTCGACGCGCGCGAACAGCAGGACATACTGGCCAATAGCCTTGTCGCCAACAGGTCGCGTGCCGGAAGTGTCGAACACTATACGGAGGGACTGGGTCAGGCCTTCGAAGAGATCGCCCGGGTGCTAAAGCGCAACGGTATTGTTGCGTTCTCCTACCGGCATACCGATGCCCCAGCTTGGCAGGCGCTCGCCGAGGCAATAGCCCGCACCGACTTGCGGATCACGAGCGTTCTGCCCATGCCCGGCGAGGCTGGCAGTGGCTTGCATGCGCAGGGCGATCGCGGGCTCTGGGACGCGGTCTTCGTCCTTCGGCACGGTGCCGGGCCTACGCCCGTCCTACAAGTCTCCGAACGGGAGGTGGCCGAGGTCGAGGTAGATGTTACGGCGTGGTGCGAACGGTACGGCGACTTGGCGCTGCCTTTCAACTCGATCGACGCAACCGCGCTGCGTAGAGCCGCACTTCTTGGCAAGGCATTGGCTTCGAAGCGAAAACAGGGACGATCGGAGCCGATTCCGCTTGAGGACGCCCTGCGCTGAACTTAGGTAAACAGAAGTAATCGGGGGAAGGCAGTGCCGTATCTCAGCAAGCGTGTAATCAGCAACTACTTCAGGACCGATTGTCCTCGTCAACTTCGTCTTCTCCTTTCCCCGGAAAACAAGCAGTACCAGCCGGAGCGCGATGCACAGGGCATGCCCCCGAAGACCGTCGCTCGCGCCGGGATGGCGGCACTGACTCAGGAAGGCAGCCGCTGGGAGCAGGACAAACTGAAGGATCTGCAGAGCACCTTCGGCAGCACGTCGGTCATAGGCACCGTAACCGGAACAGAATTTCAGGACCAAAAACTCCAAAACGTGATGTCTCAGGCGCAGCCTGGGGCGTTTTTGGTAAGGCCCGAATTCGATGTTGGCCTAGGCTTTCAGACCGCAATCGGCATCGACGCTTTGGCGGTCACTCATTCGCTAGGCTTTGCGAAGCTGGTGCCTGACCTGATTCAGGTACTGTCCCCTTCAGACGTGGGCCGGATCGTAGAGGCAGACGGCTCCGTCCACGATGCGGACGGCCGGATCGGTTTGCGCGTCATTGACATCAAGATGACGGCGGAGCCGAGCGCGTCGTACTTTGCGGAGATCACTTACTACTCGTTGGCCCTGGCGGGCTGGCTTGCCGACAACGGTTATGCCGACCGGTACGCGGTCGTCGCCGAGGCGGCCATCTGGCCAGGGTCACACGACGCGGCGGCAATCGTTCGGCTCAAGGCTGATCGACTCAAAGCGGGCATCACGCCGACTACAGAAGAGCTGGCTACCGCCCTGAGCGAGGACATCGAGACGCTTGAGATTGACGTCTTCTCACCGCGGCTCAGGCACTTCTTTGTCGTGGAGCTCCCCCAGGCTCTGGCAAGCCCCTGGAAGGATCTTGACTGGCATGTGGGCACCGGCTGCAGTGGCTGCGAGTATCTTGGCTACGTGTGGAACGCATCCACTGCGGAACATCCGGATCACTGCATGCCCATGGCCAAGGCGCAGGGGCATCTCAGTTCTATCGCCTTTCTGCCCCGCGGCGCTCGGCGTGCACTCGGCGACCGCAACATCAGCACCACCGTCTCGCTGGCTCCGCTGCAGGCCGACGACGCGGCATTCGACTGCCATCCAAAACTGCGAGCCACACGGACGGTCGTTGCGGGCCGAGCGCAGTCACTTGCGACCGGCACCAGCGATATTCCCGCTGGCTCGGGCACGTCGGCCGTCATTCCGAACTGGGCGGATCTCAACCTCTATCTGTCGGCCGATTTCGACGTCGGTAGCGGGCTGACACTGGCCTTCGGCGTCGGTGGCCACTCGAACATCAACGGTCAGCGCGAGAAGATCGAGGCACAGGTCTTCGTGAACGACACACGCAGCGTCCAGAGCGAAACTCGCGAGCTGATGAGCTTTCTTACTTATGTTGAAAAGGCGCTCTCCGATGCGACGAAGGCCAAGGCGGACGCAACGGTCCAGATTTATATCTGGGACAGCGTCACCTACGAGCACATGCTACGCGTGATTGGCCGCAACCTCCAGCACGTCCTAGCCGATGGGAATCTCAAGAAGCTGGCGTGGCTGTTTCCGCCAGAGGAGATTATAGATAACGCAAAGCTGCGCTCGGCGAATGCCCCCATCACCATTGTCCGTAATGCGGTCCAGGCGCTCGTTGCGGCACCCATTCCGCACTATTATTCGTTGCTCGGGCTGGCGCGCGCCTATGCGCCGCCGCCAAAGGCTGGTGGGACGCCATTTGAGTTTCGCGTGCCGGTGATTTTCGAGGATCCGCTGTCCGATCAGGTGCCGTCGGAGCGCGCGCACGAGATCTGGACCAAGATGGGGCAACCTCGTCCATGGAGCCAGCAGATCACCCAGCTGCGTTCGACGGTGACGATGAAGCTCCGCGCCCTTCATTCTATCATGTGGCGTCTGCGCCTCGACCTCCAGGGCCAACTGAGTAGCCGCGCGCCGAAGATCGCAGAGATCAAGCCACCTGCATCGCTGCAGAGGGTAAGTGCCGACGGGCAGATCTGGTATGCCTTCGCTAGGCTCAATGCCCAAGTCGTCAGCCTCGAACACGCTATTTCCCTGGCAATGCCCGTGCACGAGCGGGAGGCCAAGTATCTCGCCGCACGACTGGAAGTGGAGCTCACCGGGGCCGACCTAGCTACCGCCGCATCGACGCTCGGGATTACGCTGCATCCTGGGGTACGGATCTATACGCTCGCCCAGGGGTCCCGCGAAGCCAAGTTTGAGGAGGGCGACTTCCTTTGCGCTCTCTCTCCTGCTTCCGTGCCAGACTTCTATTCGCGCCGAATCGGCGATTTTACCGGCGGCGTTCCGCTCGCTTATGATCTACCAGGTTGGATCAGAGAGTTCGGTCTCGCCGGGTCTTTGACGGCGACGCAACTGCTCGCCATCGACCGCGACGCCCGGCTCGTCGCCGTGTTCTTCAAGCCGGAGGTCGATACCTTTCTGCGACAGATCGAATCAACGCTTGACCTAAGTCGTGACGTTGTACTCGACCGCCGGGTCCAGGACTTCTTGACGGGAAGGCTCGAGACCGCACTCAAGGCGATTGGCAACCCACCCTTGGCGATGAGTGCTGGGACGCCGACGGCCAACGTTATCGGCAAGGCAGCTCCCAAGACAGCGACTGCGCATGTGCCCGTGGCGGAGGTGCTTTGGGATACGAAAAAGACAGCGCTCGCTTCTACGGGCAGGAATGCCGCAGTGACTCGGGCTACGCTGGAATCTCTCGGTACCGAACTCAATGACAGCCAATGGGATGCGTGGCGCGAGGCGATGGAGAAACGTCTCGCTATTATTTGGGGGCCGCCGGGAACGGGGAAGTCGCAGACACTGCGCGCTATCCTGCTCGGGCTGCTATTGGAAGCTCAAGGTGCTGGCAGAGCGATCCGGATCCTTGTGACGAGCAACACCTACGACGCTACCGACAATGTCGTGCTGCGCACCTTCCACCAGATAGTCTCACTCGGAGAGGCGACGACCGGCAGGGTGCGACTGGCTCGTCTGCGTTCCGGTTCGAAGGAAGATGCTCCGGACTTGCCCGTGGGCGTCAATCTGCTCAACGATAAGGATGCGCCCGGCGTCCACGGCCTACACGATCTACTTGTCGCCGGGACGACATCTGCGATTGTGTCGGCGCCGCCTCAGCAGGTAACCAAGTTTGCCGGCCTAAAGGGCAATGTGGCCCAGCCGCTCTTCGACGTAGTACTCATCGACGAGGCGTCCCAAATGGACATGGGAAACGCTGTGCTCGCCCTGGCACCGCTCGCCGAAGGCGGCTCGGCAATCGTCGTCGGCGATCCCAAGCAGCTACCGCCTATCCAGGCAGTGCAGTCCCCTCTCGGTCTCGAAAAGCTCGTTGGATCCATTTACGACTTCGTCGCGGACTATCGTGGGGTGACGTCGAAAGATCTATTGGAGAACTATCGTTCTAACAGCGTGATTGTCGGTTTCGGGCGCTTCGCCGGTTATCCGGCCGGTCTTACAGCTCATTTTCCGGATTTGCGTATGCGGCTGGAGACACCGCTCCCTGAGATAAGACCGGTGAACTGGCCCGGAAGTCTTGCGTTCGGTACCGAGCTCGCTCGACTGCTGGAGCCCACTCAGCCGGTTTCGGCCTTCATTTATCCGGAAGGACGCAGTAGCCAGTGGAACGAGTTCGAAGCCCAGACCGTGGCGGCGTTGCTCTGGATGCTTCGGAGCCATCTGGGCGTCGGTCTCGAAGGAGACCCGCGGGCGACCGGCACGGGGCTGCATGACGCGAAGAGCTTCTGGACCGACGCCGTAGGGGTCGTAACGCCGCATCGTGCCCATAAAGCGCTGGTGGTATCCAAGCTCCAATCCCTCTTTGAACCGCTTGGTGACGACAGCGGGCTCATTCGGAGCGCGGTAAACACCGTCGAGCGCTTCCAGGGGCAGCAACGGGATGTGATCATAGCCAGTTATGCGCTGGGTGATCCTGACGCGATCGCTGACGAGAACGAGTTCCTCCTATCGCTCAATCGCTTTAACGTCATGGCCTCGCGACCCCGTGCTAAGCTTGTGGTGTTGGCTAGCCAGGAGGTGATCAACCACCTTCCTGGTGATCTCGAAGTGATGCGCGATTCGCGGCTTCTGAAGTATTTTGCAGAGACGTTCCTCGACGACCGCACCAACTGCGAGATCCCCTTCATGGACGGACAAAGTGTGGCCCGAAAAAGTGGCTCGTTTAGAATTCGCAGTTAGAGGGAGGGACTTACTTGTACTGTCAATTTGCCCTCAACAGCAGCCAAGGCGAAATCTTCTCTGTGGCATGTGAAAGTGCCCTTGCGTTCAGCGGGATCCGCCTCTCGCGCGATGTTCATGCCTGTGCTAACCAAATTTTGATGCGGACTTACTCTCAGGCAACCATCCAGCGCCTCTATGGCCGTTCAGGCAACCAGTGCGCGTTTCCAGGTTGCAATTATCAAATCATTACTGACGGCGGACAGGTCCAGGGCCGCATATGCCATATAAAGGGACTTCGTCCCGGCAGCGCGCGCTACGATTCGGCACAGACCGACAAGCAGCGCAATGAATATGAAAATCTCGTGCTCATGTGCGCAAACCATCATGACGCCATTGATGCGCAGGAACAAGATTACACTGTCGAGGTGCTGCACGAGATGAAGGCGTTGGGTGAGGCGAAGTTTGGGCGTGAGGAGTGCCCGTCCGATGCGATCATGGCGCGCATACTCATGAATGGAGGCGTTCGAATGTCCCGATCGAACGTCGCCATTCACAGTCCCGGGGCAATCCAAGGCCATGTCATCAAGATAACGAACCGGAAGGGTGCAACAAAAATCCAGCCGCCGCCGGGATCAATCGGCGCCGATGGCGACGCTTCACGCTATGTCAGTTCGCTCATCCGGCTCTACAATGAATGTGCGAAGGACGAACCGAGTAGGAAACGGCAGTTCAACTTTGGCGCTATAAGCCGGAATATCGAGGACAAGTTCGGCGCACGCTGGCAATTGCTGGAAATGCCGTTCTTCGCCGCAGTTTGTCGCGAACTGCAGATGAGGATATTGAACACGCGAAAGGGCCGGATCAAAAATGCGAGCGGCACCATACCGTTCGAAAGCTTTGCAGAATTCGTTTCCGGCCGTCGGTGATCGTGCCTGCGGCTGAATTCCTGCTTAAGAACTGATGTCCGCGTTCTGGCGTTTTGAAATGGGCATCTCATGACCGAAACTAGGGCGCGAAGCCGACGCGTCGTTTCGCCGCCGGGAGTGTCCGCTATCCCAATGGCGCTCCTGAAACCTGCCGTTCCGGACCGTCCAACCCAGCCGACATTCCACTCGACTTCCCGTGCGAATCGAGCATTGGTGCTTTTAGCACATCGCGCCGGGAGAAGAGCCGGCGCTACCCTGACCGAGCGATCGGCGGGGCTGTAGGTGGTGGGAGCAGCATAGTGCTGCTCCAGAAAGGAAGCCACCATGAACAAAGTGACCGAAATCCCCGAAATTTCTGTCTCAAACAGCTATTCTGATACTGTTGAGCCGCCCGCGATCAAGGCACGCAGCAGCAAATCAGCAGCCGTCCAAAAGCTGTTGTCGCGAAACAAGGGGGCGACCCTTGCCGAGATCATGGCAATGACAAGCTGGCAGCCGCATAGCACGCGAGCTTTCCTGACCGGCCTGAGGAAGAAGGGTATCGATCTGAAACGCGAGACCCGGAGCGGGGGCGAGACCTGCTGGCGGATTGATCGCTGATTATGGCCTGTTCAGCTGATCAGCTTTCTGGGCTGGTGGATCTTCCACCAGCCCGGTTGCGCGCAGAATGGCGGCGATTGCATCGGGGACAGATCATGCCCGATGGCATGAGCATCGATCTCATGGCGAGATCCATTGCATGGAGGATGCAGGAAAGAGCCTATGGCGGTCTCGCGCCGAAACGCCTTCGTGACTTGGACCGGCTTGCACGCCAGCTGCAACAATCGGGCGATCTTGATCTCGCGCGGCAAAAACAGCTCAAAGCCGGCACGCGCCTCGTGCGCGAATGGCATGGCAAGGTCTATGTCGTGACTGTGCTTGATGAGGGTTATCTGTTCGATGAACAGCAGTACAGCTCGCTTACACCCATAGCGCGGCAGATCACCGGCGCGTCCTGGTCGGGCCCGCGCTTCTTTGGCCTAAAACCCCGCAAGGTGACCAATGGCCCGGCAGAGGAGTGAGAGATCCCGGCTGCGCTGCGCGATCTATACCCGCAAATCGACAGATGAGGGTCTGGACCAGAGCTTCAACAGTCTTGATGCCCAGCGCGATGCGTGCGCAGCCTACATCATGAGTCAGACCCATGAAGGCTGGGAGCAAGTGCCCGAATACTATGATGATGGAGGATATTCGGGTGGCACCATGGAGCGGCCGGGCCTCAGGGCGCTTCTACAGGATGTCGAAGCTGGCAAGGTCGACGTGATTGTCGTCTACAAGGTGGATCGACTGACCCGCAGCCTCTCCGATTTCGCCAAGATCGTGGAAATACTGGATAGGCGAGGCGCTTCGTTCGTCAGTGTCACCCAAGCGTTTAATACCACGACCAGCATGGGTCGATTGACCCTCAATGTCCTTCTGTCCTTCGCCCAGTTCGAGCGGGAGGTGACGGGTGAGCGCATCCGAGACAAGATCGCCGCATCTAAGGCGAAAGGCATTTGGATGGGGGGCGTTGTGCCGCTGGGGTATGAGGTGAAGGAGCGCAAGCTCATAGTCGTTCCGGAAGAAGCGGAAAAGGTGCGCCACATCTTCAGACGCTATCTGGCGCTGGGATCGGTCTATGCGGTGCAGGCAGAACTGGCAGAACAGGGGATAACAACCAAGAGCCGGATCGGGAGCAATGGTGCTGAGCGCGGCAATGCCAGCTTCAGCCGGGGCGCTATGTATCAAATTCTGCGCAACCGGATTTACGTGGGTGAGATATGCCACAAGGGAACTGGCTATCCGGGCAATCATGATGCGATAGTCGAGTATGACCTCTTCGAGAAAGTGAACGCATCGCTCAACAGCCGACGCGATGCATATGCCGCCGGAGATCATGTGGAAGAGCGCAGCCTGCTCATTGGCCTACTCTGGGATGGCGATGGTCGTCGCATGACCAGCGATCATGCGACGAAGAAGGGCGGCATACGCTATCGCTATTATGTGAGCTGCCATGACAAGGAGCGACCGAACCTCAAGAAATGGCGGGTGCCAGCGGGCGAGCTCGAACGACTGGTCATTGCGCAAATTCGTAACAGGAAGGGAAAAGCTCTCCCGGCAATACCGGGGCAGGACGAAATCCGATCAACAATCCGTCAGATCGTTGTCGAAGGCGATCATGTTCGCATCGACTTTCTGGATGACGACGTCTCAAGCGCGAGCGTATGCGCACGGTTCGTGCGCCATGGAAACCAGCGACGTATCGAGTCATCCAGTGACGATGATCTGCGACGACCCGACCCGGCCCTCATCAAACTCATTGTCAGGGCATACCAAGCGAGGCGCGCCCTACATGCCACAAATTCGATCCAGGCGGCCGCCGCACAGCTTGGTCTCACTGCACGCTACTTTGCAGTGTTGCTGCGGCTGGCCTTTCTCGCCCCCGACATCATCGCCGCAATCATCGACGGCAAACAGCCTGTTGCCCTCACGCGTCAGCGCCTCGCTCGCATAGGCAATCTGCCGCACGACTGGGCAGCACAGCGTGCGCTGCTCGGGTTCGCACAACCCTGACATCCCTCAGAACCGTTGGCACAGGGATGGGCTCTAACAGCCAATATCCTCGAACGTTGCAGATGGTGATGCGCATCTGCTGCGCATCTGTTGCACAGTGCATCCGCCGACCGCGAAAATCCCCTTCAGGGATACTTCCCCCGAATCGCGGATTTCGTTACCGCTTTGCCGGTCTCTGGTCTCCGCAGGCGATGCCTATTCTTGACACAAGGCTCGGACTTTGCGTCACTATTTCGCACGGCGTCAAACGACGCCATGTTATTGTTAGGGAATGATAAAAGAGTGGTGGGCGATGACGGGCTCGAACCGCCGACATTCTCGGTGTAAACGAGACGCTCTACCAACTGAGCTAATCGCCCTCGCCCGCAGCATTCACGGGAGGCCGCTGCTATCTAGGGGAAAGTGGCGCTGGGTCAAGCCGTTTTCGCGCTGGCTGCGGTGGTCTGCCCGTTGGCGTGGCGCGCATGCCTTGTCGCGCGATGGCTCACGTGCCTTTTCGCCAGCCGTCGTCCTCTGTCAGTCCCAGCGCGGAGAGCAGGTGCGCGCGGCTTTCGTGGAACCAGCGTACCACCGCGTCCATCCCCTCGTCGGAAAGGGCGATGAAAATGCGGCGGCCATCGTTCGGGTCAGCCTGCCGCTCCAGCAGGCGACGGTCTGTCAGGTGGCGTATCCAGCGCAGCGCTGTGGTGGGGGGCACGGCGGCCGCGATGCACAGGCTGGAAACGGAAACATTGGCCTTTTCCAGCCGCGCAGCCAACAGATCGAGCATGATGTCCCACGCGGGATCGGCAAACAGGTCCGGCGCCACGATATGCTCGCGCAGCCGCCGCACGCGCAGCATCGCGCGAACCTGCTGGGCGCTGATCGGCTCGGGATTCCCGACCATGCTCTCCGCCTGGCCGCTCTTATACCCGCGCCTGGGCGATTGCACCGCCGCCTCCGCTACGTCGCCCCATGGGCGCAGATAGCTGTCCTCCTGGGTGCGGTCCTGGACCAGCGCCTCTATCATACGGTTGAGCCGCAACAGCTGATCGTTCAGCCGCTCGAAACGGTCCGCCTCGGCCTCGGCGCCAATGTCGTGCAGATGGTGGCCCCCGTCCTGATGCTCGGCCAGCGCGGCGACGGCGGCGACCATTTCTTCGGCCGAGGGATCACACAGGATCACCGGCCGGTCGCTCGCCAGGGAATCGTGCACCAGGTCCAGCCCTCCGAAGTCGGTGATGACCACCAGCGCCAGTTCCCCCGCGCTGGCCATGCCGCCCAAACGTGGCAGCAGATCCTCCGCGCCCGGATCATCTCCTGCGCAGCAGACGATGACCGCGTCCGGCACCGTGATCATGGCGTCCATGTGTGCGGCGGCTTCGTTGACAGGAGCTATGTCGAGTAGCCGCAGGCCGACGGCATGGGCGAGGGCAGCCATGCGGTTGGCTCCGGCCTTATCGTTCGGCTCCTGCGCCCCGCAGATCAGTACCGATTTCCTACCGGCGTGCGCAGGAAAATCCTCGGGAGACGTCTCCCCGGCCAGCAGGGGCAGGTCTCGCAGCTTTCCTGTTCCCTGCTTCATCGTCGCCCCGATAGACTCCATTTGTCTGCCCCCTTGCATGGATGATGTCGTGCGAACCCCGAATCTTTCCACCGTTATGGCGGAAACAGTGCGTCTTGCCCGCCAATGTTAGTTCAAAATGGAACTAGGCGCACACTTGGCACCATAATGGTGAGATCGCTTGATGCCGCGCAAAGGCATGGAAACGCTGGTATCATGGCGGTCCGGTCAGGATGCCGGGCAGAGCATCGCCGCCGAAACGGAGAGAATTCGGCCGGGCACAGCTGACCGCTTCGTGCATCCCCGTTCACCCCCCTAAAACAGGATACCCGTGAGGCCCCGCGCGTGATCCTGCTGTCGGTGGAATTTTCTTTCCCGCTCTGGCCACAGGCCCTAAGGCGTGCCGCGATGCCGCCGCACCGCGCCTTGTCCCTCGATGCCCAGTCCGCGCTGGATCGCTTTGACGCCCGGTTGCGCGCCAGCGCCAGCGCGACGCTCATGCTTGAGCAATGGCTGGCGGAGCGCGGCGGAGCGGCGGGTGCGAAACTGTCCGCGCATCTACGCGCTGTTGTTGCGCCGCGTGAGGATGCCTCCATCCTGCGCCGCCTTGGCGTGGCGGACTGGCCGCAGCTCAGCTATCGCCGGGTGTGGCTGGCCAGCCGGGGCCGGGTGATGTCCGTGGCCGAGAACTGGTATGTCGGCGCGCGGCTGGGCGAAGGCATGGTGGATGCGCTGGCCAGTGGCGCCACGCCGTTCGGTGCGGTGATCACCCCGCTCAGCCCCACTCGCGAGACCTTGAACGCGGAAAAGCTCTGGGGCGGGGAGGGGGGGAGTCTGCCGCCCGCGCTGCTGCGGCACCACGCGCTGGTGCGCGCGGGTGATGGCGCGCCGCTGTGCGAGGTGCGGGAGGTCTATACCCGCAATATCCTGATTTAACTCCGCTTCACCGCACGGGCGCAGACGATCAGCTCATAGTTCGGGTCGTTATAATCAATCTGGTCGGGCCTGATCTCGCGCGCGCCGAGCCCATGCAGGTTGGCGACGCAGGAGAGCACGTTGCCATAGGTCTGCACCTTCAAATTCTCGCGCCCGAAGACGTCGCCAAACAGGCGGCGTTTGGATTGCGAGGTGAAGTGCCAATATTCGCCCCAGTCGTCCACGCCCTCGCGCCGCGCCACGCGCGACATGCCGTGCGAGGTGGCGAGCACCACGCCGCCCGGCTTCAAAATGCGATGTAGCTCTCTGATGCATTTCTCGATCTCGAAGATCATCTGCAATGTCTGGGTGATGATGATGCAGTCGAACGTGTTGTCGGGGATGTGCGGCGCATCTGTGAGGTCCGCGACGATGGTGGCCTTGGGGTTGCCCTCCACATAGTTCAGCACGTCAGGCTGCGTCACGCGGTCGCCGCCGAACTTGATGGTATAGGCGGGGTCGCCCATCTCCAGCGTCCGGCCTTTCACGTCGGCGCTGTGCTCGCCCAGAAACTGCTCGATATAATAACGCTCAATGGTGAGCAGATCGCGGTCCTTGCCGAAGATCGCGCTGATCGGATCGAGCCGGTCGAGGCTGCCGAAATTGACGCTGCCCACCGGCACGGCCTGTAGCCCCAGGCGCCGCTGCTGTGCGCGGATCCAGTCCCGCGTGGAGGCAGGCAACAGCGCCACCGCGACATCGCGCACCTTCTCACTGATTTTCGCTACGATCGGCACGTCAAAACCCCTTCACACACAAAATTGTCACAGCGTCATCCCACGGCCGCCAGCCAGCAGACGCCGACCATGATACCATGCAGCCAGCTCGCCGGGTCCTTGAGCGCGAACACGACCGGATCGTCGTGCAGAGATCCGCGATGTGCCTTCACCCATACCCGGATCAGCCACGAACCCAAAACCAGCGGCACGAAAAACAGCCGCTGCGGGTGGTCGTACAGCCCTTTGCCCGCCACGTCGAACTGCATGTAGACCAGCATCACGAGCACGGACATGGTGGCGGTCGCGATGCCGAGCGAAACGGTGAGCGGTGTGTCCGACGCGAGGTAGCCGCGCCCCGCCACCGTGCGCCCTTCGGCGGCGGCGCGGACCAGCTCCGCGTGGCGCTTCGCCAGCGCCAGCGAGCCAAACAGGATCATCGCGAAGGACGTGAGCCAAAGCGATTGCGGTTGCTCCGCCAGCTCCACCCCCGCCTGAACCCGCAGGGTGAACAGCCCGCCGATCACCATCACATCGAGCAGCGGCTCCGCCTTGAGCCACAGCGAATAGCTGAGCGTCAGCGCTAGATAACAGAGCAGCACCAGCGCAAAGCCTGGAGAGAGCGCGACGCTGCCCGTCAGCCCCGCAATCAGCATCGCCGCGCCAACGCCTGCGCCCCTCAGCAGCGGGAGCTTGCCGCTCGCAAGCGCACGATAGCGCTTGGTGGGGTGCGCGCGGTCCGCTGAAAGGTCGTTCATGTCGTTGAACAAATAGGTGGCCGAGGCGACCAGGCCAAAGCACAGGAACCCCGCGATTATCCGCGCGATCATGGCGGGGTCGTGAAATGCCTGCCCCAGCATCAGCGGCACGAACAGCATCAGGTTCTTCGACCACTGATGCAGCCGCAGCGCCTTCACCCAATCGCGCGCGTGCATGGGGGAAGGGGCAAAGCTGCGCGCAGGGGCGATCCCCCGGCCCTTGAGCGCCCGCGTCACCGATGCGGAGCCGCCCGCCACATAGGCGTGGCCCGCCTTTTCCCACACCGGCAGGTCGGCATGCGCATCGCCGATATAATCGAAGCCATGCGGGAATCGCTCGGCCAGCGCCGCTGCCTTGTTGGATCCTTTGAGGTTGTGCGCGCCGTCGCTGGCGATTACGCCGTCGAACAGCTTGAGGTGGTCTGCCACCCCATGAGCGATACGCGCATCGGCTGCCGTCACCAACCACACCTGCCCACCACCCGCCTTGCGCTTCTCGATGAAGGCGAGGATGTCTGGATCATAGGGCAGGGTGGCGCAGTCGAGTTTCGCGGCGTCGGCCAGCGCCTGCTTGAAGGCGGCACGGCCCTTCATCACACGCGGTAACAGCGTGGCAAAACGCAAAGGCGCACGCGTCGCCACCCGCACGGCGCACTCTACCAGCGTGTCGGTGCGCGCCAGCGTGCCATCCAGATCGACGATGAGCGGAAGGTGATGCGCGGTCATGGCGTGGCCTCGCCCGCTGCCCGGCCCTCGACATAATGTACCGTTTTGCCCGGAAAGCGCGTGATAATTTCCGCATTCGCCGCCTGGCCGAGATCGCGCAGGAAGACAGGGCCGGAGAGATCGGGGGTATTGAGCGTGAAGGCGCTCCCGAACTCGCCCGCGTCATCGCTTTTCACGAAGATGAGCGCATTGTTCGCCGTGCCCGTCGCTACCATCTCGCGATAGCCATTGTGAAAGCCGCGGAACTCCCAATATTTCTCGCTCGCGCGCCATGGCAGAAACGCGGTGAGGCCCAGCATGGCCATCAGAGCGGCCACGAGGCCAACCCGCTCCCCTGCCAGCGACAGGTTGGTGCCGCGCATCATCGCCCCAGCCGTCTGCAATCCGCGCGCGGAGAGATAGAGCGCGGGCCAGAGCGTCATGTACCAATAGCGCGGGCCGATATAGAAGCCGCCATTGAACCAGTAGAGGCTGTAGGCGAGGATGGTGGCACCCATCAGCCCAAGCATCGCCTTGTCCATCCGGCTGAGGCGGCCCCAGATCAGATGGACATAGACCAGCAGCAGCGAGCCCACCGCCCACCCGAGCAGTTCGGCATTCAGGGATTTGAGGTTGAACTGCTGCTCGATCAGCGCCTCCACCACGCCATGTCCGCGCCAGATATCGACACCGCCCCAGCTGTCTGGCGAGCCAATGTCGGCGCCGAAGCCCAGCCGGTTCGCGCCCTTGTGCCACAGATGGTCGAAATATAGGTCGATCGGCGTTGCCATCGCATTGCCGGTCAGCATGTGGTTATAGGGAAAGACCAGCGCGCCAACGAGAATGCACCCGGCACCATAGGCGGCAACCGCAATCCAGCCCGATAACGCCCTGAGGTCTGCCCGGCTCATCGCCCACAGGCCGGTGGCAAAGCCGATCACCACGCCCTCCAGCGGACGGGTGAGGAACAGCGCCCCCATCAGCAACCCCGCCAGCAGCCACGCGGTGAGGCGAAAGCGCCCCTCCACCAGCATCAGCCGCCATGCCCCCAGCACCAGCACGAGGGTGAGCGGATGGCTCATCAGGGAGGCCCCCATCGCCAGAAACCACGGCGAGATGCACAGCATCACAGTCACCAGCGCCGCCAGCCGCGCCGAGGCGATGCGCGCTACAAAGCTGTGGCTCAGCAGCACGGCAAGCCCGGTCAACAGTGGATTGACGAGCCAGGGCACCCCCGCCGCCACGCCCAGCGCCAGCACGGCGGGCCAAGCGGGCGGGAATATGGAAAACCACTTGCCACCCTCCATGCTGATCCAGTCATAGGCAAGCGCTGCATTGAGCGCGCCGCCCGGCGCGGGCAGATAAAGGTGGCCCGCCGCATACATCTTGGCCTGAAACAGATAGGCCACCTCGTCCGGCAGGCGCGGCATGCGGTCGAACGCGGTGATGCCAAGCAGCAGCGATACGGCGAATGCCCATAGCGCGGCGGCATGGGGTAGACGCGGCAGGGCGGCCACCCGCTCACCCCACGTGCCCAGCCGCCTCAGCACTCCCTCGGGCGCCATCATCGCCAGCGCGGCAAGGCAGACGCCATGGATGGCGATAAGGTCCGCGTTCGCGAACACCTGCTTGGCAAAGGTCGTATATTCGTGCCGGAGAATGAACCCCATCGGCGAGACGACGGAGATGAGAAGTAGAAAGCCGAGCAGGAGGATGCGCCCCATGCCCAACCGCTGCACACCCTGCCACAGCGCAGCCAGTCGCCCGCCGCTCAGCAGCGCGATACCGGCGGCGGCCGCCTCCAGCGCGATCAGCACATAGCAAAACTGGGCCAGCCCCTGCGGCTTGAGCTTCAGCGCGCCAAACCAGAGCGGATCTTCCAGCCCCAGATGCGCGGCGTTGCCGGCGACGAATATCCCCGCCAGCGCCCACATGCCCTCGCGCCGCAGCAACGCGACAAGGCCCAGCGCACCCGCCAGGCCCAGCATCGCCGCGAACCATAGTGGCACGCCAAGCGCCGTCATCTACGCCTTCCCCCCAACGGCGATGGCGCTTCAGGCCGCCGCGTCGTTTTTCCCAGAGTCCGCCACCGGCGCGATCCCCATCGCAGCACGCTGTTCGGCGATCACGTCGTCGATAATCTGATCGAGCGAGGTGCGCGGGCGATAGCCGATGAACTTTTCCAGCTTGCGCACATCCGGGATGCGGCGCTGCATGTCCTCAAAGCCAAAGCCATAGACCTCGCTATAGGGTTTCTTGACGATCTCGGATTTCGAGCCGGTCTTCTTCTTGATCTTCTCGGCGAGGCCATAGATCGAGACCTCCTCGTCGTTGCCGACGTTGAAGACATGGCCGATCGCGTTGGGCGCATTGAGCAGCCGGGTGAGCGATTCCACTGCGTCAAACACATGGCCGAAGCAGCGTGACTGGTCACCGGTGCCATGCACTGTGATCGGTTGGCCTTTGAGCGCCTGGCTCACGAAATTAGGCAGCACCATGCCGTAATAGCCGGTCTGGCGCGGGCCGGTGGTGTTGAACAGGCGCACGATGATGACGCGGATGCGCTTTTCGTAGGAGTAGGAGAGGGCAAGCGACTCATCCAGCATCTTGGCGACGGCGTAGGACCAGCGCAGGTTCGCGGTCGCGCCCAGCACAAGGTCGTCATCCTCGGAGAACGGCACCTTTTCGGCCTTGCCATAAACTTCAGAGGTCGAGGCGATGATAACCAGCTTGTTGCCGTTGGCGGCGGCGTGGAGAATATTCTCGGTGCCGTTGACATTGGTGTGGATCGAAAGGCTCGGCTTTTCGAGGATCAGCTTGACGCCGACGGCCGCAGCGAGGTGAATCACCGCATCGCATTTCTCGACCAGCTCCTGCACCAGCGCCTGATCGCGTACGGAGCCGATCACCATCTCGAAATTCTGGTGGTCCTTCGAGTTGGCGAGGTTCGCCATGTCTCCTGTGGAGAGGTTGTCCAGCACGACAACGCCATGCCCCATGCTCAGCAGCCGCTCGGTCAGGTGCGATCCGATGAAGCCGGCGCCACCAGTTACGAGGATTCTCATGCGATAGTCTCCAATGCAGAAATTACGTGTTCGTTGCCCTTCGCGCGCGCAGCCTTACGCACAACATCCAAATATTCGGTTATGACGATGTCTTCTTTCCAGTTATTTTCATAGGCGATCCTCGCCTCGCGCGCCAGCGCGTCGCGCCGGGCGGGCTCGGTGCCCAGTTCCGCAATCGCCGCGCGCAGCTCCGCCTCGTTTTCGAACAGCAGACCGCCGCCCTTGGCTACGATTTCCGGGAAGGGGCCGAGGCGGCGTGCGATCACCGGTGTGCCGCCGCGAAACGCCTCGATCAGGATGATGCCGAATGTCTCATAGCAGAGCGAGGGCACGATAAGCGCGCGGGCGTTGCTATACCATGCGGGGAGCGCCTCCGGGTCAAGCCGCCCGGTGAAATGCACGCGTTCCATGCCTGCGCCTTGCGCGCGAAGCTCCGCCTCATATTCGCCACCGCCGACAATCACTAGGTCGGGGCCATCGGCAGCGCTGCCTGAAAAGGCGGGGATGATGTCCTGCACGCCCTTGATCTTTTCCAGCCGCCCCACGAACAGGAAATAGGGGCGCGGATGCGGGGCGGTCTGTCCTGTGATCGGCGGCATGTCCGGCAGGAAATAGGGCACCACCTCCATCTCCGGCGCAAATCCGAAGGCGCGATGCCTGGCGCGGCTGAACTGGCTCTTGGCAATGAAGGCATCGATATGCCGGGCCTCGCGCCCCAGCTTGCCGGTCCAGCGCCACGGCTGCGGCGGCCGTTTATAGCTGATCTGGCATTTGAGGCAGGCCCGCTGCTCGCAGACCTCGCGGTTTTCCTTCCACAGCACATGGGTGGGGCAGACGAGCCAATGCTCATGTGCCTCGTAAATCCGCACGGCATTGGGGTCGCCCAGCCCGAACAGCCCCGGCCCGCCGACCAGCGAGGCGTTGTGATGCCAGATCACGTCGAACCTGCCGGGGCCGAGCAACTCCTCCAGCCGCGCCTTGTGAACGACGGGGCGGCCCAATTGATGCACCAACAGGTTGGAAAGCAGCCCGTGTCTGGATGCAAGCCCGATCACCTCAATGCGCGGGTCCATCTCGATGCTCGCGGGTTCGCGCCCCGCCTGCGTGGTGTAGGCATCCCTGTCATGCACCACGGTGATGTGGTGTCCCCGGTCCGCCAGCGCGGTCGCCAGCCTGCGGATGCCGATGCCATCCCCGCCGAAGTTATACGGCGGGTAGAAAGTCGTCAGCATGGCGATCTTCAGCGGAATAGTTAACGCTCCAGCCAGTGGGACAGGTCGCGGCCGATCATATCTTGCAACTGCGAAATGTCATCCCGCAAAGCGTCCATTAACCACGCTTTTGCTGCGGGAGAGAGCCGGTCGCGCGCAAGGTTGCGGCGCGATACCATATCGCGGATCGCCCGCCGCGCGCTCATCGGCACCACGAGGGCGGCGAGGCTCGCCACCGGATTGGGCCGCATCACGAGGTTTTGCAGCCACGCGTGGCGCGGCTGGCCGCCCATGTTCGTCTCGTGGGTTACATCGGGCACAAAGGCGGGATCGACGCCGACGAACGCGAAAATCCGGGCGAGCATCGCCTTCGGGTCGGTGCGGTAATCCTCATAGAGGAAGATCTGCATCTGCTCGGGCGGAAACTCGTCGCGGAAACGGCGCAGCTGCTCGGCATAGCGCGGGAAGCTCGAATATTGGAACAATGGCTGCCAATGGTCGGCCAGCCGCTGCGGCTCGGCCTTCAGCGCCGCCTCGAAATCATCCAGTGGCTCGATCATCTGCGCGCGGGCATAGAGATAGTGCGAGAACGCCTGCTCGATGGGGTTCCTCAGCACCGCGATCAGCTTCACGTCCGGCAGGCGTGCCTTGATGCGCTTTGCCGCGTCCGGTGCCCAGAGATAGAGCGGCGAGGCTTCCCCGCGCGCCGTGCCCTCGGGCGCATCGGCATACAGCGCGGTATAGTCTCCCCAGCTATGCACCGAATTGTTGACGAACTCGTTGCCCGGCCCGCGCCAGTCCAGTGGCTCGCCCTCGAACGCGAAGTAATTCGGTTCCTTGATCGCGCTCATGAACACTTGCGGATGCTGGCGCACGAGATCGTAGAGCGCGGTCGTCCCTGCGCGCGCCGCGCCAATAATCAGGAAGGTCGGCGTTTTAGCCATTGATCGAGATGCCCCTTTCTCTAAGTCTTAAGACCTAACAGCGTAAAGATCGCGTTACAATTGCGGGGCAGGGTATTTGAACGCGCAGGATATCATCGTCGGATCGGGGCCGAGCGGCTATGCGGCGGCGGTGGCTTTGACGGCGCGCGGCCGCGACGTGCTGATCCTCGATGCGGGTGAGGTGATGGACGAAGCCGCGCAAGGCTTGCGCGCGCGCATGGGGGCCGCCGAGCCGGATCAATGGGCCGCTGAAGACCGCGAGGCGATCAGCGCGCTGCGCCGCTCAGAAAAAAGCGACAGCATCCGCCCCTTCGGCTCCGATTTCCTGTTCCGCCTGCCCGCAGAAATGGCGGATTATGCCGAAGACAGGGGCGTCCACGGCCTCAAGCCCTCGTTCGCGCGCGGGGGCTTGTCCAACGGCTGGGGCGCGTCCGTGCTGCCCTATCACGCCAGCGATTTCGAGGGCTGGCCCATCGGGCTGGCGGACCTCGCCCCGCATTATGCCGCCATCGCCCCGCTCGTCGGCATGGCAGCCGCGCAGGACGGGCTGGCTGACTTTTATGACGGCGTTGCAATCGCTGAGGACCGCCCGCTGCCCCAGAGCGCACAGGCACGCGAACTGCTGGAGCGGATGGAGCACAAGCGCGACGCCCTTACGCGCATGGGCGTGCATTTCGGCGCCTCTCGCCAGGCGATAGCACCAGGCTGCCGCGCCTGCGCCATGTGCCTCTATGGCTGCCCCTACGGCCTCATCTTCAACGCGGGGGACGCGGTAGCGCGCATGGCGGAGAGCGGCGCGCTGCGCTACCAAGGCGGGGTGATCGTGCGTGGCTTTGCCGAGCATGCGGATGGTGTCACGCTTCACACCAGCGTGGGAAAGTTCGAGGCCGAGCGGCTGTTCATCGCTGGCGGCGTCCTGCCCACCACAAAGCTGGTGCTCGGCGCGCTCGATCTGCATCATGAGGTGACGATCCTCGACAGCCAGCATTTCTATCTGCCGATGCTGCACCGCTGGAACGCAGGCGGCGACCCCGCCGCCGAGGCGCGGCACACGCTGGCCCAGGCGTTCTGGGTGATCGACGACCCCGCTGTCGAAAAACACGTCGTCCACGCCCAGCTCTACACCTATAACGACACCTACGCGCCGGATATGCGGGCGCGCTTCGGTCCCTTTGCCGATCTTGCACAGCCGCTGATCGAGGGCCTGAGCCGCCGCCTGATCGTGGCGCAGCCCTTCCTGCACTCGGACGCCTCGCCCGCAATCGGCGCGCGGATCGCGGGCGGCAGGCTGTTCACACGCCGCATCGACAATGCGCGCACCAAGGCCGCGATTCAGAGGGTGAAGCGCAGGCTGGCGAAAGTCGCATGGGCGGCTGGCCTCGTGCCGCTCACGCCGTTGCTACGCCCCGGCAGCCTGGGCAGCAGCTTCCACTGCGGCGGCAGCTTCCCGATGAGGGATCGCCCCAGCCCGGGCGAGACGGACGCCCAAGGCCTGCTCCGCGGCCAAAAGCGCACCTACATCGTCGATGCATCCGTGCTGCCCGCCATCCCCGCGCCGACGATCACCTTCTCGGTAATGGCAAACGCGCACCGGATCGCGAGCGAAGCGTGATGATCTCATATACATCCTGATGTCATCCCCGCGAAAGCGGGGATCCAGGATATCGAGGAGGCTGCGCTGTCCACCTGGATTCCCGCTTTCGCGGGAATGACAATTGTTGCTCCTAACGCACCCTGTTATATTTCTCGCTTAGCGCGGCGCAGGTACGCGCAATGCCTTCCTCTGCGCCCACCTGCGGCACGAGGAGGTGCGCGCGCATCTTGTCGGTGCTTGCCACCCCGGTGGCGAGAAACAGCTTCGGATTCTCCGCCGCCGGGCGCCAGATGCGCGGGCCGGGCTTGCGCGCCATCGCCCAGCTGCGCAGCTTTTCCAGCCGCGCGGTGCCGATCAGGCTGGCGGCGACCGCGCTGGCCCGTTGCATCAGTGCGGAAAGAGCGGATGGCTTCACCGCCGGGCGCGGAACATAAGGCGCGGTCGGCTCATGGCGCACGCTCGCGCCACATGCCTCCGCATAGGCGCCGAGCAGCCGGTTCCACGGGAACGCCTCCGGCCCGGAGACGATGAACCGCTCCGCCCCGCCGCGCTTAAGCTCCGCCGCCGCGATGAATGCGCTCACCAGATCGTCGATATAGAGGCCGTTGCAGAGGCCATCGTCACGGTCCGGCAGGATCAGCGTGCCGCCAGCCATCTTCTCGGCCAGCGCGTCCGCCCATTGCGGCGAGCCGGGGCCATAGACGATCGTCGGTTGCAAAATCACCGCGTCGAACTGGCCCGCCGATACTCGCGCCTCAATGTCCCGCTCGATCGCGCGCTTGGCATTCTTGTAATCATGCCCGGGCGCGTCGCAGGGCGAGGCCTCGGTCACGTCGCCAAGCGGCCAGTCGTCATAGACGGCTATGGAGCTGGCCTGCACCAGCATCGGCACGTGTGCCAAGGCGCAGGCGTCGGCGGTCTTTGCATACAGCGCGATGTTTTCGTCCGCCGAGCGGCGGAAATCATAAGCGAGGTTGAACAGCGCGCTCACGCCCGGCAGCGCTGCCGCCATATCCCGCGCGGCGATGTGCCGTATCGCGCCACTGCCCTTGCCGATGCGGCTCTTGTCGCGCGTCGGCACGATCACCTGCGCGCCCAGCTCCGCCAGCCT
This sequence comes from uncultured Sphingobium sp., assembly GCA_964512265.1. GTDB lineage: Bacteria > Pseudomonadota > Alphaproteobacteria > Sphingomonadales > Sphingomonadaceae > Sphingobium. The sequence continues at coordinate 126,772 of CAZEHR010000008.1, read as the reverse complement.
GGCGGCAAGCGCCCCGCCAATGAAGCCGGTGCCGCCGGTAATGCAGACGCTGCGGCCCTGCCAGCTCATACCCGGCCCAGCCACTCAGCATAAAGCGCCTCGAACGCCGCCTGCACATGCGGCGGGGAGAAGCGCTCGTCCTGCGACCGCTTAAGCGCCGCGTCAGACATGGCGGAGAGGCGCGCCGTGTCCGAAGTGAGCGCGATCAACTGCGCCGCCATTTCGTCGACATCCCCCACCGGCACCACCGCGCCGACATCCGGGCTGACCAGCTCGGTCACGCCCGCCGTATCGGTGGCGAGCACCGGCGTCGCCTGCTGAAACGCCTCGACGATGGTGATGGGCAAGGACTCCCAGCGCGAAGGCAGGAAAAACAGATCCGCCGCCGCCATATACAGCGGCGCATTGTCGCTATGGCCGATGAAGCGCACAGCCTCGCCGACATCAGCCTCCGCCAGCCATGCCTGCGCCTGTTCGCGCTGCGGCCCGTCGCCCACCACCACGAAGCGCAGCGCCGGGTTGATGCCAAGCGCCTTCTTGGCGGCAAGGATCAGGTGATCGATCGCCTTCTGATGCGCCAGCCGTGCAACCGTGACGATCAGCGTCTTTCCTTGCGCGCCCAGCAATTCCGCCTTGAGCGCCGCGACTTCCTCCACCGGTGGGCGCGGCTTTTGCTGCACGCCAAGGCCCATGACGCGCACCTTGTCCTCCGGCACGCCGCCTTGCGTCATCAGATCGCGCGCGCTGTTGTGGCTCGGCGTGATGATGAGGTCCGCGCACATCCGCGCGATGCGGCCGAACTCCGCGATCCGCTCCGGCTCCGCGCCGTGAAAGGTCACGAAGACGGGAATCCCAAGTCCCCGCGTCGCCACCCACGCCACCAGCGCAGGCGCGCTCTCATGCGCGTGGACCAGCTCGATCCCTTCCGCCTTCAACACCTTGCGCAGAGCCAGCCCGCTTTTCAGCGCGGTCCATAACCGCCGCGGCGTCGATCCGCCTTCGGCCGCGACGTTATGCACGTCGATATGGCGAAAGCGCGTGTCCTTCTGCTCGTCCATCCACGCCCCGCGCGTGCCCGCGATCCACACATCCTGCCCGCGCGCGCGCAGGCCCAGCGTCAGGTCGATTACGTGACGCTGGATGCCGCCGGGCGGGAAGCGGGTGCAGAGCTGGAGGATGCGCATGCCAGCCTATCTCAATTCAGCCCATGTGGGGCTGCAAATGGCAGCTTTCTGCGCTTCCGGTGCTCACGTACCTTGAAGTACGCTGCGCTCCGGTTCTCGAAATCTACCATTTTCGCCTCCACCTGAACAGAATTGAGATAGGCGGGTTCGCCCATCAGGCTTTCACCACCTGCGCTACGCCTTCACTGCCTGAGCCGCGTTGATGCCCCGCTTGGCGAGCGCGTTGCGCGTATCGACGATCAGCTTCGCGTGGCTTGCCACCAGCGCATAATCGACTGCGGCATGGTCGGTCGAAATCAGCACCGCGTCATAGCTAGCGAGGGTCGCCGGATCGAGCGGGGCGGAGACGCGGCCCGCAAGCTCGGCATGTTCGCGCGTCATCGGCACGACCGGAATATGCGGATCATGGAAATCGACATGCGCGCCCTGCGCCTCGATGAGGTCAATGAGCGTGAGCGAGGGGCTTTCGCGCAGGTCGTCCACGTCAGACTTGTAGGCGAGGCCAAGGATCAGCACCTTCGCGCCCTTCAGGCCCTTGCCAGATTGCGCATTGAGGGCATGCGCCAGCTCGCCCACCACATAGCGCGGCATTGCGGTGTTGATCTGCCCGGCCAGCTCGATGAAGCGGCTTTCGATTCCGAACTCCCGCGCCTTCCACGTGAGATAGAACGGGTCGATCGGGATGCAGTGGCCGCCAAGGCCGGGGCCGGGATAGAAAGCCTGATAGCCGAACGGTTTGGTCGCGGCGGCGGCGATCACCTCCCACACGTCGATGCCCATTTCGGCGTACACCAGCTTCAGCTCGTTAACGAGCGCGATGTTGACCGCGCGGAAGATGTTCTCGGTCAGCTTCGCCGCTTCGGCCACCGCCGCGCTGTTGACCGGCACGACCTTGGCGACCGTCTTGCCATAGAACGTCTCGGCGAGCTTGCGCGATTGCGGGTCGTCCGCGCCGACCAACTTGGGGATGGTCTTGGTGTTGAAGCTCTGGTTGCCGGGGTCTTCGCGCTCCGGCGAGAAGCCGAGGAAGAAGGTCTCACCCAATATGCCGCCGGCCTCCTCCAGCACCGGCTGCACCACCTCGCGCGTGGTTCCGGGCCATGTGGTCGATTCGAGCACGACAAGCTGGCCGGGGCGCAGCGTCTTGGCGATCATCTCGGCTGTATTGACGACATAGGAAAGGTCGGGGTCCCGGTTGCGGGTGAGCGGCGTGGGCACACAGATCGCGAGCGCGTCCGGCTCGCCCAAACGTGCGAAATCGGCCGTCGCCTCAAACTTGCCAGCGGCCAGCGCCTCGCGCATCTCGGTCGGGTCCATATAGGAGATAACCTGCTCCCCCGCGTTGATCGCGTCGACGCGGCCCTGGCTGATGTCGAAGCCGATCACCGTGTATCCGGCCTTCACCCCCGCCAGCGCCAGCGGCAGGCCGACATAGCCCAGGCCGATAATGCCGATGGTGGCGGTGCCGTCCTCAAGGCGGGAGAGGGTTTGCTCGTAGTGGGCAGAGGGCATGGAGGCTCCGTTCGGTTCAGTGCTGTGCGCCATCGGGCGCGGGTTGATGGGGATGAGGGGTAGGATTGCGCGGCGCGTCGCCCTTGATGAGCTGGCGCACCTCGGCAATCAGGTGATGGTCGAAGGCAAAGGCGGCAGCGAGGAACAGGCCCATGCCGATGGCGGTCGCCGTCAGGGGATCGAGCGCCAGCTGCCGCGCGCCAAACAGGATCAGCCCGGCGGCGATCATCGCGGGCAGGGCGGGCAGGAACGGCACGTCATGGCTGCGTTTGTGCGTGTAATATTGCGATACGGCCCAGACGACCGCGCAGGCGATGCTCATCGCCGCCGCCGCGCCGGTCGCGCCGAAGCCCATGGGGCCAATCATCAGATAAGCCATTGGAATCGCGGCGCAAACGCCCGCGATCTGTGAGACGAGCATGTCGTTCCCCCGCTTCGCCGCAATCAATATCCACCGCGCATGCCCCGAAAGCAGCGTCAGCGGAAAAGTCCATATCAACATGGAAAAAGGCATGGACGCCCGCTCGAATCCCGCGCCGAACAGCAGCCGCAACAGCGGCTCCGCCATCAGCGCCAGCGCCAGCGCCAGGCCGATCCCGCCCCACGCGCAGGCGCGCACCGACATGCGGGTAAGGCCCGCCAGCGCCGCGCGGTCTCCCTCGACCCGGCGCGAGATGACGGGATAGAGGTTGAAGTGATAGAGCCAGCTGAAGGTGACGAGCGACACGCCGAGCCTGTGCGCCGCGCCGAAATAGGCGGTGTCGGTCATCCCCGCCATCGCAGCGAGGATCAGCAGCGGCGCATACTGAAACAGCGCCCAGCATATCGCGCCCAGCCCGATCGCCGCGCCCTCGCGCAGCAGGTCGGCAAGCTTGTGCAGCGCGAACCTCAGCCGCAGCGGCGCGACCTTCCGGTGCTGCACGCTCATGAGATAGCCGGTCGCCAGCAGCACGGAGAGTATCTCGGCAAATCCCACCCGCACCACGTCCGCATCGCCCCGCACCAGCAGCACGCAGCCCAGCATGAACGAGATCACCCGCACGCACTGCGCCAGCACCACCTGCGTCATCATCCCCTTGGCCTGAAACAGCCAATCCTGCTTCCACGGCGGGATGAACAGGCTCAGCGCAACAAGGCAGGTGAGCTTCAGCGCATTCGCGTCCTCGGTGTAGAACCAGGTGAACAGCACCATCGCCGGAGCGATTACGAGCGCGAGGCAGAGCTGCGCGGCCGGGATGAGCGCCACCAGCTCCTCGGCGCTCTGATGTCCCTGCGTCAGCCGCCTTACGCCGACCGAGCCTAGGCCGCCGTCGATCGCCAGCGTCGCCAATGTCGCCAGCCCCATCGCATATTCCACCGCGCCATATTCTTCAGGGAGCAGGCGGCGGGCCAGAATTGCGAATGCGAGAAAGGCGATCCCTTTGGTACCGATCTGCCCAACCCAGAGCATACCGAGGTCCCGCGCCAGCTTCAGGCGGGGATGCATCATCGCTCGGCCGATGAGGACGAAGCTGCGCGTCATGGCTTTGCCGCGCCCTTGTCGATCAGCGTCCAGACCTCGCCATCGCCGAGCGTGCCCTTGAAGGTGTCCATGTCCGTATAGTGGGCGGCCAGCTCGGCCTTCACGTCGGGCCGGGCGTTCAGCGTCTGGTTCGGGAACGCTATCACCACCCACGAACGCCCTTTGGTGGCGCGGCGCAGGCGCTCCAGCTCCGCCCCGGTCTCCACCACGGTGAATTCCGGCGCGTAATAATGGCCATAGGCATATCCCGCGAGGCCGATGGCGGCAATGCTGTCGCCCGGCTTGGCATAGCTGCGCAGAAAGTCGCGCGCGCCGGTGAAATCCTGCTTGGGGTGCAGGTAATTCGGTACCAGCAGGCCAACCGAAATGAGCGTCATCAACACGATCCCCGTACGCGTGATCCACGGCGCATCGCATATCGGCTTGCCCTGCCATCGCAGCCACGGTGCGAGGAGGCGGCTCCAGACATAGACGCCCTCGACAATCGCCATGAAGATGAACCCGATATCGACGAAGAAATAGCGCGGCCAGATGCGCACACCGACGATATAGAGCAGCAGCATCGCAAGCGGCACATGCACGACATAGATGGCGACCAGCACCGGACTGCGCCGATAAAGATCGATCACGCCCGCCGCCAGCACGAGCAGTGCACCGAGCACGATGACAGGCACCAGCGGCCCCGCGCTGGAGATGGAGCGCCCGATCTCCTGCACTGCGCGCAAGGGATTGCGCCATTCCGCCAGTGCCGCCCCGCCGGGAGCGGCGGATGCCTTGGACACTTCGTTGATGGTGCTCAACGCCTGCTGAATGACCGGCGCATAGAGCATGAGGGTTATGACGATGCTGAGCGCGATGCCGAATATCGGACCCCAGCTCAGCAGCCCGGGCTCCCTCTCCGGCGCGCCCCGCCCGAGTAGCGCCCGCCCGGCCATCCATGCGTAGACCGCACCGTGCGCCACGAAGAAAAAGCCTGCCGACATGTGTGTGTACATCGCCGCCGCGACGAGGAGGCCATAGCTCGCCCAGATCCGCCCGCCCGGTTTCTCCAGCCCCTTGATGAAGGCCAGCGTCGCCGCCGAGCAGAAGAACAATAGTCCCGTATACCCCCGCGCGTTCTGAGAGAACCACACATGATGATAGGATAGCGCCAGCAACAGCGCGACGACGAGCGCGCCCGGCGCCCCCATCATCCGCCGCGCAATCCGCCACTGCACAAAGATGCTGCCCACGCCGAACAGGATTGCGGGCAGCCGCAGCGCCGCCGGATTTTCTCCGAACAGGCCGACGCTGGCCTGCGCGAGCAGGCTGTAAAGCATATGATTGTTGAGCGAATCGAAGACGCCAATCAACTGCGAAGTCGGCAAGCGCACATAATTCACGACCGTGAATATCTCGTCATACCAGAGCGAGGCGTCTGCCTTGAACAGCCGCAATGCCAGCGCGAGCGCAAGCACAAGCGCCAGCGCTCCCCACTCCCGCTTGCCGATTGTCAGCCCTTCATTCATGCCCCTGCCCATGATGGAGCGTGTTCCCTGCGTCTGGTTGCGCTGCAACATGTATCGTTGAGCGGCGTCTTATGGCAATCGCGTAAAGGATGTTTTGTTAAAGCGCCCTAAAATCGCCAATAATTTTATCTTCTTTGAAGACCAATGCCGTATAAGAGGCGCTCGGCGTATTATCTCGGGGGATCGGCCAAATGATTTGGGGGGCAGGAAAAGCGGTGCCGATGGTCTCGATCAGCCGTGTGTATCTGCTGCGGAGCACATTGCTCGCCTTATTGCTCCTGTGGCCGCTGCTGATCTTCGGTCGCCCCGCCTATATGGACGACAGCGCAGCCTATCAGAATGGCGGCGAGCAGGCCGTCACTTTTGCGTTACGCAAGCTGGATCTCACCCATCACGAAGCCCGACAGGCTCCTACTGCAGTCAAGGGGAAGGAGGCCCGCAAAGTGCAGGTTCCTGGCGCGGACGGAGGCAAAGACACCAAGGTCGCGCGGTCCATTCCCTATAGCGTGCTGGGCTATGTTTTCGGCGGGCCGGGCATGACGATGACGTGGCTAGCGGTCTTTCAGGCCTTCACGACCGCCATGGCCGTGGTGGCTCTGTTCGAAGGGTTGGCCGGGCCGGGCTGGCGGCCCTTTACCCTGATGGCTGGCTTTGTCGCGTTCGCCAGTCCGCTGGCCCCTATTGCCACATTCATCATGCCCGATTGCTATGCGCCCGTCATTGTCGCGGTCATGGCGATCCTCCCCTTTTACTGGGCGCGTTTTAGCGGAGCGATGCTGGTGTTGCTGCTCGGCATCGCGGCGCTGGGCGTGGCGCTGCATACCAGCCACCCGCCGATAGCGCTGGGTACAGCACTTGCGATCAGTGGCCTGCTCATCCTCTTCCGCCGTTCGGTGCCAGCGCCTCTTGGCCATGCGCTGGCCGTGTTGTGGACTCCCGCGTTGCTGGGCGTCGCGGTGGTCATGCTCTCGGGGCTGGTCGGCTTCGGCCAGGCGAGCATCTCGCCCAAGCACTACCCGCTGGCGCTGGCGCGCGCAGTCGATAACGGCCCGGCACGCTGGTATCTGGAGGAGGAGTGCAAAAATCCGCGCCGCTATGCGATCTGCGAGATTTACGGCACGCGTATCCCCCTGACCGTGCAGGACATGCTGTGGACCAAGGATAGTTTGGTCGTCCGGGCGACGCCGCAACAGCTTGACCGGGTGCGCGCCGAGGAACGCACAATCATTATCGAAACGACAAAGCGCTATCCGCTTCAGCAGCTTTACCTCATCGCGCACGACGTGCCGGAGCAACTCATCGTCTTCCGGCTCAATTATTTCCGTTACGATACCGAGATTGTGCGCAATGCGGCGGGCGATATCGTGCTGCGCTCGCCACCGGGTGATGCGCCGCAATCCATGCTTTATGCTGGCCTCGAGGTTCTGAACGACAGCCTTGTGGGCGCGGGCGCTATTGCGCTCCTCTGGCTATGGCGCGGGATGAACCGCGCCCAGCGCTGGATGGTGATCGTCATGCTGATGGGTTTGCTAGCCAATGCTGCCGTGTGCGCCATCTTCTCGGGCGTGGCGCCGCGATATCAGGCGCGCGTCGTGTGGCTGGTACCCTGGTTCGCGCTCGCCCTTGGGTGGGCGAGGCATCGCGCGGGCGCGTATGGAAGAGTAGAGGGAGGGGATGCATGAGTTTATGGCGCCGCTGGCATCGCTGGCTCGGGATCGTCGCGGGCGTGTTGCTCATTCTCATGGCCGTCACCGGCGTCCTGCTTCAGGTTGATGAGGTCGGCGGCGTCAGCGAAAGCGCGCGGCAGGACGCAATAGCGCGCCGGGGGCCGGTTCGGCCGCTGGACCCGGTTGCGCTCGCCGCGCGGATTGAGACGCTCGCTGACGGGCGCAAGATCGAGATGCTTAAATTCGAAGCCCGCAAGGATGCACCCGTAGCCATCGTCCGCTTCGCCGGAACAGACAGGGTAGTCCAGGTCGACCTGGTCACCGGCACGCAAAGGCCGGGCAGCGAAGCCCCCAGGCCGGGCGGCAGCATGATCGAAAAACTGCGCCTTCTTGTTCTCAATATCCACACCTTCGGCCTTGTCGGTATGACAGGCCATGTCATCGGCGGAATAGCTGGCGTGGTGATGGCGGTGCTGGGCGGCAGCGGCCTCTGGATGTGGTGGGTCATACGCCGCGAGCGGGTTCGCCGAGGGAGCCGTGCAACATGGTTCTGGAAGTGATTGCCGAGCCGCAGGGTTCTAATAGGCCCAATGGTTGTCAATCATGATAAACGAACTTGCTTCGATCTTCATTTGCCCGATAGTTCGGCCAGATGAAGTGATTCTCCCATTTCGTCTGAAATAAGCCATGTTAGTGCAAGCGTTAACCTTTCAGGGATAGAGAGGGCCGCGGATCAGTTGCCGGCGGGACGATAATCAGGGTATACAGGGGTGAAAGAGTGAAGATCATTGTCGCTGGCGGCGCGGGATTTATCGGTTCGCATCTGTGCGACCGGCTGATCGCCGAAGGGCATCAGGTCTGGTGCATAGACAATCTGCAGACCGGCGCGCTCTCCAACCTGACGGACCTGTCGTCCCATCCGAATTTCCACTTTCTGCAGGGCGACATCCGCGATCCGCTGCCAGAGCTGGAATGCGACCAGTTCTATAACCTCGCATGCCCCGCAGCGCCGATTCACTATCAGGCGGACCCCATCGGCACATTGCGCACCTGCGTCGTCGGTACGCTGAACGCACTGGAATATTGCCAGAAAGCCGGTGCGCGCCTGCTCCAGGCCTCGACCAGCGAGGTCTATGGCGACCCGACCGTGCATCCTCAGCCGGAGAAATATGTCGGTGCCGTAAGCTGCACCGGCCCGCGTGCCTGTTATGATGAAGGAAAGCGCGCGGCGGAAACCGCCTGCTTCGATTTCAACCGCCAATATGGCGTCGAGATCCGCGTGGCGCGCATCTTCAACACCTATGGCCCGCGCATGAGCGTGGGCGATGGACGCGTAGTTCCCAATTTCGTGACCCAGGCGATGACCGGCAAGGGCTTGACCGTCTACGGCTCCGGCTCGCAGACACGTTCCTTCTGCTATGTCGACGATACTGTCGACGGCCTCATTCGCCTGATGAATTCGGAAGGCTCGGTTGTCGGGCCGGTAAATATCGGCAACGACGAGGAATTCTCGGTGCGCGAGCTGGCCGAGATCGTCACGACGATGACCAACTCCAAGTCTCCGGTGGTGTACAAGGATCTGCCGCAGGACGACCCCCATATCCGCCGTCCGGACATCAGCCGCGCGCGCGAGCTGCTGAGCTGGGCGCCGACGCTCAAGCTGCGCGAGGGGCTGGGGCCAACGATTGCTTGGTATCAAACACGCCTTGCCGCCACATCCAAGGTGCGGACCAAGGACAGCGCCGACGGGCGTCAGACGCTGGCGATCATCGGAGGCGGTCCCGCCGGGCTCTCCGCCGCATACTGGATGCTGAAGAACAGCAACCTGCACCATGTCATCGTGGTTGAGGAAAGCGATAAGGTCGGCGGCATCTCTCGCACCGAGAGCTACAAGAATTTCCGCTTCGACATCGGTGGGCACCGGTTCGTAACCAGCGTTGGCCGGGTCGAGGCCCTGTGGAATGAAGTGCTGCCGGAGCCTTTCCTTCGGCGCGCGCGCCAGACGCGCATCTTCTTCCGCGGCAAATATTTTGATTATCCGCTGCGCCTGTTCAACGCGCTCAGGAACATGGGGCTGTATGAGTCGGCGCTGATCCTGGCGAGCTATGCCAAATGGAATTTCATGCCTCACAAGGAGGAGGAGAATTTCCAGCAATGGATCACCAACCGCTTCGGCGGGCGGCTGTTCTGGTATTTCTTCCGGCCCTACACGCAGAAGGTGTGGGGCAAGCAGTTCAAGGCGATCCGGGCCGACTGGGCGATCCAGCGCATCCGCAACATGTCATTGCGCAAGGCGGTGGTGCGCGCGCTGTCAGGTTCGCACGACACCACGAACATCGTCGAGAACTTCGATTATCCGCGCCTCGGCCCTGGGATGATGTGGGAGGCGTTCCGCGACAGGATCGAGGACAAGGGCGGCGAGATCTGGATGAATTCCACGGCGACGCGCGTCCACCGCGAAGGCAATTTGGTGACGGCGATAGAAGTCGAATCCTTGCAGGATGGCGAGACGGTGACAACGCGGCTCGAAGCCGATCACTTCATCTCTTCGATGCCTATTTCCACGATGATACTGGGTATGGTGCCGCCGGCCCCGCCCGCTATTCAGGCCGCCGCGAAGCGACTGAAATATCGCGCGTTCATCGTTGTGGCGCTGATTCTCGACGGTTCGGACCCGTTCCCGGACAACTGGATCTACATCCACGATCCCGAAGTGAAGGCGGCACGCATCCAGAATTTCCGCTCCTGGTCCGAGGATATGGTGCCCGAGGCCGGCAAATCGAGCATCGGAATGGAGTATTTCTGCGAGGAAGGCGATGAAATGTGGAACGCGGACGACGCGGACCTCATCCAGCTCGCCGCCAAGGAAATCGAGATGCTGGGGCTGGCGAAAGCTTCCGTCGTGAAGGACGGCATGGTCATTCGCCAGCACAAGGCATATCCGGTCTATGATGACGAATATCGCGAGGCACTGAACATGATTCGCGGCTGGCTGTCAGATATGAGCAACCTCCAGGTCGTCGGCCGCAACGGCATGCACAGCTATAACAACATGGATCATTCCGTGCTCACCGCTACGCTGGCCGTGGACAATATCCTTGGCGCATCGCATGACCTCTGGGCTGTCGATGTCGATCAGGACCATAACGAGGACGTCGAAGCCTCGGCCGAAATCGCCAGCGAAGCGAGTGCACCTGCGCCGATGAACGAAATTGCCTGATCCGGCTCATGACCGCGCAGCGCCCGACCGTAGCCGTCATCATCCCAGCCTATAACGCGGTGGCGACGCTTCCCGGCTGTCTCGATGCGATCAATGCGATGAGCTGGAAGGCGGACGAGCTGATCCTTTTCAGTGACGGCTCCACCGACGCGACCGACGACATGGCCCGCGCTGCCGGTGCGCGCGTCATCCGCAACGATGGCAAGCCCAAGGGGCCGGGCCATGGCCGCAACGAGGCCGCCAAGGCTGCAAGCTCGGACCTGCTGCTGCTCGTCGACGCGGATGTGGTGATTTCCGCCACCGCGCTGGAGCAATTGGTGGCAGACATGCAGGCCCATGGCGCGAAGGCGGCATTCGGTTCCTATGACGACGCGCCCTGGTCTCAGCGTGTGACCAGCCTATACGCCAACCTGCGCCACCATTTCGTGCACCAGCAGGGCAAGCGCGAGGCCAAGACTTTCTGGTCCGGCCTGGGGCTGATCGACCGTAAGGTGTTTCTCGATGCGGGCGGCTTTGACGTGGAGATGTTCAAGCATCCGAGCATCGAGGATATCGAGCTGGGCGCGCGCGTGGTCGCCGCCGGTCACCGCATCCGCCTCGTGCCCGAGGCGCTGTGCAAGCACTGGAAGGACTGGAGCCTGTGGCGCGTGTGGCATACCGATGTCGTGCGTCGCGCGCTGCCCTGGTCCCGCCTCATCGTCGATGGCAAGACCGGCGAGGCGGATTTGAACATCAGCCATGTCGAGCGGTTCAAGTCGCTGCTCGCCCTGATGATCGTGGGGGGCCTGTTCGGCATGGGGCTAGCGGCGATTGTCGTGCCTGCGCTGGTGCAGCCCGCCGCAATCGTCTGCGCGGTTCTGGCGTTGCTCTACATATGGCTCAACCGCGCGTTTTTCGGCTTCCTTGCCCGCCGCCTCGGCTTCTTTCGCTCCTTGGGCGCGATGGCGATGCACTTCTGCTACCATATCTACGCTCCGCTCACCTATATTTGGGTGGTTGTGCAGACGCGGCTCGGTCTGCGGCGGCCGGTATAAGGTCTTTTGACGCGCGCCCAAGACCTCGCTAGAGTTGGGGGGATGGGCCGGAGAGCGATACAATATTCTGTTTTTGCAGCGACAGTGCTTGCACTGTGCGGCTGCGGCAGCCGCCAGCCCGCCAATGTAAGCGTTGTTCCTGCCGAGACCTTCCAGACTATCGACGCCTGGGAAGCCAACGCGAAGATGTGGGAGTTCAACCGCCGTTCCAACCGCTTTGACCAAAGCTGGATGCCGGCGCGCGACCGCATTTTGACGATGATGATCGCGGAGGGCGGGATCAATCGTCTGCGCGTAGAGTTGCGCAGCGGCGCAGAGAACCCGGTCGATTACTGGATGCAGTTCCGCAGCGGCGCGCTCTCATACACCGATTTCAAGAAGCGCGCCTATGAGAAGGTCAACGATGACGCCGACCCCAAGGTTGCGAACCCGAAGGGATTCCAGTTTTCAGAACTGGATTTCCGCATGGACAGTTTCGTTGTGCCCGCGATCCGAATCGCCAAGTCGATGGGGCGGCCGATGCGGTTTTCGCTCGCCTATGTTGATTCGAAATGGACTGACCAGCAGGGTCAGCTCTCGCATGCTAACAACCCGGAGGAATATGCGGAGCTGATTGCCGCTGCCTTTGCCCATCTGAAGCAGAAGTACGGGCTGGTGCCCGACGCGCTGGAAATAGTGCTGGAGCCGGACAACAGCGATGGCTGGGCCGGCCGGCGCATTGGCTCGGCGATCGTCGCGGTGTCGCGGCGGCTCGAGGAACAGGGGGCCACTCCCCGTATCATCGCCCCGTCCACCTCGGTCGCGCGCCGCGCCCCGCGCTATATGCAGGAGATCATGAGCATTCCCGGCGCGGCGGAGAAGATCTCGGTGTTCGCCTATCACCGCTATGGTATCCAGCCGACGGCGCAGGCGTATAGCCGCATTCGGGAAACCGCCAAGGCCATCAAGGCGCAGACGGCGATGCTCGAGTTCGCGCGCGCGGATGCCAGCATGCTGTTCGAGGAGCTGACGCAGGCGAACATCAGCAGCTTTCAGAAGCACGACATTGCCACGCCGGATCTTGGCCGTGTCGCCACCTTGCCGGGGAACATGCTGCGCGTGACGGAGCCGGGCAAGGCCGACGCAGAGGTGGAGCCGCTGCCCGAGGCGACGGCGCTCGCATCGGTCTTCCGCGTGGTCGACCCCGGCGCCGTGCGCATCGGTACGCGTAGCGACCGGCGCTGGCTCAGCGCGGTGGCATTCCGCAACCCCGATGGGCGGCTGGTCCTCGCCGTCAAGGCCGATCAGGGGCCGGTGATGAAGCTGCTCGATAAAGTCCACCGCCGCCTCAATACGCCGATGCCCCAGCCGCAGGGAGGCGCATGGGCGCATGTTCATTTGGGCAGAGCAGGGGTCTATGTGGCGCAGCGGTCCAACACCTTGGCCGGGCGTATTCAGCGGTGCACGCTGAAGATCGACTTCGCGAGCGGCCATTCGCGCGTACTGTTGCGCGGCGGCGATGTTGTGACGATCGCGGAACAGCCCAAGGGCGCGGTGTCGCGTTATCCCGTGTGCCCGCGTGATGCGGCGGGCTGGGAATAGGCCCGCGCCCTTACGATCACTTGATCGCGACGAAGCCCTCGAAGCAGATATACTTCATCACCGTGGTAACGTCCTTGAAGCCCGCGCGGGCAAACAGATCGAGGTTGCCCTGGGTCGAGAACGGCTCCAGCACGCCTTTCAACGAGCGCGTTTTGGTGACGATTTCCTCGCAGTCGAAGCCCTGGGAGAGCTTGAACTCGTTATACATGCCGACCGCCATGTCCTGAAAGCGGGCGTCGGGCGCGCGCACCTTCTCGAACATGATCAGCGCGCCGCCCCAGTTGAGCGCGTTATAGAGCTTATCGAACAGCTGCTGCCGGTCACGCGGGGGGATGAACTGGATCGTGTAGTACGAGACGATGAGGTCTGCCGGCTCAAAGTCGAAATTGCGGGCGTCGTCCTCGATTATGGTGACGGAGGGCGTATCGGCGCAATGCTGGCGCGCCTTCTCGACCATCGGCGCAATCGGATCGATGCCCACGAAGCGCGCGCCATTGCGATGGGCGTTGTGCCGCGCCACCTTGCGGATCAGCTCGCCGGTCGACGTGCCGATCTCGTAGACCGTGCTGGTCTTGTCCACGAAATAGTCGGAGAGCTGGCAGACCAGATCGTGGCCCGCCTCGTAGAGCGGCACGGACTGGCGGACGTGATCAACAAAAGTATCGGCCACCTTACCGTCGAAGGTCCAGCCCGCATTCTGTGCCTCGATATTCTGTCCGACCTTGGCGAATTTCGTCATGAATAATTCCGATCAATCTCTAGGATTTCAGCCGATTATGCGTCTTGCGCACCGCACAATCAAGCGCGTTAAGCCATTAACCTTTTAACCACGCACCAGCGTGCCCACCGAGCGCAGCAGCTTTCGCGCCCGGAAATACAGCCTTCCCCCTTCCAGAAAGTTACGCCAGGCGAGGGGGGAGCGAAAATAATGCATGTCTATGCGCGAAATATCGTGCCGGTCATCGGTGCGGCGCGCCTCGGCGAAGCGGGTGCCGAAGGCGATGGCGTAATGGGCGCCGATCTCGCGGATCACGTCGGCGTCCACTGCGCCATAGGGGGCGGCAAAAGACGCCGGTGGCGTTCCCAGCCACGCGCCAAGGTCCGCGCCGCTGCCTGCAATCTCGTCCGTCCGCGCCTGGCCGGACACCGAAGGCAGGGGCACATGGGTGCGGCCATGCGCGCCGAACTCCATGCCTTGCGCGCTCAGTGCCACCAGCTGCTCCCGCGTCATCAGCGGCCGGTTGGTGGGCGGGGCGGTGTACCAGTCCTCCAGCCCGCCGAGCTTGCGCGTCGGCACAAACATCAGCGCGCTAAGCCCGTGAGATGCAAGGATCGGCACGGCGGTCTCGGCAAAATCGGCAAAGGCATCGTCAAAGGTGATCAGCACCTTGCGTGCCATATCTCCCTTGCCCTGATGCCAGGCGAGAAACTCGTCCAGGCGGGCGCTCGTAAATCCGCACCGGCCCAGCATCTCCATCTGCATCGCGAAGGTGGCGGGCGCGATGTTGGTCGGCCCCGGCGCGTCCGAGATCGAGTGATAAGTGAGGACTAGTGCGCTTTCCGTCATCAGTCTTCCACGACGTGATGCTCGAATTCCTTGCGATGCTCGGCCCAGCGCGCATGATCGAACCGGCCCGCAGCATCAATGCACTCGACAGCGGCGGCGGACATGGCGAGCGCGTGGTGGGTGTTGTCATGCGCGAACAGGCCCTGCCGCCCGAAGGTGAGCAGCCCGTCGACAGAGCCGACATAATTGTCCAGCACCGCGAAGTGTGACTCGAAATCGCGGTCATAGACCGGATAGGCGTGGGACAGGCGCCGCGTGAGCGAGGCCTTGAGCTTCGGCTTGGGCAGGCCGGTCGCCACCAGCCAGTCGCAGAGCTTCTGGCCAAGCTGGTCGTCGCTCATCGCCCACAGCTCTTCGTGCGGATCGCACGGCAACTCCGCGCACAGCACGGTCTGGCCCTTTGGCTCTGACGATGCCGAATAGTTTTTGGGTTCCGAAAGGCGCGAGATCGGCACATTCAATTCCGGGAAATAATGCGCGTCATATTCGGTATACTGGTCCTGATCCAGCGTGATGTAGATCAGGATCATGCCGCGATAGCGCATCTTGTCCGCCGCGGAGAGAACATCGGCGGGCGCGGCCGGTTCCATCATGCGCACCAGCTGGGACAGCGGGATGGTCGACCAGACATGGTCGGTCTCGATCCGCTGCTCGCCTTGGGAAGTCGCATAGCGCACCGCGCGCACCTTGCCGCCCTCATGCTCGATCGCGCTCACGGAAGCGCCCATCTGCGCCTGCGTGCCTTGTCTTTCCGCCGCAGCCTTCAGGGCCTCACTGATCAGGCCGAAGCCGGTCTTGGGATAATAGAAAATGCCGGTCTGCGGCTTCTTGATGCCAGGGAGCTGGCCCAGCACCTTCTTGATGATCTTGGTGATCGAGCTGCCGGAAATGCGGCGGCGGGCGAGCGTCACCGCCAGCTGCTCGGGCGGCAAGGCCCACAGCTTCTTCATATAGGGATAGTAAAACCCCTCGCACATCGCGGGGCCGAGTTCCTTGTGCAGGATGGTGGCGAAGGTTTCCGCCTCCGGCGTCGCCGCACCCTTGCGAAAAGGCTTTGTCGCCATGTCCATGAGCAGCGAGAGCGCAAAGCCCTTGGGCATTTTCATCAGCAGGTCCGCGGGTTTCAGCGGAAAGTGAATCCAGCTGCCCTTGAGGCGGATGCGGCCGTGGCGCGGGCGGGTGAGCAGGTCATCGCCCAGCAGGCCACGGATCATGGCGAGGATGGCGGGGTCGCTCGCCGGGTGCAGGCGGTGGCTGCCATAATCGCAATGCACCCCGTCATGCAGAAAGCTGCCCGAATTGCCGCCTACGGTCGTGCCGCGCTCCAGCAGGATCGGCTTCGCCTTGCCGCTCTCGCTCAACATATAGGCCGCGCCGACGCCCGCCGGGCCGCCGCCCAAAATTGTCACGCGCGGTCCGGCGTCTGAGGGAAAGGAAGGGGAGGGAGCGGAGGTCATGGGGGGTCAGCCTATATGGGGTTTGGGGTCTAAGGGTGGGGTGCTCTTGCCCGGCAGCGCGGCAAAGCCCGCCTGCACGAGCAGCCCGAGGATGCCGCTGGCATAAAGGACCGTCTGCCAGATCAGGCCGATGGCGATCACCGCGCCGGTCTCTGCGCCAAAGGGCTGGAGCAGCGCCGCCATGCTTGCCTCGCGCAGGCCGAGGCCGCCGAGGCTGATGGGCAGGATCGCGATGATCTTCGCCCCCGCCCAAGCATAGAACCACGCGGCTGCGGGGATCATCACGCCCAGCGCGAGGGCAAACGCGATGTTGATCAGCACGAACAGGCACTGCACGGCGAGCGAGAGGATGAAGCAGCCGAGCAGCAGGCCCGGCTTGCGGCCCATCTCCGCGCTGGCGGCGACGATCTTGCCGAGGATGCGCCCTGCCTTGCCCTTGGTGCTGAGCCACGCGCCCAGCGCGGCAATGCGCGCGGAAAGCAGGCGCAGCAGCGTCAGTTTAACCGCAATCACCAGTGCAATCCCGCCGACGACCAGCCCTGTCGTGCGCCCATCGGTGTTGAACGCGAACCACGCACCTACCAGCGCCACCAGCGCCAGCGAGGCGGTGTCAATCAGCCTGTCGACCAGCGAGCCGACTGCCAGGCGGCCCTTGTCCTTTGTCTCGCCCATCACAAGGGCGGCGCGCACCACATCTCCACCCGCCACGCCGGGCAGCGCGAGGTTTGCGCCCAGCCCAGCCAGATGCGCGCGAAAGGCGCGGGCAAAGCGCACCTCATGGCCGATCAGCATCCACCATTTCGCGGCGGTGAGCGCATGGCCGATCAGGAAGAGCGCAAAGCCCGCCAGCCAGAGCTGCGGAGACAGGCGCTTGGCCGCGTCCCACACCTGCGCCAGCGGAACGAAATGAAAGATGACGGCCAGCAGCACCGCGCTGACCGCGATCTGCACCGCCCAGACAAGATATCGCTTGCGCGATGGGGCCATCAGCGCGTGCCGGGCGGGCGCAGCTGCATCCGCGCCATCATGTCGGCAATCAGGCCGAAGGACCAGACGACCACCGCGCCGAGCATGCCGAACACCGCCGTTTCGGAGAGGTTGTCGAGATAGACGTCATACACCGCCTTGCCCACGCCGAGCAGGAACAGGAACGCGCCCAGCGGCATGAAGATGCGCAGCGGCTGGAAATAGACCGTGAGGCGGAACACCAGCATCATGAAGCGGAAGAAATCGACCGCCTTGATCTTCGATGTGCCCACGCGCTTGCCGTAGGTAATCGGCAGGTAGGAAACATTGAAGCCCGATGCGAGCATGCACAGCGTGATCGTGGTCGTGAACGAGAAGGCATTGGGCAGGAGGTGGATGAACCGCTCCAGCTCCGGCCGCTGAAACACGCGCAAGCCGGAATTGAGATCGGTGATCTTGTGCCCGGCGAGATAGCTTGCGAGGTTGTTCAGCACCCATTTGGCGGGCTTGCGGATCATTGGCACGCCCTTCATCGCCGCGCCGCGATCGCCCACCACCATCTGGTTGTAGGCGGCCATCTCGATCATCTGGGGCAGCATTTCGGCGGGGTAGGTGCCATCCGCGTCGATGATCGCGACCAGCGGCGCCTTGGTGACGGCAATGCCTGCCTTCAATGCGCGGCCATAACCGCCATTATGCGGGAAATCGACGACATGCACGCCGGTCGACTTCGCAGCGGCGGCGGTGCCATCCTTGGACCCGTCATTGACGACGACCAGCTCGAACGGGATACCGGCGTCGCCCAATATCTGGCGCACCTTCTCGATCGTGGGGATGACGGCGTTTTCCTCGTTATAGGCCGGTATCACCACCGATACCGCGGGCGCGGCCGCTAGTGCCCCCGTGCCGCTCGCCGTCGCCGGATCAACAGTCCGCATTCTACCCCCTGAAATGGATGTGCCAATGAGTGCGCGCATGCCTTAACAGGCGCTTCTTAAAGGCCTATTACCGTTACCGGCCATTTCAACGCAACCGCGTTCACCTTTTTTGTTGCGGGTGCGAGGAACTATGCGTCGATCGGCGTCCGTACCGGGATGCCCGCCTCGCTGAGCGCCGCATGCGCCTCGGCGATCGTGTGCTGGCCGAAGTGAAAGATCGAGGCGGCGAGCACGGCAGAGGCATGGCCCTCGCACACGCCCTCCACCAGATGATCGAGCGTGCCCACCCCGCCGCTTGCGATCACGGGCACGGAGACCGCGTCGGCAATCGCGCGGGTGAGAGCAAGGTCATAGCCCTGTTTGGTGCCGTCGCCGTCCATGGACGTGACGAGCAGCTCGCCCGCGCCCAGCTGCGCCAGCCGCGCCGCATGCTCCAGCGCGTCGATGCCGGTGGCGCGGCGGCCGCCGTGGGTGAATATTTCCCAGCGCCCCTCTGCTACCCGCCGCGCGTCGACGCTGGCGACCACGCACTGGCTGCCGAAGCGGTCGGCGATGTCCGCCACCACTTCCGGCCGGGCGACGGCGGCGCTATTGACCGCCACCTTGTCCGCGCCCGCGAGCAGCAGCGCACGCGCATCCTCCGCGCTGCGCACCCCGCCGCCGACCGTCACAGGCATGAAGCACACCTCTGCGGTACGCTTGACGATATCGAGGATGGTGCCACGATCCTCATGGCTCGCGGTAATGTCGAGGAAGCACAGCTCGTCCGCGCCCATGCTGTCATACAGCCGCGCCTGCTCTACCGGGTCGCCCGCATCGGCCAAATCGACAAAGTTCACGCCCTTGACCACGCGGCCATTGGCGACATCAAGGCAGGGAATGACGCGGACCTTGACCGTCACTTCCTTACTCCGCCGCCGCCACAGCCAGCGCGGCCTTCAAGTCCAGCCGCCCGTCATAAAGCGCGCGGCCGGTGATGACGCCTTCGATCCCGTCCTGCGCGTGGAGCGCCAGCACGCGGATGTCCGCTATGCCCGCGACGCCGCCGCTGGCGATCACGGGTATGGAGCAGGCGCGCGCCAGATCGACCGTCGCCTGCACGTTGCAGCCTTTCAGCATCCCGTCGCGGCCCACATCGGTGAACAGCAGGCTCGCCACCCCGGCATCCTCGAACCGGCGGGCGAGGTCCAGCACCGGCATGTCGGACTTTTCGGCCCAGCCCTCGGTCGCTACAAAGCCGTCGCGCGCGTCCACCGCGACGACAATGCCGCCGGGGAAGTCGCGCGCCGCCGCTTTCACGAACTCCGGATCCTTCAGCGCCGCCGTGCCGATCACGATGCGCGAGACGCCGAGGTCGAACCAGCGCTCAACCGCCTCGCGGTTGCGGATGCCGCCGCCCAGCTGCACATGGCCGGGGAAGGCGGAGACGATGCTCTCCACCGCCGCACCATTGACCGCGCGCCCGGCAAAGCTGCCATCCAGATCGACGACATGCAGATGCTGCGCGCCGGCTTGCGCAAACAACAGCGCCTGCGCGGCGGGATCGTCGCCATAGACGGTCGCGCGGTCCATATCGCCCTCGGCGAGGCGGACGACCTGCCCGCCCTTAAGGTCGATTGCGGGGAAAACGATAATGCTCACGGGCGCCATTCCAGAAAGCGGGAGAGGAAGGAAAGGCCATAGCTCTGGCTCTTTTCCGGGTGAAACTGCACGCCGACGATAGTGTCCCGCCCCACGGCGGCGACGATCGGCCCGCCATGATCGGTGGTGGCGAGCACATGCGCGGGGTCGCTGGCGGCGAAATGATAGCTGTGCAGGAAATAGGCCTCGCCCGGCATGATGAGCGGATGCGGCGTGGCAGGCGTCACGTCATTCCAGCCCATGTGCGGCACCTTGATGCTTGCATCGGCAGGCTCGATCAGGCGGACCGTGCCGGGCACCCAGCCCAGCCCCTTATGGCTGCCGAATTCCTCGCCTTCATCCGCCAGCAATTGCATGCCGACGCAGATGCCGAGGAATGGCACGCCGCGCGCCTGCACGGCTTCACCCATCGCCTCCACCACGCCGGGCAGGGCATAAAGCCCGTCGCGGCACGCGCGGAAAGCCCCCACGCCGGGCAGCACGATGCGATCCGCCCGGCGCACCACCTCGCCATCGGCGGCGAGCACCACATCCGGCGCTCCAGCCTTGATCAGCGCATTATGAACCGAATGAAGATTGCCCGCGCCGTAGTCGATCAGCGCAATGCTCATCCGCCCAGCGTCCCCTTGGTCGAGGGAATAGCATCGCCCTTGCGCGGGTCGATCTCTACCGCGATGCGCAGCGCGCGCGCCAGCCCCTTGAACAGGCTTTCGATCACATGGTGGTTGTTCTCGCCATACAGGCACTCGGCATGCAGGGTGATGCCCGCCGCGCCCGCAAAGCTGTGGAACCAGTGCTGGAACAGCTCGGTATCCATCTCGCCCAAGCGCGGCGTCGTGAACTCCGCCTTCCACACGAGGTAGGGCCGCCCGGAAATGTCCAGCGCCACGCGGGACAAAGTCTCGTCCATCGGCGAATAGGCGCTGCCATAGCGGGCGATGCCGCGCTTGTCGCCCAGCGCCTTTGCCACCGCCTCGCCGATGGCGATGCCGGTGTCCTCGGTGGTGTGATGCTGGTCGACATGCAGGTCGCCCTTGCATTCCACCTTCAGGTCGATCAGCGAATGGCGCGAGAGCTGCTCCAGCATATGGTCGAGAAAGCCGATGCCGGTCGAAACGGCATAGCTGCCTGTCCCGTCGAGGTTGACGGAGACGACAATCGCCGTTTCCGCCGTTGTCCTTTGTATTTCAGCCGTGCGCATGACGCCCCTATAGCGCCGTTTTGCGGGCGCGCAATGTTTTGCGGGCGTGTCGGTTCGGCTTGACCCGCCTTTCCCGCGCGTTAGGTAAGGGGCATGAGCGACGATCTGCCCGATAGCCTGATTCCCTATGACGAGATCGTGCAGGAGGCCCTGCGCGCCGTGGTCGGCCGGGTGCTGGGGCAGGTGGAAAGCTCGGGCGGTGATCTGCCCGGCACGCATCATTTCTACATCACGTTCAAGACGCAGGCGCCCGGTGTTTCGGTGCCCAAGCACCTGACCGAGCGCTTCCCGGACGAGATGACGATCGTGCTGCAGAACAAGTTCTGGGATCTGAAGGTGGAGCCGACCCTGTTCCGCGTCAGCCTCACCTTCAATCAGGTGCCTGCGCAGCTCGTCATCCCCTTCGGCGCGATCACGGCGTTCGTCGATCCGGCGGTCAACTTCGCGCTGCAATTCCAGGCGCAAGAGGGCGATGAGGAGCCGGAGCCGCACGAGGAGGCAGAGAACGACGCCACGCCGCCGCCCGCCCCTCCGGCAGACGGATCGAACGTCGTCACCGTGGACTTCGGCAAACGGAAATAGCGCGCAGGGGCCGGCAGGGCGGTGGAACCAATGCCGCGCACAGGAGGTTGATATGGCGAAATCGAAAAGGAGCCATGTCAGAATGATCGGGAAACTCTTGGGCGGAGTGCTGGGTTCGCGCATTGCCGAGAAATCCGGCCAGTCCGGCACCATGGGCGCGCTGGCGGGTCTTGCGGCAAGCACCTTCGTGCGCCGCTCGCCGATCGGCGCTCTGGTCATCGGCGGCGTGTGGCTGGGGCACAAGCTCTACAAGCGCAACGAGGAGCGCAAGCAGGAACAGGCCGCCCTTGCCGCCAAACCCGCGCGCGTCGCTCCGGTGGCGACAGCGCCTGTGGTGCCGGACAAGCCCGACGTCTGATCCCAGCCCGCTCTTGACTGTGCGGCCCGCCCGCGCCACTAGCGGGCATGGCCGAAGGCGTAGCAACCGACCCCTATAAATTCAAACGGCGCGGGCTGCTGTTCGTGCTTTCCTCCCCGTCAGGCGCGGGGAAATCGACCATAGCGCACAAACTACTGCAATCCGACAGCAATTTAGAAATGTCGGTTTCCGTGACGACACGGCCTAGGCGCATAGGCGAAGTCGAAGGGCAAGATTATCATTTTGTTGATACCGAGCAGTTCCGCGCGATGGTGTCTAACGACGAATTTCTTGAATGGGCGCATGTTTTCGGCAATCGCTATGGGACACGCCGGTCGCACGTTGAAAAAATTCTAGGTCAAGGGCGTGATGTTCTTTTTGATATAGATTGGCAAGGAGCACAGCAATTGCACCAGCTCGCCGGAGGCGATGTGGTCCGAGTTTTTATCCTACCGCCCTCCATAGATGAACTCGAACGGCGTTTGCGAGGTCGAGCTACTGACAGTGAAGAAGTTATTCAAGGCAGAATGTCGCGAGCTGCGAACGAGATCGCACACTGGGATGGCTATGACTATGTATTGGTTAATGGGGATGCTAACGTATGTTTTATGCAGGTCAAAACGATACTTGAAGCCGAACGCCTGAAACGCAGCCGCCAAACGGGGCTGATCGGGTTCATTCGCGGGCTGGGGAAGCGGGGGGAGTAGGGGGGGCGCTCGCCCGAATCCCGCACTCGTCATGCTGAACTTGTTTCAGCATCCATTTAGCGGCAGTCTCACGGTCATCATGGACAAGCGGTCCGGCAGCTATTCCCTACCCCCAAGCTAACGCAACGGCCGGAATGTTGGTGCTATTCGCCTTCATGTTCTGGAATGACTATGTCCAAGAACAATGCAAAGCTGCCGCCGGAGTGCTCCCACAACTCGTTCTCAGCAATACCCGTCTCAGCGACGGTTTGCTTAATATAACTGCTCAACTTTTCGCGCAGCTGGGGCTCGATCCCCTGAAGCCAAGCCTCTAATGCCAGAATCGGTTTAACCAAATCCACCGTCTCTCCAAAGGCGGTCAACTCAAAATGGTCTACCGGAATCAAATTTTTCCTTCCAACGGGATTTGTAAATGGCATCAGCGCATTATTATGCAACATTCCCGCTTGGATTACAGCCATTCGGAAAGGCCCCTTTCCCTCCGGCCCGCAATAAACATAGGCAAGTGAGCCAAAAAGCGCGCTTCTGTCACCTTTCGCCTTAGAAAAATTATCAAGCCTTTCTCCCAAATGATCCATGCAGTTCCTGATAGTGTTTACGGGCTGGAGGCTATCGATCAGTTTCTGAAGGTTGGAACCTGCGGTTTCTTGACTCCGAGCCAATCCAACTTGAGCCACTAATCTAATGCATTCCAACCGGTCGATAATTGACCAAGCGGACGAAATCATAGCCACACGGTCAAGCAGAGTTATCTTGTCTGGGTCTCTGGCAGCAGTAATGGCGGCGGTTCTCATATGCTGCCAGTGATATGCAATCATGTCCGCTGCTAGAACAATTGCATCGAGCTGCATTCTCTCTAGCGAATCGATAATGTTAGGCAGATTTCGCAAAAGGGAGTCGTTAGGTAAGATTATACGCCCATCATATGACAGGTAATTTTGCTCAGGTTCCATCTGGGCTCCATATACAATGTCCACAGTTTTGGACCTCAGTTTCTTATATTTCTAAGCTGAGGCCCAATGTCCACTTTTGCGGAGCTGGCAATAGCACATTGAAGGACAATAATGTTTCGAAAGCTGCCGAAAGTCTAACGTCCACAATGTTGTCGGGTCCGGAAAGGCGGCTTTTTTGCGAGAACCTTTGGCCGCCGCTCAGCGAACGTCTGCTCCCGGCGAAAAGACTTGGGCTAGAATTTCCCTGTCCTACACCCCACCCCCTCTGCTACCCCACATCCCAAGGCCCATATCCCCCGCCTCCGCGTGGTGAGCCCCATGCCGTTTCCCGCCGCCCGCGCCGTCCTGCGCAGGCCCGCCGTCGGCACGCTGGCTCCCCTCTCTTGCCGAGAGTTGCGCGCCGGGCATTGGCGATCCGGCCTGCGGTAAGCATTGCAAAGGCAATGCGACCACAAAGGCCCCTTTGCGGCGGGGCATGTGCCGCACAGAGGATTTTTCGGGCGGCGGGAATGGCTGGCCCGGCCTTGATCGAATGTCGCGCGGAATGGCGAGTTGCGCCGCCCGGCAGTCACGTAAAAACACGGCATATCGGCTCTTTTGACAGCGTGGAGAAACAGGCAGTGCCCATCCGGCGCACAAGCCGAAGAAGTGCGCGATGCGCCCTTACAGGGCGTGACTTTCGTGACTTTCGGCGCGGCACTCGGCTCGCCGGGTCAGCCCGCCGCCATCTCCGCAAAGCCCGCCGCCGCCGTGAACGCCTCATGCCGCTGCGCGCGGCGGACGAGGGCCTGATCGTCGTCGCCCCATTGCTCGGCCTGCCACAGCTCGTCCAGCTCCGCCGCCTGCCACAGCTGCGCGAGCGGGAAGGCGCGCTCAACCGCGGCGAGGCCGATGATGAGCGAGCCGCTCATGCTCACCATCGTCGAGAGCGGGGCGAGCAGGAAGGGGTCGAGCGCGCGCACCGCCTCGCCCAGCCGCGCGACCGTCTCCGGCGGCTGCGGCACATGGACGATGCCGCTCGTCACGCGAAAGCTGATGTCATAGCGTGCCTGCGCCCAGTCGATCAGCGGCTGCCATTGCTCCGCCTGCCGCGCCACCAGCGGCTCCGGCCCGTCGGCGCGATAGCAGGTGAGGTCGCTCTCCCCATAAGCGGCGATCGGCGCGGCGAAGGCGGCGGGGTCCGGCATCACATGGTCGATCGCGGCGTTGGCGATGCCGGTCATGGTCATGGCGGCGGGGTCGATCTCCTCGCCCTGAGCCGCCCACTCCTGCGCCACCGCGTTGCCGAGCGAGGCCGTGGGCAGCACGAGCAATGCGCGCGCAGGGGTGCGGACGGGGCGGCCATCGAGCAGGATGCTCCATCCGCCGTCTGCCGCGACTGCCGTGGCTTCCTTGTAAAACCGCTTCATCGGGCCAAGGTCATTCCGGCGGCGTGCGCCATGCGCGGCCCAATATGCGCGGCACGATCAGCGCCTGAAACAGGCCGACCGTGGCGATGATCGCGCCCATGATCTTGGCCTTCTGCCCGGCAACGAACCCGAATTTCTGCGCCATGATCATGAAGCCGAACAGCACGATAGCCACGCCGGACAGGCGAAACAGGTTGAGCGCGATGAAGCGGCCCTTGGCGGCGGCCTCTCGCGCGGCCTTCTGGTCTTCGGTCTCGGTCATGATGCGGTGATATGGCGCTCCAGCTCCGCCATGTCCACCGCCACGGCATGCGCGCCGGCTTGCCTGAGTTCGGATACGCTGTGATAGCCCCAGTTGACTCCCAGCGCGCGGATGCCCGCATTGTGCGCCATCTCCATGTCATAGCTGGTGTCGCCGATCATCACCGTGGTCTCCGGCGCCGCGCCCGCATCCGCCATCGCCTGCAGCGCCATCGACGGGTGCGGTTTGGAAGGGTGGCGGTCCGCCGTTTGCAGCGTGACGAAATGAGAGAGGATGCCATGGGCGGTGAGGCAGAGGTTGAGGCCACGGTCGGACTTGCCGGTGGCGACGCCGAGCATCCAGCCAGCGTCTGCCAGCCGCACGATCAGCTCCGCCACACCGGGGTAGAGCGGCTCAGACACGCCATTGGTGCGGCGCATATGCTGGAAGGCGAGCTTGTATTGCTCGGCCAGATGATCGTGGAAATGCCCTTCCGCATCCGGCAACAGCCGCGCCATCGCCTGCGGCAATGACAGGCCGATGACGGCGAGGGTCTGGAGCCGGGTCGGCGGGTCGAGCTTCACCGCGTCGAAGCAGCGGTTCATCGCCTCGACGATGTCGTGCTGGCTATCGACCAGCGTGCCGTCGCAATCGAACAGGGCAAGGCGGTTGGCGGTGGTCATTTTGGCAGTGTCCCGCTGACAAGGGCGGCCATGGTCTCATCTCCGGCGCCTCTAAGCGCATCGGCCAATGCAGTCCGGGCGCCAATAGACTTGTTCTGGCTGAGTTTGCGCACACCCTCAATCGTGGCGACAGTGATCTCGAAGCCCTCGATTGACCCGATCATGTTTTCAAATCTGCCGGGGGTCATTTTCTCCCGGTGCCAAACCCTCTTCGGCGCGAGCCTTCCTTCGAATTCGTCTGACAACCGGTCAAGCAGGTCGATAAGCTCTGGTGTGTCCATGGCTGACACCGTACCGCGTATTTCAACCGCGATATAATTCCAGGTGGGCACCTGGTCGTCCATGTCGTACCAGTCAGGGCTGATATAAGAGTCCGCGCCGCTAACGCACAAGGTGACCTGTGCCCCTGCAAGCTGCCTGCGGATGCCGTTGTTCCGCGCAACATGGAAGCCAATCCGGCTCTCGTCGAGCCAGACAAAGGGCACCGATGCCGTAACAACGCTGCCATCGTCTACTCCACATAGCAGTCCAAAGCCGCGCTCCGCACTGAAGGCGCGCATCTCTGACTCGTCTTTCCATGCAAAAACGGGACTCGGATGCATCACGGCGTTCCTATCTGCACGCTCATTTCCTCTTGGGAGGGCCTTTGGAGCGCGCGCTGGCAGGGCGAGGCTTGGGAGCGGACGCTTGGGAGGCGGGCGGTTTCCGGGGAGCGGGCTTCTTCGCCTGCGCCTGGCCGCGCTCGCGCCGCTCGCCGCGCTTGTCCTTGCGCACCTGTTTGGCGTGCTGTTTGGCAACGCGCTTGAGGTCATCTTTTGTGGGGCCCGTGTCGATCTCGTCATCCAGCAGCAGCTCACCCTTGGCGAGGTCAAAGCCCAGATCGTCGAGGCTCTCGGCGAAATGCGCGGGCAGCTCGGCCTTCACATCCACCCGCCCGCCATCGGGGCTGTCCACTCGGATGCGGCGCGCGTGAAGGTGCATCTTGCGGCTGATCGTGCCGGAGAGGAAGGCGTCCTTGCCGCCATATTTGCCATCGCCCACGATCGGGAAGCCAATGGCGGCGAGGTGCACGCGGATCTGGTGGGTGCGGCCGGTATAGGGCTGCAGCTCCATCCAGCAGACGCGGTTGCCCGCCCGCTCGATCACGCGATAGCGGGTGCGCGAGGGCAGGCCTTCCTCCTCGTCGACATGCATCTTCTCGCCGCCGGAGCCGGGCTGCTTGGCAAGCGGCAGGTCGATCATCCCCTGCTCGATGCTGGGCACGCCGACGACCAGCGCCCAATAGACCTTGCGCGCGGTGCGGCTGGAGAAGGCCTTGGCGAAATAGGCGGCGGCTTTCGGCGTACGCGCGAGCAGCAGCGCGCCGGACGTATCCTTGTCAAGCCGGTGGACGAGCTTTGGGCGGTCATCCCGATCAAACACCAACGCGTCGAGCAGCCCATCGACGTGGCTGTCCGTCTTGGTGCCGCCCTGCGTCGCGAGGCCGGGCGGCTTGTTGATGACTATGGCGTGCTCGTCACGGTGGATGACAAGGCTCTGTGCGAACTCCATCTCCTCGTCCGAGAGGCTGGGCCGTGTCGGGCGGGCTGGGCGCGCGGGCTTGGCGGTTGTGGGTGCGGGGAGGGGAGGGATGCGCAGAGACTGGCCTTCCGCCACCCGGTCGCCCGGTGTCGCGCGCGCGCCATCGAGGCGAAGCTGCCCTGTGCGTGCCCAGCGCGAGACGATGGCGAAGCTCACGTCCGGCATGTGCCGTTTGAACCAGCGGTCCAGCCGGATGCCGTCATCCTCGGCGCTGATTATAGCGGTGCGGGCGTTGCCGGTGTCGGCCTTGGGCGCGCTCATGCCAGCGCCCTTATTGTGAACAGGCCGCCGAACAGCGCACCGACCGACAGCAGCACGGACACCCCGGCATAGGCCGCCGCACCGCCCAACTGGCCGCGCTCGATCATCAGCGCGGTTTCAAGGCTGAACGCGGAAAAGGTGGTGAAGCCGCCCAGCACGCCGACGCCAAGCAGCAACCGCGCCTGCTCCCCGCCACCGGAGCCATGCCGCGCGAGCCAGCCCGCCAGCAGCCCCATTGCCAGCCCGCCGATTATGTTGACGCCCAGCGTCCCCCACGGCCAGCCGCTGCCCATCAGCCGCCCCGCCATTTGGCCGAACTGATAGCGGGCCAGCGCACCCAATGCGCCGCCGATCATGACAAGAAGGCTGTTCATATGGCCTCCCCTATGCGGCAATGCGCGCGAGAGCAAGGGAAGGGGCAGAATTGCGTGCGATCAGCGGCGCTGGCTGGCCACCAGATCCGCCTCGACGCCGCCACCCGGTGCTGAACGCAGCGCGAGATAGAAGGCTGCGCCATCCTTTGTGCGGGTACCTTTAAGGGCGTGGCCGCCGTCCAACTCCACATGCTCGACCGAAAAGCCGGCGCGCCGCACGAGTGTGTGGTAAAAGTCGAGCACCGGGCCAGCGTCTGTTCCAGTCGCGAAGGTCGCGGCGCGGATCGTGCATTTCGGGTCGTCCGCGCCCGCCGCGTCTTTCAGCGCCGCGCCGGGATAGAGAGGCAGGTGTGCGGGCAGGCGGTTCGCCCAGCCTATGTCATAATCGAGGCGCGGATCTTCGCAGGCTGCGCTCAAGTCCTGCTCGCGCGCGATACCGGTCAGGGTGATCGCGCCGCCAGAGGTGGTGACAGTCTTTGTCGCTGGCGGCGTGGGAAGCAACTTGCCACCCGCCAATCTGAGGGCGCGCGCCTGCGCATCGCGCAGCGTCAGGCCGACCGGTATTGCCCCGTCCAGCGGCTTGTCGGCAGGCCTCAGGCCGTCGCGGTTACCCTCGCGCCGCAGGTCAGGATCGGTCGCGATCGGCGCTTCCAGCGCATCGCGCAACGCGGGGTCAGTGGTGTTGGCAGCAACCTTTGCTTCCAGTTTGGCAAGGTCGGGACTCGCGTCCTTGCTACCGCACGCGGCAAGCGTGGAACAGGAAAGAACGGTTAGAAGGCGGATGAAAACTTGTAATGCCTTGTCCATAAACCTCCGTATGGCTTTGCCCGACAGGCTTACTGTCCGAATGATCATAATATGGTTGCGGGTTGCAGCGTCAAGCACGGCGCAGTTCGTCTTCGGACGGCTTGCGCAATGGGTCCATTTGGTTCAAGCGCGGCATATGGACGAACATGAGCGCGCCCTACGCAAGGGCTACATGGCTGCTTTTGCGGCCTATATCATCTGGGGAATTGTTCCTTTATATTTCAAACTGTTGGATGTTATCTCGCCATTTGAAATTGTGGCGTATCGGGTGCTCTCCTCGCTTGCCTTTCTTGCTTTGATCATTCTGATCCAGCGGCAGGGCGCACGATTTTGGGCGGCACTGACGAACCGCCGCGTCGTCGGAGCCATGGCTGTATCGGCCTTATTGATAGGGATAAACTGGCTGGTCTATGTGTTGGCCGTCAACAACGGCCATATCCTCGCGGCCAGTCTGGGTTATTTCCTCAATCCGCTGGTTAGCGTGATGCTCGGTGTGATTTTTCTCCAGGAGCGTTTGCGGCGGCTGCAAATAATGGCGATCGTGCTGGCGGCAGGCGGCGCAATAAATCTCGCCTTCACGTCGCTTGGCACACTGTGGATCAGCGCCTCCATAGCCGTCAGCTTTGCTCTTTATGGTTTGGTCCGCATGATGGTGAAGGTTGATGCGCTTTTGGGGCTCGCGATCGAGACATTGTTTCTCGCTCCGTTGGCGCTGTCTTATTATGTCACCGCAGGTTTCGTCGACCGTGCGGCAGCAATAGCACCCTCCACTTGGGCGTTGATAGTGGGATTGGGTGTAGTCACCTCGTTGCCGCTAATTATGTTTGGCTATGCGACATCGCGGTTGTCACTCACCACCATGGGGCTGCTGCAATATTTCTCGCCTTCAATCCAGTTTTTGATCGGCCTGCTCGCTTATCATGAGCAGTTGGATCGCATGCGGCTGCTGAGCTTCGTTGTCATTTGGAGCGGGTTGGCAATCTTCACCTACGACGGGCTGAGAACGAAGAAGGTGAGTCCCGCGCCTCTATGAATTGCTGGGCTTCACTTACTGGTTGACCGCCTCTTCGATCAGCGCGCGCATCTCTGCGCCCTCCCAGTCTGGCGCGCCTATAATCCGTGCGATCTCGGTTCCCTGCGAGGAGTATAACACGCTCATCGGCAACACGCCGCCGCCATAGCCGAAGCCGAAGACGTTGTCCGCGTCCAGCCAGGGCTTCATGTGGCGAAAGCCCTTGGCGTTGAAGAAAGCGACAACCTTCTCTGGCTCCATCGTGTCCTGCGAGATCGGGATCATCTGAAGCCCGCTTCTGGCGTAGCTCGCGGCGATGCGATCCAGCTGCGGCATCTCCGCGACGCACGGCGCGCACCATGTTGCCCACAGGTTGACGAGGATCGGCTTACCCTTGAAGCGCGCCAGCGTCAGCGTCTTGCCCGCTGCATCGCGAAACACATGATCCGGCAGTTCGCTGCCCGCCTTGCTGCGGTCGAGGATATATTTCGCGTCGCTGGACGTGGATGGGGCCGCTTCGCCGCTGGTCGCAGCGCCATTTGTGACCGCATTGTCTTGCTCATGCGGCGCGGATTGCTTATCGCAGGCGCCGAGCGACACCCCGGTCAGGAACAAGGCGATCAGCGTGCGGGACGAAACAGACATGACGGCAGGCTCCAACAGCATGTGGGGCGGGCGCTTCGCCGAAGGGCCAGCCGCGGTCATGCGCGAGATAAACGCCTCGATCCCGTTCGACAAGCGGCTGTGGAAGCAGGACATCGCAGGGTCGAAGGCGCATGTCGCCATGCTCGCGGTGCACGGCATCGTTTCCGGCGAGGATGCGCAGGCGATCACCGAAGGACTGAGCCGTGTTGCGGCCGAATATGAGCGCGACGGTGTGCCGGTCAATATGGCGCTGGAAGACATCCATATGGTCACCGAGTCGCGCCTCGCCGAGCTGATTGGCCCGGCGGCCGGGCGGCTCCACACCGCGCGCAGCCGCAACGATCAAGTGGCAACCGACTTTCGCCTGTGGGTGCGCGATGCGATGGACGAGGTACTCGCCGGGCTGCACGGCTTGCAGGCAGCGCTTGTGGCGCGAGCGGCGGAGCATGCCGACAGCGTCATGCCCGGCTTCACCCATCTACAGAGCGCGCAGCCGGTAACGCTGGGCCATCACCTGATGGCCTATTACGAGATGCTGAAGCGGGATGTCTCGCGTTTTGCCGATGCGCGGGCGCGGCTCAACCAGTGCCCTCTCGGCGCCGCTGCGCTGGCGGGCACCGGCTTTGCGATCGATCGGCATAACACTGCTGCCGCACTAGGATTTGATGCGCCGACTGACAACAGCCTCGACAGCGTGTCTGACCGGGACTTCGCGCTCGATTATCTGATGGCGGCGACGCAATGCGCGCTTCATCTGTCCCGTTTGGCCGAGGAGTTTATCATCTGGGCGAGCCAGCCCTTCAGCTTTATTGCGCTGCCCGATGCCTATTCGACTGGCAGCTCGATCATGCCGCAAAAGCGCAACCCAGATGCGGCGGAGCTGGTGCGAGGCCATGCGGGGCGGATCATGGGCTGCCTGACGGCTCTGTGCGTGACGATGAAGGGTCTGCCGCTTGCCTATTCCAAGGATATGCAGGACGACAAGCCGCCAGTGTTCGAGGCGCATGACCTGCTGGGCCTGAGCATTGCGGCGATGACGGGCATGGTCGAAACTGTGACCTTTCGCACCGACCGGATGCGGGCGCAGGCGGAGAGCGGCTTTGCCACGGCGACAGACCTTGCCGATTGGCTGGTGCGCGAGGCGGACATCCCGTTCCGCGAGGCGCACCATGTCACCGGGCGGGCGGTGAAGCTGGCGGAGGAGAGGTGCGTCCCGCTTGCCGAGCTGCCGCTGGCCGATTTGCAGGCGATCGACACGCGCATCGATGAGCGGGTCTACTCGGTGCTGTCGGTTGATGCCTCGGTCGCCAGCCGTGTGAGCCATGGCGGCACCGCTCCCGCGCAGGTGCGGCTGCGGATCGCGCAGGCGCTAACCGAGCTGGCGGGGGAGGGCGCATGAAAAGGGGGATCATCCTGGCGTTGCTTGCCCTTTCCGCCTGCGGTGTCCGCAAGGAGCTGGCCGAGAAACCGGGTATGACGCCGCCCCCGGTCGCGCGTGGGGCGGAGCGGGCGGAGACGCCGGGCGAGATGACCCGCTTTGAAACCCAGGCGCGGCCCAACCGCAGCGCCGAGCCGCTTGACCGCTCTTACGAGCGTGGCGAGGATCCTTTTGATCTACCGCCCTCCTGACCCTAATTCGTAGAGCACTGACCGATGGATCATTTCACCTACAAGGGCGGCGTACTCCACGCCGAAGACGTGTCGCTCAGCATGATCGCCGAGGCGGTCGGAACGCCTGTTTATATCTACTCTCGCGCCACGCTGGAGCGGCATGCTCAGGTATTTAAGGCGGCGCTATCCGCTCTTCCCCGCACCCATATCGCTTTCGCAATCAAGGCCAATCCCAATCTCGCGGTGCTCAACGTGCTGGCGCGGCAGGGCTTCGGCGCGGACGTTGTGTCTGGCGGTGAGATATCCCGCGCGTTGGCGGCGGGGATGAAGGCGCAGGACATTGTTTTTTCGGGCGTCGGCAAGACGCGGGTGGAACTGGCGCAGGCGCTGGAAGCGGGGATCGGCCAGTTCAATATCGAGCTGGAAGAGGAGGGCGCGGTGCTCGCCGAGATGGCGGCGCAGATGGGCAAGACCGCTTCCGCTGTGCTGCGCGTGAACCCGGATGTGGATGCCGGCACCCATGCCAAGATCTCAACTGGCAAGTCCGAGAACAAGTTTGGTGTGCCGATCAGCGATGCGGTGGGGATCTTCGCCCGCCTCTCCGGGCTGCCCGGCCTCAACCTGCGAGGGGTGGCTTGTCATATCGGCAGCCAGCTGTTCGACCTCGCGCCGCTGGAGGCCGCCTATGCCCGGATCGGCGCGCTGGTGGCGGAGCTGCGCGCGGCGGGGCACACCATCGATCGGGTTGATCTGGGTGGTGGCCTCGGCGTCCCTTACGAGCGTGACAAGGTGCCCCCCAGCCCGGCGGACTATGGCGCGATGGTCGCGCGCGTGACGCAGGGCTGGGACGTGACCTTGATGTTCGAGCCGGGGCGCGTGATCGTGGGCAATGCGGGCGTGCTGCTTACGCGCGTCATCTGGGTAAAGCCCGGCGTCGCGCGGCCCTATGTCATCGTAGACGCCGCGATGAACGATCTCGCCCGTCCGGCCATGTATGATGCGTTCCATGATTTCGAGGCGGTGCATCCTGGCGGCGAGCGCATGGTCGCCAATATCGCTGGGCCGGTGTGCGAAACGGGAGACACCTTTGCCATGGGGCGAGAGATTGACGCGGTTCAATCGGGCGACCTGGCGATATTCCGCACGGCAGGCGCCTATGGTGCGACGATGGCGAGCACCTATAACAGCCGCGCGTTGGTGCCAGAGGTTATGGTCGATGGTGCACGCTTTGCCGTCGTGGCTGAGCGGGTGCTGCCCGAAACGCTGATCGGCGCCGAGCATGTGCCGGGTTGGCTGCGGGACTGAGGGAATATGCACAGCCTGCCCCTCTTCGTGAAGCTGGAAGGGCGGCCGGTCATCCTGCTGGGTGGGGGCGAGGCGGCGGAGGCCAAGCGCCGTTTGCTGGAACGCGCGGGCGCGGATGTCCTCACCGATGAAAACGCACGAGCGACGCTGGCGATCGTGGCGATCGAGGCCGAAGCCGAGGCGCAGGCGGCCGTGACGCGCCTCAAAGCGAGGGGTGTGCTGGTAAATGCTGTAGACCGCCCAGCTCTGTGCGATTTCACCCTGCCTGCCATAGTGGACCGCAACCCGGTGCTGATCGCCATCGGCACGGGCGGCGCATCGGCGGGTCTGGCGAAGGCGCTGCGGCAGCGACTGGAGGCGCTCATACCTGCATCACTAGGATCGTTAGCGATGGCGCTGAGCCGGGCGCGAGACGGCATACGTGCCCGCTGGCCAGACGCCGCCGCACGCCGTCGCGCAATCGACGGTGCATTGTCTGAACGCGGACCACTCGATCCTCTTACCGGTGTCGGAGAGCAAGCGGTGGTGCAGTGGCTCTCCAAAGTTGACGTTGATCAGTCCGCTGCCCGCCTCGAGACAATCCCTGTCGTCTCGGAAGACCCGGACGACCTTACCCTGCGGGCTGCGCGGCTGCTGGGGCAGGCGGATGCGGTGTTTCACATGCCGGGCATCTCTCCCGCTCTCCTCGATCGCGCCCGCGCTGACGCCGCGCGCATCATTGCCCATCATGCGCCGCAGTGGGAGGGGCCGGGCCTTGCGCTATGGCTGTATCGAGCCGAGGGTGAAGCATGAGCCGCTTTTTCCTGCACAGCTCCGGGGGAACGCGCGAGGTCGAGTTGAGCGCCTGTCTCTCGCACGACCCTGAGCACGAGTTCCTGTGGGTGCATCTTGACGGCAAGGTTGACGATGTCGATACGATCCTCACCCGGTTCGCCCATATCCCGCCGCCCGCAGTCGCAGCACTGAAGGCGCAGGAAACGCGGCCACGCTGTGCCCAGTTTGATGAGGGCGCACTCGTCAATATGCGCGGGCTTGGCGCGCCTTCCGCTATTGATGGCGATCCGCTCGTGTCGATCCGCTTCTGGGCGCAGCGCGGCCTCGTGGTGAGCCTGTCCTACCGCGAGCTGGGTGTGCTCGATCGGCTTGTCGCGCGGATGCTGGCGGGAGAGCTGACCGATCCCGGAGACCTGATCGCTGCCACGGCGATGGAGATCACCGACGCGCTCGACCCCGAAATAGCGGATCTGGGCGATGCACTCGACGCAATCGAGAGCAGCGTCCTGGAAGACGGCAGCACGATTGAGCGCCGTAAGGTGGCGCAATTGCGGGCGGAGGCGATCTCCTATCGTCGTTTTCTCGCTCCCCAGCGGCAGGCAACCGAGCGGCTGATGACTATGCCCGCCGACTGGCTGGAGCCTGACGATCGCCTGCATTTACAGGAAGCGGCGGACCGCTGCGCGCGCATGGTCGAGGAACTGGAGTCGGTGCGCGAGCGCGCGGCCCTTACGCACGAGGCACTGACAGATCTGCGTGCAGAGCATATGAACCGGCAGGCGCTGGTGCTAGCCATAGTCGCTCTGGTGTTCCTGCCGCTTACCTTCATTACCGGCCTGCTTGGGATGAATGTGGAGGGCATACCATTCGCGCGTGAGCCGTGGGCGTTTTGGGGCGTGGTGGCGTTCTGCGCATTCAGCGGCGGTGCAATGGCAATCTGGTTCAAGGCGACACGCTGGCTTCAGAAGTAGTGGGACAGCGGAACACTCGATTCGGTTCGGCGCAGAATCGACTCAGGTCGCCGTTCGTTCATTGCCGTTTCATGTGGAGGGCCGAATATGCGAGCATAGGGCGCAAAGGGTGAGGGCATGAATATCATGGCGCATTTCGGGATTTTCACTGGCCACATCCGGCGGACCCTGGTGAGTGCGTTTGCTGTCTGCGGGCTATCTCTGGTGCCTTGCCAAACACTGGCGCAAGTGCAGACGGTTGATCCCAATCAGGCCATTGACGCCGATCTTGCGCCTCCCGGCGGCACCGAAACCCCGCCTGCTCCGTCGTCCGCGCCGACGCCTTCCACTGCTGCCGCCCCGACATCGGGCGCAACGACTGTTCCGGCCTCCCCCGATCCCAGCAGCGCCTATCAGGAAGATGATGTCGTCAGCGCAGCGGAGGGCGTATTCGGCAAGGGCGCGGAGGGCCTAGCGAGCCTGCTAGAAAAGGTCCTGAAGGATCGCGGTCGCCCCAACGCCTATATCGCCGGGCGGGAGGCTTCGGGCGCGGTAGTCGTTGGGCTTCGCTATGGCTCGGGCACGATGAACCACAAGGTTGAGGGCGAGCGCAAGGTATACTGGACAGGCCCTTCGGTAGGCTTCGATGTGGGCGGCAATGCGTCGAAGGTGTTCGTGCTGGTCTATAATCTTTACGACAGCCAGGAGCTGTTCAGGCGCTATCCGCAGGCGGAGGGCGCGCTCTACGTCGTTGGCGGGTTCACCGCCACTTATCTGCGGCGCGGTGATGTGGTGCTCATTCCCATCCGGCTCGGCGTAGGCTGGCGCGCAGGAATCAATGCCGGCTACATGAAGTTCACCGAGAAATCGCGCGTCATACCGTTCTGACCATCGTCGGCCGGTGATGCTGGCAACCAACGGTAGGTCCGGACGTTAGTCTTCCGAAATTCCATCCGGGAGACGCACATGGCTCAGCAGCACGATATCTTCTCGACGCTCAAACAGGATCACGACAAGCACCGCGCGCTGCTCGCTCGGATTGACCGCACGGACAGCGAAGATGAGCAAAGGACCGAGCTGTTCACTCAGTTCACCCTCGAGGCAAAGGCTCACGCTGCCGCCGAAGAACAGGCGCTGTACTCAACCGTGATGCGGAAGCCGAAGCTGACATCGGAAGTGCGCCACTCTGTCTCGGAACACCACGAGGTCGAAGAGATGCTGAACGACCTCGCTGCGACTGACACGGCCAGTGACGAATGGCTCACCAAATTCCGCGAAATGCAGCACCGTTACCTCCACCACATCAAGGAGGAAGAGGAAGAGCATTTTCCGGATTTCGCCGAGTGCCTTACACCGGAGGATCAGGCGTACATGGACAGCGTCTTCCAGAAGCGGAAACCGGTGGAGAAAGACAAGGCCGAAGTCACACCAGAAAAATTGGAAGACGCGAAGGAATAGTCTGGCGCTTCCGTTGCCTGCTATTTGTTCTTCAGCGCAGCCAGGGCGGCAAAGGGACCGGTTTGACCCTCGCTCAGGACCCCAGCGTCCTTCAGGAAGGCGTCGGCGTTTGGGGAGCGGGGGTAGGGATTGACCGACAGCGCCAGCGTTTCGGCCACCGCCTCGCCGATGTCGATGCGCCCATTACCATATGGCACGATGTCCAGCTCGCCGGCGTCAATCTCCACCTCATCGTCGGTTCGCGGTGAAAGCTCATCTTCCTCTGGCACGAAGCGAATCGTGAAGGCCTCGTGCACCTGTTCGGCGACCGGCTCGGATGTGGCGACACAGGGCTGCGAAAGTCTGGCGCGGACCTCTCCAGTCGCGAGGATGCCATGGCTGTCCGGGGTGAGGCTATAGTCGGCCTCCAGAGCGCTGATGTCTACAAAGCCGAATCGATGCGCCAGCGCCGCACGCTCTGCCTCATTCGCCTCGATGCGCGCGGGCCAACGGGTGCGGCCAATGGCGTCCAGCCGCACGACCCGTGAAAATTCGGGCGCGACTTCGCTCATGCGGGCAATTCTCCTGCCAGCAAACGCGCTGGTTCGATGGCGTCCAGCTGTGCGGCAAATGCCCGCAGTCGCGCCTCGACGTCGGCCACCGCCTCGTCTGCCGCCGGCTCGCCGCGATAAAGGTTGCGGCGCAGCGCGGCGTTCATGTCTCCGCCTGCGGCCAGCCCCTCCCGATATGCCGAGAGGCGCCCGCCCAACGCGCTCATCATCCGCCCGATATGCTTGCCAACGACGATGTCGCCGATGCCGATCTGGCGGAGTTGCGCTTCCATGTCGTTGACGAACAGCTCGGTCAGCCACACGCTCTCATGCCGAAGGTCCGCCTGTTCCAGCCGCAAGAGCACCAGCGAGAGGATCGCGGCGATCATGTCGAACCGGCCGTCCAGCGTGTCAGGCACAGCGCCTTCAACATACCAGTGCACAGCCCGCCCGCGATGCACGATCACCTGATAGAGCGGTTGCATCACAAGGCGCGGGTCCGGCTGGCGGTGGAAAAGGCGGTCAAGCAGGGACATGGAAACAAACAACCTCTCTGGCGCAAGGCGCGTGGCGCCCGCCTCTCACTATGGCTTGTGCGGCGCGATGCAATCCCATATTGGAGGCAAGGCACCGGTTATGCAATGGTGCCTGGACGCGGGATGACCCGCAGGAGAGTATGATGCGTTTCAAGACAGTTGCCCTGACGATCGCGCTGGCCGGCGCCACGGTCGCACTCTCCGGCTGTGCGCGGATGCGCACGCATCAGGGCTATCTGGTAGACAGCCTGCTGGTCGATTCGATCCAGCCGGGCGTCGACAATCGCCAGTCTGTCGAGGGAACTCTGGGTAGGCCAAGCTTCGTCAGCCAGTTCGGTAATCAGGATTGGTATTATGTTGCGCGCGACATGAAGCAGCTAGCCTTCGCCAACCCCAAGCCGAC
Organism: uncultured Sphingobium sp.; assembly: GCA_964512265.1. Lineage (GTDB taxonomy): Bacteria > Pseudomonadota > Alphaproteobacteria > Sphingomonadales > Sphingomonadaceae > Sphingobium. Next base: position 88,594 of record CAZEHR010000008.1, on the reverse strand, counting down.
GGATCAGACCGTGCTGCGCGTGCGGTTCGATGCGGCGGGCAATGTCGCGGGAATAGACAAAGCGGGGCTCGACAACGTGGCAGACATCTCGCCCAAGGGCGGCAAGACGCCTACGCTGGGCCGCGAGCGGAGCCTGCTGGAGGATATCTTCGGCAACATCGGCGCGGTTGGGGCGGGTGGCGTAGGCAGCGGCGGGGGCAGCGGGGACAATACCGGCCCCAACGGCAGCTGAGCTGAAGACCTGACTATTTCGCGGTGGAACGAGCGGCCATGACCGCTTCTTTCAGAGCATCATAGCCCACCGCGCCGCCCAGCACTTTTCCTCCCACAACAAAGGTCGGTGTGCCACTGGCTCCTATCTCCTGCGCCATCTTGAGATTGGCCTCGATCTCCGGATCGTAACGATTGCTGGTGATCGCGGTTTCGGCCGCCTTGCGCTCGATCCCCGCCTTGGCGGCGGCGGCGAGTATGCTGTCCCTGGAGACCCGCCCGCCCGCATATAAGGCCTTGTGGAAGGGAACGTATTTGCCTTGCTCCGCCGCGAGCAGCGACATGCGCGCTGCCATAGTGCTTTCTTCGGAGAGGATCGGTAGCTCGCGATAGACGACTTTCAGCTTCGCGTCTCCGGCGATCAGCTTGGCAATATCGGTGAGCGAGGCGCGGCAATAGCCGCAATTATAATCGAAGAATTCAACAAGCGTCACATCGCCATCCTTGGCCCCTTCCCATGCACCCGCATATGGCGTTTCCAGCTCTTTGCGGTGGGTGTTCACCGCCTCGGCCATACGCTTGTCCTTCAGGCGCTCCATCGCCTGTGGAAGGATCTCGGGGTGAGACAGGATATAATCGTGCACGATCTGCTCAATCCGTGCCCGCTCTGCCGGGTCTGTCGTCTGTGCGCCATCCGACGCGCCAACCGCCATCGCCGCCGTTGATGCGACCGCAGCTGCGGCAATGAGTCCGAGCATCATTTGTATCGTCCTGTTGCTGAGCGCGGCGCGTAAGCCGGGCGGGGTGGAAGGGCTGGTCAAGAGGCGTTCTTTCCTTCGGAGGCGTCACCGCCGCCCTTGCCTTTCTTGCGGCCCTTGCGCGCATTGTCCATCTCGCCTCGCGCTGCCATCGCGATGTCCTGCGCGCGCAGGAAATCGGGACTGGCCTTGTCGATGCCCGCCATCGCCGCTTCGGCATTACGCAGCGCGAGCGGGGTGTTTCCTTCGAGCGAATAACGTTCTGCCGTCGCCAGCGCCGCTCGCGCACTGTCTCCGCGATGCTCGTACACCACGCCGAGCTGGTACCACGCGAAGGGATTTTCCCTGTCTTTCGCCACAGCTGCGCGCAGCACCCGCTCCGCCTCGGCATAGTTCGCATCGTTTTCGGTTGCGATCAACGCATGGCCGAGCAAGGTGGCGATCAAGGGCTGGCTGTTGGTGAGCCGCACCGCCTCGCGCAGCGGTGGAATTGCCTCAGCGGCTCGCCCACTTTCAAGCAACACCTGCCCCTGCAACTCCAGGAAATAGGGATCATGCGGCTGTGCCTTTGTCAGCGCCTGCGTTTCGGCCAGTGCCTTGTCCGGATAGGCGCTTTTGTGCCAGGCATAAGCGCGCGCGTAATGGGCGGGCAGCGACTGGTCACTCTCGGGATAGGTGCGCATCGTCTGCGCCGGATCGTCTACGAAACCCGCCAGCTTCGCTTTGATGCGCTGAAAGCGCGCCTCGATTTCTGGCGATGTCTTTGCATTCCAGGCGGGGTCTTTCTGATAGACCTCGGTCAGGTAGGAAATACGGTCTGTGGACAAGGGGTGAGTGGTAGCATAGCCATCGTCAGCCTCCTCGCGCAGGCGATAGCGATATTCGAGGTTTTGCAGCTTCTTGAAGAAGGCGATGCTCCCTTGGCCGCTCATGCCCGCCTTGCTGAGATAACGCGCGCCGGCAAGGTCTGCGCTACTTTCCTGAGTGCGTGAGAAGGCGAGATATTTGCCCATCGCCGCCTGCTGGCCGGCCGAGATGATCCCCATGCCTGCCTCGCCGCCACCCGCCGCCATGGCCGCAGCGCCGAGCAACAACGACAACAGGGTGATGCCTGTTGCGGCCTTCATGCCCTCGCCAGCGCGAATGATGTGGCCACCTTCGATATGGCCCAGTTCGTGCGCGATGACGCCTTGCACCTGATTGGCATTGTCCGCCGCCGTTATCAGACCGGAATGTATCCACACGATCTGCCCGCCCGCGACAAAGGCGTTGATGTTGCGATCGTTGATCAGCAACACCTGCACATTATTTGGGCTTAGACCAGCCGCCTCTATTAACGGCGCAGAGATCTCGCGCAGGAACGCCTCGGTCTCGGCATCACGTAATATCTGCTGCGCACGGGCAGGCTGGGTCAGCAGAGCGAAGCTCAGCAGCAGGCCAAGTAGGGCACGGGCCAGCAAAGTGAAGCGAAACGGACGGGGACTGTGCATGCCGCCTTCCCTGCTCCGGTTATGCTGAACAGAAGATGACATGCAGGACGGCAGGGCGCGGGCCGATGACCCGCGCCCGTACCGGATGCCTCACGCGCCGAAGGTGCGCTGCCACCAGCCGCGCCGCGGTTCGCCAGTCTCGTCATCCGCGCTGGCCGATATCTCTGTGGCTGCGGATGCGGGTTCCTCCACCGCAGTCTGAGCCGAGGCCAGACCATCAGATGAGCCCGCAGAAGCGGTTGCAGCCGCGCCCTCCACCGGCTCGGCCACCGCATCCGCCTTCTTGCGGCGGGTGCGCTTGGGCTTGGGCGCGGGAGCTTCCGGTTCAGCGTCACTGCCCGATTCGGCGGCAGGCTCTGCCGTAACCGGCTGTTCCTCGGCAGGAGCTACCTCGGCTTGCTCTTCAGCCTTGGGCTTGCGCGCGCGGGTGCGGCGGGGCTTGGGCTTTGGCTCTTCTTCGGTCGCGGCTGCTACCGGGGGCTCGGCAGGCGCCTCGGCTGCAACGGCTTCGCTCTCGTCTGGCGAAGCCTCGGCTTCGGGCGTCGGGTGCTCGGCAGCCTCGCTCTCTTCCTCGCCACGCCGACGTCGGCCGCCCCTGCGGCCACGACGGCTGCGGCGTCGGGTTTCGTCTCCATCGTCAGCACTGACGGCAGCAGTGCTATCATCTTCCGCTTCGGTCGATTCCTCACGGGCCTCGTCGTTCACCTCGCGCTCGGCACCCTGGGCCTCACCTTCTTCGCGACGGCCGCCACGGCGGCGGCGACGCCTGCGACGACGGCGACCACCCTCGCGGTCTTCCCGATCCTCCCGGTCTTCGCGCGCCTCGCGCTCGGCCCGCGTCTCGTTTTCGGGAATGTCTTCCTCGTCGTCCGCTTCGTCCAGCACGAGGTCATCGTCCTCGACCTCGGCGATGGGTGCATAGCTGACCTGCACCAACGGCCTCGGCCCGCTTGCCTCGACAGACATGCGCGCGCCTTCCACCTCGCCATCGGGCAGGATGACGATGGTTACGCCATAACGCTGCTCGATCTCGTCCAGCTCGCGCCGCTTGTTGTTGAGAACGTAGAAGGCCGCTTCCTGGCTGGCGCGCAGCGTGATGAGGCTGCCCCGGCCGCGTGCAGCTTCTTCTTCCAGCATCCGCAACGCGGAAAGTCCTGCGGAGGAAGCTGTGCGGACCAGACCTGTGCCCTCGCAATGGGGACAGGCGCGGGTCGAGGCCTCCAGCACGCCAGTACGCAGGCGCTGACGACTCATTTCCATCAGGCCAAAGCCGGATATGCGGCCCACCTGAATACGCGCGCGATCGTCCTTCAGGGCCTCCTTCATCGCCTTCTCGACCTTGCGGACGTTCGAGCCGTGCTCCATGTCGATAAAGTCAATGACGACGAGGCCCGCCATGTCGCGCAGGCGGAGCTGGCGTGCAATCTCTCGTGCTGCCTCAAGGTTGGTGTTGAGTGCGGTCTGCTCGATATTGTGCTCGCGCGTCGACCGGCCGGAGTTGATGTCGATCGAAACCAGAGCCTCGGTCGGGTTGATTACAAGATAGCCGCCGGATTTGAGCTGCACCACCGGGTGATACATTGCCGCGAGCTGGTCCTCTACGCCATGGCGCTGGAACAGCGAGACCGGGTCGGCATATTGCTTCACCTTGCGCGCGTGGCTCGGCATCAGCAGCTTCATGAAGTCCTTGGCTGCGCGGTAGCCTTCATCGCCCTCGATCACCACTTCGTCGATGTCGCGGTTATAGATGTCGCGTATCGCGCGCTTGATGAGATCGCTGTCATTGTGGATCAGCGCGGGGGCAGAGCTTTTCAGCGTCTTTTCCCGAATCTCGTCCCAGAGGCGGGCGAGATAATCGAAATCGCGCCGGATTTCCGTGCGTGTGCGCTCCAGCCCCGCCGTGCGCACGATGCAGCCCATGGTGGCGGGCAGGTTCATCTCCGCGATGATCGATTTGAGGCGCTTGCGATCGGCAGAGTTGTTGATCTTGCGCGAAATGCCGCCGCCGTGGCTGGTGTTGGGCATCAGTACGCAATAGCGCCCGGCAAGCGAGAGATAGGTGGTGAGCGCCGCACCCTTATTGCCGCGCTCTTCCTTCACAACCTGGATCAACAGCACCTGGCGGCGCTTGATGACGTCCTGAATCTTGTAGCGGCGGCGGAGCGCCATGCGCTTGCGGCGCAGCTCGTCATTGTGATCTTCTGCCTGCGCGCCCCTGCGGCGACGGGGGCGGGGGGCTCCGTTCTCGCCCTCGTCATCGCCTTCCTCAGATGTCGGCTCGGCGTGATCGTCGTCATCCGCGCCCTCGGCTTCTCCATGGGCCTCGGCCTCCGCGGCTTCGTCGTCATCCTCCTCGCGCAGCGCGGCTTCCTGGGCGGCGTGCTCTGCCTCCTCCCGCAACAATGCCTCGCGATCCTCGCGGGGGATCTGGTAATAATCCGGATGGATTTCCGAAAAGGCGAGGAAGCCGTGGCGGTTGCCGCCATAGTCGACGAACGCGGCCTGAAGCGAGGGTTCGACCCGCGTCACCTTGGCCAGATAGATATTGCCTTTGAGCTGTTTGTGCTCGGCGGATTCGAAGTCAAATTCCTCGATTCGGTTTCCCTTGACGACCGCGACACGGGTTTCTTCCCGGTGGCGCGCGTCGATCAGCATGCGCATGTTCATTCAGATTACTCCGGGCATGGGGCGGCTGGATCAGTTCTGTCCGGCGGGCCATGCGATTGATGGGGGGCGCGCCGCGCAGCCATGCCCCAGCGGGCTGGCCGGGGCGTTCCCGGTTCTGGTGGATAGGTTTGTGTCTAAGTGCGAGAAATGTGTCTGCTGCATGGGCATGGCCGGTCAGTGCGCCGGACCCCCAGACACCCAACCGCGCGTCAAGGCCGACGGTGCGGCCCTGAACGGAGTGGGGAAAATGCCTCATTGCAACGTCAACCTGTCTAGTATCGGGCAAATATGGGCAAGTGCCCTCATTCACCCTGCAAGCGCGCCATGCGTCATGACTTCAGACAGCCGACGGCATTGCGCGCATCATGAGCTAGCACCTCTAATGACGGGGAGCAACAGCCCCCCGATTTTTTGTTGGTTGCTCGCGTCGATATTCGGCCCAACATGGTAAATATTATCTTAACGCGACTGGACGACGCTCGGGTTAGCGGCGATTAGATGTCTCCATGAGCGCACACTTCCTGTTGCCTCCTCTGTTATTTGCGGCAATGGGCGGGGTGCATCCCGCCGAGCCAGTAGGGTATGCGCGCCCGCCGCAGCACAGCCACAGCATTACGGTGCGGGTCTCGCCGCCGGGTAAGGGACTGAAGCTGCCGCCGATCTATGGCCCGGCTGACCCGTCTCGCCCGCTGGTGGTCATCGACGCCGGGCACGGCGGGCACGATCCTGGTGCGGCCAGCCGGGGTGGGGAGCGGCAGGAGAAGGAGCTTACGCTCGCGTTGGCGTTGGCCTTGCGGGACAGGCTGGTGCGCGGTGGGCGGATTCGCGTGGCGCTGACCCGCGGAGACGATCAGTTTCTGCTGTTGCAGGAACGCTATGACATCGCGCGCAGGCTGGGGGCGGACCTTTTCATCTCCCTCCATGCCGACGCGGCCGAGAACGACATGGCGCAGGGCGCGACCATCTATACTCTTTCGGAAACGGCATCGGACCGGGAGGCTGCCCGCCTCGCGGCGCGGGAAAACCGGTCTGACATTATCAATGGCGTGGACTTGGGCGCGCAGAGCGGGGCGGTAAATTCGATCCTCATCGACCTGTCGCAGCGCGAGGCGATGGCGCAATCGGTGGCGTTTGCGGAGCTGCTCTATCGCGAGGCGGCGGCGCACACGCCGTTCCGCAGCAACTGGCACCGGTTTGCCTCGCTCGTGGTGCTGAAGGCGCCGGACGTGCCCTCGATCTTGTTCGAGGCGGGGTATATCACCAGCCCGCAGGATGTGGCGCGGCTGTCTTCGGCGCAGGGGCGGGCGCAGACGGCGGAGGGGGTGGCGCGGGCGATCGAGATCTATTTTGCGCGGCGGGTTAGTCCACGATGATTTCCACGGTGAAAGACTGGTCAAGCGGTCCTACATCTCCTACAGGCGGGTGCCATGACTGAGCCTGGGGCCGCAACACAGAGCGAGGATCGCTTCAGCTATCGCGTGACCAGAGGGGTGAGCGACGCGCGGCTGACGCTGGCCGGCTGGTGGCAGCGGCGCTGGTTCCGCCGCGCGACCGCCATTTTCGGCGCGATTCTGGTATTTTTCATGCTCTTTTGGGTCATTTTCGCGCGCGATTTGCCCAATGCGGAGGCGCTGGCGGACTACGAACCCTCGCTCCCAAGCGTGGTACGCGACGTCAATGGCGAGCCGGTCTACAGCTATGCGCGCGAGCGCCGGGTGCAGCTCAATTACAATGACTTTCCGCCGCTGCTGATCCGCGCCGTGCTCTCGGCCGAGGACAAGACGTTCTTTTCGCATCACGGCGTCGACATCACCGGCCTTGCGGGCGCGGTGGTCGATTATGTTTCCAAGATCGGCTCCGGCCAGCGCGCCAAGGGCGGCTCCACCATCACCCAGCAGGTGGCCAAGAACCTGCTGCTGGGTGACGAATATTCCCCCAGCCGCAAAATCCGCGAGATGATCCTCGCCTCGCGCATCGAGCGGGCGATGACCAAGCAGCAGATCCTCGAACTCTATCTCAACCAGATATTCCTCGGTCGCAACGCCTATGGCGTGCAGGCCGCATCCCGCGCCTATTTCAACAAGGACGTGGGCGAGCTGAAGCTGCACCAATTCGCCTTCCTCGCCATCCTACCCAAGGGGCCGTCCAACTATCGCCCCGAAACAGCGAAGGGCTATGCCCGCGCGCTCGAACGGCGCAACTGGGCGCTGGGCGAGATGAAGCAGAACGGCTGGATCACCGATGCGCAATATCGCGACGCCACCTCCCGTCCGCTCGATACGGTGGCCCAGCTCGGCACCCTGTTCGACAGCAAGCGCGCGAGCGCGGGCGGCTATTACATGGAAGAGGTGCGCCGCCGCCTGATCGAGAAATTCGGCGACAATGAGGAGAGCGGCCCCAACAGCGTCTATGCCGGGGGGCTGTGGATCCGCACCCCCTATGATGCCGCGATCCAAGGCCGCACGCGCGATGCGCTGCGCAACGGCCTGCTGCGCTATTCGGGCGGGCACGGCTGGTCCGGCCCGATCGCAACGATCGAGATGGACGACCAGTGGCGCAGCCGCTTCGCCAGCAGCTTCAAGAGCATCGACTATCAGGACTGGCGCGTCGCGGTGGTGGTGTCCAAAGACCGGGGCGGCGCAGAGCTGGGCCTTTCCGGCGGCAAGACCGGCACCTTGCCCGCCAGCCTCGCACAGACGCCCTATCGCAAGATCGGCGGCCCGGCATTCAATGCGCTGAAACCCGGCGACCTCATCGTCGTCAAGCCGATGGGCGGCAGCACCTATGCGCTGCGCAGCGTGCCTGAGGTGTCGGGCGGCATGATGGTTCAGGCGGTGCGTACCGGGCGCATCTACGCGATGCAGGGCGGGTTCGACTCCAGCCTTTCCTCCTACAACCGCGTTACGCAGGCGCAGCGCCAGCCGGGATCGACGATCAAGCCGTTCGTCTATGCTGCGGCACTGGACAATGGCATGACCCCCGCGACGATCATTGTCGATGGGCCGTTCTGCGTGTGGCAGTCCGCCTCGCTCGGCCAGAAATGCTTCAAGAATTTCGATGCGGGCGGCGGGGGACCGCACACGATGCGCTGGGGCATCGAGCAATCGCGCAACCTGATGACGGTGCGCACCGCATCGCAGACGGGCATGGACCGCGTGGTGCGCACGATCAAGGCGATGAACATCGGCGATTACCAGCCCTATCTTGCCTATGCGCTGGGCGCGGGCGAGACGACGGTCGAGAAGATGGTCAACGCCTATGCGGCGCTCGCCAACCATGGCCGCCTCAATGCCCCGCGCGTGATCGACTATGTGCAGGACCGGCACGGCAAGGTGATCTGGCCCGATAAATGGCGCGCGTGCACCGGGTGCAATGCGCGCGACTGGGATGGCAAGCCGATGCCCCGCTTCGGCCTATCCGGCAAACAGGCGATGAACCCGATGACCGCCTATCAGATGGTGCATATCACCGAAGGCGTGATCCAGCGCGGCACCGCGACGGTGCTGGCGGACCTCGGCCGCCCGCTGTTCGGCAAGACCGGCACGACCAACGGCCCGACCAATGTGTGGTTCGTCGGCGGATCGCCCGACCTCGTGGCCGGGGTCTATCTGGGCTATGACACACCGCGCTCTCTCGGCGGCTATGCGCAGGGTGGCCGGATTTCCGCGCCGATCTGGAAAGAGGCGATGGCGCCAATTTTGAAGGACATGCCCAAGGAACCGTTCGTCGCGCCCGCGGGAGTCCGCATGGTGCGCATCGACCGCCGCTCTGGCAAGCGTGTCTATGGCGCATGGCCCACCAACGACCCCAAGCCCGCCGTGATCTGGGAAGCGTTCAAGCCCGAAACCGAACCGCGCCGCACCATCCGCAAGGAAGAACTGGACGCGCAGGCCAAGGCCGAAGCGGCGCGCGCCGCGCGTGGCCCTGCGTCCAGCCGGGATAGCGACTTCTTGCAAAAAGAAGGCGGAATATACTAGGGGCCAGCCCCTGAGCTGACGGCGAATGTGCCGAAATGGAGACCCATCTATGCGCGCCGAAGCGCAAGCCTATTGTGACCGTATCGATGCCGCGCTGGAGCTGCTGCGCCGCTTTCTCGACTGGGAGCGCGCGCTGCGCCGTCTGGATGAGCTGAACGCGCGCGTCGAAGACCCGACCCTGTGGGACGACCAGAAGAAGGCGCAGGAGGTGATGCGCGAGCGCACACGGCTCGACGCTGCTATCTCTGCCACCCGCGCCATCGAAAAGGACAAGACCGACACGGTCGAGCTTATCGAAATGGCCGAGGCGGAAGGGGACGACGCGCTCGTCGACGAGGCGATCGCCAGTCTTGCAGCGCTGGCGGACAAGGCGGATGAGGACAAGATCAAGGCGCTGCTCGCCGGTGAAGCGGACGCCTCCGACACCTATCTCGAAATCCATGCAGGCGCGGGCGGCACAGAGAGCCAGGACTGGGCGGAGATGCTTCAGCGCATGTATCAGCGCTGGGCGGAAAAGCGCGGTTACAAGGTCGAGCTGGTCGATTATCAGGCAGGCGAGCAGGCGGGGATCAAGTCCGCGACGCTGCTGATCAAGGGCGAGAACGCCTACGGCTATGCCAAGACCGAGAGCGGTGTGCATCGCCTGGTGCGCATCTCGCCCTATGACAGTTCGGCCCGGCGGCATACCAGCTTCAGCTCGGTGTGGGTCTATCCGGTGATCGACGACAATATCGACATCGAGATCAATCCGGCGGACCTGAAGATCGACACCTATCGCGCGTCGGGCGCGGGCGGGCAGCACGTCAACACCACCGACTCGGCAGTGCGCATTACCCACGTGCCGACCAACATCATCGTCGCCTGCCAGAACGACCGCAGCCAGCACAAGAACCGCGCCACCGCGATGAACATGCTGAAGGCCCGGCTCTATGAGAAGGAGCTGGCGGAGCGCGAGGCTGCGGCCAGCGGCGAATATGCCGCCAAGACCGAGATCGGCTGGGGCCATCAGATCCGCTCCTATGTGCTGCAACCCTATCAGATGGTGAAGGACCTGCGCACGGGCGTTGTTTCCTCTTCGCCCGATGACGTGCTCGACGGCGCGCTCGACCCCTATATGGCGGCGGCGCTGAGCCAACGGGTCACGGGCGAGAAGGTCGACGTGGAGGACGTGGATTGACCCTCACCCGGACGGCGCTGGCTGCGGCGCTGTGCGGCGCACTGATGCTGGGCGGGTGTGACTGGCTGGGCGGAGAACCGGACGGACGGCGGGAGAGCGCGCGGGAGTTCCCGCAGGCGGACCGGCCGGTCTCGCCGATCATCTCGACCCGCTATTCCTCGGAGGAGTCGCGCGACCGGCTGGGCGAGGCCGATGACATCATGGATCATGCGGGCGCTGCGCCGGGCATGACGGTAGCGGACATTGGCGCGGGTGAGGGCTATTACACCGTGCGGCTGGCGAAACGCGTGGGCAAGGAAGGGCGCGTGCTGGCCGAAGACATCATGCCCGAGGCGATCGAGGCGCTGGGGCAGCGGATAACCCGCGAGAACTGGGAAAACGTGTCCGTGAAGCTCGGCACGCCGGACGACCCCAAGCTGCCGGAACACAGCTTTGACCGCGTGTTCATGGTCCATATGTATCATGAGATCGAGGAGCCATATGCATTCCTCTGGCATTTGCGGCCCGCGCTAAAGCCGGATGGCGAGGTGATCGTCGTCGATTCGGACCGGCCGACCTCGGAGCATGGCACGCCGCCCAAATTGCTGGCGTGCGAGTTTTCCTCGGTGGGGTATCAGCTGGTGGAGATGAAGCCGCGCCCGTCAAGCGGCGGCTATCTGGCGCGGTTCAGGACGGTCGGTGCGCGGCCGGAGCCGGACGAAATCCGGCCCTGCAAGCTTGTGAAGGAATAGCGGGCGCTCGTTATCGTGCGCCGGGGGACTTGTCATACGCGCAGGACGAGGCTGATCCGGTCTCCTTCCGCCAGCCCCTCGGCCTTGCGCACCGCCGCCTTGACCGGCAGCACGAAGCCCGAAACCTCCTTGTGCGGAAACAGCGAGCTTTCCCATGTGGTGCCGCCGATCGTCGCGCGCACCTTGACCGAGCCGAAGCCGCCGGTCCGGCCCATCGCGGCATAATGGATTTCCCCCACCACATCGCCCGACAGCACGACAAAGAACCAGCTTGCCTTGTCGCTGCTCCATCGGACGAGCGGGCCGCTGGCTTCGATCAGTTCCTCAAACATGCGCGTGTTGTCTCCCCGCAGCGGTTATGACCGGAGCGTGGCATTCGGCGCAATGACAGAATTACAGGTTCTTGCTGATCGAGCAGGCCGCCGGGCCGAGGATCACGACGAACAGCGTCGGCAGGATGAACAGGATCAGCGGCACCGTCATGATCGCGGGAAGGCGGGCGGCCTTTTCCTCGGCGCGCATCATGCGCTCATGCCGGAACTCGGCGGAGAGCACGCGCAGCGCGGAGGCGAGTGGCGTGCCATATTTCTCGGTCTGGATCATCGTCGTCACGACGCCCTTGAGCGCCTCCAGATCGACACGGGCTGCTAGGTTCTCGAACGCCTGACGCCGTTCGGTCAGGAAGGACAGCTCAATGGCAGTGAGCTGGAATTCATCGCCCAGTTCGGGGTAGGCACGGCCCAGCTCCTTTGACACGCGGCCGAAGGCGGCGTCCACGGTGAGGCCTGCCTCGGCGCAGATAACCAGCAGATCAAGCGCGTCAGGCAGGCCCTTGCGGATTGCCGCCGCGCGTTTGGTGATGAGGTTTTGCAGGTATATGTCCGGCGCCTTGTAGGCGGCGAGCAGGCAGGTCGCGAACGCCATGAAGCGCTTGAAATCGCTCCATTCCGGGTATGCGCCCACGACATAGAGCATGAACGCCGCGAAGCCGCCTATGGCGATGGGGAGCGCCATCCGGCCGAAGATCACGGCGACCGCCAGATCCTTGGAGCGGATGCCCGCCTGCGCCAGCTTTTTCTGCGCGACCTGGAGCTGATCGTCCTGCAACACCTGCAGTTTTTTCAAAAGCACGCGCATCAGATCCGTGCTCTCGCGCTGATGAACGAGCTTGGCGCGGCGCTTGGCGGTGGAGGCGGTGATGCCGGCCTTCAATTGCTCGCGCCGCTCGTTGAGGGCCTTCACCCGCTTCGCCATGGGATCGCGCACCGTGGTGGCCATATACATGGCGAACAGCACCGCCATCGTCGCAATGGCGGCGAGCAGGGTCGCGAGATCCGCGCCGGTCATGCCAAAGAGGGTCTTGCCGGGCATCGCGCGTCAGATCTCGAAGTTTATCATCTGGGCCATGATGAACACGCCGATGCTCATCCAGCCCATGCCGCCAATGCCAATGAGCTGCATCAGGCTGAGGCCGAACAGCCCGTTGGGATCGGGCGTGAAGAACGGCGACATATAGCCATAGTTGATCCAGCTGATCAGCGCGAAGACAATGAACGGCAGCGAACCGATGATCCAGGCGGACGCTTTGGATTCTGAGGACATTGCATTGATCTTGAGCTTCATCTGCGCGCGCTGGCGCAATACGGTGGCGAGGTTCGCCAGCGTTTCGGCAAGATTGCCGCCCGTCTCGCGCTGGATGTTGAGTGTGATGCAGAAGAACTGGAATTCGGGGGTGCCGAGGCGTTCGGCCGTCTCGATGAGGGCCTGATCCATCGTCTTGCCGATCTTGATCCGCTCCGTCACCAGCTTGAACTCCTCGCCCACCGGGGCGGGGACCTCGGTCGAGACGATGGTGAGCGTTTCTGCAATCGGCAGGCCGGAGCGAAGGCCGCGCACCATCAGCTCCAGCGCGTCGGGGAAGTTCTGCGTGAACTTCTTTATGCGTTTGGCGATGACGATACTCACATATTTATGTGGCAGACCCAGGCCAGCCGCAGTGCCAACGAACAGCGCCGTGAGCGGCGACCATCCGCGCAAGAGACCATAGCCTGCCACGCCAACGGTCAGCGCAGCGCAGGCCATCATATACTGGTTGAGTGTCCACTTCTTGCCTGTCATCCGTAGGCGCTTGGTGAGCTTTTCAGGGTCTGGGATCAGAGAGGTGAAGGCGTTGGTCTTGTGGGCGGCTGACGAGGCAATCGCCTTGCGCATCCGTGCTTCGACCTGATTTTCGGCAGCACCGCTGTGACGCACGAGCACGGCGGCGAGCCTTCGCGACTGTGCCTTCGCGACCGATGGGCCGGAAAAGGCCAGCGCCAGCAGCATCAGCGCGCCGCCGACCATCATCAGGAGGAGGATCAGTCTTGGGTCCATGTCGCCCTATACGCGCCTGCTGCCGACCACAGGATTATGCTTCCGCTTTCGCCTTGCCGCCCTTCTTGGGCAACAGGTCCTTGAGTTCGTTGAGCTTGCCGATCAGCGAGGCGCCCTTTTTGGGTTCGATCACTGTGCTGTCCGCGCCCCCCAATTCGAGAACCTGTGTCAGCGCATCGCCATAAGCGGCGCCGAGCTTGCTCGATTTGGAAACCTCGGCGAGCGTCTTGCCCAGCTTGGCGGCCTGCGCGGCGAGGCGCATGTCATAGGGGAGGCTGATGTCGATCTTGCGCTCAATGGACTGCTCAAAATCCTTGCGCGTGATCTCCAGCGCGTTGGCTTGCACCTTGTTGGCGACCACGATCACTCTCATTTGCGGTGCGTTGGCGCGCAGCCAGGACAACAGGCGGATCGTGTCGCGCGCGCCTGCGAGCGTGATCTCTGTCACCACGACGCCGATGTTGTAATCTGCCATCAGATGCGGGAACTGGATCAGCATATGGCGCGGCATATCTACGACGCTCGCACCGAACACGGTGCGGAATTCTTCCTCCAGCTGGTGGAACGCGCCGCCATCGGTCAGCATCGGCTGGTGGATAGGCGCCTCGGCCGAGAGCAGGGCGAGCGTGTCAGACGCTTTCACCATAGCGCGCTCGATGAACAGGCCGTCGATGCGGCTCGGGTTCTCGATCGCGTCGATGAGGCCGCGCCCCGGTTCAAGATCCAGCGTCAGCGCGCCGGTGCCGAAGTGCAGATCGAGGTCCAGCAGCGCGGTCGGGCGGTTCGCGCTTTCCGACAATAGCCATGCGAGCGAGGTCGCGACTGTAGACGCGCCCACACCGCCGCGCACGCCGATAACGGCTGTGGCGATATGGCTCTGCGTCTCGCCGCCTTCCATGCGCGGGGCAAGGAATGCAGCCTGCGCCGCTGAAAAGGCATCGCGCACATGCTCGGCGTTGAGAGGCTTCAGCAGATAGTCCTGAATGCCGCTCGCCAGCAGATCGCGATAGAGGCGGACATCGTTCACCAGCCCGCAGGCGATGACGATGGTACCCGGCTCGCACACTTCGGCGAGGCCGTTGATATCATTGAGCGGGTCGATCGATTCCGACATGTCGACGAACAATACATGCGGACTTGCGCTGACCGAGAGCGACTGCACAGCGTTGCGCAGGCCGCCCTTGTACACGCGCTCAGCGTCCCATCCCATTTCGACCGCGACAGAGCGGGTGATGGCGGCAGTGCTGTCGTCACACGCATAGGCCTGAAACATGTCGCGCCCTGCGCCCATGCCCATTTTGAAGGGAGCATTCATGGCTCAGTTTCCTCCCAGGCTGACGAGGCCGCCGGAGCCGGTCGTCGGCTTGGCCTGCATATCCTTGATTGCGCGGTTGGCGGTTGCGGTGCGCAGGCCGCCGTTGCTCTCGGTCTGGCCACGCACAAGGTCTTCGGGGTTGGCGACCATGGCAGCGATGTTGCCGTTGACGGCGCAGCCGAAGTTCGAGCTGGTGCCGCCGGACATCGAGTTTTCTTGCTTGGTGCTCCAGTCCGGGCAGCCAGGGACCGAGGCGGTCGCGCGGCGCACAAGCAGACGGACGGAGCCATATGGTGGCGTGCCGGCGGTGACAGCGCTATCGTCCTTCAAAAGCATACCGCGCTGGCCCAGCACATCGGCGATGTCGGCGCGGGCGGCGGTAGATGCGCCGCCGGCGATCATCACGCTGTCGCCATAGCCGACACCCAACGAGTCGAGCCAGCCGTTGAGGCGGGTTTTCTCGTCGGCGGAGACGCCGACACCGCTGTCGGCGCGCAGGTCCAGCACGAAGCTGGTGTAGCTGACGACCGGCTGATGCACCGATTCGACGCCGCGATTGCCGGTGGATTCGGCATTGCAGGCCGCGAGCGGCAGCGCCGCGAGAGCGAGGAGAAGGAAGGGGCGAGTGTGGAGGTGACGCATGGCTGTGGTCCTTCCCGTCAGAATGTGAAGCCCGGCCCGACGGCCTCGGCAGAGGCGGTGCGGGCGGCCTTGCGTTTGCCTTCCGACGGCGCGGGGGCGGGAGCAGGGGTTGCGGCGGCCTGCGGCGCGCCAGCCGGGCTAGCGGGCTGCGGCGATGCGGGCGCGACGGATGGCATGGGCCTGGTGGCGCCGCTCACGCTGTCCGAGCCTTTATTGAGAAGCAAGCCCTGAAGCTCGGTCGCATTGCGGAAGCCGTCTGTCGGCAGGCGGATGTCGCTGGCGTTGATCGGCTTGACGAGATAGGGCGTGACGACGATCACCAGCTCGGTCTCGTCGCGCAGGAACTTGCGCGATTTGAACAGGCTGCCGAGGATCGGCACGTTGCCGATGCCGGGCACCTTGTTGATATTGTTGGCAGTGTCGTTGCTGAGTAGCCCCGCGATCATGAATGCCTGGCCGGAGCCAAGCTCCACCGTGGTCTCAGCGGTACGGGTCTTAAGTGCCGGAACGCTGCTGTTGATCGAGAAATCGAGCGTCGATACGCTGGGGCGGACGCGCATGGAGATGCGCCCGTCCGCCAACACCACGGGGGTGAAGGCGAGCTGCACGCCATATTGCTTGAACTCGATGCTGTTGCCGTTGTTGGCGCCGTTGAACACCGTATAGGGATATTCACCGCCCGCGAGGAAACTCGCCGTTTCGCCCGAAAGCGAGGTGAGGTTGGGCTGCGCCAGCGTGGTGGCGAGGCCGCTGATCTCGGCAAGATCGAGCGCGGCAAGGATATTCATGCCGAGCAACTTGGTGTCGGCGGCGATCGTCGTGGCGCCAGACTGCGGATTGACGGCCGAGCCGATGATCTGGCCACCCGAGGTGACCGGCCTGACGCCGTTGCCTACGGCGAGAGGCCCGCCGAACGTCCAGGTATCGTTGATGATACCGCGCCCGTGACCCACACCGAACTTGAACCCGCTGGTCATGTCCGCCGTGACGAGGTTGGTGCCGATCTGGTGGATGAGATTGCGGCTGACTTCCGCGATCTTGACCTGAAGGTTGACCTGAAGCGGCGTCGCGGTGCGCAGGCGGCTCACCACTGTAACGGCGGCGCCGCTGAATGCCTGCACGAGACGCTCCGCTTCTGCGGCGTCTTCCGGCGCTTTCACCGTGCCGGTCAGCAGAATGAGGCCGTTCATCTTGGAGACGGTGATGTCTGAATCCGGCATGGCGAGTTTCAGCATCTGGTCGATGCTGGTGAGGTTGTTGCCCACGCGCACGAGGCCCGACCACAAGATGCGGCCCCCCGCAGTGGTGGCGGAAATGCTGGTTTCGCCCGCGCTTTTCGCGAGAATGTAGATCTGGCTCTGGGAGCGTACATGCACGTCCGCCACGCCGGGATTGGCGACGACCACATCGGTCATGCTGCCCGGAAGGTTGATGACGCGGCTGGCGCCGACCGACATCAGGATGACGCCGCTGTCGGCCTGCTTGGCGGCTTCGGGCGCAGCGCCTGCTATCCCGGCGGGGGCGATGAGGCTGGCTGTAGCGAGCAGCAGCGCGCTGGCGATCGTGCCGGCCTGGCGCAGCGATGAGCGTGTGTGG
Organism: uncultured Sphingobium sp.; assembly: GCA_964512265.1. Classification (GTDB taxonomy): domain Bacteria; phylum Pseudomonadota; class Alphaproteobacteria; order Sphingomonadales; family Sphingomonadaceae; genus Sphingobium. The sequence goes on along the minus strand of CAZEHR010000008.1, from coordinate 71,658 downwards.
TCCATCTCAGTTCCCTCTGATCTCTACCTGCTCGACAGCGCCGCCATGCGACACTCGGACGATGGCACCGACCTGCGGCACCACCTTGCGCGGTGGCATCGAGCGGCGCGCAAAGCGCGACACGTCTCCGCCGGTTGAATAGCCCGACGGGCCATCCTCCGGGCGGGAGGCGATGGTGGCGAGCGCGCGTTTTTCGGCCTTGGGATCGTTGCTGTTGGGCAGGGCTACGTTGCCGCCCGCGATGGCGGCATCCAGATCCTGTTTGGTGTCGGCGAGCGCGCGCAAGGTCAGCGAGATCTGACCCATAGTCTGAGACACAGCGATTTTCTCAGCGATGCGCGGTGTAACTTCCAGCGTCACGTTGGTGAAGGTGCGCACATCAGGCTTGCCGGCATCGTCCATCGCATTGGTGCGCTGGTCGGTGGCGAGTACGCGCAGGTTGCGCACGATCGTCTCGCTGACGCGCAGCGGATTGTTGGGATCGTCCCCGCTGACGGTCTGGGTGACGAGTACGTCGACGCGGTCGCCGGGGAAGATGAACCCCGCGACCGAGCTCTGCATGTTCACCGGCACGGTGACGGCGCGCATGCCCGGACCGAGGGCGGCGGCAAGGAAGCCGCGCTCACCCGGCATGATCAGCGCTCCGCGCGTCGCGGGCTGGCCTGCGGTTACGGCGTTGCGTACAACCGCGCCCTGCAAAGACTGCGGATCCGACTTGCCCTGGAGATAATAGGCTTCTTCGACAAGGTCCTTGGGCCAGGGCTGGAAGCGGAAGCTCTCGGCGTCGATGATCGTGCCGACGGGCAACGCGCGGGTGGCGACCAGCACCTGGGGGCCGTCTAGCGCCTGCTGCGGCACCGCGGCGGCGGTCGCCTGCGGAGCGGGTGCCTGCGTCTCGCTGAACATGGAGCGGGCCATCAGCGCTGCCGCCACCGCGATCACGAGCGCACCGGCCAGCAGTGCAGCTTTTTTCATATCCATGACGAACCTCGTCCTCCAAGCGCGGAAAAGCTGGTTTCCCGCGCATAAGTGTTACGCAAATTGGTTAAATATCCGTTCACCAACCAGCCATATCGCCGCGAGCGAGATGGCGACGCCATAGGGGATCTCCGGCTGGCCCAACCGCTTGCTCACGCGGTGGTGGATTACGGTCACCAGCGTGACGACGCCCCCGATGATTGACATCAGGAGCAGGAGGAAGCCCAACGCTTGCCACGGGAACCAGAGCGCGACCGCCGCCAGCAGCTTCACGTCGCCACCGCCCATCAGCCCGAGAGCAAAAAGGGCTGCAAAGATGCCGAACATGCCAATACCCAGGGCGACCTGCAGAGCCATGTCGGGCCAGGCGGGAATGCCGCTAGCCAGCCAATAGAACGGCGCGAGCAGCGCGATCGCAAGGTTCAGCCGGTTGGAAATGATGCGGGCGCGGATGTCGGTCACGGCGGCGGCAAGCAGCAACGCTGCCAGTGCGCACAGCAAGACTATCCGGATAAATTCCCCGCTCATGCTCACAGGTCTAGACGCAATGCCTTACCAACTCGTAAACAGCACGTTAATGCGACTGGCCATGCCGATAGATGACGCCATGATGGAAAGTTGGCCTGCGCCCGACGGATGGCCATTGCGGCGCGTGCGGCTCGCGGGGCAGGGCACGGCGCGCGGTTCGCTGCTCTTCATCGGCGGGCGTGCGGATCACATCGAGAAATATGACGAGGCACTGATCGACTGGGCGGAACAGGGCTGGGCGGTAGAGAGCGTGGACTGGCGCGGGCAGGGCGGCTCCGGGCGCCTGATAGATGGCACTGCGCTCGGCCATGCGGAGGATTTTGCGGCCTGGATGGGGGATATCGAAGCTTATGCGCGCGACTGGCGGGCGCGGACAGAAGGGCGCGGCCCGCATGTGATCGTCGCGCATTCGATGGGCGGACACCTTGTGCTTCGCGCGCTGGCGGAGGGGCGGATTATGGCGGATGCAGTGGTGCTCATAGCCCCAATGCTCGGCATTCACACCGCTGGCCTGCCGCAACGTCTGGCGGGGTGGATCGCGGCGGTGGCCTGCACGCTGGGGCTGGGCAAGAAGGGTATCGGGCGGGTGCGCTCTGCCTTGCACGTGGACGAGGGGGAAGCCTTGCCCACGGTGCTGACCCACGACCGGGAACGCCTGTTGCGCGAGGCGCGGTTCGAGCTGGAGCGGCCGGACATCGCGCTCGGCCCGCCGACATGGGGTTGGCTGCGCGCTGCCAGCCGCTCCATGCGGTTGCTGATGCGCCCCGGTGTCCTGGAGGCGGTGCGTGTGCCGTTGCTCATCCTTGCCAGCGAAGGGGATGCGGTGGTTTCTACTCCTGCCATAATGCGGGCGGCGGCGCGGATATCGGGAGTACAGACCCACGTCTATGGTGCTGACGTGGCGCATGAGATATTGCGGGAGGTGGATGCGGTGCGTGAGGATGCACTGGCCCGGATCGACGCCTTTTTCGCAGAGCATTGCCCCCGCCCATGACCTCGCTTTCCAACCGCTATGACGCCGTGATCGTCGGCGCGGGGATGGCGGGCGCCAGCCTTGGCGCGGAGCTGGCCGGACAAATGTCTGTGCTGGTGGTCGAGGCCGAGGCGCAGCCCGGCTATCATGCCACCGGGCGGTCGGTGGCGTTCTGGACGGAAAGCTATGGCGGACCGCATATCCGCCCGCTCACCTGCGCCTCATACCCGTTGCTCGCCAGCCCGGAGGCGGACTTTGCCGGGCAGGGCTTTCTGACCCCGCGCGGCGCGCTGCATATCGGCCGGGCAGGTGACGCGGCGTTGCGCGATGCCATGATTGGCGCCTTTGCCGATGACGCGCTATTTGCGCTTGTGGATGGGGGGGCGTTGGCGGCCAGGGTGCCCGGGCTGCGCGCAGACTGGAGCATCGGGCTCACTGAGCAGTCCACCTGCGACATTGATGTCGCCGCGCTGCATGAGGCATATCTAAGGCGGCTGCGCCAACGCGGTGGTGTGGTGGCGTGCTCGTCCCGGTTCGAGGGCGCGCAGGCGCTGCCCGGTGGCGGCTGGAGCGTGCGTCTGGCAGGCGGAGAGGAGGTGCGCGCGGGTTTGCTCATCAATGCGGCTGGCGCATGGGTTGACGATGTGGCGGAACTCAGCGGCGTGCGTGCAACGGGCATCCGGCCCTTGTTGCGCACGGTGGTTCAGCTGCGGGTTGACCCGGCAGCGGCCGATGATCTGCCGCTGGTGCTCGACCTTGCCGAAAGCTTTTATTTCAAGCCGATCGGCGGCGGGCGGTTGTGGCTCACGCCGCATGACGAGCAGCCCGCCGAGCCGAGCGATGTCGCGCCTGACGAGCTGGACATCGCCATTGCCATCGACAGGCTGAGCCAGGTGGTGGACTGGCGCGTGGAGGCTGTGGAGCGCAAATGGGCGGGCTTGCGCAGCTTCGCGCCGGATCGGTTGCCGGTTTACGGGCGGGACGCGGATGCGCCCGGTTTCTTCTGGTTCGCGGGGCAGGGAGGCTTCGGCATACAGACCGCTCCTGCTGCGGCGCGGCTCGGGGCCGCCCTGATTCTCGGGGTGGAAGATGCGCTGATCGTCGGCATCGATACGAAGATTTACAGTCCGGCGCGCTTTTCAGCTTGCGGGACTTGAGCTGTACGATAGGCTGCACGCCGCAACATTTGCGGGAGTTGGGGCCATGGCACACAAGTTTGTGATCGAGCAGAACAAGGCGGGCGAATATGTCGCCAAATTCAAATACAACGCCGAAGTCATCTTCTGGACCGAGGGCTATAGCAGCAAGGCGTCCGCGAAAAATGCCATCGAGTCGATCAAGAAGAACGGGCCGGGCGCTCCGGTCGAGGAATAAGCGGGACGCCAGGCGGTGACCCTGCTCGGCGCTATCATCGCGGGCGGGGAGGCGCGGCGTTTCGGCGCGGACAAGGCGGCGGCGCGGCTCAAAGGGGTGGCGCTGATCGATCATGTCGCGCGCGCGCTTGGCGGCCAGACGGATGCGCTGGTCGTCGTCGGGCGGGAGTGGGGCGGCTTGCCCTCGGTCCGGGATCGACCGCGATGCGGTGAGGGGCCACTGGGTGGCCTCAATGGGGCGCTGCATTTCGCGCGTGAACACGGGCATGAAGCGGTTTTGTGCGCGGGGTGCGATACTCTGCCGGTGCTGTCCGACATGGCGGCGCGACTCGCCCCCGGCCCTGCCGTGGTGGGAGGGCACTGGCTGATGGGCTATTGGCCCGTCGCGCTGGCGGAGGAACTCGACCGCTGGCTTGCCTGTCAGGAAGATCGCTCGATCAGGGGCTGGATGCGCAAATCCGGCGCGCGTGCGGTCGCTGTGGACGAGGCCTTCTATAACATCAATACGCCGGAGGCACTGGCGCACGCGGAAGCGGCCCTGTCAGGCTTTGCTCAGTCCAGATAGCCCAATTCAGCGCGCATATCGACCGCGTCAATGATCTTGCCGCCGCCCATCATCACTGCCGCGCAGCAGGCGAGGAACAACAGTTTGCCGCCTGCACCCGGATAATGCGCAACATAGTGCATTCCCCGTTCCGTCGCGCCCAGTGCCAGAGCGTAGATCACGGCAAACGCCTCGAACTTGGTCTTGATTGTGAAGAGGCGGCGAATCCTGGTTAACATTCCGTTAAATTAGCGGACGCGCGCATATCCGCCAACGCCGTTAACCGCGAATATCGCGTTGAGGATCAGACAAAAAAAGCCCCGGCGAGTGAGGCCGGGGCTTTCGGAAACAAAGATGCGCGGATTACAGTTTTTCGGTGAGTTCCGGCACGATTTTGAACAGATCCCCTACGAGGCCGATGTCTGCGACCTGGAAGATGGGTGCGTCCTCATCCTTGTTGATGGCGATGATGGTTTTGCTGTCCTTCATGCCGGCGAGGTGCTGGATCGCGCCCGATATGCCAACCGCGACATAGACTTCCGGCGCAACGATCTTTCCGGTCTGGCCGACCTGATAGTCGTTCGGGACATAGCCTGCGTCGACTGCGGCGCGGGATGCGCCGACGGCTGCGCCAAGCTTGTCTGCGAGCGGGAAGATGGTGCTCTCGAACGTTGCGCCGTCTTTCAGCGCGCGGCCGCCGGAGACGATCACCTTGGCGCTGGTCAGCTCCGGCCGCTCGAGCTTGGCGATCTCGGCACCGACGAAGCTGGAAAGCGCCTTGTCGCCGGTCGAGGATACGGCTTCGACCGTCCCTGAGCCGCCATCCTTCGCTGCCTTCTCGAACGCCGTGCCGCGCACGGTGATGACGAGCTTGGCATCCGACGTCTTGACCGTTGCGATGGCGTTGCCCGCATAAGTGGGCCGGGTGAAGGTGTCGGCGCTCTCCACCGAGAGAATGTCCGAAAGCTGCATCACGTCCAGAAGTGCGGCGACGCGCGGCGCGATGTTCTTACCGTTGCTGGTGGCCGGCGCAACGAACGCATCATGATGGCCCATCAGGTCCACGATCAGCGGCGCGACATTCTCTGCCAGCGCGTGATCGAACGCGGCGTCGTCTGCCACATGGACCTTGCCCACGCCCGCGATCTTGGCTGCCTCGGCGGCCACGCCCGATACGCCAGCGCCAGCGACGATCAGATGCACTTCGCCGAGCTTCGATGCCGCAGTGACGGCAGCGAGTGTTGCGTCCTTCAACTGGCCGCCTTCATGCTCAACCCATACCAGCGTCTTCATGCCGCCACTCCTAGCTCTTTCAGCTTCGCCACCAGTTCATCGACATCGGCGACCTTGATACCGGCTTGCCGCTTGGGAGGCTCCTCTACCTTCAGCGTGGTGAGGCGTGGGGCGATGTCGACGCCATAATCCTCCGGCTTCTTCTGCGCCAAGGGCTTGGACTTCGCCTTCATGATGTTGGGGAGCGACGCATAGCGCGGCTCGTTCAAACGCAGGTCGGTCGTCACGATCGCCGGGAGCTTCAGGCTCACCGTCTCCAGGCCGCCATCGACCTCGCGCGTCACCGCAACGGCGTCGCCATTGATCTCGACCTTGGACGCGAACGTGCCTTGGCCCCAGCCGAGCAGCGCGGCGAGCATCTGCCCGGTCTGGTTGCTGTCGTCGTCGATCGCCTGCTTGCCGAGGATCACCAGGCTCGGGCCTTCCTCAGCCGCGACCTTCGCCAGCAGCTTCGCCACGGCGAGCGGTTCCACCTCGGCGTCGGTCTCAATGAGGATCGCGCGGTCCGCGCCCATCGCCAAGGCCGTGCGCAGAGTCTCCTGCGCCTTCGCCGGGCCAATCGACACCGCCACCACCTCGGTAGCCACGCCCTTCTCCTTCAGGCGCAGCGCTTCCTCCACCGCGATTTCGTCGAACGGGTTCATGCTCATCTTGACGTTTGCAAGATCAACGCCCGTTCCATCCGCCTTCACCCGCGGCTTCACATTATAATCAATCACCCGCTTCACGGGCACCAGAAGTTTCATCGTCTTTGCCTCCAGTTTGCTTCCACCCTGGGGTGTCATCGCCGCGCTACATGCGCGTTTTGTATGTGTGACGCAAGCGTAAGGCGACCAGCCCCTCATGCCGTAGCGTCAGGGCTGGCCTTGCGCTTTGGCGACTCAGGAAACCGCCTTCACCTGCGCCACAATCTTGCGTGCGGCGTCGCCCAGATCGTCTGCCGAGACGATCGGCAGGCCGGAGCCAGCCAATATGTCCTTGCCCTGCTGCACATTGGTGCCTTCGAGGCGCACCACCAGCGGAACCGAGAGGTTCACTTCCTTGGCGGCAGCGACGATGCCGTCAGCGATGATGTCGCACTTCATGATGCCGCCGAAAATGTTGACAAGGATGCCCTTCACGGCGGGATCGGCGAGGATGATCTTGAATGCCGCCGTCACCTTCTCCTTGCTGGCGCCGCCGCCGACATCGAGGAAGTTCGCCGGGAACATGCCGTTGAGCTTGATGATGTCCATCGTCGCCATCGCGAGGCCGGCGCCGTTGACCATGCAGCCGATGTCGCCATCGAGCTTGATGTAGGCGAGGTCATATTTGCTGGCTTCCAGCTCGGCCGGGTCTTCCTCTGTTTCGTCGCGCAGTTCCATCAGGTCCGGGTGGCGGAACAGCGCATTGCCATCGAAGCCGACCTTGGCGTCGAGCACCAGCAGGTTGCCCTGCTCGGTGACGGCGAGCGGGTTGATCTCGATCTGGCTCGCGTCGGTGCCGAGGAACGCGGCATAGAGCGAGGAAGCGACCTTGGCGGCCTGCTTGGCGAGATCGCCGGTCAGCGAGAGAGCGGCGGCGATGCGGCGGCCATGATGCGGCATGAAGCCGGTGGCGGGATCGATGGTGATGGTGTGGATCTTTTCAGGCGTGCTGTGTGCCACCTCCTCGATGTCCATGCCGCCTTCGGTCGAGGCGACCATCGCTATGCGACCGGTGGCACGATCAACCAGCAGCGCGAGGTAGAACTCCTTGGCGATGTCTGCGCCGTCGGTCACATAAAGGCGGTTTACCTGCTTGCCCGCCGGGCCGGTCTGGATCGTGACCAGCGTATTGCCGAGCATGTCGGTCGCCGCGGCCTTAACCTCGTCCAGCGTCTTGGCGAGGCGCACGCCGCCCTTGGCATCGGGGCCGAGCTCCTTGAACTTGCCTTTGCCGCGCCCACCCGCGTGGATCTGTGCCTTGACTACATAAAGCGGTCCAGGGAGCTTGCCCGCGGCAGCGACGGCCTCGTCGACCGTGAAGGCGGCATGACCGGCGGCAATCGGCGCGCCATATTTCGCCAGCAGTTCTTTGGCCTGATATTCATGAATGTTCATTGCGTGCTCCTGTTCGGGCGGATTTGTGATGGCGCCTCAAAGCACAGTATAGCCGGAGCACAAAGCAGCATTTCGCAAACCAGCTTTGCAAAGTTGCAAAATGCCAGCAGACTCGCGTCAAAACAAAAACCCGGACCGCTCCCCCTTGAGCGATCCGGGCTTGTGGCGCTTGAGCGCCTCCCTTTGTGTTATCCATCCTCCCCATCGCGCCCCTGCAGTCGCTGTGAGGAGCACGGTATCCCTGAACCATGGCCATTTTCTGTGCCTATGTTCGAGAGCCATTGCTATGGGCAGAAGCGGCGCTTGTCATCATTCAAATTCGGTTAAGAATCATTTTTGCCGCGATGATGTGTCAATTTGGCCACAGGGGTTTTGGGGCCGTTGCGCTTGTCCTCACGCCCTTTGCATCCTAGAGCAACGCAACGCGCGATCGAGGAGCCGCCCCGCATGATTCTGAGCCGTTTCGAACGGATGATCGCCAAGCGTTATCTATTGCCCGGAAAGGGCGAAGGTTTCATTTTCCTTGTGGCCGGGATCAGCCTTGTCGCGGTGATGCTGGGGGTGGCCGCGCTGATCATCGTGATGAGCGTGATGAATGGATTTCGCGCCGAGCTTTTCGACAAGATCGTGGGGCTGAATGGCCATGCGGTCGTTCAGGGCTATGGCGGGCGCCTGCCGGACTGGCGGCGGATCATAAAGGAGGTAGAGGCGACGCCCGGCGTCGTGCGCGCCACGCCGCTGATCGAGCAGCCGCTACTCGCCAACTTCAATGGCCGGGTGGAGGCTGTGCTGGTGCGCGGCATGACCATGGACGACATCGCCAGCAACGAGTCGCTCAAGGGCAAGGTGAAGGTGGGCAATATGGCCAACCTGGCGCCGGGGCGGAATGTGATCGCCATCGGCTCCGGCCTTGCGGACAATCTCGGCGTGACGGTGGGCAACACCATCTCGATCATCAACCCGGCCGGGCGTACGACGCCGTTCGGCACAGTACCGCGGGAAATCGGCTATGAGGTCGGCGCGGTGTTCGAAGTGGGCATCTATGATTATGACAAGGCGTTCGTCATCATGCCGATGCAGAATGCGCAGCAGCTGCTGTTGCTGGGCGATGTGGTCGGCAATATTGAGGTGACGACGACCGATCCCGACAAGGTATCCGACATCCTCACCCCGCTGGCGGACAAGGTGGAGGGGCGCGCGGTGATCACCGACTGGCGGGAGATGAACGCCTCGCTGTTCGAGGCATTGCAGGTGGACCGGATCGTCAGCTTCGTCGTGCTCTCGCTCATCATCCTCGTGGCGGTGTTCAACATCCTCTCCTCGCTTATCATGCTGGTGCGCGCCAAGACGCGCGACATCGCGATTCTGCGGACCATGGGTGCGCGCCGGTCCTCACTGCTCAAGATTTTCGTGACTGTGGGCGTGACTATCGGCTCGCTTGGCATGGCGGCGGGCGTGGTGCTGGGGTTTGTTTTCCTGTTCTTCCGCGAGAAGGTGGTCGCGTTCATCCAGCTGGTGACCGGGCAGAATATCTGGGACCCCTCGGTGCGGTTTCTGGCTGAGCTGCCCTCGCGCCCGGACCCGGTGGAGATTGTCGTCATCTGCCTGATGGCGGTGGGGTTCAGTTTCCTCGCCACCCTTTATCCGGCGTTCAAGGCCGCGAATACAGACCCGGTGCAGGTGCTGCGCTATGAGTGAGCCGGTGCTGACCGTGCGCGACCTGAAGCGCGCCTTCACCCAGGGCGGGGTGACGATCGAGGTGCTGCGCGGCGTGAACCTTTCGATCGCGCGCGGGGAGATTGTCGCGCTGCTGGGGCCATCAGGCTCAGGCAAGTCGACATTGCTGCAGGCGGTCGGGTTGCTGGAAGGCGGGTTTGAGGGGTCGATCCGCATTCTCGGCGAGGAAGCTGCAAAGCTCAACGGCGACGAGCGCACGCGTCTGCGCCGCGATGCGCTGGGATTCGTCTATCAGTTTCACCACCTGCTGCCCGATTTCACGGCGGCGGAGAATGTGATGTTGCCGCAGATGGTGCGCGATGTGGCGGATGCGGTCGCGGCGCAGCGGGCGGCCGATTTGCTAGGGGCGCTCCGCCTCTCTCAGCGGATGGATCATAAGCCGAGCCAACTATCGGGCGGCGAGCAGCAGCGTGTCGCGGTGGCACGCGCGCTGGCGAACCGGCCCGCGCTGGTGCTGGCGGACGAGCCGACCGGCAATCTCGATGAACGCACTGCGGACGTGGTGATAGACGAGTTCCTGCGCCTTGTGAGAGACGAGGGCAGCTCCGCACTCGTGGCCACGCATAACGAGCGGCTTGCCGCGCGGATGGACCGCGTGGTGCGGCTGCATGAGGGGTTGCTGGAGGAAAACTAGATCAGCTGTGCGTCCGGCGGATGCCCGAACGTAAAGGCCGGGCGTCGTTCGTCATCATTGTCGCCGCGAATGTCGTAGGTTTCCAGCTTTGTGCCGGGATAGGGGAAGAACCGCCCGCTCGCCTCGTCGAAAAAGCCTGCGCCGATGCGCGCGCTGTGGCGCTGCGCTTCCTTGAGATCGGCATACCATTTGCCGAAGCGGGAGGGAGTAACAAAGCGGTATTTACGATGGCAGTTCAGCGGATTGGATAGTGGACGCATCAGGGTTACTCGTCTGTTTTCTGGCGTTTTGCAGAATAATGCTCCGCTGACAGTGGAGTTCCCGTCTTGGCTCACGGCTTGGCGCAACCCCGCCCTGCTTTTGCCGAGAGGGGTATGACGGGCCGGGTCAAGGCCGGGCGGTGTTGCCCAGTTCGCGCGCGGACCAGTTCCCGCCGTCGAACGTAAATTCCACATGATTGCCGCGCTGAAAGCTGGCGCCGTCCCACACCACGACCTGCAGCTCCACCTCATTGTGCCGACGCACGTGCAGCCAGTTGAAGCTCTGCGGTTGGTCGTTGCGCAGCCGGGTCGAGGTGGCAGTCCCGGCCTGGATGACAAGCGCCTGCCCCGCATCCTCCACCATCTTGCGTGCGGCCTGCGCGTATGTCTGGTGGAAATGGCCGGCGAGCGCGATATGAATTTTCGCTGCGGCCACCGCCTTGATCGCGCTGCGGCTGCGCCCCACTGCCTCGCTCAGTTCGCCGCCGCTGGCGATCGGCATCGCGAATAGCGGATGGTGTGTTACCAATATCCGCGTCTTGCCGGGCGCGACGGCATGGAAGCGCTCCTCGATCATGCGCATCTGGTCCTCGTTGATGCGCCCATCCTTGATCGTGAGCGAACGCGCGGTGTTGATGCCCAACACCGCGACCTCATCATCCTCGAACCACGGGCAAAGATCGTTGCTGATATAGCGCTTGTACCGCCCGAGCGGAGAGGCGAACCGGCGGAATATGTCATAGAGCGGAATGTCGTGATTGCCCGGTATCACCAGCACCGGAAACCCCCGGGCGCGCAAGCGGTTGACGTAGGCGGAGGCCTCCCGGAACTGGGCGACGCGGGCGCGCTGCGTGAAATCACCGCTGATGATGACGAGATCCGGTTGCTGCTGCTCCAGCCAGGCCTCGGTCGCTGAAACGGCCTTGGGGCAGATTGCGCCGAAGTGCAGATCGGAGAGATGTGCGATACGGGCCATCGCCTTGGGGAACGAGCAAGGCCGCAAAGGGTTTCTCCCACGCCATGATTTCCCTCCGTTCAGGATGCCCGGCTTGATGACGCCTGTCTCTCTTCCCCGTGAAGCCGCGCTCGTGGTCAACGCACAGTCGCGCAAGGGGCAGGATCTTTTCGAAAGCGCGCGAGGCAAGTTGGAGCAGGCGGGTGTCCGCCTTATCGCCGCTCATGCCATAACGGACCCCTCGCAGCTTGACGATGTGGTGCGCGAGGTTGTGGCGGGCGGTGCGCCGATGGTGATCGTAGGCGGCGGCGACGGGTCTATGTCCGGCACGGTGGATGAACTGGTGGGCACGGGCTGTGTCTTTGCGGTGTTACCGCTGGGCACGGCCAACAGCTTTGCGCGCACGCTCGGCATTCCGCTCGATTTAGATGGGGCGGTGGAGGTGATTGCGTCCGGTCGGTGCCGCCGCATCGATCTGGGTATGATCAACGACGATTATTATGTGAACGGCGCGTCGCTGGGTCTGTCTCCGCTGATCGGTGAGAGCGTACCGCATAAGCTCAAGCGCTATCTGGGGAGGCTGGGCTATCTGATCTGGGCGCTTCGATGCGCGATCAACTTCAAGCCCTTCAGGCTGATCATCGACGATGGCACGCGGACGCATCGTTTATGGTCCACCGAGGTGCGCATTCTCAACGGCCCGTTTCATGGCGGAGTGGAGCTGTCCCCCAATGCAGGCGTGGACAGCGGGGAAATCGTCATTCAGGCGGTGGTGGGAAGGAGCCTCATTCGACTCGCGCTCGACTGGTATTCGAAGTTCTTCCGGTTCCGCGATCACAGTTCCCATACGCGCGAATTCAGGGGCACGGAGTTCCGACTCGATACCCGCCCGCATTTGCGCATCTCGATTGACGGGGAGGTGCTGGCGCGGACGCCGGTGCATGTCCGCGTCGCGAAAAAGGCGGTGCTGGTGGCGGTGCCCGCGCCGCCACCGTGACCCGCGCGACCTGTCAGAAGCGCAGACTGGCGGTAACGCGTACATCCTGAGTGGTGAAACGCTCGCTGCTGCGCTTGAACACAGTCTGCCCGGAAGGCGTGATCACAAACGGATTGGTGGCTGAGGGCGGTGTACCCTGACCCGCCACTACGCGATAGTCATTGGGATTGAAGCGCGTATATTTGTAGATGACGCCGATCGAGAAGTTCTCCGAAACCTTCTGGTCGATGCCGCCGCCGACGACCCAGCCCCAGTCGCGCTCCTTGCGCTCCGTCTGGGTGAAGGTGTTGAAGCCGTTGGTCGTCGCGAAGGAATTCCTGAACTTGCCATAGGCTAGACCGCCCGTGGCGTAGATCAGAGTGTTGGTGGGGAGCGCAAAGCCAGCGCGAAGGCGGGCGGCCGCGTCCCAATCCAGCCTGCGCGTCATCGCATAGGCTGCGGGCGTGGAACTGAACCCGGTTACCGTGTTCGAGATGTTCTTGCGCCCGGCCTCCACCACCGCGCCGACCACGAAGCTGCCCATCTGACGGTCAAAACCTGCGTGGATCGACCAGCCGGCGCGTCCATCGCGATCGCCCTTGCAGCCGCCTGCCGCGCTGTTGCCGTTGGGGCGGCCGCGGCAGAAGCCGGGTGCGAATGCATCAGTGCCACCAATAGTGCTCACCGTGTCGCCAAACTGCCCGTCGCCATTGGTGTCGAACAGGATGCGTTCATTGCGTTCGGCGCTGTCATTAGGCCCCCAGCCGTAGCCGAAGGATCCGCCGACATAAGGTCCGCTCCAGTCACCTATGTCGCTGGAGCCATTTTGCGCATGCGCCGGAGCCGTGATCAACATGGCTGCCGAAGCGGCGATCAATGTTGTAAAACGAGCCGTCATGATGTTTCCCTTTTTGCTAAGTGCTTGAGAAACGAACAGGTCGGAGGTCAAAAGGTTTCGACATTGCGCCGAGCCGATGCAGTCTGGCGATGACATGGTTCCTTGCCGGGGCGAGTGACATCTGCCCCTGAGCGCGTGTCGGGCTTGCGTTGCCATGAGGGCGCGCCCTATACCGGCTCCATGTCCGATGATCTGTTCGCGTCCGCCCCTTCCACATCCTCCGGCAATTACGACGCCTCCTCGATCGAGGTGCTGGAGGGGCTGGAGCCGGTGCGCCGCCGCCCGGGCATGTATATCGGTGGGACGGACGAGCGCGCGCTGCATCATCTGGCCTCCGAAGTGCTCGACAATGCGATGGACGAGGCAGTGGCGGGCCACGCTACGCGCATCGAGATCGTGCTGGAACCCGGCAACCGCCTGACGATCACCGACAATGGCCGTGGCATCCCTGTCGACCCGCATCCCAAGTTTCCGGACAAGTCGGCGCTGGAGGTGATCCTCACCACGCTGCATTCGGGCGGCAAGTTTTCCGACAAGGCTTATTCCACCTCGGGCGGCCTGCACGGCGTGGGCGTTTCGGTTGTGAACGCGCTGTCGGTAGATACGGTGGTCGAGGTCGCTCGGAACAAGGAGCTTTTTCGCCAGCGCTTCAGCAAGGGCCATGTGCAGGGCGCGCTGGAGAAGGTGGGCGCGGCGCCCAACCGGCGCGGTACGTCGGTGAGCTTCGTGCCGGATACCGAGATTTTCGGCGCGCTGCATTTCAAGCCGACGCGGCTTTACAAGCTGGCCCGTTCCAAGGCCTATTTGTTCGCGGGGGTGGAGATACGCTGGCGGTGCGCGGCCGAGCTGTTGATCGACGAGACGCCCGCCGAGGCGGTGTTCCAGTTTCCCGGCGGGCTGGCCGATCATCTGGCCGAGCAGGTGGGCCCGCGTCAATGCGCCACCAAGGACTTCTTCACCGGCACGCAGGAATTCGCAGGGGCCGTCGGCCGTGCGGAGTGGGCGATCGCCTGGCCGCTGTGGTCAGATGGCAGCTATAGCTGGTATTGCAACACCATCCCCACGCCCGATGGCGGAACGCACGAGGCGGGGCTGCGCGCGGCGCTGGTGAAGGGCATCCGCGCATTCGGTGAGCTGGCGGGGGTCAAGAAGGCGAAGGACATCACGGCGGAGGATGTGATGACCGGCTGCGAGCTGATGCTCAGCGTCTTCATCCGTGATCCGCAGTTCCAGAGCCAGACCAAGGATCGCCTGACGTCGCCGGAGGCTTCCGGCCTTGTTGAAAAGGCGGTGCGCGACCATTTCGACCATTTTCTTGCCGACAATATGGACCGGGGCAAGGCGTTGCTCTCTTACGTCATCGACAGGATGGACGAGCGCCTCGCCCGCAAGGCCGAGAAGGAAGTAAAGCGCAAGACGGCGACCTCAGGGCGCAAGCTGCGCCTGCCGGGAAAGCTTACCGACTGCTCGGCGGATGACCCGGCGGGCACGGAAATCTTTATCGTCGAGGGCGACAGCGCGGGCGGCTCCGCCAAGCAGGCCCGGGACCGCAAGACGCAGGCTATCCTTCCCATTCGCGGCAAGATCTTGAACGTCGCCTCCGCCACCGCGCAGAAGATCCTCGCCAACCAGGAGATTGCCGACCTCATACAGGCGATCGGTTGCGGTACGCGGAAGGACTGCAACCCCGACAATCTGCGCTATGAGCGCATCGTCATCATGACCGACGCGGACGTGGACGGCGCGCATATCGCCACCTTGTTGATGACCTTCTTCTTTCAGGAGATGCCGGAGCTGGTGAAACGCGGGCACCTCTATCTCGCGCAGCCGCCGCTCTATCGGCTCACCACCGGCGGCAAGAGCGTCTATGCCAAGGACGATGCGCACAAGGATGCGCTGCTGGCAGGGGAGCTGAAAAACAAGAAGGTCGATGTCTCGCGCTTCAAGGGGCTGGGCGAGATGAACCCGGCGCAGCTGCGCGAGACGACGATGGACCCGAAGACGCGCGGCATGATCCGCATCACGCTGCCCCAGGAATATGAGGAAGCGGCGGCGGTGCGCGATCTCGTCGACCGGCTGATGGGTACCAATCCTGCCCACCGTTTCGCGTTTATTCAGGACAATGCGGCCGCGCTGGACGACGAGATGATCGACGCCTGAGGGAACGTGGGCGGACGAACCATGCCCTTGTGATGGAACAGAAGTTTGCGATGCGGGTTTCTTCTCGGCCAAGTGAGGAGATTGACCATGGCCGAGTATCGCAATGAACATCTGGAGCGCGAACGGCGGAGCGGTGCCGGGCGTGTCGTGCTTATCGTCGCAATTCTGGCGGCCCTGATCGTCGGGCTGCTGTTCGCCACAGGTTTCTGGAGCGCCGACGTGAAGGAAGGCGCGCTGCCGGATGTCGACGTGAGTGCGAAGGGCGGCGAGATGCCCGCTGTTGATGTGGATTCCAAGGAAGTCGTTGTCGGCACCAAGGAAGAAACCATCGACGTGCCGACCGTTGGCGTGAAGGACAATGGCGAGGAATAAGTCGTCATTTCAACAATATTGAAGTCTCTTGGGGGGTTTTTCGGCCCCCCATTTCTTTTGAGCGAGGGGCCCCGTCAGCCCTGTGGCTCCAGCCCGGCATCGGTGAGCCAGCCGCGCCGTTGCGCGAGGCGGAAGACGGGGTTGAGCACAGCGTTGCTCCAGCCCGAATTGGTGGCGAAATCGCGCCGCAAAGTGTCGTGGTGAAGCTGATGCGCCGCGGGCGTCATCAACAGGCCGACCTTGCGCATCGCATTGATAATCCACGGATTATCCGCGCGGTGGAGCGTGCCGTGAAAATATTGTGCGAAGGTGCCCCCAACAAGAAAGCTCAGCACGCCCGCCACCGCCCAGCCCGGCAGCGGAGCCAGGAGGCAGGCGACATTTAGCAGCAGTGACACCGGGAGCGACCCCGCGACGATGGTCGAGCCGATCTGCCGCAGCATCGTGCGCCGCCCCAGCGCATCGGGCCGGGGGTGGTGGTTTTTGAAATCATAGACCAGCCGTTCGAACGGGTTGAGCCGCGCCATGCTGGTGCGGAACATCCCCTGATATTCGTCACTCTCGCGCGAGCCGGGGTAGAAATAGAGCCGGTCCAGCCCCACGCCCAGCCGCGCCGGGTAATAATCCATCAGCATATGCACCATGCCGGACAGCATGTCCGCCGCATACCACCCGGCGAGCAGCGCGGGGATCATCCACAGGCTCGGGTCCCGCGCGGCAAAGCCGAGGTTGGCGAGGCCGGACAGGATGAGCGCGAAGATGGCAAGCCGCATCAGCATGGCCGCGCTTGTACCAGCCGGGGCGGGCAGGGGGCAAGCGGGTTGGGGAGGGCGAACGTCGCGCAAGGAAAGTCATGAAAGTCACGCCCTGTAAGGGGGGATGCGCATTGCCGGTTCGTGGGCGCGGCTGAAGCATCGAAGACGAGGAGAGCCTGCGCGATCATCACCATCCACCCGATCCGGGCCAGCCACCCCGCCGCCCGATAGCCTGCGCTGGCGGCCTTTCGGGCGCCGCCGGACCCATGAAGACCCTAGGCACGGTGCGTCTGGCGCATGGGGAAAGCAAGGGCCGCTGGCGGGCCTGACCTTGTGGGGCAGGCGGCGGGATGCGGCGACGGCTTTCCGCGCGGAACGCGGCTTTGGGGTCTTGGGTTGGAGGTGTATCAGGGAGGAGGGGGTGTAGGACAGGGAAACATGGTTAACAGCTTTTTAGCCAATCCTCGGTAGCCTTCCGGTCAGCGACAATCCCGAATTTCAAGGGGCTTTTCATGGCTGACGCAGAGTCTTTCCCATATTATTCCATTCCACGCGAAGCCCGCTGGGGAAAGATGGTGGCAGGCCATGCCCCTCAGGATATTGACCCGCATTATAACAGCCGCCTTCATATCGAGCGGACCGACAAGATCGCGTCGGCGGGAAGCTGCTTTGCGCAGCGAATCTCTGAGGCGCTTCAGTCGAGCGGCTATACCTATTTCGTGACCGAGGAAGGCCCGCCGTTCCTGTCTGCCGAACGCAAGCGCGAGCTGGGATACCGCATCTACTCGGCGCGATACGGCAATATCTACACGGTGCTCCAGTTGCTCCAGCTTTTTCGTCGCGCCTTTGGCCGGTTCGAGCCGGAAGAGCCGGTATGGCAGCTCGCTGACGGCAAATTTGTCGATCCCTTCCGCCCATCTGTCCAGCCGGGCGGGTTCCAGAGCGAGGAAGAGTGCATCGCTGACCGCGCCTCCCACCTCGCAGCAGTGCGGCGCATGTTCGAGCAAGTCGATGTTTTCGCCTTCACGCTGGGCCTCACCGAAAGCTGGGTCAGCACGGTCGACGGTGCGGTGTTTCCATCTTGCCCCGGCTCGGCCTTGGGCGGTCTGCATGATCCCGCGCGGCATGCCTTTCACAATTTCAGCGTTAGCGAAGTGATCGAGCACCTCCATATGTTCATCGACGAGTTTCAGGCGGTCAATCCCAAGGCGCAGGTCATTCTCACGGTCTCGCCCGTGCCGCTGCTCGCTACCTATGAGCCGCGCCACGTGTTGCAGGCGACCGTCTATTCCAAGTCGGTGCTGCGGGTCGCGTGTGAGGAGGCGGTGCGCAAGCATGACCATGTGCATTATTTCGCGTCCTATGAGATCGTGACGGCTACAGGAGACAGCAAGAGCTATTTCCTAGACGATCGCCGCGCGGTGTCGGATGCTGCCGTTGCCCATGTGATTGAGTGCTTTCATCGGCAGTTTACGGGGGCGAGCGCGGAAGAGCGCGCCGCTTATGCCGAGCATGCCGCAACACCGGAAATCGCGACTGCCAAGCCGATGTGCGATGAAGACCTCGTGATGGCCGCACTCGCCAATCAGATGTTATCGGGACAGAAATAAATGAGCATTGCGCTATTGGGTGCTGTCACCCCCATTCATATGGTGGGGGAAAGCCACAGCCTTGTGTTCAGCAACCTTCTGTTCCGGCCGGGGGGGGCGCAGGAAAACTATCTCTGCAAGACGCGCTTTCTACCGGTCCTCAAGGCGGCGGAATATTCTGCAGGCAATGATCTAAGCGCTGATTATGTCCACGCCCTCATCGCCGAGGGCATTGTGGACAGTTCCCTGCGGCCTGCTTTTCTGCATGCGGAGCCTTCGGCAGCTTTCCTTGCCGGAATGCCGGTGATGGCCCCGCCAATGGTGCTGTTCGCGGGCGACCTCGATATGCATCAGCTCTTCCGCCAGATTGGCGGCAGCTATGATTTCATCCTGCCCGATGATCCCTGCTATGGCACCGACAAGGCCAAGCAGATTTTACCCTATAGCGATGTAGAAGGGCATATCTCCGGCTTTCTCAATCCCTTCTTCAACGCGGTGCGGCTGCTCAAGAGCGTGGGCTTCAGCCGCATGATGATCCACTGCCTGCCACCGCGCACGCCAGATAACGTGGCGGCGTCGCACTGGACCGGAGGGATCATCATAGACGCCGCTGTGCGCGCCAAGCTGACCTTGATTGCCAACCGCCAGATTGCGGCATTCTGCGCCGATGCCGGGATCGCATTCATTGATACATGGCCTGACTTAACCGAGAATGGATTGTTGCGCCCTGAGTTCGAACTGGATGGCGCGCACATCAACCGCCAGTCCGCGCTGATCTCGCTGGAGAAGATCACGGCGCATCTGTTCGACCAGACGGCAGGCATCTGGAACAGCGCGCGCTACGCGAATGCGGCGTCGCAGGCCGAATATAATGCGCCGTCGCTGGAGTATCCCGCATATGAACAGCAATGGCGGCAGTCGTCGCTGACCTCTGGCAACCTTGGCGCTGACTTTGTGGAAAAGGCGCGGACGGCGCTTTCTTTCGATATCGAGGGCAAAAATCCCCATGCCAGACCGGACTGGATCGGAAGGCCGCGAGGGGGTTGCGCAGGTGTCACCCTTGCGAAGCCTTCCGATGCCCTTTTGGATGAAGCCGCCGAATTGCTGGGGCATGGCGAAGGGCTGGTCATGCTACAGGCCGGTTCCAAATGCGAGCTGACGGTCTCATGCCTTGGCCCCGTCCGCTATGCCGCTCATGCAGAGAGTATAGGGGCGCTTGCCTGTCCGGCAGAGGTGCGCCGTGCGGTGATCCTGTTGACGGCCACGGATCGCATAGCTTTTGAGACTGTGGAGGGGGCGTCAATCGCGCCGCCAGCATACATTGCGGGGCAAATGATCGTCTATGATCCGCATAAGGTCAGCATGCAGGTCGCGCCAGGTAGTACGGATCTGGACCTGATCGAAATCACGTTGATTCCGCGCCTGCCTAGCCAGCCGTTCCGGGTTATTGCTGCGGGATTATGCGATTTTCCGGCAGATCCGTTCATGTTTTCGGCAACAGACATGAAGGCCAGTCCGCAATTCAGAGGACCATTTTTCAAACAGCGCTCGGCAGTTTAGGGTTATTGCTTCCCCCTCAATCCCCCACCCGCCTCAACATCGCCTTGGCCGTCAGCCGTTCGGGCTGGTCGCGCCAGATACCGCGGGTGTCGTAGACGGCTTTGCCGGTGCGCTCGTCCAAGGGCACGGATTTGAACACGTCATGATCCACCAGCACGATGAAGATGCCGCAGCTTTCGATTGCGGTGTCGATGTCGATCAGCTCTGCATGCGTGTCGGCAAACTCCATCGGCAGAGCGGTGGCGTAAGGCTCGACCAGCTTTACCCGGCGGCCATAGCGGCGGGCGAGGCGGTGGGCGATTTCGAGCGCGGGGCTTTCGCGGAAGTCATCGATATTGGGTTTGAAGGCCAGCCCCAGGCACGCGATGTCATCATCCGGGAAGGTGTCTATGAGGTCAGACGCTCGTCCAAGCACATGGTCGGTCTTGGCGAGGTTTACCTCGCGCGCGGTGCGGATCAGCCGCGCGTTCTCCGGGTCGGCATGGACGATGAACCAGGGGTCGACCGCGATGCAGTGGCCGCCGACGCCGGGGCCGGGCTGGAGGATGTTGACGCGCGGGTGGCGGTTGGCGAGGCTGATGACCTCCCACACGTCGATGCCTGCCTTGTCGGCGATCAGGCTCAGCTCGTTGGCGAAGGCGATGTTGACGTCGCGGAAGCTGTTTTCGACGAGCTTCACCATTTCCGCCGCCTTGGCCGACGTGGTGATGCACGCGCCGCGCACGAAGCCGCGATAGAAGGACAGCGCCTTTCTTGCGCAGCGGGGCGTGATGCCGCCGATGCAGCGGTCATTGTCGATCAGCTCCACAAGGATGCGGCCGGGCAGCACCCGCTCCGGGCAATAGGCGATGGCGATGTCTGCCACGCCATTCCCGGCATGCGGCATCTTGAGATCGGGGCGCAGCTCGGCCAGCAGGTCGCGCATCGCCTCGGTGGTGCCGACAGGAGAGGTGGACTCGAGGATCACGACATTGCCGGCCGCGAGAACGGGCGCGATGGTACGGGCGGCGTTCAAGACATAGGAAATGTCCGGCGCGTTATCCTCGCTCACCGGGGTCGGCACGGCGATGACGAAGACGTCCGCAGGCTCTACTGTGAGCGATGCGCGCAGGGAACCGCGCGCGACCACGCCCTGCACGAGGCCATCGAGATCGACCTCCTCGATATGCACCTTGCCGCTGTTGATCGTGTCCACCACATGCGCCGAGACATCGACGCCGAGTACCTTTGCGCCGCTGCGCGCGATCAGCGCCGCCGTGGGCAGGCCGATATAGCCGAGGCCGATGACGGCGACGTTTGTTTCAGCGCTGGTGGGCATCGGCAATGATCCTCGCAATCTGTTCCCCCGCCGTGCCGTCGCCAAACGGATTATGCGCTTTCGCCATGGCGGAATAGGCCTCGCTATCGTCCAAAAGCCTGAACATTTCGGTAACGATGCGGGTGCGATCGGTGCCAACGAGGCGCGCGGTGCCCGCCGCGACGCCTTCCGGGCGCTCGGTCGTCTCGCGCATGACGAGGACGGGCTTGCCAAGCGAGGGGGCTTCCTCCTGCACGCCGCCGCTGTCCGTCAGGACGAGGGTGCTCATATCGAGCAGGCGGACGAAGTGGGGATAGTCGAGCGGGTCGATCATCGCGACATTATCGAGGTTTGCCAGCGCGCTGTCCATCACCGCGCGGACATTGGGGTTGGGGTGGACGGGGAAGATGACGGCGACGTCTGGGCGGGCGGCGATGTCTTTTATGGCTCCGGCGATCGCCTCCATGCCGCCGCCGAAGTTCTCGCGCCGGTGCGAGGTGACGGCGATGATGCGTTTGCCCGCAAAGCGCTCGGCGAGGGCATCCAGGCCGGCGGCTAGGGTGGGGTCGGCGTGGATGCGCTTGCGCGTGGCGAGCAGCGCGTCGATCACGGTGTTGCCGGTGATGTGGATGGAGGCAGCATTGCGGTTTTCGGCGCGCAGGGCGGCGGCGGCGGTTTCCGTGGGCGCGAAGTTCATGTCCGCGATGCAGGCGACGACGCGGCGGTTCACTTCCTCCGGCCAGGGGTGGTGGATGTCGCCACTGCGCAGGCCCGCCTCGACATGGCCGACCGGGATCTTGCGATAATAGGCGGCGAGGCTGGCGACCATGGTGGTGAGCGTATCGCCATGGACGATCACCCGGGCGGGCTGCTCGGCATCGAGCGCCGCGCCGATGCTGGTGATGAGCCGCGCGGTCAGCGCATCGAGGCTCTGGTTCTCCTGCATCACGTCGAGGTCAATGTCCGGTACGATCCCGGCGATTTCCAGCACCTGATCCAATAGGCCGCGATGCTGGGCGGTGACGCAGACGCGCGTGTCTATGCCCGGCTGGGCGCGCAGCGCATGCACGACGGGGAAGAGCTTGATCGCTTCCGGACGGGTGCCGAAGATGAAAAGGATTTTCGCCATGAGTCCTGATGATAAGGGTGTCGCACCCGCCTGTAGCGCCAATAGGTAAGCATCTGCTGAACGGCGTGACAATGCGCGGCATGACGCCAGCGCCGGAAAATTAACCCTGTGTTGCGGTATGCCGGGTTAGAAGACACGGAAATATCGAACAAAAAGGAAGATACGGGCCTGGACCGTAAAGGTTTGGCAACCATTATTCTCTAGGTTTTCGGTTCGATCGAAAGGTGCCGGAAGCCGTTGATGGCCTTGGAACAATCAGGATTTGGGAGAGCGTGGCGCAGAGCCGCACGGTGGTTATCTGCCGTGGATGCTGATTCGACCCCCGCCCTCCGGCATATCGGCATGGAGCAGGCGCGCGGCGCCAGCCGGGGCGTAGCACGTACGGCTTTGCCGGTGATGGTGCTGGCGCTGACGATCGGCATCTGCTTTGCCAACCCGACCAACAGCACAGTCCTGTGGTCTCTGACCGCGATGCAGATCGGCATCG
Organism: uncultured Sphingobium sp.; assembly: GCA_964512265.1. Classification (GTDB taxonomy): domain Bacteria; phylum Pseudomonadota; class Alphaproteobacteria; order Sphingomonadales; family Sphingomonadaceae; genus Sphingobium. The sequence continues at coordinate 49,079 of CAZEHR010000008.1, read as the reverse complement.
CGCTTGCCGCGCAGTTTCTGATGCCGTTCACCCGCTTCAGCCGCGTGCAATATCGCACGGTCGCGGGCTGCTTCAAGGCCTTCATGACCTATACCTTCTGCATCTCGTTGGGCTGGGGGCTGCTGTTCGTCACTGCCAGCCAGGGTAGCGGGACGGAGCAGAAGATGGTGCTGCTCGCCACGCATGTCGGGGTGATCTGCGTCGGCGGCCTCACCTTCGCGATGATCCCGCGCGCGTCGCTTGTCTATATCTTCAACCTCTGGTTAATGGCGGAAGTGCATATATTCAGCGTTCCGGGCGGGGGGCTGGTGCTGCTCGCCGCATTGGTAACGTTGTTTTCCATCATGCTGGCGCAGGCCTATCTGCAGATGGCGAGAGCGTTTGTCGGGCGGATGAAGTCCGACATGGAGCGGCGCGAGACCGAACGGCGCATGGCCGAGGCGGAGCGCCAGGAAATCGAGCGCAGCTCCGCCGCCGCGCTGGCGGCTCGCGCCCAGCGGGAAAAGGACCGCGAGCGCGCGATGGCGGAGCGGCAGGAAGCCATGGTGATGCTGGCGACCCGCTATGAGGAATCCGTCGCGGCGCTCGCTGAGCATCTCGACGAGGCGATCAACGCGCTGGCGCTGGCGACCGAAAACATCAGCCACCTGAACGCCAATGCGCGCGAAAAGGCGCAGCATGTGCTCGATCTGGCGACAAGCACGACCGATGCGGTCGAATCGGTCGCACATGCTACCGGTGCGCTCAATGAATCTGCTGCGGAGATTGCCGCCGAGGCGGACGAGCAGGTCGCGATCGGGCAGGCAGCGCGCGCTGCGGGCGACAATGGGCTGGTCAGCCTCGAGGCGCTGGCGCAGCAGACCGACAATATCGGCGAGATCGTGCGCATGATCCAGGATCTGGCGGGCCAGACCGGCTTGCTCTCGCTCAACGCCACGATCGAGGCGGCGCGCGCGGGCGAGGCGGGGCGCGGCTTCGTCATCGTCGCCAACGAGGTCAAGCAGCTCGCGACCCAGACGCACAATGCTGTCGCGCGCATTGACGACATTATTGAGGGGACGCGCGAGAAGATGGGCGTAGCCGACAACGCCATGCGCTCCGTGGCGGAGACCATCGCCAAGATGTCCGCACGCGGCAGCCATATCGCCAGCGCCGTCAGCGGCCAGCGCCAGACGACCTCCGAGATCAGCGAGGCGGCGGGCCGCACGGCGTCCGCATCGCAGCAGGTGCGGATGACGGCCGACGAGGTGGCGAAAAGCGCGCGCGAGGCGGATATGCTGGCCGAGGAAATCCGCGCGATCATGGCCTCGCTGCGTGCCCGCTCCGAGGCGCTGCGCAGCACCAGCAATGATTTTCTGGCGTCGTTGCGGGACGACCGAAGCGCCGCTTAGGGGGGCGCAGGGCGTATCAGCTTTGCGCCGGGGCGCCCCGCCATCCGCATCGAGAGGCGCGCGGCGCCCTGGGGCGACATAGCGGCCATCAACAGCGCGGCCGAGCGTTCGCGCATCTTCTTGGCCACCAGATATTGCACCTCAAGGTCGAGCTGCTCGAACACCGGGGCGGCCTTGGCGGGTTTCATCGCCTGATAGATGCGGGCGAGCGTGTCGAACTGATCAGGCTGGGGGGAAGATGGCGGTGCGCCGGAGGGCGGGGGCGCGGCTGGCAACCCGGAGGCTGTCGGATCACTCGGCTGAGCACCGGATTTGAGCGCTGATTGCAGACGCATGGCCGCCGCTTTCGCCGCCTGCTCCTGAAGGTCGATCGCGCGGGCTCGCGCTCGCGCTGCCGCATCGCGTTTCACCATATCATCCGCCACCATCGCGCCCATGCGGGTGGTGGGGGCGGGTTCGGCGGCGGGGGCCGCTTTTGCCTGTTCGGCGAGCGCGGTGCCCGCGGAAACGAGCGTGCTGCCGCCGGTCATCAGTGCGGCGGTGGCGGTCATGCCGAGTAACAGCGGTGCGCGGCGGCGGGTCATGGCGCGGGTGTCGTGCCCTTGCGGGTGCGCTTGGGGGCGGGTTCAGGCGGCGCCTCGGCCGACCCCGCGCCGGATAGCCGCTCCGCCATCGCGTCGGCAATGCCGATCATTACGCGCAGTTCCTCGCTCAGTTCGCGCGCGGCCATCACCTCACGCGCCACCGCCGCGCCATCTCCGCCCAGCGCCTGTCGCAAGCCGGACAGCACAGTGCGTGCCTCGCGTGTGGCGGCGTCCAGCGCGGTCACCGCCTCGCCGAGCTGGCCATCCGCCACCATCCGTAGCCGGCGCATCAACCGTACTGTCTGCACGATGACGCCGCAGCACAATATCGCGAGGAGCAACTGGCTCATGATGGAGATAGTCATAGGCGCTTTCCCTTGCTGATGGATGTGGCGAGGCTGACGGCGAGATTTCCGCGCCGCTGCCCCGCGCGTACCTGTGCCAGATGCAGCCCGCCGCAGAGCACGCCCATCTGCTGTGATGGCTCGGCATGGAAATTGAGGTTCTGGCCGATCTCCAGCGCCTGCACCTGCTCTAGCGGCAGCGCGATCTCGCCGAGCAGCACGGAGAGCTCCACCTGCGTGGCGAGCATCTGCTGGCGCATATGATCGGGCCAGATATTCTCACGCCCCGCCGTCTCGCCCATGAAGCGCTGAGCCAGCTTGTCACGAACCGGCTCGATTGTCGCCTGCGGGAACATCATCGAGAAACGGCCGCCACGCCCGTCAATATCGACGCGGAAGGTGCAGACCGCGCCGATGTTGCTCGGCCGGGCAATGGCGGCAAAGCGCGGGTTGGTTTCGATCCGCTCCAGCTTGATCGTGACCGGCGCGATGGGCGCGAGTGCGGTGCTGAACTCGAGGATCGCGAGGCGCAGGACGCGCGCCACCAATGCCGTCTCGATCGTGGTGAAATCGCGCCCGTCGATCATGATCTGGGTGCCGCGCTTGCCGCCGAGCAAAGCGTCCACGATGGCGTAGATGAGGCCGGAGTCGACGGTGATGATGCCGTAATTTTCCCATTGCTCCACGCGGATGACGGCGATCATCGCGGGGAGGGTGACGCGGTCCATGAAGTCGCTGAAGCGCGCGGTGGTCACATCATCGAGGCTGATGTCGATGCTGTCCGAGGTGAGCGTGCGCATCGAGGTGGAGAGCGCGCGCACCATGCGCTCGCACACAACCTCCAGCATCGGCAGGCGCTCGTGGTTGATGATCTCCGATTCCAGGACGGCGCGCAGGCCCACGCGTTGGGTCTCCGCCGGGCCGCCGCCGCCGAACAGCGCGTCGATGCTTGCCTGATCGAAGGTCCCGCCGTCAGCGCCGCCTACCACGGGCGGATCAGGCAGAGTGAACTCGACGAACTCTTCGAAATCGTCATCCGGCATGGCGCTGCTTCCTCATTTCAGCCAGACGGAGCCGAGAATGGCCGATTTCGAGAACCGGAGCGCAGCGACCTTACAGGGTCGTGAGCACCGGAAGCCCAGAAAGTGGCCGTTCGCAGGCCCGTATGGGTGGAATGCCATCATTGCTGGACCAGATCCTGGATGAGCACGTCCTTCACCATGCCCTTGCCCGCCGCCTCGGTCGCGCGGATGAGCATTTCCTCTTTGATGCGGAACACGGCGGCGGAGCCGGAAATGTCCTCCGGCCGCAATTCGCGCAGGAAGGGCTGGTAGGAATCGATGATGAGCGGGAGCTTGGCCTTGAGTTTCTCGGTCTTTTCGGCGGACTTCGCCTCCAGCATGAAGCGGATCTTGAGGTAGCGCGGCTCGCCGTTGGTGGTACGCAGATTGACGATCATCGGTGGCACATCGACGAGTGGCAGTTCGCCGTCCTTGCCTTCGCCTTCTCCTTCAGCGCTTTCCTCTTCCTCGGCCTCTTCTTCTTCCGGTTCCGCATGCGCTTCCTTCGCCTGCTCACCATGGGCGGGCTTTTCATCGCCGCCCGCCAGCATCATCGCCGCGCCGCCACCGCCCGCGAGCAGCAGCAGAGTCGCAGCGCCGCCGATCACGACCTTCTTGTTCTTGAGGAAGGCGAGCTTGCCTGCTGGCGCAGGCGGGGCGTCCGGCCCGACATCGACGAGGCCGCTCGCTTCCTCCTCCGGGCTGGCGGGAGGAGGCGCGGTGTCTTCGGGTTTCTTGCGTGGAGCCATGCGGCGGTTTGTCCCTTGTCAAAAATCCGGCTGCCGCGCGCGGGCGGGCCGTCGTCCCTCCTATTATAGAGGCGAGAGGCGGCAAAAATTTCCGCCCCCAACCCAAATCCAAGCAGTTTTTGCCGGGACATCGAGCGATGGACATTTCGACCTATGTTCTTTTGAGCCATGAGCAGGCGCTGCGCCGCAGGCTCGACATCGCCGCCAACAACATGGCGAATAGCGAGACGGCGGGCTTCAAGCGCGAGGCGCCAGTGTTTCACGAATATATCGAGACGATGGAGGGGCCGCCGCTCCGCGAGGGGCCGCGCGACGCGCGCGCCACCCGTTTTGTGCAGGATTATCGCGCCACGCTCGATCCGCGCAGCGGCGCGTTCCAGCCGACCGGCAACCCCCTCGACATCATGATCGACGGGCCGGGCTGGCTCGCCGTGCAGGATGCGAGCGGGGAGACGGCTTATACGCGCGCGGGGTTCCTCAAGGTGAGCGAGGCGGGCGAGCTGGTGACGTCCGGTGGATCGAAAGTGCTGGACGAGGGCGGCCAGCCAATCGCTATCCCGCCCGATGCGCTGCCCACGCTGGCGATCGCGCCGGACGGCACGCTTTCCGCGCAGACCGGGCCGCTGGGGCGCATCGGCGTGACGGTGTTCGATGACGACGGCGCGCTCAGCCAGCGCGGCGACGGCCTGATGGCGGGGAGCGGCGGGCGTTCGCTCGGCGCAAACGAGACGCGCATCAGGAGCGGGGGCGTCGAAGGCTCCAACGTGCAGCCGATCAGCGAGACGACCGAGCTGATCGACATATTGCGCAGCTATCAGTCCAGCATGGCGATCAGCAAGGCGATCGACGATCTGCGCCGCGACGCGATCGGGCGGCTGGGCAGGATTGGATGATTAGTTTGATCGGCTCACGCCGATGGGCGGCACCAGCCCCGTGGACGAGTCACGCGCCTCGGCCACGCCCCTCCCAACCCCCCATAAGATACCCTGTCGGGTGGTTGGGAGGGGGAGAGGGCCGGAACCGAAACCTTCCGAAGGAGAACAGAAATGCGCTCACTTTCCATCGCGTCATCCGGCATGCTGGCGCAGCAGACCAATGTTGATGTGATTTCCCACAACATCGCCAACATGAACACCACCGGCTTCAAGCGCCAGCGGGCGGAGTTTCAGGATTTGCTCTATCAGCAGGAAATGCCGCCCGGCGCGGGCAATGACGGGGCGCGTGCGCCTTCGGGCATCCAGATCGGTGCGGGGGTGAAGACCGGCGCGATCTATCGCATCGAGCAGCAGGGCGCGCTGCAACAGACCGGCAACCGCTATGACATCGCCATCGAGGGGCGCGGCTATTTTCCGGTGACGCTGCCCTCGGGAGAGACGGCATATACGCGCGACGGGTCCTTTCAGCTTTCCGATCAGGGTGAGCTGGTAACCGCGCAGGGCTATGCCGTGCAGCCGGGCATCACCATTCCGCAGGGGACGGTGGATGTGACCATCTCCAAGACCGGCGATGTGCAGGTGCGCACCTCCGGCAGCCCGACACCGCAGACCGTGGGGCAGATCCAGCTCGCGACCTTCATCAACGATGCGGGTTTGCAGGCGCAAGGAGACAATCTGTTCCTCGAAAGCGCGGCATCGGGGCAGGCGAGCCTCGCCAACCCCGGCGAGCCGGGCTTCGGCACGGTGCAACAGGGCTTTGTCGAAGGGTCGAACGTCAACCCGGTGGAGGAGATCACGGCGCTCATCTCCGCACAGCGCGCCTATGAAATGAACAGCCGCGTGGTGAAGACGGTGGACGAGATGCTCGCTGCATCGAGCCAGTTGCGGTGATTGCGGTGTTGCTCATGGCTGCTGCTGCCGCCGGGGCTGCGGAGGCGGATGTGCTGGTGCGCCCGGTTGCGCGCGGCGAGGTGTTGGCGTCTGCGGACTTCGAGCGCGCGTCTGTGCCTGCCGCCACCGCCCGCTTTGCCCTGCGCGGGGTGGATGCGGCGGGTAAGGAGGCGCGGCGCGCGCTTGCTTTGGGCGCGACGGTGCGCGCGAGCGATATCGGCCCGCCGACATTGGTGCGCCGGGGCGAGGGGGTGACGCTGGTGATGCGCTCGGGCCGCCTGACGATCACCGCGCCGGGCAGGGCGCTGGGCGATGGCGCGGCGGGCGGAGCGGTGCGCGTCGTCAACCTCGCGACCGACCGCGCGCTGGAGGCGCGGGTGACGGGGCCGGGCGCGGCGGAGGTGGATGCGCCATGAAGAGATATGTCGCGCTGGGGTTGGTCCTCGCTCTGTCTGCGTGCGGCACATGGGGGCGGCTGAAGGATGTGGGCCGCGCGCCGAAGCTGAGCGAGACGCAGGCGCCGCCCGTCCCGGCGGCGGAGGCATCCCTCACCCAGCTTTCCACGGCGCAGCGCGGCGGGGAGGCGACCGATCCGCCCGTTGCTGCCTCCGCCTCGCTGTTTCGCAATGGCGCGGGCGCGCTGTTCCAGGATCAGCGCGCATCGAAAGTGGGCGACATCCTCACCATCCGCATCGACATTTCCGACAAGGCCAGCCTCAGTAATGCGACCAGCCGCTCTCGCTCCGGCTCAGAGGCGGGCGGGGCGAGCGCGCTGTTCGGGCTGGAGAAGTTCGTGAAGCGCGTGATCGGGGTAGACAGCAACAACCTCGTCGGCAGCAGCACGGAATCGAGCAACGACGGCAAGGGCAGCACCACGCGCAGTGAGACGATCAGCATGACGATGGCGGCGATCGTCACCGCCGTGCTGCCCAACGGCAACCTCGTCATCAAGGGGCGGCAGGAGAGCCGCGTCAACTTCGAGCTGCGCGAGCTGCTGGTGAGCGGCATTGTCCGCCCGCAGGACGTGGCGCGCGACAATTCGATCCGCCACACCCAGATCGCCGAGGCGCGGATCAGCTATGGCGGCAAGGGGCAACTCACTGACGCGCAGCAGGCGCGCTGGGGGCAGCAATTGCTGGATGTGTTGAGCCCGTTTTGAATAGAGGAGGATCCGTAGCCGCATCTCCTCCTTCGTCACCCTGAACTTGGTTCAGGGTCCATTTCTCCTCTTGGAGCAACGGTGTGTGTGGCGCGATGGATGCTGAAACAAGTTCAGCATGACGGTTCATCGTCGGTCAGCTGTCCATAGTTACCACCCCCTTAACCACGAAAATCGCCCCGCCCATTTTGGCGCGCTTTCATCCCTTCCCAGAATGAGCCTGTGCGCCGCAATGTTGCGGGGCATCGTGGGTCGGCGTTTCCGGCTCCGGGCCGCAGAAGCGGTTCCGCCTCTCCCAGAAAGGGATCATCATGGGTTTTTCCGTCAACACCAACCTCGGCGCAATGGCCGCTCTCCAGTCACTGAATGAAACCAACCGCGGCCTGGCGCAGGTCCAGACCCGCATCAACACCGGCCTGTCCGTCTCGTCCACCAAGGATGACTCGGCGTCCTATGCCATCGCGCAGACGCTGCGCGGTGATCTGGGTGGCCTCAAGTCCGTCAGCAGCTCGCTAAGCCGCGCCAAGAGCGTGACCGACGTGGCGATTGCGGGCGCGGAGCAGATCTCCGACGTCATCAACCAGATGAAGGCCAAGGCCTATCAGTCCGCCGACGCGGGCATCGATGCCAATAGCCGCGCGGCGATCAACTCCGACTTTGTGGCGCTGCGTGACCAGATCACCACGATCGTCAACAGCTCTGACTTCAACGGCACCAACCTGCTGCTGGCCGGTGGCGGCACCGTGACGGCGCTGCAATCGGTGAAGGACGGCAATACCGGCACGGCGACCTACGATCCCGACTCGCTCTCCGTGGCGAACCAGGGTCTGGACCTCGGCGGCTCGGTCGTCACCGTCGCGGCGACGGGGCAGGTGAATACGCAGGCAGCGGCCCAGGCAATGATCGATACGCTGACGACCACGCAGTCGAACCTCGCCACCTCGCTCTCGACTCTGGGCGCCGCCTCGCGCAAGATCGAGGCGCAACAAACCTTTACCGGCAAGCTTTCCGACGTGGTGGAGGCCGGTATCGGCAACCTCGTCGACGCCGATCTGGCGAAGGAATCGGCGAAGTTGCAGGCGTTGCAGGTCAAGCAGCAACTGGGCGTGCAGGCGCTGTCGATCGCCAATCAGGCGCCGTCAACGATCATCTCGCTGTTCCGGTAATGGAGGGTGAGCCGGGGGCGTGAAACAGCGCTCCCGGCTCCTCATTGCGGGAGGCCGCGATGTATGCACGTTTTTCACGCACGCGCGATATAGAGGACAGCAACGGCGCGTGCCTGCGCGTCAGTATGTCCACCCATGAAGGCAGCGCCACCGTCACGCTCGAACGGCGGGATCAGCCGCATCACCCGTCAGCGCGACTGAGCCTGTGCGGGACTGAAATATTGTCCGGCTTCATCATGTCTGCCCGCCTCTCCGCCCCGCATGCGATGCCCGACGAGGCGACAGACCGGCCCTTTCCGGCGCGCTTTCGCCTCGATTGCGCGCGCGAGGCGCGGGTTGTGATCGAGCAGGACCATTCTTTCCCCGTCAGCATCGAGGCGCAATTGTGGGACAGGCTTTACGCCGAGCTCTGCCTCGTTATCGCCCATGGTCGCGCCCAGGGCGAGGCGGCCACTAAGTATAATCCCGTAGGGGTTCTTCACTGATTGGCAATCTGTGAGGGAAGGACCAGTCTCTGCTTACAGAACGCAGCTGGTCGAAAAACCCTTCGGGCGCAGGGGCATAGCAGGGTGACACAGGGGGGAGAGCGTTCCGATGAACATGGAGTATCGTCCGGATCCACGGGCGGCATGGCCGCTGCATCCGGAGACGGAGCAATGGCAATATGATGTCGTGATCCGTGTTGCTGTCGACGACGTGGCGCTGTTGTGGCGCCGGGCCGCCGCGCATCTGTTGAGCGTGGGCGGGCTGGACGAGGCGGGCCTCGACGAGACGATCGGCCCACGCGAGGACCCCGCGATCGCTGATTGCCTTTCGGTCCTGCTCGGGCCGATGCCGGGACTGGGCATCCGTTATGAACTGTTCGCCGTTCGGAGTGTGCAAGGCAGACGCAATCTGCCCTATGCCTTGTGCGGCGGCTGAAAAACCTCCCTGCGGCGCGGGCGGCCCATCGAGCGCCTGCGTCGCGCATCCCGGCTCTCTCCTCACTGCCCACAATGGGGGAGGGAGCCGGGATTTTTTGCGCAGGAAAAAATGGAGCCAGCGGGCGAGTGTGGGGGGACAGGGCCCGCTGGCTCCCTGACACGCGGCCTGAAACCTGTTCAGCGCGTGGGGAGCAGCATCCCGTTCGTGGGGACTGGACTGGCTGGAACGATGCTCCGTTCCCTCATTATAGGATGAGGGGGCTATGGGGCGGCGTTCGCGGCGGTAAAATTGCGAACGGCGGAGAGGGGAACGGATGCGCCGTTGATCGCCAGCGTGACACCCTCTTGTGTACGGCTGACGGAGTCGACGGTGCCTCCTGCGCTGATGTGGGGGGAGAGCGTCTTGCCGCTGGCGTCGCGCGCATCGAGCGCGAGCGAATATGCGCCGGAGGGAGCTGTGCCTCCGGTTGATAGCGCGCCATCCCATTGCAGGTTCAGGGCATCGGGGCCGAGCGTGCGGCGTTCTATCTCGCGTCCAGACGCATCGCGGATAATGGCGACGAGGCTGGCGGGTGCGCCGTCTGTCTCCCATGTCCACTGAGCGGGGGTGGAGGCGGTGAGGCCTGCCTGTTCGCCATCATATGCGGCCTGCCTGCCGATCAGTGAGGACGCCTGCATCATGTCCTGGCTGCCGAGGCGAGCGAGAATGTCTTTCAGTGCGCCGGTCTGCTGGATGGACTGCTCCACCTGGCTATATTGCACCAGCTGCTGTGTGTACTGGCTGCTGTCCATGGGCGAGAGTGGATCCTGATTCTGCATCTGGGTGGTGAGCAGGCGCAGGAACATCGTGTAGTCGCTGGAAAGCTTGGCGAGGCCTGTGTCGGGCTGGGCGGAGGCAGGCTTGGCTGTGATCGGGCTGGTGGCCATGGCGAGTTCCTTCAGGCGATGAGGTTCAGGCGGCTGCTGGTGCGGATGCGGCGGTAGTCCTGAGCGGGCAGGGGAATTTCCTCTGGAGCCATCACCCGGTTGTGCATTGGTGTGGACGGGTGAGGAAGGGCTTGCCCTTGCCGCTCGCGCCCGCTGCTCTGGCTCTGGGCGCTGAAGCTGAAGGATTGCGCATCGGTGCCGATGCCCGCTTGGCCGAGGGCGCGGCTGAGGTCGGCAGTGTCCCGCCGCAACAGATCAAGCGTAGCGGGCTGGCTGGCGGCGACCACGGCGCGCAGCGGGCCGCCGTCCTCAAAGCTCAGCGTCACCTCGATGCGGCCATGCTCGGGCGGATCGAGCCGCAGGGAGAGCGTTTCCGCTGCGCCGCCCTCGCCCCGGCTGGCGTGGCGGGCAATGGCGATGCCCAGCTCTTCACCGAAGCGGCCGGGGGCGGTGGAGATGATCTGCGTGGCCGCGCGGGCGGGGGCGGAGGGCGTAATCGGCTGGTCGGGCAGTGCGAGTGTCGGGGAGGGCGCGGTGCCGGCGGTGCTGTCCTGTTTCTCAGGGGAGGAAGGCATATGGCCCGGTTGGCTTGGTGCCCGTGGCGCCTTTAGGTCTGACAGTGATGGTACGACAAGGGTAGCATCCTGCCGCTTGGGTCCGGTCTGAAGGGTGCGGGGGGGTGATTCCGGGGCAGTGGCAAGGAGGCCTTCATGCGGGGCGGTTGCGGGCGTTGGCTGATGCTGCGCAGGTGAGGGTGTGGGGGCAGCGATAGCGGGCTGAATGGGAGGGGTGAGAAAGGTGACGGGTTCGTCAGCGTCTGACGGGGTTTCGGTGTTCTCGCCATCGGTGTCGGCTGTGGCTTCGCGCTTGGTTTCGGTCGCATTCGGGACTTCTGCCGCTACCGTTGCCAGTGGCAACGGGCCGTCTTGCGGCGGTATGATGGGCGGTGGCGAGGCTGGGTTTTCCGCCTCGACCGGTTGGGTGTTGGTGAGCCCGGTACCAACGCGCTGCACGGTCGGCACTGAGGGCGACTGCTTGTCGCCGCCCTCCATTTCGCCAAGAATTAGCGCGAAGCCGGGCAGGGCGCCACCCTCCGCCGTCACGGGCGTCGCCGGGGCGACCGATCCGGCTATAGTCACCGCAGGCGCGGGCGCACCGGCGGCGGGGGCAGGGGGCAATGCGGCATCGGTCATGGTCGCTCCTTCGCTGCTTTCATTATAGGCGGGGCGGGCGCTCATCCGATCATCCCCAAAGTGCGGATGCGGGCGCGCGGGTGGACCTCGTTTTGCGAGAGCACGACCGTCGCCGGGCGCACGCGCTCGATGATCGAGCGCACGAATGGGCGGATCATCGGGTTGGTGAGGATGCAGGGAATTTCGCCCTCGCCAGCCATGCGGTCATAGGCCTCGCGGACATTGGCGATGAAGCCTTGCAGCGAGGAGGGCGCCATCGCCAGTTGCCGCTCCTCGCCCTCGCCGACGATGCTCTCGGTAAATTCCTGATCCCAGCGGCCGGACAGGGTAAGGATCGGGATCGCGCCGTCGCGCATGTGCGTGGTGCTGATCTGGCGGGCGAGGCGGGCGCGCACGTGCTCGGTCATCTGCGTGAGGTTGTGCGTCAAGGGCGCGGCCTCGGCGATGCCTTCGAGGATCGTGGGCAAGTCGCGGATCGAGACGCCCTCGGACAGCAGATTTTGCAGGATGCGCTGGATGCCAGAGATGGAGATGCGGGCGGGCACGATGTCCGCCACCAGCTTTTCCATGTCCTTATGCAGCTCGGACAGCAGCTTGGCGGTTTCGGTGTAGCTCAAGAGGTCGGCGATGTTGTCCTTGACGATCTCGGTGAGGTGGGTGGTGATGACGGTGCCGGGGTCCACCATGGTTAGGCCGCGAAAGCCCGCTTCCTCGCGCAGCTCCCGCCCGATCCACAGCGCAGGCAGGCCGAACACCGGCTCGCGCGTTTCCTCGCCCGAGAGGCCGAGGTCGCTGCCGTCGGGGTTGATGACGAGCAGCCGGTCGATCCGCGCCTCGCCGCGCCCCATCTCTGCCTCGCGTAGCGTGATGACATAGTCGTTGGCACCGAGCGCCATATTGTCGAGGATGCGCACCGGCGGCAGCACGAAGCCATAGTCGAGCGCCATCTGGCGGCGGAGCGCGCGCACCTGATCGTCGAGCCGCTGTTCCGCCCCGCCCTCGTTGACGAGGGGCAGCAGCGCATAGCCGATCTCGACGCGCACCGGGTCTATGGCGAGCGTTTCGGCAATCGGCTCCTCGGTAAGGGGCGGCGGCGCGGCGGCGGCGGCTTCCTCGGCGCGCTGGGCGATGATGCGCGCTTCCGCCCGCGTTCCCAGCTCGCGCGCGGCCCAGCCGGTTGCTCCCGCGAGCAGCGCGAAGGGAAGGAACGGCAGGCCGGGCAGCAGCGCCAGCGTTCCGAGCAGCACGGCCGTCATCCCGAACGCCTTGGGGAAGCGGCCAAGCTGGTCCGACAGCGCCGCGCCGGTGCGTCCGCTCATCCCGCCCTTCGAGACGAGCAGCCCGGCGGCGGTGGAGACGATCAGCGCCGGGATCTGGCTAACCAGCCCGTCGCCCACCGTGAGGATAGTATAGGTGTTGAACGCGGTGACGAAGTCTACGCCGTGGATCGCGACGCCGATGATCAGGCCGACGACGATATTGATCGCGGTGATGAGCAGGCCCGCCACCGCATCGCCCTTCACGAACTTGGAGGCGCCATCCATTGCGCCGAAAAAGCCGCTTTCGGCCTCCAGCTCGGTGCGGCGGGCGCGGGCGGTGGCCTCGTCGATCATCCCGGCGTTGAGGTCGGCGTCTATCGCCATCTGCTTGCCGGGCATCGCGTCCAAGGAAAAGCGCGCAGCGACTTCCGCGATGCGCCCCGCGCCCTTGGTGATGACGATGAAGTTGATGACGATGAGGATGAGGAAGATGGTTAGGCCGATCACTGTCTGCCCGCCCATCAGAAACTCGCCAAACGCCGCGATCACGCCCCCCGCCGCGTGAACCCCTTCATGCCCGTGGCCGAGGATCAGCCGCGTGGAGGCGAGGTTGAGGCCGAGGCGCAGCATAGTGGCGATCAGCAGGATCGTCGGGAAGGCGGAGAGCTCCAGCGGCTTTTCGATGAACAGCGCCGTCATCAGGATCATTACGCTGAGCGCGATCGAGATGGTAAGGCCGATATCGAGCAGGAAAGGCGGCATCGGCAATATGAGCATGCCGATGATCGCGATGATTGAGAGCGCCAGCGCCAGATCGCGCTCGCCGCCCATGCGCTGGAGAAGGGAGAGGAAGCGTTCGCGCATTGCCTAGCGCACCCGGAACCCTGCCGCCTCGAACTCGCGCAGCTTGTTGCGCATCGTGCGCACCGAAATGCCGAGTATGGCCGAGGCGGAGGTGCGGTTGCCGCGGCAGCTGTCGAGCGTCTTGAGGATCAAAGCGCGCTCGACTGTGGAGACGCTTTGGCCCACGAGCGCGTCAATGCCGCGCGGGTCGTGCTCGTCCCGCTCCTGCGTCGCCACCAGCATCAGCGCGGCGGCGATCAGCTCCCGGTCGGGAGGCAGCGGCACATAATCGCGCGCGCCCGCGCGGATCGCGGCGACGGCCTGCTCGGCTGACGCCTCCACTCCGCAGGCGACAATGGGCGTGCCGATGCTTTCCGCGCGCAGGTCCGCGATGAGGGTGGGCACATCGAGGCGCACGTCGATCATGGCGAGATCGGTCGTGCCCTCGCGCAGATGAGCAAGCGCGGCCTCGCGGCTGGCGGCTAAGGCAACGCCCGCCCCCGCGCCCAGCGCCATTTCCGCCGCGCGGGACAGCTCGCTCCCCGGTGCACCGGCGAGGAGGAGGCGAACAGATCGGCTCATGCGTCGCTCTTCACGATTTCAGTCAACGTCACGCCGAGCAGCCCGTCAATCATCACGATCTCGCCGCGCGCGATGAGGCGGTCATTCACCAATATGTCGATCGGTTCGCCGACCCGCCGGTCAAGCTCGAACACATGGCCGGGGTGCATCGAGACGAGTTCGGAAATGGGCATGCGCGCGCGGCCCAGCACCGCCTGGACGCGCACCGGCACATCATAGACGGCCTCCAGCGAGGGCGCTCCGTCTTCGTCCAATTCCGGCGCGAAGGCAGAGCGGAGCGGGAGGTCCATGCCGGGAGGGTCGGGCAGGTCGTCGAACGCCAGCTCGGTGCCCATGTCGAACCCTGCCGTCTCTTCGCCCTCGGGCGGCAGCACTTCTCCCTCGGCTGGCGGCTGGGGGGAGGTGTCTTCCGGATCCTCGGGCGGGATCTCGGGCGGATCGGCGGGATTGTCCATCATCGCGTCCTCATGCGTTCATCCACTGGCGGATCACCGAGGCGGACTCGGCGGGGTTGCTGGCGATCGTCTCGCCGATTCGTTTCAGCGAGCTGGCCTTGATGCCGCCTTCGACCTGCGCCAGCGCGATCTCCTGATCGAGCGCAGCCATGTGAGACGGGTTGGCGAGGCTGGGCGGCGCGGGCAGCGCGGGGTCACCCTCCAGCGCGGGGAGCATAGTGTCGCCATTGGCGTCCGGCTCCAGGCTGTCGGCTGCGCGTCGGCCGGAAAGCAGGGCGGCAGCACCCGAGGACGAGGCATCGCCTGCGCCGGAGCGCACCATTTTGAGCACCATCAGCCCGACGCCCGCCACCAGCAGCAGTTCGAGCATCGGCAGTATCTGCGCGGTCGGCACATAGCGCATGATGTCCAGCCCGGCACCTTCCTCTTCTGCTGGTGGCGTGAACGGCATCGCCTCCACCACCACGCTGTCGCCGCGCTCGGCATCATATCCCACCGCGTTTTCCACCAGCCGGGTGAGCTTTTGCATCTGGTCTGCAGGCAGGCTTTTCTTCGTGCCGGGGTCGATCGAGACGGCGACGGACAGCCGCTTGATCCCGCCCGGCCCAGTGGCGGTGACAGTGTCGGTGCGGCTGTTGTCGTAGGTGACGTCCTCCGATGTTTCGTTGGCGCGGGACTGGGTTTGTGTGCCGCCTGATGCGGGGCCGGACGCGCCGCCGGTGGGGAGCTGGTTGCCGACGGTCACGCCGCCGTCGCCCGCCTGGCTTTCCTGATCCTGCTTGCCGCTCTCGACGCTGATCTGGCGGGAGATGACCTGCGCGTCTGGATCGAACATGCGGGCTTCCTCGCGTTTTTGCGCGCGGTCCAGCTCGGCGGAAACCTCGGCGCGCACCTTGCCCGCGCCGACGATGGGCTCCAGCAGCTGCTCGATCTGGCCGCGCAGCCGCTCTTCCAGCGCCAGTTGCCGCTCGTCGATCTCCTGCCCTCCGGCAGACCCCGCCTCGCCCGCGCGCGCCAGCAGCCGCCCCTGCGCGTCGATGATCGACACGGCTTCGGGGCTGAGTTCGGGCACGGCGGCGGCGACGAGGCTGCGTATCGCCTCGATATTTTCGCCCGAGAGGCGACTGCGGGTTTTAAGCGTTACGGCGGCGCTCGCCTTACGCTCCTCGCGCGCGAAGATGGCCTTGTCCGGCATCACGATATGCACGCGCGCGGCGCTCACCGCCTGGAGCGTTGAGATGGAGCGCGCCAGCTCGCCCTCGATCGCGCGCGTCTCGTTCATCTTCTCGCGCGCGGCCGAAAGCCCAAACGGCTGCTCGGCATCCAGCACTTCATAGCCGATCTTGCCGCCGAGCTGCTCACCCGCGAGGCTCATGCGCAGCTCCGCCAGACGATCCTGCGGGGCGAGGATCGCGGTGCCGTCTGCCGAGAGCTGGAATTCGATGTTCTGAGCCTTGAGCTTTTCGGAGATTGCCTGAGCGGAGGAGGGGTCAAGATCGGTGTAGAGATAGGCGAGGCCCGCCGATGAGGGACGCATCGCCAGCATCACGAGGCCGATGACCAGCGCGAGGCCGACCGCGCCGATCGCCAGCGCGCGCCCGCGCCCCAGCTGCGCCAGCAATGTTGCCAAAAATTCCAAGTGCCGACCCGAAGTCCATTTGTGCGCGCGGCCCGTGCCGCTTCCTCTTCATTATAGGAGGGGAGATGGGCAGGATTTGCCGGGTGCAGGCAATTTTTGCCGGATTACGCGAGACCCAGGGCGGCGAGTTCCGCGTGAATCGCGCGCTGGCGCTCGGCAGCGTCAAGGCGCATGCCGCCGCCCTCCCACCTCAGGTGGGCGTCCCCCAAGGTGAGCGCGTCGTCATGCAGCACCACGAGGTTGAGCCTGCGTCGGTCGCCCGCCTGACGGGTGGCGATGCGTGCCTCGATATCGGGCGCGAGATCGGGGTGGACGCTGATCGTCACCTCCTGCCCGCGCGCGATTTCGCTCAAGACCCGCCCGATCGCCTGATCGATCGCCTCGCCCGGCGCATCGACCAGCGCGCGCGCCGCCAGCGCCTCGCCGATGCTGAGCGCGAGCGTTGTGGCCTCGCTGCGCAGATGCTCGGTTATCGCATCGCGGCCGTGCTCGAACTCTTCCCATGCGGCGTGGAGCGCATCCCAGGCGGCGAGCAGCGCCTGCTCCCGCTCGGCGCGCATTGCGCCAAGCGCCTCCATATAGCCTTCGCTGCGGGCGCGGGCTACGGCCGCTCCATTGTCCGCGCGCAAGGCCTCCATTTCGGCGCGCAGGGCGGCGAGCGCCAGCGCGCTGTCGGTGATGGCGCGGTCTTCCGCCGGCGGAGGATCGGCGAACTGTGTGGCGAAGCGGAAGGGCTGTGCGCCGCGAGACTGGTCCAATTGCGCGGCCTCCGATTAGATGATCATCGTCTCGTCGTCCTTGGGATCGACAAGCACGATCTCGCCACGGTCGGCCAGCAGCTTGGCGAGGCGCACGAGGCCGCCCTGAGCCTCCTCGCATTCGCGCGCGCGCACCGGCCCCATGCTGGCCATATCCTCGCGCAGCATCTTGGCCGCGCGCTCGGTCATTGCCGCGAGGAAAATGGCGCGCATCTCCTCCGGCGCGCCCTTCAGCGCCAGCGCCATCTGACGCTTGTCGGCATTCTTGACGAGCGCGGCGATGGCGGCGGGCATCAGATTGGCAAGGTCATCGAAGGTGAACATCAGCGCGCGAATGCGCTCTGCCGATTCGGGTGCGCGGGCATCCAGCGCGCCGAGGATCGCCTCCTCGGTCGCGCGGTCGAACGCGTTGAACACATCCGCCATCGACTCATGCGGATCCTTGCGCTGCGAGCGGGAGAGGTTGGTCATGAACTCGTTCTTGAGCGTATTCTCGATCTCGAGCACGATCTCGCGCTGAACCGGCTCCATCCGCAGCATGCGCTGGATCACGTCGATCGCGAAGTCGCGCGGCAGGGCGGAGAGCACGCGTGCGCAATGCTCCGGCTTCAGCTTGGCGAGGATCACGGCGACGGTCTGGGGATATTCGTTCTTCAGGAAGGCGGCGAGAACGGTCTCGGATACGTTGGAGAGCTTGTCCCACATCGTGCGGCCGGATGGCCCGCGAATGTCCTCCATCACTTCCTTGAGCTTGTCATCGGGCAGGATGCCTTCAAGCAGTCGCTCGGTCGTCTCGAAGCTGCCGTGGAGCGAGGAGATGGTCGATACCTCGCTGGAAAACAGCACGAGCAGATGCTCCACGATATGCGCGGGCACGCGGCCCAGCTGCGCCATGGCAGTGGAGAGTTCCTTCACCTCGTCTATGCCGAGCTGTTGCCAGATCAGCGCGCCGTTCTCCTTGCCCAGCGCCAGCATCAGCGCGGCGGCGCGCTGCATGCCGGAGAACTTCTTGAGTTCGCTGGGTTCGATCAACTGTTGCATCAGGTCGGCTTGGCTCCATTAACCACGAATTTCCGCCATCCGCGCACGGGCGGAGGTCCATCCCGCTATTATAGGAGAAAGACGGAGCATCGCGGATCGGAGCACAGACGAAGGCGTAACGGCGTGACAACGAGCATTTCGAACAGTCTGGTTGGCTTGAGCCTGCTCACGGGCGGGAACGGCTTTGCCGCGCTTGGCGGGGTGCAGAAGATCGAGTCCGCCGCCGTGCGCCTCGCCAAGGCGGGTTTCACCCTCGCGCCGACGACGCCGCCTTGGAAGGATGCGAAGGCACCACCGCCAGACAGCGCGCAGGTGGCCGCGATCAAGCGACTCGGCTCGATCATCGACAAGGCGGACGCCAGTCTTCCCGCCGATGTGCAGACCAGCTTCACCGCCTACAAGGCGCTCGACCGGCTGCGCGTGCTCGCCCAGACCGCGTCTGCCGCCACCACCGGCAGCGGCGAGCGGGCGAAGCTCGACGCACTGTTCGCGCAAGGACTGGCAGATCTGCAGGCCTATCTCGGGCAGGCGCCTTCCGACAGGCTGGACCTTGCCTTCGGCATTCCCACGCGCCGGGCGGAGAGCGTGAGCCTGCCGGTGCCCGCCGC
The DNA here is from genome assembly GCA_964512265.1 of uncultured Sphingobium sp. Classification (GTDB taxonomy): domain Bacteria; phylum Pseudomonadota; class Alphaproteobacteria; order Sphingomonadales; family Sphingomonadaceae; genus Sphingobium. Next base: position 30,571 of record CAZEHR010000008.1, on the reverse strand, counting down.
CCTGGAGGTGAAGGGGCAGGGCGTGCTGCCCGCACGCGATACGCCGATACCGGGGATGACGGGGACCGAGCAATTCACGCTGACGCTGACCAAGCCGGGGGGCGGCGCGCCGGATGTGGTGAGCGTGGATTTGTCGTCCACGCCTCAGCCTCCCACGCTCGACAGCGTGGCGAATGCGATCAACGCCGCGATTTCCGCTATTCCGCTGCGCAACCCGGACGGCAGCGTGTTTGTCGACCCCGCAACCGGGCAGCCCAGCCCGCGCTGGCTGGTGCGCTTCGTGCCTGACAAGAGCACCGACAAATGGGGCTTTGCGATCAAGAACCCGGCGCAAGAGCATGTGTCGATCGTGCAGGACAATGCGCCGGACGCGGTGATGGTCGCGGCCGGGCAGACCGCGCTCGATGCGCCGGAGCAGGTGCGACTGTTGCGCTTTGACGACCCCGCCAATGGCGGAGCGCAGCACAGCTATGGCACGATTTCAGGTTATGACCGCCTTGGCACCGAGCTGGCGAAGCTTTCCGCGCCCAAGACCACCGCGCCCAAGGGCGTCACCCTCTCGCAGCCCCAGGTCTTCGCGCCGACCAGCGTCGGCGCAGTCGCCACCGCAAGCGACGGCAGCAGCTATGTCGTCGGCACGACTGCGGGCGAGCTGGATGCGAACCGGCCCGTGGGCGCGCAGGATCTGGTGCTCACCAAGATCGACAGCGAGGGGCGGGTGCTGTGGCAGCAGATGCTGGGCGCGGCGGAGTCTGCATCCGGCGCGGCGGTAAGCATCGCGGCTAATGGCGACGTCGTGGTGGCGGGTACAGTCAGCGGCGCGTTCGACGGCGCGGCGAGCGATGGCGACATGCTGGTCGCGCGTTACACGCAAGACGGCGATGAACAGTTCGCTACGCTGGTGCGCGCCATCGGCGTCGATCAGGCGAGCGCGATTGCGACCGGCGCGGACGGCAGCATCTATGTCGGCGGTACGGCGAAGGGCGTCGGCGGTTTCGGCTCGGGCGACGCGGTGATTGCCAAGCTCGATACCAATGGTCTCGTCACCGCGCGACGCACGATTGACGCGGGCGGCAGCGAGAGCGTGCGCGCGCTCGGGATTGCGGCGGACGGCTCGGTGCTCGCGCTTACGAATGAAACCGGCCACGCCGTTCTGCGCCAGATCGATAGTGCGACGCTTACCACCGACAGCGCGAGCGTCGATCTTGGCGTGGCGGATGCGCGTGCACTGGCGGTGGCGGCGGATGGCAGCATCGCGGTCGGCGGCGCGACGGATGCGGCATTGGGCGGCGCGCAGGTCAACGGACTTTCGGGCGGGCGCGATGGCTTTGTCACGCGCCTGACCGCCAGCCTGACGGGGGCTGAGACCGGCTATATCGGCAGCAGCGGCACCGATCAGGTGGATAGCATCGCGTTCCTCAATGGCCGCCTCTATGCGGGCGGGCGGACGAGCGGCGCGCTGGCCGGCGCCAGCAAGACCGGGGCGACCGATGGGTTTGTCGTGACACTCGACTCCACATCGGGCGCGCAGCTTTCCGCCAGCCAGTTCGGGCGCGTGGCCGAGCAGACCGGGCCGGTGCGGATCGCCGCTGCGCCGGGCGGGGCGAGCGTGCTCGGCGCGATGGGCCTCGCGCGGGGGGTGCTGACTCCGCAGGATTCGGGACTGCTCACCACGCATACATCTCTGCGCGCCGGGGACAGCTTTTCGCTGCGCCTCAACGGCGGCGCGGTGAAGAAGATTATCATTGCGGCGGACGACACGCTCGCCAGCTTGTCTACCCGAGTGAAGTTGGCGCTGTCCGGCAAGGCGGCGATCACCACGCCCACCGTCAATGGCGAGAGGCTGCTGCGGATCGAGGCGAAGGCGGGCGTGGATGTCGAGCTGATCGCCGGGCCGCAGGGCAGCGACGCACTCGCCAAGTTGGGCATGGAGCCGCAGCGCCTGACCGTCCCTGCCATCGCAGGGCCGAGGGAGCCCAAGGTCCGTCCCGGCGGCACCTTTGGCCTCTCGCTCACTGAGGCCTTGTCGATTGGCACCGCGAAGGATGCCGCGATTGCGCTCAAGGTGGTGAAGGACGCGATTTCCGTCAGCCAGACGGCCTATCGCTCGCTCTACTGGGATGATGGCAAGGCCGCGCTGGCCGAGGCGGGCAGCGGGGGAGGGCGCGGGCCTTCACCCTATCAGCAGGCACAGCTCGCGCGCTATCAGGATGCACTCACCCGCATCAGCGGCATTACGGGCATTATATGAGCGGCCTGAATGATGCCATCGCGCAGGCAATGCGCCATTTGGGCGAGCGGCAGCGCGTGATCGCCCAGAACATCGCCAACAGCGACACGCCCGGCTATCGCGCGCAGGAGCTTGCCGAGCCGAAGGCCAGCTTCGCCGATATGGTCGATGGCCGCATCACCACCCCGCGTCCGCATGTGACCTTGAGCGAGGGGATGCGCCGCCTTGGCGCGCGGCAGCAAAATGCCGTAGCGCTGGTGGACGATCCCCATGTTTCGGAAGTGAAGCCGGACGGCAACACTGTGACGCTGGAAGATCAGGTGCTCAAGATGGGCCAGATACAGGCGGACTATGCTGCGCTCACCGGCCTCTATCGCAAGCAGATGGCGCTCGTCCGTTCCGCGCTCGGCAAAGGCGGATCAGCCTAAAATTCCTGCTGGCGCTCGGCGCGCCTATGCCATAGGCTCTGGCACGTTGCTCTCGCGCCTCCCCCTTTAAGCGCGAACGGGCGCAGTGGTCGGCATTACACAAGGGCAATTTCATGGCAAAACCAGAAGCGTGGCGGCTGGAAGCGGGCAGCTATCCCATCAATACTGTCATTCCCCCGCGCTTTGCGGACCTCGATCCGCTGGGTCATATCAACAATGTAGCTATGGCAGGAATTTTTGAGACGGCGCGCGTGCATTTCCATCATTTGTTAGGGCGGCATCCGGCCGATATGGGCGTGCGCTGGATGGTGGCGGCGGTGGACCTCAAATATGTCGCAGAAGCGCATTTCCCTTATGACGTCACGGTGGGCAGCGGCATCGGACAAATTGGCAACAGCAGCTGGACACTCTTTTCGGCAGCATTCCAGCAAGGCGAATGCGTTGCCACCTGTGACACTGTGATGGTGATGCAGGGGCCGAAGGGATCGCGAATCATCGACCGCCAGATTCGCGATGTGATGGAGGCGAATCTCGCCCGTCCCGCGATTGTCGGCGCAGACTGATCGCACTTGTCCAATAAAAAACCCGGCCGCTGCATGGGCCGGGTCATTTGTCGCCAGGGCGACAGGCTGGCGTAAGGCTCAGCCCTGACGCGCCTTGAAGCGGCGGTTTGTCTTGTTGATGACATAGGTGCGGCCGCGGCGACGGATCACGCGGTTGTCCCGGTGGCGGTCTTTCAGCGACTTCAGCGAGTTGCGGATCTTCATGGCTTGGCCTTTTTACGTGATTCTGATGCCTGGTAAAACGAAGCGCTGCCCCTATGGGGATCAGGCCGCAAAGTCAAGGCCGGGGGCCCAAGCTTTTTGCATTGGCGCGCTTGTTCAGCCTTCATGCAGCGAAAACGTGCCAGCATCGTATAAACAGGATATGCGTTGGGCGAAACAGGGAGAGTGCGATGCGCGGGATATATGACAAGGCGAAGCTGTTCCTTCCGCTGTTGCTGCTCGGCGGCTGCGCGACGTCGGTGTCGCCGGTCGAGGTCACGCGCTTTCATGCGCCCGATCCGGTGGCGCGCTCGGGTGGGTTCCTGATCGAGTCGATGGTGCCGCAGGCATCGGATTCGATCGAATTTCGCACCTACGCGGCCGCTGTGAGCCAGGAAATGCAGCGCGTCGGCTTTGTCGATGAGGCGGGCAAGCAGACTTTTGCCGCCAGCGAATATGTCGTGCGTGTCGATGCGCAGCGTAGCGTGCAATCGCCGCTCGCCAGCCGTTCACCCGTCAGCGTCGGTGTCGGTGGCTCGACCGGCAGCTATGGCAGCGGGGTGGGGCTGGGCATCGGGTTTGATCTCTCCGGCAAGCCCAAGAACATCGTGACGACTTCGCTGTCTGTGCAGATCCGCAAGCGAGCGGACAACAGCGCGATCTGGGAGGGCCGCGCGGTGACGCAGGCGAAGGAAGGGGCACCCGCCGCGCAGCCCGGCATGGCCGCCGCCAAGCTCGCGAGTGCGCTATTTAGCGGCTATCCCGGAAAGTCTGGAGAGACTATCACCGTCAAATGACGGCATCCTTCTCGATCAGCAGCAGCTTCGACGCGGGTAATATCCGCGTGACCTCCACCGATTGCGCCGCTTCGCCGTGGCGGGCGGAGCTGGAGATCGTGGCCGATCATCAGAGCGAGTTTTATCAGTGGTTTCACTTCCGCGTATCGGGCGCGGCGGGGCAGGCGGTGGAGCTGCTGCTCACCAACTGCGCGGGTGTGGCCTATCCGGGCGGGTGGCCGGGATACAAGGCGCGGGTGAGCGAGGACCGTGTGCACTGGCGCATGGCGGAGACGGACTATGCCGACGGTCGGCTTACGATCCGCGTCAAGCCACAGACCAACGCCCTGTGGGTTGCCTATTTCGCGCCCTATTCGATGGAACGGCATCATGATCTGATTGCCTGGGCGGCAGGGCAGCCGGGGGTGGCGCATAAGGAGCTTGGCCTGACGCTCGATGGCCAGCCGCTCGACCTTATCAGCATGGGCGAGGGAGCCAAGCAGGTCTGGCTCTATGCGCGCCAGCATCCGGGCGAAACCATGGCCGAATGGTGGATGGAAGGGGCGCTGAGGCGGCTGTGCGACCCTGAGGACAGCGTGGCGCGGCTGTTGCGGGCGCGGGCGCGCATTCACTGCGTGCCGAACATGAACCCGGACGGCAGCCGGCGCGGGCATTTGCGCACCAATGCTGTGGGCGTGAACCTCAACCGCGAGTGGCATGATCCCTCGCTGGAGCGCAGCCCGGAGGTATTTCGCGTGCGCGCGGAGATGGACCGCACCGGTGTCGATTTCGCGATGGATGTGCATGGCGACGAGGCGATCCCGCATGTATTTATCGCCGGGTTCGAGGGCGTGCCGTCCCTGAAGGAGGACAGGCTGGCACTTTATCACCGCTATCGCGACCTGCTCGCTGCGCGCACGCCGGATTTCCAGACGAAGGTGGGGTACCCGGTTTCGTCACCGGGCCGGGCAAACCTCTCCATGTCCACCGCGCAGCTAGCCGAGCGCTATGGCGCAGTAAGCATGACGCTGGAAATGCCGTTCAAGGATCATGATGACCTACCGGATGCAGACTATGGCTGGTCGCCTGCGCGCTCGATGCAATTGGGGCGAGACTGCCTGGCCTCGCTGGCCGAGATCATCGACGAGATTTAATAGGCGATCGCCTCGGCACCCTTGAGCCAGTGGGTGCAGCCGAGCGTGCGGCCCTCGTCGGATTCGGACAAGGCCGCGACCGTGCGCCAGCCTTCTGCCCGCAGCGTCGCGGCGCGTTCGGCATTATGGCCGAGCGGCAGGAATATGCGCCGCGCCTCTTCCGCACCAAAGCCAGCGTCGATCAACGGATCGGGATAGAGTGAAAAGCCGATGGCGGGTTCGCTGCTTCCGTCCTTGTGGGCAATTGTATAGCTGCCGCCGCGCCCCAACTCGCCGACGAAGCCCTCCGCGAAGATCGAGAAACCGAACCACCGCTGATACTCGAAGCCGTGGCGCTCGGTCGGGTCCAGCGTCAGCGTGATGTCCCAGCCGATGGGTTTGGCGATGGCGCGCAGTGCGGCAATCCGCCCCTCGAGCGCGCCGCCCGTCGCCGCGTCTATAGCCTCGAGCCGCTCCATCGCCGGGTGAAATGGCCCGGTCGCCTCGATGAGCGGCAGATAGGCCGCTGCCTGCGGCCCCAGCGCGACGAGGCCGCCAGCGTCCTTCGCGTCGAGGCGCGCGCGCACCGGCTCGATCAGGTCGGGCGAGAGCGGCATCGGCCCCGCCGCAAGCGTGTCCACCAGATCGGGCAGGGTGAAGTCTATCGTGATCCCGTTGACGCCCGCCGCCTGGAGCGACGCGATTGCTACGCCGACGATTTCCACCGCGGCGGCATCATTGTCTGCGCCGATCAGTTCTGCGCCGAGTTGGGTCTCCTCGCGCTCCGGGCGGAGCTGATCCGCGCGCAGTTTGAGCACCTGGCCCGCGTAGCTGAGGCGCAGCGGGCGTGCCGCCTTGCCGAGCCGGGTGGCGGCGATGCGGCTGATCTGCGCGGTGATGTCCGGCCGCAGCGCCAGCATCCGCCCTGATGCCGGGTCTGTCGCGCGAACTAGGTCCTGCGCGCTGGTGGACTGGAGGCGCACGAGCAGGCTGTCCTCGAACTCCGCCATGGGGGGCATGACCCGCGCGTATCCATAAGAGGCGACGCTATCGAGCACGTGCCGCACCAGCCGCGCCGATGCTTCCGCCTGGGGCGGCAGGCGATCAGACAGTCCTTCGGGCAGCAGGCCCATATCGGGGGGCGGGGATGCGCTCATGCCGGTCGCTTTAGGCGGCAAAGCAGGGCGCGACAAGTCCCCCTTACATCAGCACATCCACGGTGTGGATCCCGACGCCGACCAGCCCGCCGACGAGCGTGCCGTTGATGCGGATATATTGCAGATCGCGGCCCACGGCGCTCTCCAGCCGTTCCGTCACGGTGCCCGCATCCCAGCCGCGCACCGTCTCGCTCACCAGTCGGACAATGCTGTCCCCATAGCTGGCGGTGAGGCCGACGACTGCGCGGCGGGCGAAGCGGTTGATCACCAACTTGAGGGCCGGGTCGCTCTCTATGCTCATGCCGATCTGGCGCAGTGCCTCGCCGAACTTGCCTGCGACCACCGCCTCAGGGTCTCTTGCCACGCGCAGCAGGGCGGCGCGGCCTTGCTCCCACAGGCCGTCGATCCATCTCTGGAGGGCAGGATTGGCGATGATCTCGTCGCGGATGCGCGCGACCTTCGCCTGCATTTCCGGGTCGTGCTGAAGTCGGTGGGCGAGGGTCTCAAGCCCTTCGAGCGCGCGCAGGCGGACGGGATGCTCGCGATCCTCCGCCATCTCTGCGAAGAGCTTCATCAGGCCATCGAGGATCGCATTGGCCAGCGTCTCATCAAGGCCGGTGAGGCGCAGCAGCTTGCCCGCGCGCTGGCTGACCATGGCGCGAATGAGGTCAGCCTGGCTTTCGAGCGTGCGCGCGGCCCAGCCGATGCCCGCGTCGATCACGCCCTCGTGCCGCCCCTCGCGCATCGCCGCGTCAAGCGCCTGCCCGATCAGGGGGGCGAGGTTGAGCGCGCCGAGGCGGTGGACCAGCGCGCCCTTTGCCATGCGCCCGAGGCGTTCCTCGTCCATCGCCTCCAATATGTCTGCCACCAGCCGCGAAGCACCCTGCCGCAGCCGCCCGGCTATGCGCTCGGTGGGGCGGGCGAGGAACCGGCCGACCGCGCCCGCGACATCAAGGCGCCCCATGCGCCGTGCGACCACATGCGGCACTAGGAAATTGTCACGCAGGAAGGCGGCGAGCGCGTCGCCGATCCGGTCCTTGTTGCGCGGGATGATTGCGGTGTGCGGGATAGGCAGGCGCAGCGGATGTCGGAACAGCGCCGTTACTGCAAACCAGTCCGCCAGCCCGCCCACCATCGCCGCCTCTGCGAATGCCTGGACGAAACCCACGGCAGGGTGGACATCCGCCCACATGCGCGCCGCGATGAAGACAACTGCCATGGCCAGCAGCAGGCCCGTGGCTGCACGCTGCATGGCCAGACGAGCGGCGTCGGACGGGTCGGTAAGCTTCGAAGCGTGCACTTTATTCCGCGGGCTGAGATGCCGCGCCCTCGCCATGTTTATCGGGGTCGTATGTGAGCAGCGCTTTCCTCAGCTTCGGTCCGATCTTGTCCTCGAGACCGATCGCGAGGCTGAAGGCCGATGGCACGATGATCAGCGTCAGCAAGGTTGAAAGCAGAAGTCCGCCGATCACCGTGACGCCCATCGGTTGCCGCCAGGCGGCATCGCCCGAGAGCGAGATGGCGGTGGGCACCATGCCCGCCACCATCGCCACCGTGGTCATGATGATGGGCTGAGCGCGTTTGTGGCCTGCATCCATGATCGCGTCATATTTGGGCACGCCTTTCTGCATCTCCTCCAGCGCGAAATCGACGAGCAGGATCGAGTTCTTGGCGACGATACCAAGCAGCATCAGCAGGCCAATCAGCACCGGCATGGACACCGGCGTATTGACGAGGTGCAGCGCCAGCGCCCCGCCCAACGGCGCGAGCGCAAGCGAACTCAAATTGACGAACGGCGGCATCACCCGCTTGTACAGCAGCACAAGCACAGCAAAGACCAGCAGTATGCCCGAGATAACGGCGATCACGAAATTGGTGATGAGTTCCTTCTGCCACTTCGCGTTACCAACGTCGAGCTTGCGCACACCTTTGGGCAGATTGGCGAGGATCGGCAATGCATCGATTTTGGCCGTGGCCTCGCTGCTGACCACGCCGGGCGCAAGGTCCGCGCCGATCACGACGCGACGCACCTGATTATATCGCCTGATTTCGGTGGGCCCCGCGCCGAAGCTGATGTCCGCCACCAGTTTCAGCGGTACGGAGCCGCCATTGGCGGTCGGCACCGGCATGTTCTGGATGCTGGAAATGTCCTTCCGCGCGTCCTCTTCCATCGAGACACGGATCGGCACCTGACGGTCTGACAAGGAAAATTTTGCGCTATTCTGATCGATGTCGCCCAGTGTCGCGATGCGCACGGCCTGGCTTAGCGCCACCGTCGTGACGCCGAGGTCTGCCGCCAGATCCATGCGTGGGCGGATTATGATCTCCGGCCGCTTGATGTCGCCACTGACGCGTGGAGCGCGAATCTCGGGTATCCGCGCCATCTGCGCTACCAGCGTATTTGCTGTCTTCTCCAGCAACACGGTGTCGTCGCCCCCGAGCATGATCGTGATGTCGCGCCCGCTCGTTGGCGCACCGCCCTGATCCTGCGCCTGAAAATAGACGCGCGCATCCGCTACCTGCGCGAGCTTCGGCGCGGTCTTCCGTTCCCAGTCGACGCTGCTGGTCGGGCGGTCCTTGCGTAAGGTGAGATAGATGTCGGCCGCTGTCGGTTGAATGTCGCTGAACGCGGCGTCGACAACATCCTTGTCTTCCATCAATATGTCGGACACTTGTTGGGTCACCCGGCGCGCCTGCTCCAGGGTTGTGCCAGGAACAAGTTCGATTTTGGCCTGACTGTAATCAACGTTCAGCGTGGGCTGAAAGGTGAAGGGGAGATAGTAGAACGCCACCACCGTGGCAGCCAGTGCCCCGCCGCCGCCGAGGAACACCACCTTATAGCGATGCTCCAGCGACCATTTGAGCAGGCGCATGTAATTGTCCATCAGCCAGCCTTCGCCGTGCGTCGCCTCGCCGTGCGCCTTCAGGAAGTATGCGGCGATCATCGGCGAGATCATCCGCGCCACCGCCAGGCTGAGCAGCACCGCCACTACTACCGTCATGCCGAACTGGATGAAGAACTGGCCGGAAATACCGGGCATTAATGCCACCGGCAGGAACACCGCCACGATCGACATGGTGGTGGCGAGCACGGCGAGGCCGATCTCGTCCGCCGCGTCGATCGAAGCCTGGTAGGCGGATTTGCCCATGCGCATGTGGCGGACAATGTTCTCGATCTCGACGATTGCGTCGTCTACCAGCACGCCCGCAACGAGGCTTAAGGCCAGCAGCGACAATGTGTTGAGCGTGAAGCCCATCATATCCATGAACCAGAAAGCGGGGATTGCGGACAATGGGATCGCCAGCGCGGAGATCAGCGTCGCGCGCCAGTCCCGCAGAAAAATGAACACGATGATCACGGCCAGGATTGCGCCTTCGACCATGGAGGTCATGGCGCTCCTGTACTGGCCCTTGGTGTAATCGACGCTGGTGAACAGCTCCTTGAACCGAACGCCCGGATTTTCTTTGGCGAGCGCCTCCAGTTCTTTCTTCGCGTTGTCGTACACGGTGACGTCGGAGGAACCCTTCGCCTTCTCCATCGCGATGCTGGTCACCTGTTTGCCGTTCATCATGGAGATGGAACGTTGCTCGGCGTACATGTCCTTGACTTCGGCCAGCTCATCGAGGCGCACCGAGCGGCCATTGCTGATCTCTATCTGCGATTGGCCTAGAGCAAAGGCTGTGGTCGCATTGCCGAGCACGCGGACGGACTGCTCCGCCCCCGCGATCTCGGTCCGGCCGCCGGCGGCGTTAACATTCATCATCCGTAGCTGCTGATTGATTTGCGCCGCGCTAATGCCATAGGCCTGGAGGCGATCGGGTTTGAGGATTACGCGGATCTCGCGATCCACCCCACCTCCGCGCCGCACCGCCGCCATGCCTTCAACGCCGAGCAACCGTTTGGCGACGGTGTTGTCTACGAACCATGACAGCTGCTCCAGCGTCATGTCGGTCGCCTCGACGCTCCAGTAGGCGATAGGCCCGCCGTCGATATCGACCCGAAGTACTTGGGGTTCCAAGATACCGTCGGGCAGATCGCTGCGAATCTGGGAAACAGCATTGCGCACGTCGTTGAGCGCGCGGTCTACCGGGGTGCCGATCACAAACTGCACCATCGTGGTGCTGCTGCCTTCGCGGGCGTAGGAGATGATCTCGTCTACACCGTTGATGCCGCGCACCGCCGCCTCGACACGCTGCGTCACCTGGGTTTCCAGTTCGGACGGCGCGGCGCTGGGTTGAGCCACTTCCACGCGCACCATGGGGAAGCTGATATCGGGGTTGTTGTTGATGTCCATCCGCAGGAAAGACACTACACCGGCGAGCATCAGCCCTGCGAACAGCACGAGCGGCAGCACCGGGTTGCGGATGCACCAGCTCGAGATATTGCGGAAGCTCATCGGCTAGGCCCAGCCCCGGCCGTTCGCGCTGTCTCCCCCTTCGGTTCGACCTTTTGCCCTGGTGTCACGAAGCCGCCTGCAAGCGCGACCACGCGCTCAGACCCGGTCAGCCCGCTCATGATGGACACGCCGCTTGCGGATACCTGCCCGACCCTGACGTCGCGCCGTTCGACGACATTGTTCGCGTTGACAATGAAGACGTAGCTGCCCTTGTCATCGTGCTGGATAGCGGACTCCGGCAGTACAGGCGCCTGCGCCGTGCCGCTCACGATCCGGGCAGAGGCAAAGCCGCCGGGGCGGATGTCCCTGTGGTAGGGGATGGCGATGCGGGCCATGCCGAGGCGCGTCTGCGGGTCTATTATTGGCGCGATCTGCCAGACGCGGCCAATATAGGCCTGTCTGCCGCCGACGGGGGTGACTTCCGCCTGATCGCCAACCGAAAGCTGCGCCAGATCGGCTTCACTCAGACGGGCCATCAGCTCCATTTCGCCACCCTTGGCCATGCGAAACAGGACGCCACTGCCTGCGCCGACGACCTGGCCCGGTTCCACCGCGCGGGTGAGGACAAGCCCGGCGGCGGGCGCGCGGATATCCAGCCGCCCGATCCGCGCTCGCTGTTCGTTGTACTGAGCTTCGGCAACGCGCACCCGTGCGAGCGCAGCGTCGCGCGTTGCGGTTCGGCGGTCGATATCGGCTTTGCTGACGAACCCGTTGGCAACCAGCGCGGTGGCGCGATCGAGGTCGTTCTGCGCAAGGCGGGCATCTGCACGCGCGACCTGAATGGCGGCGGCGAGGGATGCCCCTTGCTGAGCCTGCACTGATCGCTCGACGCGGGCCAACACCTGGCCAGCGCGTACCCAATCGCCAGGTTCCACCAATACGGCGCTGACGGATCCACCTTCACCGACGACGCCGATCGGCATCTCTCGCCGTGCGGATAGGGTCCCTGTGGCACTGACCGTGGCCGAAACGGCGCTGCGGCCCGGCTGAACCACCGTCACCCGCGGCAGGGTTTCTTCTCCGCCAATGCTTGAGCTGTCGCCTATGCTGCTGTGCGACCATACTGCCAGCCCAATCAGGGCCAACACGACCAAACCGGCGATGACAATGAGCCTCTTGCGGCGCGTGAGGTCTTGCTCACCCGCATCGAGCCTTTTGCCCGCAAACCCCGATTCAAATTTCATTGCCAGCCTTCCTGAACGCCAGCGCGTTTCCGGTGCGCCGCCGGTAATTCTTATATCGCTACCTACAATGATCCGGCGTTAGCGCGGCACTGGGGAGGCAGACCCGCGCAAGATGGTGGTGACAAGATCGTAAATCAAGCCTGAACAGAAGCTTGATGATGCAATACAAAATGGAGCCACACGCCAAATTCGGCGTCTGACTCCATCATGTCAGGTTTGACCGGCCGTGCCAGCAATCGCCCTGGTGTTTTAGCGCACCGAGCCGCGACGGATCAAATTCACCAGCGCAAGCAGGATCACCGCGCCGACCAGCGAGACCAGGAAGCTGCTCAGGGAGATACCGTCATTGATGGTGCCGCCGCCAAAGATCAATCCGCCGAGGAAGGCTCCAACGATGCCCACGACGATGTTGAGCAAAATGCCTTGCTGGGCGTCAGTCCGCATCAGCAGGCTGGCCAGCCAGCCAACGACACCGCCTACAATAAGCCAGATAATCAGTCCCATATTAGCCTCCTCAAAACCATGCCCCCCGGCAGTCGTCACATTGCCGAAGTAGAACGGCCTAGGGCAGTCTTGGTTCCACGCAGGGGCGGGTGAGCCGACGCGTCGGACGGGCGGCAAATGAAAAATGCCGCCTGCCGGTGAGGGCAGACGGCCAGTCGTCGCACAATTGATAATGCGTTGATGTTGAATGTTGGAGCGTGGGTGGCGGCCATGCGTCGCCCGTTTGCGCCCCGTCTCGCTTCAATAGCGCTGGTGGCGCTCGTAGAGAGACTTGTAGTGCTGGATGCGGGTGACGCGGAGACCCGGCATACCCGCGCGGTCGACCGCGCGCTGCCAGCCGGCAAACTCTTCCAGCGTCAGCGAATAGCGTTCGCATGCCTCGTCCACCGTAAGCAGGCCACCGTTAACTGCTGCCACGACCTCGGCCTTGCGGCGCACGACCCAGCGGGTGGTGCCGGGGGCGGGGAGGGAGGCCAGCGTCAACGGTTCGCCGAGGGGGCCGACTACCTGTGCTGGGCGTATTTTCTGGTTCTCGATCATTCCAACCTCAATTAACGGCACGGGGCCTTTTTGTGCTCTCGATAGCGCCTTTATGCAGTCCAGCCTTCAACATCGGCTAAAGCGCGATAGTAAACGCGATCTTCACCTTCTTTTCCCCACCATCAATTGATGCGCGACAGCCGGATTGAAGCTGCCACCCAGAACGACGGTCTCGATCAACCCGTCGCCTCCCGGCATGATGGCGCATGCCAGAATATGGACCGTGTCCGGCGCTTGTTCCTGCCCCCGCAGGACGCCCTCGGCGATGGCGCGGCCGCACAATGTCCGCCTCGCCAATGCCGCCGCCCTGATATCCGCCATCGACACCGCCTCGAAAGACGAGCGTGCCGACCCGGCGGGACTCAGGGCAAAACTCATGTCCATTGGGCGATCCTAGCGAACAATGGATAAGGGCCGGTAAACCGGGTGGTGAGAAGCTGTTAGCATTCCCTAATGAACGGTTCGGCACCCGTGTGATTTAACGGATGCATCTGTTTCCCTTCGCTTCTATATGCGCGGGTCATGGCGCAGCGCTTCGATCGTCCTGTCGATTTTCAGCTTGATGGTCCCATGGCCGGGCGCCGGATCGTCGTCGCGATGTCCGGCGGGGTGGATTCGAGCGTGGTGGCGGCGTTGGCCGCGCGTACTGGTGCCGAGGTGATCGGCGTGACGCTTCAGCTCTATGACCATGGCGCGGCGGTGAAGCGGGCGGGAAGCTGTTGCGCGGGGCAGGATATTCGCGATGCACGTGCCGTGGCGGACAGGATCGGCATCGCGCATTATGTGTTCGACTATGAGTCGCGCTTTCGCGACTCCGTGATCGCCGACTTTGCGAACGAATATATGGCGGGGCGCACGCCCATCCCCTGCGTCAAATGCAATATGGGCGTGAAGTTCACCGATCTGTTCGCGCTGGCGCGGGATCTAGGGGCGGATTGCCTCGCAACCGGCCATTATGTGCGGCGGGTGGTAGGCGCGGACGGGCGGGCGCAGCTGCATCGCGCGGCGGACCCGGCGCGGGACCAGAGTTATTTCCTGTTCGCCACCACGCAGGACCAGCTTGAGTATCTGCGCTTTCCGCTGGGGGGACTGCCCAAGGGGCAGGTGCGCGAGATCGCCGCCGAGATCGGCCTGCCGGTGGCGCTGAAGCCAGACAGCCAGGACATCTGCTTTGTGCCCGATGGCGACTATGCCAGCGTAGTGCGCAAAGTGCGGCCCGATGCCGATGCGGGCGGCGAGATCGTTGACATGGACGGCCGGGTGCGGGGTGCGCACAAGGGACTGATCCATTACACGGTGGGCCAGCGCAAGGGGCTGGAGCTGGGCGGGTTGCCGGAACCGCTGTATGTTGTGAAGCTCGATGCGGCGACCCGGCGCGTGATCGTGGGGCCTAAGCGTGCGCTGGCGGTGGGGGCGGCGATGCTGAAGGACATTAACTGGCTGGGCGGGGACTATTCCGAGCCGTGCATGGCCAAGGTGCGCTCGCTTGCCAAGCCGGTGTCGGCTAGGCTGGAGAAAGACCGCTTGTTGTTCGAGAGCCCGGAATATGGCGTCGCGCCGGGGCAGGCAGCGGTGCTTTATGACGGGGACCGCGTGCTAGGCGGCGGGTGGATCGAGGAAACCCTCAGCGCGCTTCCTGCTCCATCACACAGCCGAAGCCCGGCCTGAACACGGCCCGCGCGCTGCCGAGGAGCGGCACCGAAGCGCGCACGGCTTTTTCCTCCGGCACCTCGGAGACAGACGCCATCCAGGCATCGTCGCGAATATCCTCAGCGCAGCTCCTCGCGTCGCGCCCGCCGATATAGCGGCAGGAGCAGGTGATTCGCGCCGCATAGGCGGCGCCGGTCGCGCCCGCGCGCTGCCATGTGCTCCAGTTCCACGCGGCAAAGAGGGCGAATGCGCCGAGCATCGCGATCAGGATCGACCGCGCCCAATCCACTTTGCCTTCGGAGCGAACCATGACTGCCCTTTTCGAAATGATGTGGTAAACGCCCACCGATGAAGGCCCTCATCAACAGCAAAAAATGGCTCGCGGCAAGTGCGCTGCTGCTCATCGTGGCAGTGGCTGTGGCCGCGCTGTGGCAGCGCCATGCCGGAGCGCAGGACGCCACCCCGCCCGCCGACCTCTCCCGCTATCGCACGTTACAGGGCAGTGGCAGCATCAGCGGGCGGCAGATTGCCGACGCCGCCGAGGGCCTGTTCGATGAAGACGCCTCGGGCGAGACGCAGGCCTTCCTGATGATGCGCGACGGGGAGATCCTTGCCGAGCGCTATGGCGAGGGGATAGGGCCGCAAACGAAACTTCTTTCCCGCTCGATCGCCAAGACGGTTACGGCGACACTGATCGGCCTGATGGTGTCGGACGGGCGGCTGGCGCTCGACAGCCCCGCGCCTGTTCCCGCCTGGAGCCAGCCCGGCGATCCGCGTGGCGCGATTACCCTACGCAACCTGCTGCAGATGACTTCCGGGTTGGAGCATAGCGAGGACGGACCGCCGCTCTATGAGGCGGACACGGTGCGCATGATTTTCACCGATGGCTCGGCAGATATGGCGGGCTTTGCCGAGGCCAAGCCGATCGCGCATCCACCGGGCAGCCGCTTCGTCTATTCGACCGCCGACTCGATGATCCTCTCTGACCTGATGACGCGGATGCTGACCACCAGCGGCGGCGCGGATCAGCGCCGCGCCTTGATGATCGAGTTCATTCGCGGGCGCCTGACGACTCCGCTTGGCATCAGCAGTCTGACGCCTGAGTTCGATCAGCGCGGCACCATGATCGGCGGGGCGATGATGCACATGACGGCGGGGGATTATGCGCGCTTCGGGGAGTTCCTGCGCAACAAGGGGCGGGTGAAAGGGCATCAGGTGCTCTCCGCGCGCTGGGTAGAGTTCATGACCACGCCTTCGCCGCGTAACCCTGCCTATGGCGGGCATGTCTGGCTCAACCGTGATGGGGAGGGCAATCCGCTGTTCCCCGGCAGAGGATCAAGGCGCATCTTTGCCGCGGTCGGGCACCATGGGCAGTATCTGCTGATCGATCCCACGCGGCGGCTGGTGATTGTGCGTATGGGTGTTTCCACCGGTGAGCAATATACGGGCGTGCGCCGTGCACTGTTGCGACTGGTTGAGCTGTTTCCGCAAGGTTGAAGGATGTCAGGCGGGCTTGCTCCCGCCTTCCTCCTGGGCCAGCAACTCCTCTGCCGCTATCGCCCGCAGCGGATCGTCCCCGCCCTCGACATGGCCTTCCGGATCCGGGTGGATCAATATGTCCACGCCGGGGAAATCCTTCATCAGCGCCGCCTCGATCTCGTCCATCACGTCATGCGCCTGCCGCACGGTCATGTTGGGATCGACCGAGGCGTGAAACTGCACGAAGCGATGCGCGCCCGACGAGCGCGTGCGCATGTCGTGAATGCCCTTGAGCTGGGGGTGGCGCGAGGCGACTTCCAGAAAATGCTGGCGCTCCTCCACCGACCATTCCTTGTCCATCAGATGATCGACCGCATCGGACGCGGCATGATAGGCGTTCCATGCCAGCCAGCCTGCGATGCCGATTCCGAACAGCGGGTCCACGCCGGAGACGTGGAAATATTGATCCAGAACCAGCGCGACGATGACCGAGAGGTTGAGGTAGAAATCGGACTGATAGTGGAGGTTGTCTGTGCCGATCGCGAGGCTGCCGGTCTTGGCGATCACGCGCTTTTGGTACAACACCAACCCGAGGCTCAGCACGATTGCTATGAGCGAGACGCCGATACCCTCGCCCGCGCCCGTTGTTGCGTGTGCGCCAGACATCAGCCGGTGCGCCGATTCCCAGGCCAGCCCGAGCGCGGCAATGGTGATGAGTGTCACCTGAAACAGGCTGGCCAGCGCCTCCGCCTTGCCATGGCCGAAGCGGTGTTCGTTATCTGCGGGCTGCGCCGCCCAATGGACGCCGAGCAGCGTGACGATGCTGGCGACGAGATCGAGGCTGGTGTCTGCGAGCGAACCCAGCACCGCAACCGAATCGGTGCGCCACAGCGCCCAAGCCTTGAGCGCGAGCAGCATCGTCGCCACAGCCACGCTTGCCAGTGCGGCGTTGCGGGTGAGCTTGCCGCGCTGCGCGAAGCTGGGCGGGGCGGTGGTGCTCATGGATAAAGCATGCCCGTGGTCCAGCCGCCCTGGCCATCCGCGACATAGAGCCAGCGT
The DNA here is from genome assembly GCA_964512265.1 of uncultured Sphingobium sp. GTDB lineage: Bacteria > Pseudomonadota > Alphaproteobacteria > Sphingomonadales > Sphingomonadaceae > Sphingobium. Next base: position 13,270 of record CAZEHR010000008.1, on the reverse strand, counting down.
TCGTGCAGCCGGTGCTCCCTGTCCTGCCAGAATTCGATCTGGCGGGGGGCCAGGCGGAAACCGGACCAGTGCGGCGGGCGGGAGACGTCCTGCCCCTCGAACTCGGCCTTGATCTCGGCATAGCGGTTCATAAAGGTTGAGCGGCTTTCCAGGGGGCGCGATTGGTCAGACGCCCATGCACCGAGTTGGCTGTCGCGGCTGCGCGTGGCGAAATAGGCGTCTGCTGTCGCGTCATCGACACGGGAAACCGCGCCTTCGATGCGGATCTGGCGGCGCAGCGATTTCCAGTGAAACAGCAGCGCAGCATTGGGGTTGGCCAGTAGGTCCCCCGCCTTGCGTCCCTCGAAATTGGTATAGAAAATGAATCCGTCCTGTCCGTGCCCTTTCAGCAACACCATGCGTACGGAGGGGCGTCCCTGCGCGTCGACCGTAGCCAGCGCCATTGCGTTGCCGTCGTTGATTTCGCTCTGCCGCGCTTCGGCAAACCATTCGTCAAAAAGGGTGAAGGGGTCTTCCGTCATTGCGCTTTCCTAGCTCTTGTGATGGCGTGTTGTCGAGCACACAGGCTCTTTTCGCTGCATTCTTATCTTGAAGCAGGGCGCTCTCTACGCCACATGATGCAGATCAACGGAGCAAGGGTTTTTTCAGGACGGGCATGGCGGATCCTTACAGCACATTGGGCGTGGCGCGCGGCGCGAGCGAGGCGGAGATAAAATCCGCCTATCGCAAGCTCGCCAAGGAGCTGCATCCCGATAAAAACAAGGATAATCCCAAGGCAGCCGATCGCTTTGCGCAGGCGACCAACGCTTATGACCTGCTGTCTGACAAGGACAAGCGCGCCCGGTTCGATCGTGGCGAGATCGATGGAGACGGCAACCCTACCAGCCCGTTCGGCTATGGCGGCGGTGGCTTTGGCGGACGGGGTGGAAATGCCAACGCCTATGCGGCTTATGGCTCGGGCGGGCAGGGCGGGCCGGAAGGGTTCGAGTTTGGCGGAGCGGGCGGGCCGGACCTCGGCGACCTGTTCGAAGGTCTGTTCGGCGGCGGCAAGCGCGGCGCATCCGGCTTTGGCGGCGATTTCGGCGGGCGAGGGCGCGGCCGCGCACCCAAGGGCGGGACGGTCAATTACCGCCTGGCGGTCGATTTCACCGACGCCGCCACGCGCGCAACACAGCGCATCACGCTGCAGGATGGCAAGACCATTGACGTCAAGCTCCCGCTCGGCGTCGAGCATGGCACGCAGATGCGCCTGGCCGGTAAGGGCGAGCCGGGGCCGGGCGGCGCGGGTGACGCCATCATCACGATCGAGATTCGCCCGCACCCGTTCTTTCGCCAGGATGGGCACGATGTGCGCCTCGACCTGCCGATTACGCTCGATGAGGCGATGAACGGCGGCAAGGTGAAAGTGCCGACGGTGGACGGCCCGGTGATGCTCGCGGTGCCACCGGGCAGCAGCTCTGGCAAGACGCTGCGCCTCAAGGGCAAGGGCTTCTCGACCAAAGATGGTTCGCGCGGCGATCAGCTCGTCACACTGATGATCGACCTGCCCTCCGACGACCCGGAACTGCGCGAATTTCTCACGCGTTGGAGTGACACGCGCCCCATCCGGGCAGGAATGACCGGATAGGCTGCCGCCAGAACAGCGGGGAACTTCGATGCAAGACCATTCGCCTCTCGCCCCCGAGTCTCGCCGCAAGGATCGCAGCTATTCCATTCATCGATGGAAAGACCAACTCGGCCGGACGCGCCACGGCGCTTATGCGCTCGAGATCGTCAAGCGGGTGGCGGTGGGAACCTATAATGACGGGTTCATTCATGCCGGCAACCTGGCGTACAACTCTTTGCTCGTGCTGTTTCCGTTCTTCATCGTCGCGGCGACAATCGCCAGCATATTCGGGAAGACGGAGGATGGCGCGGCGGCAGTGAACGCCTTTTTCCTCGCGGTGCCGCCCGATGTCGCCGATGTGCTGCGCCGCCCGATCCACAATGTCATCAACGCGCGCACTGGGTCGGGCATCGTGTGGCTCGGTCTCGCCGTCGCGATCTGGAGCAGCGGCAGCCTGATCGAGACCATTCGCGACATATTGCGTCGCGCCTATGGCACGACCAGCGCCACGCCGTTTTGGAAGCACCGCTTAAGCTCCATCGGCATCGTGATCGCCAGCGTGTTTGGCACGATGATCGCCTTTTCGGCGCAGGTCGCGGTGACGGGGGCGGACGAGTTCGTTCGGCGCGTGCTGCCGTTTGCGGATAACGCGATGGGCTTCATCAACGCTACCAAGCTCGTGCCGCTCGTCGTGCTGACCATCGCGCTCTATGGGCTGTTTTATTCGCTGACGCCCAAGAAATATCGCGGGCCGGAGTTTCCGAAATGGCCGGGCGCGCTGTTCACAGGGCTGTGGTGGTATGCCGTCGTGCTGATCCTGCCGTGGGCGCTTTCGCACCTTGCCGATTATGACATGACCTATGGCAGCCTTGCCGGTGTGATGATCACCCTCATTTTTTTCTTCCTCGTCGGGCTTGGCGTGGTAATTGGCGCGGAACTGAATGCCGCGTTGGCGGAATTTCCGCCGCCGGATGGTGTGGATGAGCATAAGAAGCAAGAGGTGGACCACGCATGACGGGTTTGATGGCAGGCAAAAGGGGGCTGATCATGGGCCTCGCCAACGACAAGTCGCTCGCTTGGGGAATCGCAAAGGCATTGCATGCGCAGGGGGCGCAGATGGCGTTTTCCTATCAGGGCGAGGCGCTGGAGCGGCGCGTGCGCCCGCTCGCCGCCGAGGTCGGCTCGGATTTCCTGATCCCGTGTGACGTGTCGGACATGGACAATCTCGACGCCGCGTTCGGCCTTTTGGCGGAGACATGGCCGACGATCGACTTCGTCGTTCACGCCATCGGCTTTTCGGACAAGAACGAACTGCGCGGCCTCTATGTCGACACCAGTCTCGATAACTTCCTGCTGACCATGAACATCTCTGCCTACAGCTTCGTCGCGGTGGCGAAGCGGGCGCGGGCGATGATGCCGGAAGGCGGCAGCCTGCTGACACTCAGCTATTATGGCGCGGAGAAGGTGATCCCGCATTACAACGTCATGGGTGTCGCCAAGGCGGCGCTTGAGACCTCGGTCAAATATCTCGCGATGGATCTGGGGCCGGAGAATATCCGCGTGAACGGCATCTCCGCCGGGCCGATCAAGACGCTGGCGGCAAGCGGCATCGGCGACTTCCGCTATATCCTCAAATGGAACGAGCTGAACTCGCCCTTGCGCCGCAACGTGACGATCGAGGATGTGGGGGGCGCAGGGCTGTATCTGCTGTCTAATCTGGCGAGCGGCGTGACGGGCGAGATCCACCATGTCGACGCGGGCTATAACGTCATCGGCATGAAGGCAGAGGACGCGCCGGATATGGCATTGGACAAGGCCGAGTGAGCTTCAACACATTCGGCAGCGTTTTTCGCTTCACCACATGGGGGGAGAGCCACGGCCCTGCCATCGGCGCGGTGGTGGATGGCTGCCCGCCGGGACTGCCCCTGAGCGAGGCTGACATTCAGCCTTTTCTGGACAAGCGCCGGCCGGGCACCTCCAAATTCACGACGCAGCGGCAGGAGCCGGATCAGGTCCGCATCCTCTCGGGCGTATTTGAAGGCAAGACGACCGGCACGCCGATCAGCCTGATGATCGAGAATGTCGACCAACGGTCGAAAGATTATGGCGATGTCGCCAAGTCCTATCGGCCCGGCCATGCCGACTATGCCTATGACGCGAAATACGGCTTTCGCGATTACCGTGGCGGCGGGCGCAGTAGTGCGCGCGAAACTGCCTCGCGCGTGGCGGCAGGCGCGGTGGCGCGGCTGGTGGTACCGGAGGTGTCGATCCTTGGTTATGTCAGCGCAATTGGTGGAGACGCGATCGACCCCGCCACCTTCGATGCAGCCGAGATCGGCAACAATCCTTTCTTCTGCCCGGACGCCAAGGCCGCTGCGCGATGGGAAAAGCTTGTCGATGCCGCGCGCAAAGACGGTTCCTCGCTCGGTGCGGTGGTCGAATGCGTGGCGACCGGCGTTCCTGCCGGTTGGGGCGCGCCGCTCTATGCCAAGCTCGATGCGCAGCTTGCCAGCGCCTGCATGAGCGTCAATGCGGTGAAGGGCGTGGAGATCGGCGACGGCTTTGCGGCTGCGGTGCTGCGCGGTGAGGAGAATGCCGACCCGATGCGGCCCGGTGACCACGGATCGCCCGAGTTCCTCGCCAATCACGCGGGAGGGATAGCGGGCGGTATATCGACCGGCCAGCCGATCCGGGTGCGGGTGGCGTTCAAGCCGACGAGTTCGATCCTGATCCCGGTCGAGACGATCACGCAGGAAGGCGATGCGTCCGAGATCATCACCAAGGGGCGGCATGACCCCTGCGTCGGCATCCGTGGCGTGCCGGTGGTCGAAGCAATGGTGGCGCTGGTACTGGCGGACCAGAAACTGCTTCACCGCGCACAGTGCGGGTGACGCTCAACTCAAGATGAATATTTGTTAATATATTGTTTTTACTGTCTTATTTGGAGACAGTAAGGAACCCTCGTCTTTGTCAGCGTGTTGACTCTTTCGGCACAATTATGTCGAGGAGAATATCATGTTGAAGGCAACTATATCCCTGATCGCGCTGACGCTGGCGATCCCGGCGGCTCAGGCTCAGCTGGGCGGCGGCCTGACGGGTGGCGTCACAGGAGGCGTGACGGGCGGCCTGGGGAGCACGGCCGGTGGCGCGCTGAACGGCGCGGGATCTGTCACGGGTGGCGTGAACGCTGACACAACTGGTGTCGGCGACACGGTGTCGAACACGGCGCAGACGGCGAAGGACACTACCGAAGCCACCAAGTCGACCGTCGACACCGCCGCTGACAAGACGACCGACAAGGCCAAGGACACCGCGCATGCTGCGCACAAACGCGCTGCCAAAGCCAAGGATAAGGCCGCTGACACCGCGACCGCAGCAAAGGAGAAAGCCGCTGACGCGGCCACTACCGACCGCAGCGTAAGCGGCGACGCCAAAGTCGGCGGTTCGGCTTCGGCTTCGCCGAGCGGCGCCAGCGCCGGTGCGAGTGTGGGCGCGGGCGCTTCGGCCCGATAGTCGAAACACATAGTGGAAATCTGGGGCGGGCCGCGAGGTTCGCCCCTTTTTGCGTCAGGCCGATACGACGCGATCGCCGACAGATAACCGACCAGGCGTAGTTTCGGGCACGGCGTTCATGCCGAACAGTGCTCCCTTCGGTCCGAACTGGCCCAGCCGCCGCAGCGCTGTGGGCACGGCATTGCCTTCCTGCCGCTCGCCTGTGTCTGGCTGCTGCGTGATGACGATGCAGCGGATACATGCTTTGGTGAGGCGGAGGCGCACGTCGCCTGTTTCTACCATGCTCCAGCCGCGCTCGGCCCAGGCTTCCTCGATGCCCGATAGAACGATGTTGGGCCGGAAGCGTGCCATCTCAACGGGTGCCTCCAGCGTGGCGTTGAGAGCGGCGAGCGATTCGTCGGTGGTAATGAGGATCGGAAAGGCATCGGCAAAGCTGACCGTTTCGCCCGCGCGGGCATAAGTGGGGTCTACGGGGCGGTCGGTCGCCTCCGGCATGTAAGCGAGGCGCAGCGCGCGGCCCGCGATCTGCGAAATCAGCCGGCTTGCGTCGTTTTCGATCACATAGGCGGGCACCGTATCGCGCCACACGGTTACGGGCGCCAGCTCGCCATCCGCCGAGGTTGCGGGCAGGAACGCGTTTCCTTCCTGCGCGTGGAGCCGGAAGCCGCCTTCGTCGAGACTCATCCCGATCCGGGCTAGCACCGGCAACTCGCGCCGGGTGACGAAGCGGCCCTGCGCATCGACGATCATCCAGCGCCGGTCCCCCGCCAGCCCGCGCGGCGTGACCTCGGCCTGTGGGAGCATGACCGGGCCGAGGCTCTTGACGGGATAGATGGCAAGCGCGCTGATGTGCATGATCACCCCATAACAAAAGCCCGCCCGGAAGCGAACCTCCGGGCGGGCTGTTATTTCTGCTCAAGCGAGTGGTGAACTTATTCCACGTCTTCCGTCGTGAAGTCGTCGCCCTGCACCTTCGCCAGCGGATCGTCGCCGATTGCGGCTTCCGGACCCTGCATCAGCTCATAGGCGTGCTCTTCGGCCGCGGACTGCGGCGCGATAAGGTGCGCTTCGATGCTGCGCAGCGAGGCGCGGAGCGCTGCGTCGCGGCTGTTCGCCGTGACGCGCAGGCGGTTCATGCCCGCGCCGGTGCCCGCCGGGATGAGGCGGCCGACGATGACATTCTCCTTGAGGCCGACGAGCGTGTCCTTCTTGCCCTGAACGGCGGCTTCGGTCAGCACCCGCGTCGTTTCCTGGAAGGAAGCGGCGGAGATGAAGCTGCGCGTCTGGAGCGAGGCCTTGGTGATGCCCAGGAGCACCGGCTTGCCCTCGGCAGGCTGCTGACCGGCTTCGAGCTTGGCGTTGATCTCGTGCATCTCCTCGGCGTCGAGCTGCTCGCCCGGCAACAGGGTGGTGTCGCCGCCGTTGGTGATCTCAACCTTCTGCAGCATCTGGCGAACGATCACCTCTATGTGCTTGTCGTTGATCTTCACGCCCTGCAAGCGATAGACTTCCTGGATTTCGCTGACCAGATATTCGGCCAGCGGCTCGATGCCGAGCACTTCCAGAATGTCGTGCGGGTCGGGCGAACCACCGATCAGGTTGTCGCCGCGCTTCACATAGTCGCCTTCCTGAACGTCGATCACCTTGGACTTGGGGATCAGATACTCGATCGGCTCGCCGCCGTCCTCGGGCTGGATCGCGATCTTGCGCTTCGCCTTATAGTCCTTGAGGAACTGGACGCGGCCGGAGACCTTGGCGATGATCGCGTTGTCCTTTGGCTTGCGCGCCTCGAACAGCTCGGCCACGCGCGGCAGACCGCCGGTGATGTCGCGGGTCTTGGCGGCCTCGCGGCTGACACGGGCGAGCACGTCGCCCGCCTGAACCGCCTGGCCATCCTCGACCGAGAGCATCGCGCCGATAGCGAGCATGTAGCGCGCGGACTCGCCGCTTGCGTCGTCAAGCAGGGTGAGGCGGGGACGCAGGTCTTCCTTGGTGCGCGACGAGGCCCGATGCTCGGTGACGACGCGCTGGGCAATGCCCGTCGCTTCGTCGACCTGCTCGGTCAGCGTCTTGCCGTCGATAAGATCCTGATACTTCACGACACCCGGCTTTTCGGTGATCACCGGCATGGTGTAGGGGTCCCACTCCGCGATCCGGTCACCCTTCTTGACCTTGGCGCCATCGGCAAAGCTGATTTGCGCGCCATAAGGCAGGCGGTGCATCGCCCGCTCGCGGCCCTCGTCGTCGATGATCGCCAGCTCGCCGTTGCGGGCGAGGCTGAGGCGGCGGCCACGGCTGTCGACGATCGTCGGCATATCGCGCAGCTCGATGGTGCCATCCGAAACCGCTTCGAGGTTGGAGGTTTCGTTGAGCTGTGCCGCGCCGCCGATGTGGAAGGTCCGCATCGTTAGCTGGGTGCCCGGCTCACCGATCGACTGCGCGGCGATAACGCCGACAGCCTCGCCGATGTTGACTGGCGTACCGCGCGCGAGGTCACGGCCATAGCACTTGCCGCACACACCCATCTTGCTTTCGCAGATGAGCGGCGAGCGGATCTTGACCGCCTGAATGCCGATGGCCTCGATCTTCGCGACCAGCGCCTCATCGAGCAGCGTACCCTCGGCGACGAGGACGCTGCTGTCCTTGCTGTCGACGATGTCCTCCGCCGTGGTACGGCCAAGGATGCGCTCGCCGAGCGAGGCGATGACGTTGCCGCCCTGCACGATGGCCTTCATTTCCAGCGCGCGGTCGGTGCCGCAATCTTCCTCGACGATGGTGCAGTCCTGAGAGACGTCGACCAGACGGCGGGTGAGATAGCCGGAGTTCGCGGTCTTCAACGCCGTGTCCGCGAGGCCCTTGCGGGCGCCGTGGGTGGAGTTGAAATATTCGAGAACCGTGAGGCCTTCCTTGAAGTTCGAGATGATCGGTGTTTCGATGATCTCGCCGCTCGGCTTCGCCATCAGGCCGCGCATGCCCGCAAGCTGCTTCATCTGCGCCTGCGATCCACGCGCGCCGGAGTGCGCCATCATGTAGATGGAGTTAATCGGCGCCATGCGGCCGTTCTCGTCCTTCGGCTGGGCGCGGATCTCGTCCATCATCGCGTTCGCCACCTGATCGCCGCAGCGGGACCAGGCGTCGATCACCTTGTTGTACTTTTCCTGCTGGGTGATGAGGCCGTCCTGATATTGCTGTTCATAGTCAGCAACCTGCGCCTTGGTCTCATCGACCGTGGCTTCCTTCGAGGCCGGGATCACCATGTCGTCCTTGCCGAAGCTGATGCCGGCCTGGAACGCGTGGCGGAAGCCGAGGCTCATGATCGCGTCTGCGAACAGCACCGTGTCCTTCTGGCCGGTGTGCCGATAGACCTGATCGATCACGTCGCCGATTTCCTTCTTGGTGAGAAGGCGGTTGACGATCGGGAACGGAACCTTGTGGCTCTTGGGCAGGCATTCGCCGAGCAGCATGCGGCCCGGCGTGGTCTCGAACCGCTTCATGATCTGCTCGCCGTTCTCGTCGGTCTGCGGCACGCGCGCGATGATCTTGCTGTGCAGGGTGACGGACTTGGTGAACAGCGCCTGATGCACCTCGGCCATGTCGGCGAACATCATGCCCTCGCCCGGCTCGCCTTCGCGCTCCATCGAGAGGTAGTAGATGCCCAGCACCATGTCCTGCGAGGGGACGATGATCGGCTTGCCGTTGGCGGGCGAGAGGATGTTGTTAGTGGACATCATCAGAACGCGCGCTTCCAGCTGCGCCTCGAGGCTCAGCGGCACGTGAACGGCCATCTGGTCGCCGTCGAAGTCGGCGTTGAACGCCGAGCAGACGAGCGGGTGCAGCTGGATCGCCTTGCCCTCGATCAGCACAGGCTCGAACGCCTGAATGCCGAGGCGGTGGAGGGTCGGCGCGCGGTTCAGCATCACCGGGTGCTCGCGGATCACCTCGTCCAGAATGTCCCAGACTTCCTTGCGCTCCTTCTCGACCCATTTCTTCGCCTGCTTCAGGGTCATGGAAAGACCCTTGGCGTCGAGGCGGGCGTAAATGAACGGCTTGAACAGCTCCAGCGCCATCTTCTTGGGCAGGCCGCACTGGTGCAGCTTGAGCTCAGGCCCGGTCACGATCACAGAACGGCCGGAATAGTCGACGCGCTTGCCGAGCAGGTTCTGGCGGAAGCGGCCCTGCTTGCCCTTCAGCATGTCGGACAGCGACTTCAGCGGACGCTTGTTGGCGCCGGTGATGACGCGGCCACGGCGGCCGTTGTCGAACAGGGCGTCGACCGCCTCCTGCAGCATGCGCTTTTCGTTGCGGACGATGATGTCCGGCGCGCGCAGCTCCATCAGGCGCTTCAGGCGGTTGTTACGGTTGATGACGCGGCGATAGAGGTCGTTGAGGTCGGACGTCGCGAAGCGGCCGCCGTCCAGCGGCACCAGCGGGCGCAGCTCCGGCGGGATCACCGGCACGACATCGAGGATCATCCACTCCGGGCGGTTGCCGGATTCAAGGAAGCTCTCGACGACCTTGAGGCGCTTGATGATCTTCTTGGGCTTCAGCTCGCTCTTGGTGGTGGCGAGCTCTTCGAGCAGCGCCTGCTTTTCGCCCTCAAGGTCGAGGCTGATCAGCATCTGCTTGACCGCTTCCGCGCCGATGCCGGCGGTGAAGGCGTCTTCGCCATATTCGTCCTGCGCGTCGATCAGCTCATCCTCGGTAAGGAGCTGATAGCGATCGAGCGGGGTCAGGCCCGGCTCGATGACGATGTAGGACTCGAAGTACAGCACGCGCTCCAGCTGTTTCAGCTGCATGTCGAGCAGCAGGCCGATGCGGCTGGGCAGCGACTTCAGGAACCAGATGTGCGCGACCGGGGCGGCCAGCTCGATATGGCCCATGCGCTCACGACGGACCTTCGATACCGTAACCTCAACGCCGCACTTTTCGCAGACGATGCCCTTGTATTTCATGCGCTTGTACTTGCCGCACAGGCACTCGTAGTCCTTGATCGGGCCGAAGATGCGCGCGCAGAACAGGCCGTCACGTTCTGGCTTGAACGTGCGGTAGTTGATGGTTTCCGGCTTCTTGATCTCGCCGAAGGACCAGCTGCGGATGCGCTCTGGCGAGGCGAGGCCGATCTGGATCTGGTCGAAGGTTTCCGGCTTCTGGATCGGGTTCGCGAAATTGGTCAGTTCGTTCATAATTCTTCCTTCCTCGAAACCCTCTCCCGTTTGCGGGAGAGGGAGGGACCCGCCGCCGTCAGGCGGTGGGAGGGTGAGGGCGCCGCTCGCTGTGCTCGCCCCTCACCCCGACCCTCTCCCGCGAACGGGAGAGGGAGGATTGGTTACTCCGCGGCTTCCGGCAGTTCGTCCGGTCCCTGGTCGCTGAGGTCTTCCAGCGCCGCCAGCTCGACATTGAGGCCGAGCGACCGCATTTCCTTGACCAGCACGTTGAAGCTCTCCGGAATGCCGGCCTCGAAGGTGTCGTCACCCTTGACGATCGCTTCATAAACCTTGGTGCGGCCGACAACGTCGTCGGACTTGACCGTGAGCATCTCCTGCAATGTGTAGGCTGCGCCGTACGCCTGCAAGGCCCAGACCTCCATTTCACCGAAGCGCTGGCCGCCGAACTGCGCCTTGCCGCCCAGCGGCTGCTGGGTGACGAGCGAGTAGGGGCCGATCGAACGGGCGTGGATCTTGTCGTCGACAAGGTGGTGCAGCTTGAGCATGTAGATGATGCCCACCGTTACCTTGCGGTCGAACTTGTCTCCCGTGCGGCCGTCATACAGGTCCGACTGGCCGCTTTCGTGCAGGCCAGCGAGCTTGAGCATGTCGGCAACGTCCGCCTCCTTCGCGCCGTCGAATACCGGGGTCGCCATCGGCACGCCGGTGACGAGGTTCGAAGCCAGCTCGACGATCTGATCATGGTCATAGCCGCGGATCTCGTCGGCATATTTGTCGCCATAGACCGTCAGCAGACGCTCCTTCACCGCTTCCGGCGGCGCGGCGGCCTCCGGATTGGGGTTGGCCTCGCGCCAGTCCTCCAGAGCAGCCTTGATCTGCTGGCCCAGACCGCGCGCGGCCCAGCCCAGATGCGTTTCGAAGATCTGCCCCACGTTCATGCGCGACGGCACGCCCAGCGGGTTCAAGACAATGTCCACCGGGGTGCCATCCTCTAGGAACGGCATGTCTTCCACCGGCAGGATGCGCGAGATGACGCCCTTGTTGCCGTGGCGGCCAGCCATCTTGTCGCCCGGCTGCAGCTTGCGCTTCACCGCGACGAAGACCTTGACCATCTTGAGCACGCCCGGCGGCAGCTCGTCGCCGCGCTGGAGCTTGTCCACACGGTCCTCGAACTTCTCGACGATCAGCTTCACGGCATCGTCATACTGCGCCTTCACCGCTTCGAGGTTCGACTGAACGGCGTCGTCCGCGACCGCGAACTTCCACCACTCATAGCGCTCGACACTTTCGAGCAGCTCGTCGGTGATCTGCTCGCCCTTGCGCACGCCCTTCGGCGTCGCTGTGGCGACCTGACCGAGCAGCATTTCGCGCAGGCGGTTGAAGGTGGCGCGGTTCAAAATGCCGCGCTCGTCCTCGCGGTCTTTCGCGAGACGGTCGATCTCCTCACGCTCGATCGCCATCGCGCGCTCGTCCTTGTCGATGCCGTGGCGGTTGAACACGCGCACCTCGACGATCGTGCCGGCAACGCCCGGCGGCAGGCGCAGCGAGGTGTCGCGCACGTCGCTTGCCTTCTCGCCGAAGATGGCGCGGAGCAGTTTTTCCTCCGGCGTCATCGGGCTTTCGCCCTTTGGCGTGATCTTACCGACGAGAATGTCGCCCGGTTCAACCTCTGCGCCGATGTAAACGATGCCCGCCTCGTCGAGGTTGCGCAGCGCTTCCTCGCCGACATTGGGTATGTCGCGCGTAATGTCTTCCGGCCCGAGCTTGGTGTCGCGGGCCATCACCTCGAACTCTTCGATGTGCACGGACGTGAACACATCGTCCTTCACGATGCGCTCGGAAATGAGGATCGAGTCCTCATAGTTGTAGCCGTTCCACGGCATGAACGCGACGAGGCTGTTGCGGCCCAGCGCCAGCTCGCCCAGCTCGGTCGACGGGCCATCGGCAATCACGTCTCCCGCGCGAACCAGCTCACCCACCTTCACAAGCGGGCGCTGGTTGATGCAGGTATCCTGGTTTGACCGCTGGAACTTCATCAGCGTGTAGATGTCGACGCCGGATTTGCCCGGCTCCACATCTTCGGTGGCGCGGATAACGATACGGGTCGCGTCGACCTGATCGACGATGCCGGTGCGGCGCGCGGCGATGGCGGCGCCGGAGTCATGCGCCACCGTCTCTTCCATGCCGGTGCCCACGAACGGCGCTTCGGCGCGCACCAGCGGCACGGCCTGACGCTGCATGTTCGAACCCATCAGCGCGCGGTTGGCGTCGTCATTCTCCAGGAACGGAATGAGCGATGCCGCGACAGAGACGAGCTGCTTGGGAGACACGTCCATCAGGGTGATATGGTCGCGCGGTGCCATCAGGAACTCGCCCGCCTCACGCGCGGAGATGAGATCCTCGGCGAAGCTGCCGTCCGGGTTCAGCTCGGCGTTCGCCTGCGCGATCGTGTGCTTCGCCTCTTCCATGGCGGAGAGATAGACGACATCGCCCGTCACCTTGCCATCGACGATGCGGCGGTAGGGCGTCTCGATGAAGCCATATTTGTTGACGCGGCTGAACGTGGCCAGAGAGTTGATGAGGCCGATGTTGGGGCCTTCCGGCGTCTCGATCGGGCAGATGCGGCCATAATGGGTCGGGTGCACGTCGCGCACCTCGAAACCCGCGCGCTCGCGGGTCAAGCCGCCCGGCCCGAGCGCCGAAACGCGGCGCTTGTGGGTGACTTCCGAGAGCGGGTTGGTCTGGTCCATGAACTGCGAGAGCTGGCTCGAGCCGAAGAACTCGCGGACGGCAGCCACTGCGGGCTTGGCGTTGATGAGGTCGTTCGGCATCACGGTCGACACGTCGACGCTCGACATCCGCTCCTTCACCGCGCGCTCCATGCGGAGCAGGCCGACGCGATACTGGTTTTCCAGCAGCTCGCCCACCGAACGGACGCGGCGGTTGCCGAGATTGTCGATGTCGTCGATCTCGCCCTTGCCGTCCT
>CAZEHR010000007.1:0-149724 GCA_964512265.1 uncultured Sphingobium sp. | reverse complement strand
TAAACTGCGACTGCAAAGAATATGTGTAATGTTGAGCTCAACATTACACATATTCGCGGGGGGAGAGATCGATTTCGAGTGCTTCACGTTCCGCATCGGAGAGATCAGCGAGGCGGCGGTTGAGCATGGCTTCGGCGGTCGAGACGAGTTGCACTACAACAGCGTTGCCGTCGGCAAGTGCCGTATCAATCGCAGGCAGCAGGCTCGGCAGCTTCATGGATAGAAGGAGCTGCGCGAAGAAGCGCTGCTTGGTGCCTTCAAACACCGAAAACGCAGCCGATTTGGCACCTGAATTCAGGGTATCGCCGCTGTCAGTGTCGACGATCCGTGTTGCCTCGAGTGCCTCGCGCAGGTTGGAATGAATGATCGCCCAGGCGTCTGCATAGGCGTCATAAACCGCTACCTGATCGGGGGTCAGGCAATGCTCGAGAATCTCGTACTCAACTCCGGCGAATGAAAGTGCCCTCGCCGCGTACAGTCCGAGTGACTTCAGATCACGGGCGACCAGTTCCATTGCAGCGATACCGCCATCGCGGATGTCTGCGACGAAGCCTTCGCGATTGGCAAAAGCCGTCTCGGGACCCCACAGGCCAAGACGAGTGGCATAGGCGAGATTATTGACGTCGGATGCCCCGGTCGCCGAAGCGTAGAGCACGCGAGCTCGCGGCAGCAGATTCTGCATGCGAACACCGGCGATGCCCTGCTCCGATCCCTTGACCTTGCCACGTGTGCCTTCGCCGCCAGCAGCGTTGGCCATCGCATGGGCTTCGTCAAAGACGATGAGCCCGTCGAAGTCCTCCCCTGCCCATTCGAGGATCTGCTCAAGCCGGGTCGCGTCGCTGCGGCCCGAGCGCAGTGTCGGATAAGTAACGAAGAGTATGCCCTCACGCATTCCGATCGGGACACCGAGCTTCCATTGGCCAAGGGGCTGAATGTCGATAGGAAGGCCACCGAGCGCGCTCCAGTCGCGGCGGGCATCTTCGAGCAAAGCTTCGTTCTTGGAAATCCAGATGTGGCGCCGTTCACCCCTCACCCACCGGTCGAGGATGACAGATGCGACTTGCCGACCCTTGCCTGCACCAGTTCCGTCCCCAAGAAAGTAGCCCATGCGGTAGGCGCGCCCCTCGGGGCTCGCCTTCAAGGCGCAGCCCTTGTCGTCGGGCTCGAAGCGGCCTGGCAGATCGCGGGCATGCGCGCTTGCGGCATAGATCAGGGTCTCGGCCTGTGCAGCCGATAAGACACCTCCGGCAATGATGCTCGAAGGAAGCTGAGGCACCACTTCGGGAACGGGTGCGGTTATCGAACCCATCGCGACGGATTCGACGAGCGGGGTCGGATGCGGGACCGCATCCGCAATTGAGATCCGGCTCGGTCGGTAAGGCAAATAATGCCCAACCTGACTTTCGATAGGCGCAGGTGCTTCGAGCGGAGTAAAATCAAGCGGCAGAATCGAAGGCGCCGCAGCGGCTGGATGGACCTTAAGTGGAACCGGTTTCGTCCTGTTCGCCACCAGTCGAAACGGCAAGGCTGGCTTGGGGCCGATGCTGGGTTCGGCAGGCAGGCTTACCCGGTCAGGCAGCATATCGATCAGCAAATGAAGCTCGGCAAAGTTTGCCGGCTGGGCGATGATCGGGCTGGTACCATCCTCAGCCTTGTCGAGAACCAGGAGCCGGGTTGAGATTGAGGTGCCCTGCTTGATGAAACCGCGCTCGATCCTCGCGTTGAGGCGCAACGAGAGGGGACCAGCGATCCCGGCAAGGAACTTCGGAAGCTCGAACCATTCGGGCATCACTGCGACCAGGCGGCCACCGGGCAGAAGGCGCTTCCAGGCAGAACGTAAGTGCCGGTCGCCAGTGCGGCTATCGTGGCGCCTCTCGATACCGTGCGAATAGGGCGGGTTCATCAGCACCGCGCTCGGACCCACGTCGGGCGTGAGAAGTTCGTCGATCAGTTCGCCGTCAAACCCCGTGACTGTCGCCCCCGGAAACACGGCGCCCAGGCATTCGCGGCGCAGCGGTGAAATCTCGTTGAGAGCAAGACGCGCAGCTGCCTTTGCTGCCCATACGCCCAGCATCCCTGTCCCGGCCGACGGTTCGAGAACCAGTTCAGCAGCAGAAATCGCGCATGCCCTTGCAGCCACCCAGGCCAGACGGGGCGGCGTTGCGAATTGTTGCCACTCGATCTGTTCGTCGCTCCGGTTGGACTGGGTCGGGACCAGACCTTCAAGGCGCGTGAAAGCCTCATCGGCAAAGCTGGATGACATCGCAGGTGAGAATTCAGTTGCCTGCGCCAGGAACAGCACCTGCGCCAATTCAAGTGCGGCATGGGCATCGCGTACGGACCAGCGTCCTTCGGCGTCGCTACCGTCGAAGTGATCGGCCAATGTTGCATTCACAGTGAGCCGCGAGATTGCTTGATCTGCAGCGAGCCGCGCGGCCAGCGTCCTCGCCGCTGCCAACACTTGCGGCTCGGTTGGATCGGAGAATGCGAAAGCGGTATTTGCATGTGACATGGGAGACCTCCTGAAGAGGCCCTGGGTTTGTCCGGGTGTCCGTTCAGATGGATCCGTCCGGGGGCCTCACAAGGCCCCAAGCCTGCTTTCCTCTCACCAACATTCAGACCGCAGCTCGGACTGAGCGCATAAGCACATCATTCCAGTCGTCGCCGGTTAGCTCCGGACGCCTGGTTACAATCAGCCGCCCTTCGCAAGCGTAAGCCTTTCTCGCACGCTCATCAGCAAGGCGTCCACCCGCATCATTGTCGACAAAGAGATACAGCTGGCGCACCGATTCCGGGATTGTGGCCAAGCCGAAGCGTTCGTTTCCCAGCGTCGCCCAGCAGGGAACATTGAACATTTGCATCGCTGAGAGGGCCGTTTCGTTTCCTTCTGCGAGGCCAAGGCGTCCCTCATCCGGGTGCGCGAAACGCACCGCGCCAGAACCGGGACTGCCTAACGCACGCCTAGGCTGATCGAAAGAAGCCAAGCTAGTTTTGTCGAGGTCGAGGAAGGAGCGATGCAGCGCGAGAATTCCGGCATCATTGCGCACGGCCGCGACCATCGCGGGAAGAAACCGGACAGCACCCTTTGGCCCCAGAGGCATACGCGGGTGGAAACGCAGCTCCGGCGAAAAGATCGTGATGCCTCTGGACACGAGGTACTTCTCGGCGGGGCTGCCAATGATGGTCGACGCCTCGCGCCAGAGCCTCAGCGCATTACGATTGGCGACTTCCTGGCGCGGTTCGGCCACGATCGGACCACTCGTGCCATCGAACAGGTCCGCAATACGTATTCCCAGCCCGGCCATGGCTTCTATCACCGCCTCGTTCGCGCAGCCGGCAAAGCAATGAACGAGGATTGCACGCTTTCCGAGCGTGATGCTTAGCGAAGGAGTGCGGTCGTCGTGGGCAGGGCAGCAGCACATTCCGCGCGAACGCGACCAGACACCGCCCAACTGCTCGACTATCTTGCGCGCGCGGGTTTCCAATTGCCCGCCTCGGAATTGGGATGATCGGTGTTGGTGCATGGGGGCATCTCCATCGTAACGTGCCTCCACCCGCGCAGCCTCCGCTCTGCATCGCTGAGGTTTCATTTTCCTACATCATATGTTCTATATATGTTCTTTCCCGATTCGACCATTAAAGGATTCGGGAATGAGACTGAAATGGGCAGTAGCCGCAGTGGCAACGGCAGGACTTGGGTTCGTCCTCCCCGCTCACGCGCAGGAACTTGAGCCCACTCAGATGACCGTTGCCTCGGAGTTGACGACCGATGGCTTCCGCGTTGCAGAAGGAACCGATGGCTTCCTTCTCGTCGAACACGGCATTTGGAGAAAGCCTCCAACGGCCTCGTCCGAGCCGCCGGCTACCGATGCGGGTCGAACCTATCCGCCCTATCGATATCCAAAGCCCCAAGGCAGCGCGCCATCGGGCTTCCGTCGGGCAAGCTACCTTCCTCATGTTTACGCTGCTGAGGCCCAATACTCGCTACCAAGCGGCCTTCTCGACGCTCTTGTATGGACGGAATCACGATATAATCCGATGGCCATCAGCAAGGCCGGGGCCGCAGGCTTGGGGCAATTGATGCCAGGGACAGCGCGGGACCTTGGCGTTTCAAATCGCTTCGATCCCAAGGCGAACATCTTGGGTGCGGCCCGATACCTACGCCAGATGCTGGACAAGTTCGGGGTGGTTCATCTGGCCCTCGCCGCATACAACGCAGGTCCAGGTGCCGTCGAGCGCGCAGGCGGTATTCCTCGCAATGGCGAGACACCGGCCTATGTGCGTGAAGTGCTGCGCCATTGGCGCTTTTGAACGGGGGACGTTGTGAGCGTGGGTCGAATACGCGTCTCGGGAATTTTGAGCCGTGGTAGACGCGGGTTGTTCCTGACCACGACAGACGAAGTCGTCTGGATCATCGAGAGCGAAGAACCCGAATGCGAATTCGTCGGATCAGCGGTGATTGTCGAGGGGGTTGTCGCAGGTCGAGATCGTTTGCGCGCAGACTGGATTGGACCGGTCTGATCGAAGCCATAGTTATCAGGCTGCGCGCTTCCCTGCCTTCTTGATGTCGATCACCTTCCCGCCGCTCAGATAGTCAGCCCAGTCCTGCATCATCCGGCGCCGGGGAGCCAGGTATTCAGCGGCATTGTAAGCTCCACGCACGTCGTTTTTCTCCGAATGCGCGAGCTGTAGTTCGACCCAATCCTCATGGTATTTCCTGATCCACATGGGCGGCTTGCCGAACTCGACCAGCTGCTCATTGGCCCAGGTGCTCGCCAAGCCCCGGAAGCCGTGTACGGTTTGGCGACTGTGGTATCCGAGGCGATAGAGCGCGTAGATCATTGTGTTCTCTGAAAGCGGCTTGTTCGGGCCATTACCCGGGAAGAGAAACTCGCCAGGCGCTGCTGCTATCATAGATTTCGCGATGTGCGTTGCCTGCTGCGAGAGGGGCACTAAATGCTCTCGTCCCATCTTCATTCGCTCGGCTGGTATGCGCCAGACGGGTGATTTGCCGCCCAGGTCTTCAAACTCGGATTTGGCGGCGAACCGGAGTTCCTTGGTTCGAACCCAAGTCAGGAGTGCAAAGAGAACTGCATCACGGGTGATCGCGGACCGTCGTTCGCCCTCTTCCTGGTAGGCATGCAGCTTCTCGATAAATGCGGGCAATTCGCTGAGCGGCAACCGGCTCATATGCTTCACTCTTGGTCGCGGCTTTAGCGCCCCACGCAAATGTGTCGTCGGATCATTCGAGGCCAGGCCACACGCGATTGCGAACTGGAAGACTTGCCCCACCCCTTGCTTCGCACGCCGGCTGATATCGAGCGCGCCTCTTGCTTCGATTTTGCGTATCATCGCCAGGACGTCGGGCGCCGTGATTTCATGCACGAGTTTCTCGCCGATGGCTGGAAGGACGTCCCTTTCCATGCGCGACCAGACGCGCTCGGCGTGCGCGGAATTCAGCGCGCTCTTTCGATTTTCATGCCAGCGCTTTGCGACCTCGAAGAAGGTCGCTCCCTCCTGCAAAATCACTTCCCCCTTGGATTTCATTGGATCCTTGCCCTCGGCTAGCAACGCCTTTGCGGCTGTGCGCTTGTCACGCGCTGCAGCTATCCCGAGGTCCGGGTAAGCGCCGAACGAGAGCAACTTCTCCTTGCCTGCGAAGCGGTACTTCATCCGCCACAACTTTGACCCGTTCGGCTGGACGAACAGGAACAAGCCCTCCCCGTCGGCCAGCTTGTAGCCGCGCTCGCGTGGCTTGGAATTTCGGGCCTGAATCTCCGTGAGAGGCATTGGGGGTATCGCTCCTTTCCGATACTCCGCGAAAATACCCCCAAAATACCCCCACACCAAATCTGGCTGCATGTGGAAGACCATGGGCGCATGCGGACGCGAATCACCCGCAACCCTCTGCTTTTCTTTCAATTTTTGGAAAAATGCGGAAGCTAGTGGAAGCTTCCGGATCAAGGGATGGTAGCGGAGGAGGGACTTGAACCCCCGACACGCGGATTATGATTCCGATTGTCCATTGGCGTCAACTGCCGCCCAAGAGCTTGTCTCACGTGTGACCGTTTTTGTGCTGTTACTCGTTGCGTTTCAATGTGATAGAAGGTTATCTATGATATGCCCGGATGCAACTAAGTAGTTGAAAAATATAGCCATAGCACGGCATCTTAATCAGCGGCTACAAGTTCGAATCCGGATGTTCACGTAGTCCAATCACTAGAATACGGGAAATATTAACTGAGCTCTCTATCTGAGTAGCTTATCGCAAAAATTTTCGAGATAATGTCGGGATGTCACGCGTTTTCACACGTTTAGAATTCTACGACCTGGTGTGGTCGAAACCCATGACTCACCTGGCGAAGGAGTTCGCACTTTCCGATGTTGCGCTCCATAAGATCTGCAAGAAACACAACATTCCAAACCCGCCGCTCGGTTGGTGGGCGAAGAAGGCCGCCGGCAAGCCGGTCAAGCAGACCCCTCTGCCGAAGGTGCAAGCGGGGACTTTAGACAGAATCACCATTGCGGCCAGTGAATTACGACCGGAACCAGAACTAATTGCGGCGGCACGTGAGAGCGCGCGTTTGCTTGCGTCTTCCATCGATCCCGACACAATCTTACCGGCAAATCCGGTTGTCGATCGAACAATCGCGCAGCTCCGCAAGGCGAAGCCGTCATCAATCAACGGCCTTGTCACCGCCGAAGGCGCGAACGTCATCAAGTCCAGCGTGGCACCAACTTCTATCGACCGCCTGCAGCTCGTGCTCGGCCGTATCGCAGCTGCTACCGATGCGCTGGGTATAAAGCTCATAAGAGGTGAGAAGGCCGCGCATTTTGAGCATGATGGCGAGACAGTTGGCTTTTCGATCAGCGAAGGCGTGCGGCGTGAAAAACATGTGCCGACCGCAGAGGAACTTGCCAAACAGGAGGCTGAAAGAAAGCGGCTCGCCCGCCGCTGGAACAAACCACATAGCTGGGATGATGACGATTTCAACTGGGGTCGTCACGTGGACCTGAATGGGATTATCATCCAACAGGCCACTTCGCATTTGAATTGGAAAATTCTTATTTGTTAGGCAGTAGCCCGCGCCGTTCGTTCAAAGATGCAAAGATCCAACGCCTGGAGAATATGGCCAGCGATATTGCTGTTGGCGTCGCCGTGCTCGTGGCGGCCAAGAAAGAAAATACTCGCAAGCGTGCGGAGCAGGAACGGCAACGTGAGGAGGAGCGCCTACGGCGTGAAATCATCCTCAGGCAGGACCACGTCGCCGAACGCCGAAGCAAAGCGCTGGACGAGATCCTTGAGGAATTGGCTGCTCTGGATCGCCTGCGGCGGCTAGTCGAGGGGCTAGAGCGTGAAGCAATGACGGCGGAAAATAGCCGTCGTGTAGCGGAATTCCTCGCGTTAGCTCAGCGCAGGCTTGCGTCGCGCGAGACCGCGCTTTCAGCCGGGGGACTTGAGCAGCGTTTCGAGAAACAGAAGCTGTTCGGTGACGATGACGATCACGGCTTTCGGCCGCCCTATGGCTATTACTGACTGGATGTTTGACGAGCAAAAGATGCTGTTCCACCAAAGTCCAGCCTTTTCCAGACCATCTGTTGGTGTTATTGATGGTGCTGGCGATTTTCCACTGCGGATTTAGCGCGGGAAATCAGGTGCTTGAATGCCCAATGTTAGTGTTCTTCTGGCACCAATGCTTTCCAAGCCCTTGGGAACGCAGAGAAATAGCTGAAAACATAGGCTTTTCTACAAGCGACTGCTACAAATGTAGCAAAGGAATCGCTTGATGTGTTCTCATTGGGTTCGGCGTGGCGCTGCCTATCATACTCGCCTCGTTGTCGCCGTTGGGCTGCGGTCAATCGTCGGATAACCTGATCTACGCTGTCTTGTCGGACGAAGGATCGAGCGGACGCCAGGGGCTACTCGGCCCTTGGCTCACACAGGCCCATGCGACCACCGAAGCGGCAGATGGCCGTCACGGTCGCGCCAGGAACTCAGCAGCATTTAAAGACTGACGGGCAGCCCAGTCAGCAGCGCCCAGAGATGAAAGCTCTCCGGCACGTCAAGCCAGCCCACCGTCGCTTGCAGCAATCTAACCCCGCATTCTTGCTTTCGATCGAAGGTAGATTGTAATGATACAACATATCATGATTCGCAGGAGTATCCCATACCATCCGCCGATCGAAGGCGTGGCCGCGCGGCGGCTCGCCCTCGTCATCAACCCACCAATGCCAACACCTCCAAACCACCCAGAAAGAGGAATAATAGATGAATATCCGCTCGATTCTGCTGCATGGTGCCGCTGCGATTTCCGCACACGGGGTTGCGCAGGCCGAGGAGGCCGAGAGCGCACGCCGCGAAGACTCGATCATCGTCACGGCGCGATCGCTGGGCGGCGATGCAGCCGAAGTACAGCCAGTTGACGTGCTCGCTGGAGACGATCTTGCCCACCGCCGCCAAGGTGGACTTGGGGAAACGCTAGCGGGACTTCCCGGCATTCATCTCGACAATTTCGGCGGGGGCGTTTCGCGCCCGGTCATTCGCGGCCAGACCGTACCGAGGATCGAGATATTAACGGACGGGGCCAATCTGTTCGACGTGTCCTCGGTCTCGCCCGATCACGCGATCACCACGGATCCCCTGTTGCTCGATGCGATTGAGGTCCAGCGTGGGTCGGCGGCCGTGCGCTATGGCGGCAATGCGCTAAATGGTGCGATCAACCTGATTGACGGCAAGGTGCCTAGAGCGGTGCCGGACGGGAATTTGAGCGGCGCGGCGGAGGTCCGCTACGGAACTGGCAACGAGGAGAAGACTCTCGCAGGGCGGATCACGGCGGGGCTCGGCTCCTTTGCCGTGCACATCGAAGGATCGCGCCATGTCAGCGAGGATTATGATGTCCCCGACGCTTTCGGCAGCGATCGGCTCAAGGATTCCTTCGCCGAAGGCACGAGCTACAGCCTTGGCGCATCATGGATTACGTCCGGGGGTTACATCGGCGCCGCCTATACACGGCAGGCCAGCCAATATGGTTTGCCGGGCCACAGCCATGCTAATAACGTGTGCCACCTCCACGCGCCCAACCTCCATTGCGTGGCCCATGGAAGCATCATCGATGTGTTCGCGGGAACAGATGACAGCGACACAGCGCAAATCAAGCTCCGCAGCGAGCGGATGGATATTCGCGGAGATTTTCAGGACCTGCTGCCTGGCATTGAACGCACCCGGTTGCGTTTGTCGTACACAGACTATCGGCACGACGAAATCGATGCGGAAACCTTGTTCTCCCGCTATGGGAACGAAGTTTATGATGCCCGTCTGGAATTGACGCACAAGCCGGTTCTGGGCTTCACCGGTACGCTTGGTGCTCAATACACGGATGGAACATTCAGCGGGCTAGACTATAACAACGCCCATCTCGGCAAGGCGTCGAACAGATATTATACAGAAAATATCGGTATTTTTCTGACAGAATCGCGAAAATTGGGCGTGATCGACGTTGAATTCGGCGCGAGATACGACCGTCGAAGTGTCGATCCGACCTATCCGACTTTCGATGAATTCTCTGCTGATGCGCTGGCAATCGTTGCCCAGCTAATTCCCCATCAGCTTACATTTTTTCAGCAGCTCTACCTGCAAATCTACAATGACCAATACGTCACGCGCAAAAGCCGTCACGACTTGCTCTCGCTATCGGGAAGCGTGAACTGGGATATGGGTGGCGGATTTTCGACCGCGCTGTCGCTCGCCCGCTCCCAGCGAGCGCCCAGCGTTCGAGAACTCTACGCAGGCGGCAACAATCTGGCGACCAACAGTTTCGAGGTGGGCCTATCGCGGACATCCTTGCTTGGAACGGGTTTTCAGGCCAACCTGATGGACATCAAGGAAAGCGCCAAATCCCTGGATATAACGTTCCGAAAGGAGGGCGGGCCGCTCGAATTCGAAATTGGCTTGTTCTACCAGAATATCGACAATTACATCTTCGCACGTTTTCTTGAGCAGCAAAACGCGACAGGCGTTCCGCAACTGTTGCTGCTATATACCGCGGCCGATGCGCGTTTCCGGGGTGCCGATGGTCAGATACGCTATCGCTTTAATCCCTCTTTGCGCGTCACACTTTTCGGCGATTATGTCGATTCCGATCTGAAGAGCGGCAATGACGAGCTTCCCCGCATTCTGCCAGGCCGCCTCGGCGTGCGCTATGAAGGCAGCTTGGGCCAGCTGTCCTGCGATCTCGAGGTTTACCGCACCTTCGCGCAGGACAAGTTTGCGTCCTACGAAACGCGCACCGGCGGGTATACGATGGTGAATGCGACGCTAGCCTTTCGACTGCCTGTCGACAGCGGAAAATCGGTCGAACTCTATCTGCGCGGCACCAACCTGACGAACGAGCTCGCCTTCGCCCACACCTCATTCGTGAAGAACCACTCGCCGTTGCGTGGGCGCAATGTGGTGATCGGAATGCGTCACCTGTTCTGAACTGCGCCGGTCGGGGCGGTCTGGTGCGCCAGTACCGTTAGTGGCGTTCAGCCAAGCGATATCCGGATCACTCTGCTCGCCTCGACCTCTCCTTCAATATCGATCCGCACCTCGCCCTCTCCTTGCCTGCGGGCGGAGACCGCATAGCCGCCGCCGGGGGCGATGCCATCAAAGCGAAAGTCGCCGAAGTCATCGGTTTGGGTTGTCGCCACCGCCTTGCCGCTGCGGGACAGTGTCACCTCGACGCCCATCGCGTTCTCGTCGCCCGTGGTGACATTTCCGCCGATAAAATGGGTGAGCACCGGTGCGAGATTGCGATACCAGACGCGCGGGCGCGTGCCGCGTTCCGGCTCCAGAACCTGCAACCCTTCCTCGCGCGCCATCTGCTCCACTGCGTCATCCGTAAGTTGCAACGCCCGGATCGCGCGGGTCGGGCAGACGTGCGCGGCGCGTGGCTCCTTCCAGCCTTGGTCAAGCAGATGCGCATCGAAAATCCAGTTCTGCGGCAGCTGTTGCGCCTCGTTCCACTTGATCGCGCCATAGGGACAGGCGTCTACCAGATCGCGCCGGCCCTTGGCCTTGTCCGGATCGACAATAACAATGCCATCGGCGCGCTTGTGGATCGCGCCGCCCCCGGCCTCGACGCATGGAGGTGAATCGCAATGATTGCACATGCGCGGCACATGGTGGACATCGACCATAGCCCCCTCGCCGCGCACGTGGCGCATGATCTCCACCGGGCGTACATCTGGCGCGCCCGGCCCGGAGTATCCTGGGAAGCTGTTGCCAGCATATTCATCCTGGGTGGCGACGGCGCAGTTATTGCAATTCGTGCACGCTGCGACGTCGATCACCAGAGTCCATTTTTTCATCGTTCCTCCCCCATGGGGTCGTCCATTTTTCCGCCTGCACGAGGCAGCTGTTGGGTGCGATCGCGCTGGTGCCTTGCGCCTGCGTGCGGGAGGGCGTGAGCAAGTTCATGCATCCACCCCGATCGACGATTTCGCCATCCGGCCCTTCGATAAAAGCGAATTCGGCACAGGACTCGAACGTCTTGAGCGAACCTCGCGCCACGAGAGGCGAGATATCTACCGCGCAGATCACCGCCGCCCGCTCATTGTGCAGCTTCACGAGATCGCGCTGCATGAGGCCGCGTTCGCGCGCATCCTCGCTGTTCATGCGCACCACCCAATAATCATAGCCATCCACCCGCACGCGATGGTCCGCAATCGCGTTGATGGGGCCGCCCTTGCCATCCGCCTGCGTATGAAAGCTATAGCGCGGATGGGAGGACACGAGCTGGAGCGGATAGCGACGCGCCAGATCCTCGTTCGCCCGCCCTTCCCACGCCGGAACATAGCGGTTGAGCACCGGGCGCTCAGGATTGTCCGGGTCGCCGCGCTTCAACGAGCTGGGCAGGAACTCGATCTTGCCGCTCTGCGTCTGCAAGCCCTCCAGAAAGCCGCTCTTGTAATCGGACGGCAGCGGGTGCGGCTCCGGCGTGTTCTTCTTGGCCCCTTCGTAGAACCAGCGCATCTCGACCGGATCGCGCGTCTCCTCGCTTTGCGGCGGCAACACCACATAGCCCTTCTTCAGGAACTCGGCCCAACTGATATAATTCGGCAGATCCGAGGACTCAAACACGCGCTTGCACCAGTCGAGTTCGTCGCATCCTTCCGTGAACATCGCGCCGAAGCCCAGGCGGGTAAGAATGTCTGCGAAGATGCGATAGTCGGACTTGGACTCACCCAGCGGCTCGATGCACTTGTGCTGCATCACGACCATTCGGTGATTGGTCTGGTTCTGGTTATGATGTGCGAACCCCGCGCAGCCGCAGACTTCGCTGATGTCGTGACGTTCGACCACCGTGCAGGCTGGGAGGATGACGTCCGCGAACTGGGTTTCGCCCTCCTGCCAGATCGCCTGGCTGACGACCATGTCTACAGAGGGATCGCGATACATTTTGACAAGGCGGGAGCTGTCCATCGTCGTGCCGAATGAAGATGCACCATATTGATAGATCATGTGCGGGCGAGACTGGCCCGGCGCGGGAAAGCTATAGGTGTTGAACTGTTGTTCGATCGCCGAGCCGTCCCATACGAACCCGCTCGCCTTGCCGGTCGTGACTGCTTCCATCGTGCGCTCACGCGGGATGCGCTGGCTGGCCGAGTTCATCGTCACGACATGCGGCATGCGGACGTAATTGTTGATGAAGCCCGCATTCTTGGTCATGTCACCGGAGATACCGCCCTCGGCATAGCCAGGAAAATAGGGCAGCAGATCAACGGGCGTGCCGCATTGCAGGTTGCCGAAATTGACCCCCGGCCGCCCCCAGCCCTGCATCGCCATCAGCAGGATCATGTTGCGCGCCCATTGCTGTCCGGTCGCCGCGCGACAGGCGCCACCAAAGCCGGTGCCGAGTCCGCCCGCCGAGAGATAGGTCTTTTTCCTGCCCCAGAGCCGGGCGAGCGAAATCACATCCTTGGCCGGAATGCCGGTTTCCGCCTCTTGCCATGCTGGAGTTTTGGGCGTGCCGTCCTCCTCTCCCAATATATAGGCTTTCCATTCGTCGAACCCGGTGGTGCAGCGGGCGACGAAATCCTTGTCGTAAAGCCCTTCCGTGATCCAGACGTACATGATCGCATGAGCGAGCGCGCTGTCGGTCGTCGGGCGCACGGGGAGCCATTTGCCGCCGAGCATCTGCGCGGTACTGTTGTAATGCGGATCGATATGCACGAACTGGATGCCCAGTTCCTTGGCCCATAGCCGCCGCTGCGACCCCTCCCCGCCTGCATAAAGGCCGGATGTCGCCTCCGGGTCGCTGGACCAGAAAACGATCAGCTCACACTCCTTCATACAGTCTTCCAGCGTGCCATAGGCGCCCGGCAGGCCCAGCCGCAGCGAGCTGCCGAAATGGTGCATCGCCCCCCAATACCAGCCCTCCCAGCTGATGGGCGAGAACATCTGCATCGGCGCGCCAAGGATGTTGCTGAAGCGCATTAAAGCAGAGAGCCAATAGCCGATATTGCCCATCTGATGGTGCGCGCCGTGGAGCACAGCGATCGAACCGGGGCCATAGGTCTGCTTCTGCCGCGTCACTTCGCCCGCGACGATATCGAGCGCCTCGTCCCAGCTGATCCTTTCATAGCCGGACTTGCCCCGGTTCTGCGGGTTCCGCTCGCCCTCGGGATCGAAGTCCACGCGTTTCATCGGATAGAGCAAGCGGCGATCCGAATAGACCAGAGATTTGGTGGCAAGTGCGTGCACGTTCACGGTTGACTGGCGATGCGGCGTAAAGCGCTTGCCTCGCGCGTCGACTGCCCAGCTCTCGGGGTCGCCCTCGGCCAGATCCACCGGCGTCGTGCGGACGATCTTTCCCTCCTTCACATAAACGAACAATGGCCCGCCATTTGTGTTGGTGACAAAGCGGTGCGTGCCGTCAGGCATCTTCATGCCCTGCTTCCACATGCCGCTCTGCATCACGTTGACGAGGCCGGAGAACCACACCGCGACCGCATCGTTGCCGTTCATTTCCACCAAGTAATTCTTGATGAAATGAATGATATCGCCGCGCGCGGCGTTGGGTTTGAGGAAACGCAGTGCGACGCCCGCGTCATGAAAGGCGATATCGACATCCGGCTGGGGGTGCAGGCCCGCCGAGGTCGAAATTTGCCCGCTGCGGAAGATATAATGGCGCGCGACACTATTGTCTTTCAGTCGAACTTGAACAATGCCTCCGCCCTTGGCCAAATGATCGTGGAACGCCGGATTTATGCGTTTCGCCACAGCCATGATGCGTGGCAGTGCGGCCAATATCAGCTTGAGCTTTGCCTTCCGCATCGATGCGTCCTTTGTAATCCTCTGAGCCTAGACGATAAAAAGTGCATCCATTTTGTCAAGGACATGTCCGGCGTCAGGCCGAAGTCCTGTCGCTGTTGCGCAGGAACAGCATCTTCACCGCCTGCCAGATCACGCGTGGCGACAGCATGGTAAGCGCCTCGCGCACATCGCCGGGGCGAAGCACGACCGTCATGGGCACCTGGCCCATCATCTTCCCTTTGATATGGATATTCGGGTCTTGCGCAGCAATGGATTCCACCTCGATGAGAAGTAATCCCTGAGAGCCATATAATTTCATTCCAAGCCCCATCGATTTAGGTGATTGTCTTCGAACGCCGCCGCGGACACCCGCCAATGGTCAGCTGCGGTGTTGCAGTCCGCATGGCGTTTTAGTTCAGTTGCAACCTTGGCTCGTACCACCGAGCGAAATGTGTATACATCTTTTTCGCGCAGGCTCGCAAGAGGGATCAGTGGACTGGCCCCGCGGTGGAAACCCTGCCCGCTAATGGGGATGGGCCAGCCGGCTGCTTTAATCGCCGTTGTAGAAAGTCGATAAAGAGTTGAACCTTGGCAGGCAGCAAACGCGTTTCCGTGATGGCATATACCGGAATTGATGCGCCCTCCCACTCCGGCAGCAGGCGCACGAGACTGCCATCCACGAGCTGATCGTTGACGATCTGTCGGGGAATGAGCGCGACACCCTGACCTAACACTGCAAGCCCCCGGATCATGGAGTTGCTGTTCAGCTTGAAGCGGCCGCCGATCTCGACCTCCGCATGATTGATACCATTGCTCAACCGCCAGCGGTTGTTCCTCGGCATGACAAGGCAATCATGCCCAGCTAGGTCGGACGGTTGCATCGGCGTACCCCGGCGGCTGAGGTAAGAGGGAGCGGCGACGACCAGCGGCTCAAGGCGCATAAGCAACCGCGCTATCAGGCGCGAGTCCTCAGGCTCGCCCACCCGAACTGCGACGTCAAATGGCTCCGCGATGAGATCCACACGCCGCGGTGTCAGATCCAGGTCGAACTCGATACCAGGAAACTCCTCGGCGAACTCGGCAATGAGCGGGGTGAGATAGACGTTGGCGAAATCCACCGGTAGCGACACCCGGATCACCCCGGTGGGGCTGGCCTGAAGAGCCTCCAGCGTTTCATGCGCGCGGCGGGCGTCTTCGACGATGCGCTGGCATTGCTCGAAATAGGCGCGCCCCGCTTCGGTCAACTCGACGCGGCGGGTCGTGCGGTTGAACAGCCGCAGACCTATCGTCCTCTCCAGCTGCCCGATGCGGCGGGAAAGCGTCGAGGGTGGGATGCCTATCGCTGCGGCTGCGCGTGCGAACCCCCTCGCCTTCACCACTTCGACGAACAGGGCCATGTCGTGCAATGGAGGCAGCATCATTATCTCGTTTATGGAATTATGAATCCCGGAAGCCCCACTTTTATCCCATTAATCGCGATAGTAAAAGTGCGCGTGAGAAACATGCTGTCGGTGAGAACGCGACAGCCGGTTAGCACCGAGGGAAATGGCGATGCTCAGGCTCAGGCTCGATGGGATGGCGCATGGCGCACATTTTCGCGCCGTGACTCTGCGCGACCACGGCCGCAGCGGTGCGATGGACCCGGTGCTGGGCGTCGACCACGCCTATATGAGCGGGCCGACCTTTCCACCGCATTCGCATGTCGGGTTTTCGGCCGTGTCCTATGTCTTCGCGGCGGCTGAGACCGGCCTCTACAACCGGGATTCGATCGGCACGCGCAACCTGATCAGGCCGGGAGGGCTGCACTGGACCGCGGCGGGCCAAGGCATCGTCCATGAGGAGGTGCCTTCCGAGCCCGGGAAAACAGCACATCTGTTCCAGATTTTTATCGATCTGCCGCCCGCGAAACGCAGCGCGCCGCCTTTTGCAATCAGCCTCGAGCCGGATAACGTGCCAACTGTAAGGCGTCCGGGCGCAGCAATCCGTGTGCCTTTGGGCAGCTTCGATCATGTACGGTCTCCACTGAAACCGCCGACCGACCTCACATTGCTCGACATCAGCCTTGAAGCGGGGGCGGAGCTTCAACTGACGCTCACCGAGGGGCACAATGCTTTCGTCGTGCCGGTCGAGGGCAGCATTTTGGTCAATGGCATCGCTTTTGACGCCAACGGTTCGGATATCCCGGCCTTCCCAGCGTCCGGCTCCGAGCGATCGCTCAAATTTGAGGCGCGGGAGGCGAGCGCGCAGGTCGCGCTGTTTCATGGGCCACCGATAGCGCGCCAGAGCTGAGCGCGCGGCCGCCACGACCTTAGGACTTACATAAACCCGCACATGCGGACCAAGGCAGGAGAAGAGGTATGGAGCGCTTTACCGGAAAGAACGCAGCGATCTTGCTGATCGATCATCAGAGCGGAACCATGGGCTGGGCGCGATCCACGCCGTTCGAGGCGATGAAGAACAATACGCTGATGCTGGCCAAATCGGCAATGATCATGAATATGCCGCTCGTCCTGACCTCCAGCATGGAGGATTTCGTCCAAGGGCCGCTGCTGGCGGAATTTCAGGAAATCTGCCCGGAGGCCTATGCCAATCGCGTCAAGCGGATGGGCATCGTCAATGCCATGGAAGACGAGGGCTTTGCCGCCGCCGTGAAGGCCGCAGGCCGCAAGAACATCGTCATCGCGGGCGTCACCAATGATGTCTGCACCGTGTTTCCCGTCCTGACGCTGATCGAACAGGGATATAATGTGCAGGTGGTCGCAGACGCGGGTGGTTCACCGACGGAACTCTCGGATCGCGTCTCGTTGCAGCGTATGGAAAATGCCGGGGCTGTGATCGTAAGCACCAATCAGGTGCTGGCCGAGCTGGTGGGAGACTGGGGAACCGAGGAAGGCGGGCAGGTCGTGCAGTTGATCGTCCAGGCATTGATGTCCTGACCCCCGGCCGGGTTCGCCGCTGCCCGCCCCCGCAGCGGCGCCAGCTGGGCCGAGATTAATTTGCCCCATAGACAGGCTTTGCTGCAACGCCCTTGTGCTTGCCCGGAGACTCTCTCGCTTTGGCACATTTAAAATGTTGCATCGACGAGAGTTCGTCGTGCGAAGCAGCCATCGAAAGCTGGCCTACCCGTCCTCGCAACGGCCCTCGGCCATACGAATGGCCCGAAGGTAGCGGTGTCCGGAGGAATGGGCGATTCCCTGCGGTTCGATCCCGGCATGCCGAGAGTACCGGCATTCCCGCCTGGCGTCGGGAGTCAAGCCCATCAGCGGCAATAGTCGCTCAGCCGCGATAGGAAGCGGTAACAGTCGCCGAGCTGGTCTAGATCGACATATTCATCCGCTTTGTGTGCCTGTTCGATCGAACCCGGTCCGATGATGACGGCGGAAAGACCGGCCTGCTGGAATTGGCCTGCTTCGGCCGCGTAGGGAACGGCGCTGGCACTGTTGCTACCTACAAGCGATTTGGCGAGTGCCTCTGCGACGCCGCCTTCTTCCGCGCCGAGTGCGGGCGCATTAGCGATGATGTCGGTGTGCAGGGAAAGGCCGGAAAATTGGGCGCGCCATGGCGCCATGATCTCGCGCTCGGCCCTTTCCATGAACCGCGAAACGATGTCGCTACCGCTGTCGCCGGCAATCGTGCGCGCATCCCAGACCAGGGTCGCCTCGCCCGCCAGGATATTGACCGCCGTCCCGCCGATGACCTGGTTCACGGAAATGGTGGTGTGGGGTGGCATGAAAGCAGCGTTGCTTCTGTTTTCAGCCAGCTCCTGTCCGATCCGGCGCAACAGGACGATAGCCTGCCCCGCAAGCTCGACGGCACTGACGCCGAGATGTTTGAGGCTTGAATGCGCCTCGGCCCCCTTGATGGTGGTGCGCGCCACCATGATGCCCTTGTGGGCATTGACCACCTGCATGGAGGTCGGCTCACCGATGAAGGCGATCGCGGGCCTGGTCGGCCGCTGCGCCAGCCAGGCGAGAAGATGCGGCGCGCCGACACAACCCACCTCCTCGTCATAGGTAAGGGCGAGGTGAATGGGCCGGCGCAGCTGCATTGTAGCGAGTCGTGGCGCACTGGCCATCACACAGGCGATAAAACCTTTCATGTCGCAGGCCCCGCGCCCGAACGCGCGCGCTCCTCGCACACTGAGCGCGAACGGGTCCGACGCCCAGCTCTGGCCCGTCACCGGTACGACATCGCTGTGCCCCGCCAGCACAATCCCCCCATCCTGCTGAGGCCCAAAGGTAGCCCACAGGCTTGCCTTGCCCGGCTCCGCCCCCGGGATGACGTCGACATCGACACCCAGCGTCTGCAACCGCCCCGCAACATGGTCGATCAGCGGCAGATTGGGCCTGCTCGACACCGTATCGAAGGCGATCAGTTCGGCCAGCTCCGCCGTTATGGCATCGAGGGTGCGACTGTCTTCGGTCACTTCATTATTCTCCATGGCGCCGCCGCCTCACCCGTAAACCGGCCGGGTGAGCACGGGTTCGTTCTTGATCTGCTCCATCGAAAAATTCGAGGAGACGTCCACCACCGAGGGCAGTCGCGTGATCAACTTCTGATAGACCCTGTCATAATGGGAAATCTCCGTCACCACGATCTTCAGCAGATAATCGGTCGCGCCGCTCATGCGGTGGCATTCCACGATTTCGGGCATATCCGCTACGGTCGCAGCGAATTGCGCGAGCCATTGCGCGTCATGCTGGGCGGTGCGCAAGGTCATGAAGGCGGTCAGACGCAGCCCCAGCGCCTCCTGGCTCACCACTACCCGTCTGCCTACTATCACGCCGTCGGCCTCCAGCCGCTTGATACGCCGCCAGCAGGGATTTGTGGTGAGGCCGACGCGCTCGGCAATCAGGTGAATCGGAAGGTCCGCCTGCTTCTGGAGGAGTTCGATTATTCTCCAGTCAGTAGCATCCAGTGCTGCACTTTTCTTCATAATGAGAATTTTATCCCATAATAATGCCGAATTATCCATAGGTTTGTAATTTTTTTGGCCGATATTCGGGATATTATAAGGAATATAGCACCCTGTACGAGGGATTTTTCTATGATGCGGCGCCTGATGACCGAACACCCAGCCTCGGTCGGGGAAACCTATCAGGAGCATTTCCGGGCTGCGACCGGTTTCGGTCTCAGCATGATGCTGGGCGGCATCGCCTGCACCATACACGCGGCGCTACCCTTTCTGTTCAAGACCACGGCGAGCCAGCGTATCGAACAACTTTACAGCCGAATGGTGACAAACCGCAGGCGCGTGACCAGTATCTCGGTGCCTCGACCTGCCGCACCGCGGAAAGATGTGGTGACGATTATCGGCTGTGGTTTCAGCGGCAGCCTGCTCGCCATCAATCTCTTGCACCACGATGGCCCGAAGACGATCATCATCGAGCGCGACCCGGCGCTGATCGGCCGTGGCATCGCCTATGGCAGGGCGCAGGAGGAGCATCTTCTCAATGTCCGCGCCTCGAACATGAGCGCGTTTCCGGACGATCCAGAGAATTTCACCCGCTGGCTGTCAGCCGGTAATCATCCCACAGCGAACGGATTTGCGACCCGCGCGTTATACGGGCGCTATCTGCGCGAGTTGCTGGACGAGGCGCGTTCCCGCGCGCCGGACCGGCTTCAGATCGTCACCGGAGAGGCAACGGCACTGGAGCCGGGAGAGGCCGGCATCCGCATCACGCTTGCCGATGGCCAGAACTACGCCAGTGATCATGCGGTGCTGGCGCAGGGCAATCTTCCGCCCGCCGAGCTCGCGCATTTCGAGGCGCTGGAGGGCGGCCGCTACATTCCCGATCCATGGTCTTCCGGTATCGCGGATGGTTTGCAGCCGGACGATACGGTCCTGCTGGTCGGTACGGGGCTCACTGCCGTCGATGTCGCGCTCTCGCTGGAGGCTGAGGGCTTCACCGGCAAGATCGTCTGCCTGTCGCGGCGCGGCCTTGTGCCGCATGTGCATCTGCCCAACGGCCCGATGGTGGGTCCGGCCGACCGCCCTGCCGTCGATGGCTCCCGGCTGGTGCGCGCCGTGCGCGAGCGCGCTGCGCAAATCGGCTGGCGGACAGCGGTGGACGAGTTGCGCCCCCACACTCAGGATCTCTGGCGCCGCGCCACCGAACAGACGCGGCAACGCTATCTCAGGCATCTGCGCCCTTACTGGGATGTGCACCGTCACCGCATTGCCCCGGCGGTGGCGGCCAAGCTCAATGCCCTGCGCGAAACAGGCCAGCTCACCTTTGCCGCAGGCAAGCTGATTTCCGTCGAGCAGACGGGACGTCTTGCCAATGTGCAATGGCGCGTGCGGGGTAGCGAGGAAGTCCGGTCGCTGGCGGCTGCCCGCATCATCAATTGCACGGGGCCGCAAGGCGACGTCAAGCGCACCACCGACCCTCTGCTATCCTCGCTGAGGGATCGCGGCATCATCCGCGCCGACGCGCTGCACCTCGGCATCGATAGCGACGACAGCGGCCGGGTGATGGATCGCGATGGCAAGCCTCATCCCGCCATATACGCAATCGGCCCCATGACGCGGGGTGCACTCTGGGAAATCATCGCCGTTCCAGACATCAGGCGCCAGGCATGGACCCTTGCGCGCCGCCTTTCCGCAGCGCACTGGGTCGAAGGCGAAGGGCTCTGACGCCCTTCCCCATCCGGTTCAGTCGGGCGGTCTCCGGGGCCGGCCAGAATTCTGCGGGGCAGGCCCGGTCGCTCGGCGTCGTCAGGCAGCCTTACGCAAAGCAGCATCAGCCTCGGCATAAGGCAGGTCAAGGCTTTCCGCCACCGGCGCGCTCGTAAGCGCACCGCGATGGACCGACAAGCCCGCCTTCAGCGCAGGATTGCTCCGTATCGCCTCGAGGCCGCCGTCCGCCAGCGCCAGGCCATAAGGCATGGTAGCGTTATTGAGCGCATGGCTGGATGTGCGCGGCACGCTGCCCGGCATGTTGGCGACGCAATAATGGATGATGCCATCAACCTCATAGGTCGGTTCGGCATGCGTGGTGGCATGGCTGGTCTCAAAGCAGCCACCCTGATCGATCGCGACGTCGACCAGCACGGTGCGCGGCCTCAACAGCCCAAGCATCTCGCGCGTCACCAGCTTCGGCGCGCTGGCGCCGGGTACCAGCACCGAGCCGATGACGACATCGGCGGCGCGGATTTCCTCCTCGATCGCATCGAGGGTGGAAAAGCGCGTGCGTACCCTGCCCCCGAACAGTTCGTCCAGCGCACGTAGGCGCGGCAAGGACCGTTCTACTATCGAGACCTCGGCTCCCAGACCGGCAGCCATGCGCGCGGCATGAGTGCCAACCACCCCGCCACCCAACACAACCACACGGGCCGGAGCCACACCGGGCACACCGCCCATCAGCAGGCCGCTGCCGCCATTATAAGCGCGCGAGGCCAGAGCCGCCGCCTCGATCGAGAGCCGCCCCGCAACCTCGCTCATGGGCGCAAGCAACGGCAGGCTGTTGCCGTCGGTCACCGTTTCATAGGCAACGGCGGTAACCCCGCTGGAGAGCAGCCCTCGGGTTTGCTCCGGGTCCGGCGCGAGATGCAAATAGGTGAACAATATCTGGCCCTCGCGCAGCTGCGCCCACTCGCCGGGCTGCGGCTCCTTGACCTTGATGATCATCTCGGCGGAAGCGAACACCTGCGCGGCGTCGGCTGCAATTGTTGCGCCCGCTTGCACATAGGCGGCATCCTGCGCGCCGATCCCCTCGCCCGCGCCGGTCTCGACCAGCACCTTGTGGCCGTGCGCAACATATTCGCGTACGGCGGCGGGCGTCAGGCCCACGCGCGCCTCCTGCTTCTTGATTTCCTTGGGAACACCGACCAGCATGCCATGTCTCCTGCGAGTGTGTGGCAATCATTATATGCCAGATCATGCGCATAATCTGCTTGATATGTTCGGCGGATGGCCGATAACATCAACATATTGTCCATCATTATGACCTATGGCGCACAAAATGATCGCTGATGAATTCGATCTCAAGATCCTCGCCCGGCTGTTGGAGAATGGCGTCGCGACGCAGGCGGAGCTGGGTGAGGTCGCGCATCTCTCCGGGCCTGCTGCCGGGCGTCGGCAGCGCCAGCTTGAGGAAAAAGGGTTGATCCGGGGCTACCACGCCCAGCTCGATTTTGACCGCTGCGGCTTCGGCGTTCTGGTAATCGTGCTGATCCAGCTCGAACGGCAGAGCCAGGAGACGCTTACCGCCTTCGAGCATGCCATTGCGCTGTGCCCCTCGGTGATATCATGCCACCTGCTTTCGGGCGGAGAGGACTATCTCATCACCCTGCGCGCGCGCGACCTGCCGGATTTCGAGCGGATCCACCGCACCGAACTGTCCGAGCTGCCGGGCGTGGTGCGCATGCAGTCGCTTTTCACCCTGCGCGAAGTCGTATCCCGCCCCGCCCCACCAGCCCTGCTCGCGCCCCGCCGATAGGGAGCACGGGCAACACGCCACGGCACACAAAATGGTGGCGCGTTGAGGCCGCCGCGCTCTACAGTGGCGGCATGCGCGCCTTTCCATATATCGCTCCTCTCCACATGACCCTCGCCGCTGCGGCGCTTCTGCCCCAGGCGGCGCTATCGGCTCCGGATCTGGTTGGTCATTACCGGCTGGCGGGAGGCCCGGATGTGGCCGGGGAACTGCTGCTCACGGCAGACGGCGAGTTCCGATACGGCCTCGCCGCAGGCGCGCTCGATGAAAGCGCGCAGGGTCGCTGGCGGGATGTAGACGGCCGGACCTGCCTCTTCACCGAGCCAAAACCCATAGCCCCCAGTTTCGCCAAGGCGGCGCCCACCTCGGGCGAGGCATCGCCACCGACGCTACTCGTGACCTGGCCCGATGGCCGTGGCGTGGCGGGCGTGGATTTCCGCATCGGCTTCGACACTGGCGAGCCGGCAGAGGGCTATACGCAGGAGTATGGCTGGTCGATGCCAGAGGACGATCCAAGATCGCCGCGGTGGGTTGAACTCAGCGTGCCCATGCACCAACTCGCCTCAGGGCGCATCGCCTTCGATGCGGGGGATAACGGAGCACTGCGCATCGTCCTGACACCCAATGACCTGGGCGTGGTCGACTTCGAAGGCGCCTGTCTGGACGCAAAGGACGATATCGTGATCTTGCATCGCAAAGAGGGCGATATGCCCTTCCGCCGCATCATGCCGGAACAGAGAGACCGCTAGCTTCCATGTCAGCCGACCTGTTCGCCTATAAAGTCCTGACCCGCGCGCAGTGGACCGCCTTTCGTGAGGATGGCACATTTACTGGCGCACCCGTCGATATCGCGGATGGTTATATCCACCTGTCCGCGCGCGATCAGGTGATGGAAACGGTCGCCAGGCATTTCGCCGGTCAGGACGATCTTGTGCTGGCGATGATAGACTTGCCCGCGCTGGGCGGCGCCGTGAAATGGGAAGCTTCCCGCGGCGGCGCGCTCTTCCCCCATGTCTATGGGCCGATCCCGATGAGCGCCGTCACCACCAAAGCGACGCTGCGCCTCGGGCCGGATGGCCGTCACGTATTTCCGGCGGGGTTCTGAGAAGCTCCCCCGCTCCACGCATGGAACCGGGCATAGCCCCTGCGAATTAACGCATGATCGAAACCTGCATCAAGGAGACAGGATCATGTCGCGTATTCTCATCCCCGCCACCCTGCTCGCCAGTGCCTTCGCGCTCAATGCCTGCTCGACGCTTACCGGCGCGGCCGTAGGCGGAGCAGCAGGCGCGGGCGTATCTGCCGCAACCGGCGGAGACGTCAAGAAGGGTGCGGTCATCGGCGGCGCAACCGGCGCGGTCGTCGGCACTGTGGTGGACTGACAGGAGAGCCATAACGCCTACCCAAGCCCGCGTGATCGCGTTATGGCGCGCCCATGACGCATCAGGTTCATATCATCGGCGGCGGGATGGCCGGGTCCGAGGCCGCGTGGCAGCTCGCGCAGGCGGGCGTGAAAGTTCGCCTGTCCGAGATGCGCGGCGCGGGGCATATGACGCCCGCCCACCAGACGGAGGGGCTGGCCGAACTTGTATGCTCCAACAGCTTCCGCTCTGATGATGCACAGAACAACGCCGTAGGGCTGCTGCATCAGGAGATGCGCGATCTCGGCTCCATCATCATGATGCAAGCGGCAGAGGCGCGCGTACCCGCCGGATCGGCCTTGGCGGTAGACCGGGACATATTCTCCGGCCTCGTCACCCGCGCGCTGGCTGAACATCCGAATGTCGAAATCGTGCGCGAGCGCGTCGACGCCCTCCCCGCCTCCGGCCCCACGATCATCGCCACCGGCCCCCTGACCGCCGAGCCGCTGAGCCACAGCATCGGCGCGGCGACGGGGATGGACAGCCTCGCCTTCTTCGATGCCATCGCGCCTATCGTCTACCGCGACAGTATCGACATGAGCATCTGCTGGATGCAGTCACGCTGGGACAAGGGCGAGACCAAGGATTACATCAACTGCCCGATGGACAAGGCCCAGTATGACGCCTTCGTTCAGGGTCTGCTCGATGGCCCCAAGACCGAGTTCAAGGAATGGGAGACGAACACGCCCTATTTCGAGGGATGCATGCCGATCGAGGTGATGGCGTCGCGCGGGCCTGAGACGCTTCGCCACGGGCCGATGAAACCAATGGGGCTGGATGATCCGCGCACCGGGCGCTGGCCCTATGCGGTGGTGCAATTACGGCAGGACAATGCGCTCGGCACGCTGTGGAACATGGTCGGTTTCCAGACCAAGCTCAAACATGCCGCGCAGGTGGAGCTTTTTCGTACAATTCCGGGTTTGGAGAGGGCGGAATTTGCCCGGTTGGGCGGCCTGCATCGCAATACTTTCATTCAGTCGCCCAAGTTGTTGGATGCGACTCTGCGGCTCAAATCCGCGCCGCATATCCGCTTCGCCGGGCAGATGACCGGGTGCGAAGGCTATGTCGAAAGTGCCGCCATCGGCCTGATTGCCGCGCGGTTTGCGGTGGCGGAGCTTATGGGCCGCGCGCTTGTGCCGCCGCCGGTGACCAGCGCGCTGGGGGCGTTACTTTCGCATGTTACGGGCGGCGCGGAGGCGGAAACGTTCCAACCCATGAACGTCAACTTCGGCCTCATGCCCCCGCCGGACGGCCGCGTGAAGAAGAAAGAGCGCAAGGCCGCCTACACCAGCCGTGCCCGGGCGGATTTCGGCGCATGGGCGCGGGAGCATGAGCTGTTGGAAGGCGCGGCGCTACCCGCCTGACCTGTTGGATACACCCCTGTTGGAAACCGGGCTGTAGGATCGCCAAAAACACGTTTCCACGTGGAAAAAGCCCTCGACTAACACCGGCACTTCGGCTTGGGTTCCGGCGTCGGCGCGGTC
This sequence comes from uncultured Sphingobium sp., assembly GCA_964512265.1. GTDB lineage: Bacteria > Pseudomonadota > Alphaproteobacteria > Sphingomonadales > Sphingomonadaceae > Sphingobium. The sequence continues at coordinate 124,085 of CAZEHR010000007.1, read as the reverse complement.
GTCGCGAACTCCGCCCGCGTCAACTTCCCGTCGCCATTGCCATCCGCCCCGGCAAAGCGATCCGCCGTCTTCACCGCCCACTCCTCAAAGCTCAGCAGGTTGTTGCCGTCCGTATCGAGTTTCTTGAAATCCCTGGTCCGGCTCCCCAGCATTTCGGTGCGGGTAATGATCGCATCCCGGTTCCTGTCGTAGCGGTTGAAGCGCTGGGCCTCGCGGTCTTCCGCCCTCGCTTCCGGGGGCATGGGCGGCGCCGCGCCAAAGGCGTTCGTGTCTCCTTCGGGCAACCCTTCATCCACAGGCGCGGGGGTGGATGTCGCCACCGGCGCGCTGTCCCGCTGGCGCTCGGCATGCCCCTGCCACCAGAACAATCCCGCCGCCGCCATCAGCAGACCCGCCACCCCGCCCGCCACAAACCGGTTCATTCTCCCCCCGCGCTCCCCTATCGCCCCAAGATCTGATAGCGCATCATCCGTGCATAGAGGCCGGGCGTCAACAGCGGCGGCGCGCCTCTGCCCCGCCGCACATCAGTGATGGCAGGCCCGGCCATCATCTTCAGCATGCGCGGCAACGCGGCTGTAATGGTAGCCTGCGCAATGTCCCGCCCAAGGTTCAGCGCCTCTTCAGCCAGCCCGGCATCGCTCACATGCCCAGCGAGATCCCACAGCGCCCAGACTTGTCCGGCCGCCACGCTCTCCTCCGCGCATGCAGGCGCCAACGCTGCAAACAACCCCGCGCCGCGCCCCCGCGCATAACCAGTGAGCATGTCGCGGCTGCTGCCCTCACCCCCTAGGATAAGCTCCTCCCATCCGTCTACCATCGCGACAAGGCCGGGCCGCGCCTGCTCGAATCCCTCGATCACGCGGAGAGCCGCCATGTCGGGGGCGTCATGCTGGGCCGTTACCTTGTCAGCCAGCAGCCCGTCCCGCCACCATGCGAGGCGGATTTGCGCCATGATCGGCTCCCTCGCAACCCGCGCGATATGGGCGCAGGCATTATCGAGCATGAAAATGCGCTCCACCCGCGCGCGGGCCCTGCCCGCCGAAGTCGCGACAAGCGTTTGGAATGGGAGCATTTCCGCCGCATCAGCCATAATTTAAGATTTTCTTAACTCCACGAAATCACCAATTTTTAACACCTCCGGCCTATCCCTTCACGATAGCTCGCAATGCGTCCGCGCGGCGGATGACCGCCGCTGCGCGCCATTCGGGATGTGGGACCAAGGCAGGGCAATATGGGCAATCGCATGGCACGGAAACCGGACGGGCAAAAGGGCTTTCTTGCCCGCCTGCTGAGCAATCAGGCGGGCAATGTGCTGTTCATGACGGCGGCCTTCCTGATACCGCTGCTCGGCCTTGTCGGTGGCGGCGTAGATATGAGCCGCCTCTACCTCGCCAAAACGCGCCTCCAGCAGGCCTGCGACGCTGGGGCACTTGCGGGGCGCAAGGCGATGGACACGGGCGCCTGGACCACCGGGACAGCCACCTCCACCACCGAGGGCCGCGCTCTCAACATGTTCTCGGCCAATTTTAAGAACGGCGATTTCGGTACTGGCACCGTAACGAAGAACTTCAGCGAGTCCGGCGGGGTCGTTACCGGCACGGCCTCCGTCGCCATGCCGATGATGGTCATCAAGGTTCTGGGGATCAACTCGAAGACGATCAACGTATCGTGCACCGCCAAGATGGAAATTCCGAATACCGACGTGATGTTCGTGATCGACAACACTGGTTCGATGAACTGCCAGGTCGCGCATAGCGGCTACAGCTGCCCCGGCGGCGACAATAACGGCGTGGAAGATAGCGTCGCCAAGATGAAGGGACTGCGCTCCGCCATCAAATGCTTTTACGAGGCGCTGGCAAAGATCGACACCACCGAGAACTGTGGGTCGACTCCTGCCGGGACTGTCACGGCGCAGATCCGGTTCGGGTTCATGCCTTATTCGGTCAATGTGAATGTCGGTAAACTGTTGCCGAACAGCTACTTCCCTGACTCATGGGATTACCAGTCCAGAGAGCCGCTTTATACTCCGGTTTATGCCTGGACTGCGGGCTCAGAAAGCGCCATCAGCTGGGGCAGCTGGCCATCCAACCCATCGAGCCTCACAAACGCCAGCACGTATTCTGGCTGGGCCGATATCAACACCTCGGGCGGAGCCACCGTCACCGTAAATGGAATAGATTACACCAAAAGGCCGACGGGCCTTAACAGCACGAGCTGTCTGGCGCTCAACACCATGACGCTGACCACGCTGTTAACCTATAGCTATACCACAAATATTCAGACCCCGACGTCGACAAGCAGCACGCCCACCTATCCGGCGGATACCACCCAGACACTCACCTACTCGGAAAATGACAACCGGCAGGCGCGAGGATATCGCTACAGATGGAACTCAAGCGGAAGCGGCACCTGTCGTCTCCAGAGTTCCAACAATTATAATTACACCATCACCCGCACCGGCAGCTCAACCAAGCCGCTGACTTGGACCAGCCACAACAACCTTACCGGGTGGCGATATCGGGAGTTACCTCACAACATCTCCGGCCTCAAGGCTGGCGGATCGAGCTGGAACACCAGCGTGGCCCTGCCGCTCACATCGGCTAATGGCGCTAGTGTAACCCTATCCGGGTCTACAACTCCCACCACACTTCTGACTGTGGCAAATACCAACGTAAGCTGGGACGGCTGCATCGAGGAGCGGCAGACATACCAGAATACCAACAATACGACCATCACAACGACGGACTGGAGCCCGATCCCGGCCACCGCCTTTGATACGGATTTCAACACCGTGCCGACTGCTGCCACACCGGCCACGCTATGGGGTCCGATGCTGGAAGGCGCAGTTTGGGCGCGCTACACCGGCAGCGGCTGGTCTGCGACCGACACCAGAGCCGATGTCGATACAGGACCCTCTCCGGCCCTTAGCCGCAATTTCAGCTATTCTTGCCCCACCGAGGCAAAGAAGCTGCAAGTCTGGTCCACGGCCAGTGCGCTGGAAACCTATCTCGGCACCTTGGTCGCGGGTGGGAACACCTATCACGATATAGGAATGGTATGGGGCGCGCGCTTCATTTCTCCTACCGGCATTTTTGCGAGCGAGAACGCGACGACCCCCTCTGGTCAGCCTATTCAACGCCACATCGTCTTCATGACCGACGGCGACACAGTGACTCGCACCGATAATTATTCCGCCTATGGCGTTACCTGGTGGGACCGTCGGCAGACGAGTTACGCGCCCTCTTCCACGGATACAGATAACATCGTCAACGCCCGCACCACGGCGCTATGCACCGCCATCAAGAATCAGAATATTACGCTATGGGTCGTCTCATATGGCGGCGGCGTAAACAGCACCACGGAAACGCGCCTTCAGAATTGCGCCTCCACGCCCAACACGCCGGGCGCCACCAATACGCATTTCTTCAGCGCGACCGATACCGCCACGCTGATTGCAAAGTTCAAGCAGATCGCCTCCGAAATCGCAGACCTGAGGCTGATAAGCTGATGCGCGCGCGTTCCCTCATTCGAGACGAGAATGGCATCGCGGCGACGGAGTTTGCGCTCATTGCGCCTATCTTCGTAATGCTGCTGATGGGATCGCTCGACATCGGCCACACGCTCTATATGCAGGCGGTCCTTCAAGGCACCATCCAGAAGGCGGCACGCGACGGTTCGTTGGAGTCTGGAACCGCGAGCGCTAACCAGACCGCGATTGACACGAGCATCCGCACCGCCGTCAAGAAACTCAATACATCCATGACGGACTCGAACATCACGATTACCCGCCGCTATTACAAAACCTTCTCCACCGCCTTGTCTGCACAGGCAGAAACCTGGACGGACATCAATACCAACGGCACCTGCGACAACGGCGAGCCCTATTCCGACGCTAACAACAACAGCGTCTGGGACCGCGACGGCGGAAATAGCGGACAGGGCGCCGCACGAGACATAACCGTGTACGATGTCAGCGTCACCTACCCGCATATCCTTCCGCTGTGGAAAATGCTGGGTAGATCAAGCTCAAACACGGTGCGTGCCACCACCGTGATGGCAAACCAACCTTATGGCACCCAGTCACAGTATGGCGCGGCAACTGCAAGGACATGTCCATGACGGCCTTGAACGCACTGCGCCGCCTTTCCTGCCTGCTGCATCTGATCGCACGCGACCGCAGCGCGATCGCTATCGTTGAATTCGCCGCCGCGCTGCCCTTCATTCTCGTCACTATGCTGAGCGCAACCGAGCTCACCAATTTCACGATTGTGCGCATGCGCGTCGGACAGGTAGCCTTGCAGGTGGCAGATAATGCCGCGCGTATGGGCCGGGTAAGTCTGACCGGCAATCCGCAGGTGACGGAGACAGACATCAACGACCTGCTGACTGGCGCGGATATGCAGGCGCAGAATCTCAGCCTCTACAGTCGTGGCCGGGTAATCGTCTCAAGCCTTGAACCCACCGCCAACCCCAACACGGCGGGAACCTTCAAGATCCGTTGGCAGCGGTGCCGGGGTCTCAAATCCTCCGTATCGTCATGGGGCGTGCAGGGCGCGATCAACCTGGCTGGCATGGGGCCGACCGGGCAGGTCGTTACCACGCCCGATGACACAGGCGTGATGTTCGTGGAAGTATTCTACGATTATCGTCCGCTGTTCACCTCGGGCCTCGTGCCGCACACGACAATCCACGAGTTTGCCTCGATGATCGTACGCGACAGCCGAGATTATGTCGGCCCGACCAGCGGCACGGGCGCGAACGGCGGCATCTATAATGCAGAAGCCGCCACCGTACACGCTTGCGATCAGTTTACGACGACCTGAGCCTAGCGGTAGCAGACCCGCTTTGCCGCGGCGACTACCCGCCCGGCGTCGATGAGTGCCGCCTTCTCGAGATTCGCCGCGTAAGGTAGCGGCACGTCCTCGTTCGTCACCCGCTGGACCGGTGCGTCGAGGTCGTCGAAGCCTTTTTCCATGCAGACAGCCATGATCTCGCTGGCGATCGAGCAGACAGGCCACCCCTCCTCCACTACAACTAACCTATTGGTTTTCTTCAGACTTTCGAGCACCGTCTGTGTATCGAGCGGGCGCAGGGTGCGGAGGTCGATCACTTCGGCGTTGATGCCATCTGAAGCCAATGTTTCCGCCGCCTCCAGCGCCAGGCCGACGCCGATCGAATAGGAAACCAGCGTCACGTCCGCGCCCTCGCGCACGACGCGCGCCTTGCCGATGGGGAGGACATAATCGTCCAACACCGGCACATCGAAGCTACGGCCATAGACCAGCTCATTCTCCAGAAAAACCACCGGATCAGGCGAACGGATCGCCGCCTTCAGCAGCCCCTTGGCGTCCGCCGCGTCATAGGGCGCGATCACGATGAGCCCCGGCACGGAAGCATACCACGGGCCGTAATTCTGGCTGTGCTGCGCGGCAACACGGCTCGCCGCACCATTGGGGCCACGAAACACCACTGGGCAGCGCATCTGCCCGCCGGACATATAGTTGGTCTTGGCGGCGGAGTTGATGATCTGGTCGATCGCCTGCATCGCGAAGTTGAAGGTCATGAACTCGATGACGGGCTTGAGGCCACCCATCGCCGCGCCGACGCCGACACCCGCAAAGCCGTGCTCGGTAATAGGCGTGTCGATCACGCGCTTGGGGCCGAATTCCTGCAACAGGCCCTGTGTGACCTTGTAAGCGCCCTGATACTCGGCGACCTCCTCGCCCATGACGAACACGCGCTCGTCGGCGCGCATTTCCTCGGCCATTGCATCGCGCAATGCCTCACGCACGGTGAGCTTGGCATAGCTTGTCCCGGCGGGGACGGCTGGATCGGAAACGGTAGCCTTAGCCTCGGCCGCAAGTTGATCCGTCCCGGTTTCTGCGGGCGCCTTTGCGGGAGCGGCCTCCGGCGCGGCGGGCGGTGCGCTCTCGGCCTGCGCTGGCGCGGGAGCAGCCTCGGCAGCGGGTGGAGGTGCGGAAGCGCCCCCTCCCTCGCCAGCCATCACGGCGATCACTGCACCCACCTTCACATTTTCTGTACCTGCAGGGATTACGATCTGGCCGATCACGCCTTCATCTACGGCCTCGAATTCCATTGTCGCCTTGTCGGTCTCAATCTCGGCAAGCAGGTCGCCGGACTTAACGCTGTCGCCTTCCTTCACCAGCCATTTGGCGAGGGTGCCCTCTTCCATCGTCGGGGAGAGCGCCGGCATTTTAATCTCGATACCCATCAGTACGTCTCCACCAGAACGTCAGTATAAAGCTCGGACGGTTCCGGCTCTGCCGCGGTTTCAGCGAAATCCGCGCTGTCGTTGACGATCTTGCGGATGCTCTGGTCGATGGTCTTGATCTCGTCCTCGGTCACGCCAGCTGCCGCGAGGTGCTTCTTTACGCCCTCGATCGGATCGGACTTTTCCCGCATTTCCTGCACTTCCTCGCGCGAGCGATATTTGGCCGGGTCGGACATGGAGTGGCCGCGATAGCGGTAGGTCTTCATTTCGAGCAGGATCGGGCCATTGCCGCCCTGCACCCATTTCAGCGCTTCCTCTGTCGCACCGCGCACAGCGAGCACGTCCATGCCGTTCACCTGCAGGCCGGGGATGCGGAAGGATTCGCCGCGGCGGAACAACTGGTCCTCGGCGGAAGAGCGATTGACCGAGGTGCCCATGGCGTACTGGTTGTTCTCAATCACGAAAATAATCGGCAGCTTCCACAGCTCGGCCATGTTGAAGCTCTCGTATACCTGGCCCTGGTTGGAGGCGCCGTCACCGAAATAGGCAACGCACACGCCGCCGTCCTCGTTATATTTGTGCGCAAAGCCGAGGCCGGTGCCGAGCGATACCTGCGCGCCGACGATGCCGTGGCCGCCGTAGAATTTATGCTCGACGCTGAACATGTGCATCGAGCCGCCCTTGCCCTTGGAAATACCAGCGGCGCGGCCTGTCAGCTCTGCCATGATGAGGTTGGGATCGATGCCATAAGCGAGCATATGCCCATGATCACGATAGCCGGTAATAACGCTGTCCTTGCCTGGCGTCAGCGCGGACTGGATACCCACCGCGACGGCTTCCTGGCCGATATACAGGTGGCAGAATCCGCCTATCAGGCCGAGGCCGTAGAGCTGACCGGCCTTTTCCTCGAAACGGCGGATCAGGACCATCTGGCGATAGAATTCGAGTAACTCTTCCTTGGTGGCAGCATAGTCCTGAGGCTGGGCAACACGGCTGCTCACTCCCTCGCGAGTATCAGCCGCGGCAGCTGCCTCAGTTTTGGGTGGCGACTTTTTGGGAGCGCCTGTCGGCGGGGATTTGGCCAAAGATCAGCATCCTTCTTTTTCACTGGGGAGATGAAGGATTATAGGGTTCGCAAATGGACAATCCATTAAAATGCAATATAGAAACCAAATTGGTTATAAATATGGATTTTTCTTAACCCAGATTGGATTGGGGTCCAAATTAGTGAAGCGGGACCACTACTTCGTCCGGATGTCCGACGTTGAGTTCCCTCCGAATCAATTCATCAGCGAGATCGGGATCGACATGCGCGGGGTCGAGCAACTGTACCCGGTTAGATATACGGGCGCGCTCAGCCTCGACGGACTTCAGCTCTGCCCGGCTGTCCCGAAGCTGGCTGCTATATCCACCCCATGCGAGCAGCCCGTTACTGCTAAAGATGGCATAGCCGAGCAGGACCGACACCAGCAGCACCGCGAGGGCCGGCCCAAAGGCCGACGAAAACAGGGACTTCAGTCTCAGCAAGTGCGCCATGAGCTCTTGAATCACACTGGATTCCCGCGTGCAACCGAAAAATGGTTAACGCGCTCCATTTCGTCGCATTGCAGGACGCAGGGCCATGCGCACAGGCTCAGCGGAAGATGGCACGTCCCGCATAATGTGCCACATCTCCCAGCTCCTCCTCGATACGGATGAGCTGGTTGTACTTGGCCAACCGGTCCGACCGGGCAAGCGATCCGGTCTTGATCTGACCGCAATTTGTGGCGACGGCGAGGTCGGCGATGGTCGCATCCTCTGTCTCGCCCGAGCGGTGCGACATCACGGCAGTGTAACGAGCGCGGTGCGCCATATCCACGGCGGCCAACGTCTCGGTGAGCGAGCCGATCTGGTTGACCTTCACCAGCAGCGAATTAGCCAGCCCTTGCTCAATGCCCATGGCAAGGCGTTTGGGATTGGTGACGAACAGGTCGTCGCCCACGAGCTGAACCTTGTCGCCGATCTTGTCGGTCAGCAGCTTCCAGCCTTCGAAATCGTCCTCGCTCATGCCATCCTCGATCGACTTGATGGGATAGCGCGCGCACAGATCAGCCAGATAATCGGCCATTTCCGCGGGGGTCAGGCTCTTGCCCTCGCCCACCATCTCATACTTGCCGTTCTTGAAGAATTCGGTCGACGCACAGTCGAGCGCGAGCATCACGTCGTCGCCCGGTTTGTATCCGGCCTTCTCGATCGAGGCGAGAATGAAGTCGAGCGCGTCAGTCGTAGACGAAAGATTGGGCGCGAAGCCGCCCTCGTCACCGACGGAGGTAGCCAGCCCCTTGTCATGCAGGCCCTTCTTCAGGGTATGAAAGATCTCCGCGCCCACCCGTACGGCATCGGCGAGGCTGTCCGCCCCCACCGGCATGATCATGAACTCCTGAAAGTCGATCGGGTTGTCCGCATGTTCGCCGCCGTTGATGATGTTCATCATCGGCACGGGAAGGACGTGCGCCTGCACTCCGCCGACATAGCGATAGAGCGGCAGCCCACGCGCATCGGCCGCCGCCTTTGCCACCGCCAGCGAAACGCCCAGAATGGCGTTGGCGCCAAGACGGCCCTTGTTATCGGTTCCATCGAGCGCAATCATCGCCCCGTCCACCTCGGCCTGATCCTCGGCATCCATGCCGACTACCGCTTCGGCAATCTCGCCATTCACCGCCTCGACGGCAGCGAGCACGCCCTTGCCGAGATATTTGCTCTTGTCGCCATCGCGCTTTTCCACCGCCTCATAGGCCCCGGTAGAGGCACCCGAAGGAACCGCCGCACGTCCGAAGCTGCCGTCCTCCAGAAGAATATCGACCTCAACCGTCGGGTTGCCGCGGCTGTCGAGGATCTGGCGGGCGTGCACATCGAGAATGGCGGTCATGGAGCTTCCTTCTGTCTGGCGGGCAGGCTGGGCCTTCCCGATGCGCGCTCGCTTAGCCAGACCGAGAGGCCAAGGCAAGTTGCGGCGAGCCCTGAAAAGTAAATTTTGGAGGCGAAATTTGATCTGATCGGGTGAAATCCGTTGAGGGAACTGTTATCTTGGTAAAAGATTATATACACCTCGTGACACAGCCAGCATATCAGAAGGATATTATCATGGCCGACAGCATCGACACTCCGCTCGCTCCAAAGCGCCGCGGGCGCAAACCCGGAGCAGCCAAGGTTGCCGCGCAGGGGGCATCGGGCAGCGGTTCTGCGGACTTCTCGGAGTCCGTGCAACTCGCAGGCGCAGCCGTTTCCTCGGCAAAAAAAGCTGCGCGGGCAAAAGTCACGGGCGCTACCGACAAGGTGAAAGCCGCAAAAGAGAGCGTCTCGGCGTTTGACTGGAAGAAACAGGCGGAGGATGTCACCGCCCAAGCCAGCAAGATGGCCAAGGATACTGCGGTGACCGCCAAAACCAAAACGAGCAGTGCGATGGATGGGTTGGCGAAGCTCATCACCGAAACCGCGCAAACTGTCGACAGCAAACTCGGCCCGCAATATGGCGACTATGCCCGCAAGGCAGCGAACGCCGTGGCGGGAGCGGCAAAGTCTCTGGATGGCAAGGATGTAGAGGAACTGCTTGGCGACGCGCGTAATTTCGTCCGCAAAAGTCCTGCCGTCGCTATAGGCGCGGCTGCCATCGCCGGATATGTGCTCATGCGCCTTGCCCGAGGTTCGTCTGACGAAGACTGAGCCTTGCAGGGGATGATGCTTTGAAGACCCGGGACCAATCAGGCTGGGCGCCGGAAGCGCCTGAGGAGCAGGAGCTGCCCGGTGCTGGTGCAGCGGGGAAGGCAGATTCCTCCTCCTTTCCGGAGCTGGGGCGGCGCCTCGTCAGCGAAGCGCAGGCCTATGCTGCGACAGAAATGGAGCGGCAGAAAATCCGCGCCATCATCGTTGGCAATGGCGCGCGGGACACCGCGGTCCTGGTGTTGGTGGCGCTGTTCCTGCTTTTCGGTGCGATGACCGCGTTGGTGGTTGGCTGCGTGTGGATGCTCGCTCCGCTCGTCGGCGTGGCGGGCGCACTGGCAATCACGATCCTTGGCGCACTGTTCATCGTCGCGCTTCTGCTGTTGGCAGCGCGGGCCCGCATGCGTCGGGCGCTTGGCATGGCTTTTGGTGGAGACGAGACAGCATGAGCCGGGCGTCACTCCCCTCCGAACCGGAAAAATATCTGCGGGAGCTCGCGCGGCGCGCGGAAGCCGAGCGTGATGCCCTGCGGCAGACCTTTTCAGCCATCGGCACGAAGCTGCGGCCAAAACGTATCAGAAGCCGGGCGCAGAGCCACTTGATGGACGGGGCGCTGGATGCCATTGGGCATGCCAAGACTGCCGTGGCCGCGCACCCGGCACGCGTGATCGGCGTTGCAGCGCTCCTGGGATTTATTCTGGCGCGCGGGCCGCTAATTCGCCTGACCGTGAAAGGAATACGGTCTGGTCGGGACTGTGTGTCAAAATGGGTTCGCGAGCACCGCAAGCCACGCGATGAAGAGGACGAGAATGAGTAAGAACGCCCCCAGCGGCCTGCGCCGCGTTCGTACCGCCACCACCAAGAATGTCCGGCGCGCCGCCTCCGGCATCGGCCAAAGCGCGAAGCTCATGCGCGAGCGGGCGAAAGCGGCCACTGAAGGCGCCGGCGAGACCATTGGAGCTGCGAAACTCAAAGCCGACAAGGCGGCGATGGAAGCAACGCGCGTTATCACCGAGCATCCACTGGCAGCCGTGGCGGCAGCGGCGGCTATCGGCGCGCTGGCCGCGAACCTGTTGCCCCGCCTTACCCGCCGGAAAAACGCCAGGGACGACGACTAGCCCCGGTTGATTTCAGCCGTGATGCCGCCTAAACGGGGCCGATGAGCAAGATGCACCTCGTAATGGGCGGCCGTGTCACAGACCCGCGCACGCTCGACTTCGAAGATCTGGAAGCCATCGATTTCGTGGGTGTATTTCCGGATTTTGCCACCGCCGAAAAGGCCTGGCGCAGCGCGGCGCAGCGCACCGTCGACGACGCTGAAATGAAATATGTGATCGTGCACCTTCATCGCCTGCTCGATCCCACGGCGGAAGAGGGCGATCACTCCCACTGACGGTCAGTGGCGCGCTGAGCGTCCGCCGAACCGAGATTTCAGCAAGGGCCGTGTCATTACCAGGCCGGCGATGAAACCGCCAATGTGCGCCCCCACAGCGATCCCGGCGTCGCTCGTGCCGAGGCCCAGAGTTCCTGCACTGGATGCGACGCCGATCAGGAACTGCAACACCGTCCAGCCCGCGCCGAGCCATAGCATGCGTACGATGCTGGCCGGGAACGGACCCCAAGCCTTCACCTCACGATTGCCAAACAGGAGCGCGTAGGCGCCGATCACGGCAGAAATCGCACCGCTCGCGCCGATCATCGGCACTGCTATCTGAGGACCCAATGCCCACTGCCCCAAGGCAGCAGCATAGGCCCCGCCTACATAGAGCGGGATCATCAGTCGACCGCCGAGAACTTCTTCCACCTGCCGTCCGCAGAACACCAGCATCAGCATGTTGAAGCCCAGGTGCAGCCAGCCGCCATGCAGCAGAGCCGAGCTGAGCGGCGTCAACCACATTGGTACAATCGGAAAGCCCAGCCCCGCATTGGCCAGCAGATCGGGCTGAGCCACGCGCGCGGGGATGAAACCGGCGGCATATGCTAGCTCTGCTTCATAACCGCTCATCCGCGCCAAAACAAACACCGCGACGGTCACCACGGCAAGCGTGGTCACGATGCCGGTCGGGGAGGAAGCGGGCCGCATGGGCTTGGGTCAGCGCAACGATGCGTACAGCGCTGTCAGATGAACTCGATTTTCTCGACGCCGTAATATTTCTCGCCGGCAGGAACGATGACTTCGATATCGTCGCCCACCTGCTTGCCTATCAGTGCACGGCCGAGCGGGCTGTTGTATGAGATCATGCCGAGCTTGGCGTCCGCCTCGGCCTGGCCGACTATCTGATAGCGCACCGGCTTGTCGTCCTCATCCAGCAGGGTTACGGTCGCTCCGAACACGATCTTGTCGCCGGAGAGAGTGGTGGGATCAATCACCTGCGCACGCGAGAGCTTGTCTTCCAGATCGGCGATAGATGCTTCGACCTGACCTTGCCGCTCCTTCGCGGCGTGATATTCGGCGTTTTCCGAGAGATCTCCGTGGGCGCGCGCCTCTTCAATGGCATCGACTATCTGGGGACGCTCGGCTTTCAGCGTACGCAGCTGTTCATTCAGCTTCTCGTACCCAATCGCCAGCATCGGCATTTTCTCAACAGTCGCCATCAGAAAGTCCCCAATAAAGCAGCGTGCCGGCTGCCCAGAGCGCCGACGAGTGATCTCAATCCTGAGCGGAATTTTCTAGTCAGGGTCAATGATAATAGGACTGCAACGCCCTCACTTCAAGAGGATGCGCCTTCAACGCCTCGATAGCATCGACAACCGCCACGCTCGCTGCCGCCGTGGTGAAGCTCGGGATCTTCATCCTGAGCGCGCTGGTGCGGATTGCCTGGCTGTCTTTCAGCGATTGCCAGCCCTCGGTGGTATTGAAGATCATGGCGATACCGCCGTCCGTGATCCGGTCGACGATATGCGGTCGGCCCTGCGCCACCTTGTTGATCGTCTCGACCGCGATGCCCTGATCCGCGAGATAGCGCGCGGTGCCACCGGTCGCGACGATGGCAAAGCCCAGAGCGGCGGCCTTCTGGACGGCGGGCAGGATGACAGGTTTGTCGCTGTCCTTGACCGAGACGAAGATCGCGCCCTCGCGCGGCAGGACGACGCCCGCGCCGAGCTGGGATTTGGCGAAGGCGGTCGCGAAGTCTGCGTCGATGCCCATGACCTCGCCAGTGGACTTCATTTCGGGGCTGAGCACCGGATCCACGCCGGGGAAGCGGTTGAAGGGGAACACCGCCTCTTTCACCGCAATGTGGCTGATAGCGTTGCGGTCGATCTTTGGCAGATTTGCGAGCTTTTCTCCGGCCATCACCCGCGCGGCGATCTTGGCGACAGGCGCGCCGATCGCCTTGGCGACGAACGGCACAGTACGGCTGGCGCGCGGGTTTACCTCGATGAGGTAGACCGCGCCGTCCTTTACCGCGAACTGGATATTCATCAGGCCGCGCACCTTCAAAGCGCGGGCGAGCGCGTCGGTCTGACGCTCAATTTCCATGACTATTTCCACGTGGAGAGAGTATGGCGGCAGGGAGCAGGCGCTGTCGCCCGAGTGCACACCGGCCTCCTCGATATGCTGTAGGACGCCGGCGACGACAACATCGTCCCCGTCGCAGATCGCATCGACATCCACTTCTATCGCATCGCGTAAATATTGGTCGATAAGCACCGGAGAATCCCCGGAAACTTGCACAGCCGTCGCGATATATTCCTCGAGCTGGGCCTGCCCGTCGACGATCTCCATCGCCCGCCCGCCGAGCACATAGGAGGGGCGCATCAGCACCGGATAGCCGATGCGGTTGGCGACCGAGATGGCTTCCTCCCGGCTCCGCGCGATGCCGTTGGCGGGTTGCTTCAAACCCAGCTTCGTCACCAGCGCGGCGAAGCGCTCCCGGTCTTCGGCGAGGTCGATCGCGTCCGGCGTGGTGCCGAGGATGGGAATGCCCGCATCCTCCAGCGCCTGCGCCAGCTTCAGCGGCGTCTGCCCCCCAAACTGCACGATAACGCCCACCAAAGTGCCGTTTTGCATCTCTTTCTGCAAAATTTCGAGCACATCCTCGACCGTCAACGGCTCGAAATAGAGCCGGTCCGACGTGTCATAATCGGTGCTCACCGTCTCCGGGTTGCAGTTGACCATGATCGTCTCGTAGCCCGCCTCATCGAGCGCGAAACAGGCGTGGCAGCAGCAATAATCGAACTCGATCCCCTGCCCGATCCGGTTCGGCCCGCCGCCGAGGATCACAATCTTCTGGCGGTCAGTCGGCGCGCTCTCACACTCCGGCTCGCCAAAACTTGGGGCTTCGTATGTGGAGTACATATAGGGCGTTTTCGCTTCAAACTCCGCCGCGCAGGTGTCAATGCGCTTGAACACCGGGCGCACGCCGAGCTTGTGGCGCAGCGCACGCACTTCCGACTCGGTGGTCGCGCCGGTCATCGCCTTCACCGCATCGTGCAGCAGGCCGTGGCCCTTGGCCGCCTGCGGGGCGAGCAGATGCGCCGATTGCAGCGCGAGGAACGACAGGCGCGCGTCGGAAAAGCCCATGGACTTGAGCTTGCGCATGCCTTCCGCCGTCTGCGGCAGGCCGTTTTCCAGCACTTCTGCCTCGGCCTCGACGATCTCCTTGATCCGCTCCAGGAACCAAGGGTCGAACTTGGCGACCGCATGGATTTCCGCCACCGAAAGCCCCTCGCGCAACGCCTGCGCCGCAATGAGCAGCCGGTCCGGCGTCGGCTGGCCCAAGGCCGCGATAATGTCATCCTTGGGCGCGCCGACCAGATGATCGACAATGTTGAAGCCAGATAGCCCCGTCTCCAGCCCGCGCAGCGCCTTCTGCATGGATTCGTGGATATTGCGGCCGATCGCCATCACTTCGCCGACGGATTTCATCGCCGTGCCGAGCAGCGGCTCCGCGCCCTTGAACTTCTCGAACGCGAAGCGGGGGATTTTCGTCACGACATAATCGATCGTCGGCTCGAAGCTCGCAGGCGTCGCGCCGGTGATGTCGTTCATGATCTCGTCGAGCGTGTAGCCGACGGCGAGCTTTGCCGCGACTTTGGCGATCGGGAAGCCGGTCGCCTTCGACGCGAGAGCAGAGGACCGCGACACGCGCGGGTTCATCTCGATCACGATGAGGCGGCCATCCTTGGGGTTGACCGCGAACTGCACGTTAGAGCCGCCGGTCTCGACGCCGATCTCCCGCAACACCGCCAGCGAGGCGTTGCGCATGATCTGATACTCCTTGTCGGTCAGCGTCAGCGCAGGGGCGACGGTGATCGAGTCGCCGGTGTGGACGCCCATCGGATCGACATTTTCGATGGAGCAGATGATGATGGCGTTGTCGTTGCGGTCCCGCACGACCTCCATCTCATATTCTTTCCACCCCAACAGAGATTCCTCGATCAGCACTTCCGTTGTGGGGGAAGCATCGAGGCCTGAGGCGACGATCTGGCGGAACTCATCCTTGTTATACGCGACACCGCCGCCGGTGCCGCCCATGGTGAAGCTGGGCCGGATGATCGCGGGCAGGCCGGTGAACTCCAGCGCCTCCATCGCCTCGTCCATCGTGTGCGCGATGCGGCTGCGCGCGCTTTCGAGGCCGATCTTGTCCATCGCGTCACGGAACTTGAGGCGGTCCTCCGCCTTATCGATCGCCTCGGCATCGGCGCCGATCATAGCCACGCCAAAATTCTCCAGCGTGCCGTCGCGGAACAGGGCTAGCGCGGTATTGAGCGCGGTCTGGCCGCCCATGGTGGGCAACACCGCGTCCGGCCGCTCCTTCTCGATGATCTTGGCGACGATTTCCGGCGTGATCGGCTCGATATAGGTCGCGTCCGCCAGCTCGGGATCGGTCATGATCGTCGCGGGGTTGGAGTTGACGAGGACGATGCGATAGCCCTCCTCCTTCAGCGCCTTGACTGCCTGCGTGCCCGAATAATCGAACTCGCACGCCTGACCGATAATGATCGGCCCCGCGCCAATGATGAGGATGGAGGAGATGTCAGTTCTTTTGGGCATTGAATATTTCGCTATCATTGATTACATTGATTGCATTGCAATCATAAGGTGTATGACCGTGGCTGCTATCACGATCCGAAAAATTGACGACGCCGTGAAACAGGCAATGCGAGAGGAAGCCGCCGCCAATGGCCGATCCATTGAGGCCGAGGTGCGCGCCTTGCTCGAGCGCACTTACGGAGCGCGGGGCGGCGATGGTCGCAGACCGGGTGAAGGCCGCATGGAATATCTGCTGCGCATCGCTCCCGATATGACCGGGTTCGAATTGCCTGAACGACAGTCTATCCGTGAGCCACGCTTTCCGTGATTCTGGTCGATTCCAATATCTGGCGTCAGACGGAGAATCCCGGTGGTGACCCCACGGTCCAGCAATGGCTGTCCGACAACGATGCAAACCTCGCGCTGTCGGCAGTCGTTCTTGGTGAAATGCACTTTGGCATGAAACTGATGCCAGAAGGAAAGCGGAGGACTGACATTGCCCAATGGCTTGAGCAACTCTCCCGTTCTTTCGAAGGCTCCATCGTGTCATTCGATCGAGATTGCGCTGTAGCCTTTGGCGAACTCGCCGCCCATGAGAAGAGGGCAGGCCGCAATCCGTCGACGATTGACCTACAAATCGCAGCGCAAGCGATAACGCATCGGATGTCGATAGCAACCCGCAATGTGAAGGATTTCGCGCATAGCGGCGTGACACTGATAAACCCCTGGGAGGCATGACGCCACCACGCTCCGCCATCGGCTCTGCGCCGATAAGAGGCAAGGAGGAGATGTCAGTTCTTTTGGGCATTATGCTCTCATTGCCTTATGAGGACTATCGCCCCTCTCCCCTTGCGGGAGAGGGTGGTCGCGAAGCGACCGGGTGAGGGGGGAAAAGTGATCGACTTCGCGAAACAGCAGGCGCGTCGCCTGCGCCGAAACGCCACCGATGCCGAGACGCTGCTCTGGGCGCGGCTGCGCAACCGGCAGCTTTATGGCGCAAAATTCCGCAGGCAGGTACCCCTCGGCCGCTTC
Source organism: uncultured Sphingobium sp. (assembly GCA_964512265.1). Lineage (GTDB taxonomy): Bacteria > Pseudomonadota > Alphaproteobacteria > Sphingomonadales > Sphingomonadaceae > Sphingobium. Next base: position 107,145 of record CAZEHR010000007.1, on the reverse strand, counting down.
ATTGCGGATTTCCTCTGTTTTGAGGCGCGGCTGATCGTGGAGGCGGATGGCGGGCATCACAGAGCTGAGACTGACGCCGAACGCACCGCCTTCCTCGAAGCGCAGGGTTTCACGGTCATCCGCTTCTGGCACCATGAGGTGTTGGGCAATATCGACGGCGTGCTGGAAACGATAGCAAGGCACCTGCCCCCTCACCCGCCGCGCTGACGCGCGCCACCCTCTCCCACGGGGGGGAGAGGGTTTGGAGGATGAGGAGGTGTTAGGGATTTGGGGCATATTATCCTTCGGTTCCTTGGCAGCCGTCATCAAAGTCAATTAAGTATTATCGGCTGCTCATTGGGGCCAATTCCCGGGCCACAATCCCAACCATCATAGATCAGTTCAAACTCGCCTGCGATGCGGCACATCTCCGGTATAGTTTGTTCGACCCACTGCACTGAAAGGGATGATCGGCTCACGACATGTAAAAGATGCGGTTCAGGAACATCCGTCAAATAGTGTAGAGTTTCGAATAGAGAGACAGCCCGACTGACATCGGTTGGCTCTCCCGAAAAGAAGTGATTAATCACTCTATCGCAATCTAAATTTTCGCCTTTTGCAGCTATATGCTCTAGAAGATCGAGGCTCGACAAAACCATTTCTTGGGTGCCTGCATCGTATTGTTCATCGCCCTCGGCTTCGTCAGCAAAAACGGATGGTCCTTTGCGACCAAAAACTCGGCGCAAAAACCGAATCACCGCAATCCCCCCACAAACTTCTCGAACAGATAAAAGCTGTCCTGCGGGCCGGGGGAGGCTTCGGGGTGGTATTGCACGCCGAACGCGTTTTTGTCGGTGAAGGCGATGCCGCAGTTGGAGCCGTCGAACAGGCTCTTGTGCGTCTCTACCACGTTTGCGGGCAGGCTTGCGGCATCCACCGCGAAGCCGTGGTTCATGCTGGTGATCTCTACCACATTCTTTTCCAGATGCTTGACCGGATGGTTCGCGCCGCGATGGCCCTGGTGCATCTTGATCGTCTTGGCTCCGGCCGCGAGCGCCAACATCTGGTGACCGAGGCAGATGCCGAAGATCGGCATGTCGGCGTCGAGCAGCTTGCGGATCACCGGCACCGCATATTCCCCCGTCGCCGCCGGATCGCCGGGGCCGTTGGAGAGGAACACGCCCGCAGGCTCCAGAGCCATGATGTCTTCATAGCTCGCCGTTGCGGGCAGCACGGTGACGCGCGCACCGGCCTTTACCAGCGAGCGGAAGATGTTGTCCTTCGCGCCATAATCTATGGCGACGACATGGGGCTTCTTAAGCCCCTCCTCTTCAGAGGAGGGGTTTGGGGTGGTGGAAAGGGCGGAGGCCCCACCCCCGACCCCTCCGCTCAACGGGAGGGGAGTTTCTGTGGAATAACCCTGCCCCAGCGTCCACGCGCCGCCTTCCCATGCGCGATGCTGGCCGGTCACACTGAGCGCGAGGTCCATGCCCTCCAGCCCCGGCCAGCTCTTTGCCTTGTCATGCAGCGCGGCGAGATCGAATTTGCCCGCCGGATCATGCGCGATCACGGCGTTGGGCGCGCCTTGCATCCTGATGCGCCGGGTGAGCGCGCGGGTATCCACGCCGGAAATGCCGATGCGCCCGGTCTGCGCCATCCATGCATCGAACCCCTGCACATTGCGGAAGTTCGACGGCTCGGTCACATCCTCGCGCACGATGCAGCCCAGTGCGTGCGGCGCCTCGCGCTCCACATCCTCCGGGTTGGTACCGACATTGCCGATATGCGGAAACGTGAAGGTGATGATCTGCCCGGCGTAGCTCGGGTCGGTCATGATTTCCTGATAGCCGGTGATCGCGGTGTTGAAGCAGACCTCGCCCACCGCATCGCCGACCGCGCCAAAGCCCCGGCCGAAGACGCAGGTGCCATCCGCCAATACCAATACCCCGGTCGCTCCTTTAGGCGTGATAGGGTATTTGGCGGTTGCCATGGTCGTTCGTTCCTTGCTTTTGCTCTGTGGTCGAGGCCGCGCGTCCTTCCTAAGATACGCAGGCTAAACGGCCGGTTCCCTATGCGCTTGGGCCGGTGCGGTCAATGACTGTTAAAAAATGATTTCGCCGTTATAGGTGGTCCTTTATTCCAGCATTCATCTAAGGATTCGCACCGTCATGATCCGTGACGATATCAAGGCCGCGCAAATCGAGGCGATGAAGGGCGGAGACAAGGAACGCCTTGCCGCCGTGCGCCTCATCCTCGCCAAACTGAAGGACCGGGACATCGAGCTGCGCACCGCCGCCCAGGTGCCGGAGGATGACGCGATCGTCGTCGATGTATTGCAGAAGATGGTCAAGCAGCGGCGCGAATCGATTGCGATGTACGAGCAAGGCGGCCGCGCCGAGCTGGCGGCGAAGGAACAGGCCGAGCTCGATGTGATCGAGAGCTTCCTGCCGCGTCAGCTGAGCGAAGACGAGACCAATGCGGCGATCGAGGCGATCAAGGCCGAGGTGGGCGCCGCGTCCGTCAAGGATATGGGCCGTGTGATGGCGCTGTTGAAGGAACGCCACGGCACCGTGATCGACATGAGCAAGGCGAGCGGCCTTGTGAAGGCGGCGCTCGCCTGAGCCTGCCGGTCAGAAGCCGGGCGGCAGGAAAGGCTCGATCGGCCGTTGGGCGCCGGGCGTGCCAGCGAGAACGGCTTTCGTGACGGCGCCGCCCCAGTCGCTGAAGGCCAGCACATCGGCAACAAGCTGAGTGAGGAGAATGGCGGCAATGCCCCACGCCCAGGCGGGGTGCACCCGGCCTGAGCGGCGCTTGTCCGCAATCATGCCCGCAACCGGAAACACCAGAACGAGCATCTCAGAGATCAGGAAGGCATAGGGGATCATATAGGGCATCGGCAGCAGGCGCCCAAAGCCGGGGCCGACGAGAATCGCCATGCCGGTGAGCATCAGACGGGGGTGCCAACCAGTACTGCGCGGCATCCGCAGCGCCGTGATCGCCAATATGCCAAACAGCCACAGCATCATGATATTGGCGAACAGAAACTCGCGCTGATCGAAGAAGAAGGGAGAGCCGGTTCGCCGCAGCGAGGTGAGGGACATCGCGGTGCCGAGCACGAGCATCGCGGGAATGAAGGCGTAGGCGAACTTACCCAGCTTGCGATGCAGGCGGATGTTGCCGCGCGCGATCGTGAAACTCTGGGCCAAATAGAGCGCAACCCAGCCAAAAAAGACGAAGGCATGAAAATGAAAGACCGGCGGGACCGCGAAAGTGGACCGGCCCAGAGCCAGATTGACGGAAAATCCGGCAACGATCACGACCGCCATGACGACCGCGCAAATCGTGAAGAATGATGACTCGGCGGGGCGGGCGCTGCTGCCCGTGGATGCGGCGCTGCTTGCAGTTGCCATGGTTGCTCTCCCCGTCTGTTTTGATTTATATATCGTTATTGACGATTGAAACCAACCCGTTTCAGAGGTAGACAGGTATAATAGGCCATGTCCCTATCGCCCCAGTTCCTTGACGAGTTGCGCGCGCGAACCACGCTCTCCACCCTGATCGGCAAGAGCGTGAAGGTCACCAAGGCTGGGCGCGAATATAAGGCCTGCTGCCCCTTCCATAACGAGAAGACGCCCAGCTTCACGATCAACGACGAAAAGGGCTTTTACCACTGCTTCGGCTGTGGCGCGCATGGCGACGCGATCCGGTGGATGACCGACCAGCGCGGTCTGCCTTTCATGGATGCGGTAAAGGAACTGGCAGACGCGGCGGGGCTGGAAGTGCCCGCGCCCGATCCGCGCGCGGCAAAGAAGGCCGAGGCGGCGAAGGGTCTGCATGAGGCGTGCGCGGCGGCGCAGGACTGGTTCGAGAGCCAGCTTGGCGGGCTGGATGGCGCGGAGGCGCGCGCCTATCTGGAAAAACGCGGCATATCCGACGCCACCCGCCGCGCCTTCGGCTTTGGCTATGCGCCGGATTCGCGCGGCAAGCTGAAGACCGCGCTGCGCGATTTTCCCGAGGCGCTGCTGATCGAGGCGGGGCTTCTGATCCAGCCCGAGGACAAGAGCCGAGAGGCGTATGATCGCTTCCGGGGCAGGCTGATGATCCCGATCCGCGATGCGCGCGGGCGGGTGATCGCGTTCGGCGGGCGCATTCTGGGGGCGGGCGAGCCGAAATATCTGAATTCGCCCGATACGCCGCTCTTCGACAAAGGGCGCACGCTTTATAACATCGACAAGGCGCTGCCTGCTGCCCGCGCCGCCGGGCGGATCATCGTCGTCGAGGGTTATATGGACGTGATCGCGCTGGCGCAGGCGGGTATCCACGAGTGCGTCGCGCCACTGGGTACCGCGCTGACCGAGCATCAGATCGAACGGCTGTGGAAGATGGCGGATGTGCCGATCCTCTGCTTCGATGGCGACAGCGCGGGGCAGAAAGCGGCGGACCGCGCGGCCCTGCGCGCGCTGCCGCTCCTCCAGCCCGGCCGATCGCTGAGCTTTGTGACGCTGCCCGGCGGCATGGACCCGGACGATCTGGTGAAGGCGAAAGGGGCTGCGGGGTTTGAGACCTGCGTTGCGTCCCCTACCCCGCTGGTCGAGCGACTGTGGCGGCATGAGCACGCAGCCGCGCCTGCCGCCACCCCGGAAGCGCGCGCGGGCCTGCAACAGCGCCTCAACGAACACGCTGCGACCATCTCCAACGATCTCGTCCGCCGCGAATATGAGCGGGCACTCAAGGATCGCTTCTGGGCGGAGTTCGGCTGGAAAAAGCAGGAACGCTCCGCAGTCCGAGGGTTCATCAACCGCTCGCGCGAGGAGATACGCAGTGGCGACCTCGGCAATATGGGTGCGCGGATCGAACGCATGGTCAAGCGCGCGATCCTGCTGGGCCTCTCACGCTATCCGGCGGTGCTGTATAGCCACCGCGAGCAGATCGGCGCGCTTGCGATGCCGACCGATACGCTCAAGGCTTGGGCCAGCCTGCTGGTACGTGCATCATTCGAGCGCGCCGCCCTTGAATCCAGCCTGATCGACTCCATATTGCTAGACGCCTCTCTGCCCGAAACGGAACGGCGCGATATCGCGCATGACCTTGGGTTCTCCTTTTTCCGGGCTGATGCGGACAGGGAACTGGCGGAAAGCGATCTGGGCGAGGTCATCAATCTGCTACTGTTCGAGCAGGAATTCGCTCCAAAGCTTGAAGGATTGAAAACGGCCCTCTATGCGCGCAGCGAAAATAATGACATCGATGAGGCAAGTTGGCAGGAACATCTCGCGCTGATCAAGCTTAAACATCAGAACGATGAGCGGCTGCGCGAGTTAAAGGCGAATATCGAAGAACAGCTCATGGCCGCCTGACGGCCATTACAGGACAAGGCGAATACATGGCGAGCAAGGCGAACAAGGGTCAGGGCGATGAACTGGATGGCGGCGATGCTCCGCTGCTCGATCTGAACGAGGCTTCAGTCAAGAAGATGATCGCCAAGGCCGTGAAGCGCGGCTACATCACTGTCGACGAGCTGAACGCCGCCCTCCCGGAGGACCAGATGTCCTCCGAGCAGATTGAGGATGTGATGTCAGCCCTCAATGACATGGGCGTCAACGTCGTCGAGAACGAGGAAGCGGGAGAGGAAGGCGACGAGCCACGCGAGGAAGAGGTCGAGGCGATCGATTCTTCCGGCGACGACGCCAGCGAAGACGGCGAGCTGCTCGTTACAGAGAAGAAGAAGGAAACCGTCGATCGCACTGACGACCCGGTGCGCATGTACCTGCGCGAGATGGGCGCGGTCGAGCTGCTGTCACGCGAGGGCGAAATCGCGATCGCAAAGCGCATCGAGGCCGGGCGCGACACGATGATCCTGGGCCTGTGTGAAAGCCCGACCACATTCCACGCGATCATCGAATGGTCGACCGCGCTCAACAATGGCGAGATGCAGCTGCGCGAAATTCTCGATCTCGAAGCTATGCTCTCAAAGGACCCTGCGCCCGAGAGCCTGTCCGACGACGACGATGGTGACGACGACGGCGAGATTTCCGAGAAGACCGCCGGACCCAGCTTCAAGGACGAGGACGAGGTAGAGGAAGAGCCGGAATCTTCTGACGAAGACGAGGATTCGTTGGTCGAGCGCCGCACTCAGCGCGTTGAGGAAGAGGACGAGGACGACAACACCCTCTCGCTTGCGCAGATGGAAGAGACGCTCAAGCCGATGGCGCTGGAGAAGTTCGCCGCCATCGCCGAGATTTTCCACCAGTTTGCCGCCGCGCAGGCCGCCCGGCTCGATGCGATGGCATTGGGCGAGGCGATCAGCCAGGCCGATGAGGACTCCTATCAGCAGCTGCGCGAAGACCTGACTGCCGAGGTCGAGAGCGTCCAGTTCCATCAGCAGAAGATCGAATATCTCGTCGATCAGCTCTACAGCTACAATCGTCGCCTGACCACGCTGGGCGGGCAGATGCTGCGCCTGGCCGAGCGCCACAAGGTGCCGCGCAAGGACTTCCTCGACAACTATATCAACCACGAGCTCGATGAAGGCTGGCTGGAGAAGGTTGGCGGGATCGACAAGAAGTGGGCTGCCTTTGCGGCCGGTGAAGCACAGGCGGTGGACCGCATCCGCAACGAGGTGTCGGAAATTGCGCAGGCGACCGGCATGGCGCTCAGCGAGTTCCGCCGCATCGTCAATATGGTGCAGAAAGGCGAGCGCGAGGCGCGGATCGCCAAGAAGGAGATGGTGGAAGCGAACCTGCGCCTCGTCATCTCGATTGCCAAGAAATACACCAACCGCGGCCTGCAGTTTCTCGACCTCATTCAGGAAGGCAATATCGGCCTGATGAAGGCGGTGGACAAGTTCGAGTATCGCCGCGGCTACAAGTTCAGCACTTATGCCACCTGGTGGATCCGGCAGGCGATCACCCGCTCGATCGCGGATCAGGCGCGCACGATTCGCATCCCGGTGCACATGATCGAGACGATCAACAAGCTGGTGCGCACCAGCCGCCAGTTCCTGCACGAGCAGGGCCGCGAGCCGACGCCCGAGGAAATGGCCGAGCGCCTTTCCATGCCGCTGGAGAAGGTGCGCAAGGTGATGAAGATCGCCAAGGAGCCGATCAGCCTCGAAACGCCGATCGGCGACGAGGAGGATTCGCATCTTGGCGATTTCATCGAGGACAAGAACGCGATCATTCCGGTGGACGCCGCGATTCAGGCGAACCTCAAGGAGACGGTCACCCGCGTGCTGGCCAGCCTTACTCCGCGCGAGGAGCGCGTGCTGCGCATGCGTTTCGGCATCGGCATGAACACCGATCACACGCTGGAGGAAGTGGGCCAGCAGTTCAGCGTAACGAGAGAGCGAATCCGGCAGATCGAGGCCAAGGCGCTGCGCAAGCTCAAGCATCCCTCGCGCAGCCGCAAGATGCGATCGTTTCTCGATCAGTAACCATAGAATGATAGTTAACGGCTCAAAGCGGGACATAAGCGCCCGCTTTTTTGCGTTCAGTTGAATGGCCGCATAAACCCGTCGTTTACTGCGCTGCGATAAAAATGATCCTCGAACCCCAGGGCCAAAAACAGGGGAAATGAACGAGGAAGATATGCAGCACACGAACATTTCCAGTGGCCCGCGCACCGATGCCATGGACTCCATTTTGATGGCCCTGGTTGATGCGGATGGCACAGCCGCGCAACCCCATGTGCAGGCACTGTGCGCCGATGCCGGCAACCATGGCGCCCGGCCTTTAGCCGCGCTCGCCGATGCAGTGCACTATCTCTGCCTGCTGCATGGGCGCTTCCCCGGCGTTGTCGATCACGCGGCCACCCGCAGCACGGACAATGCTGCGCGCAAATGGCTGGTGCAGGTGTGCGAGGCGTTCGCCGATGAGCGTGCCACCCTCACCCGCGTCTCGGTCGCGCTTGGCCCGGTACCGAGCACATCCGGGCAGAACAACTGCGACTCCGCCGTGCTGCAACAGCGGCACGCACTAGAAATGCTCTCCCAGTCCGACCGGCGTGGCTGCGCCATGGGTGCGGCGCTAACGCTGGTGCTCGATTGGACGGGCGTGCGCAATCTGCTCGATCGCGCGGCGATCCGCGCAGGGGTTGAACCCCGCAAATGCACGCTGCCCAGCCGTGAGGACACGCTAGAGGTCGCGCGCGCGATAGCGGTGGACGAGGCATCGAGCCGCGCCATCCAGTTCGGTGCGCGCCAGCTGCTCAATCAGCATCGCGGCCTGTGGGCGCTGATGCAGGCACGCGCCAGCATCCGCTCAGCCGAGGGCTAAGCCACCCTTCTCCGCTTGCCCTCCCGGCGTGTCCGTTCTACCCCCATGTGCATTGCAACATGGGAATGGAAAGCTTGATGCGTTTCGAAGGCACAGCCGATTATGTCGCCACCGCCGACCTCAAGGTGGCGGTCAACGCCGCCGTGCTGCTGCGGCGGCCGTTGCTGGTGAAGGGCGAACCAGGCACTGGCAAGACCGTATTGGCCCAACAGATCGCCGCCGCGCTCAATGCGCCGCTGATCGAGTGGAACATCAAGTCCACCACCAAGGCGCATCAAGGCCTGTATGAATATGACGCGGTGGCCCGCCTGCGCGACGGCCAGTTGGGCGACGAACGCGTCCACGACATCTCCAACTACATCCGCAAGGGCAAGTTGTGGGAGGCGTTCACCTCGCCCAAGCTCCCCGTCCTCCTCATCGACGAGATCGACAAGGCGGACATCGAGTTCCCGAACGACCTGTTGCAGGAGCTCGACCGGATGGAGTTCCACGTTTACGAGACCGGCGAGACGGTGAAGGCGCAAGAGCGCCCGATCGTCGTCATCACCTCGAACAACGAGAAGGAACTGCCCGACGCGTTCCTGCGCCGCTGCTTCTTCCACTATATCCAGTTCCCCGATCGCGAGACGATGCAGGCGATTATCGACGTGCACTTCCCCGGCATCCAGAAGATATTGGTGAACCGCGCGTTGGAGATCTTTTACGACGTGCGCGAAGTGCCGGGCCTTAAAAAGAAGCCGAGCACGAGCGAGCTGCTAGACTGGCTCAAGCTGCTGTTGGCGGAGGATATGCCCTTAGACGTTTTGCAGTCACAGGACGCGCGCAAGGCCATCCCTCCCCTGCATGGCGCATTGCTGAAGAACGAGCAGGACGTGATGCTGTTCGAGCGGTTGGCGTTCATGAGCAGGCGGGGTGGGTAGGACCTGTTCGTGGGGGAGGAAAAACAGTGAAGCAAAAATCAGCAATGCTCATGCCAGTCGTCGCATTGATGGCTAGCGCACCCGCTCACGCGGATTGGTCTCATGACGAGAGTGGCATCAGCCTTCCAGACAAAATCGGCGAGATGAAGCAAGGCGAAATCAGAGACATCTCGAACGGGCGTCAGCGAGACGTCATGATCCAATATGGATCAGGCCCACTTGCAGTAACGATATACGTCTATAAGGCCAGCTATCCCAACCCCGCTCTTTGGTTTGAACGCACCATAGCAGCAATGCAGTATAATGTTGGAGGCTTCGACAGCAGCGCGAAACCTACTCCGGTCACACTTGGCGGTGCGCCAAGACCCAATGGATTGCGCGAAACATTCGAGATCAGTAATCCGAATGGCCATGCTGGAGCGTTCAGGAGTACATCTTTTGCGCTGGTGCAGGTGAACGACTGGATGCTGAAACTTCGCATTTCTTCTCAGAATTTGGGCAAGGACGAAGTCAACGTCTTGATGGATGCGCTGATCGGCGCAATCAGGTTTAGTGAAACGGTCAAGGATCCGCTGCCGTTGGCCGCACCGACCTCGTGCACGGACTCCGCTCCGCCCTATAATGGCAAGCCCCTGGATGCGAAGGATATGGAAAAGCCAGTGGCCGAGGGGACGGTCCAAGGAATGGCGGTGATGGCGGAAGCATCAGGCATTGGGGGACTTGCCCAAGATCCCGACAAATGGTGCGGTTTTTCTCTGACTTCCGCTCCACCAGGACTGGGTACTGCCTATCGTGCAAAGAACGGTGGCAATTTCGTCATTCTCATTGGCGATGCAGGACGATCGCTTAGTGCGCAACATCTGTTGATTTCGGGTACCGAGGCCAAAGCAGGATTGTTCGCGAATGTTCAGGGTGACACAAAACTTGTCTGGATGTTTGACGGGCTACCGATACCCGATCAGGCGCTGGCTGGAGGATTTCGCACCATATTAGGACAAAATGAAGGCCTCGTGACAATAAGCTTTGGCCCCAAGAAGGACGACAAAGCCGGGGTTAAACACTGAGCGGATAGAGACATCGAAAATGCTCCTGAACTTCCTCGACGAGCTCCGCTCCGCTGGCATTCCGGCGTCGGTCAAGGAGCATCTCGTGCTGCTCGACGCGCTGGAGCAGGAGGTCATCGAACGCAATCCGGAGAGCTTCTACTATCTTGCGCGCGCGACCTATGTGAAGGACGAAGGGCTGATCGACCGGTTCGATCAGGTGTTCTCAAAGGTGTTCAAGGGCGTTTTTTCGGACATTCCCGGCAATGTCTCCGGCGACATCCCGGAGGACTGGCTGCGCGCGGTGGCGGAGAAGTTCCTCAGCCCCGAGGAGATGGAAAAGATCAAGTCGCTCGGCTCCTGGGACGAGATCATGGAGACGCTGAAGAAGCGGCTGGAGGAACAGCAGGGCCGGCATCAGGGCGGCAACAAGTGGATCGGCACCGGCGGCACCTCGCCCTTCGGCAACGGCGGCTATAACCCGGAGGGCGTGCGGATTGGCGGCGAATCGCGGCACAAGCGCGCTATCAAGGTGTGGGAAAAGCGCGAGTTCCAGAACCTCGACTCTACGCGTGAACTGGGCACCCGCAACATCAAGGTTGCGCTGCGCCGCCTGCGTCGCTTCGCGCGCGAGGGTGCGGCGGAAGAGCTGGATATGGGCGCGACGATCGAAGGCACCGCCAAGCGCGGCTTTCTCGACATTCACATGCGGCCAGAGCGGCGCAATGCGGTGAAGCTGCTGCTGTTCCTCGATGTCGGTGGTTCGATGGACCCGCACATCAAACTGACCGAGGAGCTGTTCAGCGCCGCCACGTCAGAATTCAAGAACATGGAGTTCTTCTATTTCCACAACTGCCTGTATGAAGGCGTGTGGAAGGACAATCGCCGCCGCTGGTCCGAGCGGACGCCGACATGGGATATCCTCCACAAATATGGGCATGACTATAAGGTGGTATTCGTCGGCGATGCGGCGATGTCGCCCTATGAGATCACCCATCCCGGGGGCAGTGTCGAGCATATGAACGAGGAGGCGGGTGCGGCGTGGCTGGAACGGGTGGCCCGCACCTATCCAGCGACCGTCTGGCTCAACCCGGAAAAGCGGGACTATTGGGACTATAGCCAGTCCAACCGCATGATCCGGCAACTGCTCGACGAGCGCATGTACCCGTTGACGCTGGATGGGCTGGACGACGCCATGCGCGAACTGAGCCGGAAGCGCTGAGGCTGTACACGCCCATTCGTAAAATCTTCGTACCGTAAAAATACTGACTCTACATCGTGCGTTTCTGTGTTATGGTTAACGCAACATATTGCTTTTGATACGAATTGATGCCGGGGAACTTACGGGGGTTGATTCAATGAAGCAAAGCAGAAATCGCGGTCGCGGTGCCAATAGTCGTCGTCGCAGCAACACGCCTGCAGTGATCTGCCTTCCTCAGGCAAAGCCTCCCCTCACCCCGCCCCGCAAGGAACCGGAAGCGATGCGCGCGCTCTCCTTGCCGAAGCTGAGAGAGCCGCTGGCGAAGGGAACAGCGTTGGCACCACATGCTGCTGACGCTGCCTCCGCCCCGCTGCCACGCGAACGCGCGCTGGTGGTGGCGCCGCAAAAGGGCTTGATCGCGATAAAGCAGTGGCTGCGCAAGCTGGTGATGAAGCCCAGGAAGGCCGCACTCACGATCGACAGGGCTTCAGCGAAAACCCAGGTGAGAGCGCTTCGGGTCGAAGTAGCGCAGCTCCAGCGGTCTCTAGACCAGCTGATGGCGCAGCTGAAGGCAGCCGAACGAGGCTAGGGCCAATCGACATTCAGCTCATGCGGGGCTGCAAAGCCCGCTTTTCTGCGCTTCGGTGCTCACGTACATTTGAGTACGCTGCGCTCCGATGCTCGAAAATCAGACTTTTCGCCTCCACCTGAGCTGAATGTCGATCAGCCCTAGTAGAGCAGGTACGGACGGCGCTCGTCCGCCCACGCGGCCTCGTCCGGGCTGGCGAGCGCATCGAGATCGGCGGGCGTGGCGGCCGCGTCATCCACCCATTCGCGCAGCAGCGTGGAGCCGTTGATCACGTCTATGGGCAGCTTGCCGAACTCATATTCATAGGGGAAATCGCGCCACAGCTCGTAATCCGGCCATAATCGCCGGATCGCCTTGAAGGCGAGCGCCTGCACACGCCACGGGCGGAATTCGGCATGATCGTAATGACCGCCTTCAGCGTGGATATGCACACCGTTACATTGCTGGCCGACATGCTTGTGGAACGTCGGCTCGAACCAGATGTCGCGCAGGGCGCACCCCTTGAGCCATTCCGGCGCGAGGCTGCGCATCTCCGTGATCACCGCGCGCGCGTCGAGATCGGGCGCACCGAAAATCTCGAGCGGGCGGGTGGTGCCCCTGCCCTCGCTCAATGTCGCGCCCTCCAGCATCACCGTGCCGGGATAAGCGCGCGCCATGTTGAGGTTGGGTGCGTTGGGGCTGGGGTTGATCCACAGCCGGTCCTGCGGCCAGCCATAGCCCGTCGCGGCATCGGGCGCCCAGCCCTCCATCGCGATCACGCGATAGTCGACATCCAGCTTGAAGTGCGCAATGAACCAGTGGCCCAATTCGCCCAGCGTCAGGCCATGGCGCATCGGCATTGGCCCGGCGCCGACGAAGCTCTCCCATCCGGGACGCAGGCTCAAGCCCTCTACCGGGCGGCCGACGGGGTTGGGTCGATCCAGCACCCAGACGGACTTGCCGTGCGCAGCCGCCGCCTCCAGCACATAGAGCAAGGTGGTGATGAAGGTGTAGATGCGGCAGCCCAGATCCTGAAGGTCGATCAGAATGACGTCGAAGGTCGCCATCATCGCGTCGGTCGGGCGGCGGACCTCTCCATATAGGCTGAAGACCGGGATGCCGTGGACAGGATCTGCGAAGTCTGGCGACTCCATCATATTGTCCTGCTTATCGCCGCGCAGGCCGTGCTGCGGGCCGAACGCCGCGGAGAGCGTTATGTTCTCGCACGCCGCGAGGGCATCGAGGCTGTGCGTCATATCCGCTGTCACGGACGCCGGATGAGCCAGCAAGGCTACGCGCCTGCCCGCAAGAGGTTTACGCAGTTCGGGATCGGCAATCAGCCGGTCGATGCCATTGTTCATGAAATCAGATTACCCGTCGTTATGGGCCACGCCACCATAGTCTTCCGCTCGTGGCCGAGGACCGTCTGATGCTGGCAGCTCGAATGCGAAGCTGTAGGGGTGATGGAAGTCGAACGGCTGGCCGTCACGATGCCGCAGCGCCCAGTAGGAGAAGCGACCGTCCTTTTCCTCGATTACCGTGCTCGCGGCGACCATCTGCGGGCCGAGCCGGGGCGACACGAATGTGACGTCCGCGATCAGCGCATCGGGCGATACAGACACCTCAATCCGTGGCGCCCAGATGTCGATATCATGCATGCCTTCGCGGTAATCGGAAAAACCATAAGCCGCCCACCTGCGCGAGGGCGAGAAATTATATTCGCGATAGGCGATGTCCCCCGCGTCGCGGGTAAACAGCTCGAAGCAGGTGGTCTTCCACAGAAAATCCGTACGCGCAGGCTCCATGGCCTCTGGCACTACAAGCCGCGAAATATCCCCCTGCACATGATAGCGTATCGTGATGAAACCACCGGGCGCGCGTGTGCCCGATACGATGATGGCGGACACGGCGTCTGTCGGACTATCCGGGTGGCAAACAAGGCTCGCTATATTGTCCAAAGTGCCGCTCCATGCTAACCGCCCGCGCCATGACCGACTATCGCTCCGACCTGCTGCGCTTACTCTCTTCTCGCGGCTATATCCATCAGATCACCGATGCGGAAGGGCTAGATGCTCTTTCGATGCGGCAAGTTGTGCCGGGTTACATCGGCTTCGACGCGACCGCGCCTTCGCTGCATGTCGGCAGCCTGGTGCAGATCATGATGCTGCGGCGCTTGCAACAGGCGGGCCACAAGCCGATCGTGCTCATGGGCGGCGGCACCACCAAGGTGGGCGATCCAAGCGGAAAAGACGAAAGCCGCAAGCTGCTCACCAACGAGGATATCGGCAACAATATCAATTCGATAAAGCGCGTATTTGAACATTTTCTGAACTTTGGGGATGGGCCGACCGACGCGGTGATGGTCAACAACGCGGATTGGCTCGACGCGCTCGAATATGTGCCGTTCCTGCGCGATATCGGCCGCCATTTCACGATCAACCGCATGCTGACCTTCGACTCCGTCAAGCTGCGGCTGGAGCGAGAGCAGCCGCTCACCTTCCTCGAATTCAATTACATGATCCTGCAGGCTTATGATTTTCTTGAGCTGTCGCGCCGCTCCGCCTGCCGGTTGCAGATGGGCGGGTCTGACCAGTGGGGCAATATCGTCAATGGGATAGAATTGTCGCGGCGCGTTGACAGCACCGAAGTCTATGGCCTCACAACGCCGCTCATCACCACGGCAGACGGCGGCAAGATGGGCAAGACGGCCAAGGGCGCGGTGTGGCTCAATGCCGATCAGCTACCCGCCTATGATTACTGGCAGTTCTGGCGCAACACGCAGGATGCGGACGTTGGCCGGTTCCTCCGGCTGTTCACAGACATGCCGCTGGATGAGATCGCGCGGCTGGAGACTCTGCAGGGCGCGGAGATCAACGACGCGAAGGTCATGCTGGCGAACGAGGCCACCACGATCCTGCACGGACGCGCAGCGGCAGAAGCGGCGGCCGGGACGGCGGCGGCTACTTTCGCGGGCGGCGCGGGCGCCGATTTGCCGAGCGTTTCTGCCGGCGAAGCCCCAACCCTCATCGCCGCGCTCGTGGCGCTGGGCTTTGCCGCCTCCAACGGCGAGGCCAAGCGCAAGCTGGAAGAAGGCGCGGTGCGCGTGAACGATGACGTGGTGCGCGATGGCGCCCGCGCTCCGCAGGCGGGCGACAAGATCAGCCTCGGCAAGAAGAAGCACGGGATGGTCAGCGGCAACTGAGTATCAGGGCGGTCACCCCGCCTTCAACAATCCCACCGCCGCATCTCGCTCGAACAGATAAAGGCACATGCGCGCAGCCTGCCCCCGCGCGGAGGCCAGCCCGCCATCGCGCTCTATGAGGAGGCGCGCATCGTCCCGCGCCATGTCTATGAGGTCAGAAATGTCGGCATCTCCCGCCAGGCGGAACTTTTGCTCGCCCGATTGACGCGTGCCGAGATAATCCCCTGCCCCGCGCAGGCGCAGATCTTCCTCGGCGATGCGGAAGCCGTCGTTGGTCTCGCGCATCAGGGCAAGGCGCGCCCGCGCGGTTTCGGACAGCGCATTGCCGCGCAATAGCAGACAGGTAGACGCCTTGTCGCCCCGCCCTACCCGCCCGCGCAACTGGTGCAGCTGGGCCAGACCGAAGCGATCCGCGCCCTCGATGATCATCAGCGTCGCGTTGGGCACATCGACGCCAACCTCGATCACGGTGGTGGCGACCAGAACGCTCGCCTCTCCGCTCGCGAATCGCGCCATTGCCGCGTCCTTCTCCGGCCCCTTCATCCGCCCGTGGACCAAAGCCACCTTGTCGCCAAAGCGTGCGCGCAACGCCTCCGCCCGCGCCTCGGCTGCTGCCTGATCGGACACCGCGCTTTCCTCGACCAGCGGGCACACCCAATAGGCTTGTCCGCCGCCCGCAATATGGCGGCCCAGCCCCTCCTCCACGTCCACCAGCTTGTCGATGGAGCTGACGGTGGTGCGTATCGGCTGGCGGCCGGGCGGCATCTCATCGAGGCGGCTCACCTCCATGTCGCCATAATATGTAAGCGTGAGCGTACGCGGGATCGGCGTTGCCGTCATCACCAGCATATGGGGGTTGAGCCGCGCCTTGGAGGCGAGCATCATGCGCTGGACGACCCCGAAGCGGTGCTGCTCGTCGATCACCACCAGTCCCAGATGGCGATAGCTCACCGCCTCCTGAAAGATCGCGTGTGTGCCGACGAGAATGTCGATGCTGCCGTCCGCCAGCCCCATCAACGTCGCCTCGCGCGCCTTACCCTTGTCGCGCCCGGTGAGGATAGCGATATTCACCGGCACGCCGGACAGCATGTTCCGCAACGTCTGATAATGCTGGCGGGCGAGAATTTCCGTCGGCGCCAATAGCGCGCCCTGCATCCCGCTCTCGACTGCGCCGAGCAGCGCCATCAGCGCTACCCATGTCTTTCCGCTTCCCACATCGCCCTGCAACAGCCGCAGCATCGGGTGGTTCTGCGCGCAATCGCCGTCTATCTCCGCCACCGAGCGGCGCTGCGCACCCGTCGGCGCGAAGGGAAGTTTCACCGCATCGCGCAAGGCTCCTGTGGGGCGGATTGGCTCGGCCCGGCGTTGGCGCGAGGCGGCGCGCACCAGCATCAGCGCGAGCTGGCCGGAGAAAATCTCGTCATAGGCGAGGCGACGGCGGGCCTCGCGACTGTCAGGGTTGGCATGGACGATAGTCAGGCTATCGCGCCAGCCTTTCCATCCGTGCGAGCCAAGGACGGAAGCGTCTATCCACTCCGGCATCTCCGGCGCGCGCGACAGCGCCTCGCCCACAAGGTCGCGCATGCGGGCGTTGGTGATCCCTTCGGACAGCGGATAGACCGGCTCCATCACCGGGATCTGCAACGCCTCCTCGGGCAGGCCGACATGATCCGGGTGGATGATCTGAAGCTGGTCGCCATAGGCCTCGAGTTTGCCCGATATAACACGCGGCTCGCCAATGGGCAGCAACTTGCGCGGCCAGCCACTGTTCTTGCCGAAATAGACCAGCGCCACGCCATTGCCCGCGCCATCGACCGCCCAGACGCGGAACGGCGCTCGCGGAGAGCCTCCGGCGCGGTAGTCGGTTGGGGTCAGCGTGACGATGATCGTGCGGCCGATGTCATTGTGATCGAGCCGGGAAACGCGGTGCCGCTCCACCCAGCCGGTCGGCAGATGGAAGGCGAGATCGACCATCTTGGTGAGGCCCAGCCGATCAAGCGGCTTCGAGAGCGCGTTGCCCACGCCCTTCAGCACCGAAATTTCGGCAAACAGCGGATTGAGAAGTTCGGGTCTCATAGCTATGCGGGCTTGCTTAGCTCAGCCCGTTGGCGGGAGCAAACACCTGTGGGACCCAAGAAGCCATGCAAAACGACCCCCGCCTGCGCCGCCTCCATTTCCGCGCATGGCATCGCGGCACC
Organism: uncultured Sphingobium sp.; assembly: GCA_964512265.1. Lineage (GTDB taxonomy): Bacteria > Pseudomonadota > Alphaproteobacteria > Sphingomonadales > Sphingomonadaceae > Sphingobium. The sequence continues at coordinate 89,764 of CAZEHR010000007.1, read as the reverse complement.
CGCGAGGCCGATTATATGGTCGGCGGTTTTTTCGATCGTTATGGCGCTGGCTGGGGCGAGGCGGAGATAGCGTGGTTCGAGGAGCTGCTGGAAGAGCAGGATGTCGACATCATGGCGTGGGGGCTGGGAACGGCTTTGGTGCCGGAGCGGTTTGACGGGCCGTTGATGCAGCTGTTCAAGAAGCTGGATTTTATCTCGATCCCCAAATGACCGATCTTAACCGCATCCTTTCCTCCGGCGCACCGCTGACGCTTGCTGGCGCGCCGACGGGCTTCCTGCCCCTGCTGCTGAGCGACCTGGCGCGCGCGGCTGCTGGCGGCGGCTCCGCGCGCCGTGCCGTGTTCATCGCGCCGGACGAGCAGGCGATGCTGGCGGTAGCGGATGCAGCCGCGTGGTTCGCGCCGGAGCTGGAGGTCGTGACGATCCCGGCGTGGGACTGCCTGCCCTATGACCGCGCGTCGCCTTCGCTGCGCAGCGCGGCGCAGAGGCTGGCCGGGCTGCACGCCTTGCAGGCGCCCGTTAAGGCGCCGCACCTCGTGCTCACGACGGCGGCGGCCGTGTTGCAAAAGACGCTCACGCCATTCCGGGTGCGGCAGCTTGTGGCGAGGCTCGCTCCCAATGAGCGCATTGCCATTGAGGCGCTGACAAAACTGCTTCAGGCGAACGGATATAGCCGCACCGATACCGTGCATGATGCCGGCGAATATGCGGTGCGTGGCGGGATCGTCGATCTGTTCCCCGGCGGCGCGAAGGAGCCGCTGCGCCTGGATTTCTTTGGCGACGAGATCGAGACGCTGCGCAGCTTCGATCCCGCAACCCAGCGTTCGACCGGCGATGTGCCGAGCTTCACGCTGCTGCCCGCATCCGAAGCGTTGTTGGACGAGGAGACGATCAAGCGGTTCCGCGGGCGCTACCGGGAGCTGTTCGGCGCATCCGCCACTGGCGATCCGCTCTATCAGGCGGTGAGCGACGGGCGGCGGCTTGCGGGTATGGAGCACTGGCTGCCCTTGTTCGAGGAGCGCCTCGTGCCGCTGGCCGAGCATTGGGGCGCCGATGCGCTGGTAGTGCGCGATGGCGGCGTGACCGGCGCGGCACAGACCCGGCTGGAGGCGATCACCGATTATCATGCCAACCGCGTGGCGGCGCTGAAGGGGGATCCGGGGAGTTATCGCCCTCTCGAGCCGGACCAGCTCTATCTCACGCGGGGGGAGTGGGACGCCGCGATCACCGCTCAGCCTATCCACATCACCTCGCCCTTCCATGAGCCGGAAAGCGCATCGGTGGTCGATTTCGGGGTCGATGCCGCTCGGGATTTTGCGCCCGAGCGCGCGCAGAACGCGAATGTCTATGACGCGGTTGCCGTCCATATCGAGAACCAGCGCAAAGCGGGCCGCAAGATCGTCATCGCCAGCTATTCCGGCGGCGCGCGTGAGCGGCTTTCCGGCCTGTTGACCGAGCACAAGGCAGGCGCGCTCGCTCAGGCCGACAGCTGGCAGGAGGCGCAGGGACTGGCCGCCAAGGGCGCGACAGCGCTCGTCGTCCTGCCGCTCGACCACGGCTTTGCCACCGCCGACGTGACGCTGTTGACCGAGCAGGACATGCTGGGCGACCGGCTGGTCCGCCGCGCCAAGCGCAAGAAGAGCACCGACGCCTTCCTCGCCGAGCTGGCAACGCTCACCCCCGGCGATCTTGTCGTCCACGCCGACCATGGCATCGGCAAATATGAGGGGTTGACCTCGATCCCCGTCGGCAATGCGCCGCACGACTGCGTTGCGCTGGAATATGCGGGCGGCGACAAGCTCTATGTGCCGGTTGAAAATCTCGATGTCCTCTCGCGCTATGGCGCTGAGAACGAGGGCGTAGCGCTCGATCGGCTGGGCGGCGAGGCGTGGCAGCGGCGCAAAGCGCGGATGAAGGAGCGCATCCGCGAGATCGCAGGCGAACTGCTGAAAGTGGCAGCGGCGCGCGCGCTGCGCCCCGCGCCGGTGGCCGAGCCGGACAGCGGCGGCTACCCCGCGTTCGTCGACCGCTTCCCCTATGACGAGACCGAGGATCAGGAGCGCGCGATCGCCGATGTGATCGAGGATCTGAGCGCCGGGAGGCCGATGGACCGGCTGGTATGCGGCGATGTCGGCTTCGGCAAGACCGAGGTGGCGCTGCGCGGGGCGTTCGTTGCGGCGATGGCGGGGATGCAGGTGGCGCTCATCTGCCCCACCACATTGCTCGCGCGCCAGCATCATCGCCATTTCGTCGAGCGGTTCGCCGGTTTCCCGCTCAACATCGGTCGCCTTTCCCGCCTCGTACCCGCAGCCGAGGCCGCCAAGACCAAGGAAGGGCTGGCAGACGGCACGATCGATATCGTCGTCGGCACCCATGCGCTGCTCACCAAGGGGCTGGAGTTCAAGCGCCTCGGCCTTGTGATCGTGGACGAAGAGCAGCGCTTCGGCGTGGTTCACAAGGAGCGGCTCAAGCAATTGAAGACCGACGTGCACGTGCTGACGCTCACCGCGACGCCGATCCCGCGCACGTTGCAGATGGCGATGAGCGGCCTACGCGAGCTGTCGGTGATCCAGACGCCCCCCGTGGATCGCCTCGCCGTGCGCACCTATGTGATGCCGTGGGATGGCGTGGTGATCCGCGAGGCATTGCTGCGCGAGCATTATCGTGGCGGGCAGAGCTTCTTCGTCGTCCCGCGCATCACGGACCTCACCGAAATCGAGGACTTTCTGCGTGAGCAGGTGCCAGAGGTGAAGCCGGTTGTCGCGCATGGGCAGATGGCTGCGGGCGAAGTGGAAGAGCGCATGTCCGCCTTCTACGACAAGAAATATGACGTGCTGCTCTCCACCACCATCGTCGAGAGCGGGCTGGATATCCCCAGCGCCAACACGCTGATCATCCACCGGGCGGATCGCTTTGGCCTAGCGCAGCTCTATCAGCTGCGCGGCCGGGTGGGGCGCAGCAAGACGCGCGCCTACGCCTATTTCACCACGCCCGCCGACCGGATCATCACCGAGACGGCGGAAAAGCGCCTCAAGGTGCTGTCAGACCTCGATACGCTGGGCGCGGGTTTCCAGCTTGCGAGCCATGACCTCGATATTCGCGGCGCGGGCAATCTGGTGGGAGACGAGCAGTCCGGCCACATCAAGGAGGTGGGGTTCGAGCTGTATCAGTCGATGCTGGAGGAAGCGATTTTGGAGGCAAAGTCCGGCGGCTCGACCGACTTCGTGCCGCGCGATGCCTATTCGCCGCAGATCACGATCGACGCGCCGGTGCAGATCCCCGAGGACTATGTGCCTGACCTGGACCTTCGCATGGGCCTCTACCGCCGCCTCAACGATCTGGAGGATGCGCGCGGGGTTGAGGCGTTCGCGGCGGAGCTGATCGACCGGTTCGGCAAGCTGCCTACCGCTACCGAAAATCTGCTGACCCTCATCCGCATCAAGCAGAATTGCGTGAAGGCAGGCATCGCGCGGCTCGATGTCGGCGGCAAGGGCGCGCTGGTGGCGTTTCACAACGACCAGTTCGGCAACCCCGCCGGGCTGATCGACTATGTGCAGCGGCTTCAGGGCACCGCGAAACTGAGGCCGGACAACAAGCTTGTCATCACCCGCGCGTGGAAAGATGGCGCCGCGCGTTTGCATGCGGGGCTGCAGCTCTCGAAAGGGCTGGCCAAGGTGGCAGGTTAAGCGACGTCTGCCCACCCCCAACCCCTCCCGCTTGCGGGATGGGAGCGAGACTTGCCGAGCCGCAGGCGTGGCTAGTCGCAGCGGGGTGGGTAATCTCACACGGCCCGTTCCACCATCTCCACCAACTCCGCGCTGGTGACCGGGCGCGAGCGCAAGAAGCCCTGATAGATGTCGCAACCCTCGCGCGCGAGCAGCGTGAGCTGTTCCTCGCTCTCCACCCCTTCGGTGATGACCGTAAGCGCCAGGGACTTGGCCATCGATATGATCGCGCGCAATATGATGCGATCCCTCGGCGTGCCGAGAATGTCGCGGCTGAGGCTGTGGTCGATCTTCAGATAATCGGGATGCAGCGTCTTCAGATAGGCGAGGCTGGAGTAGCCGGTGCCGAAATCGTCGATCGCGACACGCAGCCCCTCCTTGCGCAGCCCGGCAAGCAACGCAGCCGCCTGCTCGATATTCTCGATAAGGCCGCTCTCGGTGATCTCCACCGTTACGCGCTCACGCGGGAACCCGCTGGCATCGATCATGGTGAGCATGTGGCCGGTGAAGTCCGCCTGCGCGAGGTCGACCGCCGTGACATTGACGGACAGGCGCAGTTTCGACAGGCTTTCGGGCCATTGCCCGGCCTCTTCCAGTGCGCGACACTGGATGTGGCGGGACAGTGGCAACAGGAAATCCGCGCGGTCCGCCGCCTCGAACAGGGTTCCGGCATCCAACTGACCCAGCTGCGCATGGTTCCAGCGCGCCAGCGCCTCTACGCCGATGATCGCATCGTTAAGGCTGTCATATTGCGGCTGATAGACGATGCCGATCTCTCCGCGATCCAGCGCGAGCCGAAGGTCTGCGTCCAGCCGGTCATGCTCATCACCGCCGGGGACCAGGCCGGAGCGCACGCAAATCTCGCTGGTGGCGGAGCGGCGGGCATCGGCCAGCGCCGCGCTGGCCCGGCGCAGCAGGCCGGACGCGTCATCCCCCGCTACCGGCGCGGCAATGCCGCATCGCGCGGTGAGCCTGATCATGCTGTCTTCCGCCATGAACGGACGCGAGACGGCTGACAATATGAGGCGGGCGATATCCTCCGCCGTCACTTCGAGGGATGCTGGGAAAGCGACGAGGAACTCTGTTCCCCCCATGCGAGCAACAAGAGCGTCACTACTCAATATTCCCTCAAGCCGCGCCGTGATCGCCTGCGCCACGCGCAGCAGGATGGCGTCGCCCATCTGATGCCCATAGGCGGCGTTGACGCTGGCGAACTGGCTGATGCCTATGAGTATGCACGCGCCGACCCCGACCCCGCCCCCCGGATAGAGCCGCCGCTCCAGCCAGTCGCGCGCGCTGCTGCGCGAAGCCAGCCCCGTCAGCGCGTCCAAGTCACTGTGATCATCCGTCATTCAGCCGTGCCGCCGCGCGTCAGAGAGTGCGTCCATCAAAACGCCATATACCCATGAGGTTACTCATCGCTTAGCGCGGGCAAGTGTGTGCAACCCTTGCGCGGTGCCCCGGCATGGCCTAGCTATGCACGATGCGTAGCTCCGCCGCCCCGACCGACCACACCATGACCGATAGCTTTGGCCGCCGGATCGAATATCTGCGCATTTCCGTTACCGACCGGTGCGATCTGCGCTGCCGCTATTGCATGGCCGAGAAGATGACCTTCCTGCCACGCAACGAAGTACTGAGCCTAGAAGAAATCGCGATTATCGCGGACAGGTTCATCGCGCGCGGGGTGCGCAAGATCCGCCTGTCGGGTGGCGAACCGCTCGTGCGGCGCGATTTCATGGAACTGGCGCGCAGGATCGGGCGGCATCTGGACGGCGGCGGGCTCGACGAGCTGACGCTCACCACCAACGGCACGCATCTGGCCGAACATGCCGAGGCGCTGTTCGATGCGGGCATGCGGCGGATCAACGTCAGCCTTGACAGCCTCGACCCGGAGCGATTTGCGTTCATCACGCGCGGCGGCGCCCTCGAAAAGGTGCTGGGGGGTATCGCGGCGGCGAAGACAGCGGGGCTGCGCGTCAAGATCAACATGGTTGCGCTGAAAGGCTTCAACGACGACGCGTTTCTGCCCATGCTGCGCTGGTGCGCCGATCAGGGGCACGACCTGACGCTAATTGAGACGATGCCGCTGGGTGACACGGGCGAGGACCGGACGGACCGGTATATGCCGCTTGCCAAAGCGCTGACGCCGATTGAGGCCGCGCATCCGCTCTCCCCCCTGCCCTATCGCAGCGGCGGCCCCGCGCGCTATTTCGCGGCGCAAGGCATGGAGCATATCCGCCTTGGCCTTATCACCCCGCTAAGCGACAATTTCTGTGCCGGCTGCAACCGCATGCGCCTCACTTGCGAGGGCAAGATTTTCATGTGCCTCGGACATGAAGATCATGTCGACCTCAAGACGGCCTACCGCACCGGCGGACCTGAAGCAGTGGATGCGGCGTTCGACCGGGCGCTGATCGCCAAGCCGCTCGCTCATGGCTTTGCCATCGGACCCGACGGCACCTACGGCCAAACGCGCCGCCACATGAGCGTTACGGGCGGATGAGCAGGGCACTGCTGGTATCACCCAGCCCTGCCGCGCGCGCGGCGGAGGAGCGGCTGCGCGGGTCTTATGAATTCGTGCCTGCGGGCGAAGCGGACATGATCGTCGCTCTCGGCGGCGATGGCTTCATGCTTCAGGTGCTGCACCAGATGCTCGAAGCCCGCAGCATGAAGCCGGTGTTCGGCATGAACCTCGGCACGGTCGGCTTCCTGATGAACGAATGGCGGCTGGAGCGCCTTGAACAACGCATTGCCGCCGCCAAGGAGTTCAAGGTCAATCCACTGCGCATGACGGTGATGACTGTCGACGGCGAGGATATCTCGCTGCCCGCGATCAACGAAGTCTCGCTGTTGCGAGAAACCCGCCAGACGGCGCGGATAGAGGTTTCGGTCAACGGCAGGGTCGCCCTGCCCGAGCTGGTGTGTGACGGCGTATTGGTGGCGACCCCGGCCGGTTCCACCGCCTATAATCTCTCGGCCCACGGCCCAATCCTTCCGCTCGGCTCTGGCCTCATCGCATTGACGCCGATCAGCCCTTTTCGCCCCCGGCGCTGGCGCGGCGCGATCCTGCCCGAAAGTACACGCGTGCGCTTCGCGATCCTCGATCCGCAGAAACGGCCGGTGAGCGCCGTGGCGGATCAACGCGAGGTGCGTGACGTTGCCACGGTCGAGGTGGCGATCGACCGAACGACGCCGCTCACACTGCTGTTCGACCCCGAACACACGCTGGACGACCGCATCGCCGCCGAACAATTCATCGCGTGATAGGCCAATTCCAACATTTGCTCCGGCCGGGGCAGAATGCCCTTGCCTTCCCGCGAAAGCCGCTGCTATAGGCGCGGCCTGCCCAGCGAGAGCGGGCTGCTCCCCGATAGCTCAGCGGTAGAGCATTCGACTGTTAATCGAATGGCCGTAGGTTCGAATCCTACTCGGGGAGCCACATTTTCTCACAGCACTGAGAGTAAATGCGCCGGGTTCGACGGACGCAGTCGCTACACCGCAACCGGCGCAGCAATGTGCGCCTGAGGTGCGTAATCCACAACCTCGAAGTCCTCGATCGCATAATCGAACATGCTCGGCGGGCGACGATCGATCTTCAACCTCGGCCTTCCCTCCGGCGTGCGGGTAAGCTGCCTCTCGATCAGCTCGGCATGATTGAGATAGAGATGTACATCGCCACCCTGCCAGACAATCTCTCCCGCCTCCAGATCGCACTGTTGCGCCAGCATCCGCGTCAGTAACGCGAGGCCGAAGATGTTAAACGGAACACCGAGAACGAAATCCGCGCTGCGCTGAAACAGGAGGCCGGAAAGCTTGCCGTCCGCGACGTGGAACTGATAGGTCATGTGGCAGGGCGGCAAGGCCATGCTGTCTACCTCGTCGACATTCCAACCGGTGAACAACAGGCGGCGCGAGCCGGGATTGATGCGGATGCCCTCCACCAGCGCGGCGATCTGATTGTGCCCCTGGGGCGCGCGAGCATAGAGGCCATCGCCCGCGGGTTCATAGCGCGGCCAGTTGACCCATTGCGCGCCATATACCGGTCCCAGATCACCCCACTGTGCGGCAAAGCCCTCATCCGCGACGACCCGCGCCTCGAAATCATCCCGGCTGATGTCTTCGCCTGTGGCGCGGCGGTATTTATCGAGCGGCCAGTCCGTCCAGATGTGCACGCCCTGCTCCACCAGCGGGCGGATATTGGTGTTGCCGGTGAGGAACCACAGCATCTCGCGCGCCGCAGCCTTCCAGTAGACCCGCTTGGTCGTGAGCAGCGGCACAGCATCATCCGCCAGCGAAAAGCGCATGCTCGCGCCGAAGAGCGCCCGCGTGCCAACCCCTGTGCGATCAACGCGCTCATGCCCCTCCGCCCAGATACGGCGCATCAGGTCGAGATATTGCAGCTCATAGTGATCGGGCTGAGGCATCGGGCGACTATATCCCCTGGGCTGGTGTAGCACATTCCTTGCGCGCGAGGGCGAGCATCGTCAAGGCCGGTCTGTTTGGTCCATAATGGCGAGAAATTTATAGGAAAGGCAGCATAACGGATCATCCTATATCTGGCGGAACCAGGCCTGTGCCGCGCACTGTGGCGAGATGCGTGCGCCTGCTTGGTTTCCCGCCCTCATCAAAATGTTGGAGCCGCGCGCATGCGCGCACGAGATGCTCGCCGCTATCTTCATCAACCGCTGTATCGAGTTGGTCGGCGCCGTGAGCTTGGAAGGTGAGCGACACCGCGTCGGCATACCCATCTCCACCCTCGTGGAACGCGCAGCACTGGCGAAGGCTCGGCACGTGCTGCTGGTCCATACTCACCCATCGGGAGACGCTCGCCCAAGCAGGGAGGACATTCGCGTCACCCGCAGGCTTGAGGATCGTTTGGCTTGTGATGGCATGGCGCTCCATGATCATATCATCCTCGCGCACAATCGCTATTTCAGCTTCCGCGCGGCAGGCCTGCTGGGTCACCCAGAAAACTGCGCGCTTCCCCTTGCCACACCGGCACCACCCCCCTATAGGCTGCCGCCTGCCTTGCCGGGATCGCCTGATTCCGGCCCGGTCGGGGAGTAGCTCAGCCTGGTAGAGCACTGTCTTCGGGAGGCAGGGGCCGGAGGTTCGAATCCTCTCTCCCCGACCAAATATTTCCAAGGGTTTAGGCATAGTTTTGCGGCCTTTCAGACAGGGGTCGGAGGTTCATAGTGAACCTTCGACTGCGCGGACGACGCGGGCGAGGTAGTCTGGCGAGAAGCGGGCGTAGTGCGCCTGCGTCGTGCGATCGTCGTCGTGGCCCATCATTTGCGCCAGTTCTGGCATGGGAATGCCCTCCTCCGCCGCCCAGACGGCGCCGGTGTGGCGCAGGGTATAGGGCGTTGCGTGGACAGCGCTCCTTTCGCTGGCGCGCTGGAACGCCTTTTTCATGCTGTGCACCTGCTTGCCGCCATGCTCGATCACGAACGCACTGGTGCGCCCCTCGTACGCCTCCTGCAGCGCGCGGAGCAGCTTGTCGCCGATCGGCACGATGGTGCGGCGCTTGGCGGTGCGCACATGCCCTTCGGGCGTGAAGTTGATGCGCCGCCGCATGAAATCCACCCGGTCCCACGTCAGCTCGAGGATCGCGCCGGGCCGGGCCATCGTGTAGATGCCGATCAGCGCATAAAGCCGCGCGTGATTGGCGCGCATGCCATCGAGAAACTTTGCGAACTCCGCGCGGGTGAGGTGGCGCTCCTTGCGCTCTGGCACTGGCGGCAGCCAGAACGGCGCGCGCGCGGCGATCTTGCCGGTCTTCACCGCCCAGTTGAGCGCGGTGGAAAGCATCATCAGCTCATATCGCGCGGTGGCATCGCCCACCTTGCGCGTGGCGCGATAGGCTCGCGCCGTCTGATCGTTCACGCCCGCAGGCATCACCTTTTCCCAATAGCCCTTCATCGCCTTCCACGCATCGGCGCGCCGGCTTTCGGAGCGCTTGCCGTCCATCGTCGCCAGATAGGCGGTCACGATCCGGCCCACGGTCCATGGACTATCGTCTGCCCCTTGCCAGAGGGTGCGGGCCTCCGCCTCGGCGCTCTGCCGATCTTGCGCGGCGAGAGTGCGGCGGCGGCGGGTGCGCTCTCCGTCTGCTCCGCGCTCCCACCAGACGAGGGCGAATCCGCCTCGAAACCGCTGGACGGTGTAGCTGTCGTCATTGGCTGCGGACATGATTCATACCTTTCGACCTCGGCTGCGCTGAACCGCATTAGTTCACCGATCCAAAACGGGCGCAACCGATTCTGGCGCACGAGCTTGTAGATCATGCTCTTGCTGCACTCCCAGCGCTCGGCCAGCTGCTGGGCCGAGAGCGGGCGTTCGTCGTGGATGGAGCGCGCTGGGATGCTCATGCCGCCTCCCCTGCGCTGCCGGCGCCCCGCGCCGACGTGCTCGGAAAATCGGAATGTTCGCGGCCATCGAGCAGGCGACCTGCACGCTTTTTGCCGACGCGCGCCAGTTCCTGTTCCAGCTCGCTATAGCTTTGTGCAACATACCAGCTATCGCTGTCATCCCAGCAACCGTTCATCGCTTCCCAGCGCTCGCCATCCCAGACGACATGATCGAAGGGCGATTGCGCCGCGGGATCAGGGCAAGATTCAGCCGCAATGGCATTCCATGGATGTTCAAAGATCGGCAGCCAGGCACCCCATTGTTTGAAAAAGAACGGGACGCCTGCATGCGCGCATTGATCGCGCAGGCTGCGCGCCCAGTCCGGATGCATAGGCCGCGCGCCGGGGCCGCTTTCTCCGCCGACGATGACCCAGTCGAGGCCGGATAGGTGGGATCGAAAACCCAGGAGATGTTCGGCCTTGCCCAGCAGTGCGTTGAGGGTGAAATTTATTCCATCGGGGCGGAGACGGGTCAGATCCACCGGACCCAGCAGCGGCTCGAGGCTGACGAAGCGCCTGGCCGCCGGGGTGGCGAGCAGGTGGGGGATGCGCTCGTCGGCGCGGGTCTGGTCCTCCACGCTGGTGCCGAGCCAGACGTTTGGCAGCGGCCAATGGCTAATCCACGATAATCCTTGGTCGCGCATATAGTCCATGCGGGCGTGAATTATTTCTAAGTTAGCGCGGCAGACATACTCCCGCATCCGATCCGGCCTTTTCGTCAGGATCTTGAACACATGCTGGGGGCAGAGCGCCATGACGGCGAACACCCGGTCGATCAACGCATCCGGCACGGCGGAGTGAAACAGGTCCGACATCGAGTTGACGAAATAATCGGTCGGCTTTTTCTGGCGCAGCGGCGCGGTGAGGATGCTCTCCGGCGCGGCGTTGACCTGACCGGTCCACACAAAGCCCGCCTTGGTCTTTTGCGTGGTGCCCTGGTACTGAGGCATGCCCATCGCCTCCAGCCTGCCCGCCATCTTCATGGCATAGCAATTGGTGCAGCCCGGCGAGGCGAGCGAGCACCCGGCGAGCGGATTCCAGACCTTGCTGGCCCATTCGATCTTGGTGCTGGTCATGCTGCTCCATCCTCAATAACGCCGCTATTTCCGCAGGTGGGGCAATCGAAGCGCCATGCGTCATGAAGGCGCATCCATCTCCTGCGATGGAACAACGCACACCAAAGATTGCGGACGATGCCGTAACGCCGCCAGCTCATCAATCCAGTCCCGTTTCAGGCGGCGCAGTGCGAACAGCTTCCGCCATGACTTCAAACGTTCGTGCTAGCGCCTCGCGCCTCTCAGCCGTTTTGGGCAACCAGAAGGTGATGCCGCTGCGGTCATCATCTCTCGGCGGGTGGTGAAGCTTTGGGGATGAGTGCAGGATCATCCGCACGGCGGAATAGACCAAGCCGGTGTTGCTGACTTTTTCCTCGGTCTGAACTTCCGAAGTGAGTTCCTGGCTGTAAACATTGATTCTCATGCGGCTTCCTTTCGGGGTTCGGCTTCGGCGCGGGCGGTCCGGGCGGCGAAGGAGTGTTCGGCTTGGGCGAAGGCGCGCTCGATGGTGCGCAGGTCGCGCCAGCGGGCGATGAGCGGTGCGGGAGCTTCCGCGCCTTCATAATCCATGAGAATGTCGCGGCCCCGCGCGAGCGAGCGCGCGATGCTGGCCTGTGCGGCCTGCCAGTCTGCCGCATCGCGCAGCGGCTCACCCTGATCGATGCCGGAGAGCGCGCGGGCGAGATCGCCGTGCACCGCGATCTGCGGGCGTGGGCTGCTGCTCCACCCCAGCTCGTTGGCGATGCGCAGCCAGAGCGCGATATCGCCCGCCGCATGGCCCACGCGGCGGTGGCGATCATCGCCTGTGGCCTGCACCAGATGATCGCCCCAGCCCTCGGCCCGTCGCGTGATCTCGGCATGGAGGAGCGCGCCGAGGCTCATGACGCCTCTCCCCCACACCACCCGCCGCATTCAGCGTCGAATTCGTCAAACTCGTCAATCAAGGGCAATAGCGGTGAGTTTTTTACGGATTGGATCAAGTCGTTGATGCTATACTCGGTCGTAAAGCGCCCGCCGCCGAGGAGCTCCATCTCGGCCCAGTCTCGCGCCTCGGAAGGGTCACGACGGCACACATACTCAAGCACCTTTCGGGCCTTCAGCATGCACATTGTGCAGTTACCATCCCAAGGCTCAAGACCAAGGTCGAAATCTTGAGCTGCCCAGAAGTCCATCACTTCCTGACGACGAACCTTGGCATCGGCAAGAGGCATCTCATTGCGCCATCGATTGTTCTGTTCGTGGTTCTCTCCGACCTTTTTCAGCACGCGCAGCATTTCGTCGGCTCGAAGGCCGATGATATTTCTCCACTGGTCATAGCCCTGCACCACCATGAAGTCGCAACAGACCTGAAATTTTAGGTGAGTTGTGCACCATCGTTGCACAGCGTTCGGCACCGCCCCTTTGCTCTCGATCAAGGCCTTAAACGGCTCACCTTTGCGTGCGGCGCTATTATATCCAACCTCAGTGAATCTATGCGCCGCCGGGGTCTTTTTTCGGCGGTCTATCCATTCCAGCCACCGCACGCGCACGTTCCACCGTGTCGCGCACTCATGCACGAACCGCAGTGTTTCCTCGCGCTCCTTGCCGGTGTTGGCAAAGCAGACATGCACATCGTCAGGCAACGTACCGCCATGCGCATCGAGGATCATCTTGAGCATGTAGGCGCTGGTGCGGCCGCCGCTGAACGAGATTAGTGCAGGCCCGGTGATATGATAGGGACTTATGCTCATGCGCGGCCGATCAGGCGCGCGAGGCGCGCACGCCAGCCTGCGAGGGGTGCCTCCATCGGCAGCAGGCGCCCGTGCGCCCGCTCGCGCTGCCATGGTGTCTGGCCGCCGGGGTTGCCCCAGCGATCCCGCCCGGCAGAGTGATGCCGCGCGGTCATTCGCCGATGCCCCCGACCAGAACGGTTATCGACAGGAGTACAAAGCCCGCGATGAGAAAATGCCAGACATCCGAAAAGATGAAGCGCAGGACTTCAAGCATCCATGCCTCCCAAGCAGACGATCACGGCGCCGAGGACGATCAGCACGAAAACCATCGCGGCGATCATCCCCATCGCGGCGGCGGCGCAGGGGTGAGACGCGGGGCGGCTCATGGGCGGCCTCCAAAGAAGCGGACGACCCTTTCCCAAAGTGTCAGAAATCTTGCGCGTCCGTTTGCATCTATCCGGAGAATACCGTCTCTCTTTTTGTGGTATCGTATCGTCATGGGCGCTGTTCCCACCTGAGCGCGGCAAGCATCTTTGCGCCGTGGCTGTGGAACTGGGCGCGGACAACCGCACCGGCGAGGCCGAGCAGGATCAAGGGCGCGAGCTGCGCGGCGGCGAGGAGAAACGGGTTCATGCCCTGCACGTCCCTAGAGCGATCAGCTCACCCCATTCGCTGAAGAACTGGAGATGCGAAGGCATAGCCGACGACCCTCTTCGCGTTCCAAGATCGACCGAAATGTTAAGTCCGGCATCGCGCATGCGAATGACAATGTCGTCCAGCGCCTCAAGGTGTGGCTGCGCTTCTGCAAGGAATGCATCCCTGGTTTCCCGCGCCTCGATCATCAGCGCCCTCATGCGTTCGGCAAGGTTTTGAACAGGCGCGCTCATGCTGCCCTCCGGTGCTTACGCTTCACGCGGCGGCTGATGTGATTTCTGTTTGGCTTTTTCTTGCGAACGGTTTTGCTTTTCAAATACCGGGCATCACCGTTGGAAAAACGGGTCATCGGTTGGAACGGCATCTGGAGGAGGCTTAGTGCCGCTGCAAAGGTAGGATCGTTCCTCATGCCGCCACCTCCGCGCCGTTTGTGCTGGTTTGCCGGCTGTTCAAGTCCACCCGGCTGAGCGGCGTGGAGATGCGGCGGAAGACGGGGCCGTCCTCCCCGCGTTCGCGGCGCCAGCCCAGATCCTGCATCAGCCCGGTGAGCAGGCGCTGGTCGATGAAGACATGCAGGCCGCGCTCGAACCGGATATGATGGGCATGGTCCCTCGCGCTCGGCACGCTGATCTCGTCATGCGTGCGCAGGGCATGCGCGAGGCGGAGCGCGAGCGTGCGCTCATCCTGCGTGCGCTGGGCCACGGGGCCGGCGGGATCATGCAGCTCGGCCTGATCCACGGTGCGCAGGCCCGGCACGGTCGTCCCCCTGCCCTGCGGCGCGCGCGTGAGCGTGATCGTGGCATCGGCATTGTGGCGCAGCACGCGCCAGAGGTGCCCATCGGCCAGCAAGGCAAAGCTGCCGGGGTAGGGATATGGTGCTTCGGTCGGTAACATGAACGCCTCCCATCGGTGGTGATGGGGAGCGGGTATAATGCGGGAGATTTCCCGCGTCAAGACGGGATGAGGGAGATTTCCCGCAGCATTGATTCTGGCCTTCGCTTCGGCAAGCTTGGGTAAATCCAACCAAGGGGCCTTTGATGAACTCTTTTCGAACCCTATGCTTATTGGGAACTGTCTCATTCCTTATTGGATGCAGCGCAGTGGACGACGAATTCGCAACCGATCGATCGGCGGTGGCGAAGAAGCTTAAAGATCCGGCATCGGCTAAATTTGGCCAATTTACGCGATGCCCAAAGAACCGGGACCTTGTTACGGTCAGCGTCAACGCCAAGAACGCCTTCGGTGCCTACACGGGTGATGCCACCGTCTATGTCTACAAAAAGGTGGCGTGGCTCCCCGATGAGGATTGGCCGCTGGAAAAGACCGAGGGCGAATTCAGCATCATGAGCAATTTCACGCGCGCATGTTATCTGGGTGGAGACGCGGACCCGATAAGCTACATGGAAGGTGTTGTGAGCGGCAAAGCCGACACGGTCGGGGAGATCAACGCCAAGATCAACCAGCTCCTCGATAGCGCGCAGTGAAAGAGCGGGCGCTAGAGCGCCGCATCATCATGCGCCAAGCAGGCTCCCAATCGGCATGATCGGGTGCATGTCGGCGATCTTGAGGACATCGACGCGAAAGGTGATATCGGGGTTGAACTGGCGCAATTCCACGAAACTGCCGGATCGCCGCACCAGCTCTTTCACCATGACGCAGACGACGCGGCCGTTGCCATCGTCATCGCGATCACCGATCAGCTGGACGATCACATCGTCGCCGATCTGCACCTTGCGGCGCGGATCCACCACCGCCAGCTCGCCCTGCTTGAAACGCGGGTACATGGAATCGCCCTCGATATAGACTGCGTAGGCATCCCGCACGGCGGCGAGCCTGGGTGGGCGCTGAATGTAGCGCAGGGGTTCGCCATGATCGACGGTCATCTGGTCAACGTAAATGCCGTCGTCCACGATATGCAACTGGTGGCCGAGCGCTGTGCCAAAAATCGGCAAGTCCGCATCCACGCCGCCCGCGCGAAAGGGGATCTGCACCTCGGCCAGCCTCGCTTCGGATCGGGCCTGGGGCAGTGCTTGATCCCCGCCGATCAACGCCTCTGACGTGACACCCAACGCCCGCGCCAGCATGCCCAACCTCTCTGCCGAGGGCAGGTGATGATTGCGTCGACAGTCTCTTATCATGTCCGGCTTACCGGTAGCCCGCAGAGACAACGCGCGTTCGGTCTCCCCGGATTTAGCGCGCAGTTCATCAACTCGTGCGAGGAAAATATCAACAATATCCATGGTGGATTTTTCCCGCATTTCGCAAAAAATTTCATGCGGGTAAATTCCCCTTGACAAATACGGGAGATTTCCCGCATCAAGAGCGCCGTTCAAATCGGAGGAAAGCGCCTCGTGCGTATGATCGATCAACTGGTGCATCTTGCAACTATCTGGGCCGATGCGAATAGCCGGAGCCGTTCGCGGCTAGCGACTCTCGTCGTGAATGACGGCAAATTCTTCGACAAGATTGAGATGCAAGGCGCTGGATGCACCGTCGCCACTTTCGAAAAATTCCTCCTGTTCTTCCGGGATGGCGCGAACTGGCCCGATGGGCGCATACCCGAAGCCGCGTGCGACCTGCTCGATAACTTTAGCAATATCGCGCTCACATCCTCCGCGCACCCCGGCGAAACCGGGCTTTGCGCCGGGGAGGAGGCGGACACCCCCTTGCCCGATGGAGAGAATGCGGCGTGTTCCTCCATGCCCCCACGGTCGGGCGACGCCGGGGCGGAGGGGCCTGCATGCCTTTCCGCCCCGGAGGAGCGCACGGGAGATCTGGCAGCATGAGCGCGGCGGGGGGTGATGAAGGGATTGGCCGAATATTGGAGGCGATGGATACGCCCTTTGATGTCGAGGTCTGGCGCGAGCAGTTCATTGCGCTGATGCGCATTGGTCACCGCGAAGGCGTGTTGAGTGCGGTGTTTCCCGCAGGTGAGATCGAGGCGGCCGAGGCTCGCCTCAAAAAGCTCGAGGATGCAAAAAACTGGCGCATTGAGATGCGCCGCCAGCTGGACCGCGCGGTTGTCGACTTTGGTGCAGGCTGCGCACGTGAGGAGCGCGAGCTTGCGGCCTATCTCGCCTTTTGCGCCCGGCTTCACACCACCGGGGAGGCAGGCTGATGGTTGCGTCGTCATGCCCTTTTTATTGCGGCGCAGCAGAGGTGAAGCCATGGAAATGAGCGGCGAAGTTTCCAGCGCGGGGGTGCGCGCGCTGATCGACGACACGCTGCGGCTATTCGTGGGCCAGGGGCGGCGGCTGAGCTGGGCGGACCTCGCCGCCGCGACCGGCGACACCGAGCGCAAGCTGCGCAGCTATGTGGAGCCGGACGGCCCGATGATGCCGATCGACGTGGCGATGCGCGTTTTCGCGGTGTTGCCGCCCCATGCTTTTGCCCGGCTTGCGCGCTGCATCGGCTTTACCGCCGCGCCCGCCGATGCGGATGGCGGGGCGACGCTGCGCCGGGTGATCAGCTCCAGCGCGCAGCTGGTGGCGAAGGGCACCGCCGCGCTGGAGGATGGGCAGATCGATCATCGCGAGGCGGCCGAGCTGCGCCGCGCGGCCGAGGAGCTGTTGCCGGCGCTTTCCGCCGTGGTGCAGGAGGGCGCATGAGCGCGGCCCCTTCCCTTTCCGGCGCGCGCTATACCATCGGGCCGCTGTGCTGGGTGTGCCCGGAGCGGGACTTTGCCACATGGCTGGCGCAGGCGAAACCGGGCGAGCGGCTGCGCTATGCCGGGGGGCCGGTGCTGCCGCGCGACGAGGCTGCGGTGCGGGCGGCAACGGCGGCGAAGAACGCGGGGCTGATTTCCACGCATATCGCGCGCGAGAACGGGGTGTGCGTCTATATTGCCGAGCGGCTCGGGCAGGTGGCGTCGGTGGCAAGCGAGGCCTGGCCCGCGCCGGGCAGCGCGGCGCACCGGATGCTGGACGTGCTGCGCGACAGCGCGGCGAAGAGCCTGCCCTGCCCCACCAATGCGGTGCTGGCGATCGCGCTGGGCCTCAAGGGCGCCGAAAGGGCGCGCTACATTTTCGGGCAGCTGGTGGATGCGGGGCTGATCTCGGTGGAAAACCGGGGGCCGAAGCTGCGCCGCATCGTGACGATCTGCGCCACCGGCAAGAGGACGAAGGCATGAGGCGGGCCGAGCCGATCAGCGAGGACGTGTGCGCGCGGATTATCGCGCTGCGCGCGAACGGGGCGAAGGTGCGCGAGATCAGCGTTGCCGTGGGTGTGGGGCAAAAGCGCACCGCGCGCATCCTGCGCGCCGCCCTGAACGAAGACGCGCAGGAGCCGGGAGAGCGCGCGCAGCGGCAAAGCTGGGCGCATGGCAGCATGACGCTGATCGCGGCGATCCGCAGGCATCACCCGGAAAAATGCGGGGTGGCGGCATGAGGGGCCTGGGAACCTCGCCTTTTTACATGCGCCCGGCGAATGAGCTGGTGGCCGAGGGGTTCGAGCGGGAGCGGTGCGACCGGCGGACGCGCGCGTTTCTGGCCGAGCGGATTGTCGCGCTGAAAGCCCAGGTGGAAAAGGGCCTGCTCACCGAGGAAGCGGCGGCGCTGACGATCCGCCAGCTTGAGGCGGTGATCGAGATGATCGCGCAGGGTCTGCACGATTTGCCGGAGGCGGCAGCGTGAGCCAGAACCGCTCCACCGCAGTGATGCAACGGCGCAGGGTGGCGCCTGATGCGCTCGATTATTTCCCCACGCCGCCGTTTGCGAGCCGGGCGCTGTGCGAGTTTCTGGTGGAGCAGGGCGAACCGCTCGATCAACTCGAATGCTGGGAGCCTGCGTGCGGCGAGATGCACATGGTGCGCCCGCTGCGCGAATATTTCCGCTCTGTCCGCGCAAGCGATGTGCACGGTTATGTCGCGAACGGTCATGATATTCTCGATTTCACGCTGACGGGCGCGACCGAGCCACCGGCGGACTGGATTATCAGCAATCCGCCGTTCAACCTAGCCGAGGATTTTATCCGTGTGGCACTGTCCTGCGCGCGGCGCGGGGTGGCGATGCTGCTTCGCGGGGCGTTCCTCGAATCCGAGGGCCGCTTTGAGCGCCTGTTTTCGAAGGCGGCGCCCGCCTTCGTGCTGCAGTTTGTGGAGCGTGTGGCGATGCTGGAAGGGCGGCTCGTGCGCATCGGCGATGTCGATCCTTTTGCCGAAAAGCCAGGCACGAAATGCTCCACCGCCACCAGCTATTGCTGGTTTGTGTGGATGCGGGGCGTGCCGGAGAGGTGCTGGCTGGGCGACACGCGGCTGCGCTGGATCGCGCCGTGCCGCCGCAGGCTGGAGCGGTCCGGCGACTATCCCGATTATTCCGGCAGATTTGAAACGCCCGCGATTGAGGTCGGGCTTTTTGGGGAGGTTGCGGCATGAGCAGCGTCAACAAGGTGATCCTCGTCGGGAATCTGGGGCAGGACCCGGAGATCAAGAGCTTTCGGGATGGCGGGCGCATCGCGAATTTGCGCATCGCGACCAGCGAGCGCTGGAAAGACCGGCAGACCGGCGAGAAGAAAGAGCGCACGGAGTGGCACTCTGTCGTCCTCGCGAATGACGGGACGGTCGGCTTTGCCGAGAAATATCTGCGCAAGGGCAGCAAGGTCTATGTCGAGGGTCAGCTGCGCACCCGCAAATGGCAGGACAACCACGGCAACGACCGATATTCGACCGAGGTGCATGTGGGCGGGGCGCAGGGTGTGCTGAGGCCGCTCGACCGCGCGCCGAATGCGGGTGGCGGAGCAGGCGATTCCGCATCCCAGACGGCAGGCGGGCAGGACTATCCGCTCGATGATGAAGTTCCATTCTGATGCCGCTCATTCCCGCCTGCGCGCGCATCCTGATTGCGGCGAAGCTTGCGATGCGCAGCCATGCGGCGCTTGGCGGGCGCAACGGCGTGCCGGGGCCGTGCCGCATCTGGGATGGGGCACGCAGCAAGGGCGGCAAGCGCAAGGGCAGCGGCTTTTATGGCAGCATCCGCATACCCGGTGTTCCGGGTGGCGGTGTGCGCGCGCATGTGGCCTCGGCGTGGGCGGCGGGCCTGATCGAAGCGCCGCGCGTGCCCAACGGGCTGCATATCGATCATCGGTGCGAGCGTTCGCTGTGCATCGAGGCGCGGCATTTCGAGATCGTGCCCGCGCTGGAGAATGTGAAACGGCGCTGGCACCGGAAACGGCCGCCGGCGGAGGGGAGATTTTGATGGCAGAGCTTGCTTCCACCGTGCGCCGGATCATCGGGCCAACGATTATCACGGCCGATGGCACCTATTTCGATTATGAGGCGCCAGACCCCGCGCTATTCACGCTCAACGCCATTGCGACCGGGCTGGCCAACATGTGCCGTTTCGGTGGGCAGTGCTGGCCGTTTTACAGCGTGGCGGAGCACTCGATCATGGTGTCCCGCATCGTGCGGCCAGAGCTTGCGCTGCATGCGCTGCTGCATGATGCGGCGGAAGCGTTCATCCTCGATATGCCGAAGTCTCTCAAGGAAATGCTGCCGGATTATCGCGTGGTAGAGAAGCGGATCGAGGCGGCGATGTTTCCGGCGCTTGGCCTGCCGGTTGAGATGCCGATCGAGATCAAGCGCGCCGACAGAATCATGCTGGCGACCGAGCAACGCCAGCTCATCAAGAATCATGATGACTGGTCGACCACATCCGGCGTCGAACCGCTGCCGCTGAAGCTGCGCTGCGCCTCGCCGGCAAGCGCGCGCATGGCGTTTATCGAGGAGGCGCGCAGGCTCGGCTTTCCTGAGACCCTCGACTCCGGCTGAATTTCAGAATTACCCCAGGGGGGTCCGGCACGGCTCGCGAGGCCTCCGGCGCGATGTCATCGGGCATCGCCACGCGGATCACAGATCGCCCTCCGCTTTATCGCTTTTTCCTGATTGGCCCTCGTTTTTGAGGATGTGTTGCTGTGTCTTTGTCTCCCGCCGCTCCTCTCTCATCGCTCGGGCAGGCTGCGCTTGATTATGCGCGGCGGGGCTGGCCGGTGTTCCCGTGCCGCGAGCGGACCGAGACGATCACCACGCATGGCGGCAAGACGCGCGAGCTGAAAGCCAAGGCGCCTTATGGCGGCTCTGGCGTGAAGGACGCGACGACCGACGAGGAGGTGATCAAGGGCTGGTGGCGGCGCTGGCCGCAGGCGATGATCGGCCTCGCCATGGGGCGCAACGGCCTGTTCGCGCTCGATTTCGACCCGCGCTTTGACGAGGAAACGGGCGAGGTGTTTGACCTGCCCGGCCTCAAGGCCGCGCTGATCGAGCAGATGGGCTGTGACCTGCCAAAGAGCCTCACCGCGATGACGCAATCGGGCGGTGTGCATGTGTATCTGCTCCAGCCCGACGATGGCGGCGAGCCGATCCGCAACCGGGGCAACCTGCCGCTGCATGTCGATGTGCGAGGGCTGGGCGGCTATGTAATCGCGCCGCCGAGCATCCTCTATGCCGAGGACGGGAGCGAGCGGCGATACCGCTGGCTGACGAACCGGCATGACGCGCCGGTGGAGGCGCCGCCGGCGCTGATCGAGATATTGCGATCTAAGGGGCGGAAGGCCGAGCGTGTTGCGCCAGACCAGGCCCGCGAGCCTGAGCCGCGCCGCACAATGAGCGGCGATGATGCTGTCGATGCCGCGCGGCGCAAATGGGCGCTGGCCGCGCTCGATGCGGCGATTGCGGAACTGGGCCGGGCGCGACAGGGCGAACGCGGTCAAACGCTGAATCGGGCAGGCTTCCGCATGGGCCAGCTAGTCGGGGCTGGTGTGATCAGCCGAGCGCTGGTGCTGGCTGGGCTGGAAGAAGGGGCCAATGCCTGCGGCCTGAGCGGAGTCGACGGCATCGAGGCGGTGCGTGCGAATGCTGCCCGCGCGGTGCGCGATGGCGAGGGCACGCCGCGGGACATGAGCGATGTCGGTCAAGCCGCTGGCCGACCAAATCCTTCCTCCCGCTCCGGCTCTCGTCTCTCTTCCTCCTCCCCCCCTCCTTCCGACGAGAATGGCAAGCCAGCCTCCCGCGCGGGAGGGCAAGGGAGCAATATGCCGGAAAAGGGGGCGCAGGAGGGCGCGGGAGACGATCTGACGCTGGAATGCGCACGTTACCCGATGACGGACCTCGGCAATCTTGAGCGATTCCTAGCCCGGCATGGGCGCGATTTCCTGTGCGTGGCGTCTTGGGCGGAGAGCGCGAAATCGCCCGGTTATATCGCGTGGGACGGCAAGCGCTGGAACCGCAGCATGGCCGACGCGCTGTTTGGCCTTGCCGCGCAGGCGACGATCCGCGCGATTCAGGATGAGGCGGAGTTTATCCGCGCATCGGGCGTGCCCTTTCCGCCGGAGGAGGGCGACCTGCCCGCGCCCGATGGCGAGGACGACAATCCCGATCAGGCCGCTGCCGAGGCCGATGACCCGACCTATGCCGAGACGCTGTTTCTGAAGGCCGAGGAGAAGCGCAAGGCGCGGCGCAGCCAGCAATGGTATCTGCAGCGCAGCCTCGCCCGCCAGACCTGCCATGACGGCCCGCGCCACGACTTTATCGTGCAGGTGAAGTCCAGCGGCGATATCGTGCTCTATTCCGACAAGTTGGCGGCATGGGGGCGCACGGCGGAAAGCTCGGGCCATATCGAGTGCCTGCGCACCCTCGCGCCGCCGCGCCTCTCCGCCCGGCCCGAGGACTTCGACGCCGATCCGCTGGCACTGAACGTGCAGAACGGCACTTTGGTGTTTACCCGCCCCGAGGACGGCAAGCCTGCGTCAGTCGAGCTGCGGCCGCACCGGCGCGAGGACAGGATCACCAAGCTTGCCCGCGCGGCCTATGAGCCGGGCGCGACCTGCCCGCAATATGACGCGTTCATCGCCCAGATGCAGCCCGCCGACGATATGCGCAGCTGGCTGGCCTGCTGGTCTGGCTATAACGCGCTGGGCATTGCCGACGCGCAGGTGATGGCGCTGTTTTACGGCGAGGGATCGAACGGCAAGGGCGTGTGGGTGCAGACGCACGCGCATATCCTTGGCGATTATGCCTGGGCGACGGGCATCGAGACGTTTATCGACACCGGCTTCAAGCGCAACGGCGGCGGCCCCTCGCCCCACCTCGCCGCGCTGGCCGGGCGGCGCATGGTCTATGCCAATGAGCCGGACGACAATTCGAAATTCTCTGACGGCCTCGTCAAGTCTCTGACCTCCGACGAGCCGATCGGCGGTGTGCGCGAGCTGTATGGCCCGGCGTTCGAGCTGCTGATCACCTTCACCAACACGGTGATGGCCAACAACCTGCCAAGGATCGGCACCGATTGGGGCATAAGGCGGCGCATGCAGGTGGTGCCGTGGAACGTCATCATCGCCAAGGATGAGCAGGACCTGCGCCTCAAAGACAAGTTGCGGGCCGAAATCTCCGGCATCCTCAACAAGATGATCGAGGGTGCGCTGGACTATCTCACCAACGGCCTGACGATGCCTGAGGCGATGATCGAGGCGACCAAGGCCTATCATGACGACAATGACCTGCTGGGCCAGTTCCTCGCCATGTGTGTTGCGCGGGCGCCGGGCGAGACAGTTGGCTCCACCATGCTGCACGAGCTGTTTGCCGCGTGGCAGACATGGTCCGAGAACCTGCCGCAGACGGGCAAGCCGTGGTCTGCCAAGAAGCTGCGCCACGAAATGGAGCGCAAGAGCTTCCTCATCAACAAATCGAGCACGATGAAGTGGCAGGACATCGTGCTGCGTTTCGATCCGCTCGACTTTGTCGACGAGCATGACAAGCCGGTGACGCGCGATCTGCCTGCGCCGAGTCATGCGGACAAGCCCTCTGCCGCGCTGCCCATCGGGGCGTCCGCGCCGGTGCCCGAGATGGTGCCACCCTCCCCGTTGCCCCCTCCCGATCTGGATGACGACTATGTGCCCGGCTTTGATTGACGCGCGCTCTCCCTCCCACGCTCCCAGCCTTGGGAGGATCGACGGGAGGAATAAACGGGAGTTTCCTGCGCCTTTGGGAGCATGTGGGAGCTTGGGAGGGAAAAAGCGCAAAAGTTCGTGGGCGCATGCGCGCATACATACACGCGTGCGTGCGCGCGCGCGTGAACCCTCTTTCTCCCTCCCAAGCTCCCATACTCCGTTACTCCATTGATATATCGCTCTTTTATCCTCCCTATCTCCCTCCCATTTCAGGGAGGAAGGGAGGAAGAACAGGAACAGGTTATGATTGAAGACCAGAATGCCGGGCTTTGGCCCTATGAGATGGTGGAGGCGCGGTTGATCGAGGCGATGGGTGTGGCGCGGCGGGTGCCTGACCGTGAGCGGGGCTGGATGACGCTGCGCGCCTATTGGCCCGACATCGTGCGGGAGCGGTGCCTGGGCGACTATGACGCCTATGGCTATCTCGGCAACTCATCGGACATTGCGCCAGCGCGTATCCCGCTCAACCGGGCGGAGCTGGCACGGATGCAGGAGGCGGAGGGCTGGCTCGGTCGGTTCCTCGACGAGGATGCGCGGCGGCTCGTGGTGCTGGCTGCTGGGTGGATGGTGAGCGGGCGGCGGGTCAGCTGGACGCGCATCGGGCGGATCATGGGGGTGAAGGTGGGGCGCGAGGCGATCAAGCTCCGCTATCTCACTGCCGTCGCGCAGATAGAGGCGGGCCTCAACGGCAAGGGCAAGGCGGCGGTATCGGCAAGCGTGCGGAGGCAGCGCATGGCCGAGGCGCGCCGTGCGATGTCTGATGAAGCCTCTACGCAGGGGCGTGTGCGCGGCCAGCGTCGGCGCCGCATCGAGGTCGATATCATCTATTCGGACTGATGATTGCTCAGGAAATGGCGGTTTCCTTTGTGAGGACATGTCAAGATGCGGAATGTTTCCGCTTTGAAATATAGCTGTAGCTTTCCGCTTAGAATGAGGGGACAAAAGCGATAGCCTTGGGGCTGGCCTGTGACGAGGGCGCGCCGGGTGATCTTCTCTCCCTTATGATGCGACGGACTGGGCCGGGGTTAGCGGGTGCGCTGCTCCGGCCCTGTTGTGTGGAGCAGGTGCGCATGGTGCGGCTGTCTATGCTGAAGACCGGCGTGGGCACGCGCATCAAGAGCGCCATCGTCGCCATGCCCAAGAAGGCCGAGCGGTTCTACCTCTCGCCCGAGTGGAAGGCGCTGGTCGCGCGGATCAAGGAGAAGCGCGGCGCCTTCTGCGAGAAGTGCGGCGCTGGCGGGCGGATCATCGGTGATCATATCGTCGAGCGCAGGGATGGCGGCGCGGAGCTGGATGAAGGCAACGTCGAGCTGCTGTGCATGGGGTGCCATAACAAGAAGACGGCGCGGAGGAAGCGCGAGCGGCTGAAGCTGAGGGCTGACCGGGGGGTGGGCAAAACTCTGGGCGGCGGCGTGGGGTAGGACCGCGCATCGTCCCATTTGGAGATTTTTTTCTTGGGTAACGGAATTTCGGACGGCGATGTCGATATGTTCGGGCTGCCCCTGCTGCCCGAGCGCGGCAAGGGTCGGCCTGCGCATGTCTGGAACCCGCAGAATTCCGAGCTTGTGAGCCTGTTTTTCGCCACCGGGCGGACGCCAAAAGATGTGGCAAGGGTGCTGCGCATCTCGTATCCGACATTCCGCAAGCATTATTTTAACGAGATCGCGAACAGCCCCTATGCGCCGGACCTGTTGCTGGGCAAGCAGCTCTCCCGCCTCAACAAGGCGGCCGAGGGCGGGAACGTCGCCGCCGAGAAGGCGCTCGCCGCGATGGTGCAGGCCGAGCGGGTCAAGGCAACGGGCCGCCATGTGATTGAAAGCCGCAAGGCCGAGGTCAAGCCCGAGGCGATCGGCAAGAAGGAAGCGGCCAAACAGGCGGCGAAGAAGATGGGCGGGAAGTTCGGCGCGCGGACCCCGCCGCCGCTGTTGATCCAGTAGGCACATGCTGCCCCGCTGGTCGACCGCGTGCCCGGACTGGCGGGAGCGGATCGTTGAGCGCCGTTCGCTGGCGCCCTGCGGCCCGTTGTTTGCCGATAAGGCAGCGGATGCGCTCGGTGTGTTCAAATCGCTGCAGGTCACCGATCTGCCGAAGCTGCCCAGCGGTAGGCATCCGAACCTCGGCGAGGTGTGCGACCAGTTCGTTTTCGACCTGGTGGCGGCGATATTCGGCGCGGAAGACCCGGAGACGGGTGTGCGGCTGATCAAGGAGTTCATGCTCCTGATCAGCAAGAAGAACGGCAAGTCGATGATCGCCGCCGGCATCATGATCACCGCGCTTGTGGTGAACTGGCGGCCGCAGTCGATATTGCAGATCCTGGCGCCGACGATCGAGGTGGCGAACAACAGCTTTGAGCCGGCGATGGGCATGGTCCGCGCCGACGAAGAGCTATCGGTCGTGCTCAAGGTGGTGGAGCATCAGCGCCAGATAAAGCATCTGGATACGGGCGCGGTGCTCAAGGTCATCGCGGCGGATAGCGACACGGTGGCGGGCGGCAAGGCCGCGATCACGCTGATCGAGGAACTTTGGCTGTTCGGCAAAAAGCCGAAGGCGGCGGCGATGTTGCGCGAGGCGCTGGGCGGCGGGTCTGCCCGGCCCGAGGGCTTCACGCTGTATATTTCGACCCATTCGGATGAGCCTCCGGTGGGTGTGTTCAAGACCAAGCTGGCCTATTTCCGCGATGTGCGGGACGGGTTGATCGACGACCTGCAGTCGTTTCCGATGCTCTATGAGTGGCCGGAGGAGCTGCTGGAATCGGAGGCCTATCTCGACCCGGACATGTTCTATGTCACGAACCCGCATCTGGGCAGGTCCGTAACCGTGGCGTGGCTGAAAGGTGAGCTGCAGAAGGAGCAGATTGGCGAGGGCGGCGAGGGCCTCCAGATATTCCTCGCCAAGCATCTGAATGTCGAGATCGGCCTCAGGCTGAGGCGCGACCGGTGGTCTGCTGCCGAGCTGTGGCTCGACAATGTCGACGATGACCTGGCCGGATTGACGTTTGCCGAGCGGCTGCAGCAGCTGTTTGCGCGGTGCGAGGTGGTGATCGGCGGAATCGACGGCGGCGGGCGCGACGACCTGTTCGGCTTTGCCGCGCTGGGGCGTGAGCGCGAGACGGGCGTCTGGCTTGCGGTTTGCCATGCGTGGGCGCAGCGCATCGCGCTGGAGCGGCGCAAGTCGATCGCGGCGACGTTGCTGGGGTTTGAGGCCGATGGCGACCTGACGCTGACGGACAGCGGGCAGGAGCTGGTGGCCGATGTGGCGCGCATCGCGGTGATGGTGCGCGACAGCGGGCTGATGCCATCCGAGGGCGGGCTTGCCCTCGATGCGTGGGGCATGGGTCCGCTGGTCGACGCGCTGGTCAATGCCGGGTTTGACCCCGGCGACGAGAGTTTGAAGCGCGCCGGGCACATCACCGGCATTCGGCAAGGCGTTGGCCTTTCGAGCGCGATCTACACAGTCGAGTTCAAGCTCGGCGACGGCATGCTGCGGCATGACGGATCGAACATGATGGCCTGGTGCGTATCGAACGCGCTGGTGCAGTTGAGGGGTTCCGCCGTGTATGTGAGCAAGGAAAGCTCGGGAACGGGCAAGATCGATCCGCTGGTGGCGCTGCTCAACGCCGCCAAGGTGATGGAGATCGGGCCGGTGGCCGAGACGGTGATGCAGTCGCCCTATGCGACGCGCGGTCTGATCGTGGTCTGACCATGGGATTTCTGCGCCAGCTGTTTGGCCTGGAGCGCGATGGTGCTTCGGCGCCGGCAGGCGCGCGCCCGGTGCCTGTGCAGGCGATGTCGGGCAGTGTGACCGAAATTTCGATCAACTCTTCCCATGAGTTGGAGGAGGCGCTCAGGAAGGGATTTCTTACTGGCACCGGCCAGTCCGTGAACGAACGCACCGCCCTGCAGGTGGCCACCGTATTTGCCTGTGTGCGGATCCGCGCCGGAGCTGTTGCCAATACGCCGCTGGGCATCAAGCGGCGGATCGATGACCGGACGCGCGAGGATGCGACCGACAATGCGGTGTGGCGCGTGATCAACCGTCGCCCGAACAAGTGGCAGAAGCCCGCCCAGTTCAAGCGCATGATGGAAGCGCATGTGCTGCTGCGCGGCAATGCCTATGCCGTGAAGACCAGCGACATTCGCGGCAACCTGATCGCGCTGACTCCGTTGCACCCGGACAGGGTGGAAAAGCGTCAGCGTGAGGACATGTCGCTGGAGTTCATCTGGACGCGAAAGGATGGGCGCAAGCTCATCTTCAAGCAGGAGGAGATGTTTCATCTTTCCGGCCTGACGCTGGATGGCGTGAACGGGCTTTCTGTCCTCGCTTATGCGCGTGAATCGATCGCGCTTTCTCGCGCGATGGAGCAGCACGGATCGTCAGTGTTCAAAAACGGCGCCAATGTCTCGGGGGCGTTTTCGCTTCCGGCGGGAAGAACGCTCAATCGGGAGCAGGCTGAGAGCTTAAGGTCTCAGCTAGATGATTTTCGGCAAGGCGGAGCAAGAGAAGGGGGTGTCGTCATTCTTGAGGACGGCCTTTCATTTGGGCAGATGGCTCTCAATTCGGATGACGCGCAGTGGCTCGAAAGCCGCGAGTTTTCGCGCACGGATCTGTGCATGTTTTTCGGCGTGCCGCCCCACCTCGTTGGCATCACCAGCGGGAACACGCAGCTCGGCAGCAGCATCGAATCGCAGACCCAGAGCTTCGTCACCTTTTCGCTCGAGGACAGCTTCGTCATGTGGGAGGAGGCAATCGGCCTCGACCTGCTCGAATGGGACAGGAACACAGATCTTTACGCCCGCTTCAACCGCAACGCGATGGTGCGCGGCGACATCAAGACCCGCTGGGACGCCTATGTGAAGGCGCTGCAATGGGGTGTGAAGAGCCCGAACGATGTTCTGGCCGACGAGGACGAAAACCCCCGCGAGGGCGGGGATATCTATTACCCGCCGCCAAACATGACGGCGAACCGCGCCGATGGCGCTGCAAACGGAGACGGCAATGTCACTGCGTAACCTGCCTCAGGCGAGTTTGCCCGCGCGTCCGCGCAACTTCCAGTGGGATGCCCCCAGCGACGCGCTGGGCCGCTGGGCGGAGATGCCGCAGGCCGCCGCCAGCGAAGATGCCAACACGATCACGATTTATGATGTGATCGGCGAGGACTGGTGGACTGGCGGCGGTTTCACCGCCAAGCGCGCGGCGGGCGCCCTGCGCGCTATCGGCAACAATCCGGTCACGGTGAATATCAACTCGCCCGGCGGCGACATGTTCGAAGGCATCGCGATCTACAACCTGCTCGCCGCGCACCCCGCTAGGGTGACGGTGAATGTGATGGCGCTTGCCGCCAGTGCCGCCTCCGTCATCGCCATGGCGGGCGACACGATCAACATGGGCACAGGCGCGTTCATGATGGTGCATAATGCCTGGGGCGCCGTCCTGGGCAACCGGCACGAGATGCGCGCCGCGGCAGACCTGTTTGACGGCTTTGACGCGGCGCTTGCCGACATTTATCACGCCCGCACCGGCATGACCCTGCCCGAAATCACCGCCCTGATGGATGGCGAAGGGCAGCAGGACGGCACTTTCATGAGTGCGGAAAAGGCGATCAGCCTCGGCTTTGCCGATGGCGTCATGGCGGATCAGGCGCCGGCTGCGCGGGCGAGCGCCGCTCCGGGCACGCCGGACGCAACGCTGATGGCCCGCCGCCGCACCGAAGCCGCGCTGGCAGCCGCCGGAATCACCCGGACCGAGCGCCAGCAGATGTTGAACACTTTGGGCGCCCAGCGCGATGCAAGCGCCCCACCCGCCGCGCGCGATGCAGGCGACCTCGAAGCGGGCATCCGTGCCCTTTGTGCGACCCTGAAACCCTGAAAAAGGAACCTGTCATGAAGAACTCTCTCCTAATGCCCCGCAAGAGCGGGATCGCTTTCGTGCGCAACGATACCAGCCAGATTGCCGGTCTCATCGCCGAAGTTAACCAGACGTTTGCGGCCTTCCGCGAGCAGAACGACCGCCGCCTCTCGGATCTCGAGCGCGGCCGCGAGGATGTGGTCACCAACGAGCATGTCGATCGTATCAACGCCTCGATCACCGATCTGACCAACGCGCTCAACACCCAGCGTGAGCAGATCGACGCGCTGCGCATCGGCGGCGGCGGCGAGCGCGGTCTGTCTGCCGATGCACAGGCGCATGCTTCCGCATTTGACCGCTGGTTCCGCCGCGGCGAAGGCGAGCAGGCGCTGGGTGACCTGCAGGTGCGCGCCGCGCTCACCAGCCAGTCCGACCCCGATGGCGGCTTCCTGGTGCCCGAGGAGATGGACCGCACGATCAGCCGAGTGCTCGGCCTGATGTCGGCCATGCGCTCGATTGCCCGCGTCGTCCCGTTCGGCAGCCGCGAATATTCAACGATGGTCAGCAAAGGCGGTGCCGGCGGTGGCTGGGTCGGCGAGGAAGAAAGCCGTCCCGAAACCGCGACGCCGACGCTGGCGGAGATCACCATCCAGGCGATGGAACTCTATGCCAACCCGGCGATCACCCAGCGTTTGCTGGATGACGCCTATCTCGACGTTGCCCAGTGGCTGGCCGACGAGGTGTCGATCACGTTCGGGGAAAAGGAAGGCCTTGCCTTCATTTCCGGCACCGGCATCAAGCAGCCGCGCGGCTTCCTGTCCTACGACACGGTCGACAATACCAGCTATGCCTGGGGTTCGCTCGGTTTCGTAAAGACCGGGGCGGCGGCCGCGTTCAACAGCTCCAACCCGGCGGATGCCATCATGGACCTGTATTATGCGCTGAAGGCGGGCTATCGCAATGGCGCGTCGTTCGTCACCTCGGATGCGGTGCTGGGCACGATCCGCAAGTTCAAGGATGGCCAGGGAAACTATCTCTGGTCGCCGCCGACTGCGGATATGCCGGGCGCGATTCTCGGCAAGCCGGTCGTCACCGATGACAATATGCCCGCTCTCGGCGCCAACGCCTTCCCGCTGGCGTTCGGCAACTTCCAGCGTGGCTATCTGATCGTCGACCGCATGGGGTCCACCGTACTGCGTGACCCCTACACCAACAAGCCGAAGGTGCATTTCTACACCACCAAGCGCGTTGGCGGCGGCGTCTACAATTACGAGGCGATCAAGCTCCTCAAGTGCTCGACCTGATCGGGCGCTGACCGACCCGCCGTTCCGGCCCGCGCCGGGACGGCACCCGCCTCCGCATGGTGCGGCGGCGTGACAATCAATCTGAGGAAATCGAAATGCATGATCTTCACAGTCATGTCAGCGTCAAGCCGCTGATCGCCCCGGCAGTTCTCGCTGCCGACAATACCCCCGTTGCGGTCGACCTGCTCGGCTTCGATGCGGCGGAAATCGTTCTCAACATTGCCGCAGGAGGCATCACCTTCACCGGCACCAACAAGATCGAGTTCGTGCTCACCCATTCGGACGACGACTCGACCTATACCAACGTCACGGATGCCGACATGCTGGGCGTTTCCGGCATTTCCAACGGCATCATCAAGTCGCTGACGGCGGCGCATGCATCCGCCAACGCCTATCGCTTTGGCTACAAGGGCAACAAGCGGTATCTCAATCTGCTGGCGGACTTTTCCGGCACGCATGCCACCGGCACCGGCATCTCCGCCACGGTTGTGCGCGGCGCGCCCGAACTGACGCCGCAGGCCAACCAGGCCTGAGCCTCCTCGTCGCAAGGCCTCGATCATGACCCTCTTCTCTCTCGACCCGGCGGCGATACCGGCGGCGGATGCGGAACTCATCCTCCCGCTGGCGCTGGCGAAGGCGCATCTGCGCGTCGACGGGAGCGAGGAGGATGCCCTGATAGAGGCCTTGCGCGCAGCGGCGATCCACCAGGTGGAGCAATATTGCTCCATCCCCCTCACCTCGCGCGCCGGCTTTGTCTGGCAGGGGGATGCGGGCTGCCTTGCCGATGGCGGCGCGATCCGCCTCGGTGTGCATCCGGTCACCGCGATCACCAGCATCGATGCGACGGACGCGAGCGGGGTGACCATCTCCGCCACCCCGGCGGACTTTTTGCTCGGCCCGCATGACATGGTGCGTCCCAAGCCGGGCAAGAGCTGGCCCGATTCGACCGGCGGCGCGGCGATCAGCTTCACCGCCGGGCTTTCCTCGCCCACCAAGGCGCCATCGCTGCTGCAGGCGGTGCGCCTGATGCTGGGGCATTTGTATGAAAACCGCGAGGCGATGTTGGAGGGTACATTCAGCGATGCGGTGCCGCCCGGCGTGATTTCGGCCTGCGCGCGGATGCGGATGCCGGTGCTGTGAAGGCGGGCAAGCTCGATACGCGGATCACGATCCTGCAGCGGATCACGACGCGTGACCCCGAATTCAACGAGCAGGTCGACAGCTGGATACCGTTTCGCACGTGCTGGGCGCAGGTGACGGACCTGCTGCCGAGCCGGGCAGACCGGGTCGAGGAGGGCATCAACCTCGCCAACCGCCCGGCGCGCATCCGCATGCGTTGGGCAGACGGCATCACCACCGCGATGCGCGTGCAGATCGGTACGCGGGTGCTGCGCATCATTTCCGGCCCGGCGATGCTGGGGCGGCGCGAGGGGCTGGAGCTGGTGGCCGAGGAATGGACGACACAGGGCGAAGAACCATGAGCGTGCGTGAACTCAAAGGCGGCGCGGAGCTGGACAGGTTTCTTGCCGAGCTGCCGGTCAATCTGGTGCGCAAGGTGATGCGCGGGGCGGCGCTCGCCGGCGCGGGCGTGATCCGCGACGAGGCCCGCGTGCGGGTGCGCCGGAAATCCGGCAAGACGGCAAAAGCGATCAAGACGAGCGCCCGGGTCGCGCCAGACGGGCAGATAGTCGCCAAGGTCAAGCTGCGCGGTGCGCACAGCTTTGTCGGCTATCTGCTCGAATCCGGCGTGATGCCGCACCTCATCGCTGTGTCTGACAGCCTGCGGCCAGAGCGGATGACCCGTCACGGCGCACGCAAGACGAGTATTCGCACGATGAACCAGATGATCAAGCGCGGCAGCCTGGTGATCGGCGGCCAGTTCGTTGGCCAGTCCGTCATGCACCCCGGCTTTGCCGCCACGCCGTTCCTGCGCCCGGCGCTGGATGCGAAGGCGGACGAGGCGATCAATGTGATGGGCGCCTATATCCGCCAGCGTCTGACGCTGGGCAACCTGCGCGCGCCCACGCTGGCGGTGGCGGAGGTTGAGGAATGATCGACGGCGTCTCCGCGCTGATCGCCGTGATGCATGCGGACGCAGGCCTGACGGCGCTGGTGCCGCCCGCGCGGATCATGAGCGGCGTTCTGCCCAAGGGCACGCGCCTGCCCGCGATCGCGCTGGATGGCATCAGCACGGTGGAACGGGGCACGCTTTCGCATGAGCCGACCGGCCATGTGGCCGAGCGGGTGCAGGCGACCGTGCTGGCCGCCACCTATCGCGAGGTGCGCGCCATCATCAAGGCGCTGCGCCGCCTCGATCACGCCATGCCGGCGGATGACGCCATCAGCCATGTCGTGGTGCGGATTGATGGAGCCGGGCCGGACTTCATGGATGAAGACAGCCAGATCCACGGCAAGACGCAGGATTTCAGGGTCTCGTACACCGAGGCCCGCTGAACCAAATTCACGTTTCGTGAATGACCCGCCCGCCCTTCCGGCGGGCTTTTTTATGAGGAAAAAGCCATGACTGTACGGACCACGGCGGGGACAACCATCAAGGTTTCCGCATCCATCCCCGCTTCCTTCAACGCCGCCGGCTATGCCGCGATTGCCGCCGGCATGACCAAGATCAGTGAGGTGACGAACCTCGGCGAATTCGGCCGCGAGTTCGCGCTCGTCACTCACAACCCGATCGACAACCGGGGCACGGTGAAGAAAAAGGGCAGCTTCAACGAGGGGCAGCTCGCGCTGCAGCTGGGGCTGGACACGGATGACGCGGGCCAGCTGCTGCTGATGGCCGGGGCAAACTCCGACAATGACTACAGCTTTCTCGTCACCTTCCAGAATGGCGACAAGGCCTATTTTCAGGCGCAGGTGATGAACTTCAAGGTGGGCGCGGGCAGCGTCGACCAGATCACCTCCGCCACCGCGAATCTGGAGATCACA
Source organism: uncultured Sphingobium sp. (assembly GCA_964512265.1). GTDB lineage: Bacteria > Pseudomonadota > Alphaproteobacteria > Sphingomonadales > Sphingomonadaceae > Sphingobium. Next base: position 56,178 of record CAZEHR010000007.1, on the reverse strand, counting down.
ACCGGGCCGAATGGCGAAGGCGTGATCTGGGTCTACGCCTGATCGGCCGCCCGCCCTCCTGATTTCCCCCTTTCCTGATTTCCAGCTCTAGGAGACATCATAATGCCTACCGGTCTTACCGCCACGCTCGGCGTGGCATTGCAGGCGCTGTTCACCAACACGGTGGATGTCGGCACCGCCAGCTATCCGGTCAATTTCAGCCCGAGCATCCCGTTCACGGATGGCGCGGGCGCCAACCAGGTGAACAAGCTGTTTTCCGACCAGCGCACGCTTGCCGCCTCCGCCACCGAGGATCTCGACCTCAACGGCACCCTGCTCGATGTGTTCGGCAATGCCTTCAGCCCGACCAAGATCAAGGGTATCATCATCCTTGCCGATGCGACCAACACCAATGACGTGATCGTCGGTGGCGCATCGGCCAACCAGTTCGCCAGCATGTTTGGCGCAGCGACGCACACAGTGAAGATCCAGCCCGGCGGGTTCCTGGCGCTCGCCACGCCCTCGGCCGCCGGATACGCGCTCACCGCCGGCACCGGAGATCTGCTCAAGATCGCCAACAGCGCGGGCGGTTCCGCCGTCACCTACACGATACTCGTGATCGGCGCCTAAACGCCCTCCCCCTTTCCGGCGGCGGACACTCCGCCACCGGTCCACACGCATCGGCCCGCCCCGCTTCACGAGAGACGGGGTGGGCCGGTGCACCTCTCTCGTGAAAGGAAAACCTATGTTCGATATCACCGCCTACGCGGCCGAGGAAATCTCGACGCTCCTCCTCGTCAACGGCAATGATGAGCCGTTGCTGGGCGAAGGGGGCAAGCAGTGCTCGATCACGCTCTACGGCCCGGGCAGCGTCGAGCATGCCGCCGCCGAGACGCGTAAAAACGCCAAGCTCTCCGCCCGCATCATGAAAAAGGGCAAGACCAATGTGGTGAGTACGCCGGAGGAAACGGCGGAGTTCCTCGCCGCCTGCACCAAGAGTTTCAACCACTTTGCCTATCCCGGCGATTTCAAGGGAGACCAGCAGGCCATGTTCCACGCCTGCTATCTTGACGCCAAGCTCGGCTTCATCCGCGATCAGGCGAATGAGCATATCCGCGACTGGGCAAATTTTATGAAAGGCTTGGCGAAGAGCTGAGCCTGCACGTGCGGCAGCTGGCGTGGCTCAACACCGCGCCGAAGCCGAAAGACCCCAAGGCCCGCATACAGGACGGGCGGACCCGGCTGCAGCGGTTGCGGGATGAGGGGGCGGACATTCCGCTTCCTCCCTGCCCGCACCCGCAGTTGATCGAGTTTCTGATGGAAATCGGCCCGGTCGTTCCCGGCGGCATGGGGCTGGCGCCGATCGGGTGGCAGGATATCGCGGCGTGGCAAAGCTGCACCGGGCTGCGCCTTTCGCCCTGGGCGGTGCGGCGGGTGCGGCACCTGTCGACCGACTGGCTCTCTGCAGCGCACCGCGCCGAGGATGAGGGCTGCCCCTCGCCGATGGCGGAAGCCAGCGCCGACGCAGCGAGACGCCAGGCCGCCAGCCTCGATGACAAGCTGCGCGCGGCGATGATGATGATGACGAACAACGGAGCGAAGCCATGAAGGCGGGAACGCTGGAGATCGAACTGATCACGAACGTCGCCCGCCTCCAGCGGGAGATGGCGGACATTCGCCGCGCGGTCGGCACCGGCATGAGCGATGTCGCCCGCAACGCGCGCGTGGCGAATGACAATCTGGAGAACATGTCGCGCGCCGCCGGGCGCACCCGCGCCGGGCTACAGCAGGCGGGATTCCAGATGCAGGATTTCGCGGTGCAGGTGGCTGGCGGCACATCGGCTCTGCGCGCGGCTTCACAACAGCTGCCGCAGCTATTTGGCGCGCTCCAGTTAATGGGCGGCGGAGCAGACGGCGCAAAAACCAAGTTTGCGCAATTCGCCGGGTTCCTCGGCGGGCCATGGGGTGTTGCGATCGGTGTGGCGCTTCCGCTCATCGGCATGTTCGCGGAGCATCTGCTGAACAGCGGCAAGGCTGCAGACGACACCAAGAAGCGTTTCGATGCGCTGCGTGCGTCTGTCGCCGATCTCGCGTCGGCAATGGGCAAGGCGACCAATGCTCAGATGGTGAATGCGCAAGGCCAGCTCAATATCGCCCGTCTGCGGCTGCAACATCTGGAAAGCCTGCCCGGTATCAGTCGATCGGGCATCAAGCCGCAGGAACGGCTCGACGAGATTGCCGCGCTTAGAAATGAAATCGGCAACCTCGAAGCCACGATCGCGGGCGTGACAATGGCCCGTAAAAATCAGGCGCTGTACGACGCGGCGACGGAGAAGGCCGCCGAAAGCGCGCGCTCTGCCCGGAGCGCCGCCGCCGCCGCCCGAAGGGAAGAGCGCGAAGCTGTGCGCGATGCGGAAAAGGCAGCGGCGCAGGCGGAGCATATCGACAATGTTCGCGCTGCCTGGCTGCTGGAGCAGGAGCGCAAGCTTTCGGAGGATGTTGCCAAAAGCGTAGACGATCTTGCGAAGCAGGGTCTGAGCATGTCCGAATGGGGCGACAAGCTGGGCGAGGAGCAGTGGCAGCGGCTGCAGGACCAGAAGCGCGTCAACAAGGAAAATCTCGATATCCTCCTCGATCAGCTAGGCGTGCTGGAGCAGATGAACGGCCCCGCGGGCGACCTCGCAAAGATCATGCGCGGGGTGATGACCGGGCAGATGGGCGGCTTTGGCGGCCCGCTCGGGAAGTTCGCGCATGCCTTTTCCACGATGGTGCCGAAAAACGCATGGAAGCCGCTGATCGATGCGATGCAGGGCATTTTCGGCAAGGGCGGCGACCTGCAGAAGAGCCTGGGGCGCATGCTGCAGGGCGCGGCGCTGGGCAATGCCGCCGGCGCGCTGGCGCTGGGCCGCAAGAACAGCGAACTCGGCGCTTCCATCGGTGGCGCGCTGGGTGAAAAGGTGGGCGAGAAACTCGGCAAGACCGTGCTTAAAGGCCTGGGGGATTTTGCCGGGCCGCTGGGGTCAATCGTGGGCGGCTTGCTGGGCGGCGCTCTCGGAGGCATGCTGACCAAGACGCAATGGGGCCGGGTCGATCTGACCGCCAAAGGCGCGTCCGCCGGAGTCGGTAACGACAAGGCGGCGATCGGCGCGGCGGTGCAGGCGGGCGGCGCGTTTTTCAAGCAGCTGCGCCAGATTGCCGATGCCTTCGGCGGCACGATCGGCGATTTCGGCTCCATCTCGATCGGCCAGCGGCACGGCGACTGGCGCGTCAACACCGGCGGCACCAGCCTCAAGGTCAAGGGCGGCGCGGTCGATTTCAACGACGATGCCGAGGCGGCCATTGCTTTTGCCATCCAGACCGCGATCGAGCGCGGCGCGATCAACGGCGTGCGCGCCAGCACGCAAAATCTGCTGCGCGCCAGTTCGGACCTGCAGGAAAAGCTGGACAAGGCGCTGCAGTTCGAGGGCGTGTTCACGGAACTCAAGAAACGCACCGATCCCGCCGCCCTCGCGATCGAGGAGCTGAACCGCCAGGGCGAGCGGCTGCGCAAGATCTTCGACGAGGCGGGCGCATCGGCGGCGGAATATGCCCAACTCGAGCAGCTGCTCGCCATGCAGCGCGCCGACATCGAGACCGAGAGGCTGAACAAGCAGCGCGCGCTGGAGGTTCAGCTGCTGGAAGCGCAGGGCAAGGCGAGCGAGGCGCTGGCGCTGCAACGCACGATCGAGCTTTCCACCACCGAGGATTGGCTTAAAAACCTGCAGAGCCAGGTCTATGCCGCGCAGGACGCCGCGCAGGCGCAGGCCGAGCTGGCGCAGCAGATCGAGCAGGCGTCGGCAAAGTTCAAGGGCTTTGCCAGCGATCTCAAATCCTTCCGCGACAGCCTGGGCGGCAACGACACGCTGGTGATGAGCTATCGCCAGGCGATGACGAAGCTGATCAGCACCGGCTCGCTCGCCATCGCGGGCGACGAGACGGCGCTGGGCGCGCTGTCCGGCGTGGGGCGCGATTTCCTGGCCGCCGCGAAAGACAACGCCTCCTCGGCGGTGCAGTATCAGCGCGATGTCGCGCTGCTGACCCGCTATGTCGACGACGCGATCGCCACGGCGGATTATCTCTCCGGCAATCCGGGCGCGGCATCGGGCGGCGCGGCCGCCGGCGCTGTTGCGATGGGCGGCACGGCAACAGGCCAGCCCAGCATGGCGCAGGCGATGGCGGACCTGCGCAAGGAAATCGCCGACATGCGCGAGGAGCAGAAGGCGCTCGGCCAATCGAACGCGATGTCGAACGCCAAGACGGCGACCATCCTTGCCCGCGTGGAGCGCGCGGGCGGCGCGCTGGCGGTGGTGACCGATGACGATGCACCGCTGCACACGGTGACCCCGTGAAGATCGTCCGCCCCGCCACGATCGATGCCGCCGCGCTGATCGGCACCAGCGCGGCCGAGAGTGCGACGGCATGGAGCAGCGGGAGCACCTATGCGCTTGGCGCGCAGGTCCTGAATGCCGCAGGGACTCGCATTTTCGAGAGTCTGCAGGCCGGCAACCTCAACCATGCGCTGACAGATAGCGCGTGGTGGCTCGATATCGGCCCTGCGAACCGCTGGGCGATGTTCGATACGGTGAACGGCACCGCGACACAAGCGCCCGCCGACCTCGACGTGACGGTGAAGCCGCAGGGGCGGATCGACAGCCTGGGCTTGCTCAATGTCGACGCCGCCCAGGTGCAGGTGATAGTAACCGATGACATCGACGGCGTGATCTATGACCGGACGTTCACGATGGTCGAGGATTCGGGCGTGGCGGACTGGTACGCCTATTTTTACGAGCCGATCATCCGCAAGACAGACCTGATCATAACGGACATTCCGCTCTACAACACGCCGTCGATCCGGGTTCTGTTCTCGGCCGACGGTGACCCGACCAGCGTGGGCACGATGGTGCTGGGGCAGGCAAAGACCATCGGCGCCACCCAATATGGCGCGGGGGTGGGAATCACCGATTACAGCCGCAAACAGGCGGACGATTTCGGCAACTATGTGCTGGTGGAGCGCCCGTTCTCGCGCAAGGCCAGCTTTCAGGTGGCGGTCGACAAGGCGCAGACCGACGAGGTGGTGCGCCTGCTCTCCTCCTATCGCGCCACGCCGATCCTCTACATCGGCGCGACGGATTACGGCTCTACCGCCGTTTTCGGCTTCTACCGCGATTTCAACGGCGTGATCGACTATCCGCTCACGACCATGTTCTCTCTCGAACTTGAGGGCCTGACATGACGCTAAACCCCCTGACGCCACCCCCCCCCGCGCCGAGCCGGAGCGATGTACCCGCGACGTTCATCACGCGCGCGGACGCATTCATCAACTGGTGGTCAGGCACCTTCACACCCGAGTTCAACGCGCTGCTGCCTGAGATCGTGCTGGCAGGCTCCACGTTCAATTATTCCGCCACGAGCACCACGAGTCTCGCCATCGGCACCGGCTCCAAGTCGCTCACCGTGCAGGCCGACAAGGCATTTTATATCGGCCAGTTCGTGCAGATCGCCAACACAGGCACGCCCGCCAATTACATGTTCGGGCAGGTGACGGCCTACAATAGCGCCAGCGGTGCACTGACGGTGAATGTGAGCAGCGTGGGCGGATCAGGCACGTTCGCCACATGGGTGATCGGGCCTGTCCCCAACTCCGGGGCTTTCGCCCAGCTGGCGGGTGCGGCGTTTACTGGCACAGTGGCAGCGCCGACGTTCAGTTTGGATGCGACTTCTTATTTAGGGTTGCCGGGTGGGAACTTTGTGCTTGCCGCCGATAACCTCGATTATATTTACTACAATCGCGCCTCAAATTACTGGCGGCTTCTTATTAATAATACGCCTCGTCTGGATATCACTGCAACAAGCGGCAAGCTCTATGGCGACTGGACGCTGGAGGGCACGACCTATTTTAACAATGACGGCAATTTTTCTGCTTTCGTATCCGGCGGCGCGGCAAATCTTGTCATGGATAGCGGCGATTGGATAGCCTACGATCGCACCGGAAACGCCTATAATTTCAACATCGGGAATGTCACCCGATTTCAAATTACAGCAACGCAGGCTCTGGTAAATAACGACCCCGTTGTCACCCGCACCAGCACGGACACGCTGACCAACAAGACGCTGACCGCCCCGACGATCAACAGCGCGGCGCTCAACCCCTCCGGCGCGGCCCCGTTGTTTCCGGGGCGGGCATGGGTGAATTTCAACGGCACAGGCACGGTGGCGATCAGGGGCAGCGGCAATGTCAGCTCCATCACCGATCTGGGCACAGGGCGCTATCAGGTGAACCTCGCTACCGCGATGCCCGATGCGAACTATGCACCGATCGTTTCGACCTGCGATGATGGCACGATCCCGTTCGCCTATCTGTCCGGCGGCGCGGCGGACATCACAACGACCGACTTCAAGATTTCCACCGCCTCGTACAACGGCGCGACCTCTGCTGCGGCGGACAGGTCGGTCGTGACAGCGGGTATTCTGAGGTGAGCGACATGGCACAGAAGATCATCTTTCCGCATGGCGACGGCATCGCGGTCATTCACCCCACCGGCGAACTGCCGATCGACGAGGTGGCGCGCAAGGATGTACCCGCCGGGCTGCCCTTCCTGATCGTAGACGACGCCGATCTGCCGACGGATCGCACATTCCGCGCGGCCTGGGATGCGGATTTTTCGGTTCCCGATGGAACCGGGGTCGGCGCGGAAAGCTGGTTCATCGAGCAATACCAGGCGGAACTTGCCGCCGCCGAGGCAGACAGCCCGCCCCCCGTGCCGCCGGAAGTCGCGGTGCAGCCGATCGACGGCTTCGGCTTTGCCGCTCCGCCGGAGGAGCCGGATGCGCAGCCGCTGGGTGTGGGTGAACTGCCCCTGCCCGAAGGCGTGGCGGAGGAAGACCGCGCGGCCTTTCATGAGGCCTATCTGGAGGTGTTCCATGAGGCGCAAGCGGAAGCGCGCCAGACTTACGAAACGGAGCTTGCCCGCTGGGATGAGGCGCGCACGGCCGCGCATGAGCAGCACAAGAAGGACGTTGCGGAGGCCAACCGCCGCCGCCTCGCCGATCATGCGAAGGCCGAGGCGCGCTGGCGGGCCGAACATACCGAGCGCGTGGCGGAGATTTCAGGGCGCATCGCCGCGATGGAACAGCAGAAGGCGGCCATTGAGGCCGGGGAGGCGCAGCCATGATCACCATCAACCTCGACAAGGCCCGCCAGATCGCGCACGCGCAACGCCGCGCCGCGAGGGCGGCGGCCTTTGCCCCGCTGGATGCCGTCATCGCCCGGCAGATCCCCGGCACGGATATTGCGGCGGTGGAGGCGGAGCGCCAGGCAATCCGTGATGCCGATGCGAAGACCCAGCGCGCGATCGACACGGCAAAGGATGTCGATGCACTGCGGGCGTTGCTGCCATGATCCACCTCGCGCTGGCGCTGGCATTTCAGATCGTCATGGGGCTGGCGTTCGGCTTGTGGGCGTTCGCCGCTGCGTGCGCCTCCGCGTTTTTCATCGCGCGCGAGCTGGCGCAGGCGGAATATCGCTGGATCGAGAAATTCGGCGGCGGCAGGCGCGCCAGCATGCCGTGGTGGGGGCGGTTCGATCCGCGCGTCTGGCGCGATGCGCACAGCTGGCTGGGCTGGGTTTTGCCGATCATCGGCACAGGGTTCGTCGCGCTGGCGATGGCCTGAATTTCATGTCGGAGGTGGGGACGAGCATGGACTGGATCAACACCAAGGCCTGGGCGGGGGGATATCACGTGTCGCCATGGATTGAGACCGCCGTCGCCAAATATGGCTGGATCTGGATTGGCCTGAGCTTTGGCCTCGCCGCGAAATATGCGCTGCTGATCAAGCGCGGGGTGCGGGTGCGCCCGGTGCTGATCTTGGCGGATCTGCTGCTGCTGCCGTTGGTGGCGCTGATCTCCTATTCGCTGGTGCACCAGCTGGGTGCATCGGGCGAGGCATCGGCGCTGCTGACCGCGCTGGGCACCGTGGGGGCTGACAGGCTGGTGAAGCTCTATACCGACAGGTTTTTTGCCCAGATCACGAGCGCCACCGCACAACGCAGCCCCGAATAAGGGTCGTACAGACAGGGTTCCTCCGGCGCTTTCGGGCGCCATTTTTTTTGCAACGAAAGGATTGAGAGATGGCGATAGACAGCTTTAGCAGTTCCGCCGAGACAGTGAGCGGCCCCGCACGTGCCCCATTCGCCGTCACCCCGCACGATACGAACGAGCTGACCACCATCCCCAAGGCACTGTATGTCGGCACCGGCGGCAACGTCACCTTGCGGGGCGTCGGCGGATCCGCAGACGTGGTATTCAAGAATGTGGCGAACGGTCAGGTGCTCGATGTGCGCGCGCAATATGTCCGCGCCACCGGCACCACCGCAACCGATATCGTGGCGCTGGCCTGATGGGCAGCTTCGGCTTTGGTCCCTCGCTGCGCGCGAGGCGTCAGCGAATCTTCGGCGGTGGAAATGTCGTGTACGACTATCTCGTCAGCAATGATGCGGAGTGGGTGGCAACGTTTGGCCTGCCCGATGCGACGCTGGCGGGCAAGACGATCGCGCTGAGCGGCACGTTTGCCAACAAGGTGATCACCAATCGACCGGCTACAACGCTGCGGCTCGTGGCGTTGAACTCCGCCTCGCGCCCGCGCCTCACCAATCTGGTTCTGCAGGGTGCGAAGAACATCAGGCTCGAATATCTTCAGCATGCAAGCGCCGTCCCATCCTTGGCCTGTGTCATCTATCGCAGCATCGTCGGCGGCAACTTCCTCGAAAACATCTCCTTTCTCCATCCTGAATATGTCGGCAGCTATGAAGGGATTATCGACAATCCTGCGCTGGATATCTTCGATCCGCAAAACCCGCATTATGCCTGCGTGGTGCCGACTTTCACCGCCGGGGTATTGACCGGCCTCGTCTCCAACTGGATCGTCGACGAGACTGGCGCGAACGTGCCTTTGAGCTATGTCGGCGGCCTCGTGCCGGATGGCACGGGGTACAGCTTCAACTTCACGGATCAGACCGGTGCGACCAGCGGTGGCATCTCGTGGCCCGGCGCGGCGGTGAAGCCGCAGGCGACATTCGATGTCGTCGGCGGGTGGATGCAGAATTTCGTCATCGTCAGCGGCGGTTCCGGCGCGGTCGATGAAACGGGCGTGACGTTGGCGAACGGGCAGTATCGCTCCGGCAAGGCGACCAGCAACGTCCAGTGGACCGGTTGGGCGCCGATGGTCAACCAGCTGCCTTACGCCACCGAGATTGACACATCCGGTTTTGCCTCTCCCACCGGATCCCAGGTCATCAAGGGAACGCTGCGCTATGAAGGCGCAACAGGCCGCATGCTCTCCAACGGCTTCAAGCATCAGGCGGCGGAAATTCAGGAGACGGTCAACTGCTCGTTCGACCAGATCTATCAGGATCCCTATGCCATGTCCGTGGGCGAGGGGAATATCTCGATTCTGCACCTTAACAACCACACGCAGGGCATATTCTCCGCAGATGGCCACCCCGGAGACCCGCATAGCGACGCATTGCTCCAGATTTTCCCGATCACGGCTGCCGGCGTCGCGAAGCGCACCAAGGATGTAGTGCTGGATTGCAGGGGCAACACCGTGCTGATGAGCGTGCCGTGGAGCAATGCTCAGGGCATCTTCATTCGCATGAACTACAGCCAGGGCACGATACCCAAGGTTGGCGGCGTCATCGCATACAACATCGTTTTGTCGCGCATCCAGACCAACGGCATCCAGATCGACCAGAGCAAGAACCTGATCGTGCATCGCAACCTGGTGCGCCATGCGAACCCGTCTGACACCGATATCGGCGTCAGCCCGATCAGCCTCGATGTCGGCACGGTGGCGGAGACGGTGCTGGTCTCCAAGAATATCGCCGAGAAATATCCGACCTCAACCGGCGCCGGCACGCGCGATACCTCAACCTATCCCAATGCCACGACCAACGCGACGACGCCCTTTGCGGCATACAGCCTGCCCACGAGCCGCGCGGATATCCTGAGCAAGGTGGTGCTAAGCGGATCCGGGCAATGGACCAACGCCAATTATGGCCCGCTGGGTGGTGGGCATGATTTCAGCGCCACCGCCCCCGCGCCGGACGATGTGCCGCTTTTTGCCCGCTTCCCGATCCTGACCGAACAGGCGGCGAACGGGGCGGCGGTGGACAGCGCCTGGGCACCGCTGCTAGGGGCGAACGGATCGTTTACATGGTCTGGCGACCGGAATGTGCAGTTCGCGGACGACGCGGCGGGAACGAACGCCACGGCGGGCGCAACCAGCGGCACCCATGTGCACGACAATGCCGCCCGCAAATATATCCGCACCAGCGCGATCAAGAGCACGTCTGGCCGCACCACGACATCCTCGAACGTCACGCTCAACGGTGAGGTGCGCCCGTTCTACACGATCACGGCGGCTGTTGCGGCCTATCCTACTGTCAACAATGGGGGCGCAGCCGTTTCCCGCTGGGACAAGACCGGCACACTCTCCGGCATTCGCAAGGGCATCATTGCCCGGCGCACGCTCATCAACGCCGCCGTCAACAACGAGGTGATCGTCGGCGGCAAGACGACATCGGCATTTCAGAACAACTATGTGACATCCGGCGTGCAGGAGCGGCTGACGCTCATCAGCTCCACCGCGCATGCCGCGCGCTTTGACATGGGGTCTCAGCCAACGGGGCAGTGGCTCGATGATCTCATCATGTTTGACTGGACGAAAGACCCCGCTGTCGACGGGCAGGATGCGGTGTGCCAGATGGTGCGCAACTTCCAGCGCAAGACGCTCAATTCCACCGGCACGACGCTGAAAACGATCGGCGGCACCCGCACGACCGACCTGACCGGGATCTTCGGCGGATCCGCGCCGATGGGCCTTGGTGTGTTCGGGCTGAACAACGGCACCTTGCCCTGCAACCGGCAGGCGGAATGGTTCTGGTTCTATTTCGAGACGAATGCGGCCACGCCGTTGCCCGATATTACGGACCCATTCGTCGCCGCGAAGTTCGGCGCGGACAATTTCGGCGCCAGCGGCAATGCGGGCGGTGCGCTGCCGACGCCGCATCTGTTTTTCCATGCGGCCAGTGCCGGGCCGAGCGAATGGAACGCCGGGCTGCCCAATCTTGGCTCGCTAGGCGGCACGCTGGGGCTGGTGACCGGGACCTATACCTGATGCTCGGCAGCGCATCGCCGCGCCTACAGCGCCCAAGCCGAGGATCATCATCGCCCAGCTGGCAGGCTCTGGCGCGGCCGAGAAAATGCCGATGCGATAGGAAACGGGCGCGGAGAGGCCCCACAGGTTGATCTGCCCGCCGGGAGCGGCGAGCACGAACGCCTCGCGGTCACCGTTCGGGTAGTGTAGCATCGGGAATCCTACGCGCCCGGTGCCGGCATTCGAACCGGAAAAGACGATGCTGATGCCCTGATCGCCAAAGTCGTTGGAGTCGACCAGCTTGCCGTCTTTGCTCCAGCGATAGAATTTCGCGTCTTTCGAGATGATGTCGACCAGCCCGGTCACGGGGGCAGAAAAGCGGACGACTGCGCCCCAGGTGAACGGGCTACCGCTGGTGGGGAGGCCGGGCGAAAAGGTTAGAAAAGCGGCGCCGCTGCTGTCCGGCGTTACTGTGCCGGTGAGGGTCAGTATCTTGGCCGCCTGCGCCGATGGCGCGGTGGCGGAAAGAAAGCACGCAGCGGCCATCGCCGCCAAGCCTTTGACGAATCGCATAATTCTTCTCCTCCATGCCCCGCGGGCAACATTGCTGCGCGCGCGAGGAGAGTCGAGTCCTGAAATCCGTCCCTCTTCGGGACTGAATATCCAAAATGGAGGTAATATGCGCACGATCGATGCGGTGATCGAGGAAGTGCTGGCCCGCGAGGGCGGCTATGTGAACAACCCGGCGGACCGGGGCGGCCCCACTAACTTCGGCATCACGCAGGCCACCGCCCGCCAGAGCGGCTATACCGGAGACATGCGCCAGCTGCCGCGCGCGCTGGCGAAGGATATCTATCTGCGCCGCTATGTGATCGCGCCCGGCTTTGACGCGGTGGGCTCGATCAGCGCGCCGATCGGTGCCGAGCTGGTCGATTGCGGGGTGAACATGGGGCCGAGCACCGCCGCCCGTTTCCTGCAGCGCGCGCTCAACGCGCTCAACCGGGGCGGGCGCGATTATGCCGACATTGCGGCAGACGGGCAGGCTGGCCCCGCAACGCGCGATGCGCTGGCCGGATTTCTCGCCAAGCGCGCGGCGCCGGGCGAGATGGTGCTGCTGAAGGCCATGCAGTCGCTGCGCGCAGAGCGCTACATCAGCATTTGCGAGCATGACGCGAGCCAGGAGGCATTCGCCTATGGCTGGCTCGGGAGGGCGTTCGGATGAGCGGCACCCGCCTGCGTCACACGGCGGTGTGGCTGCTCGCGCTGCTGTGCGCGGCGCTGATCGGCTTTTTGTGGATGGTGTTCTGGCCGGGCAACGAGGGGATCGGCAAGACCGAGGCCGGATGGATGACGGCCACGTTCCTCGCCATCCGCGAGATGATCGGCAAGATAGAGTCGATCGTTTCGGGCGGGCATGTGCGCATCGACAATCCGCCCGGTGATCCCGTGCCGGTGACGACCGACAAGCAGGCAGGGGAATTGTAATGCCCGCCCTGCTCAAGCGCTACCTCCCTCATCTCGGCATCGTCTGCGCCGTGCTGTTTGGCGTGTGGTGGATTTATGATGCCGGGCAGGATGCCGAGCGGGCGGAGAGCAACGCCCGCTTGGCGCGGCTCGAGACGCGGCTTCTCACCGAGGTGCGCGGCATAGAGTCGCGTGCCATCGCCCGCGAGAACCGGCGCTCGGCGCAAGATCGCGCCACCCTCGCCACCATCGCTGCCAACACCGCCGCAGGCGACGCCCGCATCATCAAGGAGATGACCCATGAGGTCCGTTATACCGATCCTGCTCTTGGCTACCCTTCCGGCGTGCGCGACGAGATCAACCGCGCCCTCGCGCGTCTCGCCTGTGCCCCCACCGATCGAGGCGGAATTTCGTGCGCCGTGCGCCCGGCTGACCCCGCTCCAGAGCCTTGACCTGATGGCGATGGCGCTGAAGCTCAACGAGGCGATCAAGCTGCTCGACGATTGCTCGATCAAGCACGCCCACGCGGTGAACGCCCATGCCGATGCGCGCGCCAACGCGATCGAGTGGAATGCGGGGGATGGCGCAAAAGCTCGCTAGCGCTCCAACCGCGGAATCGAAACCATGGCCGGTTCGGGCGCGTCCTGGCCCAGCGCCTCGGGATGCTCGGCGAGGTAGAGCGCGGCCAACGCGGTGCGGCGCTCGATCAGCTTTTGCCCGCGCTCCATCTGCCCCACCATCGTCTCGCTCATGCCCAGCGCCTCGGCCATGCCCGCCAGCGTGAGGCCCAGCGCCTTGCGGATGGCCCGGAGTTCGTCGCCTTGCATTTTTAACCCTTTCGCGTTATATCGCTTTTCCGGCACCCGTCCCGCTTCTCGTGGCGGTTCCGGGAGCCGGTCAGGCTAGAAGCGGATCAGGACTGCTAATCTTATCCGCTTCCATTTGAACCGGAGGGAGAGATGAAATTTCATCTTTCTTTCTCCGACTATCAGCCGGGGTAATTCCCGGCTGACTTGTTTTCAATAACTCAGTTATCCCGCGCGGTCAAGGAAAAAGGATAATTCATTTATCTTTTTGCTTCCCTTCCGCCGCCGTTCACGCCATGTTCTCACGTATGGCAAAGTCGGCAGCGCTGTTTCCCTCATGGGTCTGGTCCCTTGATCGCGCGATTGCGGAGGGTGGGCAGGTGCGCGCCTTCTGCACACGCTGCCGCGCCGCGCGCCAGGTCGATCTGAGCGCCCTGCGCGCGCGGGTGGGCGGAGACTATTGCCTGGTGAATCGCCGCTGCCGATGCCGCCTGACGCCCGGCTGCGCGGGGTGGAACCGCTTCCATTATCTCCACGGCGTCTATCGCCCCCTGTGGGACGATGCGACGGCGGAGCGATGGATTGTCAGCGGGTGATGCGCCCGCACCCACGCGCCACGCGGCGGCCATCATCCCATTTTGCCACATAAACCGCAAATCCACCGCGCAGCTGGGCGCAGGCGAGGTTCGTGCCCCCTGCCCGCGCGATGGCCAGCGTGCGGCCGTAATGATCCCGTCCCAGCCTCACGAGCGTGATCGGCCGCCCGCGCATCAGCGCGGCAAGGCTGGCGCGCGATGCGAACGGGTCTCCTGGCGCGCAGCGTCGATATCGCCCGCAATGGCCGGGCAGCTCCGGCGCATCGATGCCGATCAGGCGGACGCGCTCTGCGCCGCACCGCAAGGTGTCGCCATCGACCGCGCGACAGCTTCCCGCAGGCAACGCGCTGGCGGCGAGAAGGATGGTGAGGATCATGAGCGACGCTGTCTTTTCAATTTGGGAATGGTGATGTTGTCATCCCACGCAATGTGAATATCACATTCGAGTTGTTTACCCGCCCAGCTTTCCTCTCGTCGACCCCAGACTACCAGTAAGACGCGCGCCGGGTAACGAACATCCTTCTCACGATTAGGATCGTGCAATAGGACAACATCCCCTTGTCGGGGCACGCCGGGCCATGCCCGAAACGCGTATTCCTTACCCTCCAGGATGAAATTCAATCCGACGAGATTGTTCATGCCACGGCCCTTTCGCTCTGGGCTTCGCCACAGTTGGCGCGCACCAGCGCCTCGGCTATCGGCGGGCAGACGCTGTTGCCGCATTTGGCAACCTGCGCTGTCTTGGTGATCGGCCTGCCCTGCGCATCCTGATCGATGATGTAATCGGGCGGAAAGCCCTGAGCGTTAAACAGTTCACGCGGGGAGAGCATGCGCATGCCGATGTCGACTATGACATATTCCTCGCCCTCAATTGTCACTGTCACCAGGCCGAAGCGCGCCTGGTGCGTGAGTGTGTGCAGGGGTTCGTCAAGCTCTTGGCCGTGCTGGGTGCTGCTGTAGTATTTGAGCAGAAACGCCCGCACCTCGGCCATGTGAAGCCCGCCCGCGCTAATTGTGTGTAGCGGTTCGTCGGTTGGCTGGCCATGCGCGCAGGTTCCGCGTAGCTTCACCAGATTGGAGGTGACGAGCCGTTGCTGGCTGCCTGATGTCGCCACGGTCGAGAGCGGATCGTCCGCCGAACGCCCGGCAAGGTTTTCATTATTCGGGCCGCCATTCGCCTGCTCAAGATGGGCGCAGACGACAGCATGGCGCGGCGCGCCCGCCATGACGGTGTGCAAAGGCTCGGTCGGTTCGTATCCCTTCCCGTTCTCGGCGAACTTCTGCATGAAAGCGGTGACGGCGGCATGCTTCGTCCCACCTGCCACAACAGTTCCCAGCGGTTTCTCTACATCCATCGCACGCGGCGCCTGCCCCTCGCGTTCACCATTCCCGATATGCACCAGGTGCGCGGAGGCGACACCGAGCGGCGCGGAGCCGCCGGGCCGCTTAACAAAGCTGTTTGCGGTGACTGTGGCGAGCGGTTCGCCCATATCATGCCCGGTCGCGCCGTTGCGAAACTTGGTGATGTGCGGGGCGATGACCGCCATCTCGCCGCGATTGGCACCGGTGACGGTCGGCAGCGGCGCGCCCAGCGGATAGGAGCGTCCGGCGTTGCCGTGGTGCGTCAACGGCGCGACAAAGGGCGTCACAAGCGCCTGCTCGCCGCCCTTCGCGGTCGTGATCGTCCGCAGCGGCTCATCGCCGGGATAGAAACGGTCACCTGCCCAATTGGTGTTGCAGATCGGCACGATGAACGGGCTGGGATTGTTGACCACGAACTTCATGATGCCATGCGCGATGCGCCGCAGGGTCTTCTCCGCCAGCGGCTTCTTGCGATCGAAGATCGAGGGGCAGGGAATCGACCAGTCGATAATCTCCGCCGCCGTGCGCCATGGCTTCAATTTGCCCGAGAGGACATCGGGCGAGCCGGGCTTGCCGTGCGTGGGCTTGGGCCAGACGATGGGTTTGCCGTCGCGCCGGGCAATCATGAAAAAGCGCTTGCGGATGGTCGGCGCGCCATAATCGCAGGCGCGCAGCTCCTTCCACTGGATCCGATAGCCAGCCTTGCGCAGCGCCTTCGTCCATTTATCGAACGTCTCGCCCATGCGCTCCTTGATCGGCTTGCCTTCCTCGCAGAGCGGCCCCCAAGTGCGGAACTCCTCGACATTCTCGAGCAGGATGACGTCGGGCTTCACTCGCTCGGCCCAGAGCACCACCACCCACGCCAGATCGCGGATCGACTTCTCACGCGGCTTGCCGCCCTTCGCCTTGCTGAAATGCTTGCAGTCCGGACTGAACCACGCGAGGCCGACATGCTGCCCGCCTGTCACCTCGCGGGGGTCAATCTGCCAGATGTTGTTGCGAATGTGTCGTGTGCCGGGGTGATTAACCTCGTGCATGCGGATCGCCTGCTCGTCATGGTTGATCGCGATATCGACGGCCCGCCCCAGCGCCGCCTCGATGCCGGTGGATGCTCCGCCGCCGCCGGCGAAGTTATCGACGATGAGGGAGTCCGCGCGCATCACAGCTTTGCTCCATCGCGCAGACAGGGGCCAGAGGTTCGCCTTGAACCTCGCACCGTGCTCAAAGCGGGAACATCATGCCCTGATCGGCATTTGTGTGCGCGGCTGTGTGCAGCTTTTCCGCCATGTGCGCGCAGGATCGCCGTTTTCGGGAGGCAGGGGCCGGAGGTTCGAATCCTCTCTCCCCGACCATATATTCCACGCCAGTGGTGTGATCCTAGCCGGAAGTCAGCGCGGCGTCTCGCAGCCCGCGCCAGACGTGCACGGCCTGGATCGTTTCGGGAACGTCATGCACTCTTAGCAACTGTGCGCCCTGCTCCACACCGCGCATCGCCAACGCCAACGACCCGCCGAGCCGCGCATCTGCCGCAGCCTCGTTCGACAGCGCTCCGATCATCCGCTTGCGGCTCGCGCCCAGCAACACAGGCACGCCAAGTCCCTGAAACAGCGCCAGCCGATTCATGATGGCGAGATTGTCAGCGAGCGACTTGCCGAAGCCGAGACCGGGGTCGACGACAATCTTGTCCAGAGCAATCCCCACCGCGACGCAAGCGGCTATGCGTGCTTCGAGCGCATCGTACACATCGAGCACCGCGTCGTGATAGCTGCCGCCTGCATGCGGATCGTCACCGGCCGAGGGGCTGTGCATCAACACCACCGGGCACCCTCCCCGCGCCACGACCTCCATGCTGCGCGGATCGTGCGCCAAGGCGGAAACATCGTTGATCAGGCTCGCCCCTGCCGCCAGCGCCGCCTCCATCACCGCGGCCTTGCGGGTATCGATGCTGACCGGCACTCCGCTGGCCGCCAACCGCTCGATCACCGGAACAACGCGCGCAATTTCGTCGCCCTCCCAAACCTTTTCGGCGCGCGGGCGCGTGGATTCGCCACCCACGTCGACGATCGCCGCCCCCATAGCCGCCATCGCAAAACCCGCGTCGGCCGCCGCTTGAGCGTCGTTCAGGTGCCTGCCACCATCGGAGAAGCTGTCCGGCGTCATGTTCAATATACCCATGACCTGCGGGATATCGAAGCGGATCATGCGGTCCCTGAGCGCAATCGGCGGGCGGATCGCCGTGATGTTGCGCGCAAGGCGCGTCACCCGCTCCGCCAATGGCGCAGCCAGATGCGCGCACCAGTCATCAAACCCGGCCACCGAAACGCGGTGGCGCTGGATGGTCCCCTCAGCGCGGGATGTCACCTCATAGCCCTGGAACCAGATCAGGCCGCCGCCCATGCGCGCGGTCTGGCCATCCAGCCCAACCGGGCTTTCTGCAAACCAGATCGGCCGGAGATAGAGCTGCGTGCTGACGGTGAGAAGCGAGGGATCAATCATGCCGCCGTTATGGAGCGCGGGGCGCGGCAGGGCAAGCGGTCACGCCAATGCAAGGGACTGAGCCGCCTGCCCTGCCTTGATATGTATCAACCCGGCTGGTCAGCACGCGCGGCACCGTTGCCATCCAGATTTTGCGCGACGAAGTCCCAGTTTATCGCGTTGCGAAGCAGCGCCTCGGCATAGTCCGGGCGGGCATTGCGATAGTCGATATAATAAGCGTGTTCCCATACATCGAGGATGAACAGCGGCTGCACGCCCTCATGCGCAACCGGCGTGTCGGCGTCATGATAGGATGTCACCTCAAGCTTGCCGTCCTTGAGGTTGAGCGCCGCCCAGCCGGACGCGAAATGGCCGACAGCCTCGGCCTTCAGCTTGCCAACCAGCGCGTCCAGAGAGCCAAATGCTTCGTCGATCATGGTTAGCAGTCTGCCGCTGGGTTGCGTCGGCTGCGGGCTGAGGCACTGCCAGAAGAAGCTGTGATTCCAGATCTGCCCCACCTGATTGAACAGAGTCCCCGAGGAAGATTGGATCAACTCCACCAACGACTTGCCCTGCTGCGCGGAATCGGCCGCGATCAGCTCGTTCGCCTTCGTGACATATGCTTGGTGGTGCTTGCCGTGATGATAGTCGAACGTCTCGGCAGAGATATAATCACCAAAGGCGTCCTTGGAGTAGGGAAGATCGGGAAGCGTGAAAGCCATGGAGGCGGTCCTGTCTTGTAGGTTGAAAGAAGATCGAGCCCGAGAAAACGCCTTCGAGCACCAGAGTGTCCGGTCTCCTCGAATTTTATTGGTCGAAGCAGAGACGTGCCGCTGCTCTCGCGATGGACTGCATTAACTATGTGACAACCCGTTCAACTTCGCATAGACCATGCGCCGACGGCCGAAGGGCCGTGGAGGAAAATTCATATCTGCATGGGGGAAGCCATGACCAAGTTTTTCGGAAATCTTCATATGGTGCTGGTTGCCGGTCTGGTGCTGGCGCTTGCGGTAATGTTCGGCGCGCATGCCGATATGGTGACGGCTAACGCGGTGTTCCGCTGGCTGCATCTGTTCTTCGGCATAACCTGGATCGGACTGCTCTATTATTTCAACTTCGTGCAGATCCCGACCATGCCGAAAATTCCGGCTGAGCTGAAGCCGGGCGTCTCAAAGCATATTGCGCCTTCCGCGCTGTTCTTTTTCCGCTGGGGCGCGGCCTTCACGGTCCTCACCGGACTCATCGTCGCCCATCTCTCCGGCTATCTGGTCGAGGCGCTGAGCCTGCAGGAGCCGTTCAGGCTGATTGGCATCGGCATGTGGCTCGCGCTCATAATGGCGTTCAACGTCTGGTTCGTAATCTGGCCGGCACAGAAGAAGGCGCTGGGCCTCGTTGAGGCGGACGACGCGACCAAGGCGGCGGCGGCAACCCGCGCGATGATGTTCTCGCGCACCAACACGCTGCTCTCGCTCGCGATGCTCTATGCCATGGTCAACGCCAACAACGGCTGACGCAAAGCGCGTTTCAACAGGGGAAAATGCGGGGAGAAGGTGGCGAAAGCTTCCTTCTCCCCGTTTTGCGTTTATAGCGGCCGGCATGACCGCAATTTCCGAGATATACGAGGAATATGAGTTCCTCGAGCCTGACGACCGCTATCGCCTGCTGATCGAGCTTGGGCGGGCATTGGAACCGATGCCCGATGCGCTCAAGACCGACGCAACGCTCGTGCGCGGTTGCTCCGCCGCCGTGTGGGTCTATCCGCAGCGCATGGATGACGGACGGCTGCATTTCCTGGCGGACAGCAACGCCGCGATCACCAAGGGCATCATCGCGCTGGTTCTCAAAACCGTGCAGGATCAAAGCCCGCCCGAAGTGGCGGATGCGGACATAGAGGGCGCGCTGGCGCCGTTCGACCTTAAAAACCAGCTTTCTTCGAACCGCACGCAAGGCATCCCCAACATGATCGCGCTGATCCGTGAAACGGCGGCGAGGTATCTTTAGGGGATGACGATTGCGTCGTCGAAGCCCATATAGCAGGCTATGACCAAACTCTCCCTTCTCGACCTCGTCCCCGTCACCGAAGGCGGAAGCGTGCGCGAAGCGCTGATCCGCGCCGCAGACCTCGCCCAGCATGCCGAAGCGCTGGGTTATGAGCGCTATTGGACCGCCGAACATCACGGCATGCCCGGCATTGCTTCTGCCGCCACATCGGTGGTGCTGGCGCATGTCGGCGCGGCGACGACCGCCATCCGCATCGGCGCGGGCGGCATCATGCTGCCCAATCACGCGCCGCTCCCCATCGCGGAGCAGTTCGGCACGCTCGAAGCCCTGTTCCCCGGCCGGGTGGACCTGGGGCTGGGCCGTGCTCCCGGCTCTGACCAGCGGGTTGCGCAGGCGATGCGGCGCAATCTCATGAGCGGAGCCGAGAGCTTTCCGCAGGATGTGATGGAGCTTCAGGCCTATTTTGCGGGCGATGCCCGGCTGGGTTTCGAGGCAACGCCGGGCGCTGGCGCGGATGTGCCGATCTGGATTTTGGGTTCAAGCCTCTATGGCGCACAGCTCGCCGCGCATCTGGGCCTGCCCTATGCCTTCGCCTCGCACTTTGCGCCCGACATGCTGGACGACGCGCTGCACATCTATCGGCGGGATTTCAAGCCCTCGGCGCAGCTGCAACAGCCCTATGCGATGGCAGGGTTCAATATCTTTGCCGCCGACAGCAAGGAGGAGGCAGAGCTGATCGCCACCTCCGCCATGCAAATGGTGGTGGCACTGCGCACTGGCACTCCCGGGCGGTTGAAACCGCCGGTCGCGGGCTATCGCGACACGCTGCCGCCGATGGCGCAATCGATGCTCGCCAATTTCTTTGCGGCTTCGAGCATCGGCACGCAGGCGGAGGTGGAGCGCGATCTTGCCGCATTCCTCCGCCGCACCCGTGTCGATGAAGTGATCGTCAGCGGGTTTATCCACGATCAGGGCGCGCGGAAGCGCTCGCTGGAGATTGGCATGGCCGCGTTCAGGGCGATAGAGACCGTTACGGCTTGAAGGTCCGGCGCTCCTCGGCGGTGCGCAATACGTCATAGGCCGCCTGGATCGCCTGAAACCTGAGCGCGGCGTCCTTGTCGTCGGGCTTCACATCAGGGTGATTGGCCTTGGCGAGCCGCCGCCAGCTTTTACGCACCGCCTCGAAGTCAGCGTCGCTCTCCAGCTCCAGTATCTCCAGCGCGCGCATCTCGTCGCGGCTGCGGGTGCCGTCTCCCGGCGCTCCCCAGCCATAGAAGGCGCCGCTGGAGAAGCCGCCCGCGTCCCGACGCTCGTCATGCTCGCGCCGCGCCCGCTCTTCCTCGTCCAGCCCCTGAAAATAGTCCCAGCCCTTGTTATACTCGGCGGCGTGGGCCTGGCAGAAATACCAGCGCTCCTTGCTGTTGGGGGATTTGGGCGCGGGGCAATCCCCCCGCTCCTCGCAACCATGCCGGTCGCACAGCCGCACCTGTTGCGCCGCGCGATCCGCGCCATAGCCGCCCCAGCGGGGAAAGCCCCAATCGTTCCTGCGTCCTGCTCTCGCCATAAGCCGCACAATGTAGCCGCCCGATGCGACGGAAGGAAGACGCAAGGGTGCCACAGCGCCGTTTTTTCTCGTCGCCTTGCGCCATCGATGCTGCTATTGCGGCGGGGCCAGAGGGTCGGGCGGCCGCGGCGGGGGCAACCCCGGCGAGGAAAGTCCGGGCTCCACGAAACAACGGTGCCGGATAACGTCCGGCTGGGGAAACCCAAGGGACAGTGCAACAGAGAGCAGGTCGCGTCAGCCTTCGGGCTTAAGGCTTCGGCCGCGTGACAGTGAAAGGGTGCGGTAAGAGCGCACCGCGCCCCCGGCAACGGCGGGCGGCACGGTAAACCCCACCGGGAGCAAGACCGAATAGGGACGGCGCGCTTGTCCGCAAGGGCCAAGCAGGGTGTTTCGCCCCAGATCGTCCGGGTTGGTTGCTTGAGGGGCGGAGCAATCCGCCTCCTAGAGGAATGGCCGCCCATCCGCCCGCATGTCCTCACCTGAGGAAACGGCGGCGCGGTGGACAGAACCCGGCTTATAGACCCTCTGGCGTATGTGAGATTGATGCCCATGCATCGATTTGAAAATATATGCTGGGAACCAGCGACGTTTTTATGGTGTTAATTTTCCTACGCATATAATGCGAATTATATTAGCCTGTCACACCGACTCATAGGAGTGCTTCAATGACGCAAGCGGAACGTAACGCTGTTATCGCCAGAAAAATTGAAGCCTATACTAGCAAAGTTACAGCTTCTAAAAACTCGGCTAAAGCGGCATTGAAGCGCGAAGGTTTTGCGGTTGGCTCCCTTTCTAAGAAAAAGCATAACGTCGCTGCTTGAGCCGTTTATCAACCTCATTCGTTCTCGGGTATCATGGATGTGACCGGAAGGTCGCAGACGCTGTTGTATCTCGTCGAGCGCAATTAACTCTAAGCAATAATAAATACGATTGGGTCGGCCCCGGAATATATTTTTGGGAAGCTGACCCTTTGCGCGCATGGGAATGGGCCGTCGCCCGTTGCAACGAGGGGGTATATAGCAATCCCGCAGTTGTTGGAGCCATTATCGATCTAAGGAACTGTCTCGATCTCCTGAATCGTACAGATCAAAATCTTGTTCGTCTCGCATACCAGTCTCTTGCAGAAATTTATAATTCCGCTGGCATTCCACTTCCGAAAAATCTTAAATCAAAGAAAGGGGGCGATAAAGATCGTCTAGTTAGAGAATTAGACTGCGACGTTATCACTCATCTTCATGAAATCATGGATTACCCGTTTGAGAGCCTTTCCGAAGAGGAAGAAATGGATTTCGAACCTACTCCCCATTTCGACACAGTTCGTGGAATGTTCACGGAAGGGGACGAATTATATCCTGGAGCAGCCTTTTATCACCAAAGCCACGTTCAAATAGCAGTTCGAAACCGGGAATGCATTAAAGGTGTATTTTTCCCTCCGGAACTGGATGAAGTGATGGGTTTCGAGCAAGAGTAATTCACTCATCCCCCGTCGGCTTGGGCAGCAACAGCGCCAGCAATATCGCCCTGCACTCGCCGCAGATCACTCCGTCGATCAGCTCGGGCCGGAACCGCCGCTGGAACGCGCGCACGGCTTCTTCCGGTTCCTTGATGTCATAGCCGAACCGCTCCAGCGCCAGCATGAAGGCGCTGTCTGACCAGAGCGGGTCCATCAGGTGCTTGGTCGGGCGCGGCAGGGCGAGGCGCAGGCGCGCGAGGCGGCCCCAGGGGAACAGCTCGCCTGGGTCCTGCTTGCGCCCCGGCGCGACGTCCGAATGCCCGACGATATTGCCGCGCGTGATGCCATGGCGCGTCACGATATCGTGCATCAACGGGATCAGCGCCTCGATCTGCGGCTCAGGAAAGTCCCGATAGCCCCATTCATGCCCGGGGTTCACGATCTCGATACCAATGCTGGCGGAGTTCACATCCGATATGCCGCGCCACCAGCTCTTGCCCGCATGCCAGGCGCGGTGCTCCTCCGCCACCATGCGGATGACCTCGCCCTCCTCCGTCACGACATAATGCGCGGAAACCTTCGACTCCGGGTTCGCGAGCCAGTCGATCGCGCTCTGCGCATCGGGCATGCCGGTGTAATGCAGCACCAGCATCGAGACCGGCAGCTTGCGCGCGTCATGATTGGGGGACGGCCGTTCTTTCACCCTGTGCTCTGCCCTGATGCCATTATTATGTGTTCGGGGCGCGACAATGGCTGACAAGGGACGGCGGATCAAGCGGGATCGACTCTCCGGTAGGCGCCGCGATGTTCCGCGCAAGCGGCGAAGTCGGTCGTGAGGTCGATCGTAGTCTCGCCTGCGCCCAACAACAGCCAGCCGCCCGGCGCGCTATGGCGGGCGAGCGCGGCGAACAGGTCGCGTTTGCGCTCCGCCGTGAAGTAAAGCAGGACATTACGACAGAGGATGAGATCATAACTGCCCGCAGGCGCTTGCGGCGCCACGAGATTGTCCACCCGGAAGTCGATCATGCCGCGTAGGGCAGGCTTGATACGCCAGTCCTCGCCCTCCGGCTCCATCCAGCGCAGCATGTCTGACACGGCGAGGCCGCGCTGCGCCTCCATCTGCGGCACCACGCCGGAGCGTGCACGCGCGATCACGCTGTGGGAGATGTCGGTCGCGAGGATCTCGAGCCGCCAGTCAGGCCACCGGGCGCGACCATTTTCGAAAAGCATGGCGAGCGACCACGCCTCCTGCCCGGTCGAGCAACCCGCGCACCATATGCGCAAGACATTGTCCCGCGCCTGCGCCTGCGCGCGCTCGATCGCAGCGGGGATCAGCGCCTTCCCAATCGTCGAGAATATATGTGCGTCGCGAAAGAAGCTGGTCTCGTTGTTGAGCAGCGCATCGACCGCCTGGGTCGCCACAGTGCCGCTGGCGTCCCCGCGAATGGCCTCGGCGAGCGCGTCGAGCGACTTGAGGCCACGCTCGCGCAGCACAGGCGCAAGCGACGTTTCAAGGCGCCACAACCGGTTTTCCGAGAGCGCCTGCCCGGTCTTCTGCTCCAGCAGATCGGTCAGCGTTCGCATGGCAGGAGTGAGCACCACCTCTTTCATCATCCCACCCCGCAGTGTGCACGGAGGTAGCGCGGCATTTCTGCCGGGGCGAGGCAGGCCGAGGCCAGGCCCGCGCGCGCCACCGAGCCCGGCATGCCCCACACGGTGCTGCTCGCCTCGTCCTGTGCAATCACGGCGCCGCCCGCCTTGACCAAAGCTGATGCACCCGCTGTGCCGTCCCGCCCGATGCCGGTGAGAATGATGCCGAGCGCGCCCGCTCCGTAGCTCTGCGCCAGCCCGGCAAACATGGGGTTCACGGAAGGGAGGGCAGACGACACGAAATCCCGCTCCGCAATCAGGCGGGCACGCACCACCTTATCTTCCCTCATGCATGAGAGGCTGGCCTCGCCCGGCGCGATATAGACATGATCTGGCCTGAGCACTTCGCCGTCTCGGGCGATGCTGACCGGAAGATCGGTCATACGTTCCACCTGTCTGGCATAATGCGGCATGAACGCAGCGGGCAGATGCTGGGTGATGAGCACCGGGACGTTGGGCCGCGACGAGACCTGCGCCAGCAGCTCCGCCAAGGCATGAATGCCACCAGTGGACGCGCCGATGCCGATGCACTGCGCGCTGAAGTCCGCAGGGATCGGTAGCAGCGCCACCGGCCCGGCATCCGCGACGCGCAGCCCGCGCGCACCGGCCAGACGGCGGATGCGGCAGAGCAGCTGCTCGGCGAAATCATTACCGGATTGCGCGGCGGAAGGCTTGGCAAGCGCATCGCTCGCGCCCATCGACAGCGCGGTCACTGCGGTCTGGCTGCCACGCTGGCAATGCGAGGAAAGCATGATGACATGCGCGTCATGCGCCGCGTCGAGCAACGCTGGCAATGCATCCAGCCCTTTCTTGCCCGGCATTTCATGATCGAGCAGGATGATGTCTACTCGTTGTTCGGCAAGGAAGGCGAATGCCTCGTCCGGGCTGCACACCCTGCTGACAAGCGCTACGTCACCAGCTTCGTCAATGATGCGGCCGATGATAGAGCGCGAAAGGGCGGAATCGTCGACCATCAGCACCCGCACAGGCGCCCTGGGGATATATCTGGGCGATGCAGCGGGCAAGATGGCGTTCATCGCCCTATCCAGAATGGTATGAGATCCGTATCGGCTTAGAGGACGCCGACGATCTGGAGCTTGCTTTCCAGCGTATCGCGATCGAACGGCTTCATGACATATTCGTCGGCGCCGGCGTCGAGCGCAGCCTTGATGTGCCCCAGCCCGTTCTCAGTGGTGCAGAAGATCACCTTCGGGCGGCTGGAACGCGTAGCATTCAGCTGTTGCAGAAACTCCATGCCGCTCATCACTGGCATATTCCAGTCGAGCAGCACAACGTCAGGATCGCCGCTCTGGCACTGACTAAGCGCTTCGCGCCCGTCGGCAGCCTCGCTCACCGTTATATCGAGCGATTCCAGAATGTGACGGGCGACCTTGCGAATGACCTTCGAGTCATCCACCACCAAACAATTCTTCATAGCGGCTTTTCCTGAAAAGTTGGCCTTGTTTCATGATTATAGGCGGCAATGTTGAGGGAATGGTAAACGCGAGGGTCCGTGTGTCGGCCAATGCGACGAACCGAGCGGGATAGGCGGCTCACGCCGCCTGTGCCGCAAGGCAGGTTTCGAGGAAGCTTGCGAGTGTCACAACGAAATATGACTGTCCGCCACTCTCGATGACGCCCTTTGCATAGGCCTGCCACGCCGGGTCTATGCGTCCGCAGACAGGCAGCGGCGCGCTCTCGACGGTCTGTATATCGTCCACGCGGTCGACAACGATGCCATAGCCGTGCCCGCCAATCTCGCAGACGATTGCATGGCGCTCGCCATCGCATGCTGGCCGGGTAGCGTTGCTCGCTTGCTCGCCGCGCACCAAGGCGGCGACATCGATGATCGTCAGCACGCGACTGCGCAAAGCGGCCAGCCCGGCGACATGCCCCGGCACGCCTGGCACGGGGGAGAGGTCGTGCAAGCGGACCACGGCATCAACCTCATCAGTGCTGATTGCAACGGCAGTACCTGCAATATGCGCGAAGAGATACAGTCCGTTCATGCCGCTACGCTTCCTTTGCTCAGCGCCGCGATGGCACCGATCAGCGCCTCCTGATCGTAACGATATATGCTTCTGTCTTCCGGCCCACCTGGTTGACTTGCCCGGCGGAGCCTCAGAACCGGTGCATCGACAGAGGCCGTCTCGGCCCTACCCTCGTCCTCGTCGGCGGTGAGCAGCAGCACGTCGCCATCGATATCATGCGCATCCTCGCCGCCCCAGGCGACCTCAAATCCGGCTTGCATCAGCAGGGGCGCCAGGATTTCTCGGTTCCATGGATCATCGGCGTCACCGATGACACAGCGCGTCTGCCGGCGGCCACTATCCGGCCGGGGCTGTTCGGTTCCTGCGAGGGCCAGTAGCGCCATGCTGTCCACCACCTCGACCTGGCGACCGCCCGAGAGCACCAGCCCCGCTACGAGGCCACGGCGAGCGGACATATCCAGCTCGGCCGAGACCTCCTCGATGTCCAGCACCATGCGGATGGGGTAGCACAACTCGTGCAGATCGTCGCGAATGCGAAGACACGTCACTTCTCGGGTCTCTGGCTGGCAATCGCCCTCGCCCACGGCGCGCGCGCTGTTGACAATACGCCCGCCGAGCGTGACATAGGGCCGGCCCGCCGATACGCCAAACTGGCTCAGCGGAATGTCTTCAACCCGCTCCACGAGGGACAGGCGCACGATGCGCTCCTCGCCCGAAAGCTCGATATAGCGCAGGCCGGTATAGCTGCTCGCTCGCCCCGCTCCCTCATCATGGTGAGGCTCGGATGCACCCGCCGTTTCGAAGATCAGCGGCAACTGCGCCACCTGCGCGATGCCGCCCGCATCGAGCAGCAGCATGGGCTGGCCGTTGTCCGGCAGGGTCATGCCCGCATAGATGCCCGCTGCCATCACCATCGGCGCGGCTGGCCGGATCACCAGTTCTTCATGGTTCTCGACAGTGGCGACGGCCAGAATATAGGGATTTCCGCCGGTCGACCGTACCAGCATCAGCGAACGCGGGCCCTGCCGCTCCAGCATCGGCATGCCGATCACGTCCTCGAGGTCGATCATCGAATAGCGGCTGTTGCGGATCGTGGCCGTCAGCCCGCCCCCCAGCCGCGATACGGTTACAGTCGGGTTATTGTCGTGCAGGATCTCGATTACGGCCGAGCGAGGAATGGCAAAGTTGATTCCCCCGGCGTTCAGTATCAGGCCGGGGATGATGGTGAGCGTCAGAGGCACGCGCATGGTGATCGTCAAGCCGCGCCCAGGCTCGCTTGCCAATGCGATGACGCCGCCGATCCGTTCGATATTGGCGCGAACGATATCCATGCCCACACCGCGCCCTGATATCGCGGTCACTTCCTTTGCGGTCGAAAGTCCTGGAGTGAAGATGAGGTCGAGCTTCGCCTGATCGCTCAGTAGGGCCGCCTCCTGCGGGTTCAGTAGCCCGGCTGAGACCACCTTGTTCACAACCGCGTCTGTGTTGATCCCCCGGCCATCATCGGCCACTTCGATGACGATCTGGCTTCCGGACTGGTGCGCTGACACGCGCAGGTGCCCCGCCTCGCGTTTGCCCGCCGCGCGGCGTTGCTCGGGCGTTTCAATCCCGTGGTCGATGCTGTTGCGGACGATATGGGTGAGCGGGTCGATCACCGCCTCCACCATCTCGCGGTCCATCTCGACATCGCCCCCTTCGAGCACGAGTTCGATCTTCTTGCCCAGCTCGCGAGAGAGATCACGCACCATGCGCGGGATTGCCATGAAGAGGCGGTCTACCCGCTGCATCCGCGTCTTGGATATGGTATCGCGCATATCGGCAATGCAGCTGGAAAGGCGCTCGAACGCAGCTTCCAGTTCCGGCTCCGGCTCGGTAGCGCGCAACTTGCGTGACAGCTCGTTACGGGCCAGCACCATGTCCGACACGCCGTTCATCAACTGGTCGATCAGCATCAGCGGCAGGCGAATGGTCCGCGCCGCGCCTGGCAAGCGGGCCTGCGCTTCCTCCTGATCGGCGCCAGCGCTTCCCTCGCTTTCCCCCGCACCACCAGTCCCCGCCCGCGATTGCGCGACGCACTGACGCAGCGCGGCGATGATGACCTCGTCGTCCTTGCGGTCCAGCGTGTCGCCGGATTCGATGGCGGCGCACAGCTCGGCGATGCGGTCCATGATCGCGAGCACGGCGGAAATGGTGGCTGCATCGGGCGTGCCCTCTCCCGCGCGCATCTGCGAAAGTACGTCCTCCGCCGCGTGGCTCAGTTTCTCGAACCGCGGCAGGTTGAGGAAACCGGAGCTACCCTTGACGGTGTGGAAAAAGCGGAACAGCTCGTCGAGCCGCTCGCGGTCGGACGGGTCCGCTTCGAGCGCCACCACCACATTGGCGAGCGCCTCAAGCCCTTCCTGGGTTTCCGCAACGAAATCGGAAAGCAGTTCTTCCATGCACCCGCCTGACAGCTGTTCGCCGCCATGATCGGGGAGACGTGGTTAATTCTACGTTAAAAGCGAGACGAAATCGTGGCTTAGCCGGGGAGAACAGCGCCGAAGACCAGCGCCGGTTCACCCGGGGCGGAGAGCATCATGGTGCCACCGGCACTATCCACGAGACGGCGGGTCATCCAGGCTGCGGAGGAGCGCGACGTTACCGCGTCGTCACGAAGCTGCCCGGAGAGCGCAGCGCGCAGTTCCTCGTCGAGCACGATCTTCTGCCCCTGCCCACGCACGGCAAGCTCTATACCACTCGCTTGCACTTCCACACCGATGTCGAGCTGCCCCCCACGCACCAGCGCATCACCCGCAATGAGCGCGAGGTTCAGGAGCACCTTCACCGCCCGCTTGTTGATCGCCTCTTCAGGCACCAGCCAGCCGACCTTGACCCTGCCGGACGAGGCAAACATCCCCTCGATGGCCTGCCGCGCTTCCTCAGGCGGCACAGCATCCCCGTAACCGCCGGCAGATCCGAAAGCCAGGCGGAAGAACTTGAGCTTTGCCGCAGAAGTCCGCGCGCTTTCTGCCAGCAGATCCAGGCAACGGGCGCGCATCTCCGGGTCCGTTTCATCTGCCATCAGCTCCAGTCCGTTGTTGAACGCGCCGACGGGGCTCAAGAGATCGTGGCACAGGCGCGAACACAACAATGCCGCGAAATCCAGCGCCGGATCGCCCTGCTGCCCTGTTGCTGTACTGCTCATCTAGCTGATGCCTCCCTGTTTCATTGTCTTTGCCGTCATGGCGGCCGGGACGCAAGCCAGATCGCGTCATCCGTCGCAGACGATCATGTCCGCCTGGGTGAAACGGCCATGCAACCCGCCCGTTCCCGCGCGCCACAGCGCATAGCTTCCATGCGGTGCGCAGATGAGCCAGAGCACACCGTCGTCTGC
Source organism: uncultured Sphingobium sp. (assembly GCA_964512265.1). Taxonomy (GTDB): domain Bacteria; phylum Pseudomonadota; class Alphaproteobacteria; order Sphingomonadales; family Sphingomonadaceae; genus Sphingobium. Next base: position 26,271 of record CAZEHR010000007.1, on the reverse strand, counting down.
CGCCATCGCGGCATCGCACACCGAGGGATTCGTGCTCCCACCGGGGTGAGAGTGATAATGGCCAATCACCTGTGCCCCTCCTTCCCGCGCAGCCTTATGCGCCGAGATCAGCACAGCAGGGTCCAGCTCGAAGCGCGTCGATGGAGCGTCGGCGACGTTGGAAGCCGGGCGTGCCTCCACAATCCGCCCCTCCCCGCCCAGCAACAGTCCGCAAATCTCCATCTCCGGCGTTGCTGCCGCCCGCACCAAAATCTGCCCCAGCACATCCCTTGATATATGAACCACCATCCCCACATCGCTAGCCTATGGGGGAAGCGAGTTCCAGTCTAACGGCAATTGTCGATGAGGCGCTGTCTGGCGCGCGGCTGGACAAGGCGCTGGCGGGGCTGGTGCCTAGCCTCTCGCGCGAGCGCCTCAAGGCGCTGATCCTCGAGGGTCATGTGGCGGGCAAACGGGGCCAGCCGGTATGCGATCCGGCACTGAAAGTGGCAGCGGGCCAAAGCTTCACGGTGACCCTCCCTGCGCCCGAGCCGTCCGAAGCCATAGCACAGGATATACCGCTGAACATCGTCCATGAGGACGCGCACCTGATCGTAGTGGACAAGCCTGCGGGTCTCGTCGTGCATCCTGCGGCGGGCAATCTCGACGGCACGCTCGTCAATGCGCTGCTGCACCATTGCGCCGGGCAGCTTTCGGGCATCGGCGGCGTGGCGCGACCGGGCATCGTCCACCGCATCGACAAGGACACCTCAGGCCTGCTCGTCGTCGCCAAGACGGACGCCGCCCATGAGGGGCTGGCACGTCAGTTCAAGGACCACAGCATTTCCCGCCGCTATCATGCCATCGCCAGCGGCCATCCCAGGCCGATGAGCGGCACAGTCGAAACATGGATCGGCCGCTCTGACCATGACCGCAAGAAAATGGCGGTGCAGCGCGAGGGGCGCGGCAAGCACGCAGTCACGCACTATCGCACGCTGGAGACGCTGCGCAATGCGGCGCTGGTGGAATGCGTGCTGGAAACAGGCCGCACCCATCAGGTGCGCGTGCATATGGCGCATATCGGCCATCCGTTGATCGGCGATCCGGTCTATGGCAAGGCAGGGCGACTGAAGCTGGCGCAGGGGGCGGCAAAGAATAACTTCCGGCGCCAGGCGTTGCACGCAGCCGCGCTGGGGTTTATCCATCCTATAACACAAGAGCGGTTCACGTTCGAAAGCGCACTGCCCACGGATATGCAGGAACTGTTAAGCCAGCTTCGCGTATAAACGGGAGCTGGAGTGAAGACTAAGCCGCCGCCCACATGGGGACGGCAGAAAGGGACCAGGGTTAGACGACATGGCCAAAGGCAACACTTCCAGCGCGGTCGTGCCGGTTCTCGGCTCGGATGCCAGCCTCAATCGCTATCTGGCGGAGATCAGGAAATTTCCGATCCTGACGCCGGAGCAGGAATATATGCTCGCCAAGCGCTATCAGGAGCATCAGGATCCTGAGGCCGCCGCACAACTCGTTACCAGCCATCTGCGCCTCGTCGCCAAGATTGCGATGGGCTATCGCGGCTATGGCCTGCCCGTCAGCGAGCTGATCTCCGAGGGCAATATCGGCCTGATGCAGGGCGTGAAAAAGTTCGAGCCCGATCGCGGTTTCCGCCTCGCCACCTATGCGATGTGGTGGATCAGGGCGTCCATCCAGGAATTCATCCTGCGCAGCTGGTCGCTCGTGAAGATGGGCACCACCGCCGCCCAGAAAAAGCTCTTCTTCAACCTGCGCCGGATGAAAAACAACATCGAGGCGTTCGAGGACGGCGACCTCCATCCCGACGATGTTACCAAGATCGCCACGGATCTGGGTGTCTCCGAAGATGATGTCGTCAGCATGAACCGCCGGATGGCGATGGGCGGGGATACCTCGCTGAATGTGCCGATGCGCGAGGATGGCGAGGGCCAGTGGCAGGATTGGCTGGCGGATGACGGCCCCCTTCAGGACGAGCGTGTGGCCGAGGCCGAAGAGCAGGACGTGCGCCACAGCCTTTTGCTGGAGGCCATGGACAGCCTCAACGATCGCGAACAGCATATCCTCACCGAGCGCCGGCTTGCCGAAGAACCGAAGACGCTGGAGGAGCTGAGTCAGGTTTATGGCGTCAGCCGCGAGCGTGTGAGGCAGATTGAGGTTCGCGCTTTCGAGAAACTGCAAAAGGCGATGATGCGGATTGCGGGTGAGCGGCATCTGCTGCCCGCCTGAACCGCCTGCCAATCGAACGCCAACATCGTCGCCGAGACAGGATAGGAAAAGCCCGGCGTCCCCCACAAGGAACGCCGGGTAGGGTGTGGGCTAGCCACAATGGACCTCCCACTAGGTCGCACCACCGGTTTAGTGAGGTTTCGCTGCAATTCCGTGACCTCGGTCAAAAATCGCAAATTTTTGCATCGTACCGCCGGTACGTTTATAGGGCACCCATGGCAATTTTCCCGCGCCCCGTCTCTCCGAAAAGCGCCGCCGGCGACCTGTGGGGCTATTTGCTCGAAAAGCGGTCACATCGCTGGCCGCTGCTCGGCGTATCGGCTGCCCTGACCTGGGCGATCGTCTGGATCTTCGTGCTCGACGCGAATACCAACACCATGCCCAAACAGAATCAGATCACCTATTTCCAAAACTGGACGGCGGACCGGTCTGATGTCGCCGTAATCCTGCAGCAAAAGGAAGACCTCGCCGCGCGGGTGAAGGCACTCCATGCCAAGCAGAAGGAGATGCAGAAGATTGCCGACATGTTCGGCATCGAGTGGCGCGAGGACGCCAAGCGCAATGCCGCGCGCGAAGCCGAGGCGGTGCGCATCCTCAATGCCCAGCTCGACAAGAAGCTGGCAGAGGCACAGGCGAAGCTGGACGCGGGCCAGCCCCTAGCCTCCCCCGCACAGGAAAAGCCCGCTCCCTCCGGCACGGCCGAATGAAAGCCAACGCGACGGACACAAGGCTGATGCGCGCGGCGATTGCGCTCTCGCTGCGCGGGCAGGGTCGCACCGCGCCCAACCCCAATGTCGGCTGCATCATCGTGAACAACGGCGTCATTGTTGGGCGCGGCTGGACGCAACCCGGTGGTCGCCCACACGCCGAGGCACAGGCCTTGGCGCAGGCCGATGGCCTCACGAAAGGCGCAACCGCCTATGTCTCGCTGGAACCCTGCTTTCACCTTTCTCCGCGCGGGCCGCGCTGTGTAGAGCTGATCCACCGTGCCGGATTGGCGCGGGTTGTGATCGCCACGACAGACCCAGACCCGCGCACCAATGGCCAGAGCATCGCGTGGTTGCGCGCGCAGGGGATAATGGTCGAGGCCGGTATACTGGCGAATGATGCCCGCGCCGCGATGGATGGGTTCTTCGCCCGCCAGACGCTGGGCCGCCCCGCGGTGACGCTCAAACTGGGCCTCTCGCTCGATGGCTGCATCGCGATGGCGGACGGCACGAGCCGGTGGATCACCTCCCCCCCGGCGCGGGCGCATGCGCACATGATCCGCGCTCGGCACGACGCGATACTTGTCGGGCGGGGCACATGGTGGGCGGACGAGCCCCGTCTTGATGTGCGCCTGCCCGGCCTTGACGACCGCGCGCCCGAGCGGATCCTGCTAGGCCATGGCACGGCGCCCGACGGCTGGACGATAATCGATGACCCCGCGCGCATTGCGGACATTGACGGCGCCTCACGCGTACTTGTCGAAGGCGGCGCGCAGACAGCCGCCTCCTTTCTCGCCGCCGATCTGGTGGACACGCTGCTGCTCTATCGCGCGCCGATCGTCCTCGGCGGCGGCAAGCCCGGCATTGCCGACATAGGGCTGCCCTCGCTCGATGCTGCGCACGGCCGCTGGCGCCTCGTCGACCGGCGGATGCTCGGCGTCGACGCGATGGAGGTTTACGCGCGCGCTGGAGCGGGCTAGAGCCGAGCCATGTTCACCGGCATCATCACCGACATCGGCGTCATCCTTTCCGCAGAGCAGCGCGGCGATTTGCGGCTCACCATCGGCTGCGGATACGATATGGACCGCGTGGCGATCGGTGCCTCGATCGCCTGTTCGGGCGTGTGCCTCACGGTAGTGGATAAGGGCGCCGGCACCGAGGGCAAAGGCTGGTTCGCGGTCGACGCTTCGGCCGAGACAGTGCGCCGCACCGCCAACGGCATGTGGGAGGCTGGCCGCCGCCTCAACCTCGAACGCGCGCTCAAGCTGGGCGATGAGCTGGGCGGGCATATAGTCACGGGCCATGTCGATGGCATCGCAACCGTGCTCGGCGTATGCGAAGAGGGCGAGTCACGCCGCGTCGGCTTCACGGTGGCACCCGAGATTGCGCCCTATATCGCGCAAAAGGGATCGGTCACTGTAGATGGCGTGTCGCTTACGGTGAACGATGTAGCGGATCACAAGGCCGAAACCCACTTCAGCGTCAATCTGATACCGCACACATGGTCCGTCACGACACTCGACGAGCTGACTCCGGGACGAGAAGTGAACATCGAGATCGATGTGTTGGCCCGCTACCTGGCACGGATGAAAGAACGCATCACAGTCGTCTGATGTGATTCGGTCTCTTGACGATCACATTGCAATGTGATTGTCTTCCCTTATGTCCATACAGCTCATCGACCAGATCACTTCGCTCATCCGAAGCGGCGCAATGTCTCGCTCAGGTCTCGCCCGCGCGGCAGGGCTTCACGCCAACAGCCTGCGCAAGCTGGGCGACTATGACTGGAACCCCACCGCGGACACCCTGTCCCGCCTCGAAGCCTATCTCGCAAAGCGTGAGAGCGGCACGGCGCTCGCCAGCCCGGAGGAAATCATCAACGAAGCGCGCAATGGGCGCATGTACATCCTTGTTGATGACGAGGATCGCGAGAACGAGGGAGACCTCATCATTCCCGCGCAGATGGCGACGCCCGACGCGATCAACTTTATGGCGACTCACGGGCGGGGCCTCATCTGCCTTGCGCTCAGCAAACAGCGGATCGATCAACTGGGGCTGGACCTGATGAGCCGCGCCAATGGCACCCGCCACGAAACCGCGTTCACCGTCTCGATTGAGGCGCGCGAAGGCGTGACCACCGGAATATCGGCGGCCGACCGCGCCCGGACGATTGCAGTTGCGATCGACTCATCGAAAGGGCGACAGGACATCGTTACGCCGGGCCACGTCTTCCCTCTGGTGGCGCGCGATGGCGGCGTGCTGATCCGAACCGGCCACACCGAGGCCGCCGTGGACGTGTCGCGCCTTGCCGGGCTCAACCCTTCCGGCGTGATCTGCGAGATCATGAACGACGACGGTACGATGGCGCGGCTCGACGACCTGATTCCGTTCGCCCGTCGCCACAACCTCAAGATCGGCACGATCCGCGATCTCATCGCCTATCGGCGACGGCACGACCATCTGGTGGAACGACGGGCCGAAGCCAGCTTCATCAGCTGCTGGGGCGGCGAGTGGAAGGCGATCACCTTCTTCAACACAGCGACGCAGTCCGAGCAGCTGGTGCTGCAAAAAGGCAATATCGATCCAGAGCAACCCACTTTGGTGCGGATGCATCAGCTCAGCCCCCTCGCCGACGTCTTTGGCGCGGAAGGCGTGCGCTCGGGCTTGCTCGCCCGATCAATGGAGGTCATCGGAGCAGCCGGATCAGGGCTTATCGTCGCCATCAATCGCCGCGGCCCGGATGACTTCTCCCGCCTTCTGCAAGCTCATTCGGGTGGCGAAGCGCGAGATATGGACGAGCTGCGCGATTATGGGGTCGGCGCTCAGATTCTGGCTGAATTGGGCGTGCATGACATGATCCTGCTTACGAACACCCAACACAGCCTGATAGCGCTCGATGGCTATGGCCTCGCTGTGGTGGGCCAGCAGCCCATAGACATTTAAGGAGCATTAAGCGTGGCCCATTTCCTGATCGTCGAGGCACGGTTCTATGACCATTTGAATGACCTGTTGATCGAAGGCGCGGTGGCTGCGCTGAAGGCGGCCGGCCACAGCCACGAGGTCACCACCGTGCCCGGCGCGCTGGAGATTCCGGGCGCGGTGGCGCTCGCCAGCGAGAGCGGCCGGTATGACGGCTATATCGCGATCGGCGTTGTGATCCGCGGCGAAACCTACCACTTTGAGGTGGTCTCCAACGAGAGCGCGCGTGGCCTGATGGCGCTCTCTCTCGACGGCCTGCCCATCGGAAACGGCATTTTGACGGTTGAAAACGAGGCGCAGGCCCTCACCCGCGCCCGCCGAACCGAGAAAGACAAGGGCGGCGAGGCGGCCAAGGCCGCGATCCGTATGCTGGAGCTGCGGGAGCAGTTCGCCTCCTGATCGAGCCGGAACCGCTTTCCCCCTTGCCTGCCCGGTGCGCGGGCTTACATGAGAAGCATGGCCGTTTCTCCTGCTCTTCCCCCGGACCCAACCCTTGACGAAGTCCGCGCCGCGCTGGCTCCGCTCGTCGCCCGCAACGCCGCGTTCGATGGCTGGAGCGAAGCGGCGGTGGATATGGCGGCAGAGCTGGTGGGCGTTGACAGGGAAATCGCCGCCCTCGCCTTCGACGGCGGGGCTATTGCCATGATCGACGCATGGTTTGCGCATGTCGACGCGGCGATGCTGGCTGCCTGCCCGGCCGAGCGGCTGGGCGCGATGAAGGTGCGCGACAAGATCACTGCGCTCATCGAGGCGCGGCTCGACGCCATGGCGCGAGACAGGGAGGCGTTGCGCCGGGCCCTGTCCATCCTTGCCCTCCCCCGGAATGTGGCGCGCGCAGCGAGGCTCGGCTGGCGCGCGGCGGACCATATCTGGCGCGCCGCAGGCGATACCGCGGTCGACTATAACCACTATACCAAGCGTACGCTGGTGGCAGGCATCTACGCCGCGACTTTGCTGGTGTTCCTCGACGACGAGAGTGAGGGTCATGCCGACACAAAGGCCTTCCTTGGCCGCAGGATTGAGGGCGTGATGCGGTTCGAGAAGTCGAAAGCGCGCCTTTCCGCCAGTGCGGAACGCCGCCCCAGCCTCGCGCGTTTCGTCGGTCGCCTGCGCTATCACGCGCGTTGATATTCAGGCCAAGTTCAAGGCGGAGACCGCAAAGGACCCTGATGAAGCCCATCCGATATGCCCTCCTGCTGTTATGCTGTGCCGCGCCGACGCTCTCGGCTCCGGCGAACACGCAAGCCCAAACCGGCACCACCAATGCGCAGGACCTTACCCGCGTCGCCGACTATATCCGCCAGACCAAGACCCTGGTCGCCAGCTTTGCCCAGACCGACCGCAACGGCCAGACGCTGACCGGCACACTCTCGCTCAAGCAGCCCGGCAAGATCCGCTTTCAGTATCAGAAGGGCGTGCCGCTGCTCATCGTGGGAGACGGCAAGGCGCTGACGGTAATCGATTACGAGGTGCGGCAGGTGCAGCGCTGGCCGATCGGCAGCTCTCCCCTTGGCGCGCTCATCGACCCCTCGCGTGATTTCACCAAGTTCAGCAAGGTGATCCAGACCGGCGATCCCGCCACCCTATCGATAGAGGCGCGTGACCCCAAACGCCCCGAGTTCGGCACCATCACTCTGGTGTTTCAACGCCAACCCTCCGCTCCCGCAGGCCTCAATCTCTACGGCTGGGTGGCGCGCGATGCCCAAGGCAATCGCACGGCGGTTCGCCTTTCCTCCCAGCAGTATAATGCGCCGGTAGCGGACTCTGTCTTCCGCTGGCGAGACCCTCGCCCGAAAGGGCCGCGCGCAGGCGGCTAACCGAGCCGCCCGAGCGATGAACGGGGCGTTTCTTTCGTCTGTTAATGTTGGGGACAGCCACCGACATTTATAAAGGGTCAACCGCAGAGGAAGCGGCCGGACTTCCCCCCTGTTATCCGGCCTGCCCCTTTGTGATTGCGCCCAATAGCGCATACTGGAACCCTCGCTCCATGCCCCCGGAGCGGGGGTTCTTCATTAACCCCGAACGCCTCTTGCGTCGCCATGCCAAGCCCCCTAGGGGATGGGGCCATGCCTCAAACACTTAAAATCGCATCGTGGAATATCAACAGCGTCCGCGCCCGTATCGACCTCGTCACCCGGTTCCTGACCGAAGAAGCACCGGACATCCTCTGCCTCCAGGAAACCAAGGTGACGGACGACATCTTCCCCGGCGGCGTGTTCCGGCAGATGGGCTATAATCACCACATTCTCCACGGCCAGCCGATGCACCATGGCGTCGCGATCATCAGCAAGGTGCCGATGCGCGAGGACGACCGGCTCGATTGGCAGGCGAACCGCGAGGCGCGCCATGTCGGCGTGCGGCTCGACAACGGCGTGCGGCTCGAAAACGTCTATGTCCCCGCTGGTGGCGAAGTCCCCAACAGGGATGAAAACCCCAAATTTGGGCAAAAGCTCGATTTTCTGGAGCGGATGATCGAGTGGTCTTCCAACCTCTCCGTGCCGACTATCCTCACAGGAGACTTCAACATCGCTCCGCTGGAATGCGATGTGTGGAGCCACAAGCAATTGATCGACGTGGTGAGCCACACGCCCCTGGAATGCGAACTGCTCGGCCGCTTGCAGGCTGCGCACAACTGGATCGATCTGGGTCGTCAATTCTTCCCCGCCCCGCAGCGGCTATATACCTGGTGGAGTTATCGCGCGAAGGACTGGCTGGCGTCAGACCGGGGGCGGAGGCTTGACCATATGTGGGTAAGCCCGGAGCTGGCGGACAAGGCGGTCAGCCACCGCGTGATCGAGGGATGCCGCAGCTGGGCGCGCCCGTCCGACCATGCGCCGCTCGTCACGGAGTTCGTCTTCTGATGAACGCAGATGCGTCCGCGCGATCTGTCGCACGGGCGATAGACGCGCTACGGCGCGGCTGGGCGATCGAGGTGACGGCAGGCGGCGAGGTACTGCGTCTGCTCAGTGTAGAGAGTGCGGATGAGCAGAGCCTGCCCGCGTTCGACCCCGCCTCGACTGCGCCGATCCTCATCTCCGCATCACGGGCGCAGACGCTGCGCCTCGCCAACCAACGCGAGGCGGCAGACCCGGAGGCACCAGTGCTGGTGCAGCGCGAAAGCTGGATCGACCTTGGCGGCGCGATGGCGCTCGCCGATCCTGTGCGCGATTTAGCGACCCCGCTGAAGGGCCCCTATCGCGCGCTATCCCTACCCAATCCAGATGCAGCATCAGCAGCACTGCGTCTCGCCCGGCTGGCGGGAATATTGCCTGCGTTCTTCGTGGCGAACACACCCGTCCCCACCGAGGCCAGCACAGAGGCGAGCGCGATCTTGGCCTATGGCGGCGGGCCTCAGCTCCACATCGCCACCCGCGCCCGCCTGCCGGTTTCGGCCGCCGAAAATGCGGAGATCGTAGCCTTCCGCACCCCCGGCGACCCGCGCGAGCATGTTGCCCTTGTGGTCGGCACACGGGATGACAGCGTGCCGGTGGTGCGGCTGCACAGCGAATGCCTGACCGGAGACGTGCTGGGCAGCCTCAAATGCGACTGCGGGCCTCAGCTTCACGCCGCCCTGCACCAGATAGCCCATGGGCGCTGGGGCGTGCTGCTCTACTTGCGGCAGGAGGGGCGCGGAATCGGCCTTATCAACAAGCTGCGCGCCTATGCGCTGCAGGATCAGGGGTTTGACACGGTAGACGCCAATACCCGCCTCGGCTTCGCGATCGACGCGCGCGATTTTTCGGTGGCGGCGCAGATGCTCAAGCTGATCGCGGTCGATGAAGTGCGGCTGCTGACCAACAACCCGGCCAAGGTCGCCGGGCTGGAGGCTGAAGGGATCAGGGTAACAGAGCGTGTCCCACTCTCCATCGCAGCAAACCCGCACAATGCCCGCTATCTCGACACCAAGCGGGACCGCACCGGCCACCAGCTATGACGATGCGCGTGCGTGTGGATACCGCCGCGCGGCTGCTGCATTTCAACGGCGAGGCAATTCCCTGCGCCATCGGCAAGGGCGGGGCGTGTCCCGCGTCCGAAAAGCGCGAGGGCGATGGCTGCACGCCGCTGGGAATCTGGCCGATCCGGGGTGCGCTGCTCAGGCCTGGGCGAGTCACGATGACGCGGGCACCGCTGATCCCCTGGCGCTGGACCCGCGCAAATGACGGCTGGTCAGACGGCATCGGCGACCCGGCCTATAACCGCCCCGTCATCCTCCCCCGCCCCTTCTCTCACGAGCGCCTCCAGCGTGAGGACGCCGCCTACGACATCGTCATCGTGCTCGGCCATAACGACACGCCGCCACAGCCCGGCCTGGGCAGCGCGATATTCTGGCATATTTGGGTGACGGATACGGTCGGGGTCCCTAAGCCTACCGAAGGATGCATCGCCATTTCGCGCGCGGACATGGACCGCATCCTGCCTGCACTGAACTCCGATATGGCTATGGAAATCCAGTAAAAGCAATAATATAGGGACATTCCTGTCGCCATAAGACATTGGTTAAACGAACATGGGATGTGCGAGGAGGATAACCAGGTGGAAGTTCGTCATGCATAACTTGGCTCGGCTTGTCGAAGAACATGACGCATTGGCAGACGCCGCGCGCACCCTGATTGCGCTCGCTTCAGAAGAATGTGGCAGCCCGGCCGAAGCACATCGGGAACTGACCCAATTCAGAGACCAGCTTGATGCCCACCTCGCCGCGGAAGCGGACTTCATGTACGCCGACGAAATGCGCAAGGATCCTACACGACTCGACACTGAAATAATCGCGTTCGAGCAGGAATTTGCCGATTTGAAGAACAGCTGGGCGGGTTATCTTGCGCAATGGTCGGCGCAGGCAATTGCGGCCGACTGGGCTGGCTTCGCCAGCGCGACTACGATGATGATGCATCGCTTGCTGGAGCGGATCGAAGCGGAGAACGCCGTACTCTATCCCCTGGCGCTGCAACACGGACGCATCCGGCTGCGCGCCGCCTGACGGCGCACAAACGACTTAGCAGAGTTCCTAAGCCGCCATTTGCTGCTCGACAGCCAGCGCCTCCGACGCCTCCAGTAATCTGCGCTCCAGCGTCTGCAACCGCGATTTGCTCTCGATCTTTCCGCCGAGCAGGTCGGTGATATAAAAGGTGTCGACTGCGCGCTCGCCATAAGTGCTGATATGCGCGCTGTGCACCGTTACCTTGGACTGGAAGAGCGCGTAAGCGAGGTTGAACAACAGCGCCGGCTTGTCGCGCGCGTGAATCTCGATAACGGTGAAGCGGTTGGACGCCTTGTTGTCGATCAGCACAACCGGCGCGATGGCGAAGGCCTCTGCGCGGGTGCGCGAGAGCGGGCGCGCCTCCAGCCGGGGCTGGAGCTTCTGCTTGTTCGCCAGCGCATCCTCGATCGCACGTTCGATCCGTGCGAGCTGGCTCGGCTCGTCAAACGGACGGCCCAGCGGATCTTGCACCAGGAAATTGTCAATCGCCATCCCATCGCGCGTGGTGTGAATGCGCGCGTCGATAATGCTGGCGCCCGCCAGATAGATCGCGCCCGCGATACGATAGAAAATGCCGGGATGGTCCGCCGCATAGATGGTAACGAGGCTCGCCCCACGCTCGGGATAAACCTGCGCCGCGATGGAGAGCGGAGCCTTGCCCGCCGCCAATATGTGGCGGGCGTTATGCGCCAATATGTCGTCCGCCTCAGCGATGAGGTAGCTCTCGGGCAGGCGCTTGGCCAAGCGCGCGAACTCCGCCTCGCTCACATTGAGCGCGGCCTTCAACGCTGCGAGCTTCGCCTCGATCCGCTCCTTACGTCCGCTGGACTTGTGGCCGAGGCGCAGCACTTCCTCCGCCGCATGATAGAGGTCGCTCAGCAGCTGCCGCTTCCAGCTGTTCCAAACCCCCGGCCCTACCGCGCGGATATCCACCGTGGTCAGCATCAGCAGCAGACGCAGTCGCTCCGCGCTCTGCACGATCTCCGTAAAGTCCATGATGGTCTTATAGTCCGAAAGGTCGCGCTTGAAGGCGGTGGAGCTCATCAGCAGATGATAGCGCACCAGCCACGCGACCATCTCGGTCTCCGCCGCGCTCATGCCCAAACGAGGGCAAAGCTTTTCGGCCACTTCCGCTCCAAGAACGCTGTGATCCCCGCCCCGCCCCTTTGCGATGTCATGCAGCAGCACCGCGACATACAGCACCCGGCGCGACACCAGCCTGCCCATCAAGTCGGTAGAGAGCGGATGATCTTCGGCCAGCTCTCCGCGCTCGATCTGGGCCAGCAGGCCTACCGCGCGGATCGTGTGCTCATCGACGGTATAATGGTGATACATGTCGAACTGCATCTGCGCCACGACACGTCCGAAATCGGGAATGAAGCGGCCGAACACGTTGGCCTCGTTCATCCAGCGCAGCACCGTCTCCGGATCGCGCGGCGAGGTGAGCACCTCAAGAAAGAAGGCGTTGGCGCGCGGATCCTTTCGTACGCCGTGGTCGATCAACGGCGCATCCCGCCGTGCAGCAATCATGGCGCTGGGATGGATCGCAAGACCGTGCTTGTCCGCCAGCGCGAAAAGTTCCAGCAGTCGCACCGGGTCCGCCTGGAAAAAATCGTCGCTGGGCAAGGTAATGCGCCCGCGCTCAAGCACGAAACCATCCAGCTTGCGCGGGCGGCGAAACAATGTCGGCATGAAGCGCCGCCCCCGCACCGCCCACTGATCATCCAGATGCGCAAGAAAAACGCCCGTGAGGTCGCCCACCAGCTTTGCCATCAGGAAATAATAGCGCATGAAGCGCTCCACGCCGGAGCGGCCCGCGCGAGGCGTAAAGTTCATCGCCTTCGCGACTTCGAGCTGAAGATCGAAGGTCAGCCGGTCTTCCTCGCGCCGGGTGATGGTATGAAGATGACAGCGCACGGCCCAAAGAAAGTTCTCGGCCTTCTGAAACTGCCTTAATTCCTGGGGCGTCAGCAGCCCGGCCTCGACCAGCCCTGCGACAGTATCGACCCGGTTCACATATTTGCCTATCCAGAATAAGGTCTGAAGGTCCCGCAGCCCGCCCTTGCCTTCCTTGACGTTCGGCTCGACCACATAGCGGCTGTCGCCCATACGCTTGTGCCGCGCCTCGCGCTCGGCCAGCTTTTCGGCAACAAAACTGCGCGCGCCATCCTTCACCACCTCTGCGCCGAAGCGCGCGCGCGCGGCGTCATAAACAGCACGATCGCCCCAGACATAGCGCGCCTCCAGCAAGGCGGTGCGCACGCTGAGGTCCGCCTTCGCCATGCGGATCATCTCGTCGATAGAGCGGCTGCTATGCCCTACCTTCAGCCCCAGGTCCCACAGCGAATAGAGCATCGATTCAATGACCTGCTCGGTCCAGCTTGTCGGCTTGTAGGGTGTAACGAAGGCAATATCGACGTCCGAGCCGGGCGCCATTTCGCCCCGGCCATACCCCCCCACGGCAAGCAGCACCATCTGCTCGGACGTGCTGCGGTTGCCGGGGTCGTAGAGATGACGGATCGTCGCGTCATAGAGGATGCGCAAAATCTGGTCTGTCAGAAAGGCGAATGCCTGCACCGTCTCGCGCCCATTTGTGGGGTGCGCGTCAAGCCGCCGCATAGCCTCCGCCCGGCCGGAAGCCAACGCATCGGCCAGCACGGCAACGATCTTTCCGCGCAAAACCGAAGCGTCGCTGCTGCCCGCCTCGGCCAGCACCTGCTCCAGACGGTCTGCCACCGCGCGGCGGTCTATGATCGCCCGGCGATTGGGCAAAGCAGAGAAAAAATCGCTCATAGTCTTATCTAGGGTTTCCTCGCCGCATCCGCCAGCGCCTTAAACCGATAAATCAGTTCCAGCGCCTCGCGCGGGGTCAGAGCGTCCGCGTCCGTGGCATTCAGCAGCTCTATTAGCGGATCCGGGTTACTATCTTCCTTATCGGGCAATGTGGCGGCGAACAGCGGCAGATCGTCCAGCCCCGCCGCAATGCCTCCGGTTTTTGCCCGCCCCGCTTCCAGCTTTGCGAGCACCGCCTTGGCGCGCGCCAGCACAGCGGGCGGCAGGCCAGCCAGCCGAGCGACCGCGATGCCATAGCTGCGATCCGCCGGCCCCTCCGCCACCTCATGCAAAAGCACCAGATCGCCCTTCCACTCCCGCGCGCGGACATTGTGGAGCGAAAGCGCGGGCAATGTTTCGGCAAGGCGCGTCAGCTCATGATAATGGGTCGCGAACAGGCATCGGCACTGGTTCACCTCGTGCACCGCCTCCACCACCGCCCAGGCAAGCGCAAGGCCGTCATAAGTCGATGTCCCGCGCCCGACTTCATCGAGGATCACAAAGCTGCGCTCGGTCGCCTGAGAGAGGATCGCCGCCGTCTCGACCATCTCGACCATGAAGGTCGAGCGCCCACGGGCGAGATTATCCGATGCGCCAACGCGACTGAAAAGCCGGTCTACAAGGCTCAATGTGGCAAACTGCGCAGGCACATAGCTCCCCGCCTGCGCCAGCAACACGATCAGCGCATTCTGCCTAAGAAACGTCGATTTGCCGCCCATATTGGGGCCGGTGACGAGCCAAAGGCGGTCCGTCGGCTTAAGCGCGCAATCGTTGGCGACGAAGGCCTGCCCCTCGCGCCGCAGCGCTTCCTCGACCACAGGATGCCGTCCGCCGACAATCTCGAGCCGCTGCTCAGCCACAAAGGCGGGCCGCGCCCAGCCGCCTTCCGCCGCGCGCTCGGCCGATGCCCCCGCCACATCCAGCCGCGCCAGCGCCTGCGCCGCGCGGGTGATCGCCTCCTTGCGGGCGAGCGCCTGCTCGATCAAGCTCTCAAGATGCGCCGCTTCGGCGGCCAGCGCATGCGCGCCGGCCTGTGTTACCCGGTTCGCTTCCTCGTGCAGATCGACGGAGTTGAAGCGCACCACTCCGGCCAAAGTCTGCCGGTGCGTGAAGCCCGAACCCTCGCGCATCAGCGCGTCGCCGTGCCTGCCTGGCACCTCCACATGATAACCCAGCACCGCATTATGGCGGATCTTGAGCGCGGAAATACCGGTCTCGTCGCGATAGCGGGCCTCAAGCTGCGCGATGGCCCGCCGCCCGTCGCTCGCGAGGCGACGCAACTCATCAAGCGCGGCGTCATAGCCTTCCGCTATATAGCCGCCAGACGATGCCTCGGTAGGCGGAGTGGGCACAAGCGCGCAGGTCAGCTCATCCACAAGCTCGCCATGGCCGTCCAGCGCTGGCAGCAGCCGGTCGAGCAAGGCAGGCCGCGTCATGCCGTCCGCCCTGCCCAGCCGCTCTCGCAGGGTACGCGCTCCAGAGAGGCCGTCGCGCAATTGCCCCAGATCGCGCGGCGACCCACGCCCGACCGCAAGCCTGCCCAGCGCGCGGCCAATGTCGGGCAGCGCCCTCAGCGACGCGCGCAAGGCCTCCCGCCTGCCGCTGTCGTCATGCAGCCATTGCACCAGATCGAGCCGTGCGCCGATTTCACCCTCATCCAACAAAGGCGCGGCGAGGTCCGCCGCCAAAAGCCGCGCGCCCGCGCCGGTCACGGTCCGGTCGATGCTGTGCAGCAGGCTGCCCGCGCGGCTGCCGCTCATCGTGCAGGCGATCTCCAGGCTTTCGCGCGTTGCAGCATCGATCGCCATATGGCTGCCCGGCGCGATATGAACCGGGGGAGTGAGATGCGGCAGCCGCCCCTGCCCGGCGTGATCGAGATAGCCGAGCAATCCCCCAATCGCCGCCAGCTCGGCGCGGCAAAAGCTGCCGAACCCGTCCAGCGTCGCCACGCCGAACAGGCCTTTCAGCCGCGCCTCCGCGCGCGCGGACGAAAACGCCGCCTTGTCGAACATGTGCGCGCCAGGCACATCGAGCGCACAGCCTTCCGCCACCACGATCTCTGACGCTCCCAAACGCGCCAGCTCGGCGGAAAGCGCCGCACCGTCGACGCTCATCGCCTCGAACCGGCCGGTCGAAATATCCGCCGCCGCCAGCGCAATCTCGCCGCCCGCCTCACCTACAGCGACCAGCATATTGTCCACCCGCGCGTCGAGCAACGTGTCCTCGGTCAATGTGCCCGGCGTGACATAGCGGATGATGCCTCGCGCGACCAAGGCTTTGCTGCCGCCGCGCGCCTTCGCCTCGGCCGGGGTCTCGGTCTGCTCTGCAATGGCCACGCGGTGCCCGGCGCGGATCAAACGAGCGAGATAGGCCTCCGCGCTGTGCACCGGCACGCCGCACATCGGGATCGGCGCGCCGCCATGATCCCCGCGCGAGGTGAGCGCAATATCGAGCGTTTGCGCCGCCGCCTTGGCGTCATCGAAAAACAGCTCGAAAAAGTCGCCCATGCGATAGAACAGGAGGCAATCCCGCGCCTGCGCCTTCAGTGCGAAATATTGCGCCATCATCGGCGTCATCGGCGCGAGCGTGTCATTGGCAGAGGCGGCGGGCTGATCCATCGGCGCCAGCGATAGCGGCATCGCCTCCGCAAGGGAAGGCCGCACCACGCGGGCGCCATGGCGGCAACTAATTTGCCCCCGCCCCTTGTCGTACGCCTATAAATGGAGCTAGGGGCAAACCGCCTGCACGCCTCGGTTCATAACAAGGAAGACATTGATGTCCGACCGTCCGACAATCGAATTCTCCGAGCGTGAAGCCCTTTTTTTCCATTCGACCGGCCGACCCGGCAAGATCGAGATTATCGCGTCCAAGCCGATGGCGACGCAGAGGGACCTCAGCCTCGCCTATTCGCCCGGCGTCGCGGTGCCGGTCAAAGCCATAGCGGAAAATCCGGCGACAGCCTATGATTATACCGCCAAGGGAAATCTGGTCGCCGTCATTTCGAACGGCACGGCAATCCTGGGTCTGGGCAATCTGGGTGCGCTCGCTTCCAAGCCGGTGATGGAAGGCAAGGCGGTACTGTTCAAGCGCTTCGCCGATGTGGACTCGATCGACATCGAAGTAGCGACCGAGGACCCGCAGGCGTTCATCGACGCGGTGGCGCTGCTCGAACCCACATTTGGCGGCATCAACCTTGAGGACATCAAGGCGCCCGAATGCTTCATGATCGAGCAGGCGCTGAAAGAGCGCATGAACATCCCGGTCATGCACGACGACCAGCACGGCACGGCGATCATCTGCGCGGCGGGGCTCATCAACGCCCTGCACATCACCGGGCGTGACATCACGGACGTCAGCATTGTCGTCAACGGTGCGGGCGCGGCAGCGATTGCCTGCACGGAACTGATCATCGCAATGGGCGCGGACAAATCCCGCATCATCATGTGCGATCGTTCGGGCGTCATCTACCAGGGCCGCGCCGAGGGCATGGACCAATGGAAATCCGCCCATGCCGCCAAGACGGACAAGCGCAGCCTCGAAGAAGCGCTCAAGGGCGCGGACATTTTCATCGGCCTTTCGGCGGCAGGGGCGGTCAAACCCCATATGGTGAAAGAGATGGCGCCCAAGCCCATCATCTTCGCCATGGCGAACCCTGACCCGGAAATCACACCGCCCGAGGCCAAAGCCGCGCGGCCCGATGCGATTATCGCCACAGGGCGCTCGGACTACCCCAATCAGGTCAACAACGTCCTTGGTTTCCCGTTCATCTTCCGTGGCGCGCTCGATGTGCGGGCGACCGCAATCAACGAGGCGATGAAGATCGCCGCAGCCGAAGCTATCGCCGATCTCGCGCGCCAGCAGGTGGCCGAGGAGGTCGCGCGCGCCTATGGCAAGCAGCATAATTTCGGGCCGGACTATATCATCCCCGCCCCGTTCGATCCGCGCCTCATGGAGGTCGTCTCCACCGCCGTTGCCAAGGCGGCGATGGACAGCGGGGTTGCGCAAAAGCCGATAGAGGACATGGACGCCTATCGCCAGTCGCTGAAGGCCCGCCTCAACCCGACAACTTCGGTGCTGACGCTGGCTTACGAAAGCGCGAAAGCACATCCCAAGCGCGTTGTCTTCGCCGAGGGCGAGGAAGAAGTGGTGCTGCGCGCCGCCATCCAGTTCCGCGATGGCGGCTATGGCATTCCGGTGCTGGTCGGGCGGCAGGACGTCTATGACCGGCTGCGCGCGCTGGGTGTTGCCGATCCGCATAGCTTTGAGGTGCACAACAGCGTCAATTCGCCGCTCGTGCCCAAGATGGTCGACATGCTCTACACCCGCCTGCAACGGCGTGGCTATCTGCGCCGCGATTGCGAGCGCATGGTGAACCGGGACCGCAACATCTTCGGCTCGCTGCTGCTCAAGATGGGCGAGGCCGACGCGATGATCACCGGCATGACGCGCACCTACGCGCAGACGATGCGCGAAGTGCGCCGGGTGATCGATCCGGTGCCGGGCCGCACGAACTTCGGCATCCACATCCTTGTTGGCCAGAGCCACACCGTATTCATGGCGGATACGACCGTGCACGAGCGCCCCTCGGCCATCGAGCTGGCGGACATCGCGGAGGGCACAGCCGCGGTCGCCCGCCGCATGGGCCATGAACCGCGCGTCGCCTTCCTCTCTTATTCCACCTTCGGCAATCCATGGGGCAACTGGCTGGAGAACATCCGAGAGGCGGTGGCGATACTCGACGAGCGCGGGGTCGACTTCGAATATGAGGGCGAGATGGCGCCGGATGTGGCGCTCAATCCCAACGTGATGAAGAACTATCCGTTCTGCCGCCTCTCCGCCCCGGCAAACTGCCTCATCATGCCCGGTCTGCAATCGGCCAACGTCTCGGCCAAGCTGCTACGCGAACTGGGCGGAGACAGCGTGATCGGCCCGATGCTGGTAGGCATGGAAAAATCGGTTCAGGTCGCGACGATGGCCTCGAACGCCAGCGAGCTGCTCACCCTTGCCGTGCTCGCGGCGGGCGGAATTACCGGATAATCATTCGGGCGGGGTATCGGTGCTCCGCCCCTTGAACCCCTGAGCGATGACATACCACTCGCTGCTGCCCTTGCGGCTTGCGGGAGGCTTGGCGTGTTTCACGGTCGCGAAGTTGCGCTTCAGGAGCACGAGCAGCTCCTTGTCCGTTCCGCCCGCGAAGACCTTCGCCACGAACGCTCCTCCGGGCTTCAAATGCTCCACCGCGAACCATGCCGCCGCCTCCACCAGCCCCATCGTGCGCAGATGATCGGTCTGCGCGTGGCCAACAGTGTTGGCCGCCATGTCTGACAGCACGAGGTCCGGCGCTTCGCCCAGCGCCTCGGCCAGCGCCGCATCCGCCGCTTCATCAGTAAAATCCATTTGGAGCAGAACCGCGCCGTCGATCGGATCGACCGGCAGCAGGTCGATCCCCACCACCTTCGCCTGCGGCGTGCGCTTACGCACCACCTGCGCCCAGCCGCCCGGCGCGACACCGAGGTCCACCACCGCGCGCGCGCCTTTCAGCAAGCCGAACTTGTCGTCCAGCTCCATCAGCTTGAACGCCGCGCGGCTGCGCCACCCCTCCGCCTTCGCCTGTTTGACATAAGGGTCATTGAGCTGCCGCTGCAGCCAGCGGGTCGATTGCGCGCTGCGGTTCTTCGCGGTCTTGACCCGCACCCGCCCCGCGCCCGCACCCCTCACAGCCTCTGCTCCATCAGGCAACGCAATATGCCCTCGCGAATGCCCCGGTCGGCAATGCCGAGGCGCTCCGCAGGCCAGATGTCGAGAATGCCCTCCAGTATGGCGCAACCCGCGATCACTAGGTCGGCGCGCTCCGGCCCGATGCTCGGCAGCGCGCGTCGCTCCTCGAGCGTCATCAGGGAAAGCCGCTGCGATATGGCGCGCATCGAGCCGGTCGGCACGATTAGCCCATCGATGAGCTGACGGTTATATTTCGGCAGATCGAGGTGCACGCTGGCGAGCGTCGTCACCGTTCCGGAGGTGCCGAGCAGACGCAGCTGGCGCGGATCTGCGGGCACGCGCTCGGCGAAGGGCGCGATCGCCTCGGCCACGCGCGCGCGCATCCGCACATAGGCCGCGGCGCGTTCTTCCCCGTCGCTCCCCTCGGGCGGCGCTTCGCACTCGGTGAGGGAGACAACCCCCCACGGCATGCTCAGCCAATCGATGATGCGCGGGCTGGGGCCGGTGCTGTCCACCAGCACCAGCTCGGTCGAGCCGCCGCCGATGTCGAATATGAGTGCTGGGCTATCCCCCGGTTCCAGCAGGGCGTGACAGCCCAGCACCGCGAGCCGCGCCTCCTCCTGCGCCGAGATGATATCGAGCGCTATGCCCGTTTCGCGCTTTACCCGCGCAATGAACTCCGCGCCATTCGACGCGCGCCGGCAGGCTTCGGTCGCGACCGACCGCGCGAGCGTGACCTGCCGCGCGCGTAGCTTCTCTGCGCAGACGCCAAGAGCTGCCACCGCCCTGTCCATCGCCGCATCAGACAAAGCGCCGGTGGCCCCCAGCCCCTCTCCCAGCCGCACGATGCGCGAGAAGGCATCCACCACCACAAAGCCATCAGCCGAGGGCTTTGCAATCAGCAGACGGCAATTGTTGGTGCCCAGGTCTATCGCGGCATAGCTGGTGCGCGCGGTGGCAGAGCGGGGGTTGAAGGTGCGAAGCGGGCCGGTGCGCGCTGTCTCCGCTGCCGACGCGGGGCCGCCCGCTCCCTGCGGTGCCCCGTCCTGTCCCAAAGACGGGCGCATTTTCATGGCCCTCTGGCGGGTCTGTCGCGCCATGCCTTGTCACTCACTTCGTTCGACTGCCGCGCGGTACGCGCGGTACTTGCGTGGGACCCTAGGGGCAATGCGCGCGGCGCGCAAGCTGTGGGCGCGGCGCCGGTTCACAGGCGGCCCACCAGGTGGTGCGTCTCGCCTTGACAGAGCTTGCGCGCCCGCCTAGATCGACGCCTCCGTTGCCCCGTCGTCTAAAGGTAAGACTACGGACTCTGACTCCGTCAATCGAGGTTCGAATCCTCGCGGGGCATCCACTTACAGATAAAAAACACGTGATTTCCGTGCGCTCCGCCCCCACGCCATACCGGGCGGGGGTGAAACACCAGTGCTCAGCCCATTACCGCCAGCAGTTCCTTCGCGTCGACAGCCTGCCCGGCCTTCACCACCAGTTCGCCCACGACCCCATCGCGCGGAGCTGCGATAGCGGTTTCCATTTTCATAGCTTCCAACGTGAGCAACAGGTCGCCTGCATTGACCTTTTGGCCCTGTGTTACCGCCAATGTCGCCACCACGCCCGGCATGGGCGCGGCGATGTGGTCTTCGTTGGCAGGGTCAGCCATCCTGCGCACGGTGGCGGAGCCAGCCACCTTGCGGTCCATGATCGTGATGATGCGCGGCTGGCCATTCAGCTCGAAGAACACGCGTACCGAGCCGTCCTCTTCTGTTTCGCCGATGGCCGTCAGGCTGATGACGAGGCTCTTGCCCTGCTCGATGGTGATATTGGCTTCGTCGCCCGGCTGCATGCCATAAAAGAAGATCGGCGTCGGCAACGCAGAGACCGGCCCATATTTACGCCGAGCCTGTGCATAGGCGGCGAACACCTTGGGATACATGAGATAGCTGGCGAACTCCGCCTCGCTCAGCGCGCGCCCGCATTGCTTCTCGGCAGCAGCGCGCGTCGTGCCAAGATCCTGCTCGCCCAGCAGGCTCGCCGGGCGCACGGTGATGGCTTGTATATCTCCTAGCACCCGCTTCTGGATGTCAGCGGGCCAGCCTCCCGGCGGCTGCCCAAGATCGCCGCGCAACATCTCGACCACCGAGGCCGGGAACGCGATGTCCTTGGCGGGATTGAGCACGTCCTGCGGTGTCAAATCCTGCGCGACCATCATCAGCGCCATGTCGCCCACCACCTTGGAGGACGGCGTGACCTTGACGATATCACCGAACAGCAGGTTCGCGTCATGATAGGCGCGCGCGACCTCGTGCCAGCGCGTATCGAGGCCAAGGCTGCGCGCCTGTTCCTTGAGGTTCGTGAACTGGCCGCCCGGCATTTCGTGGAGATACACTTCGGATGCGCCCGAACGCAGGTCGCTCTCGAACGCCGCATATTGCGTGCGCACCGCCTCCCAGTAAAAGCTCAGCTCACGGATCGCGGCCGGGTCAAGCCCCGTGTCCTTGTCCGTATGCCGCAGCGCCTCCACCACCGCGCCAAGGCACGGCTGAGATGTGGTGCCGCTCATCGCGTCCATCGCGGCATCCACGCTGTCCACCCCCGCTGCGATCGCCGCGAGCAGGGTCGCCGCAGCCGCGCCGGACGTATCATGCGTGTGCAGCGTCAGCGGCAAATCGGTCGCCTCGCGCAGCGCCTTGAACAGCACCGTGGCGGCGGCGGGCTTCAGCAGCCCTGCCATGTCCTTCACCGCGAGCATGTGGCAGCCCGCACTTTCCAGCTGTCGCGCAAGATCGACATAATAATTGAGCGAGTATTTGGCGCGCGCGGGGTCGAGGATGTCGCCGGTATAGCAAAGGGCACCCTGTGCCACCTTGCCGGTCTCCACCACGGCGTCGATCGCGACGCGCATATTCTCGACCCAATTGAGGCAGTCGAAGATACGGAAGATGTCCACGCCGTTCGCCGCCTGCGCGATGAAATGGCGCACGACATTGTCGGGATAGTTCGTATAGCCGACGCCATTGGCGCCGCGCAGCAGCATTTGCGTCAAGAGATTGGGCGCCGCCGCGCGGATCGCGTCCAGGCGCTCCCACGGGTCTTCGGAAAGGAAGCGCATCGCGACATCGAAGGTCGCGCCGCCCCAGCATTCCAGGCTCATCAGCTGCGGCACCATGCGCGCATAGCTGCCCGCAACATCGACCATGTCGCGGCTGCGCATGCGCGTCGCCAACAGCGACTGGTGCGCGTCGCGCATCGTCGTGTCGGTGAGCAGCGCCTGGGGTTGCTCACGCATCCATCGTGCCAGACCCACTGCGCCCTCGCGCTCCAGTATCTGCCGCGTGCCGTCCGCCACCGGGCCGTTCGCCACAGGTGCCTTGGGCGCGCGCGCATGCGCGGGCGGCTTTGCCCTGCCCTTCACATCGGGGTGCCCGTTGACCGAAACATCGGCGATATAGGTCAGCAGCCGCGTCGCCCGGTCCCGCCGCTTGGAGAGGTTGAGCAGCCCCGGCGTGTCGTCGATGAACTTGGTCGTATAGCGGTTCGCCACGAAGTCCGGGTGGGTGAGCACATTCTCAAGGAAAGCGAGGTTCGTCGTCACCCCGCGGATGCGATATTCGCGCAAGGCCCGCGTCATGCGCGCGACAACCTCCTGCGGCGTTGGCGCCCAGGCCGTCACCTTCTCAAGCAGCGGGTCGTAATGGCGCGTGACCACCGCGCCCGAGTAGGCCGTGCCACCATCCACCCGAACGCCATAGCCGAACGCGCCGCGATAGGCTGTGATGCGGCCATAATCGGGGATGAAGTTGTTTTCCGGGTCTTCGGTCGTGATGCGGCATTGCAGCGCGTGGCCGTTGAGACGGATCTCGCTCTGCCGCGGCACTCCGGTCTCGTCCGCCGCACCCAGATGCCCACCCTGCGCCACCTTGATCTGGGCTTTGACGATGTCGATGCCCGTCACCATTTCCGTCACGGTATGCTCGACCTGGATGCGCGGATTGACCTCGATGAAATAGAAGGAGCCGCTCTCCTCGTCCATCAGGAACTCGACCGTGCCCGCGCCCCTGTAATCGGTCGCCTTGCCGATCCTGAGCGCCGCATCGCACAGCGCGGTCCGCATCGCTTCATCGAGATAGGGCGCAGGCGCGCGCTCGATCACCTTCTGGTTGCGCCGCTGGATCGAGCAGTCGCGCTCGAACAGATGGAACAGGTTGCCATGGGCGTCGCCCAGGAGTTGCACCTCGACGTGGCGCGCGCGGCGGATCAGCTTTTCGAGATAGACTTCATCGCGCCCGAAGGCCGACTTCGCCTCGCGCTTGCCGGAGTGCACCGCCTCGATCAGCCCCGCCTCGCTTTCGATCGGGCGCATGCCGCGCCCGCCGCCGCCCCAGCTTGCCTTGAGCATCAGCGGATAGCCGATCTCCGCCGCGATGCGCTTGATCTCCGCTTCGTCCTCGGGCAGCGGCTCGCTCGCCGGCACCACCGGCACGCCCGCCGCAATCGCGATATGCCGCGCCGAGACCTTGTCGCCCAATGCGCGCATCGTCTCCGGCTTCGGGCCGATGAAGATGATCCCCGCGTCCTCGCACGCCTGCGCAAAGTCCGGGTTCTCGCTCAAAAAGCCATAGCCCGGATGGATCGCGTCCACCCCGGCCCGCTTTGCAATCTCGATGATCCTCGGCCCATCCAGATAGGCCGCAATCGGCCCGGCACCTTCGCCGAGATGATAGGCCTCGTCCGCCTTGAAGCGGTGGAGCGACAATTTGTCCTCCTCCGCATAGATCGCGACCGTGCGAATCCCCAATTCCGTCGCCGCGCGGAATACGCGGATGGCTATTTCGCTTCTGTTGGCAACAAGGAGGCGTGTGATGCTATTCATGGATGCTCTTCACCGGAATATAAGCCTGCCCCATCACGCAGATCGGGCGGGCATGGGGCAGCACGCGGACCAATATTCGCACCCGCACAGATCTCGGCAACCAACAATATTGAGCCACACAATCCTGCGTCCCCTCTTTTTTGTTGCAACGCAGAAATAGACGCGAACGTCCTTTAAGTCGATAGCTAGTTGCGGCTGGCCACGACAAGCGGGCGGCAGCTTCGTTCGGCCAATCCCGCACATGGCCCGGCGCGTCTACGGCCATGCCTACAGGCTCTGCTTGCCCGGAGCGGGCAGGAGAAGAAGCTGGATGGTGCGGGCGGGGGGACTCGAACCCCCACGGGCAAAAGCCCGACGAATTTTCTTACCCGCCACGGCTTTCGCCGCCATCCGGAGGCGCTCCGCCGGATGTTCGGGGTCTGGACTATCCCTTCACCCTGCCCCGGCGCGAAGGCCAGGGGTTTAGGTGCTGCCCGTCTAGTCTCTACACCTTCCGCGCGGCCCCTGCGGCCGCCCGGCTTGGCTCGGGATCGCCATTTCACAGGGTTCCCCGAATTTGAGCAGTTCTACGTCGCGGGTTTCCCCGCGCGCACTCAATGATTGGCTTAAGTCCGTTGCGTCTACCGATTCCGCCACGCCCGCATAGCCAGAGCGCCCCTATAGGCTCTCGACGCCCGCGCGCCAACGCCTATTTGACGTTGAGGCGCTCGCGGATTTCCTTGCCCGGCTTGAAGAAGGGCACTTTCTTGGCGTCAATCGACACCGTTGCGCCCGTACGCGGGTTGCGGCCCGTGCGGGCATCGCGCGCGCGGGTTGTGAACGCGCCAAAACCGCGTAGCTCCACGCGCCCGCCACTCGCCAATTGCTCGGTAATTTCGGAAAAAAAGATGTCTACAATGCGCTCAACTTCCCCGTAAGTGAGGTCACTGTTTTGTTCAGCAAGCGTCTGAACGAGTTCCGATCGGATCATTTGCCCTCCTTCATGTCGACACTCCCACCCATGCCGAGCCCCCTCTTAGGCGAACGGCGCAAGAATGACAATCTCCCCCAAACAGAATAAAATCCTTATCATTCACGCTGTTGGAAGTAACAAATTGTAAAAATTAGTCGCAGGGATGACGCCCTGCAGCATACAAAGATCCCGTCATGGCACCAGGCCATGACGGGATCTTGCCGTTCACTAAAACAGGGTTCAGGCTTCGCTCTTGGCCTTCAGGGCTTCGCCCAGAATATCGCCCAGCGATGCGCCGCTGTCCGAAGAGCCATACTGCGCAACAGCCTGCTTCTCTTCGGCGATCTGCAGCGCCTTGACCGAGAAGTTCGGCTTCTTGCTGCGGTCAAAGCCGATGACCATGGCATCGAACTTCTGGCCCGGCTGGAAGCGCTCGGTGCGCTGCTCGTCGCGGTCGCGGCCGAGGTCGCCGCGCTTGATGAAGCCGGTGACGCCATCGTCGCCCGCCTGCACCTCAAGCCCGCCATCGCGTACTTCGAGCACGGTGACGGTGACGGTCTGGTTCTTGTTGAGGCCCGAGCCACCGGCAGCGGAAACGCCGGCCCCCGGAGCGCCCTTCTCAAGCTGCTTCATGCCGAGCGAGATGCGCTCCTTCTCGATGTCGATATCGAGCACGATCGCCTTCACAACCTCGCCCTTGCGGTGCAGGTTGAGCGCGTCCTCGCCGGAGATGCCCCAGGCGATGTCCGACATGTGGACCATGCCGTCCACATCGCCTTCCAGGCCGATGAACAGGCCGAACTCGGTCGCGTTCTTGACCTCGCCCTCGACTTCGGAGCCGATCGGGTGACGCTCGGCAAAGCTGTCCCACGGGTTGTTCTGCGCCTGCTTGAGGCCGAGGCTGATACGGCGCTTGTCGCCATCGACCTCGAGCACCAGCACGTCGACTTCCTGGCTGGTCGAGACGATCTTGCCGGGGTGGACGTTCTTCTTGGTCCAG
>CAZEHR010000006.1:0-150224 GCA_964512265.1 uncultured Sphingobium sp. | reverse complement strand
GAAGCCAAGGTGGCATAATGAGAGAGGTGACCGGCACAAAACCGTTACAAGTCCAGACTGGACGGCGCGATCCGCAAAGTCACCGGCTCCAGCGAGGAAGATTCTGCGGCTAAGCTCAACGCGGTCGGGACGCTCGTCGCGAAACTGGGCAATCTCTACTTTGCCGCGCGTCGTCAAAGCGTCCTCAAGCATATGATCATTGAAGCCGACCCACTGGTCCAGCGCTCCGCGGCAATCCTCGGCGACGCCGACTCTCAGCTCGACCTTTATGATCGGCTTCCGCTCTACGAAGCGGTCGTTAAGGCGCAGCAGAATGCGGATGAAGTGCGCGCGGGAGGCGATGTCACTGCGATCCGTTCCGCGCAGGACAAGCTGTTTACCGCAGTCGAGCGATTCAACGCGTATCAAATCGACCGCTCACGCTTTGCCGCGATCGGCGCGGCTCACGCCAAGCTCGTCGAGGCGGCCAAAGCCGGAGCGACGATCAAGGAGTTGCACGAAGCCATAGTCGCCATCGTCGATCTTGCGAGCACTATCGGTGAGACCAAGAGCGCCTTTGAAACGGAGAAACAGTGATGGCCGTTCAAGTTAAAACTCTGCCAGTCTATAAGGCGACGCGCGATGCGCTGGTGAACACCTTATCATTGGCGGAAAGCACGTTCACGGACGCCGATTTCTCCTATGATCCGTCGTCCGACTATCGCAAGGCGCTCGAAGTAATCAACGCCATCCTGCTTCAGCTACGGTCGCTCGCGGTGAGTATGCTCAAGGAGATTGATGAGGCGATCGCCGAGAGCAACCTGGCGTCGGAGCTCACAGCGCGAGCACAGGAAGCAAAGAAGGAGGCGGATGCGCTCAATAGGGCGGCGCACAGCATCAATGACATCGCGAGCGTCGCCAGCAAGATAACAGGCGTTGTGACGGGGATCGCGGGACTGCCATTCCTATGAGCTACGACATAGCAGCCAGACGGAGGAAGTCATGGACATCTTGAATCTGGTGGTTCCGCTAGTCGGCGTTGTTGGCGCATTTCTGCTGGCTCTGGCAGCCATCAAGCAGCGCACCCTCCTCGGTTTCTTCGGCCGAGGGCTAGACGAAACCAAGGCCCTGTCGGCGCTACCTGCTAGGGCAAAGCTTGAGGGCCTCGAAATTATCGAAAACACCTTAAAGATTGAAAGGATAAACACGCGCAAGCTGACAGCTGATCAGACTTACAATCTTATACTCGAAACATTAAAGGACAAAAAGCGAGTCGCGAACTTAAAGTTTGTGGCTTATTTGAGCTTTTCTGTCATCATAATTACGTTCGCAGGAACATTTCTGTATTATAAGATATTTTATGATACACAGTCAAAGATCTCGGATGCCCTGTTGGAGGATGGAGATAGTGCCAGTCAAATCTTGGGGCGCTTCAATTTTTTCCAGAAGAGTGATCCTCGCTTGGTTGAGGCCTTGGCAAAGGAAACGGCTTTTGGCCCGCCAGGCGAGGGAGCATATCGCCTACTCATGGACAAAATATGCGTCAACAAGAACAGTAAGACCTGCAATCAAGCCATCATGGAGATTAGGCAGCGTGCTGAGAAACGGGAGCCTCCGTTTAACGACGTGGGGATTCCTGTCAAAATTGGAGTACCTTCTGGTGAGGAAGAGCCAAAAAGGTTCACCGTAAATGTAAGTCCATCCTTTGGCTATGCGAACCGGGCGGTGAACATTATCTATAAAGGCCGCCGTCTTACACTTTACGCCAGTCCACGTATGCCTGGATACACGGATGACAATTTTGTGCATTTGAATACTGCTCAAGCGGATGCATTAGGTGCTCCTCGTGCAAACACGAGGGACAGTAGCCGGAGAATAGATGATCCTTATGTCCAATCGGCGTTTGCGGTCGAGGTCGTCAATGAGGATCCGAATCTATACGATCCAGTATGCCCAATGCATTGGAATGCCGAACGGAACCCATCACTCTGCAAGAAGGAGAAGCAGCTAAGAACTTCAGAATATCTGAGACTTTCGCAAAACGCAAATTGACTAATTACCCTGTTACATATTGGTTAGTATAAAAGAAAAATTGCGCGAGAGAATGGTAGATATTCTTGAAAACATCCGGGGGCAGCCTCTCGAGCGGCAGGTTCATCCGAAACCCGTCGTTCAAGGTCAAGCCCACGAAGGGCGGGTTTGTCCCAGACTCTGTCCTTCCGGCGGAGCCGAAAACCGACTCCGTTTACGATAGCCTCTGGGAAAGTTTTCGGCGGCGGAGCGATTGATCTGGGGTGAAATACTGGCAGCCCTTCAACTATCCAGCAACCGTTTCTCGTAGACTGTGCCAATTACGATGCCATCCCACACATAGCAAAGGTGCCGTTCCTGCCGACAATTCGACAAAAATCTGGGCCGGAAAACAGCAGCACATTCGCCACCGGGATCGCGGACGCTTTCATAGACAATCCCGTCCGACCCGGCATCGCGCAAGGTCCGCGCGGTTTCCTGAGACACGGCATAGCTGCTCGGATGGTACAGAGCTGGCAGCGCCTCCCGTTGCCCACGGATGTCGTGAAGGTTCGCGTCGAGATCGACGGCATAGCCCCGCATGTCGAGTTCCTGCGCCGGTTCGTCGGTGGCCTCAAGGAACTGCGTGCGGTGATGGCGGGTCTCGGCGATGGCGGTGGCCAGTGTCAGTCCGGCATAGAAGACGCCGTAGCTGCCGTCGGTGAAGCGGTCGCCGACCGGATTGAGGTGGGTGAACGCCGCCATGATAGGCGACGAACCGGGGCCTGAGACGCGGTCTTCAGGCGGCACGAGCGACAGCTCGCCTGCCTCGTCGCGCAGGCGGTCATTGGTCATGGCTTCGATGGCATAGACTGCTTCAAGATCAGCCGGATCGGCAACCGCCTCGAACAGCGAGATCGGCGGAAATCGGCTCGGGATGATGCGGTAGCAGGGTGTCCAGCGGACTTCAGACGTAGGAATGTCCACGGGTCAGCCGCGCTGCCCGTCAACATACTGGCGCACGACATAGAGATCGGCGACATTGCCCGACATCATCCGGTCAAGCGCCGAGGCGCCGCCGAAAACCTGTGCCTTGTTGGGCTTACGCACCCATTCATCCGCCGTTTTGGGCAGCAGTATCTGCAGGCCTTTGTAGATGCCCATGATATAGGAAATCCGCTCCAGCGCATCCTTGGGCAGCGACGCGACCACACCGCGCTTCCAGGATTGGAAGGTCGAACGGCTCTCCAGACCGAGCAAACGCATTTGCTCCTGCTCTTTAAGGCCCCAGGCATCGGCAATGCGGAAGAACGTGCGCAGGGCTGGCCCCGTCAGATCCTTGCGGTCGAGACTCTTGGCAAGTCCCTTTGCAGGCGCTTTGGCTGCAGCTTGGATACCCATGTCGGCACGTCCTTTCATGCCGTCACATGCTCATATTTTGCACAAAAGTCAATATTAGACCTGATATTGCACATTGGGGCCTGTGCAATGCAGCGAGAGGCCTCCGCTGTTGCCCATCCGGCATCCAAGGCGACGACGCCTCTCGATCAGCCAGTGGCTGCGTGTGAGGGATGATTGCTGCTGCACTCAAGGCAGTGATCCGGCGGGGAGGAAGCCTCCGACTTTTGGTCGACGAAAGCGGCGATTGCCGACTGACATTCGTTCTCGGGCGGAACGAAAACCACCCCTCCTTGTCGCCTGTCTGCGGGTCTCGTCACGCCTAATACCGTCAACCCCGTGCGGGGTTCGCCCTTCGCTGACGCTGCGGTGACGGCGGCTCCCGGCCCCTTCTTTTGGCGCCATCGGGGATGGTCCCCGACCACCTTTAGGAGAAACGACATGGCTACCATCGCAAACCTCACCGTAAAGTCCGACGACAGCTTCGAAGGCAACCTCGCAACGCTTACTGTGTCCGCACCGATCGCCATCATCCCGAACAACCGCAAGACCAAGGACAGCGAACCCGACTATCGCATCGTCAGCCGCAAGAACGGTTTCGAACTGGGCGCAGGCTGGAAGCGCTTCTCGCAGAACACCGGCGCCGAATATGTCTCGGTCTCGCTCTCAGCTCCTGAATTCGGCACCATCTATGGCAACATTGCCAACGCGCCAGGCGATGATCCTTCGAAGAAGGTCATCATCTGGAACCCGCCGAGCTAAGGCGCCAGCGTCGGCCCCGCCTTCGGGCGGGGCCGAATTCACGCCAGTGCAAGAAAAGCAGCATGTTCGACGCCACGCGCATTGCCTGGAAATAATGGGCGACGCAGATCGAATGGCCACCATGACGGCGTCCCCATCGACATATAGGTCTCCCGCGAATTGGACGAGCTCGTCGGCTTGCGCGCGCTTGGCACTGATCGCCTCGCCAGCCAGATGTATGGTCGCGGAATTATCTCGCATCTCACATGCGCGATAATTCCGAAATCTGGAGCGTACCGAGCTGGGGCATCTGCCCCGCCTTCGGGCGAGACCATCTCTGCTTGGTCCCGCTGCACGTCCGAAATACGTGTACGTTTTTCGGACAGCGCCCTGGAAGCGCGTCCTGTCGGCCTACCGCCGGATGTTGCGGAGAGTTGTCACCTCTTCCGGATGGCGATCAAGAATCTCGATCAAGCCGACGGCAGCTTCGCTGGGCTGCATTGTACCACGCTAATACTTTTGGAACGCTCGGCGCCCACCGCCGATGATCCGGCCAGCTTCCTCCTGGGTCAGACCCAGCTTCTTCCGAACGGCCTTGATCCGCGCCGCATAATCCATGCGCAGTTCACGGTAAGCGCATTCTACAGCTTGCAAATCTTCGCCGGAGTGGACCGAATCGCTATCGTCCTCCGGATACCAGCCGTGGACATCGACATCTCGCGACAAAGATCCCACGCAAACCGTTTGTGCGCGGGCATCGCGGCGCAGGAGTTTGCCGGTATCAGGGTGATTCCGCGTTTGGGCCATGCGTTACAAATACACCTTCAAGGTTGTTTCGGCCATTGGAAATCGAAGTGCCGTGTTGCCTCAGTTTGCACCATTGCATCCCGACTTGCGACAGATCACAGTATGTCATATATGGATATTATAATCTTTTAGAAGTTCATATATGGGTGGTTTATGGGTTCTCCGAAATCGAAGTTGGCCTTGGAGCGGCTGGGACAGGACATTCGTGGCGCTCGTCTCAGACGCGGCATAGCCATTGCCGATCTCGCAGTAAGGTCCGGAACATCGCCGAGTTCCATCGCGCGCTTGGAAAAGGGGGATTCAGGTGTCGGGATCGGCACACTGGCCGACGTTCTTGTCGCACTTGGCCTCGTCGAAAGGCTCACCGATCTCGTGGATATCCGCAAAGACGATTTGGGCTTGGCGCTGGCAACGCAGCAACTGCCCAAACGGGGCAAGACCTTTGCGTCTTCAATGCGCAAGCAGAAGTCGCAGAGCGATGGCAATGGCAACACGGACTCTGATCCCGAAGGCATTGGGTTCTGATGGCTCAGTTTCATGCCCACGTCGCACTTGGCGAGTCGTTGGCGCCCGTCGGCCAATTGCGCTTTACCCAAGCAGGTCCGCGTCAATTTTCAGCATTCATGTATGACAAATCATGGGTCGACGATCCACGAGCTTTTGAAATCCAACCCGGCTACTCGCTTGATAGCGGGCCATTCCACACTTCCGGGCAGGCGGGTTTATCCCGCGACGCCCTTGCTGGCGTTTTTGCAGATGCTGCACCCGATAGTTGGGGACGACGCCTTCTTGAATTGGCCTATGGCAAGGGCTTGTCCGAGTTTGAGTATCTGACGCTAACCGATGATCACTGCCGCCAGGGCGCGCTTCGTTTTCTGGATGACAATGGTGCCATCATTCGCGGAGCCGCTGTTGATGCCGTACCCAGGGTCATCGATCTTGAAACGATCACCACCATTGCCCGCGCCTATGAGCAAGGCCATGATATCAGCCACGAGGAAATGCGGGCGCTGGCCGGAGCTGGCGGGTCAGGGGGAGCGAGGCCCAAGGCCAATGTGAGGGATGGAGAAGATCTCTGGCTGGCGAAATTCACCTCAGTCCACGACCAGCAGCCGATCGAACGGGTGGAGGTGGCGACAATCAGACTGGCGAAGGCCTGCGGAATCAGAACGCCTGATGTGCGGCTGGAACTAGGAGACACCCCTTTTCCGGTCGCCTTGGTCAAGCGCTTCGATCGCCGAGGTACAGCCCGTATACCCTACATCTCGGCGCGCACTGCTTTGGGCAAGACTGGAACCGAACTTGGGTCATACACCGAAATCATAGACTTCATGCGCGCCAGTTCGGCGGATCCTGCCGCTGATTTCCGCGAGCTTTTCCTCCGCTTGGTATTCACGATCCTCGTATCCAACAAAGATGACCACCTAAAAAATCATGGGTTTCTTTATGTGGGCAACAACCGTTGGCGCCTGTCGCCAATGTTTGACGTGAACCCGGCTCCGGACCGGAACCCGCATCTTGAAACTGCCATCCTGGAAGGCGGTAAGCACGAGCGCTCAATCGCAATGGCGCTCGAAGCCTGCGCATTTTTCGAAATCGAAGAACCTGTTGCGCGAACGATTATTCGGCAAACCGCAGAGCAGATATCGCAAAGTTGGCGCGTTGCCTTACGAGAGGAAGGTGTTTCTGGCGCTCTTGCACGGGCGTATGAACCAGCCTTTGCAAACGATCAGATGGCAATAGCACTCACACTATAACGCCATATTTGAAAGATAAAATGCCACTATCATTCACATATGATGGACAAATAGCTTTGCGGACCTGTCGTGATCAGGCGGTCCCATATGGGTGACGGCGGCGCAGCATTGGTTACAAGATCATCACGCCAGCGCCGCGGGCATATCCGCTAGCTTTCGCTATGGATTAGGTTTGAGGCAGCTTTTCCAATCGCTTTGCCCCCATTTCGAGCAACCGGGCGATTTCATCGGATGTCCGCTGGACGGCAAGCTTGAGTGCGTCGTCAATGTGGATGTAATCCTGCGTCACATTCTGCGAGGCATGGCCCAGCATGGCGCGGATCGTCAGTTCGGAGAACCCGAGTTCACCGGCCATGCTGCCGAATGTGTGCCGCAATGTATGAGGCGTAACGCCTTTCAATTCGACAAGCTGACAAACGCGCTGGAGTACCGAGCCGACGGCGGTAAACGGTCCGTCTGATGACATGGACGGGAACACATAGGGGCTCCCCACCACCTCTGGTTGCGCCATGACGACTTTGGCGGCTTCCGGCCCCAACGCGCGGATCTGCGCATCGCTTTTCGTGTCAGGGAAGGCCACGTAACGGCCATCAGCATTGACCCAGGCGCGCTGCATCGCCTGCGCTTCCTCTCGGCGGTAGCCCGTAAGAATGAGGGTGCGGATGACCGCAAGGCCTGTCGGACTGTCTCCTCTGCGTTCGGCATAGGCCAGGCCCTTGCCAAGCATTTCGATCTCTTTCGAGCTCAGGCGCCGGGTCCGCTTCTGGGTCGCAAGCTTTTTAGCGCCCTTGGTAGGATGCTGATCAATCAGGCCCTTGTGCTTGGCGTGGCCAAGGATCGCCTGCAATGTGCCGACGCAGCGGCCTGCTACGCCGGGGCCACCGGTGGCTTTCCCGCCGCGACCGCCAGATCGCAGCTTCGCGGTTTTGCCGTGCAGAACGTCGGTCTGCATCTTCTCGACATCGGCAATCGTCAGGTGCCGCGCTTTGCGGTTACCCAGCAGCGGCTTGATGTGCGTCTCAATGCGGCTCTCATCCATGTTCAGGGAAGACGTCTTGATCGGACGATTCCGGCGGCCGAGCAGATTTCCGGCGCGAGCCTCCTTCAGATACCAGTCGCACATCGCCGTGACCGTCATCTCTGCGCGCGCCGCGATTACCTCTTCTGCAGGGTCCAGGCCCGCCGCAACTTCACCCAGTTTGATCTTGGCCAGATCGCGGGCCTGCTCGACGGTGATCAAGCCAAAACGCCCGATTTTGACCCGGCGGATACGCCCTTCCTGGTTCACATATTGAATGACGAACGACTTCACGCCGCTCGCTCCAACCCTAATTCCGAACCCTTTGATCTCGGTGTCCCAAAGGAAGCTCTGTCCGGATGCCGGGATCGATAAAGCGTCGATATTCCGCTTGTTTAGCTTCGCCAGTGCCATTCAGACCTCCAAATCATATTACGCGGACCCTGCCGGAGGGCAAAAGTAACAGTAACGTAATAGGATTTTATCGTTTCGAGGCCAAGAGACGGAAATGCGCTTCGGCATAAAAACTCTTAAATCGTTGTTTTATAGTAGTATCTACAAGAGCCGGATACTGCCGAAAAGGCTGACCCTAACGTTGCCAAGGTTGGGGTCGAGGGTTCGAATCCCTTCGCCCGCTCCATCGACATATCTGCGGCATTAAGATTCTCTCACCCTAAGCGTTCGACCGGGGATGCTTCGCTATGGGCGCACTTTTCTTGTCGTGCTATGCTCTGTCAGGAACGGTTCGGCACTCAGGGCGCTTTACCCTCTCCTCGGAAGGCGATGCTGTGGATTCATGCACTCAAGGCAGCGGCGTAGTCTCTCCACTGGGAAGAGCGGGACATAGCCAAACCATGACAGCACATATTCACGCTATCGGCATTGCCGTCCCTGAGCATGACGTGCATCAGGCATTTGTGGATTGGGCGGCGCCGCGCATCCGCGAACGTATGAGCCGCGCGCTGTTCGATCGAATGGCGGCAAGATCGGGCATCCGGCATCGCTGGTCAGTACTGGGAAACGGTGGGGAGGGTGGTTCGCCTGTCGATCCGGGTGGATTTTATGACGATACTTTCCCCACGACCGCCGACCGCATGGCGGTCTATGCGCGCGAGGCGCCCCGTCTTTCGTTGCAGGCGATCACGCACCTTGCGGAGAAGGCGCCGCTGGCCGGCGTGACGCATCTGGTGGTGGCGAGCTGCACCGGCTTCGTGGCGCCAGGCATCGACCAGATTATCGCGCGCGAGCTGGGCCTGGCCAGCTCGGTGGAGCGCACACTGATCGGCTTCATGGGATGCTATGCCGCCGTCGCTGCGCTGCGTACCGCGCACCATATCGCGCGCTCGGATCCGCAAGCGCGCATTCTTGTCGTGACGGTCGAGCTTTCCACGCTCCATTTGCAGGAGGCGGACGAGGTGGAGCGGCTGCTGGCGATGCTTCAATTCGGCGATGGTGCAGCGGCCGCCATCGTCAGCTCCGAGCCAGGCGGCATCGCGATGGACAGCTTCTTCGCGGCGACCCTGCCGGACAGCGACGACCTGATAAGCTGGACGATCGGCAACCATGGATTTGAGATGCACCTTTCCGGCGCGGTGCCCGGCCGCATCGCCCACGCGCTGACAGACGAGAATTTTCGCGCGGCCATCCTCAACGACCGCGACCCTTTCGACATAGACGCATGGGCGATCCACGCGGGCGGGCGATCGATCCTCGACGCTGTGGAAAAAGGGTTGCGTCTGCCGCAGGGCGCGCTGGCGGAATCGCGCGCGGTGCTGGAGGAAAACGGCAACATGTCTTCAGCGACGCTGATGTTCGTGCTTGAGCGGCTGATGGCCGGGCGCAAGCACAACGGCGTCGCGATGGCATTCGGCCCCGGCCTCGCCGCCGAGGGTTTTTCATTCCGCCGGGCCGCCTGATGCCCTCGTTCGCGGCTCCCCTCATGCAGGACGAGCTGATGGACGATCCCGCGCTGGACCCGGGCATCTACGCCGCTGTGCTGCGCGATCTGGCGCGCGTCAACCGCTGGACCTTCGCGGCACGGCCGACAATCTCGTTCCTCTCCCGGGCAACGAAGGGGCGCAAGACGCTGCGGCTGCTCGATGTCGGCTTCGGGCAGGGCGACATGCTGCGTCTCATCGCCCGCTGGGCACGGCGGCGGGGGATTGAGGCGCATCTGGTTGGCGTCGACCTCAACCCCATGAGCGAAACCATCGCAAGCGCCGCCACCGATCCGGCTCTCGGCATCGACTATCGTACCGGCGACTATGCCGACCATCTGCATGAGAAGTTCGATGTCATCATCAGCAGCCTCGTGGCGCATCACATGACGACGGAGCAGCTTGCCGATTTTCTCGTGTCGATGGAGCGGCATAGCCGCATCGGTTGGCTGGTGAACGATCTCCATAGGCACCGGCTGGCCTATGCAATGTTTCCGCTGCTGACGACGATGCTGAGAAGCCACCCCATCGTCCGGCATGACGGGCTGGTGTCGATCGCCCGCTCCTTCCGCCCGGCCGAGTGGTCCGCTCGGCTGGCCGAGGCCCGGCTTGATCCGGCGACGGTGCGCGTTGCCCGTTATTTTCCGTTTCGGCTGTGCGTCGAACGTCTCCGCTGATCCTGGGCGGCGGCCCGGCCGGATGCGCGGCTGCGACCATGATGGCGCGCGCAGGCGCAAGGCCGGTGATGCTGGAGCGGACACGCGAAGCGCAGGACATCGTCTGCGGCGGGTTCCTGAGCGCCGATACTGTCGAGCTGCTGGAACGGGTCGGCCTGTCCGCCTCCGCGCTGGGCGCGTATCCGATCACGCGGCTGCGCATCGTCGCTGGCGCTCGGATCGCGGAGACCGACCTGCCTTTCCCGGCATTCGGGCTATCGCGGCGGCGGCTCGATGCCGCGCTGCTGGGCCATGCCGCGTCGGTGGGCACGGGGGTCGAGAGGGGTGTCTCGGTCGTGGCGCTCGACAGGCAGGCACGACAGGTCCGCCTGAAGGATGGATCGGCCCTGTCGAGTGACACGATCATGCTCGGCACCGGCAAGCATGACCTTCGCGGCGCGCTTCGATCCGGCGCCGCGCGCGGGCGCGAGGCTGCTGTCGGCCTGCGAGCGCGGCTGGAACCTTCACCATCCTTGTCCGCCGCGCTTGCGAACAGGATCGAACTGCATGTCTTTGAAGGCGGCTATGCCGGGCTGCTGCTGCTTGAAGACGGCGCGGCCAATCTGTGCCTCTCCCTGTCGCGGGCACGGCTGGCGGCGGAGCGTTCGCCCGCCGCAGTGTTGGCGACGCTCGCGGAGACGAACCCGCTGCTGGGAGAGCGCCTGGGCCAGGCCCATAGCACAGGGCCATGGTCCAGTATCGCCAACATCCCTTATGGCTGGCGCGCCGGACGGGAGGCACCCGGCGTATTTCGGCTGGGCGATCAAGGAGCGGTCATAGCCAGTCTGGCTGGGGACGGGATCGGCATTGCGCTCGCCAGCGGGGCGATGGCGGCATCGGCGTGGCTGAGCGGCGGCGCGGATGCGAGCGTCCACTATCAGTCTGCACTGCGGGCGCGGGCGGGCGCGCCGCTAAGGATTGCCGGCGGATTGAAATGGCTGGCCGAGCGCCCCTGGGCTGGCCAGCCCGCACTGGCACTGGTGGCGCGCTATCCGAAGCTCATGCGCTGGGCGATCGAGGCGACACGCATCGACCGGGGCACCGCTGAGCTCACTCCCTGAACGCGCTGTCGCTGATGCGGATGAAGGGCCCCAGGATATAATCGAGGATCGTCTGGCTGCCCGAGCGGATGTCGGCCTCAGCCGTCATGCCCGGCATCACCGGTTTGCCCTTGCCGAAGTTTGCGGTGTCGGCGCGCAGGCGCACGCGGTAATAGACCTCACCCTTCTGATCCTGGATCACGTCTGGCGACACATCGACGACTGTGCCATCGAGGCCGCCATAGACGGCCGAGTCATAGGCCGAAATCTTGATGCGTGCGGGCAGGCCAGGATAGATGTTGCCCCGATCCTTGGGCGCGACGCGCGCCTCGACCATCACGACCTTATCGACCGGCACGATCTCCACGAGCGGATCGCCGCCCTTGATGACGCCGCCGACGGTCTGGATATAAAGCTTGTTGACGACGCCATCCATCGGCGCGCGGATTTCCTCGCGGCTGGCCTTGTCACGATAGGCGCCCAGCGCCTCGCCCGCCTTGGAGAGTTCAAGGCGAAGCTGCGCGGCGCGCTCCTTGGTGTCCTGAACCGTCTTGGTCCATACCTCGCCGTGGCGGGCGGTGGCCTCGGCCAGCTCGGCACGGGTAGCGGGGATCTGGTTCTGCACATCGGCGATGCGGGTGCGCAGTGCGAGCAGGGACGAGCGCTTGTCCAGCACCTCGCGCTCCGAAATCGCCTCGGCCTGATAGGCGCGCTCCAGCTTGTCGAGCTGGACCATCATCAGCCGTTCTTCGTCCCGCAAATTGCCGAGCCGGGCGTTGAGCGAAACCAGCTCCGCGCGCTTGGCGCTCGCCTGTTCGCTAACGATACCGGATTCCTGGCCGCGTTGAGCGACACGCGAATAGAACAACGCCTCCTCCGACGCCGCGATGTCCGGCGCGATCTTCGCCAGCTCCGGCGGTGTGGCGAAACTGCGCGCACCGGCGACCTCGGCGTCCATGCGGGCGAGCGCGATGCGTTTCGCAACCACATCGGTACGGGCATTCTCGAACTCTGCGGAGGTGAACTGGTTGCTGATCTGCATCAGCACCTGCCCCTTGCGGACACGCTCACCCTCCTGAACCATCAGGCGCGAGACGATGCCGCCTTCGAGATGCTGGACCACCTGATTTTGCACCGAGGGCAGCACGCGGCCCATGCCGCGCGTCACCTTGTCAACGTGGAAGACGCTGGCCCAGAGCAGGAACAGCAGCAGCACGCCGCCGAACAATTTGAGCATGCTCGCCTGCCCGTCCGTGCGCATGCGCGCGCTCCAAGGGGTGATGCCCGCAATCGATGTACTTTCCAGCTTCACCTTGCCGGCAAAAGCGGCGGCCATTTCCTGGCTCGATACGCCCTCGAACAGGCTGGCGCCCCCCAGCGCGCGAATCAGGCGGTCTCTCATGGCGGCAAAGCGCATGTCCGGTCAGTCCCTCAAAGAAATCTGATCCGCGTTTACCAATCATTATCCTTAAAAATGTTTAATCCGTTTACCAAATTCCACGGGAGTCCGCATGGACATCGAGCAGTTATACATCATCGACCGGCCCAGCCTCACGCAGCGGCTCGTCGGCAAGGTGGCACGCAAAGCCCTGAAAAACGGGAAGGACGAGCATTCGGAATGGGCAGGATTGCTCTCCCCGTTGTCGACTGTGGCCGCGCTCGAAGCCCTTAGCCGTCAGTG
The DNA here is from genome assembly GCA_964512265.1 of uncultured Sphingobium sp. Classification (GTDB taxonomy): domain Bacteria; phylum Pseudomonadota; class Alphaproteobacteria; order Sphingomonadales; family Sphingomonadaceae; genus Sphingobium. The sequence goes on along the minus strand of CAZEHR010000006.1, from coordinate 137,140 downwards.
TGGCAAGCCGACCGACAAGGACCTGCTCACCGCCGCCCTGCCGACAGGCGATGGCGACATGGACCCACGATTCGCGCAGATCGCGCTCGCCCGCGCCGGGCTGGAAGCGCGGTGGGAACGGGTATCTCTAGGCCGTCTCTCCGGCACCGACCTTCCCTGCCTGATGCCGCTGATCGACGGTGGCGCGGTGATCGTTCTTGCACTGCCCGATCGCAAGACAGCACTTGTTCTGGATGCCGAAGGGGAAAAGCAGGTGCCGCGCGCGGCGCTGGACGCCCTCGCCTTTGGCGACATTCTGGTGTGCGGCCATGTCGACCCGGAAAACGGGTTGGGCTTTGACGAGGAGCGCGATTTCGTGCGCCGCAACCCTCGGTTGTGGGCGCTGGGTGTCTTCCTGTCCGAGCGCAAGCGGCTGGTGCAGATGCTCGCCGCCGCCGCCTTCATGAACCTCACGGCGCTGGCAATCCCGCTCTACATGCGTGCGATCTACGACCGCGTGGTGCCGAACCTCGCCATCGAATCGCTCTGGGCGCTTTCCGCAGGCATAGCGATGGTACTGGTGTTCGAATTCCTGTTTCGCCATGCACGCTCGGCCTTCGTCGACTCAGTCGCGGTGCGCGTGGGCCAGGCGGTGCAGCACCGCGCGATGACGAGCTTTCTGCACGGGCGGCTGGGCAAACGCGACAACAATGTCGGCAGCCTGATGACCGCACTGCGCGACGTCGAGGGGCTAGCGATGCTGGTGCCTCAGATGCTTGTGACGTTCCTCGTCGATGTGCCCTTCTTCTTCGCCTTCGTAGTGCTGATCGGCATGATCGCTGGGCTGACGGCCTCGGCCCCGCTCATCGGTGCGGCAGCGATGCTGTTCGTCGGCGCGGTCGCGGCCTATGCCAGCAAGCTGTCAGCCAAGCGCGCCACCAAGCTGATGCAGGCGCGCAACAACCTCGTCGTCGATGTCGCCGAGGGGCTGACCACGATCAAGGCCAATCAGGCCGAGGGGCGTTTCCTGCGCCAGTGGGATATCGTTTCCGACCATATCGGCATGGCCGGGCGCAATGCGCGCAAGTGGAACGACCTGCCCGGTGCTGTTTCCACGTTCCTGGTGCAGATCGTAACGGTGATGGTGGTCATCATCGGCGTTTTCCAAATCAAGGCCGGAGTGATGACGACCGGCGCGCTAGTGGCAGCGACGATGCTTGCCGGACGGGCGATGGTGCCGGTTTCAGGTGCGATCGCGATGATATCCAAGGGTTATCAGAGCCTGTCGCAGTTCGCCGGGCTGGCGGACCTGCTGGCGATGGAGCCAGAGCGCGACGTGTCAGACCCCTCGATCCGCCGCAGCGAGATCGGCGGAGACATCCGCCTGCGCCAGGTAAGCTATAGCTATGAAGGTGCGGCCGAGCAGAGCCTGCGAGGCGTATCGCTCGACATCCAGCCGGGCGAGAAGATCGCGCTTATCGGCCGCTCCGGCTCCGGAAAGTCGACCCTCCTTCAGATCCTCTCCGGCATGCTGAGCCCCAGCGAGGGCGCGATCAGCGTCGATGGCCACGCGATGGACCAGTTCGCCGCCGCCCATCTGCGCAAGAGCATCGCCTATTGCGGGCAGGACGCCGTGCTGTTCAACAGCTCCATCTGGGACAATATCCTGCTGGGCATGGAGGAACCGGACCCGGAGGTGGTGGAACGCGCGATCCGCGCGGCCGGGCTGGACAAGTTCATCGACCGCAGTGTCGAGGGCTATACCCGCAAGGTCGGCCCGCGCGGCGCGCATCTTTCCGGCGGGCAGCGGCAATCGGTGCTGATTGCCCGCGCGATGGTGCGCGACCCCGCCGTGCTGCTGTTCGACGAGCCGACCGCCAATATGGACATCGACTCCGAACAGGCCGTGATCAACGGCCTGCGCCACGCGGCGGCGGACAAGACCGTGATCGTCGCCACCCATCGCATGGCGCTGCTCGATCTCGTCGACCGCGTGATCTGGCTGGAGGAAGGGCGCATCTTTGCCGACAAGCCAAAGCACGAGGTGCTGGCGCTGCTTCGCGGCCAACAACAGCAAAAGGCGGCCTGAAACCGGCGCTTTCCCGCCTCCGTTAGGAGTTGGTTAGGGGAATTGGTTTAAGCCGGGTTCACCAAGATGGGCAGATGGCCGTCCGCACGGCCATGAGTACAGGAGTCAAAGCAGGTGGCCGGCGCATCATCCGACGGCGAAGTCAACCACTGGCCGGCGTTCGTGGATGTGCTCACGACCGTCATCATGGTCGTGACTTTCCTGCTTGTTATCATGAGTTCGGCCGTGATGGTGCTCTCGCAACGCGCGATGGAGCAGTTCAAGAAGGCCTATGCCGCCGAGCACCAACTGGCCGAAGACGAAGACGCCAAAGCCAAATCCCAAAAGGCGGGCGGCGCACCGGGGCAGCAGCTCAATCCCATCCACTCTCCGCGCGATGCCGACACCGGCACGTCGATCGCCGAGCTCGGCTCGATCCTGAAGTCCGAGATGATCGTCGACAGCACGGACAAGCTCTCCGTCCGCACCCGCGCCACGCCCGACACGATGAAGCTTAAGGTCAAGGCGCTTGAGAACGCAGACGACACCAAGGGCGTCGTAGTCAAAACCGCCGACATGTTGATGCGCGTCGATTTCGAGCCGCTGGCCGTGCGCTATTCCGAGGACAACGAGAAGGCGGTGGTTGCCTTCCTCAAGCCGCGCATCAAGCCGGGCATGAAATATGAAATCTGGTCGCTCGCCCCGCAGGACAATTCGATCTCCGAGGCGCAGCGCATCGGTTTCTATCGCGCGGCGATGACCCGCAACATCCTCATCCGCGCAGGCATCAGCCCGGCGAACATCTCAACCCAGATCCGCGTCACCGACCCCGGATCGAAGGACGGGCACAATGTGCGCGTGGTCCTGAAACCATAGGATCTGCAGACTGGCTATGGAAAAGAAGATCCGCTCCGACCTGCTCAAGATGACCGCGATCATGGTGATCCTCGCGGGCCTTGGCATTTATGCACATGAGTTCGTGATCGCCGGCATCATGGCAAAGGCCGCGCTCAACCTCACGATATTCGGCTTGTTCGGAATCGCGGCCTCAATCGCGTTTCGCCATGTGCTGGCACTGAAGAACGAAGTGGTGGCGCTAAAGGCATTGCAGGTGGACTATGGCGCGCGCGAACGCCGCCCGCACGATCCCTACAGAAACCCGGCTATCATCTTCGAGGAGCCGGAACTGCTTGGCCACGGCTATAACCTTATCGCCGAGGAAATGAGCAAGCAGGAGAACTTCCAGATCTCCAACGCCACGGTGCAGATGATCCTGCACGATGTCGACATGCGCATCAACGACCGCAAATCGACGCTGATGTACTTCTCGGGCCTGATGGTGTTCCTGGGCCTGCTCGGCGCGTTCATGGGCCTGATGAAAACCGTGCATTCGGTGAGCGACCTCATCGGCGGCATGGACATGAGCGGCAAGGGCGGCACCGACGCCTTCGGCAAGATGATCGAAGGCATGAAGGCGCCGCTGAACGGCATGTCTGTCGGCTTCTCCTCATCGCTGTTCGGCCTGATGACCTCAATGGTGCTCGGCGCGCTTGAACGCTTCATGACCAGCGCGATGAAGACGCTGCGCAACGAATTCGAGCACTGGCTTGCCAATGTCTCCGCGCTGGAAGCGCCGCAGAGCGAGAGCGCGCAGCGCGAGACGGTGGAGCTGGGCAATGTCATCCGCGCGCTGGAACTGGGCGGCAAGCATCTGCGCGACCTGCGTGAAACGGTTCTCGACAGCGCGTTGGCGCAGCAACAAACGCAGGCGGCGGTCACCGAGATGACCGGCGCGGTGGCAAGCCTCGGCCGATCGACCGAAAGGCTGACCGATCCCTCCCCCCTCCTCCAGCCGATATCGGATTGCGTGGCTGAGCTGGCGAGGAACCAGACCGTCATGGTGGCGCAGTTCAATGGCCTCATCACCGAGGCGCAGCGCGACCGCGAAACCATCACCCACGCTCTTTCCGAGATGCGGGCCCTGATCGAGCGCAACAACGCCCTATCCGGCACACGGCTGCATGCGCAGATGGACCGGATGACCACGCTGCAGGCCGAACTGCTGGCGAAAGACGGCACGGGCTACGGCGTTTCCTATTACCGGCGCGGGGGCGAAGAAGTCGGCCTGTTGTCGCGGCTTGCCGGGCTACTGGTGCGCGGCGAGGCGTCTATCAGCGCGGCGCGCGAACGGCGGCGCCTGCGTGGCGAGGTGCGCCGGATGCTTGCGGGCCAGCGGCGCCTCGTGCGCAAAGTTGAGCGGACCTTTGGCGGATCGCTGGGGCGGATTGAAAAGGCACGCGCGCAGGATGCCGGTCAGATCGCACGGCTGACTGCGCAGGCCGAAGCGAACAATGCGCGCCTCGCGGTGCTGATGGAGCGGCTTCAGATAGCCGACGAGACTGCAGATACCGCGACTTCCGGACTGATGCCCGGCATGCACGGCGCGCGGCTGGAGATGGAAGTACTGAAGCACCGGCTCGATGCACTGCAGGAGAGCGACGATGCGGTGCGCTCTGCCCCGGTGCCACAGGACGGCGCCACGCGCGCCACCGGCACAAACGGCACCCTGGACTGAGACGGAACGGAGCATGCCCATGAACCTCAACCCGCTCACCCGCTTCCGTAAGCCCAAACGCGATTTCACCCGCGTCGCGCAGCGCTTCGGCTGCCAGATCGATGGATCGCTGGTGATGATAGACCGCATGCTTGGCTATCAGGGCCGGGTCGTCAATTTCTCTGCCGGCGGCGCGATGTTCCGGCCGAAGCTGGCCTATCTGATGGACCGGCGCGATATTCCCGTCGCGCTGACCGTGGGCGGTGCGGAGATGTTCGGACGCATTATGCGCACCACGCCCGAGGGCTTCGGCATACGGTTTGACGAACCGCTGGAAGAGGAGCAATTGCTCGCGCTTCTCGCCAACGATCGCACCCGCAAGGCGAGCGACGACATCGAGTTCTTCGTCGACTGACCCTCCTCGACCCCACGCCCTGTCTCATTATGGGACGGAGCTTTACGGGATTTTAACCATAGTTGGTCACTTTCTCGGCCTGAACCAAGGGGTACAGGCCAGGGAGACCAGCGTTGGCACAGGATTTTCCATCACGGGATTTGGCGGCGCATGTGCGACGCAGCGTCTCGCTTCTCGTCGTTGCGCTCTCGATGTTGCCGGTTTCTTCGCTGCACGCGGCCGACGACGACGCGCCACGCAATGTTGCGGGACCCATGCCCGACGGCAGCGTAGTAGGAGGCTGGACGGGTCCGGCAGCACGACTGCATGATCCCTATGCCGATCTCACTGGCAAGCCCGCCGACGCGCCCCTGGTCGCCGCCGTGATTGCTCAAGACGACCCGTCTCCCCCCGCTCCGCTGGACGCCGCTGGCGCCAACGCTGAGCCGCCGCCGGGTGCTGTCGAATCCCTGCGCGCGTCTATCGTGCAGGCGCTCAAGGAAAACCCGGAAATCCAGATTGCCCTCGCTCGCCAGGATGACGCGCGCTATGGCGTCCACGAGGCATGGTCGGGGTATATGCCGCATGTCGACCTTACCGTAGGTATCGGCAAGGAATATAATCAGCCGGCCTTTGGCAACACAACAACCCTCCGCCGCACCGAGGGCATCGTGACGGTGAACCAGAATGTCTGGGACTTTGGCACGACCGCCAACGACATTGCCCGGGCCCGCGCCAGCTATCGCAGCGCGCAGTGGAGCACACGCGAGCGGATCGAAGGGATTTCCTACGACATCAGCGAAGCCTATCTCAGCGTGCTCGAGCGGCAGAAGCTGGTCGAGCTGGCGGAACAGGAAATCGCGGCGACGGACAAAATCCTCAACATGGTTTCGATCCAGCAGGATCTGGGCCTTACGACGCCAGCAGACGTCAGCCGCGCCAAGGCGCGGCTCGATAATGTGAAAGCCAAGCTGCTCGACAGGAAAAGCGCGCTCCAGCAGGCACGCGAAGCCTACCGCCGCCTCACCCGCCGCCTACCGGGCATGACAGTGGACCTGCCGCCCGCCGACAAGGCACTCCCCGCGTCCGCTCAGGCCGCCGTTGCGATGATAGACGATCACAACCCGCGCATGGCGCAGGCAGTGCAGGACCGCCGCTCGCTCGAAAAACAGCGTGCCAGCCAGACCGGCACCTTCTTTCCTCGTGTCGGCCTCGTCGCTCAGGGTAACTGGAAGGACGACGTGCAGGGCGACACCGGCCGGAACCGCGATGCCCGCGCGATGGTGACGGTAAGCTACAGCTTTTTCAATGGCGGACGCGACATCGCGACCCGGAATCGGCTTTCGGCGCGTCTGCGCGAGGCTGATTATGAACTGGATCGCCGCCGCCGCGAGGTGGAGCAGGACATCCGCATAGACTTCACCGCGCTCGAAGCCGCGCGCCAGAAGATCAGCACGATCGAGAGCGAAATCGGCGCGGCCGACAAGGTGGCGGAGCTCTATCGTCAGCAGTTCCGCGAAGGCCGCCGCTCTGTGTTCGATCTGCTCGACAGCCAGCAGATATTGTTCGACGCGAAAGCACGGCGCCTCACCAACAACACCGAAAAGATGCTGGCCGAATTCCGGGTGCTCCAGCAGCTTGGCGGCCTGTTCGATCTCGTGAGCGACGGCCAGCCCCTGCCCCGCATCGTGATGCCCGCCCCCGGCAGCAACTGAGACACCCGATCGCGCCGCACTCCCGGCACCCGTAAACGCCGCATTTCGCCGCATGGTAAAGGCGGCGTTTACCATAAGGTAAGACTAAACCGCGATACTGGCCGGGTCGACAGTGGGAACTTTGAATGGCCAGGATCAAGGGCACCAGCGGATCAGGTAAGGCGAAGGCAGCGGCAGGCGCGGAGCAGAAGGCTCACGCCGCCGCCCCTGCCGCGCCCGATGGCGTTGCAGATGCGCCCGGCGGCGCGGCGGTCATTTCGGTCGGCACCGCAAACTACGGCGCGGCCAAGGTCGTTACCCTCAGCGCGGACGACAAGGCCGAGCTAGGCATCCCTTTTGCGCCGTTCAAGACCGAAATCGTCGATATCGATGTCGTGCTGATCTTCGCGGACGGCAGCAAGATCATCATCCCCGGCATGGCGCTCGCCGCCTTCTCCGGCCGCAAGCCGATACTGCTGTTCACCGACAAGGAGATCAGCGCGGATCAAGCCGTCTCCACCGTCGGCGAGATCAAGGAGCAGGTAGCGCCGATCAAGCTGGCCCTGTCTTCGGCCAATTCGGATGAAGAGAGCCAAGCTCACAAGGACGGCGACAAGCCTGAGGACGCGGGCGGCATCCAGCCTGCCGATTCGTCTGCGTCTCAAGCCGCGCAAGCGTCCGAGGCGGAGCAGCAGCGCCGCAACGACGAGCAAAGCGAGCGCTTTCGAGAGAAAATAACGGCACCGCAGTCAGCAAGCGCCCCTCCGGGTGTCATCTCGGCGAAGGCCGTGGAACCCAATGCTGATGATGCCATTGGCCCGGCGGGCATCGGCAAGCTGGTGCCCAAGCTCACCTTCACGCTCTATAACAAGGAGGGTGTGAGCACCGGAACGGAAAACGGCATCACGACGGTCAAGGGATCGACAGGCGGCCCTTCGAGCTCCACCAATGCAAAGTTCGCCGCGCAGTCCGCCAAGGAAACGATCACCGGCACGGCCGCGCGCGACATGATCTATGCGGATAATCCCGCCCAGGCCCCCGGCGGCGCGACGCTGCGCACGCTGCATGTCGAGGCGATGGTGCCCGCCAAGAACCTGCAGCTTAACGAGATCACGATCCCGTCACTGCCCGCTGGCTATTCGATCGCCAACGCCACTCTGACGGCCAAAGGCTGGGTAGTCGATGTTGCGGCGGGAGACATCCAGAAAGTCACGACCCATATCGACCCCGCCACGGGCCAGACGGTAGCTTATCCGGCCAACCAGTCGCATTTCACCTTTGACCTGCAACTGATCTACACCGTGCCGGATCCCTCGACGCCGAGTGCGGGCGGTTTTCAGGATCAGTTCTTCCTGCCCGCGCAGCTTGGCCTCTCCTCCAATGGCGGCCCGACCGTCAACGCGGTGGAGGTCTCGACCGCGTTCGGCATCAAGATCGTCACATCAGACGCGGACATGACCGTAGTGAACCCGGTTACGGGCGAGCCGGTTTATGTGCTGTTTTCCAATCCGCCCGGCAACATTATCCACGCGGGCGATGGCGACGACACGATCGTTGCGGGCATCGGCGCGGACGACATTGACGGCGGCAACGGCAACGATGTCGTCAGCTATCAGACTTCGGTGCGCGGCGTGGATGCGAACCTTGGCACCGGCACAGGCCATGGCGGCACCGCGGAAGGCGACACCTATACCAGCGTCGAAGGACTGATCGGCTCCGCCCATGACGATACGCTCACGGGCGACGCCAACGACAACAGCTTTGACGGCGGCGCGGGCGCGGATCATATCGACGGTGGCGCGGGGACCGACAGCGTCGACTTTAGCAATGCTATAGACCCCGCCACCTCCGGTACGCAGGGCGTGGAGATATTTCTCGATGGCACCCCATCCCACGGTGGGCAGGCCGAGGGCGATGTCCTCAGCAATATCGAGATCGTCACCGGCACGAGCCGCGACGACAAGCTGCACGGCGGCGCGGGCAACGAAACGCTGAACGCAGGCGCAGGCAACGATCAGCTGTTCGGCAGCGCGGGCGCGGATACGCTCGATGGCGGCGCGGGGCGCGATGTGGCGGACTATTCCGGCTCGGCCAGCGGCGTCACCGTGTCGCTCGATGGCACGGCGGGCAGCGGCGGCGATGCGGCGGGCGATGTGCTCAGCACTATCGAGGACCTGATCGGCTCCGCGCATGACGACACGCTGACCGGCGACGCCAATGACAACCTCATCGTCGGCGGCGCGGGCGCGGACCGGGTGGATGGCGGCGCGGGCAACGACACGGTCGATTTCACCAGCTCTGGCGTGGGCGTTACCGTTTATCTCGACGGGCGCGCAGGGCTGGGCGGGGATGCTTTAGGAGACACCTATTTCCACGTGGAAACGTTGATCGGTTCTGCCTTTGCCGACCGGCTTGTTGGAGCTGTTGGATCGCAGACTTTGCGCGGCGGCCTCGGCAACGACTTTGTCGAAGGCGGCGCGGGCGCGGACACGCTCGACGGCGGCGACGGGTTCGACATCGCGAGCTATGCGGGCGCGGCGAACGGCGTGATCGTGGCGCTGGATGGCTCGCAACTGGGCGGTGGTGACCCTGTTGGCGATATCTTCATCAATATCGAAGGCCTGGAAGGCTCGCTGTTCGACGACGTGCTGATCGGTACGGCGGGCAATGACACGCTGCTCGGCAACGACGGCGACGATACCCTTGTCGGCCTTGGCGGCAACAGCTTCCTTGGCGGCGGCGATCTGCTCGACGGCGGCGCGGGCTTCGACACGGTCGACCTGTCCGCGTCGCTGTTCGGCGTTACGGTCTATCTTGACGGCCGCACCGGCATCGGCGGCGATGCGCAGGGCGACACGCTGGTCAGCATCGAGCATGTCATCGCCTCGGCGCAGGACGACACCCTCATCGGCGGCGCGGGCGACGAATGGCTGGAAGGCCGCGCGGGCGACGATACGCTGATCGGTGGCGCGGGCGCCGATATCCTCCACGGCGGCACCGGCCTCGACACTGCGGACTATTCAGGCTCGCTCTCCGCCGTCACGGTCGCGCTCGATGGCTCGCTGGGCATCGGCGGTGATTCGCAGGGCGACCAGCTTTCCGGTATCGAACGGCTGGTCGGATCGGCCTTCAACGATCAACTTACAGGCGACGATCAGGACAATATCCTGCGCGGCGGAGATGGCGACGACACCCTCGTCGGCGCGCTGGGCGCGGACACGCTGATGGGCGAAGCGGGCTTCGACACCGCCGACTATTCGGCGGCGCAAGGGGCCATCACCGTGCGGCTGAACGGCAATGCCTCGACCGGCGATGTGGCCGAGGGCGACCGCCTTTCGGGCATCGAGCGGGTCATCGGCGGCGCTTATGCCGATACGCTGCTGGGCGATTCGGCGGATAATGTGCTGGATGGCGGCGCGGGTGACGACACGTTGCGCGGCGGGCTGGGCGCGGACAGCCTCATCGGCGGCGCAGGCGCGGACACGGCGGACTATTCCGATGCGGTGCAGGGCGTCTCCGTAAGCCTCGCCAGCGGCACAGGCACCGGCGGCAGCGCGCAGGGCGATACGCTCTCCGGCATCGAAAACCTCTCCGGCTCCAACTATGGCGACGTGCTGACCGGCGATGCGGGCGTCAACACGCTGTCAGGCGGCGCGGGTGACGATACGCTCGCGGGCGGCGCGGGCGCGGACTTGCTCGACGGCGGTGTTGGCGTGGACGTTGCTGATTATTCCACCTCGGCCACCGCCGTGCAGGTCGCGCTGGACGGCTCGGCAGGCCAGGGCGGCGATGCGCAGGGCGATGTGCTGGTCAACATCGAGGGTGTGACGGGCTCGGCGTTAGACGATACGCTGACCGGCAATGACTTGGCGAACCGTCTGGAGGGCGGCGCAGGCGACGATGTGCTGCGCGGCGGACTGGGTTCGGACCAGCTCATCGGCGGCGCGGGTTTCGACACAGCGGACTATTCGCAATCCGCCACCGCAATCATCATCGCCAATGACGGCAGCGTCGGGCTGGGCGGAGACGCGCAGGGCGACACGCTTTCCGGCATCGAGCGCATCATCGGTTCGGGCTTTGATGACAGGATCAGCGGCGGCGTGGGAGCCGACATGCTCGATGGTGGGCTGGGCAACGACACACTCGAAGGGCGCGGCGGCGCGGATGCGCTGGATGGCGGCGCGGGCACCGATATCGCGGATTACAGCAACTCCGCCAGCGGCATCGTTGCGGGGCTGGATGGCCGAGCCAACACCGGCGGCGACGCGGCGGGCGACACCTACGCCAATATCGAGGGACTGTCCGGCTCCGCCTTTGCCGATACGCTCTATGGCTCGACCAATGACGACATTTTGCGCGGTCAGGGCGGCAACGACACGCTGGTCGGCTCAGCGGGCGCTGACGCCATGGAGGGCGGCACCGGCTTCGATACCGCCGATTATTCCGCCTCGACCAGCGCCGTCACCGTCGACCTGTCGACCGGCACCGCTGCGGGCGGCGACGCGGCGGGAGATATCCTCTCCGGCATCGAGCGGGTCATCGGCTCGGCCTTTGACGACAGCCTGACCGGCGGCGCGACCGACGATGTGCTGGAAGGCGGCGCGGGAGACGATGTGCTCGCCGGGCGGCTGGGCGCGGATGTGATCGACGGCGGCGCGGGATTCGACACGGCGGACTATACCGCGTCCGCCACCGGCATTTCGCTGACGCTCGATGGCAGCCTCGGCATCGGCGGCGATGCGGCGGGCGACCAGGTGCTGAACGTCGAGCACATCATCGGCTCGACCTATGACGACAGCATCACCGGCGTCGGCGCGGACGAGTTTATCGAGGGCGGCGGCGGCGATGACGTGATCTCCGGCAATGGCGGTGACGACATCCTCACCGGCGGCTCGGGCAATGACCGGCTTTCGGGCGGCGCGGGCGTGGATACGCTTCAGGGCGGCAGCGGCGACGACATATTGGAAGGCGGCGCGGGCGCAGACATCATCGACGGTGGTTCGGGCATCGACATCGCGGATTATACCGGCTCTGCTGCTGGCGTAACGATCGGGCTGGATGGCTCGGCAGGCATCGGCGGCGATGCACAGGGCGACCAGCTGACGAACATCGAGGCGCTGCGCGGCTCCGGCTTTGCCGATATGCTCACCGGTGGCAACCTTGCCGACCAGATCGAGGGTGGCGCGGGCGACGACGTGATCATCGGCGGCGCGGGCGCGGATACGCTGCTCGGCGGATCGGGCAATGACAGCATCGAGGGCGGTGCGGGCGGCGACCTGATCGACGGCGGCACCGGCATCGACACCGCAGACTATAGCGCCTCGGCAAGCGGCGTGACCGTCTCGCTGGATGGCTCGGCGGGCCTTGGCGGCCATGCGACCGGCGATACGCTGCTCAACATCGAGCGCGTGATCGGCACCGGCGCGGCGGACCATATCATCGGCGCGGCCGCCGACGAGGAACTCTACGGCGCGGGCGGCGACGACATACTCGAAGGCCGGGCGGGCGCGGACCTGCTCGATGGCGGCGCGGGGATCGACACCGCCGACTATTCCAGCTCGGCGCAGGCGGTCACGGTCGATCTCGCCAGCGGCACCGGCACCGGCGGCGATGCGCAGGGCGATACGCTGGTCGGCATCGAAAACCTGCTTGGTTCGTCGGGCGCGGATACGCTGCTCGGCGCGGCGACAGACGATGTGATCGACGGCGGCGCGGGCGATGATACCCTCGTCGGTCGGGCGGGCGCGGACACGCTGATCGGCGGCGCGGGCAACGACATCCTGGATGGCGGCGCGGGCGCGGACAGCCTCGACGGCGGCGCGGGCTTCGACACCGTCGATTATTCCAGCTCCACCGTGGCGGTGGCGGTGGGCCTCGATGGCTCGGTCGGCATCGGCGGCGACGCGCAGGGCGATGTGATGACGAGCATCGAGCGGCTCATCGGCTCCGGCTTCAACGACACGCTGACGGGCGGTGTGCTCAACGATCAGCTCGAAGGCGGCGCGGGCAACGACATCATTGCGGGCGGCCTCGGCAACGATACGCTGCTGGGCGGCGCGGGCGACGATACGCTCGCGGGCGGCGCGGGCGCGGACGTGATCGACGGCGGCGCAGGCGTCGACACGGTCGATTATTCCAGCTCCACCGTCGCGGTGACGATCCACCTCGATGGCACGGTCAGCTCGGGCGGAGACGCCACCGGCGACCAGCTCACCAACATCGAAAACCTGACCGCCACAAGCTTTGACGACACGATCACCGGCGCGGCGGGCAACGAGGTGATCCGCGCGGGCGCGGGCGACGACGTGGTTTCGGGCGGCGCGGGCGACGATACGCTGTATGGCGAGGGCGGCGACGATATCTTGGAAGGCGGCCTCGGCGCGGATGCGCTGATCGGCGGCAACGGCAACGATACCGCGAGCTATGCCAATGCTTCGGCAGGCGTTGCGGTCTCGCTCGATGGCACGGCGGGCACCGGCGGTGAGGCGCTGGGCGACACTCTCTCCGGCATCGAAAATCTCGAGGGCTCGGCCTTTGCCGATACGCTGGGCGGCGGCACCGGGACAGAAACGATCCGCGGCGGCGCGGGCGATGACCGCCTGCTCGGCAGCCAGGGCGCGGACGTGCTCGATGGCGGCGCGGGGCAGGACATCGTCGACTACACCACCTCCGCCAGCGCGGTGACGGTAACACTCGATGGCTCGACCGGCATCGGCGGCGACGCGGCGGGCGACCAGTATACCAGCATCGAGGGCGTGACCGGATCGACGCTGGACGACCATCTGAACGGCGGCGCGACGGCGGACGTGATCGACGGCGGGGCTGGCAATGACATCATTACCGGCGGCGGCGGAGACGACACGCTGCTCGGCGGTGCGGGCAACGACCAGATCGACGGCGGCGCGGGCGCGGACCTGATCGACGGTGGTGCTGGCGTCGACACGGTCGATTATTCGTCGTCCACCTCGGGCGTCAACGTTTCGGTCGACGGCTCGGCCTCCACCGGCGGCGCGGCGCAGGGCGACCAGCTGCTCAACATCGAAAACCTCATCGGTTCGGCCTATGACGACGTGCTGCTCGGCACGGCGGCGGCGGACACCATCACCGGCGGCGCGGGCAATGACGTGCTTGGCGGGCGCGGCGGCGCGGACATATTGCTCGGCGGATCGGGCTTTGACACGGCGGACTATTCCGACGCCACATCGGCCATCGCGGTCAGCCTCGCCACCAACAGCGGCAGCCTCGGCGATGCGGCGGGCGACACGCTTTCCAGCATAGAGCGCATCGTCGGCTCCGCCTTTGACGACAGCATCACCGGCTCTACCGCCGTCGATACGCTGGAAGGCGGCGCGGGCAATGACAGTATCGACGCGGGATCGGGAGACGATATCCTGCTCGGCGGGGCGGGCAACGACAGCCTCGTCGGCGGTTCGGGCGCGGACCAGATCGACGGCGGCGCGGGCACGGACACTGCCGACTATTCGGCATCCGGCGTTGCGGTGCAGGTGCGCCTTGATGGCGTAGCAAGTTCGGGCGGCGATGCGCAGGGCGACATCCTCACCAACGTCGAGTCGGTCATCGGCTCCGATTATGACGATACGCTGACCGGCGGCGCGGGCGATGATCAGCTCCATGGTGGCGCGGGCGACGACCTGTTGCGCGGCGGCGCGGGCGCGGACCTGTTTGACGGCGGCTCAGGCGTGGATACGGCGGACTATCGCCTCGCCACGGCTGGCGTAATGCTGAACCTCACCACCGGCGGCACCGGCGGCGAGGCGACGGGCGACAGCTTCACCAACATCGAGATTGTAGAAGGATCGGGCTTTGCCGACTCGATCACCGGCGGCGCGAGCGCGGACGATCTGCGCGGCAATGCGGGTGACGACTTCATCGACGGCGGCGCGGGTGCGGATATCCTCACCGGCGGCACCGGCGACGATGTGCTGCGCGGCGGCGCGGGTGCTGACCAGCTGATCGGCGGCGCGGGACTGGACGCGGCGGACTATACCTCTTCGGCCTCGGCAGTGGCGATCAACCTCGATGGCTCGCTGTCTGCGGGCGGAGATGCGGCGGGCGATACGCTCTCCAGCATCGAGCGGGTGATCGGCTCGGCCTTCGACGATACCCTCACCGGCACGGCGGCCAACGAAGTGCTGGAAGGCGCGGGCGGCAATGACGCGCTCTATGGCGGTGGCGGGTCCGACACGCTCGATGGCGGCGCGGGCAATGACCTATTGAACGGCGGCGCGGGCGCGGACGTGCTGATCGGCGGCGCGGGCTTCGACACCGTGGATTATTCCGGCTCTGCCAGCGCCGTTACCGTGCGGCTGGATGGCACCCCCTCGTCAGGCGGCGACGCGGCAGGTGACAGCCTCTCCGGCATCGAAGGCGTGATCGGCTCGGCCAATGACGACCTGCTGTTTGGCGGCACCTCCAACGATGTGCTGGACGGCGCGAGCGGCAATGATCAGATCTCGGGCGGCGCGGGCGACGACAGCCTGCTTGGCGGATCGGGCGACGACATACTGGAAGGCGGCGCAGGTGCGGATGCGTTGGACGGCGGGGCGGGTAACGACACCGCAAGCTATGCCAATGCGACGGCGGGCGTTGCCGTGTCGCTCAATGGTGCGGCAGGCACTGGCGGCGAGGCGCTGGGCGATACGCTGCTCAACATCGAGAACCTGATCGGCTCCGACTATGCCGATACGCTCGGCGGCGGCGCGGGCAGCGAGACGATTTCCGCAGGCGCGGGCGATGACACCCTGCTGGGCAGTGCGGGCGCAGACGTGCTCGATGGCGGCGCGGGCGTAGACACCGTGAGCTATGCGGTTTCGGGAGCAGGCGTCACCGCCTATCTTGATGGGCGCGCAGGCTCGGGCGGCGATGCCTCCGGCGACACCTACGCCAATATCGAGCAACTGACGGGTTCGGGCTTCAACGATACTCTGATCGGCAACTTCACGGATGACCGGATCGACGGCGGCGCGGGCGATGACCAGATCGATGGCGCGGGGGGCGACGACACACTGCTGGGCGGCGCGGGCAACGACCTGATCCACGGTGGCGACGGTGCGGACAGCATCGACGGCGGGGCGGGCACCGACACCGTCAGCTACGACGACTCGACCAGCGGCGTCACCGCGCGGCTCGACGGGATCGCGGGCAGCGGCGGCACGGCACTGGGCGATGTGCTGAGCAATGTCGAGACGCTGCAAGGCTCGATCTATGCCGATACTTTGATCGGCGATGCCAATGCCAACACGCTGCAGGGCGGCGATGGCGATGATACTCTGGTTGGCGGCGCGGGCGCAGACGCCCTTGTCGGCGGCAATGATTTCGATACGGCGGATTATTCTGCCTCTGCTGCGGGCGTCACCGTGGGCGTGGACGGCTCGGTCGGCAGCGGCGGAGACGCGGCGGGCGACACGCTCTCCGGCATCGAGCGGATCATCGGCTCGGCGCTGGCCGATACGCTTTCCGGCGGGATCGGCATCGAAACACTGGACGGCGGCGCGGGCAACGATACGCTGAAGGGCAGCTTTGGCGCGGATACGTTGATCGGCGGCGCGGGCACGGATACGGCGGATTACAGCGCCTCCTCGGCTGGCGTGACGGTTGCGCTGGACGGCACATTCGGCTCCAGCGGCGATGCGGCGGGTGACACGCTCACCGGCATAGAGCGGATCACCGGCTCGGCCTTTGCCGATACGCTCGGCGGTTCGGCGGGCAACGACGCCCTGAATGGCGGCGCGGGCGATGATATGCTGACCAGCAGCGCGGGGGCGGACGCCTATGACGGCGGCGCAGGCATCGACACGGTCAGCTTCGCCGCCGCCACGGCGGGCGTCACGGTCGATCTCTCGGCGGGCACCGGCGCGGGGGGCGACGCGGCGGGCGATACCTTCGCCAATGTCGAGCGCATCATCGGTTCCGACTATGCGGACAGCCTCACCGGCGGCAATGCAGACGAAATCCTCGAAGGCGGGCTGGGCGACGATACGCTGTCCGGCGGTGCCGGGGGGGACACGCTCGATGGCGGCGCAGGCAACGACCTGCTGACCGGCGGCGCGGGTGCCGATACTCTCACCGGCGGCGCGGGCTTCGACACGGCGGATTACTCCGCGTCGGCGGCTGCCATCCAGCTCGTGCTCGACGGATCGAGCGCGTCCGGCGGCGACGCGGCGGGCGACACCCTCACCGGCATCGAGCGGGTGATTGGTTCTGCCTTCAACGACGACATCGCGGGCGGCTCGGCGGGCGAAACGCTGGAAGGCGGATCTGGCAACGATATCCTCACCGGCAATGGCGGCGGCGATACGCTGCTGGGCGGAGCGGGCAACGACACGCTGGCAGGCGGCGCGGGCGCGGACGTGATCGACGGTGGCGCGGGCACCGATACGGCGGATTACAGCGCGTCGGTTCTGGGCGTCACCATCAACCTTGCCACCGGCACCGGCTCCGGCGGCGATGCGCAGGGAGACACGCTCGCCAATATCGAGCGGGTGCTGGGTTCGGGCAACAACGATACGCTCACCGGCAGCGCGAATGCCGACATATTGCTCGGCCAGGGCAATGACGACGTGATAGACGGCGGCGCGGGCAACGACACGATCGACGGCGGATCGGGCGACGATACGCTCTCGGGCGGTGCAGGCGCAGACGCCATCGACGGCGGCACCGGCATCGACACCGTGAGCTATGCCACCTCCGGTTCGGGCGTCACCATATCGCTCTCCGGCGGCGCGGGGACCGGCGGCGACGCGGCGGGTGACACGATCAGCAACGCCGAAAATCTCGAAGGCTCGGCCTTTGCCGATACGCTGGGTGGGCGCGCGAGCGCAGATACACTGCTCGGCGGCGGCGGCAACGACACGTTGCTGGGAAGCACCGGCGCGGACGTGCTCGACGGCGGCGCGGGCACCGACACGGCGGACTATTCCGCCTCGGCCAGCGCGGTCACGGTCTATCTCGACGGCTCGGTCTCGGTCGGCGGCGATGCCGCGGGCGACACGCTCACCAGCATCGAGCGGGTGCTGGGTTCTGCGGGCAATGACGCGCTCTACGGCACCGGCAATGCCGATACGCTGGAGGGCAATGGCGGCAACGATACGCTGACGGGTGACCTCGGCGATGACACACTGCTCGGCGGCGCAGGGAACGACCTGCTGATCGGCGGCGCGGGCGCAGATGCGCTCGACGGCGGCGCGGGTACGGACAAGGTCAGCTATGCCTCGTCCGCGAGCGCAGTCAACGCGGGGCTGGATGGCGCGGCGCAGACCGGCGGCGATGCTGCGGGCGACACGATCAGCAATGTCGAGACGCTCGAAGGCTCGGATTATAACGACACGCTGCGCGGCGGCACCGGCGCGGAAACACTGATCGGCGGGCTGGGAAATGACAGCCTGATGGGCAGCCTCGGCGCGGACGCGCTCGATGGCGGCGCAGGCACAGATACGGTCGATTATTCGGCATCGACTTCGGCGGTCAGCATCGGCCTCAATGGCGCGGCAGGCACCGGCGGCTATGCGGCGGGCGACACGCTCTCGAACATCGAAGGCATTATCGGTTCGGCCTTTGCCGATACTCTCTCCGGCGCGAATGGCGACGACACGCTGAGCGGCGGCGCGGGCGACGATATACTCTCCGGCGGCAACGGGGACGACACGCTGTCTGGCGGCACCGGCAACGACAGCCTGACCGGCGGCGCGGGCGCGGATGTGCTCGACGGTGGCGCGGGCACGGATACCGCGAACTATACCGACTCTGTCGCGGCGGTGGTGGTGAACCTGAACGGCCTCGCCTCTTCGGGCGGCGACGCGGCGGGCGACATGCTCTCGAACATCGAGATCGTGCAGGGTTCGGCGCAGGGTGACATCATCACCGGCGGTGCAGCGGACGAGCAGCTCTACGGCAATGGCGGCGCGGATACCCTCATCGGTGGCGCGGGCGCAGACCTGCTCGACGGCGGCACTGGCACCGATACGGCGGATTATTCTTCCGCCACTGCCGCCGTCACCATCGCGCTCGATGGCTCGGCGGGCAGCGGCGCGGAAGCGGCGGGCGACACTATCGCCAATGTCGAGCGCCTGATCGGCTCCGGCTTCAACGATACGCTGGGCGGATCGACCGGTGACGATATAATTCTCGGCGGCGCGGGCAATGACGCGATTTCCGGCGGCGCGGGCAATGATGCGCTCTCGGGCGAGGCGGGCAACGACACACTGGTGGGCGGTGCGGGCGCGGATACGCTCGATGGCGGATCGGGCTTTGACACGGCGGACTATTCCGGCGCACTTGCTGCCGTCACCGTCTATCTCGACGGCACGACAGGTTCGGGCAGTGATGCGGCAGGAGACGTCCTCACCAACATCGAGCAGCTGCTCGGCTCCGGCTTCGACGACCGGCTGACCGGCGGCAACGCGACCGAGACGATCCGCGGCGGCGCGGGCAACGACATTATCTTCGGTGCGAATGGTGACGATTCGCTCTATGGCGAGGCGGGCAACGACACGCTGACCGGCGGGCTGGGCGCAGACCTGATCGATGGCGGCGCGGGCACCGACACCGCCAGCTATTCCACATCGCTCGCGGGCGTGACGGTCTATATGGACAGCACCATATCCGTAGGCGGCGATGCGGACGGCGACGTGCTCGTCAGCATCGAGACTCTGATCGGTTCCGCCTTCGCGGATGCGCTCTACGGCTCCACCGGCGCGGACACGATGAGCGCGGGCGCGGGCGACGACATCCTCTATTCGAGCAACGGCGCGGACGTGCTGACCGGCGGCACCGGCTTCGACATCGTCGACTACTCCAACAACAATGTTGCCGTCACGGTGCGCATGGATGGCGTTGCGTCGTCCGGCGGCTTTGCGCAGGGCGATGTGCTGAGCGAGATCGAGGAGGTGATCGGCACCACTCTGAACGACAGCATCACCGGCTCCGCCAATGCCGATACGATCCTCGGCAATGACGGCAACGACACGCTTTCCGGCGGGGCAGGCAACGACACGCTGCTGGGTGGCGCGGGTAACGACATATTGATCGGTGGCACCGGGTCTGACGCGCTCGATGGCGGCGCGGGCACCGATACCGCCGATTATTCCTCCGCCGCGACCGGCATTGCGGTGCGGATGGATGGCGTCGGCGGTTCGGGCGGCGAGGCGCTGGGCGATGTGCTGACCAGCATCGAGACGGTGATCGGCTCCGGCTTTGCCGACACGATCGACGGCAGCTTCGGCACGGACACGATCCAGGGCGGCGCGGGCGATGATTTGATCGACGGCAAGGCTGGCAACGACACCCTCCAGGGCGGCGCGGGCAACGACACGTTGACCGGCGGCGCGGGCGCGGACGCGCTCGATGGCGGTACCGGCACCGATATTGCGGACTATTCCGCCTCAGCCAGCGCAGTTACCGTGTATCTCGACGGCACGGCGGGCAGCGGCGGCGATGCAGCGGGCGACACGCTTGCCAATATCGAGACGGTCAAGGGTTCGGCCTATGCCGATACGCTCTATGGCTCCACCGGTGCGGATACGCAGGACGGCCAGGGCGGCGACGATACGCTCATGGGCAGCGCGGGGGCCGATGCGCTCATCGGCGGCACGGGCGTGGACACTGTGGACTATAGCGCGTCCGCCTCCGCCATCGCGGTAGACCTCAATGCGGGCACCGGCTCTGCAGGCGACGCGGCGGGCGACACCTATTCCGGCATCGAGCGGATCGTCGGCTCCGCCCTTGCAGACACGATCACCGGCAGCGCCAATGCGGATACGCTGGAAGGCGGCGCGGGCGATGACACGATTGACGGCGGCGCGGGTGGCGACACCATCCTCGGCGGCGCAGGCAACGATACCCTCGTAGGGGGATCGGGCAGCGACATCATCGACGGCGGCGCGGGCACCGACACGGCGGACTATTCCGCCTCCACCACCGGCGTCACCGTCTATATCGACGGCGTCAACCAGGGCCAGGGCGGCACCGCGACCGGCGACGTGCTGAGCAATATCGAGCGGGTGATCGGCTCTGCCTTCGGCGACGTGCTTTACGGCACCACCGGCAACGAGACATTGCAGGCAGGCGCGGGCAACGACGTGATCGAAGGCGGCGCCGGGGCCGATGTGATCGACGGCGGCGCGGGCACCGACACCGCATCCTATGCGAACGCCACCGCAGGCGTCATCGCCAGCCTCGCCACCAACAGCGGCACCGGCGGAGACGCCAATGGCGATACGTTCACGGGCATCGAAGGGCTGACCGGCTCGGCCTTTGACGACACGCTCTCCGGCGGATCGGGCGCTGAGACGCTGGATGGCGGCGCGGGCAACGATACGCTGGTCGCGAGCGCGGGCGCGGATGTGCTCATCGGCGGCGCGGGCACCGACACCGCCGATTATAGCGGCGCGGCGGCGGGCGTTACCGTCAACCTCGATGGCTCGGCGGGCAGCGGCGACATCGCAGCGGGCGACACGCTCTCCGGCATCGAATCGATCATCGGCTCGGGCTTTGCCGACACGATCACCGGTACCTTCTCCAACGACACCCTCTATGGGCGCGGCGGAGACGACACGCTGCTCGGCGGCACCGGCAGCGACACGCTTTATGGCGAGGCGGGCAACGACACGCTGCAGGGCGGCGGCGGCGCTGACGTGATGGATGGCGGCGCGGGCACCGACACCGTCAGCTATTCCGCATCCAGCGCGGCGGTGACGATCGACCTTTCGGCAGGCACCGCCACGGGCGGCGACGCGACGGGCGACACGTTCACCAATGTCGAGCAGTTCGTCGGCTCGCGCCTCGGCGATACGCTGATCGGCGGCACCGGCGCCGACAATTTCGACGGTTTCGACGGCGACGACACGTTGCGCGGCGGCGCGGGCGACGACACGCTGGCGGGCGGCATCGGCAACGACTTCATCGAAGGCGGCGCGGGCGCGGACAGCATCATCGGCGGCGCGGGCACCGACACCGCCGACTATAGCGCCTCGGCCAGCGCGGTGACGATCCGCACCGCAGGCACATCGAGCGGCGGGGATGCGGCGGGCGACGTGCTTTCCGGCATCGAGGCGGTGATCGGCTCGGCCTATAACGACCAGTTCGAAGGTTCTGCCGCCGACGAGGACTTTACCGGCGGCGCGGGCAATGACAGCTTCATCGTCAGCGGCGGGGCAGACATCTATCGCGGCGACGCGGGCACCGACACGGTCGACTATTCCACCTCCGCCTCCAACGGCATGAAGATCTATATGGACGGCAGCTTCGGCACCGGCGGCGATGCCGCGGGCGACCGGCTGTTCAATGTCGAGATCGTCATCGGCTCCGCGCAGGGTGACGAGATCACGGCGAGCGCCACCGGATCGACCATTCAGGCGGGCGCTGGCAACGACATCCTCCACGGCGGCGACGGCGCAGACACATTGGATGGCGGCGCGAACGACGACACCATCTCCTCGGGCCTCGGCGCGGACGCGATCATCGGCGGCTCCGGCACCGATACGGCGGATTACAAGCTCTCCACCGCTGGCGTCACCATCGCCAACGACGGCACGGCGGGCGTCGGCGGCTGGGCGCAGGGCGACGTGCTTTCGGGCATAGAGCGCATCGAAGGCTCTCAGAATTATGACGACGTGCTGCGCGGCGGCGCGTCTGGCTCCACGGTGCTGTGGGGCTGGGGCGGCAATGACAGCTTCGTCAGCTATGGCCAGGCCGACAGCATCGACGGCGGCACCGGCACCGACACGATCGACTATTCCGGCTCGCTTTCGGGCGTGACCGTGCGGCTCGATGGCACGGCGTCTTCCGGCGGTGATGCTGCGGGCGATACCATCCTCAATGTCGAGCATGTCATCGGCTCGGGCCAAGGCGACACCATCTATGGCACCGGCGTCAACGAGACGCTGGAAGGCATGGCGGGCAACGACACGCTGGTTGGCGGTGCTGGGGCGGATGTGCTGGACGGCGGCGCAGGTTTCGACACGGCGGACTACAGCAGCGCGGGCGGCATCGTCGTGCGCATGGATGGGCTGGCCGGCACGGCGGGCGAGGCGAATGGCGACGTGCTGATCAGCATAGAGAAGGTGATCGGTTCTTCGCTGGCGGACATCATCATCGGCTCCACGGCTGCGGATACGATCGTCGGCGGCGACGGCGACGACATCTTCCGGCCGGATCTGGGCGCGGATACGCTCGACGGCGGCAATGGCAACGACACGGTCGACTATTCCTCCTCCGGCAGCGCGCTCACGGTGAACCTCACCAACGCGGCGCTCTCCACCGGCCTCGCGCAGGGCGATACCTACACCTCGATCGAAACGTTCATCCTCTCCGGCCTCAACGACACGTTCACCGGCGATGCCAATGCGCAGACCATTCAGGCTGGCGCGGGCAACGACACGATCAACGCGGGCGACGGCGACGACACCCTCCAGGGCGGCGCGGGTAACGACACGCTGATCGGCGGCGCGGGCGCGGACAGCATAGACGGCGGCGCGGGCACCGACGTGGTGGACTACAGCGCCTCGTCGGCGGCGATCAGTATCAATCTTGGCACCGGCACCGGCAACACCGGCGGCGATGCGGAAGGCGACATCTTCGTCGGCGGGACGATTGAGAACGCCATCGGCTCCGCCAATGATGATACGATCATCGGCTCGGTAGGCGTGAACAATCTTCAGGGCGGCGCGGGCAACGACAGCATCGAGGGCGGCGCGGGCGCAGACGCAATGGATGGCGGCGCGGGCACCGACACCGCCAGCTATGCCAATGCCACAGGCTCCGTCACGGTCAGCCTGACGAGCGGCACCGGCACCGTTGGCCATGCCAGCGGCGACACGCTCGCAAACTTCGAGAATCTGCGCGGCTCCATCTATGCCGATACGCTAACCGGTAGCACCGGCATCAACACCATCTGGGGCGGCATCGGATCAGATGTCATCAGCGGCGGCGCGGGCGACGACTTCCTCTATGGCGAGGATGGCGACGACACCATAGAGGGCGGCGCGGGCGCGGACACGATGGACGGCGGCCTGGGCAGCAACACCCTCACCTATGCCAATTCGACCAGCGGCGTTACCGTCAATCTTGCCACCAGCACCGGCAGCGGCGGCGACGCGGCGGGCGATATATTCTCGAACTTCGTCAGCCTCACCGGCTCCGGCCAGAATGACAGCCTGACGGGCGATGCCAACGGCAACTTCATCCAGGGCAATGCGGGCGACGATACGCTGGACGGCGGCGCGGGCAACGACACGCTTTATGGCGGCACCGGCAACGACACCATCATGGGCGGGGCGGGCAATGACGCCAATCGGGGCGACGCGGGCACGGACACGATCAACTATTCGCTGAGCGCGTCTGGCGTGACCGTCAACCTTACCAGCGGCACCGGCAGCGGTGGCGACGCGCAGGGCGACACCTATAACACCATCGAGAATATCACCGGCTCCGCCAACGGCGACTCGCTGACGGGCGATGGCAACGCCAACGTGATCGATGGCGGCAATGGCGACGACAATATCTCTGGTGCTGCGGGCAACGATACGCTTACCGGCGGCGCGGGCAACGACACCATCACCGGCGGCGCGGGTGCGGACACGCTGGATGGCGGCACCGGCACCAACACTTTGTTCTTCGGCACCAACTTCGGCAACCTCGCCTCCGTTTCCGCCTCGGCGGGCGTCACCATCAACCTTGATGGCGTGACGGTCGGCATCGGTTGGGATGCCGCCGGTGACCGCTACAGCAATTTCCAGAATGTGTACCTCACCAACCTCGCCGACACCGCGACCGGCACCGCCGCGAACGAGTGGTTCCGCGGGCTTGGCGGAGCGGACACGATCAACGGCGGCGCCGGCACGGACACTGCATCCTATTATGGCAGCGCGGCGGTCAGCATCGGCCTCGATGGCACAGCGGGCACTGGCGGCGAGGCGGCGGGCGACCGGCTGACCAATATCGAGGTGCTGCAAGGCTCCGCCAATGATGACACGCTCTGGGGCAATACCGGCGCCGAGACGCTCTATGGCATGGAGGGTGCGGACACGCTGCGCGGCGGCGCGGGCGCGGACGTGCTGGACGGCGGATCGGGCAGCGATACGGTCGACTACAGCCTGTCGGCCAGCGCCGTAACAGTCAACCTGCTGACTGGCGCAGGCAGCGGCGGCGACGCGGCGAGCGACAGCTATGTCAGCATCGAGAACGTGACCGGCAGCGGCGGCAACGACTTCATCTATGGCGACGCCAACGCCAACGTCATCAACGGCAACGCGGGCAACGACTTCATCCGCGGCGGCGCAGGCGCGGACACGATCAACGGCGGCGCGGGCACCGATACGGTCGATTATTCCGACTCGACCGCCGCCGTCACCATCAATCTCGATGGCAGCGCCTCGGCGGGCGGCTATGCGCAGGGCGACATTGTCCTTGCGGTCGAAGGCGTGATCGGCTCGGACTATGACGACACGATCAACGGCTCGACCGGCGGCGAGACGCTCTCCGGCGGGATCGGCAACGACATCATCAACGGCAATGCGGGCGATGACATCATCACCGGCGGCGCGGGCAACGACACGATCACGGGCGGCACCGGCGCGGACAATATCGACGGCGGCACCGGAACCGACTCGCTGAGCTATGCGGCCTCCACCGCAGGGGTCACCGTCTACCTCGACGGTGTGACCCTGGGCAGCGGCGGCGATGCGCTGGGCGATATCGTCACCGGCATCGAGACGCTGACCGGCTCTGGCCTCAACGACACGCTGTATGGCTACACCGGCGCGGAGAGCATCTTCGGCGGCGCTGGCAACGATATATTGATCGGCGGCGCGGGCGCGGACACGCTCGACGGCGGCACCGGCACCGACAGCGTCTCCTACATCACCGCCACGGTCGCGATCACTGCCAGCTTCGCCAGCGGATCGCTGGTGGTGAGCGGCGGCGGCGGCGACGCGACCGGCGACGTGTTCGTTTCGATCGAGGGTGTGATCGGCACGACTTTTGCCGATACCTTCACCGGTGGCAGCGGCGCGGAAAGCATGGATGGCGGCGCAGGCAACGACCTGTTCTATGGCAGCGCGGGCGCCGACACCCTCACCGGCGGCGCGGGCACGGATACGCTCGATTATTCGGCTTCCTCATCGGGCATCACGCTGGATCTCAATGGCGCCGCCTCCAGCGGCGGCGACGCGGCGGGTGACATCGTGACCGGGTTCGAGGTCGTGTACGGCTCAGGCTCAGCAGACAGCATCACCGGCTCGGCCTCCGCCGAAACCCTTTATGGCCAGGGCGGCAACGATACGCTGATCGGCGGCGGCGGCGCGGACGTGCTCGACGGCGGAGCGGGCACCGACACGGCGAGCTATTCGAGCGCAACTTCGGCGGTCACGGCCAACCTCGGCAATGCGGCGCTCAACACGGGCGATGCGGGCGGCGACAGCTATGTCAGCATCGAAAACCTGACCGGCAGCGGTTTCAACGACAATCTGACAGGCGATAATAGCGCCAACAGCATCGACGGCGGCGCTGGCAATGACAGGCTCGCGGGCGGCGGCGGCGCGGATACGCTGATCGGCGGAACCGGCACCGACACCGCGGACTACAGCGCCTCGGCAAGCGCGGTGACGCTCAACCTCTCGACCGCCACCGGCACGGGGAGCAGCGGAGACGCGAACGGCGATACACTGACCGGGATCGAGGCCGTCACTGGCAGCTCCGGCAATGACAGTTTCACTTTGGGCCTATCAAGCGGCTGGAGTGTCGATGGCGGCGCGGGGACGGATACCGTCTCGATTGCGGCCAACAGTGGTGCGCTCAATCAGGCGAGCCTGACCGGCATCCTCAGTCATGTCGAAACCATCGACTTCAGCGCCAGCAATGTCGTCGGATCGCTGACGATGGACGCCAACGTAATTCAGACGCTGGTGGGCGCAGGCAACAGTTCTGTCCTCACCATCGACCTCGACGGCAACGACAGCCTCGCGATCAGTAGCGGCGCCTTCTATTCACAAGTCGGCAGCGATTATTTCTTCTATAACGACGCCGGACACACAACACAGACTGCCAAGCTCTCCGTAATCTGACGATCAGGTCCAATACGGATCGTGTTTTGTCTGCCCGTAAGTGCACTTATTCTGCATTACAGCAAAACAACGCTCCAAAATGAACCCGATTGGGGATTTCCGGTCCGGTGTCATCCTATAATGTCCTTAACGCAGACCAATCGGATGCGGGGAGGGCTAACCGTGATGGTCAAGGCACAGATCAGTTCGACACTCGTAACCAGTAGCGCCAACAGCATGTTTACCATGCCGGACGCATTGATTGCCGCGGAGCGCGAAGGCCACGGCATGTTCGCCCGCGCGATACCCGCACCGCCCCCGCTGCCAGCGACAGGCGGATATAGCGGGCGCGCTTCCATCGCCAAGCCGGCGGTTGTGGCGCTACCGATAGAGGCGCCGCCCAGCGCAGGCCTCGTTCATGCCTATCTGATCGACGCGGATGATGAGCGCCGTGCCGCCGTTCACAAGCTCTTGAGCGGCAAGCCCAATATGGTGGTGCGCGCTTATCGCTCACGCGCCAGCTTTCTGGCAGCGGCAGAGCAGCTCGACGACGGCTGCGTCATCGTCTCTGGCGAAGAGGCGGATCCCGGCTCGGACTCCGTCGCTCTACTCGATTTTATCCGCCATTCACGCGAAAGCAGGCGTTTTGCCTGCGTGATATTGGCGAGCGCCCAGCATATGCGCCTGGCGATCGACGCAATGAAGGCGGGAGCGGTGGATTGCCTGCTCAGCCCTTATGCCTCCAACGATCTGCTGGGAGTGGTTGAGGATGCGTTGGCGCTGGTGCGTGCGGCCTGTGCCGAGAGCGCGGCAAGCGCGCAGGCACGCAGCCAAATCGAGCGGCTCACCGCCCGTGAGCGGGACGTCCTCAATGGGCTGCTGCACGGCAAATCGAACAAGATGATCGCGCTCGATCTCGGTATCAGCCCACGCACGGTCGAGATTTACCGCGCCCACCTGATGGACAAGCTCAACACGCATTCGCTGTCGGAAACGCTGAAAGTGGCGTTCGCGGCGGGGATGGGTTAGGCAGCCTGCTCCGCCGACACCGCCTCGATCTCCGCGGCCTTGGCCTCCACCAGCCGGACGATGTGCTCTATCATGCCTTCGTCCTGCACATGATGATCGGTCACGCCTGAGAGATAGACCATGTGCTTGCCATTGCCACCGCCGGTGATGCCGATATCCGTCTCGCGCGCCTCGCCAGGGCCGTTGACGACGCAGCCGAGCACCGAGAGCGAGAGCGGCGTGCGGATGTGCTGGAGCCGGTCTTCCAGCGCCTGCACGGTGCGGATCACATCGAAACCCTGCCGCGCGCAGCTGGGGCAGGAGACGACCCGCACCCCGCGCGTGCGCAGACCCAGCGATTTCAGGATTTCGTAGCCGACGCGCACTTCCTCCTCCGGCTCTGCGGAGAGGGAAACGCGGATCGTGTCGCCGATGCCCGCCCATAGCAGGTTGCCGATGCCGATCGCGCTTTTCACGGTGCCGGAGCGCAGGCCGCCCGCCTCGGTGATGCCGAGATGCAGTGGGCAATCGACCGCGTCCGCCAACTGCATATAAGCCGCAACGGCGAGGAAGGCGTCGCTCGCCTTCACGGCGACCTTATATTCGTGGAAATCCTGATCCTGCAGCAGCTTGATATGATCGAGCGCGCTTTCCACCAGCGCATCCGGGCACGGCTCGCCATATTTTTCGAGTAGGTCCTTTTCCAGTGACCCCGCGTTGACGCCGATGCGGATGGCACAGCCATTGGCCTTGGCAGCGTCAACCACCTCTTTCACGCGGGCTTCGCTGCCGATATTGCCGGGGTTGATGCGCAGGCAGGCCGCGCCCGCATCTGCGGCCTCCAAGGCACGTTTGTAGTGGAAATGGATGTCCGCAATGATCGGCACACGCGCCGCCCGCACGATCTGCTTCAGCGCCGCCGTGCTTTCCTCGTCCGGGCAGGAGACGCGGATCAGGTCCGCGCCCGCCTCCTCACAGCGGCGGATCTGGTCGATCGTCGCGCGCGGGTCTGACGTGGGCGTGTTCGTCATCGTCTGCACCGTGATCGGCGCGTCGCCGCCCACCGGCACATTGCCCACCATGATCTGGCGGCATTTCCTGCGGGCGATGTCGCGCCAGGGGCGCAGGCCGGGATTATGATCAGACATTTTTCTGCAAGGTTCCGAAATGAATCCGGCACCCTATAGCCTGTTATGCCGTGCCTTAGAAGCGCGCAGTCACCGATGTCGCCAGCATATCGACATTGCCGGCGGAGCGGAGGCGATAGTCCGCGGTGATCGGCCCCGAGAGACCGACAAATGGCTCGCTGCGCACGAGCGTCTGCTTCTCGATGAACACATGCGCGTAAGATGCATTCAGCGTGAGGTGAGGGGTGAGACGATAGCTCATCCCTGCGCTCAGCCAACTTCTGTCACCATCCGGCACACGGGTGCTCAGGAACGCGGGATTGGTCGGGGTGCGATCAAACATTGCCCCTGCCCTCAGTGTCAGCCGGTCCGAGCGGATATGCTCGAACCCCGCCGAAAGGCTCCAGCTGTCGCGATACTGATAATCCTTCGCCGAGACCGTACCGTTAGGGAAGACCACGCGGAGTTGATCGAACACCGACCAGTTATAGTGGCGGCCGGTCGCCATGAATCGGGTCTTGCCATCAAGCGGGAAGCTGATGCTGGCGGTGATACTGCCCGGAAGGGTGAGTGGTGAGCGGATCGGCGTACTGCCATTGAGCGCGGACAATGCCCCGGAAAAACCGCTCAGTTCGCTCTTGCCCTTGAGATCATGCTTTACCTGCGAGCGGTAATGCAGGCCGAGGCGCAGGCCGCCGCTCAGCTTGAGCAGCACACCGGCGTTCCAGCCGAGCGCAATGTCATCGCCCGAGAGGCGGGCCTTGGTGTCCCCCGGAGGCGTTGCGGGGGGTGGACCGGCCAACAGCGATACGGGCGGCATCGCACCCTCCAGTGTCACGTCGGCATATTGCACATCCAGCCCGCCGCCGATCGACAGACTGTCGTTCACCCGCCACGCGATGCTCGGCTGCGCGTTCAAAGTCAGCAGGTTGGAATAAGTCGAATTATAGCGGCCCACGAAATCCGGCGCATAGCGCAGCTTGAGGCCGAACGGCGCACTGAGGCCGAAGCCCATCCACAGGCCGCTATGGCCGATCTGCGCCGTGGCATAAGTAGTCGGCACCGGCACGACCGGCGCGAACGGGTTGCCGCCATTGCCGCCGCTGATCGGGCTGGTATTGATAATTGAGATGAACGGCCCGGACGCCGTCGTTGTGGTGATGGTCGATCCCAGATCCCGCTGATGCGAATCGATGAACAACGCGGTCGCGCCGGTGGAAAGCTGAATGCCGGGCAGCTCGGTCATTCCCGCTGGGTTGTAGAACACGGTCGAAGGATCGTCCGCCGCCGCCGCGCCGCCCGAAAATGCGCGGCCGATCTCGAGCTGGGACTGCTCCTGCAACATATAGCCCCCGGCCCAGACCCGGGCCGGCATGCCTAAAGCAAGGAAAATCGTGCCCACCAGCCCAATAATTTTCTGATTTTGCATCACTTATATACCCCCGCCCCCAATGCGCAGGCTTGTTCCCTGTCAGGCGTCATTTGTAAAGGGACGAGGTTAACAGAAGGATTATGTTCTCTCAGTTCGGCGCAAGAACACCCCTTGCCTGCCTAACCCGGCGGCCCTAGATGGGGCGGCGTGCGGCTATGGCGAAATTGGTAGACGCGATGGTTTTAGGTACCATTGGGCAACCGTGGGGGTTCGAGTCCCTCTAGCCGCACCATTTTCGTTAGCCTCAGGCGCGCGTTGCCATTTCGCGCAGGAGCCGGGCGACATCGCGCATCTGCTCCTCGGCGCCGATGGTGATGCGCAGTGCATCGGGCAGCCCCTGCCCCGGCAGCCAGCGCGTGGCATAGCCTGCCTCCATCAGCCCCTCGAATGCCGCCTGCGCGGTCAGCGCACCGCCAAAGCGAACCAGCACGAAATTGGCCCCGCTCGGAACATAACTCAGCCCGCAATTACCTAAAGCCGCCACCTCGTTACACAGATAATCCCGCCACTCGCGGTTATGCGCACGGCTAGCCTCAATCCATTCTGTATCGGCAATCGCGGCAGCAGCAGCAGCCTGCCCGGCGGTGGTGATGTTGAAGGGTGCCCGGATGCGGTGCAGCGCCTCGACGATCTGCGCCGAGGCATAGCCCCAGCCGATCCGCTCCGCCGCGAGGCCGTGGATCTTGGAGAATGTGCGGGTGACGAGCACATTGGGCGCGGCCTCCGCCAGCGCGAGCGCGCCGTCGTCATCCTCCGGCTCCAGATATTCGGCATAAGCCTGATCGACGACCAGCAGTATGTCCGGCCTCAGGCCAGCATGGAGCCGCGCGATCTCCGCGCGGGGAGAGAATGTGCCGGTCGGGTTGTTGGGATTGGCGACGAACACCACGCGCGTCTTGTCTGTCACGCAGGCGAGAATGGCTTCGACATCGGTGCCATAGTCTTTGTCCGCAGCGACGACCGGAACTGCTCCCACACGCCGCGCCGCGATCTCGTAGACCGAAAAGCCATAGCGCACATGGATGATCTCGTCGCCCGGCCCGGCGTAGGCGCTGGCGGCGATATGCAGCAGTTCGTCGGAGCCGGTGCCATAGATCACCCTGGCCGGATCAAGGTCATATCGTGCGGCAATCGCCTGCCGCAACAGCGTGGCTCCCGGATCGGGGTAGGTAGCGAGATCAGCGCTCGCCTCAGCGAAGGCCGCGCGCGCGGCCGCCCCGGTGCCCAGCGGGTTTTCATTCGCCGAGAGCTTGATGACCGGGCGGCCCGACGCATCTGCCGCCTTGCCCGGCACATAAGGGGCAATCGCGGATATCCATTCTTTGGGCTGCGGCCCGCCTTGTGCGCCAGTGTCGGTCATGGCGCGGCTTTAGCGGCATAGCGCGCCACGGCCAAGCCTTCTTCGGCGCAGCCCGCCAATCGTCCCTAATGCGACGTTAGGCACCTCCGGCAACGGCGAAATCAAATTTGCGTCCTAATATGAAGACAACAGTCCGGCAGTGCGTTCTGTCCCCCTTTTCAGGAACTAATATGCTGCATCAAAAGATAAACCAGGAGGAAGCCAACGAGGTCAGCATCGACGGACCGCCCGTCGAGGACCGACGCCATGGCTCGCAACGTTTCGTTACCGTGCTCAAGGTGGGGCGCGCTGTGGTGGAGGGGCACGACCAGTTGTGCCTCGTGCGCAACATGTCACGCGAGGGCGCCAAGCTCGATATCTATCATGAGGTCGAGCAGGGGCAGAAGATCATGATCGAGCTGCGGTCGGACAAGGTCGTCACCGGCACTGTCCGCTGGGTGGGAGATCATGCTGCCGGTATCGAATTTGACGACCCCGTCGATGTCGCCGATATGCTGCAAGGGCGACCGCAGCGCAGCGTGCTACGCAAGCTGCCCCGCTCACCGCGGTTTCTGGCGCAGGCGCATGTCCACCTTCAGCATGAAAAGGGTGCGACTTTGAGCGGCGAGCTGGTCAATATCTCGCTGCATGGCATGTGCATGGAGACCGTCGACGATGCACGGGTGGATGATCACATGATTGCGCGTGTCGAGGGCCTGCCGCCGCGCAGCGCGACCATACGCTGGGTGCGGGACGGCATGATCGGGCTGCATTTCGACATGCCGATGGGTTTTTCAGAACTGGCCCACTGGCTGGAGCGCCATCCGCACGGAGGGTGATCGCGTTACCGCTGGCGGTTCATCCGGATTGACAACAAAGCACCAAGCGGCCTAGCGCCTGCAGTCATGGATGCCGCCGCACAGCCAGATGAAAGCCTGTTTGGCCTCAACCGGCGCGTCCCCCTCCCACAGCCGCTGATGCTGGATGGCGGTGCGTCGCTCCAGGGCGTCGAAATCGCCTACGAGACATATGGCACGCTCAACGCAGACCGAAGCAACGCGGTGCTGGTCTGTCATGCCACGAGCGGCGACCAGTTCGTCGCCAGCCGCCACCCGATCACCGGCAAGCCCGGCTGGTGGAGCCGCTCGGTCGGCCAGGGCAAGCCGATCGACACCGACAGACACTTCGTCATCTGCGCCAATGTGCTGGGCAGTTGCATGGGCACGACCGGTCCGGCGAGCCTCGCGAGCGATGGCCAGCCCTATGCGCTGCGTTTCCCGGTCATCACCATCCGCGACATGGTGCGCGCGCAGATGGGCCTGCTCGATCTGCTGGGGATAGAACGGCTGCACGCCGTCGTCGGCGGCTCGATGGGCGGGATGCAGGCGCTGAGCCTCGCGGCTTTCTGGCCGAGCAGGGTGGACCGGGTCATGGTCATCGCAGCCACCGCAGCGATGCCCGCGCAGAACATAGCCTTTCAGGAGGTCGGACGGCAGGCGATCATGGCCGATCCCAACTGGCAGGGCGGCAATTATTACGGCACTGGCACCGCGCCTGACGCCGGGCTGGCGGTGGCGCGGATGGCGGCGCATATCACCTATCTCTCCGAAGAGAGCATGCACGAGAAGTTCGGGCGGCGGCTGCAGGACAGGGCATCCAAGACGTTCGGTTTCGATGCCGATTTCCAGGTGGAAAGCTATTTGCGGCATCAGGGGACGAGCTTTACGGGGCGGTTCGATGCCAACAGCTATCTCTATATCACCAAGGCGATGAGCTATTTCGACCTGACGGAAGAGCATGGCGGCCGCCTCGCGGATGTGTTTACGGGCACGAAATCACGCTTCTGTCTGGTCAGTTTCGACAGCGATTGGCTCTATCCGACGCGCGAATCACGCAAGATCGCGCACGCTTTGAACGCGGCCGGTGCGCCTGTGAGCTTTGTCGAGCTCTCCGCGCCTTATGGCCATGACAGTTTCCTGCTCGACGTGCCGGAGCTGGACCGGGTGATCGCGGGGTTCGTAGGATGAACGGCGCGACTCTCGCCAGCCTGCGGCCTGACCTGGCGCTGATCGCGGGGCATGTGCGCCCCGGAGCGCGCGTGCTCGACATCGGCTGTGGCGACGGCACGCTGCTCGCCGCGCTGGAGGCGGAGCGCGGCTGCGACGCGCGCGGGCTGGAAATCGACCCCGCCAATGTCGCGCATTGCGTGGCGCGTGGCCTCTCGGTCATCCAAGGCGACGCCGACACCGACCTGGGCTATTACCCCGACAAGAGCTTTGACTATGCGATCCTGAGCCAGACGCTGCAGACGACGCGCAGGCCGGACCTGGCGCTGGGCGAACTGCTGCGCATCGCGGCGCACGGCTTCGTCAGCTTTCCCAACTTCGCGCACTGGCGCGTGCGCGCCTCTCTGGCATTCGGCGGGAGGATGCCGGTGACGAAGCTGTTGCCTGAGCGCTGGTATGACACGCCCAATATCCACCACCTCACCATCGACGATTTCCGCGCGCTGGTGAAGGAGCAAGGCTGGACGATCGAGGGGCAGTGGTTTTTGAACCGTGGACGCCCTACCCGCCCGGCGAACGCTAATCTGTGGGCCGAGCACGCGGTGTTTCTGCTCAGAGGCGGCTAGGGGCTGTGGGGATTCAGTCCATATAGGCCTGCAAAGCGCTATTTTCTGCGCTTCGGTGCTCACGTACCTTTAAGTACGCTGCGCTCCGATGCTCGAAAATCCCCCTTTTGCCCTGCGGTCGCCTGCGGCCCCGGCTCCATCTGAACCGAATCCCCACAGCCCCTACCAAGCCCACGCTTTTTAACTCCGTCATTCCCGCGAAAGCGGGAATCCAGACGGAGATTGTGCCCGGACTCTGGATCCCCGCTTTCGCGGGGATGACGGGGTTTAGTTGCGGGGATGACGGCGGATGATATTCGCCCGCTTTATCCCCCCGCGACCGTCATCCCGTCGATCCGCAGCGTCGGCGCGTTGATGGCATAGCGGAACTCAAGATCGTTGGCGGGGATGAGCGCGGCGAACATCTCTTTCAGCGTGCCTGCAATCGTGATTTCCGTCACGGCGCGGGTGATCGCGCCATCCTCGATCAGAAAGCCCGATGCACCCCGGCTGTAGTCGCCTGTCACGGGGTTGACGCCCATGCCGATCAGCTCGGTGACATAGACACCGCGCTTTATGCCCTGCATCAGCTCGGCCGGGCTGCTGCCGCCCGCCGCCATATGCACGTTGGTGGCGGAAACGCCGGGCGCGCCACTCGTCCCCCGGCTGGCATGGCCGGTGGGCTGCAAGCCAAGCTGCCTGGCCGAGGCACTGTCGAGCAGCCAGCCGGTCAGCGTGCCGTTGTCGATCAGCGCCGTGGTGTGCGTGGGCAGCCCTTCGCCATCGAACGGGCGGGAGCGCAGGCCGCGCTTTACCAGCGGATCGTCGATGATCGACACGGCGCTGTCGAACAAGTGCTTGCCCATATCATCGAGCAGGAAGCTCGACCGGCGGGTAATGGCCGAGCCCGCGATCGCGCCGATGAGATGGCCGATGAGGCTGCCCGATACACGCGGATCGAAGATCACCGGCATCGGCCCGCCCTTGATCTTTTCGGCGCCGAGGCGGGCCACCGCCCGTTCGCCTGCGCGGCGACCGATCTCTCCGGCGGCCTCGAGATCGGCAAGGTGGCGCGCGCTATGGCTTGCATGATCGCGCTGCATCTCCGCGCCCTCGCCCGCCAGCACGCTCGCCCATGTGCCGTGGCTGGAGGCGGCGTAGCTGCCCGCAAAGCCGTGAGACGTGGCCAGCGCGATCTGGCTGCACCCCATGCTCGCTCCGCCACCCTCGCTGTTGGTGATGCCGGGGATAGACCGGGCGGCATCCTCCACGGCGAGCGCGCGCTCCTTCAGTGCGGCAGGATCGGGCTGGGCTTCGTCCAATATCTCGAGCGCAGGCGGCTGCGCACGCATCAGCAGTTCCTGCGGCGCGAGCGTGGCATAGGGATCCTCGGGCGCCTCGCGCGCCATCGCGAGGCAGCGGTCCACCAGCGCGGCGAGCGAGTCTTTCTCTAGGTCCGAGGCGGAAACGGTGGCCGACCGCTGGCCCACGAAAATGCGCAGGCCGATCTCTTCGCCCTCCGACTGCTCGACATCCTCCATCGCGCCGAGCCGCACCGAAACGCCCGTGGATGCATTGCAGACATAGAGCGCGTCGGCCGCATCCGCCCCCGCCTTGCGCGCGGCATCGACAAGAGACTGGGCGCGGTCCTGGGCCTGGGCGAGGGTAAGCATGAAAGGCGAAATCCTGTGAGAGTAAGCCAGCGGCCATAACCGGCGCCATGGCCGCGCGCAACGTTATCCCTGCGAATCCAGCCAATGCCGCAGCAGATGATGCGCCACCGCCATGGCGGGCGGGGCGATGAAGGGGGCGGTGTCATCCCCGGCAAAGGCGGCGCGCACATCGTCTGCGCTCGCCCAGAAGGCGTGCTCCAGCTCCTTCTCGTCAAGCCGGATCGTATCATCCTCCGCCTCCGCCGTGCAGGCGATCATCAGCGAGGACGGGAACGGCCAGGGCTGGCTCATGACATAGCGGATAGTGCGCACGCGGATGCCCGCCTCTTCAAACAGCTCCCGCGCGACCGCACCCTCCAGCGTCTCCCCCGGCTCGACAAAGCCGGCGAGCGCCGAATAGCGGCGCGGGGGAAAGCGCGGCTGGCGGCCAAGCAGCACCCGGCCCTGATGTTCGGCGAGCATGATGACGACGGGGTCGACGCGCGGGAAATGCTCGGCCTCGCATTCTCCGCAGCGCCTGCCCCAGCCCGCGCGCTGCGCCAGCGTCGGCGCGCCGCACACCGCGCAAAAGCCGTGGCGGGCGTGCCAATCCACCAGCGACCGCGCCGCGCCGTAAAGGCTCAGTTCCTCCGGCGATAGCGAAGCCGCCATCTCCCAAACACGCGGTGCATATTGCCCGCCATGCGGCAGCGGCTCTCGCGCCAGCGCCGCGAACAGCGGCGCCCCGGATGCATCCTTGCCGAGCAGGATATACTCCTCGATCCGCGCATCATGGGGCAGAGGTACCCGCGCCAGCCGCGCGCCAGCCGCCACCGGGTCCAGCCCGCGCATCAGGATCAGCCGCGCCTCCGGGCTGGCGATCAATGCGGCCAGAGCGTCAGGATCGGCGCGCAGATCGTCGCAGCGGTCGAGGGTGAAGGAGGAAAAGCCGGGGAGTGCATCAGCAGGAAGATCAGTCATTGCCCGCCTTCATGACAGCCCGCGCCACCTTTGCAAAGAGGGTGGGTAGGCCGGCCTCGCCAATCCGGTCGAGGGGCCACCACTGGCCGGGCGATTCCGGCGCGGCATCGGCCGGCACGCGCAGGCGCTGCACCGTCAGCGTCAGGCGGAAATGGGTGAAGATATGATCGACGGCGCGGTTGAGCGTCGTCCAGTCTCCCGGCATGGGCGGGGTTTTCCGTCCGATCGCCTTGTCCCAGCCGCTATCGGGCAGGCCCGCCATGCCGCCCAACATCCGCTTGTCCTCCCGCCGCTCTATCCACACATGCCCATCCGCCCGCTCCAGCCACCAGACCAGCCCGAGGCGGCGGGGCTTGTCCTTCTTCGGCGCCTTGACCGGATAGGCCTCGGCCCGCCCTTCACGATGCGCGGCGCAAAAGGTTCGCAACGGGCAGAGCAGGCATTGGGGATTGCGGGGCACGCACAGGCTCGATCCCAGATCCATCATCGCCTGCGCAAAATCGCCCGCGCGCGTTTCAGGCGTGATGGCGTCAGCCGCCGCGCGGATCAGCGGGCGGGATGCGGGCAGCGGCGTTTCGATGGCGAACAGGCGAGAGACGACCCGCTCGACATTGGCATCGACCACCACCGCGCGCCTTTGAAATGCGATCGCCGCGATCGCCGCCGCCGTATAGGCGCCGACGCCGGGCAGTGCCCGCAAGCCTTCCTCTGTATCGGGAAAGCGGCCGCCATATTGCTCAGTAACTGTGCGCGCGCAGGCGATGAGGTTGCGCGCCCGCGCATAATAGCCGAGCCCTGCCCATGCGGCCATCACCTCGGCCTCCTCCGCCACTGCCAGCGCCGCCACCGTGGGCCAGCGCGCGGTGAACCTGTCGAAATAGGGGATCACCGCCGCCACCGTCGTCTGTTGCAGCATGATCTCCGACAGCCAGACGCGATAGGGATCGGGCGGATTGCGGCTGCCCGGCGGCGCGCGCCACGGCAGGGTACGGGCGTGGCGGTCATAATAAGCAAGCAACGCCTGCGCGACCTCTTCCCTGATGTTGTGCTCGACGGACATGCGCCCGCTATGGCATGGTGCGCTTGATGACGGAACCGGTGAAACCTGACCCACCAAAAAAGCCGCGCAAGCCCGCCGCAGAGCCGCCCGAGCGCATCGGCGCGGCGAGAGCGATCGCGGACCTGATGCCGCGCATCGGCGGCGCGGCCTTCCGCCGGTTTGGCTTCGTGCAATCGAGCGTGGTGACGCGCTGGGCCGAAATCGTGGGCGAGCGCACGGCGCGGATCAGCGAACCCGAATCGATCCGCTTTCCCACCGGCAAGAAATCGGGCGGCACCCTGGCGCTCACGGTCGCCAACGGGCATCAGCCGATCATCCAGCATATCCTGCCCGACATCATCGAGCGGGTGAACCGCTTCTTCGGCTATGAGGCGGTGGCGAAGGTCGCGATCCGCCCCGGCGAGGTGAAGGCGCGCGAGCCGGAACGCCGCCCGCCGCCCGCCAATCTGCGCCCCATCCCTGCCGACCTCGGCGATTCGCTGCGCGACATCGGCGACCCGGAATTGCGCGCGGTGCTGGAAGCGATGGCGCAGGGGCTTGGCAACGGCCCACCGATCGGCAAGATCAGCTGAGTTTTCTTGTTCGGGATCCTTGTTGTGCCCCTGATTCGCGCGCTGCTGCTTTTCCTTGCCCTCTCGCTCTTTCCCGTTGCCGCGCAGGCCGCGCCGGCGAAGGACTGGTCCCGCACGGTCACGCTCACCAAGGAGGGCTCGCACGTCATCGGCAATCCGGCGGCGAAAACGCGGCTGGTCGAATATGTGAGCTATACCTGCCCACACTGCGCGCATTTCGTGGCGGAGGGCACGGCACCGCTCAAGGCCGGATGGGTGAGCAAGGGGCTGGTGGCGGTCGAAGTCCGCAATCTGGTGCGCGATCGCTATGATCTGCTCGCCGCGCTGCTCGCCCGCTGTGGCGGCCCCGCGGCCTTTCCCGGCCATCATGAAGCGCTGTTCGCTGCACAGCAGGACTGGATGGGGCAAGCGATGGAGCTGGAAAGCGACCCGCCGACCTTTGCGCCCGACATGAGCCAAGGCGCAAGGATGGCGGATTTCGCACGCCGCATCGGCCTGATCGGCCTGATGGAGAAGCGCGGCGTGCCGTCGGCGCGCAGCCGCGTGTGCCTCGCCGACGAAAAAGCCATGCAGGCCGTGCTTGCGATGACCAACCGCGCTAATGAGGACGCCGTGCGGAGCACTCCCTCCTTCCTGCTCAACGGCAAGCTGACGGAGGCGCATGACTGGGCTGGCCTGCGCCCCTTGTTGCCCACGCTGGCAAAGTGATCTAGGCATAGGGACATGACTATGACGAAGCCTCTCGCCGCCTTTGGCGCCGCCCTCCTGCTCTCGCTCAGCCTCTCCGCGTGCGATGACAAAGAGGACGCCTCCTCCCCGGCGAGCAAGATCGCCACGGGGCAGGACGTTCCTCCTCCTGCAGGCAAGCAGTGGAGCGACGTCGTCGCCGCGACGCCGGAGATGGGCGTGGTGATGGGCAATCCCGACGCTCCGGCGAAGCTGGTCGAATATGCCTCCTACACATGCTCGCATTGCGCGGAGTTCAGCGCGCAGGCGTCCGAGCCGTTGCGCAAAATGGTCGCTACCGGGCGGCTAAGCTATGAGTTCCGCTCGTTTCTGCGCGATCCCTATGACCTCACGATGGCGCTGCTGGCAAGGTGCGGCGGGACGGAGCCGTTTTTCGCGCTGTCCGAACAGCTGATGGCTAACCAGCCCGCCTTTTTCGCCAGGGCGCAGGCGCTGGACCCCAAGGCGGCCGAAGCGGCGCTGAAGCAGCCGCTGGAACAGCGCTTCGTCACCCTTGGCACCGCGACCGGCCTCGTCGATTTCGTGAAGCAGCGCGGCGTACCAGAGGCGCAGGCGAAACTGTGCCTTGCCGACTCCAAGATAGCCGACGGCCTTGTCGCCAAGGCGCAGGAGGGAGCCAAGCAGTTCGAGATCAGCGGCACGCCGACCTTCGTGCTGAACGGCAAGGTGGTGGAAGACGCGGCGAGCTGGGAAGTGCTGCGCGGCAAGCTCGCGGAGGCGGGTCTCTGATCCGGCCGGGGGGCCACTCTCTCCTGACTTTTTCGGCGCGGGACTGACGCGCCGATGGAAATCCGCCGCCTCAAACTCTCTGGCTTCAAGAGCTTCGTCGAACCGACCGAACTGCGAATCGAGCCGGGGCTGACCGGCATCGTCGGCCCCAATGGCTGCGGCAAATCCAACCTCTTGGAAGCGATCCGTTGGGTGATGGGCGAGGCGTCCGCCCGCTCGATGCGCGGCGGGGGCATGGAGGATGTGATCTTCGCGGGCACCGCCACCCGCCCGCAGCGCGACTTTGCCGAAGTGCTGCTGATGGCGGGCGTTACGCCGGGAGAGAGCATCCCCGCGATCGATGTAGGCGCGGACGGAGAGCTGGAGGTCGTGCGGCGGATCGAGCGTGGTGCGGGCAGCGCCTATCGCGCCAACGGCAAGGATGTGCGCGCCAAAGACGTCGCCCTGCTGTTCGCCGATGCGGCGACCGGGGCGCACAGCCCTGCGCTCGTCTCCCAGGGCAAGATCGCCGCCGTCATCGCCGCGCGTCCGCAGGAGCGGCGGGCGATGCTGGAGGAAGCGGCGGGCATTGCGGGCCTGCATGTGCGCCGCAAGGACGCCGAGCAAAAACTGCGCGCGGCCGAAGCCAATCTCGCGCGCTTGGATGAGATCCTCGCCGATAT
Source organism: uncultured Sphingobium sp. (assembly GCA_964512265.1). GTDB lineage: Bacteria > Pseudomonadota > Alphaproteobacteria > Sphingomonadales > Sphingomonadaceae > Sphingobium. Next base: position 96,474 of record CAZEHR010000006.1, on the reverse strand, counting down.
GGAACTGCGGGCGCAAGCGCTGCGGCGGCAGGCCAAGGCGGCGGAGCGCTATACCCGCCTCTCCGAGCAGATCAAGCTGGCCGAGGCGCGCGCGCTCTATGCGCGATGGAAGGAGGCGGACGCTACCGCTGCGGCCGCGCAATCCGAAGCGACGGCGCGCGAGGATGCGGTGCGCGGTGCCCAGGAGGCACATGCCGCCGCCGCCGCCCATGCCACCGCCGCGACCGAGACGCTGGCGAAAGCGCGCAGCAGCGCCCAAGCGGCGCGCGATGCGGCGAATGATGCAGGCCACCGTCTCTCCGCGATCAAGGCGCGGCAAGAGGAGGCCGAGCGCCGCCTTGCCGATCTCGACGCGCAGGCCCGCCGCCTCGCCGAGGATCGCGCGCGCGAGGATGCGCTGGCGCATGATGCGGCGGACGCGATCGAGCGGCTGGGCGTGGAGGTGGCGGGCCTGAAGGAGCGCGTCGCCACGGCTGAAAGCGCGATGCCCGGCTATGCTGCCCGCATTGCCGCCGCCCAGGAGCAGGCGCGCGACGCCGAGCTGGACCTCGCCAAGGCGATGGCCCGTCAGGCAGGCGAGCAGGCTGAGCTCAAGGTGGCGCAGGCGGCGCTCGTTGCCGCGCAGGGGCGGCTGGAGCGGGCGGAGCGCGATGCGCAGCGGCTGGCGGCGGAGCTGGCGGCGCTGCCCGATGCCGGGCCATTGGCTGAGCGGCGGGACGCGGCAGAGCGGAGCTTTGCCACCGCGCAGGCGCGCAAGGCGGAGCTGGAAAGTGCGCTGGCCACCGCAGCCACTGAGCGCGACGACGCTGCACAGGCGCGGGCGCAGGCGGAGTCGGCGCTTTCGTCGGCCAAGGCCGTGCTCGCCGCGCTGGAAGGCGAGCACCAAGCGCTCACCCGCACATTGGGTTCCGGCGGCGCGAGCAAGGACCGTTTGCTCGACATGCTGAAGGCGGCGCCGGGCTATGAACATGCGCTGGCGGCTGCGCTGGGGGACGAGCTGGAGGTCGGGCTGAACGATGCCGCGCCGCGCCGTTGGGGTGGGGCGGAAGCGCGCGCGGACGACCCCGCGCTGCCCGAGGGAACGCGGCCGCTCTCCTCCCATGTCACCGCACCCGCCGCGTTGGCCCGCCGCCTCGCTCAGATTGCGGTGGTGGAGGTGGATGCGGGCGAGGCGCTTGCCGTCGGACAGCGGCTCGTAACGAAGGATGGCGCGCTGCGCCGCTGGGATGGCTTTGTCGCGCGCGGGGGTGAGGAGGCAGCGGGCGCCGCCACTGCCCAGCGCCTGATCCGCGTGAACCGGCTGGAGGCGCTTACCGCGCTGATGCCCGATGCGTCGGCCGCCGTGAGCGAGACGCAGGCCGCGCTGGGGCTGGCGGTGGACGCCGCGTCTGCCGCCGAGGGCAATATCACCCGCCTGCGCGCCGAACTTACCCAGACAGAGCGCACCCTGTCCGATGCGGCGCGCGCCCGCGATGACGCCGCCGCGCAGATCGAGCGGCTGTCCGCCCGGCGCGAGGATGTCGTGACCCGCTCGGCCGAGGCGGAGGCGGAGCTGGCCGCTACTCTGGCCGAACATCAGTCTGCGCAAGGTGCGATGGCCGACATGCCCGATGGCGCGGAAACGCGGGGGCTGGTTGCCAGCCTGTCACGCGCCAGCGAGGCCGCGCATGGTCAGGTGAGCCAGCTTCAGGCCGACAGCGCACTGGCCGAACGCGCGCTGTCGGCGGACCGGGCGCGCATGGGCGATGCGGAAGGGGAGATAAGGCGGTGGAAAAGCCGCTCTGGCGAGGCAGGCAAGCGCCTGGCTGACATGACTGCGCGCGAGCAGGAGATTGCCGGGGAACGGGCCGCGCTTGAGGGCGCACCCGCGCTGCTCGGTGCCCAAGCGGCGGCGCTGACGCAAGAGAGCGCTGGGCTGACGGCGCAGGCGGGCGCTGCGCAGGCCGAGGAAAGCGCAGCCGAGGCGGCCTTGCGCACTGCAGAGGGTGTGCTCGCGCAGGCGGGAGAGGCGCTGGCGAATGCGCGGGAGGCCCGCGCCGGCGCGGTCGCACGGGCCGAGGCAGCGGTCGCCCAGCGCTTGGAAACCAACCGGCTATGCAGCGAACGCTTTGAATGCCCGCCGCCCGTGCTGCCCGAGCGAGCGGGCTTCGCCAGCGCGGAGGTGCGCACCGCGCAGGCCGAGCAGGCGGAGCTGGAACGCTTCACCCAGGAGCGGGAGCGCATCGGCCCGGTCAACCTCATCGCCGCGCAGGAGCTGGCCGAGCTGGAGGCGGCGCAGGAAACCAGCCGCACCGAAAGCGCGGAGATCGCGCAGGCCATCCACCAGTTGCGTGGCTCGATCGGCAGCCTGAACCGTGAGGGGCGCGCCCGCCTGCTGGCCGCATTCGAGGCCGTGGACGGGCATTTCCGCCGCCTGTTCTCCGCGCTGTTCAACGGCGGGCAGGCGCGGCTGGAGCTGATCGAGAGCGACGATCCGCTAGAAGCGGGGTTGGAAATTCTCGCTCAACCGCCGGGAAAGAAGCTGTCGACGCTTACCCTGCTCTCGGGCGGGGAACAGGCGCTAACCGCAGTGGCGCTTATATTTGGCCTATTTTTAACCAATCCGGCACCCATCTGCGTGCTCGACGAGGTCGATGCGCCGCTGGACGACGCCAATGTCGAGCGCTTCTGCGACCTGCTCGACCAGATGGTGCGCGACACCCGCACGCGCTATCTCATCGTCACCCATAACGCCGTCACCATGGCGCGCATGCACCGCCTGTTCGGCGTAACGATGATCGAGAAAGGCGTGTCGCGGCTGGTATCAGTGGACCTCGGCGGGGCCGAGGAGCTGCTGGCGGCGGAGTAGTTCAGCTCGCGCCCACCACCACGCAGGCGGCGAACATCAGCAGCCCTGCGAAGCGGTTTGAGCGGAATTTCTGTAACGGATCGGCGCCGTCTTCCTTCAGCGTCGAAACCTGCCAGAGCAGATGCAGCGCCACCGGGAGCAGCGCGATGAGCGCCAGCGGATCGGGCCGAGCGCACCAGATCGCGCCCGCCCACAACGCCACCGCCGCCGCATAGAATCCGCCCACCCCCGACCGCACGTGCCGCCCCATGGCAAGCGCGCTGGAACGGATGCCGACGAGCGCGTCATCCTCCCGGTCCTGCAGGGCGTAAATGCTGTCATAGCCCACCACCCAGCAGATGCTGCCCGCATAGAGCAGCGTGCCGGCAAGACTGAGGCTGGCTGTCATCTCCACCCAGCCGACGAGCGCCGCCCAACTGAACACCAGCCCGAGCCAGACCTGCGGCCACCAGGTGATCCGCTTCATAAAGGGATAGGCGGCGACGAGCGCAAGGCTGGCGAGCGCGACGAACTGCGCCTGCCAGCGCAGTTGCAGCAGCACGACAAGACCGACGAGACATAGCGCGCCCATCCAGAGCCCCGCCAGCATGACGCTGACCCGCCCGCTCGCCACCGGGCGCAAGGCGGTACGCACGACCTTGGCGTCGAGATCGCGGTCGACAATGTCGTTCCACACGCAGCCTGCGCCGCGCATCGCGATGCTGCCCAACAGGAACCAGAGGATCATGCGCCAGTTCGCGACGCCACTGCCCGACAGTGCAATCGCCCAAGCCCCCGGCCAGAAGAGCAGCCACCAGCCGATCGGCCGGTCCAGCCGCGCCATCGACATGAGGTCGCGCAGCCGGGGCGGCAGCAGTCCCATCAGGCCACGCGCTTCGCTATCCGGCACGATCGCGGCTTGCATATTGGCCTTTTGCGCGTCTTGAGACATGGTGCCGTTTCTTTGGAGGAAGTCCCGCATGCCCGCAACCCCCGCATGGCCGCCGCGCAGCGCCCCGCGCCTTTATGTCGAGGCGGATCTGGGCGCGGGCGTTTATGTGCCAGTCGAGGGCAATGCCGCGCACTATCTGCTGTCGGTCATGCGGATCGGCGAGGGTGACGCGGTGTTGCTGTTCAACGGGCGTGATGGCGAATGGGCGGCGCGGGCCGGCAGTATTCGCAAGCGCGACCTTGTGCTCGAATGCGTTGAACAGACCAAGCCGCTGGAAACGGTGCCCGATTTCTGGCTATGCGCGGCACCGATCAAGAAGGGCCGCATCGACCTGGTGGTGGAGAAGGCGACCGAGCTGGGCGTGGCGCGGATCGTGCCGGTGCTGACGGCGCGATGCATCGTGGATAAGCTCAACGCGGATCGCCTTGGCGCGCAGATGATCGAGGCGGCGGAGCAATGCGGCCGCACGGCTGTGCCCGAGCTGGCAGAGATAGTGAGGCTCGAGGCGCTGCTGCGCGACTGGCCAGAGGGGCGGACTTTGTTCTTTGCGGATGAGCTGGGCGGAGCAGCGATGCGCGGCGCCTATGCCGCACACCCCGGACCCGCCGCATTGCTGATCGGCCCGGAAGGCGGGTTTACGACACAGGAGCGCGACGCAATCCGCGCCCACCCGGCGGCCGTTCCCCTATCGCTTGGCCCCCGAATCTTGCGCGCGGAGACTGCCGCCATTGCCGCTGCGGCCTCCTGGATGAGCGTCAAGGGCGACTGGACCAACTGAATTATTGCGCTGCTGAAATAGTCTTTCTCGCCTGCCCCGATTGATTGCGGCGGTGCCAGTCCCTATCTGCCCAACACAACAGGGGCAGGTTGACCGAATGAGCACCAGAACCGAGACAGCGGCGGACGATCCCGTCATCGAAACGCGGGATCAGCTGATCTCTGTATTCGCGCGGGGCGAAAAGCCGCCGGAGCGCTGGCGCATCGGCACCGAGCACGAGAAGTTCGTCTATCGCACCGCCGATCATCGCGCGCCCTCTTATGACGAGCCAGGCGGGATTCGCGATCTGCTGGCCGGATTGGCGACGGATTACGACTGGAAGCCAGTGATCGAGGGCGAGCATGTGATTGCGCTCTCGGGCAGCGACGGCACGATCAGCCTTGAGCCTGCGGGCCAGCTCGAACTCTCCGGTGCGCCGCTGGAGACCCTGCACCATACCTGCGCCGAGACGGGGCGGCACCTGACGCAGGTGAAGGCGGTGGGCGACAGGCTTGGCCTCGGTTTTCTGGGCCTCGGCATGTGGCCGGACAAGACGCGTGCCGAGCTGCCGGTGATGCCGAAGGGCCGCTATGCCATCATGCTGCGCCATATGCCGCGCGTGGGCACCATGGGCCTCGACATGATGCTGCGCACTTGCACCATACAGGTTAATCTGGATTACCAGTCTGAAGCTGATATGGTTAAAAAGTTTCGGACTTCGCTGGCGCTTCAGCCGCTGGCCACCGCACTGTTCGCTAATTCGCCCTTCACCGAGGGCAAGCCTAACGGCCTGCTTTCCTATCGCAGTCATATCTGGTCCGACACTGATCCGGCACGCACCGGCATGTTGCCCTTCGTGTTCGAAGACGGCTTCGGCTATGAGCGCTATGCCGACTATGCGCTCGATGTGCCGATGTATTTCGTCTATCGCGACGGCAAATATATCGACGCGGCGGGCCAGAGCTTTCGCGATTTTCTCGATGGCCGCCTGCCCGCTTTGCCCGGCGAGAAACCGACGATTTCGGACTGGAACGACCATCTCTCCACCGCTTTCCCCGAAGTGCGCTTGAAGAGCTTTCTTGAAATGCGCGGGGCGGACGGAGGGCCGTGGGGCCGCATCTGCGCCCTCCCCGCCTTGTGGGTGGGCCTGCTCTACGACCAAAATGCGCTCGACGCCGCCTGGGATCTAGTGAAGGACTGGAGCATGGACGCGCGCCAGACGCTGCGCGACGCGGTGCCGCGTCTCGGCCTCAAGGCGCCGGTGCCGGGCGGGCGCACCTTGCAGGATATCGCTGCGCAGGTGCTCGACATCGCGCAGGCAGGGCTGGCGGCGCGGGCGCGGCTGGACGCGAGCGGCAATAATGAGACCGGCTATCTTGCAACGCTGCATGACGTGGTGGCGCGCGGAGAGACGCCTGCCGAATCGCTGCTCGCGCGGTTCAACGGCGCTTGGGCGGGAGATCTTTCCCGCGTCTATGCGGAAGAGAGCTTCTGAAGCCTGCTCTTGTCTCAGCCGCCAAGCCCGCCTAAATTGATGTAAATGGCAGGGCATCAGCATCATCACAATCTTGAAGGCGAGCGCCTGCGCTCTGCCGCGCGCGCCGCGCTTGAGGCGCAGGGCGAGCAATGGACGGCGATGCGCGAGACGATCTTCGACACGCTCGCCAGCCAGCCCCGCCCCCGTTCCGCCTATGACATTGCCGATGCGGTGAGCACCGCGCGCGGCAAGCGGGTCGCGCCCAACAGCATCTATCGCATTCTCGACCTGTTCGTCGCCTCCAACCTCGCGATGCGGGTGGAAAGCGCCAACGCCTATCTCGTCAATGCGCATCCCGGCTGCCAGCATGACTGCATTTTCCTGGTCTGCACCGAATGCGGCAAGGCGATCCATGTCGATGACGACAGCCTCACCGCCCATCTGCGCACGCAGGCGGAACGCCAGAGTTTTTCGCCCAAGCGCACCGTGATCGAGGTGCAGGGGCGGTGTGAGGCATGCGGAACTGCCCCTTGAACCTTGTTTCAATCTGACGCAATGGGTTCGACAGTCCGCATGGCAAGGTCTATGCTTGGGCATGGAGTGTCCGTTTTCGTATGAATGATCGCCCCTCTACCCCGCTGCTTGATCAGGTGAACGATCCTGCCGAGCTGCGCGCACTGAAGCCCGAGCAACTCCGCCAGCTGGCCGATGAACTGCGTGCCGAAACGATCAGCGCGGTTGGGGTGACCGGCGGCCATCTCGGCTCCGGCCTCGGCGTGGTGGAGCTGACGACGGCGATCCACTATGTGTTCGACACCCCGCGCGACAAGCTGGTCTGGGATGTCGGCCATCAATGCTATCCGCACAAGATACTGACCGGCAGGCGCGACCGCATCCGCACGCTGCGGCAGGGCGGCGGCCTTTCCGGCTTCACCAAGCGCGCCGAGAGCGAGTACGATCCGTTTGGCGCGGCGCACAGCTCCACCAGCATCAGCGCGGCACTGGGCTTTGCAATCGCCAACAAGATGCAGGATCGGCCCGGCAAGGGCATAGCCGTGATCGGCGACGGCGCGATGTCCGCCGGCATGGCCTATGAGGCGATGAACAACGCGCGCGATGCGGGCAACCGCCTTGTCGTGATCCTCAATGACAACGACATGTCGATAGCGCCGCCGGTGGGCGGGCTATCGGCCTATCTCGCGCGGCTCGTTTCCTCCCGCGAGTTCATGAGCCTGCGCGATCTCGCCAAGCGCGTGGCGCGGCACCTGCCGCGCAGGCTGCATAACGCCGCCAAGAAGACCGACGAATATGCGCGCGGCATGGCGATGGGCGGCACCTTGTTCGAGGAGCTGGGCTTTTATTATGTCGGCCCGATCGATGGGCACAATCTCGACCAGCTGATCCCCGTGCTCGAAAATGTGCGCGATATGGCGGATGGGCCGTGCCTCGTCCATGTCGTCACGCAGAAGGGCAAGGGATATGCCCCGGCCGAAGCGGCGGACGACAAATATCATGGCGTGCAGAAGTTCGATGTCGTCACCGGAACGCAGGTAAAGGCGCCGCCCGGCCCACCGAGCTATACCTCCGTTTTCGCCAAGGCGCTGATCGCCGAGGCCGCGCGCGACGACAAGGTCTGCGCCATCACCGCCGCCATGCCGTCTGGCACGGGACTGGACAAGTTTGCCGATGCCTATCCCGATCGATGCTTCGATGTCGGCATAGCAGAGCAGCACGCCGTCACCTTCGCGGCAGGGCTGGCGGCGGAGGGCATGCGCCCATTCTGCGCGATCTATTCAACCTTCCTCCAGCGCGCCTATGACCAGGTGGTGCATGACGTCGCGATCCAGAACCTGCCGGTGCGCTTTGCGATGGACCGGGCCGGGCTGGTTGGCGCCGATGGCAGCACCCATGCGGGCAGCTTTGACATCACCTACCTCGCTACGCTGCCCAACATGGTGGTGATGGCCGCTGCCGACGAGGCGGAACTGGTACACATGGTCCACACCTGCGCCTGCCACGACAGTGGCCCGATCGCCGTGCGTTATCCGCGCGGCAACGGCGTGGGCGTGCCCCTACCCGAAACGCCGCAGCGGCTGGAGATCGGCAAGGGCCGCGTGGTGCGCGAGGGCAAGAAGGTCGCCATCCTCTCGCTCGGCACGCGTCTTGAGGAAGCGCTGAAGGCCGCGGATGCGCTTGATGCGCGTGGGCTGCCGACCACGGTAGCGGACCTGCGCTTTGCCAAGCCGCTCGATGAGGCGCTGATTCGCAAGCTGCTTGCGACCCATGAGGTCTGCGTGACGGTAGAGGAAGGCAGCATCGGCGGGCTGGGCGCGCATGTGCTCACCCTCGCGAGCGACGAAGGTTTGATCGATGCCGGGCTGAAGCTGCGCACCCTTCGCCTCCCGGATGTGTTTCAGGATCAGGACAAGCCCGAAAAGCAATATGCCGACGCCGGGCTGGACGCGGATGGGATCGTCAACGCTGTCCTTGCCGCGCTGCGCCACAACAGCGCGGGCATAGGTGAGGCGGGGGCGATAGCATGAGCGCGCTCCTTTCACCTAAACTACCTCCGTCACCCTGAACTTGTTTCAGGGTCCATCAGGCCATGACAGGCGACATCAAGAGGAAGAATGGATGCTGAAACAAGTTCAGCATGACGATTTCCCTAAATTGCAAAGTCTGTTGGTCCAATGACCCGCCGTATCGGCCTGCTCGGCGGATCGTTCAATCCGGCGCATGGCGGGCATCGCGCGATCACCCTTGCCGCGCAAACCGCGCTGGGGCTGGATGAAGTGTGGTGGCTGGTGTCGCCGGGCAATCCGCTCAAACCCGCATCGGGGATGGCGCCCCTTTCTGCCCGGTTGCAGAGCGCACGCGCGAAGGCCAGGCGCGCGCCGATTCGCCCGACGACCATCGAGGCGCAACTGGGTACGCGCTATACGGTCGATACGCTCCGCGCCCTCACTCGCCGCTACCCCCGCCACCGCTTCATCTGGCTGATGGGTGGAGACAATCTGCACCAGTTCGGCCAGTGGAAGAACTGGCGCGGCATTGCGCGCATCATGCCCATTGCCGTTATCGCGCGACCGGGCTATAATGCAGCCGTTCGCGGCTCTCCGGCGGCGAACTGGCTGCGGCGCACCGTCCGGCCCGCAGACCACGCCAGCAACTGGACGCACTGGAGACCACCGGCGCTCGTGCATTTGCGCTTTCGCCCTGATCCACGGTCGGCAACCCTGCTCAGGCAGGCTATCCCTCTCTGGCACCGCGAACATGAGGGCGCGCGACAGCGCGATCCCCTCACCCGTCGCATGATCCCGGTATGACCCACCCATGAAGGAGCACCCTTGACCGCCACACACAGCGCCAGCGCACCGGCCACCACAAGCGCCGGTTCCTCGCCCGAAGACCTCCATGCCCTGGTGATGCAGTCGCTCGACGACGATCAGGCGCAGGAAACCATCTCCATCCCTTTGGCCGGCAAAAGCAGCATCGCGGACCATATGGTGATCGCGTCAGGGCGCTCGTCGCGCCATGTCGCGGCGATGGCGCAGAAGCTGGCCGAGCGGATCAAGAAGGAGACCGGGCAGATCGCGCGCATCGAAGGCCTGCCTGCGGCGGACTGGGTCCTGATCGATGCGGGCGACGTGATCGTCCACCTGTTCCGCCCCGAAGTGCGCAGCTTCTACAACCTGGAGCGCATGTGGGGCTTCACCGACGCCCCCGCCGCCCCGGCGCAGGCAACCGCGCACTGAGCTTGCGCGCCACCGGCATCGCTCAGCTGATTAGCTTGCTATTGGCAGGCTTCAATGGGCACAGCTGACGCATTGAGGCCGGTGCTGTCATAATATCCGACCGCGCCGTCGGCAAAGGAATGTATGACGATCGAACGGCGAGGCACGGACTTGTCCTTGCGTTCTGATCCGGCATGGAGCAGGTTTTCATGCCATATCAGCACCGTCCCCTGTCGGGGGCGGTAGACAACGGGGTCTTGCCCGTCCGCCATCTGTTCCCACTCTGCCCCGACGACGTCGACAAAGCCTTGCCAATCGCCGTCGGTGATCTTGGGTAGATCATGATCGGCCATGCGCACCCGCTTGTGCCGATGGCTTCCGGGATAGACCAGCAGTTCGCCGCTATTGGGCTGAACATCCTGCAGGGCGATCCATGTTCCGCACATAAAGCCTGCGGGAAAAGGTGTCAGATGGATAGTGTCCTGATGCATGCCCTGTTGACTGCCGAACACGTAGGTCAATGTTTGGCAGGGCCGCGCTCGCTCTCCGAAAATCAGGTCGACATAACGGCGGTGGCGTCGATCCAGCCACAGCTGGCGGATCGCGGCGTTATGCTGATGAAGATGCTCAATGCGTTGGCTCGAGCCATATTCATAGCCCTGATAGCCCGAGGCGACCGCAGCATCGATTTCCGCATTCACCTTCCGGATGAGCGCGGCGTCAATCAAGTCTTCGAGTATCAGGTATCCCTGCTCGACGAAATGCCTGAGATTGTCGGCTTCGGTACGGTCGACCTGCCCGCCTTGCAGCATTCGTTCAATGTGGTCGAGCGCATCGGGTCTGTCGAACCAGGCGGTATAGGCCTGGTAGGGATAAAAGTGAGAGTCGCAGTGCCCCGCAAAGAACAGGGGCGTGCCATTATCGCGCATCGCGGCGGCAACCTGCTGGTACAGCTCGCCGCCGCCAGCCACAGTCATGTTTACCGTTTGGCTGCTGGTGCGGCCATCCTGACCGATCTGCCTGATCGTCATGCTGTTCTTGCCGGTGGGAAGAAGATGGGTATGAACGTTTATGACGACCTCACCTCCATCGAATGATCCGAGACCTGTCTCCGGCGTATTCGTTCCTTTAGAACGAACATAGATAGAAGAAGGCCCGTCAAGCTGCAGCATTATGCGCGCAATTCCTGCAAATTCATCGGGATCTTGTACTGATATGATGTTGAAGCCAGCCTGCCATCGATGAAAAAGCCGTTTCAACATCTTTTGCTCCTGAGAAATGCACGCAAGGTCTAATCATTTCGTTGAACGCCCGCAAGTAACCCTCATCTGCGAAACTCACTTCCCCCGCCAGATGAGAACCGCGCACTGAGCTTTATCGGCGCGGCGTAATCGCCTATCGCGGGTTCATGCTGCTTCATATTATCGCGCGGGGGAAGATCGGACGGTCGGCTGAGGCCGAACAGGTCGAGAGGTATCTGAAGCGTGTCACATGGCAGACGCGCGTTACCGAGCTGCCTGACACTGGCGGAAAGCTGCCCGCGCCCGCAGCAACTCCTTCCGTTACCGTGCTGCTCGACGAAAAGGGCAAGCAACTTTCCTCAATGGAATTTGCCGAAACGTTGGGTCGCTGGCGCGACTCCGGCGTGCGCGAGTGCAGGCTGATGATCGGCGCGGCGGACGGATTTGGCGAGGCGGAGCGCGCGGGCGCCGACCTGCTCATCGCCTTCGGCCGCATGACATGGCCGCACATGATGGCGCGCGCGATGCTGGCCGAACAGCTCTGGCGCGCGACATCGATCCTTGCCAACCACCCCTATCATCGCGAAGGATAGCGGGATGCGGGCGGGGTGGATCAGAGTGGGCGGGTTTGTGGCTGCTGCGGCCATGCTCTCCGCTTCTGCGTCCCTCCCTGCGCAGCAACAGGTGATCTCCGGCCGCGCGACGAGCTTTGCCGAGCAGCGCCAGGCACTCGCACAGGCGAACGCGCAGGCGGCGCAGGCACGCGCGGTCTCCCGACAGATGGAGCAGCGCGCGCGCAGCGCGACGGCGGAGGCAGACCGGTTGAACGCCCGGTCCGCCGCGCTTGCCGCCCTCATCCAGCAGAGCGAGGCGGAACTGCGCGCGGGCGTGGTGCGCGTTGCGCTCATCAGCCGCATGATCACTATCCAGCAGGCGCGGCTCGCCGCCCGGCAGGGGCCGCTGGTGCGCCTCGTCGCCGCGCTCCAGAGCATGGCGCGCAGACCGCCGGTGCTGGCACTGGTGCAACCCGGCAGCCTCACCGATGCGGTACACATGCGCGCGGCGTTCGCGCAGGTGCTACCCGTGATCCAGCAGCGCACCGTGACCTTGCGCGCCGAGCTTGCGCGGTCGCGCCAACTGCGGGCCATGGCGGTGCAGGCGGCGGCGAGCCTGACGCGCGGGCGCACATTGCTGACGCAGCAGCGCATCGAGCTCAGCAGGCTGGAGTCGGCGAAGCGTATCGCAGCGCGGGGGCTGGCCTCTGGCGCAAGTATCGAGGCGGAGCGTGCCACCGCTCTGGGCGAGGAAGCGCGCGATATCGGTGCGCTGATGCAGGAGCTGGAAGCGGCGGGCGATGTGCGCACCCGCCTTGCGAGCCTGCCGGGGCCGGAACTGCGCCCGCGCTTTCCCGGGCAGGCGGATGCACTGCCCGTACCGGGCGACGAGGCGCGCTCCGGTACGGGCGGTCCTCCGGCCTACCGGCTCCCCGTCGTCGGCGTGATCGTCACCGGCATGGGCGAGCTGTCGCAAAGCGGCGTGCGCTCACGCGGGCTCACCATTGCCGCGCAGCCGGGGGCGCAGATCGTTGCGCCTGCCGACGGGCGCATCGCCTTTGCCGGGCCATATCGCGGCTTCGGCCAGATCATCATCGTCGATCATGGCGGCGGCTGGGTCAGCCTCGTCACCGATCTGGCGCGCATCACCGCGCGGGTGGGCGAAGGCGTGCGCCAGGGCGCACCGGTGGGCATGGCTGGGGCGTCGGCCAATCCAACCATCACGGTGGAGCTGCGGCGGCAGGGTCGCCCCGTCGACATCCTGGCCATGGCCGGCGAAGGTTCCTGAAACCCTTCCTTTACCTCACCGCTCCAAAACAACGCTTTGCGCGGCTTGGGCTTCTCCCTATAACCGCCCGAGAACCCTATGGAACCGATGTTCATGAAATCGAATTTTCTCCGGAATGCATGTGCTCTTTCGGCGCTGGCGCTCGTCCCCGCCACCACCGCCGCGCTGGCCGAGGCGGACGCCACCAATTACGCCGTGATCGGCGAGTTCATGGATGTGTTCCAGAAGGTGCGCTCTGACTATGTTGACAAGGTGGACGACGAAAAGCTGATCCGCGGCGCGATTGCGGGTATGCTTTCCAGCCTCGATCCGCATTCCAATTATCTCGACGAGAGCGACTTCCAGAACCTCGCGATCAAGCTGGAAGGCTCTTATGGCGGCCTCGGCCTCTCCGTGACCATGGAAGACGGCGCGGTAAAGATCATCGCGCCGATCGAGGATACGCCGGGCTATCGCGCGGGCCTCAAGTCCGGCGACTTTATCACCTATATCAACGGCGAACTGATTTATGACGTCACGCTCGACGAGGCGGTGGCGAAGATGCGCGGCCCGGCGGGCACGCCGATCAAGCTCACGATCGTGCGGCCGGGGCGCGACAAGCCCTTCGACGTCGATCTGGTGCGCGAGAAGATCGACCTCAAGCCCGTGAAGTGGGAAGTGAAGGACGGCATCGGCATCATCAACATCAACGAGTTTTCGGCCAATACCGGCGGAGACGTGAAGGAAGCGGTGCGCGGCATCAACAAGGCGCTGGGCCGCAAGCCGACCGGCTATGTGCTCGATCTGCGCTCCAACCCCGGCGGCATATTGGGCGAGGCGGTCGGCGTGTCCGGCGTGTTCCTGGACGGCGGCGAGGTAGTGTCCGACCGCGGGCGCAACAAGGCGGACATCCGCCGCTATTATGCCGACAAGCTCGACGATACCGGCGGCGCGCCGGTGATCGTGCTGATCGACGGCGGATCGGCCTCGGCCTCCGAGATCGTCGCTGGCGCATTGCAGGATCATCACCGCGCGCTCATCATGGGCGAGCGCAGCTTCGGCAAGGGCAGCGTGCAGACCGTGATCCCGATCAGCGAGACGACGGGCATCAAGCTGACGACCTCGCGCTATTATACGCCGTCCGGCCGCTCGATCCAGGAAGGCGGCATCAAGCCAGACGTGCGTGTGCCGCAGCTGTCTGACCCCGATTACAAGCTGCGCCAGCCGGTGCGCGAATCGGACCTGCGCCGCCACCTGCTCAACGAGGCCAAGGCCGCCGACCCGACGCTGGAGGAAGACATCAAGGCCGATCCGCGCTTTGCCATGACGGCGGAGCAGCTGAAGGCACAGGGCGTCACCGATTTCCAGCTTAATTATGCCATCCAGACGCTCGGACGGCTCGGCAAGGCACCGGTGAAGGGCGCAAAGGCCACGGACGCGCTGAAGAAGGCTGCGGGGAAATAGGAGAGCGGGCCGGCGTCGAAACCCAAATTCGCCACCGAGGGGAATTTGGGAAACACCATTCATCACTGGTTCCATTTTGATCCAGCACAATGGCGTGGTGACCTCGATGCCGGATACGCCTATAGAAGACTTATGACGCCCGCCGATGCCCTTGCCCGCGCCCGCCTGATCGCACTGTTGACGCCCGTCCTGCTGCTGGGCGGGGCATTGCTGTCGCAATATGTGGGTGGGCTGTTCCCCTGCGAGATGTGCATGTGGCAACGCTGGCCGCATCTGGTGGCGATTTTCTTTGCCTTGGATGCCTATGTGCTGCGTGCGCGGCCGCAGATTGCGTTTCTGTTCACGGGACTAGCCGCGCTGGCGATTGCTGTCAGCGGGGCCATCGGCCTGTTTCATGCTGGTGTGGAATATGGCTGGTGGGAGGGGCTGACCACTTGCACCGCCTCAAACACCGGCGGAACCACACAGGATATGCTGAACAGCATCATGAATGCGCCGCTGATCCGATGCGATGTGGCGCCCTGGACGCTGATGGGAATCTCGCTCGCCGGGTATAACGCGCTGTTCTCGCTGGGCGCGGCGGTGGTGATCGCAGCCTTGCTCATGCGGTGCCGGAGAGGATGACCATGAAGGACTTTCCCCGCCCGGTGCAGCCGCGCAAGGCCGACCGCGCCGCCATGCTCCGCGTCGATCAGGCAGGCGAATATGGCGCCACCCGGATCTATGCCGGGCAGTTGGCGGTGATGGGCAACCGGCACCCGATGGCGCGCTCCATCGCCGCGATGGCGGCACAGGAAGAACGGCATCGCGTCCACTTCGACGCGATGATGGCGCGGCGCGGCGTGCGCCCCACGCTGCTCCAGCCTTTGTGGGATGTCGCGGGCTTCGCGCTCGGCGCGGCGACAGCTGCCTTGGGACCGGAGGCGGCGATGGCCTGCACCGCCGCGATCGAGACCGAGATTGACGCGCACTATGCCGAGCAGCTGGACGAGCTGGACGGCAATGATCCGGAACTTTCGCACGCCATCCGCGATTTTCAGGCAGAGGAAGTCGAACATCGCGACGCGGCGCTGGCACAGGGCGCGGAAAATGCCCCCGCCTATCCGCTGTTGTTCGGTGCGATCCGTCTGGGCTGCCGCGCGGCGATCGCGCTTTCAAAAAGGATTTGAGACGATGCTGAAGACCCCTGCCCTGCTGGCCCTCGCGATGACGACCCTCGCCGTCACCTCTCCGGCGTCTGCGCAGACTCCTGTAGCTGCTGGCCCTGATGAAGCGCGCATCAAGCAGGTGATCGTTTATGGCGATGACCCCTGCCCCGTCAGCGCGGGTGATGAAATCCTCGTCTGTGCGCGGCAGGACGAGAAGGACCGCTATCGCATTCCTAGGGAACTGAGAGGCGAGGAGATCGGCTCGACCAAGAACGAGGCATGGACCAGCCGCGTCCGCTCGATCGAATATGTCGGCGTCGGCGGCACGCAAAGCTGTTCGCCGGTGGGCGGCGCCAACAGCTTTACGGGCTGCTTCTCGAAACTTGCAAAGCAGGCCAAGGCCGAGCGATCGGCGATGGGTGACAAGAGCTGGGCCGATCGGGTTGCGGCGGAACGGGCCAAACGCCTTGGGACGATCGACGCCGACTCCGAAGCGATCGAAGCGCGAGTGAAGGCGGAAGAGAAGGCCAAGGCGGACGCCGCCAAGGCAGGCGCAGACGCCGCAGCTCCGGCAACCGAAGCCAAATAACAGCTCAGACCAGCCCGAGCCGCCCCAATTCCATCGCCATCCCGGCGGGGAGGGTATCCCCAGAGGTCTCGCCTTCGATGAGATCGCGCGGCGCGTCTTCGTCCGCAAGATAGCGCCAGCCCTGATGGGCGCGCTTGGGCGCGGGGAGAACCGGGATCAGGCGCGGTTCGATCTTGAGCCACCAGCGGCCCTCACCATTGTCCTCGAACCCGATGAGCGGGCTGCGCCCCACGAGCATATGGCTATGGATCCAGTAAAGCGAGCCCCCGGCCAGTTCCTCCATGCGTTTCGGGGCATAGCGCGTGGTGAGGCGGACCTCGCCCTCGGGGGAACGCTGTGCCAGCCGCGCGGCAAGATCTTCCGCGCTCTCGCAACCGAAGGCGATTTTCGTAAGATGAAGTGGCATGGGCTGGAGATGGCTTTGGCGCGGAGCGTTTTCAAGCGCCGCCGGTGAGGCCCGCCAGCGTCGCCAGCCCGAGGAATGCGAAAAAGCCCATCGAGTCGGTGATCATCGTCACGAAGATCGACGAGGCCACCGCCGGGTCCGCATCGAACCTGTCGAAGATGAGTGGAATCGCCGCGCCAGCCAAGCCTGCGGTAACGATATTGGTCAGCATCGCCGCCGCGATTACCCCGCCCAGCGCCGGATTGCTGAACACCAAAGTCACGCCGATACCGATCACCACCGCCACCGTCGCGCCGTTGAGCAGCGCCACGCGCATCTCGCGGAAGATCGTGCGCCATGTGTTCGACGCCGTGATCTGGTTGGTGGCGAGTGCGCGCACCGTAACCGCCATGGTCTGGCTGCCCGCGTTGCCGCCGACGCCCGCGACGATCGGCATCAGCGTGGCCAATGCCACCATCTGCTCGATCGTGCCCTCGAACAGGCGGATGACGGAGGACGCGAGCAGCGCGGTGAGCAGGTTGGAGAGCAGCCAGCGCACCCGCGCCTTGTAGCTGTCCATCACCGGCTCGTTGATGTCGCCATCGCCCGCACCGGACAGGCGCAATATGTCTTCGCCCGCTTCCTCCTGCACGATGTGCAGAATATCGTCGACGGTGATCATGCCGACCAGCCGCCCGGTGGGATCGACCACGGCGGCGGAGATCAGCGCATATTTCTGGAAGCGCAGCGCCACCTCTTCCTGATCCATGTCGACCGGGATCAGCGTCTGCTCGCGCTTCATCACGTCGCTGACCGAAACGGAGCGTGGGCAGGTGAGCACCCAGCTCAACTGACAGCTGCCGATCGGGTGATGGCGCTCGTCCACCACGAAGATTTCCCAGAAGTCGGTGGTCAGCGCGCTCGCCTCGCGCAGATAGTCGATCACCTGCCCGACCGACCAGTGCTGCGGCACCGCGACAAGATCGCGCTGCATGAGGCGACCGGCGGATTCCTCCGGATAGGACAGCGCGCTTTCGATGGCGGCGCGGTCTTCCGGCTCCATCGCGTCGAGCACCGCCTGCTGGTCTTCTTCCTCCAGGTCCTCGATCAGCGCGACGGCGTCGTCGGTATCGAGCTCTGCGGCCAGCTCCGCCACCTGAGCGGGTTCCATCTCCTCGATCACATCGTCGCGGACATAATCGTTGAGTTCGGAAAACACCTCGCCGCTCACCAGATCGCCGAGCGCCGCGATGACATCGGCCCGCTCGTCGGCCGGGGTCAGCTCGATCAGGTCTGCGACGTCAGCCGGGTGGAGCGGGGCCACCAGTTCGCGCGCGCGCTCGCTGTCGCCCGCTTCCACCGCATCGCGCACGGCGGAAACATATTCGGGCTTCAGCCGGTCGTCCTCATCATGGCGGGATTCGGGCGCGACCGCATCGGCGGCGGGCAGGGTCTCGTCAGCGGCGACAGCTTCGCGCGCGGGAGATGCGTCGGTCTCGTTCATCAACGTCTCCCTCGGTTTCCGGCTGGCTGATCATCGGCTCGCTTTCGCTTATGCCTCAACGAATTGCAAGGCGATTTGCCTTTTCCTGCGCGCGCGAGCCGCTATATGAGCCGACATCTTACCTTGTCCGAAACGGAGCGACTGCCATGGCCGATGACACCCTTACCCTCTCCCTCGACAGCGGCGGCGACGTCGTCATCAGATTGCGCCCCGATCTCGCGCCCGGCCATGTCGAGCGCATCAGCACGCTCGCCAAGGAAGGCTTCTACGACGGGGTCGTGTTCCATCGCGTGATCCCGGGCTTCATGGCGCAGGGCGGCGACCCGACCGGAACCGGCATGGGCGGATCGGAGCTGCCGGACCTTAAGGCCGAGTTCAACGCCGAGCCGCATGTGCGGGGCGTGTGCTCGATGGCGCGGGCGCAAAACCCCAACAGCGCCAACAGCCAGTTCTTCATCTGCTTCGATGACGCGACTTTCCTCGACCGGCAATATACCGTGTGGGGTGTGGTGGAGAGCGGCATGGAGCATGTCGATGCGCTACCCAAGGGCGAGCCGCCGGCCAAGCCCGGCAAGATCGTGAAGGCGACGGTGGGCTGAACCACCGAAATACAATGGAGCAGCAGGAAAAGGCGTGGCGTTGTCCACGCCTTTTTCCATGTGGAAAGCCGATTTCTGTTATCCCAGGTTCAGAAACCGTGACATTTTCGCAACCTATTCTTTGCGAAGCGTCTCTTTTGCGATGAGTTGTGCAACCGCCGCCTGACCGAAGCATTCAGCCTCCTGTCAGCGCGCCGCGATCAAAGGCGCAACTGCTGGCCGCCGGGTCCAAACCGGAACAACAGCAACAGCAAAAGGTTCAGAACGATGAAAACACTGCTTCTGGCGGCGCTCGGCGCTGCGTCGCTTATTCCCGCCGCCGCTTATGCCCAGAATGATGGGGTCGACGATGGCGTGCCCTCCAACTCGCGCTTTCAGCTCTATGCGGGCGTGATGGGCGGCTATGAGGATTTCGACAGCGAGCGCAACAACCTCGGCATTCCCGGCAGCACCGAAGGCGGCATCGTTGAAGGTGTGGTGGGCGCCAACATCGACCTCGGCCCGCTGACGGTCGGCGGCGAAGGTAGCGTTGCCAAGGGCTTCACCGGCGATATCGACTGGGAATATGGAGCTGCAGGCCGCGTGGGCATCCGCGCTGGCAAGGACAGCATGATCTTCGGCAAGGTCGGCTATCGCTGGGTCAACCTCGACAGCCAGGGCATCAACGGCCGTGACCATGACGGAATGACCTATGGCGCAGGCCTTGAACTGTCTCCCGTAGACTTCGGTATGCAGGAAGGCGACAACAGCAACATCCGTCTGCGCATGCAGGTCGATACGATGGGCAATTTCCGCTCGATCCGCCCGATGGCGGGTCTGGTCGCGAAGTTCTAATCGGATCGCTTCGGCCAAATCCGGAGCATCAGCGGGATGGCGGCGGCTTAACAGCCCTGCCATCCCGTTTTCTTTGGCGCTGACCTTATAATTTCGCGCTCGCCATGATGACATTCGCCCTGGCCAGATCGCGCTCATAAAAGGTGAGCGCGGGCGCCGTGAAACAGATGATGTAGAGCTTGCCGCCCACCAGCGCCGCCTGAGCCACGCCCTTATATTCCAGCGGATTGCCCTCCACCGCGAACTGATAGGTGAAGCGCACGCCATCCTGCCCCAGAAACTTCACCGGCTCCACCCCGGTCACGCTGTAGAGCGAGGTGTTGTAGGCGACACGCTGAGAACTTTCGAAAAACTCGGGTATTTCCGTAAGCTGCACATTCTTGCCGAGCAGCGGCAGCGGCTTCACCTTCTTGTTGGGATCACGGTAGAGCGTATCGCCCGGTACCAGCGCGGCGGCGAAATAGACCTCGTTGAGGCCCGGCCCGTCGAGCGTCCAGGTCTCGCCCTTTTTGCTGGCGCGGTAGGTGGAGCGGTTCCAGTCCTCGCCGGGCGCGACCGTCATCGTGCTTTTCGCGACCTTCACCGCGACGTTCTGCTTTACCAGCTTCCACCCCGCCATCAGCGGCGTGGCAGGAGCAATGGCCAGCGCAACGATCAGCCCGGCCCGCAACAGTCTTTTCATGGTCATCCTCCCGCCATCATGGCAATCATTGCCTTGTCGGGCGCACCGGGCGCCCGTCTGAGATATTCCTTCAAGTCTTCCTTCGCGCTTTCGGTAAGGCCGAGCTTCAGCCGCGCGAGGCCGCGCCCGCGCCACAGCTCCGGCGTGGTGCCCGTCGCAGTGATGCCATCGGTAAAGAAGCCCACCGCCTTCTCCAGATCGCCCGCACCCGCGCGGCGGCGATACAGCTCTCCGCGCGCGTAATAGAGCCAGTCCGACCAGCCATCCTTGGCGATGCTGGTCACGAGGTATTCGGTCGCGCCGAAATCATTGTTCTTGAGCTGGTCTTCGACGAACAGCGGCCAGAAGTGCGCCATTGCCGCAGCATAAGAGGCCGCGCCGGTGCCGCCGGGCGTGCCGGGGTCTTTTGCCGCGGCTTCGGCGAGATATTTCACCCGCTCGGCGGTGGGGGGATGGCTGGCGAACAGGCCGCGGTCCTTGTCCTTCCGGGACTTCATTTTGCGCGCGGCGGCGGTGGCGTCCATCTCGGCCCGCAGATTTTCCCAGATTTTGGATGCTTCGCGCGTGTCGTAACCCGCCCTCGACATATAGGCGAAACCACCCATGTCGGCTTCATGCTCCTGTTCCCGGCTGTGCTCATAAAGACCGGGAATGATCAGTAACGCGGACAGCAGCGCCCCAGTTATCATGGAAAGCCAGGCGTAAGCGTTGGCACGTGAACGCAGATCGCGGAAAATCTGGATGCTGTGACGCTTCTCATAGTGCGCATATTCGTGACCGAGAACACTCGCGAGTTGCGCCTCATTCTGCACCCGGAGCAACAAGCCGGACCATACCTGCATGACTCCGTTGGGGGCCATGTTGGCGTTGAAGTCCGGTGTGCGAACCAAGTAGATGCGGACTTCCGCGCACTTTTTCTCGCCAACCGAACGGCAGAGGACCGAGCGAACATAGCTGTTGAGCGCGGGATCGCGGATCACCAGTGGCGAAACCTTGAGTTGACGCTCGGCTTCCTCCATCTGCATCCACAGGCCGCGCTCATCCTTATCCTTCGGCTGATAGGGGCCCTCGGCCTGTTCAGCAGCGGCAGGGGACGATACGGCGGGAGTGACCGGAGCGGCGGTTTGCGCCAGCAGCGGCTGGGTGACGAGCGCCACCGCCAGCAACGGCGAAATCAGCCTCTCCCTCGACAAGCGCACCCCCCGATGCTCCCCGTCCGGTTATTTGGTGGCGATGGTGGAGGGCGCGGCGGCGGGCACGCGCTTGGGGAAGCCGGCCATCAGCTGGCTCACGCGCTTGGTCGCCCCATCGACCTCGCGCGGGTCGCCGCCGACGGCGACATCCGCATTGAACCAGGCCATGTCACCGGTGTTGAGATCGACCAGCCCGGCGTAACCGATATGCACGCCCGCCGGAATGTAGGCGCCGAACAGGCCCGCCATCAGCAGCTGCGCCACCTTGCGGCCGGTATCGCCATAAGAATCATAGGTATAGACGAACATCGCGTAGTCCGCGCCGGTCGCTTCCTTGAGCCTGCGGGCTTCCGCGCCCATCGTCCAGTCGAGCTTATAGCGCTTGCCGGCCTGCTTGGGATCGCGCGGTGCGAGCTTGGTCGGGAAGCGGTCTATGAACACGCCATGGGCGAGGATTTCCTGCGACACCACCTGAAACAGGCCGCGATAGTCGTTCAGGAGCTTGGCGTTCTCGCCCTCGGGGTCGCCCAGAAACTCAAGCTGCGCCTCGCGCGATTCCGCCGCGGCCTCGAACGCCTTCTGCATGTTGGCGCGCGCTGTGGCCGTCCAGTCCGCATTGGGGCTATCGACCCCGCCCGCGCCCAATGAGCCGACATGCACATCGGGCCGGAACACCACGATCCTGACCTTGCTGTCACTGGGGAAAGCAAAACCATCGCGCTGGATCGCCTTTGCAGACACCGAACCGGACGCACACAGCATCATCGACGCGCAGGCAAGGCCCGCGACCCATAATTTACGCATCAGACAAACCCCCCATAGGTTATACCAAGGGGCTAATGCTCTGCTCACCGCAAGGCAACAGGGACTATTCGGTTATGTTCAAATTGGACTGAATTTCGGCTGAGGATCAGGCCAGGGCCTTCTTCAGCAGTTCGTTCACCACCTGCGGGTTGGCCTTGCCCTGCATCGCCTTCATGGTCTGCCCGACGAAGAAGCCGAACAATGCTTCCTTGCCCGCTTTATATTGCTCCACCTTGTCGGCATTGTCGGCGAGGATTTTGGCGATCACTGCCTCGATAGCCGAAGTATCCGAGGTCTGCTTCAAGCCCTCGCGCTCGACAATGGCGGCGGCACCGTCGCCGGTTTCCAGCATCTTTTCCAGCACCTGCTTGGCAATCGAGCCGGAGATGGTGCCATCGCCCACCAGCGCGAGCAGCTCCGCCGCGGCCTCCGGCGAGACGGGGCTGTCCTCCAGCCCCTTGCCGAGCTTGTTCAGCGCGCCGAACAGTTCCGAGAGCAGCCAGTTGGCAGCGGCCTTCGCCACATCGCCTTCGCTCTTGCCCTGTTTGGCGGCCGACGCCGCGATCAGCGTCTCGAACCAGCGCGCGGTGTCGGCGTCCGCCGTCAGTACGCCTGCATTATAGGGCGAGAGGCCGAGGTCATTTTCGTAGCGGTGGCGCTTGGCATCGGGCAGTTCGGGCAGGGACGCGCGACATTCCTCCAGAAACGCGTCGTCCAGCTCTAAGGGAAGCAGATCCGGATCCGGGAAATAGCGGTAATCGTGCGCGTCTTCCTTGGAGCGCATCGAGCGCGTCTCGTTGCGATCGGGGTCATAGAGGCGGGTTTCCTGCACCACAGTGCCGCCATCCTCGATGAGATCGACCTGCCTGCGCGCCTCCTGCTCCACCACGGCCATGACGAAGCGGACCGAGTTGACGTTCTTGGTCTCGGTGCGGGTGCCGAACTCTTCGCCGGGCTTGCGGACGGAGACGTTCACGTCCGCGCGCATGCTGCCCTGATCCATATTGCCGTCGCAGCTGCCGACATAACGCAGAATCGTACGCAGCTTGGAGAGATAGGCACCAGCCTCCGCAGGCGAGCGCATGTCCGGCCGCGAGACGATCTCCATCAGCGCGACGCCGGAGCGGTTGAGGTCGACATAAGAGCGCGTCGGGTGCTGATCGTGCATCAGCTTGCCTGCGTCCTGCTCCACATGGATGCGCTCGATGCCGATGGTCTTGACGTCGGCCTCGGGGTTCTTGTCATCGAGGCTGATCTCGATCTGCCCCTCGCCCACGATCGGGTGATAAAGCTGGCTGATCTGGTATCCCTGCGGCAGATCGGCGTAGAAATAGTTCTTGCGGTCAAAGCGGGAATATGTGTTGATCTGCGCGTTGATCGCCATGCCGGTGCGGACGGCCTGACGGATGCATTCGCGGTTCGGCACGGGCAGCATGCCGGGCATGGCGGCGTCAACAAGGCTGACCTGCGTGTTAGGCTCCGCGCCGAAAGCGGTCGCCGCGCCGGAAAACAGCTTCGCCTGCGTCGTGATCTGCGCATGGACCTCAAGGCCGATCACGACCTCCCACTCGCCGGTTGCGCCCTGGATGCGATAGGTTGATTCAGTCATTTCTTCACCCTTTTGCGGTGCCGGGAACGTTTAGACCTATGCTCTTCCGACACCACATGAACGTTCTTCTTGCGACCGAACTTTTTGCAGAACCAGTCGCTGACTGCGACAGTGACCTCCTGTTGGATCAAGTCCTTCAGGAGATCGCCAATCACCACCATTTCTCCGGCCTCGCCGTGAAGCCCGCGCGCTCCTCCAGCGCCAGCGCGGCGTTGAGCACGCCCTGCTCGTCCAGCGCCTTGCCGATGATCTGAAGCCCGAGCGGCAGGCCCGAGCTGTTCAAGCCACCCGGCACCGCCATCGCGGGCAGGCCGGCGAGCGAGGCGGGCACCGTGAAGACGTCGTTCAGATACATCGCCAGCGGGTCTTCCTGCTTTTCGCCAAGCGGGAAGGCGGCGGATGGCGCGGTGGGGGTGAGCAGCAGATCGCATGTCTCCCACGCCGCCTCAAAATCGCGGCTGATGAGCGTACGCACCTTGCAGGCCTGGGTGTAATAGGCGTCGTAATAGCCTGCCGAGAGCACATAGGTGCCGATCATGATGCGGCGCTTCACCTCGTCACCGAAGCCTGCGGCGCGGGTGGCGGCGTACATATCCTGCAGGCCCGCGCCATCGGGCAGTACGCGCTGGCCATAGCGCACGCCGTCATAGCGCGCGAGGTTGGACGACGCCTCGGCAGGCGCAATGATATAATAGGTCGGCAAGGCATAGTGCGTGTGGGGCAGCGAGACCTCCACAACTTCCGCACCCGCATCCTTTGCCCAAGCTATCCCCTGATCCCACAGCGCCGCGATCTCGGCGTTGAGGCCATCGGGACGATATTCCTTGGGGATGCCGATGCGCTTGCCCTTGAGGTTGGAGGACAGGTTCGCCTCCCACTGCGGCACGGGCAGGTCCAGCGAAGTCGAATCCTTCGCATCGAACCCTGCCATGGCTTCCAGCAGGATCGCGTTGTCCTTCACCGTGCGGGCCATTGCGCCCGCCTGATCGAGCGAAGACGCGAACGCGACGATGCCCCAGCGCGAGCAGCGGCCATAGGTCGGCTTGATGCCGGATATGCCGGTGAAGGCGGCAGGCTGGCGGATCGAGCCGCCCGTGTCCGTACCGGTGGCGGCAGGGCAGAGCCGCGCGGAGATGGCGGCGGAGGAGCCACCGGAGCTGCCGCCGGGAGCGAGGTCTTTGCCAGACGCATCGCGCCAGGGGGAGATCACCTTGCCGAACGCGCTCGTCTCGTTGGAGCTGCCCATCGCGAACTGATCGAGGTTGAGCTTGCCCAGCATCCCCGCGCCCGCAGCCCAGAGCTTGGCGGAGACGGTCGACTCATAGGGCGGCGTGAAGCCTTCGAGGATGTGGCTTGCGGCCGTCGTCTGCACGCCCGCCGTGCAGAACAGGTCTTTCATACCGATGGGCACGCCGGAGAGCGGTTTCAGGTCGCCCGAAGCGCGCGCCGCATCCGCCGCGTCGGCGGCGTTCAGCGCCAGTTCCGGCGTCTCGACGATATAGGCGTTCAGGGCGCGCCCTGCCTCCACGGCGGCGTTAAAGGCGCTCGCTACCTCGCGCGCGGAGAACTTACCCGCCGCCACGCCATCGCGAATTTCCGCGACTGTCAGGTTGGTCAGCTCGGTCATAGATTTAGCCCGTCATGCCGGACGTGAGCCGGCATCCATATGGAGTCTGTGTTTCTGGATCCCGGATCGGTCGCGGCTGCGCCGCTGTCCGGGATGATCGAATGAAATCCCGCGGCTTTCATTCGATCACCTTCGGCACCGCGAAAAAGCCATGTTCGGCTTGCGGCGCGTTGGCGAGCACCTTGTCGCGCACATTGCCGCCGGTCAGCGGATCGGCGTTCACCACATCGTCGCGCAGGCGCAACGCGTTGGGGATCACGGCGGTCATCGGCTCCACGCCGGAGACGTCCACCTGCCCCAGTTGCTCGACCCAGCCGAGGATGTTGTTGAGTTCGGGAACCAGCCGCTCGGCCTCGTCGTCAGAGACGGCGATGCGCGCAAGGCTGGCGACTTTCTTGACGGTGCTGCTATTGATCGACATGGGATTGGCCGATAGCCCGGCTGGTAGAGCCTGCGCAACTGCAAAAGGACAAGCATTATCGCCGAGCGTGCCCTCATCACCACCCATGCCGCCGAGTTTCGCGCGGCACTGCCCACTGGCGGACGGCTGATCGGCATGGATGTGGGGACGAAGACCATCGGCCTCGCGCTATGCGATGCGGGCTGGAGCATCGCTTCCGCCGCGCACACAATCTCGCGCGGGAAGTTCAGCAAGGACAAGGCGACGCTTGCCGCCTTCATGACAGAGCAACAGGTGAAGGGCATCGTCATCGGCCTGCCGCTCAATCTCGACGGCTCGGCCAGCCCGCGCAGCCAGGCGAGCCGCGCGTTTGCGCAGAATATGGCGGACCTTGGCCTCCCCATCCTGCTGTGGGACGAGCGCTGGTCGACGCAGGCGGTGACGCGCATGATGATCGAGGCCGACACCAGCCGCGCCCGGCGTAGCGAACTGGTCGACAAGCTTGCGGCGAGCTATATCCTGCAGGGCGCCATAGACGCGTTGACCGCTCCTGCCTCTTAACGTAAGGCACCGGCTCATGCCAAGCGATGCAGACGCGCAAGCCGGCCAGAGCCGCCCCGCAAACTCCGGGGGAAAAGACGCTTTCCCGCATCGCCACCTCCTCAGCATCGCGCATCTGAAGCCGTGGGAAATCCGCTTCCTGCTCGATGAGGCGGAGCATTGGGTCGGCGTCAATCGCGGCGCGGCGCAGAAGCATGACGACCGGCTGGCGGGCCTCACCCAGATCAACGCCTTTTTCGAGAACTCGACGCGCACGCTGCTCAGCTTCGAGATTGCGGGCAAGCGCCTGGGCGCGGATGTGGTCAATATGCACGCCGCGCAATCGAGCGTGAAAAAGGGCGAGACGCTGATCGATACGGCGGTGACACTGAACGCGATGCACGCGGACGTGATCGTTATCCGCCACGGCAGCTCAGGCGCGGTGCAGCTCATTGCCGACAAGGTCGACTGCCCGGTGCTGAACGCGGGCGATGGCTGGCACGAGCACCCGACGCAGGCCTTGCTGGACGCGCTCACCATCCGGCGGCGGCGCGGCTATATCGAGGGGCAGATCGTCACCATCTGCGGCGATGTGCTGCACAGCCGGGTCGCGCGGTCCAACATGCTGTGCCTCACAGCATTGGGTGCGCAGGTGCGCGTTGTCGCCCCGCCCACGCTGATGCCCGCAGCCGTGGAATGCATGGGCGCAACCGCTTACACCGATTTCGATACGGCGCTGGACGGGGCAGACGTGGTGATGATGCTGCGCCTCCAGAACGAGCGGATGGACGGCGCGTTCATCCCTTCAGCGAGAGAATATCATGCGCTTTATGGGCTTACGCCCGAGCGGCTGGCCAAGGCCAAGCCCGATGCGCTGGTGATGCATCCCGGCCCCATGAACCGAGGCGTGGAGATCACCAGCGGCGTGGCGGACGACCCGGACCGCTCCGCCATTACCGAGCAGGTGGAGATGGGCGTCGCGGTGCGGATGGCGTGCCTTGACGTGCTGACGCGCAGTGCGAGGGGAGTAGAGGGATGGTGAGCGGGCCGAAAATCGCCATCACCGGAGGGCTGCTGGCCGACCCCGCGCAGGATGCGCCTATCCAGGGCACACTGCTGATCGAAGGCGATGCCATCTTCGCCAGCGGAGCAGTCGATGTACCGTCCGACGCCGAAGTGATTGACGCAAGCGGCCTCGTCGTCGCGCCGGGGCTGGTCGACCTCGGCGTGTTCAGGACCGACAAGCCTGCCTTCCATTTCGGCGGGATCACGCGCGCGGCGCTGATGCCCGATCAGTCCTCGCCGCTCGACGACGTGGGCCTCATTCGCGAGGCAACGCGCAACGGCAAGCCCGATTTCTGGGTTCACCCGATAGCGGCGGCGACGCGCGGACTTGCCGGGGCCGAGATGGCCGAAATCGGGCTGATGCAGAGGGCGGGCGCAAAGGCGGTCGGCACCGGGCGCAGCTGGATCGCGGACTCGGGCGTGATGCACCGGGTCCTCGCCTATGCCAGTGGCCTAGGCCTCACGGTGATCTCCCATGCCGAAGATGCCGGGCTGGCGGGCCGGGCGGTGGCAACCAATGGCGAGACGGCAACCCGGCTGGGGCTGGCGGCGGCGCCAGCCTGCGCCGAGGCAATGGCGATCGCGCGCGATATCGCGCTGGTGCGCGAGACCGGGGCGGCGATCCATTTCCGCCTCGTCACGACAAAAGCTGGGTTTGACCTCATCCGCGCGGCGAAGAATGAAGGCCTGCGCGTCACCTGCGGCATATCGCCCGCGCACCTGTTCCTCGCCGACAACGCAGTGTCCGACTATCGCACCTTCGCGCGCCTCTCTCCGCCGCTGCGCTCCGAGGATGATCGCAAGGCCGCGCTGGCCGCCGTGGCGGACGGCACGATAGATGTCATCACCTCCAGCCACGATCCGCGCGGGCCGGAGGACAAGCGCCTGCCCTTTGCCGATGCCGCACCGGGCGTTGCCGGGGCCGAGACCTTGCTCGCGCTCTCGCTCAATCTGGTGCGGGACGGGGTGATCGGCATCACCGCGCTGATGCGGCTGCTTTCCGCCAATCCGGCGCGGATATTGGGGGTGGATGCGGGCAGTTTTGCAGCGGGAAGCCCGGCAGACGTCATCCTCGTCGATCCCGACGCGCCGTGGATCGTCGACAGCAACCGCATGGCGGCGGCGGCGGGCAATACCCCGTTCGACAAGCTGCCGGTTCAGGGCCGCGTCAGGCGCGTCATGAAGGGCGGCGTCTTTTACTCATAAAAAAGGGGGGAGCCGTGATGGCTCCCCCATTTGGGAGGAAAACTATCGCCTAGCGCATGGCGAGGCGCGCGGGCGCCTTGATCTTCAACTTCGCCCAGTGGATCGGCGCGGCTTCCGGCCCGCCAAGGCGGACGAAGCAACTGCCGCCAGTCGCGCGGATGGAACCGCAGAGCTTGTCGGCGCCGCCCTTGGTGCCAAAGCCGGCGATCGCCACGCGATGATATGTGTGGCCGTTGACATTCGCCTGGGTGATGAGCTGCGGGAACAGGCCCAAGCGCTCATTACCGCGCACCGCCTGGTTCCACCCGGCCCTCGCGGCCTGAGGCGAGGAAAACGCACCGAGCTGGACCACCCATGCCGAGCCCTTGTTGGCATCAACCGGCTGCCACAGCGCGACCGGGCGCGCGCCGGGGACCGGGTTTTTCAACAGCGGGCTGGGCGCAGGCGCACGCAGCAGCGGGGAAAGCGGCGTTTGGCCAAGGGCGGGCTGAGCCGGAGCGGCCAGCGCCTTGGGCGCGGCCACGGCAACGCGCATCGGCGTGCGCGGTGCGGGAATGAACTCCGGCACGCTGACCTTGACCTCGTCCTCGCTCGCAGCAGCAAGGGCAGGTGCGGGAGCCGGGGTGGTGGCCGGCGCTGGCGCCGGGGTCAGCGCCGCAGGGGCAGCCACGGGCGCGTTGTCAGCCTCGGGTTCGTCGGCGATGGGCGCCGGGACGAACTCGGCGGCGGGCGCGGACGGCGCAGCTTCCGCCAGCTGAGCAGGCGCGGGCTGGTTTTGCCCCAGCGCAAGGCGCACCGGCAGCCCGGCATCGTCGGCGCGCGGCATTACGCCCATCATGGCGATGACGCGCTGGCTGTCCGCGCCAGGCTGTGCGGCCTGCGCCCAGCCCAGCACGCGCCTGGCGGCGTCGGCTGGCGCGAGATCGAGCGTGGCGACCTGCCGCGCTTCGGTCCATTGCCCGGCCAGCGCATAGGCATAAGCGAGGTTCTGCCGCTCCTTCGCGCCCGCTGTCGGAGCATGGATCGCCTGCGAGAGTACGCGGATCGCTTCGTCGGGGTTGCCTGCCATCGCCATCGCCAGCCCATAATCGGCGGCGGTGAGCTGATCGACGCGCTCGTTCAGCAGGCGCTGGGCGGTGGCCTTGTCCCCCTGCGCGACATGGATCAGCGCGAGGTTGACGACGGTGCGCCCATCGGTTGCACCCAGCGTCAACGCATCCTCGAATGCGGTGCGCGCCGAGGCGAAGCGCCCGTCCATCAGATAGGCGCGGCCCAACAGGGTGCGATAGTCCGCCTTGTTCGGCGACGCGGCGACGGCGGCCTCGGCGATCTGGATGGCCCTGGCGGCGTCCCTGGCGGCCAGCGCCTTCTCGGCATCTCGCGCCTGCGCATCGGCCATGGCGTTGAGCTTGCCAGCGCTTGCGCCTGCCTGCGTGTGCAGCGCCTGGCCGGTGCAGCCCACCATCGAGGCGGCGACGATCAGCGAGGACGCCGCGAGATTTGAGAGGGCTTTGCGTTTGTGGTCGCGTTTCATGCTGGTCCCCACCTTCATGGCTAGCGGATCGGATTGGCGCCGTCGGTCCCCGGCACCTGTTGCGCCAGCGCCTCAAGCTCGGGCTGGCTGTTGAGAAAGGCGTCGAGCGCCTGTGTGACGATCTGTTGCGCGCTGCGGTTGTTCACCGCGCAGGCAAGGCGCAGGCGCAAATGACGCTCCGGGTCGAGCCGCAGCGTAAACGCCGCCTTGGCGCCACGCGGGCGCACGATGGGCATAGGCACCCACGGCTCGCGCTCCTCCTGCTCGGCCATCTGCTCCACCAGCAGCTCCTGCTGCTTCAGGATTTCGGGCGTGACGGTCTGCGCTTCGGGTTGAGGCAAATCCTCGCGGATCATTGTCAGCGGTGCAGGCTGGGTCGGTTCGTCGCCCATGTCGTTCCAGCCCAGGTCTTCCTGCAC
Source organism: uncultured Sphingobium sp. (assembly GCA_964512265.1). GTDB lineage: Bacteria > Pseudomonadota > Alphaproteobacteria > Sphingomonadales > Sphingomonadaceae > Sphingobium. Next base: position 66,063 of record CAZEHR010000006.1, on the reverse strand, counting down.
CGAGAGCGGCAGGCTGGGCTTGTCTCCACCGGGGATATAGCGGCGCATCGCCGGGCGGGCCGCACCCTTGCGGGCGAGCAGGCCGGAGGTGAGCGAAGCGAAAGGCTTGGGTTCGATCATGCCTGCGCCCCCTTACTGGCTGACCGTGCGGCGGCCGAAGCCGGCGGTGGGGCGCGTCATCGCGGCGGGCCCGGGCACCGAGAAGACGGTGCGGCGGAAATTCTTCTCCAGCCGGTCGGAGATATAGCCCCACAGCTGTTCGATCTCCTGCGCGGACCGGCTGCCGGGATTGACCTCCATCACCGTGCGCCCGTCGATCATGCTGGCGGCGAAATCCGTGCGCTGATGCACCACCACCGGTGCGACGGTGCCGTGCTGGGAAAGGGCGATGGCAGCCTCCTGCGTGATGCGCGCCTTGGGCGTGCCCGCGTTGACGACGAAGATCAGCGGCTTGCCCGCGCGCTCGCACAGATCGACTGTGGCACCGACAGCGCGCAGGTCATGCGGGCTTGGGCGGGTGGGGATGACGATGAGTTCGGCGACCGAGATCACGCTCTGGATCGCCATCGTAATGGCGGGCGGCGTGTCGATGATCGCGAGCTTGAAGCCCTGCGCGCGCAGCGTCTCGAGGTCATGCGCCAGCCGCGCGACCGTGGTCTCGGCAAAGGCGGGAACATCGGCCTCGCGCTCGTTCCACCAGTCGGCGAGCGAACCCTGCGGGTCTATATCAATCAGCACGACCGGCCCGGCGCCCGCCAGTTCCGCCTGCACAGCGAGATGGCCGGACAAGGTCGTCTTGCCCGAACCGCCCTTTTGCGAAGCCATAGCCAATACGCGCACGCAATTCCCCCGGATGGATGTAGTCGTGCGAGAGGGTAACCGGCGACGTCCTAACATTCTGTTAATTCGACAGCTGGGGAGTCCCATTCAAAGTCCGCAAAAGTGCGGATTTTCGAAGACATTGTGCCCGCCCGGACCAAGAGTTTACGATTAACGCAGTTTCCACCATTTTGCGGGCATGATAGCGCCCGGAGTGCGCAGGCCGGACATGCCGCGCGGGTGGAAACGGACTATGAGACACAGTATTAGCGCGACACTGGCAGGAATGGCGCTATTGGCAGCCGCGCCTTCGGCACACGCCGACACCAAGGCTGGCGTCGATGCCTGGGCGCAAGGCGACTATGCGCGGGCGCTTAAAGTCTGGCTGCCGCTTGCCGAAGCGGGCGATGCCGACGCGCAGTTCAACCTCGGCCAAGCGTACAAGATCGGTCGGGGGGTGCCGCATGACCCGAACACCGCGCTCGAATGGTATCGCAAGGCCGCCGCGCAGGGGCATCACCAAGCTGAGGACGCCTATGGGTTGCTGCTTTATCAGCAGAACCGCCGGGCTGAGGCCATACCCAGCTTGCTGCGCTCTGCCGACCGGGGCGAGGCGCGCGCGCAATATCTGGTGGGCATCGCGCTGTTTAACGGTGACCTGCTGCCGAGAGACTGGATGCGCGCCTATGCGCTGATGACCCGCGCTTCGGCTGCGGGGGTGGAGCAGGCATCGGCTGCGCTGGCGCAGATGGACCGCTATATTCCCGAACATCAGCGCCGCGATGGCCTGGCGCTGGCGGCGGCGATGGAGGCGCGCAAGACGCGGGCAGCGGGTGCGGCGGTCGCTGCATCGCCTGCCTCAACTCCGCAGCCTCCCTTGCGGCCAGCGCCCAGCACCAAGCCTGTTCGCAGCGCCGCCGTGCCACCCTCGCAGCCCGCGCCGCCGCCGGCGACGGCACCTTCACAAGCGCCCGCGCCTGCCCCGAAACCCGCGCTCGCCCCGAGCGGCAGATGGCAGGTCCAGCTCGGCGCGTTCGGCGAGGCCGCACGCGCGCAGGCGCAATGGAAAACGGTTACGGCAAAACTACCGGCACTCGCCGCCGAGCCGCACCGCCTTGAACCGGCCGGGGCAATGACGCGGCTGCTGGCAGGAGCGTTGACGACCCGCGCAGAGGCGGATGCGCTGTGCGCCAAGGTGAAGGCCGCCGGGGCGGACTGTATCGTAAAGCTGCGCTGAGCTTATTTGCTGACCCAATCCTTGCGCGCAATGCCTGCCGCATAGAGCAGCGCCGAGAGGTCGCCATGGCGGATCTCCGCATCGGCAGCGGCGCGGGTCTTTTCCTTGGCGTGATAGGCGACGCCCAGCCCCGCCGCCTCGATCATCGGGATGTCGTTGGCGCCATCGCCGATGGCGATGCTGAGCGCGGGGTCGAGGCCTAGCTGACCCAGCGCACCCTCCAGCTCCGCCTGTTTGCGCGCGGAATCGACGATCGGGAATTGCACCGTGCCGCTGAGCGCGCCCCCAGCGATGTCCAGCACGTTCGCCACCACCTTGTGAAAGCCGATTTCGGCCGCCACCGGCTCGGCGAAGCGGGTGAAGCCGCCAGAAACCAATATGGTATGACACCCGCGCACGCGCAAAGTCTGGATCAGCGCCTTCGCACCTGGCATCAGCTTCACTCGTTCTGCGCGGCACCGCTCGATCATCGCTTCATCAAGACCGGCGAGCAGCGCGACGCGCGCCTTCAGTGCCTCGGCAAAGTCCAGCTCGCCGCGCATCGCCCGCTCCGTCACCTCGGCGATCTGCGGCTTGATCCCGGCATAATCGGCGAGTTCGTCGATGCACTCGATGGTGATCATCGTTGAGTCCATATCCGCCACCAGCAGCTTTTTCTCCCGCGTGGCATGCGGCTGCACGATCACGTCGATCGTACCCGGAAGCGCCTGCAACGCCGCGCGCACCGCCTTCGCGTCACCCTCAAACAGGATATCCGTCGCCTCGCCCGGTTCGATTACCGCGCTCTCGGCCACCCGCGCGCCGGTGGCGGCCACCCGGTCCGCCGCTTCGGCAATATCCCCCTGCCCCAACGAGCCTGGAGCGACTAAGGTGGCGACGAACATGAGCAAACCTTCCGAAATTTCGACCGAATCCCCCCGGCCCCGGCTCGCGCTTATTGCCGGGCCGACGGCAAGCGGCAAGAGCGCACTCGCGCTGGCGCTGGCGGAGCGCACAGAGGGCGTCATCATCAATGCCGATGCCAGCCAGGTCTATGCCGACCTTGATGTGCTTTCGGCCCGGCCTTCGGCGGCAGAGATGGCGCGCGCGCCGCACCGGCTGTTTGGCACACGCGACGGCGCGAAACCGTGCTCCGCTGCGGACTGGGCAACGGATGCCAAAGCCGAGATCGCTGCGGCGCATGCGGCGGGCAGGTTGCCCATCCTCGTCGGCGGCACAGGCCTTTATATCCGCACGTTGCTGGATGGCATCGCGCCGGTGCCGGAAATCGACCCTGCCGTCCGCGCCACAGTGCGCGCGATGCCAGTGGCTGAGGCCTATGCCGCTCTAACACGCGAGGACGCACCCGCCGCCGCCCGCCTCGCCCCTGCCGATAGTGCGCGGATCATGCGGGCGCTGGAGGTGATCCGCTCAACCGGGCGCAGCATTTTGGACTGGCGAGAAGATAAAGCGGGCGGAATCGGTAACGCCGTCGATCTGCACCCGCTCATTCTGCTGCCCCCGCGCGATTGGCTCCGCGCCCGTTGCGACGCCCGGTTCGAGGCGATGTTGGAGCACGGCGCGGTCGAGGAGGTGGAGGCGCTGCTCGCGCGCAGCCTGCCCCCCGACCTGCCGGTCATGCGCGCGATTGGTGTGCCGGAAATCGCGGGCTGGCTGGGGGGCGAGCTGACGCGAGAGGCGATGATCAGCCAAGCGCAGGCCGCGACCCGGCAATATGCCAAGCGGCAATATACATGGTTCTCCCGCCAGCCGCCAAAGGAATGGCCGCGCTGGACAGGGATAGTCGATAACAATTTTGAAGCATCAAACGTAATAAAATTATTCAGAGAGCCATTGACATAGCATTTTATGTCTCTTAGTGCGGCTCGACCGGCTTGGGGTTGCGATTCGCATCAAACTCGCGCATGCGCTCAAGGCCATGGAACTACTTCGCTTTCGGGGCGACGAGTCCCGGTTTGAGGAGATTATACGTGTCGGAATTGAGCGGCGCTGAAATATTGCTGCAATGCCTGGTCGATCTGGGGGTCGAGGTCGTGTTCGGCTATCCCGGCGGCGCGGTGCTGCCGATTTACGACGTGCTCTATAACCACCCGACCATCAAGCATGTGCTCGTCCGCCATGAACAGGGCGCGACACACATGGCGGAGGGCTATGCCCGCTCCACCGGCAAGCCGGGCGTCGTGCTCGTCACCTCCGGCCCCGGTGCGACCAACGCGATCACCGGCATCACCGACGCGCTGATGGATTCGATCCCGATGGTCGTCATCACCGGGCAGGTCGCCACGCACCTGATCGGCTCGGATGCTTTTCAGGAGGCGGACACGGTCGGCCTCACGCGCCACTGCACCAAGCATAATTATCTGGTGAAGTCGCCGGACAGACTCGCGCACATCGTCCATGAGGCGTTTCACATCGCTACGTCAGGCCGCCCCGGCCCGGTCGTGATCGACATGCCGAAGAACGTGCAGGTCGCGACCGCGCCCTATGAGCGGCCGGACCTCTCCAACCATGTCAGCTATCGCCCGCAGGTGAAGGCTGACCCGGCGCTTATCGAACGGGCGGCGGCGATGATCGCGGCGGCAGAGCGGCCGATCCTTTACACCGGCGGCGGCGTGATCAACGCCGGGCCGGAAGGGTCCGCGCTGTTGCGCGAGCTCGCCGCGCTCACAGGCGCGCCGGTCACGTCTACCCTGATGGGCCTTGGCGCGTTTCCGGCCTCGGGGGACCAGTGGCTCGGCATGTTGGGCATGCACGGCACCTACGAAGCCAATATGGCGATGAACAAGGCCGACCTCATCATCAATATCGGCGCGCGGTTCGACGACCGCGTGACCGGGCGCCTGGATGCGTTCTCGCCGGGATCGAAGAAGATCCATATCGATATCGACCGCAGCTCGATCAACAAGATCGTGATGACCGAGATCGGCATCGTCGCGGATGCCGCAAGCGCGATGGCCGACCTGATCGCCGCGTGGAAGAAGGCCGGGCATAAAGCCGCCAATCTGGAAGAGTGGTGGGCGCGCATCGCCGGCTGGCGCGCGCGCCAGAGCCTCTCCTACCCCGACGGCGGCGCGGAGATCATGCCGCAGCAGGCAATCGCCGATCTTTACAAGGCGACTCGGGGCAAGGATACGATCATCACCACCGAAGTGGGGCAGCACCAGATGTGGGCGGCGCAGCATTTCGGCTTCGAGGCTCCCAACAAGTGGCTGACTTCGGGCGGGCTGGGCACCATGGGCTATGGCTTCCCGGCCGCGATCGGCGCGCAGATGGGCAATCCCGACAGCCTCGTTATCTGCGTTGCGGGAGACGCCAGCATCCAGATGAACATTCAGGAGCTGGGCACCGCCACGCAATATCGTCTGCCGGTCAAGGTCTTCATTCTCAACAACGAATATATGGGAATGGTCCGCCAGTGGCAGGAGCTGACCTATGAGAGCCGCTATTCGGAAAGCTATTCCGATAGCCTGCCCGATTTCGTGAAGCTCGCCGAGGCCTATGGCTGGACAGGCATTCGCATCGAGGGACCGCAGGAGCTGGAGGCCGGGATCAAGCAGATGATCGAGACGCCGGGACCGGTGCTGGTCGATTGCCGGGTGGCGAAGCTGACCAACTGTTTCCCGATGATCCCGTCCGGCGCGGCGCACACCGAAATGCTGCTCGATCCCAGCCAGATTTCCGGCACACTGGCGGATGAGGCCAAGGCTCTGGTATAGGGGGCGCCCCGAACCGGAGAACCCCCGATGCCCGAACTATTGAAACTGCGTGTGCATATCACGGAACCGTGGGATTTCGCGCGCCAGAACGAGGGACGGGAGGAGCTGACAGGCTGGACCTATGACCAGGAGATAGACGAGCTGGAGGAGTGGGAGATCGAGCTGGACGCGGGCTATGAGCTGCATGCCGTGGTGCACACGCGCATCCTCGTCAGCGCCCGTTATGTGGGGGAGCATCTGTCCAAGGTGCTGGACGCGATTGTCGGCTTTCCGGTGCGCATCGCCCACCGGATAAACGGCGAATGGCATTACGCGATGGCGGGGATGCTCTCCGTCCGGCGCGAGAAGGAAGAAGAGGTCTAACTGTTTACCGTGATTTCCGAGCCGTGAAATGTGCCATTTCACTCGAAATCACTCTTAGGGGCATTAGCGCATGCATATTACCGAAGAACTGAGCGAGCGGCATGTCCTCTCGATCACCGTCACCAACGAGGCGGGCATCCTGGCGAAGATCGCCGGGCTGTTCACCGCGCGCGGCTATAATATCGAGAGCCTGACGGTTGCCGACATCTCGGACAATCATCAGGTCAGCCGCATCACCATCGTCACCAACGGCCCGCCGCGCGTGATCGACCAGATCATCGCCCAGCTCGACCGGCTGGTGCCTGTGCACAATGTCGCGGACCTGACCGCCAACGGACCGTTCGTGGAGCGCGAGCTGGCGCTGGTGAAGGTGGCGGGCGAGGGCGAGCACCGCATTGAGGCACTGCGCATCGCAGACATCTTCCGCGCCAAGGTGGTGGACACCACGACCACCAGCTTCATCTTCGAGATCACCGGCCCAACGGACAAGATCAACACCTTCGTCGGCCTGATGCGCGAGCTGGGTCTGGTTGAGGTCGGCCGCACCGGCATCGTCGGCATGGTGCGCGGCAGGGATTGACCCTCCGGGTTTTTCGACCCATAGGCCGGGCGTTTTTCGCGGCGCGGCGCAATTTTGAGCATATAATCCGAAGGAAAGTGTCATCATGAAGGTTTATTATGATCGCGATGCCGATCTCGGCATCATCAAGAACAAGAAGATCGCCGTTCTCGGCTATGGCAGCCAGGGCCATGCCCATGCGCAGAACCTGCGCGACAGCGGCGTTGCCGAAGTCGCGATCGCGTTGCGCCCCGGCTCGGCCAGCGCCAAGAAGGCGGAAGGCGCGGGCTTCAAGGTGCTCCCCAATGCAGAGGCTGCCGCTTGGGCCGACATCCTGATGATCCTCGCGCCTGACGAGTTCCAGATGGACATCTATAACGCGGATATCCACGCGAACATCCGCCCCGGCGCGGCTTTGGCCTTCGCGCATGGCCTCAATGTGCATTTCGGCCTGATCGAGCCGCGCGCGGATGTGGACGTCATCATGATCGCGCCCAAGGGGCCGGGCCACACCGTCCGCTCCGAATATCAGCGCGGCGGCGGCGTGCCCTGCCTCATCGCGATCCATCAGGACGCGACCGGCAATGCCCATGAAATCGCGCTCGCTTATGCGTCTGGCGTTGGCGGCGGCCGCTCCGGCATCATCGAGACCAACTTCAAGGAAGAGTGCGAGACCGACCTGTTCGGCGAGCAGGCTGTGCTGTGCGGCGGCCTCTCCCACCTCATCATGGCGGGCTTCGAGACGCTGGTCGAGGCCGGTTACGCGCCGGAAATGGCCTATTTCGAGTGCCTGCACGAAACCAAGCTGATCGTCGACCTGATGTATGAGGGCGGCATCGCCAACATGCGCTATTCGATCTCCAACACCGCCGAATATGGAGACTATCACACCGGCCCGCGCGTCATCACCGACGAGACCAAGGCCGAGATGAAGCGCGTGCTGAAGGACATTCAGGAGGGCAAGTTCGTCCAGCGCTTCATGACCGACATCAAGACCGGCTATCCCGAGATGAAGGCGAAGCGCAAGCTGCAGGCCCAGCACCCGATCGAGAAGACCGGCGCGGAGCTGCGCGCGATGATGCCGTGGATCGGCGCGAACAAGCTGGTAGACAAGGACAAGAACTGAGATTCAGCCCATATGGGCCTGCGAGGCCCGATTTTCTCCGCTCCGGTGCTCGAAAATCAACCCTCTCGGCTCCATCTGGCCTAAATCTCAACAGAATCTACCACTGATCGCAACACACTATACATTTGCGGGGCGTCGCCTAATCTGGCGGCGCCCTTTTTGTATCTGGAGGAAAACATGCGCGCATTTGCTTTGGCGGTCGGTTTCGTTGCGGCAACGTCGGCCGGAGTCGCTGTCTATGCCCAGATGCCGACGGAAGCTCCCGGAAAGCCCGACCCCGCGCGGGTGACAGGCGGCACCTACGCGGTCGATCCCGGCCACACGCAGGTGGCTTTTCGTTACAATCACATGGGTTTTTCCAACAATATAGGGCTGATCCCCGCTTCTGGCGGCAGCCTGACGCTCGATCCCAAGGCGCCGGAAAAAGCGCAGGTGACAGTGACTTTTGCCGTGGCCGCCCTGCGTAGCAGCGTGCCCGCACTCGACGAGCATCTGATGAAGGCTGATTTCTTTGACGCGGCGAAGTTTCCGACCGCGACTTTCCAGTCCACCTCGGTCAAGGTTTCCGGGCAGACCGCGCAAATCACCGGCAAGCTGACGATCAAGGGCATCACCAGGGATGTGGCCCTCAACGCCCGCTTCGTCGGCGCGGGCATGAACGCGATGATGAAGAAGGAGACCATCGGCTTTGATGCCGAGGCGCAGATCAAGCGCAGCGATTTCGGGCTGGGCTATGGCGTGCCGATGGTGGGAGACGATGTGTCGCTCCAGATCACGGCTGCGTTCGAGAAGTGATCAACCGATAGCACTCCGGCAAATAACACTGGACTTTCTTAACCCTCCGCCTTTATGGCGGAGGCATGGCACGGAACCTGCCCCTGCTGCTTCTACGACTTACACGCCCTTAGGCGTGTCTTTTGCGCTGGCCATCAAAGCCGCGCCCACTGCCTAAGGGCCATCAAAACCTCTCGACAGTCGTATCAGGGCGCGTAAAGAGCGCCGCATATTGCAGGAAACTATCATGACTATGCTCGCAGACCCTTCGGTCAAATATCGCCCGTTCCCGCAGGTTGACCTGCCCGATCGCCAGTGGCCCGGCCGGACGATCACCAAGCCGCCGATCTGGCTCTCCACCGACATGCGTGACGGCAACCAGTCTTTGATCGACCCGATGAACGCCGAGAAGAAGCAGCGCTTTTTCGAGCTGCTCTGCAAGGTGGGCGTCAAGGAGATCGAAGTCGGCTTCCCCTCGGCGGGCGCGACCGAGTTCGATTTCATCTCCGGCCTGGTGAAAAACGGCCTCATCCCCGACGACGTGACCGTGCAGGTGTTGACGCAGGCCCGCGCGGACCTGATCGCCACCACGTTTGAGAGCCTGCGCGGCGCGAAGACCGCCATTGTTCATGTCTATAACGCGGTGTCGCCAGCTTGGCGCCGCATCGTCTTCGGCATGGAGCGCAGCGAGGTACGGGACATCGCCATCAACGCCGCGAAGCTGCTGCGTGATCATGCAGGCGCCCAGCCCGATACCGACTGGCGCTTTGAATATTCCCCGGAGACATTTTCCACCGCCGAACTGGATTTCAGCCTGGAGTGCTGCGAGGCGGTGATGGATATCCTCCAGCCCACGCCCGAAAAGCCGCTGATCCTGAACCTCCCCGCAACCGTGGAGGCGGCAACACCCAACATCTATGCCGACCAGATCGAATGGATGTGCCGCAACATCTCGCGCCGGGATTCAGTCATCATCTCGCTCCACCCGCATAACGACCGGGGCACCGGCGTTGCGGCGGCGGAGCTGGGCCTGATGGCGGGCGCGGACCGGATCGAGGGTTGCCTGTTCGGCAATGGCGAGCGCACGGGCAACTGCGATATCGTGACGGTCGGCCTCAATCTCTACACGCAGGGCATTCACCCCGGCCTCGATTTCTCGGATATCGACGAGGTGATCCAGACGGTCGAATATTGCAACCAGTTGCCCGTGCACCCGCGCCACCCTTATGCGGGCGAGCTGGTGTTCACCGCCTTTTCGGGCAGCCATCAGGACGCGATCAAGAAGGGCTTTGCCGCGCAGGAAGCGCGCAACGACCAATTGTGGGACGTGCCCTATCTCCCGATCGATCCCGCAGACCTCGGCCGCAACTATGAGGCGGTGATCCGCGTCAATTCGCAGTCCGGCAAGGGCGGCGTCGCTTGGGTGCTGCAGCAAGACAAGGGATTGAAGCTGCCCAAGCGCATGCAAGCGGATTTCAGCCGCGTGGTGCAGGACATGGCCGATCAGACCAGCCGGGAACTCAATGCCGCGGACATCTGGGATGCGTTCCAAAGCCATTATCGCCTGACCGAGGGTCAGCCGGTGCGGTTGATCGATTATCAGGAAACCGGCCCGGCGGGCGACCGCATTTTCGTCGGCAAGGTAGCGATGAACGGCGAGGAGCGCAGCATCTCGGGGCGGGGCAACGGCCTCATCTCGTCTATCCTCGCGGCATTGCGCGAGGAGCTGGACGTCGATCTCGAGGTTGTCGACTATAGCGAGCACGCCATCGGTGCGGGCACGGATGTGAACGCCGCCGCCTATGTCGAGTGCAAGGCGGCCGATGGCAGAAATATTTTTGGCGTGGGCACGGACGCGGATGTCGCTACGGCATCGGTGCAGGCGGTGCTATCCGCCGCCAATGCGGTGCTGGCCGCGCGCCAATAAGGGCTTGAGCATGGCTGGTTCGCCGGTTTAGGTCCGGGCAACCGAATTTAAGGGGGACCCCCATGCTCACGACCGCCAGCCTGCAATCCCGCCTCAGCCTGCCACTGATCGGCTCACCGATGTTCATCATCTCCGGGCCGGAGCTGGTGATCGCGCAGTGCAAGGCAGGCATTGTCGGTGCCTTCCCGGCTTTGAACGCGCGGCCGCAGAGCCAGCTTGACGAGTGGCTGCACCAGATCACCGAGGAGCTCAGCGCGTGGGACCGCGATCACCCCGATACGCCTGCCGCGCCGTTCGCCGTCAACCAGATCGTCCACAAGTCGAATAACCGCCTCGAAGAAGACATGGCGACATGCGGCAAATATAAGGTGCCGATCGTCATCACCTCGCTGGGCGCGCGGGAGGATGTGAACGCCGCCGTTCAGGGCTGGGGCGGCATCACGCTGCATGACGTCATCAACGACCGCTTTGCGCGCAAGGCGATCGAGAAAGGCGCGACCGGGTTGATCGCGGTGGCGGCGGGCGCGGGCGGCCACGCCAGCACTTTGTCGCCCTTCGCTCTGATTCAGGAAATCCGCCAATGGTTCGATGGCATGCTGGTGCTGTCGGGCGCGATCGCGAATGGCCGCTCGGTGCTGGCGGCGCGCGCTATGGGAGCGGATTTTGGCTATGCGGGTAGCGTGTTCATTGCCACGGAGGAGTGCCGCGCCTCACCCGCCTACAAGCAGGGCATTGTCGAGGGGCGGGCGAATGACATCGTCTATTCCAGCCTGTTCACCGGCGTGCACGGCAACTATCTGCGCGGCTCGATCATCGCGGCAGGCATGGACCCGGACAATCTGCCCGAAGGCGATCCGACGAAGATGGATTTCGGTTCCGGCGGATCGTCAGACGTCAAGGCATGGCGTGACATATGGGGATCGGGGCAGGGCATCGGCGCTGTCGACAAGGTGGTGACCGTCGCGGAGCTGGTGGCGCGAATGAAGAACGAATATGAGGCAGCCAAGGCCGCGCTCTGCGGCTGAATAGACATTACGCCATTTCGTCACCCTGAACTCGTTTGGCTTCGCCGCTCTTACGGGTCAGGGTCCACTCTTCCTCATGACCATCAGTTCGCCGGGGCGAAATGGATGCTGAAACAAGTTCAGCATGACGTCCAAAATGAGTTCGGGGTGATTAAATCTCGACCTGACTGCCCAGTTCCACCACGCGGTTCGTGGGCAGGCGGAAGAACTCCATCGCACTTTCGGCATTGCGCAGCATCCAGGCGAACACCTTTTCACGCCACAACGCCATGCCCGGACGCGCGGAGGGGAGCAGCGTCTGACGCGCGAGGAAGAAGCTGGTGTCCATCATCTTGAAGCTCTGGCCGCAACCCTCGACCCGTTTCAGCGCAGCGGGCACGTCCGGCTCCTGCATGAAGCCGTAATGCAGCACGAGGCGGAAGAAGCCGCGCCCAAGATCTTCCAGCTGGCAGCGCGTGCTGTCCTGCACCACGGGTACATCGGCGATTTTCACGGTGAGGAGGATCACACGCTCGTGCAGGACCTTGTTGTGCTTGAGATTATGCAGCAGCGCATGGGGCACGCCATCTGCCGTTGAGGTCATGAACACCGCCGTGCCCGGCACGCGCACCGCACTGTTGGCGGCAGACGCCACGAACACCGGGATCGGCATCGCCGACTCGCGCATCCGCTCGATCATCAGCTTGCGGCCGCGCGACCATGTGGTGAGCAAAGTGAAGACTATGAGGCCGATAAATAGCGGGAACCAGCCGCCATCCGGGATTTTAGTGAGGTTGGCGGCGAGATAGGCGCCGTCGACGATATAAAACACCGAGAGCAGTGCCACAGCGCCACTCCAGTGCCATTTCCACAGGCGGAACAGCACGACGGTCAAGAGCACATTATCGATGAACATCGCGCCGGTGACGGCGATGCCATAGGCGGCCGTGAGGTTCGACGATGTGCGGAACGAGAGCACGAGGATGATGACCATCGTCATCAGGCCCCAGTTGATGAGCGGGATATAGATCTGCCCCGCGGTGGACGCGCTGGTGTGCGCGATGCGCAGGCGTGGCATGAAACCCAGCTGGATCGCCTGTTGCGTGACAGAAAACGCACCAGATATCACCGCCTGGGAGGCGATGATCGCGGCCAGCGTCGCGATGCCGATCAGCGGTAGCTGAAGATAGACGGGCGCAAGATTGTAGAACGGACTTTCAAGCGCGGCATAGCCCTCGCGCGTCAGCAATGCACCCTGGCCCATATAGTTGAGCATCAGGGCGGGCAGCACAAACACTAGCCAGGACACGCGGATCGGATTGCGCCCAAAATGCCCCATATCGGCATAGAGCGCCTCCGCGCCCGTCACCGCCAGCACGACAGAGCCGAGCGCGAGGAACGCGGGGAGCGGATCTGTAACGAAAAACATCACCGCCCAATAGGGGTTGAGCGCCGTGATGATGTGTGGGCTGGCGATGATGCTGATGACGCCGAGCGTGGCGATGGTGAGGAAATAGACCAGCATGATCGGCCCGAAGAGCGCCGCCACCCTGCTTGTGCCCCCGCTCTGGATCGCGAACAACCCGACGAGAATGGTCACGGCAGCAGGCAGGATCAACGGCGCGAGGCCGGGATTATATACCGCGAGGCCTTCGACAGCCGAGAGCACCGACACCGCCGGCGTGATCATCGAATCGCCATAGAACAGTGCGGTGGCGAACACGCCGAGCAATACAATGCCCGATGTCCAGCGCCGCCCCTCGCTGTTGCGGTTGATCAGCGCGAGCAGGGCCAGGCTGCCGCCCTCGCCCTTGTTGTCCGCCCGCATGATGATGCTGACATATTTCAGCGTCACCACCATCATCATCGACCAGAACATCAGGCTGATCACGCCATAGATATGGTCCGCATCCAGTGCGAGAGGGTGATGCCCCGCGAATGTCTCGCGGAAGGCGTAGAGCGGGCTGGTGCCGATGTCTCCGAAGACGATGCCGATCGCGCCAACGGCCAGCTTGACGATACCGTCGTTGCCGTGGGAATGCGCGATGGAATGGGGTAGCGCGGTCGCGGACTGGTCGCTCGCCGTGCTGCTGTCTTCAGCCATATGCAAATGCCTTTGCAGGTCTCCGGGCGACCGATCGCGGGGCGTTAGCACAGCCTATAGTGCGGTGCAATAAACGGAATGCTAACGCCACGGCTATTGCCCGCGCTGCCCCGCGATGAGGCTGTCGAGCCGCGCCAGATGCGCTTCCAGCATCCTGTGAAGCTCCGACTGCGGCGGTACCCGCTCTTGCAGTGCTGACCAAACGGCGCGCGCGGCGTCATAGTCGCCCGTTTGCGCCAACGCGAGGCCATGGAAATAGGGCGCGGCGGATTTTCCCGGCGCGAGGCGTTCAGCCTGAGCGTAGCTGAACTGCGCGGCGGGAGGAAAAGCGCCATCCGCCTTGTAAATCAGCATGTTGCCCAGCGCGACCCACAGGCTCGGGTTGTCCGGGTTCGCCTTTAGGCCCGCCACAAGGGCATTGGCGGCGTTGGTGTAATCACCCTGCCGCGCCAGCCCGTCCGACATGGTGATCCACGGTCCGGCCTTGTTGTCCGTGCCCGAGAACGCATTGCGCAGCTTGGCCAGGTCCTCGTCATAGCGCGGCACGGTTTGCCCCGGCGCGCGCGGATCGCCCTTGAGCGAGGGGCTGCCCTGCCACGCATAGCCCGCCGCAGCCAGCAACAGCGCCGAGCCGACCAGCTCCCACACCATGCGCGGCATGCGGGCGAGCACGAGGCCGATCGCCACACTCGCGGCCAGCAATGCGAACAGCGCCCAGCCCATCACGCGTTCCTCCGCCTGCGCCGGATGCGCCCGAGCATCAGCGCGCCGCCGCCCGCCAACAGCAGGAATGGCGCCGCCCATAAAGGCCATGTGATCGGCTCGGCGGTGGGGCGATAGCTGATCCAGTCGCCATAACGCTCGATAAGCCAGGCGCGGATCTGCTCCGGCTCCTCACCCGCCGCGATACGCGCGCGGATTTCGGAGCGAAGGTCCGCCGCCATGCTCGCGTCGCTGTCCGCGATCGACTGGCTCTGGCAGGTGACGCAGCGGATGGTGAGCATCAGCTCATGCGCCTTGCGTTCCTGCGCCGGGTCAGCAAGTTGCTGGTTGGCATAAGGAGCGGGCGGCAGCGCGGTCTGCGCCGTCAGCGGAGCGCATACCGCCAGCGCCAGCAGGAAAAACAGCCCCCGCATCAGCGCGCCTCCTGCCAGATGCGCAATATCGTCTCCACATCGTCGGCGCGGATATCGCCGATATGCTGATGCAAGATGCGCCCGTCGCCACCGATGACGAAGGTTTCCGGCACGCCGGAGCTGCCTAGCGCCAGCTGCACAGAGGAGCGCGCATCCAGCCCGATATGCGCAAACGGATTGCCGTGGCGCGCAAGGAAACGGTCGACATCGGCGCGCGCGTCACGGATGGCGATGCCGTCAATCGGCACGCCCGCTTGGCGAAGCGCCATGAGTTGCGGGGCCTCGGCCGCGCACGGCACGCACCAGCTCGCGAAGATATTGAGCAGGCGCGGCTTGCCAGCGGCAAACTGGCGGCTGTCGAGCGCCGGGCGATCCGATGCGGCGGCGGGAAGGGAAAAGGCGGGCAGCGGCTTGCCGACCATGCGCGATGGGATGACATGCTCCTCCGGCCACAACAGCCGCCCGGCGAACAGCAGCGCCAGCGCCATGAAAACGGCCAGCGGCGCCCATGTCAGCCAGCGGCCCTTCATGCCGGTTGCTCCGCGTCGCGACGGCGCAGTTTCAGCATCCAGCCGCGCCGCTCCCGCCCGATCAGCGTCAGCGCACCCCCGGCCGCGATCATCAGCCCGCCAAGCCAGATCAGGGTGACGAACGGCTTCCACCAGATGCGCATCTGCCAGCGCCCATCGTCCAGCGCCTCGCCCAGCACGACATAGAGCTGCCCATCCCAGCGGGTAAGAATCGCCGATTCGCTGGTGGTGGTGGGGGGATTCGAGAAAAAGCGGCTCTGCGGATGAAGCATGATGTCCTCTCCGCCCCGGCTCGCCGCCATATCGGCCTGCATCGCCACCCAGTTCGGCCCGGCCAGCGGCAAGGCGCGGTCGAACCGGATGCGCCAGCCCGCCGCTTCCACGCTCTCGCCCGGCTTCATCGCCACCAGTCTCTCGGTGGTGAAGGCGCTCTCCGCCGCCATTCCTCCCAGGGCGACCGCGCAGCCGAGGTGCGCCAGCACCATGCCGTACGTGAACAGGGGCGTGCGCCGCAAATTGCGCTTGGTGAGCGGAATCAGGCTCGCGAGCGCCACGCCCGCCGCCACGACGAGGCCGAGATAGGGCAAAACCCCGATTCTCCCCCAGGCGGCCACACCGAGCGCGGCTGCCATCCCGATCATCACCCCGGCCGGCCACAGCAGCCTCCCCGCCACCACGCCCGGCTCATCGCGCCGCCAGCGCACCAGCGGCCCCACCGCCATAGCCAGCATCAGCGCGAGCGCGAGCGGCCCCGCCACCGCGTTGAAATAGGGCGGGCCGACCGAAATCTTGTGGCCGAAGGCTTCGGCCATCAGCGGATACAGCGTGCCGACCAGCACCACGCCGAGAATGACCGTGAGCAACAGGTTGTTGACGACGAGCAGCGCCTCGCGGCTCACCGCCTCGAACTGGCGCCCCTCACGCACCGTGCCGACGCGCGCCCCGAACAGCGCCAGCGCGCCGCCTATATACAGCAACAGCAGCACGAGGATGAAGCTGCCCCGCTCCGGGTCCACCGCGAAGGCATGCACGCTCGTCAAGATGCCCGAACGCACGAGGAAGGTGCCGACCATCGACATCGAGAAGGCGACGACAGCGAGCATCACCGTCCACGCCCGCAAGGCGTCGCGCGTCGCCAGTACCGTTACCGAATGCAGCAGCGCGGTGGCGGCGAGCCATGGCATCAGCGAGGCGTTTTCCACCGGGTCCCAGAACCACCAGCCGCCCCAGCCCAGCTCGTAATAGGCCCAATAGCTGCCCGCCGTGATGCCGATGTTGAGCAGCATCCATGCGCCCAGCACCCATGGCCGCATCGCGCGGGCGAAGGCGGCGTCGACCGTGCGCGTCAACAGCGCGCCGACCGCGAACGAGAATGCGACCGAGAGGCCGACATAGCCGAGATAAAGCGTCGGTGGATGAAAGGCGAGGCCAGGGTCCTGGAGCAGCGGGTTCAGCCCCTGCCCGTCCGGCGCGGCAGGGTTGAGCCGCGCGAACGGGTTGGACGCGAACAGCAGGAACGCGTAAAAACCCAGCGAAATCGCCGCCTGCGCGCCCAAGGTCGCCATATGCGTTGCGCGCTTCAATGTCCGCTCCAGCAGCGCAACCAGCGCGCCCGCCAGCCCCATCACCGTCACCCACAGCAGCATCGAGCCTTCGTGATTGCCCCAGGTGCCCGCGAACTTGTAAAGCCAGGGCTTGGCGCTGTGGCTGTTCATCGCGACCAGCAGTACGGACATGTCAGAGCGCAGGAACAGAGCGATCAGGGCGGCAAAGGACAGGGCGCACAACGCCGCCTGCGTCACCGCGACCGGGCGCACTCCGCTGAGGAGCTCGGCTCGCGCCCGCCCCAGTCCAAGCCCGGCGAGCACGAGCTGCAACAGCGCCAGCCCCGCCGCCAGCCACAGCGCCGCAAGGCCCAGTTCGGCGATCACTGCGCTTTCTCTTTTATGATACCGTCATGCTGAACTCGTTTCAGCATCCATCGCGCCTCAGGCAGCCATACTCCAACAATAGACATGGACCCTGAAACAAGTTCAGGGTGACGATAGGAGATGATCGGGCCACCCATCACGGCTTGGCCGCCCCCGTCACCTTGTGGGTCTTGGGATCGTAGCTCATGCCTTCCATCTCGCGCGGCATATAGCGTTCGTCATGCTTGGCGAGCAGGTTGTCGGCGATGAACGTGCCCTGCGCATCGAACCTGCCTTCCGCCACCACGCCGGAACCTTCGCGAAACAGATCGGGTGCGATGCCGGTGAAGCGGACCGGCACGCTCGCCTTGCCGTCCGACACATTGAAGGTTTTCGTCACGCCGTCGGGCGCGTGGGCGAGGCTGCCCGCGACCACCATGCCGCCCAGCCGCACGGCCTTGCCCGGCGTGAACCCCTTGGCCTTCACGTCAGCGGGCACATAGAAATAGGCGGCCTCGTCTTTCAAGGCAGAGGCAGCGAGCAGGCCCGCGCCGATGATCGCCATCAGCGCGATGAGCACGAGGACCAGCCGTTGATGCTTGGACTTGAGCGCCATCTCAGCGATCCCGCCGCATCGCGTCCGCCCGCGCCTCGGCCGCGCGCATCGCACGCCAGCTGCCCCAGCTGAGGCCAAGCAAGCCCAGCGCCGTGATCAGATAGGCAGCCATGATGAACGGCCAGTGATTCATGACGTCATGCCGCCTCCCGCGCCATGCGCGCCATCCGCGCCTCGACCTTGTTCTGCGCCAATATGCTGCGCATCCGCATCAGCACGATCGCGCCGAACCACAGCGAGAAGCCGATCACCGTAAAGCCCAGCGGCCACAGGATCGCGCTGTCTATGCTCGACCCGCGCATAGTGATGCTCGGGCCCTGATGCAGACTGTTCCACCAGACCACGCTGCGGTTGATGATCGGCAGGTTGACCGCTCCGACCAGCGCGAAGATCGCCGTGACGCGCGAAACGCCGCCATTCTCGCCTATGCCGCCCGGCTGCTCGGCGCTGGCGCGGGCGAGCGCGATATAGCCGAAATAGAGGAACAGCAGCACCAGCATGCTCGTCATCCGCCCGTCCCACTCCCACCAGGTGCCCCAGGTCGGCCTTCCCCAGATCGATCCGGTGGCAAGGCAGATGGCGGTGAACAGCGCACCCGGCACCGCAATGGCACGCCCGGCGACTCCGGCGAGCGGGTGCCGCCACACGATCTGCATCAGCGCGGCAATCGCGAGGCCGGTCCAGCCGCCCATGCCGAGCCAGGCGGCAGGCACATGGATGTAAAGAATGCGCACCGATTCGCCCTGCAGATAGTCCGCAGGCGTAACGAACAGGCCGCATCCGGCACCTACAAGAATAAGAGCAAGGCCAACCCAAAACAGCCACGGCGTCAACACCTTGGCGAGGGAGAGAAACTTCGCAGGATTCGCGAATGCGTGCATTGCGCGCCTCTTTAGCGGGCCGGATCGCCCCTGACTAGGCTCCCTTCGACCCATATGCGGCCGCGCAACCCAAAATGTGACACCGTCAAGACAATCAGGGGGGCGACAAAGGGGATGGATGCTCCTATATGCCCGCAGACAGTCGCTCACACAGCTCAAACAGGCAATTGCACGGAACCGCGCGGACCTATGCTGACAACGCATCCTTTCGACGATGACAAGCTGCGCGAGGAGTGTGGCATTTTCGGTGTCTCCGGCGCCACCACCGCTTCGGCCATGGTCGCGCTCGGCCTCCATGCGCTCCAGCATCGCGGCCAGGAAGCGGCGGGCATCACCAGCTGGGATGGGCACGAGTTCCACACCAAGCGCGCCATGGGCCATGTGGCCGGCAATTTCGACAATGACGAGGCGATTCGCGGCCTGCCCGGCAATGTCGCGTGCGGCCATGTGCGCTATTCCACCACGGGCGAGACCTCGCTGCGCAACGTCCAGCCGCTTTATGCCGAGCTGTCGACCGGCGGCTTCGCGGTGGCGCACAATGGCAATATCTCCAACGCGATGAAGCTGCGGCGAGAGCTGATTCGCCGTGGCTCGATCTTCCAGTCGACTTCCGACACCGAAGTCATCATCCACCTCGTCGCCACTTCCAGCTATCGCACTCTGCTCGACCGGTTCATCGACGCGCTCAAGCAGGTGGAGGGCGCCTATTCGCTCATCTGCATGACGGCGGAGGGCATGATCGCCTGCCGCGATCCGCTCGGCATCCGCCCGCTTGTGATGGGCCGGCTGGGCGACGCGGTGATCTTCGCCTCGGAAACCGTGGCGTTCGATGTCGTCGGCGCGGACTATATTCGCCAGGTCGAACCGGGCGAGCTGATCGTGGTGCCGCATGGCTCCAGCGCGGAGCAGATCCGCAGCCACCGCCCGTTCGGCGATGTTCACCCCCGCCCCTGCATTTTCGAGCATGTCTATTTCTCGCGCCCCGATTCGATCGTGGACGGCAGCAGCGTCTATTCGGTGCGCAAGGCGATCGGCGCGCAGCTGGCGCAGGAAAACCCGGTCGAGGCCGATTATGTGATCCCGGTACCCGATTCAGGCGTGCCTGCCGCGATCGGCTATGCGCAACAGTCCGGCATCCCGTTCGAGCTGGGGATCATCCGCTCTCACTATATCGGCCGCACCTTCATCCAGCCGGGCGATCAGGTCCGCCACCTTGGCGTCAAGCTGAAGCACAACGCCAACCGCGCGCTGATCGACGGCAAGCGCATCGTCCTCATCGACGACAGCATCGTGCGCGGCACGACCTCGCTCAAGATCGTGCAGATGATGCGCGAGGCGGGCGCGAAGGAAGTGCATATGCGCATCGCCAGCCCGCCGACGCGGCACAGCTGCTTTTACGGCGTCGACACGCCGGAGCGTACCAAACTGCTCGCCCACAAGCTCGACATCGGCGGAATGCGCGACTTCATCCACGCGGACAGCCTCTCCTTCCTCTCGATCGACGGCCTGTACAAGGCGCTGGGCGAAGCAAAACGCGCCGATATCCGCCCGCAATATTGCGATGCCTGCTTCACCGGCGATTATCCCACCTCGCTCACCGATCAGGACGAGGCCGAGGTGCGTGACCAGCTTGAGCTGCTGTCCGAGCGGGTGGTCTGACACACATGGCCGACGCGAACGTTAAGCCGCTTGCCGGCAGGCTGGCCCTCGTCACCGGCGCGAGCCGGGGGATCGGCGCGGAAACCGCCTTGGCGCTTGGTCAGGCTGGCGCGCATGTGATCCTCGTCGCGCGCACGGCCGCCGACCTGGAGGAGGTCGAGGCGCGCATCCATGACGCGGGCGGGAGCGCCACCATCGCGCCGCTGGACCTGATCGACGGCGAAAGCATCGGCCGATTGGCAACCGCGATCGCCGGGCGCTGGAAGGCGCTCGACATTCTTGTGCTCAACGCTGCGCAACTGGGCAGCCTCGCCTCCGTTCCCGCGATCGACACCAAGGAATTCGCGAAGGTGATGACGCTCAACATCAGCGCCAATCAGGCGCTGATCGCCGCGTTCGACCCATTGCTGCGCCAGTCGGCAGACGCGCGCGTGCTGGCGGTCACGAGCAGCGCGGCGCGCAATCCACGCCCTTACTGGGGCGCCTATGCCGCGACCAAGGCTGCTTTGGAGGCGCTGGTGCTGGCCTATGGCGAGGAAGTGAAGAACATCTCCGCCATCCGCACCCATATCGTAGACCCCGGCGCGACGCGCACGGCAATGCGCGCCAAGGCCTTCCCCGGCGAAGACCCGGAGACGGTGAAAGCGCCGGAAGTCGTGGCGAAGGACATCCTGGCCCTCATCACGCGCGACGCGCCCAATGGCGAACGCATTAGGGTTCAAGCCTAGGCGCGTTCAATCCGCGAGCTGCCGCTCCACCGTCACATGCACAAAACGCGGCAGCGCGTGGATCGCGGCGCGGATTGCCTGCGCGTCGCCCGCCTCGCCCGCCAGGCTGACTATGGCGGCGTGCGCATGCGGGCCGAGGCGCCAGGCGTGCAGGTCCGCGATGACGCCGCCCGCTTCCACTACGATCCGCCGGATCGCGGCGGCATGCTCCGGCTCGGCCGTATCGAGCAGGATCATCGAGGCATCGCGCATCAAACCCCACGCCCAGCGCAGGATGATGGCAGCGCCCGCGACACCGATCAGCGGATCGAGCCACAGCCAGCCAAGATAGCGCCCGGCGAGCAGCGCCGCTATCGCCGCCACCGAGGTCAGTGCATCGGCCAGCACATGGAGATAGGCGGCACGCAGGTTGGTATCGGCATGTGCGTGGTGATGGTCGTGCCCATGATCGTGGTGATGCCGCTCCATCAGCATCCAGGCGCTGATGAGGTTCACAGCCAGGCCGATGGTGGCGACCAGCAGCGCGTCGTTGAAGTGAATGGCGCGCATATTGAACAGCCGCAGCGCCGATTCCACCGCAATGCCCAGCGCCGCCACCGCCAGCAGGATCGCCGAGGCGAAACCCGCCAGATCCCCGACCTTCCCGGTGCCGAAGGTGAAGCGGGCGTTGCGCGCGTGGCGCCGGGCGAAGGCATAGGCTAGCCCCGCGATCGCCAGCGCGCCCGCATGCGTCGCCATGTGAAACCCGTCCGCCAGCAGCGCCATCGACCCGGTGAGCCAGCCCGCCGCTATCTCCACGATCATCGTCACCAGCGTGAGCGCGATCACCCAGTGCGTGCGCCGCGCGTTGCGGTCATGCGCGTGCGGCAGATAGATATGATCGTAGTAGTGACGATGCTCTTCGGGGGGCGCTGCGTTCATGGGGCACTGCCTACGCCTCATGCCGTATTGACGTCAATCTGCCGCACAGGCTTGTCTCCCCGCGCGGCTATGCGCATAAGGGCGGCCATGCAAGCTGTGGTGAGACCGGCCCGCGCATGACGGTGCCCCTGGAACCGCGCCCGGAGGGCAAGCGCGCGATCGTTGTCGGCGCGGGGCTGGGTGGGCTGGCGCTCGGCATCCGCCTGCAATCGGCGGGCGTTGCCACCACGATCCTCGAAGCGCGGGAGCGGCCCGGCGGCTGCGCGAGCTGGCACACGAATCTTGGCTTTACGTTCGACCGGGGACCGGTGGCGATCACCGACCCGGACAGTTTCGCCGAGCTTTGGCGTCTTTCCGGGCAGGATATGGCGGCCGACGTGACGCTCGAACCGGTTGCGCCGTTCTGGCGCTTGAGCTGGCCCGATGGCGCGTCGATAGATCTTGGCGCGGATGACGCGACGCTCCGGCAGGAGATCGCGCGCATCGACAGCCGCGACATTGCTGGCGGCCAGCGGCTGCTCGATTATGGCGGGGAGGCGCTGCGCGAGGGGCTGGGCAAGCTGGGGCGGACGCGCTTTCCGGACGCGCGCGCGATGGCACGGGCGCTGCCCGCGATCCTCCAGCATCAAGGCTGGCGCTCCGCTTATGGGCTGGCGGCCAGCATGGTCGGCCATGAGCGGCTGCGGCAGGCCTTTTCCTTCGCCACGCTTTTTTCCGGCGGCAATCCGATGGCGGTGAGCGCGCTGCATGGCTGGCGCCACCGGCTGGAGCGGGACACCGGACTATGGCACCCAGGCGGCGGCATGAACCGGCTGGTGACGGGCATGGTGGCGCTGTTCGAGCGGATCGGTGGCACAATCCGCCTCGGCGATCCTGTCGCGCGCATCGAGATGATGGGCGACCGCGCCACGGGTGTCGTGACACAGGGCGGATGGCGCGGCGACGCCGACATGATCGCCAGCAACGCCGACCTGATGCACAGCTATCGCGATTTGCTGGGCCAGCATCCGCTGGGGCCAAGGCGGGCCGGGAAGCTGGCGCGCAAGGAGTGGTCGCCAGCCCTCTTCGCCGTGCATTTCGGCATTCGCGGCACCTGGCCGGGCATCCCACACCGGAGCGTGCTGTTCGGCCCGCGCTATGGGGAGTGGCTTACGGATGTATTCCAGCACGGCGTGCTGCCCGCCGACCAGCCGATCTTCCTCATGCACCCCAGCGTGACCGATCCCGGCCTTGCGCCCGAGGGCTGCTCGGTGTTCAGCGCGCTTGTCCCGGTTCCGCATCAGGGCAAGCTGCCGATTGACTGGGAGCAGATGGCGCCGATCGTGACCAATCGCATCCTCGAAGAGATCGGGCGACGGCTCATCCCCGATATTCATGCTCGCATCGTCACGCAATTTCATGTCAGCCCAAGCGAACACGCGGCAGATATGCGCGCCCATCTCGGCAGCGCCTTTTCGCTCGCGCCGTTGAACAGCCAGAGCCTGATGCTGCGCCCCCAAGCGCGCGATGCCGTGGTGCGGAACCTGTTTCTGGTAGGTGCGGGCGCGCATCCCGGCGCGGGCGTGCCGCCGGTTCTGGCTGGCGCGCGGCTCGCGGCACAGGCGATGTTGGAGAATGGCCTATGAGGAAACTGAGAAGCCTGGCGGTCTATTGCGGGTCATCCGCAGGCAACAGCCTGGCGTTTCTGGAATGCGCGCGTGATGTGGGAGCGCAACTGGCGCGCTGGGGCGTCGCCATCGTCTATGGCGGCGGCAATGTCGGGATGATGGGCGCGCTGGCCGATGGCGCGCTCGGCGCGGGGGGCGAAGTGACGGGCGTGATCCCGGAGGCGCTGGTCCACGCCGAGCTGGCGCATCAGGGGCTGAGCGCGTTGCACGTCGTGCCCGATATGCACAGCCGAAAGGCGCTGTTCACCACCCTGGCGGACGGTTTCCTGACGCTGCCCGGCGGGGTGGGCACAATGGACGAGCTGTGGGAGGCGATAAGCTGGGCGCAGCTCGGCTATCATGACAAGCCGGTCGGTCTGCTCAATGTCAGTGGCTATTATGACGCGCTGATCGCCTTTAACGGCCAGATGGCGGCGAACGGTTTCATCCGTCCGCACCATGCGGGCATATTGATAGCACGGGACAGCCTGCCCACGCTGCTCGATGCGATGGAACGCTATGAGCCGCACGAGCCGCTGGTGGGGAAAATATGATCCGAAACAGGCCGCGTTGCGGCGTTTCGGATAGACGGCGCCAGCCCTCTCCCCCTCCCAACCTCCCGACAGGGTATCCTATGGGAGGTTGGGAGGGGGAGAGGGCCGGAGCGGCAATCAACTCCGCAAAACCCCGCCCAGCTTCTCCGCCGCCTTCACCACCGCAGCGCTGATCGCGACCAGCTCCTCCTCGGTGAAGCTTTTCTCACCGGGTTGCAGCGTGATTTCCACGGCAAGCGATTTCATCCCCGCTTCCACGCCCGCGCCGGTGAACAGATCGAACAGTCGCGCATCGACGATGCTCTTCTTGTCCGCGCCTTTGACCGCGCGTACCAGAGCATCCGCCTCCAGTGCTTCGGGCACGAGGAACGCGAAGTCGCGCGTCACCGCCTGTAGCGCAGGCGGCGCATAGGGCGCGCGCATGAAGCCTGTTTTGCGCTTCGCCGGTATTGCATCGAGAAAGAGCTGCGCCGCAACCACCGTACCGCCAAGGTCGAACGTCTTGGCGAGCGCGGGATGCAGCACGCCATATTCCGCCAGCACCGTCTTCGGCCCCAGCCGCAAGGTGCCGGACTGGCCGGGATGATAGCTGCCGCCCGCTTCTCCGAATATCTGCAGGTTTGCCACGGGCGCTCCCGCCGCACCGAGCAGCGCCAGCGCCTCGGCCTTCGCGTCAAACGCATCGAAGCCGCGCGCCTTGCCGTTGGCCCAACCGCGCGGGCTTTTCTCGCCCGCCATCACTATGCCCAGCGTGAGCTTCTCGATGCTGCTGCCATCCTCGGCGCGGAAATAGCGCCGCCCAATCTCGAACAAGCGCACGGACGCCGCGCCCCGGTCCATGTTGCGCCGCGCGGCCGATAGCAGGCCGGGGAGCAGCGAGGGGCGCATGACCTTCAAGTCTTCGCTAATCGGGTTGGCGAGCGTCCAGTCCGCCCCGCCGACGGAAGCCGCCTCTTTTTCGGAGATGAAGCTCCAGTTGATCGCTTCGCTCAAGCGCCGCGCGGCGGCGGCGCGGCGGGCGCGGCGCTCGGTCAATTGCTCGGGCGTTGCCGTCGGCTTCGCTACGCCCGGCGCGCGCGGCAGTGGGGTCGAGGGCACATTGCCGAGGCCGTGGATGCGCACCACCTCCTCGACGATATCCGCCGCGCCATCAATGTCGCGCCGCCATGTTGGCACGGTGATCGTCCAGTCCGCACTTACCTCAAAACCCAGCTTTTCGAGGATCGCGCGTTGCGCATCCGCTGCGAGGTCCACGCCCGCAATCGTCAGGGTTTGCGCGGGATCATAGGAAAAGTTGCGCCGCGCAACCGGCGGCTCGCCTGCGCGCACCGCCTCGCTGGCGCTGCCGCCGCAGGTCTGCTGGATCAGGTCGGTCAGCAGGCTGAGTGCATCGTCCAAAAACGCCGGGTCCACACCCCGCTCGAAACGGCTGCGCGCATCAGACGTGAGCTGTAACGCCTGCCCCGTGCGGGCGATATGCTCCGGCGTGAAATAGGCGATCTCCAGCAGCACGTCGGTCGTGTCGTCCGCGCAGCCCGAATGTTCTCCGCCCATGATCCCGGCGATGTCATGCACGCCTGCGTCATCGGCAATCACTGTCATATCCGGCGAAAGGAGATATTCCTTGCCGTTGAGCGCGATCATGCGCTCGCCTTCAAGGGCGCGGCGCGCGACGACCGGGCCTGCAAGCTTCGCCAGATCATAGGCATGCGCTGGCCGTCCGCAGGCGAACATCAGATAGTTGGTGCAGTCAACGAGTGCGGAGATGGGCCGCTGGCCGATCGCCTTCAACCGCGCCTGCATCCATTCGGGCGACGGGCCGTTCTTCACGCCCCGGATCACGCGTCCATAGAAAGCCGGGCAGCCCGCCGGATCGTCGGTGCGAATCTCGACCGGGCAGGGATAGTCGCCCGCGATGGCAGGCACCGTGACCGGCTTGAAAACGCCAAGGCCCGCCGCCGCCAGATCCCGCGCGATCCCCATCACGCCCATGCAATCCTGCCGGTTGGGCGTCACGGAAATGTCGATCACCGGGTCGTCGAGCGTCGCATAGTCCGCAAACGCCGCGCCGACGGGCGCGTCAGCGGGCAGCTCTATGATACCATCATGGTCATCACCCAGCTCCAGCTCGCGCGTGGAACACATCATGCCGTTCGACTCGACACCACGGATTGCGGCCTTGCGCAGCACCATGCCGTTCGCGGGGACAACCGCGCCCTCGACGCCGAACACGCCGACGAGGCCCGCCCGCGCATTGGGCGCGCCGCAGACGACTTGCAGCGGGTTTCCATCGCCGTGATCGACGGTGAGCACCTGCAGCTTGTCCGCCTGGGGGTGTGGCGCGGCGGTGAGCACCTTCGCGACCTTGAAACCGCTGAGCTTCTCCGCCGGATTCTCGACGCCTTCCACCTCAAGCCCGATGGCATTGAGCGTCTTGAGGATCGTCTCCAGATCCGCCTGCGTATCGAGATACTCTTTGAGCCAGGAGAGGGAGAATTTCATGCGCCTACTCCCCCGGAAAGTGTGGGCACATCCAAGGCGCTGAATCCATAATGGCGCAGCCACCTCAGATCGCCATCAAAGAAGGCGCGCAGGTCGTTCATGCCATATTTCAGCATCGCGAGCCGGTCGACCCCGGTGCCGAAGGCAAAGCCCTGCCACTCGTCCGGGTCCAGCCCGCAATTCTCGATCACCTTGCGATGGACCATGCCGGAGCCGAGTACCTCCATCCAGCCGCCGCCGGGCGCGTCGCCGCTGCCGCCGATCACGCGCTGGCCTTTCTCGATGGTATAGCCCACGTCCACCTCCACCGATGGCTCGGTGAACGGGAAATAGCTGGGGCGCAGGCGCAGCGTGATGTCATCGCGCTCGAAAAACGCCTTGAGGAACGTCTCCAGCGTCCATTTGAGATGGCCGAGATGGATGCCCTTGTCGATCACCAGTCCCTCGATCTGGTGGAACATCGGCGTATGTGTCGCATCCGAGTCAGAGCGATAGACGCGGCCGGGCGCGATGATGCGGATCGGCGGCGGGTTCGTCGTCATCGTGCGAATTTGCACCGGCGAGGTATGCGTGCGCAGCAGCATGGAGCGGCCTTCCGCATCCTTGTCCGGGAAATAAAAGGTGTCGTGCATCGCGCGGGCGGGGTGCGTCTCGGGGATGTTGAGCGCGGTGAAGTTGCGCCAGTCGTCCTCGATCTCCGGCCCGGTGGCGACGGCAAAGCCCAGGTCCGCGAAGATTTCCGCCAGCTCGTCCATCACCTGGCTGACGGGGTGCACGCTGCCTTGCGGTGCCGCCTCGGCAGGGAGCGTCATGTCCAGCCGCTCGGACGCGAGGCGGGCGTTCAGCGCCTCTTCCTCCAGCGCGGCCTTGCGCGCGGCGATGGCGGCGGTCACACCCTCGCGCAAATCCTGGATCGGCGGGCCTTTCTCCAGCCGCTCCTCGGGAGACATGCCGCCCAACGTCTTAAGCAGCGCCGTCACCACGCCTGACTTGCCAAGCGCGCCGACGCGCAACTCCTCGACTTGCGCCAGCGTATCGGCGCGTTCGATGTCGGCCAGCAGGCCCGCCTTCAATGCAGTTATTTCGCTCATAATTCCCCGTCATTCCCGCGAAAGCGGGAATCCAGTCTTTGTTCATGCAACGGCTCAAAGCCAATATCGACCGCGAGATCGCGCCAGTCGGAATTGGAGCTCTCAATCAACTCCAGCTTCCACTTTCGATTCCATTTCTTCAACCGCTTTTCCCGCATAATCGCCTCTTCCATGGAAGCGCCGATTTCGTACCAGACAAGTCGGTCCACCCCGTAGTCGCTAGTGAAGCCCTTTATCAAGCCGGAACGATGCTGCGCCACCCTTTGCACCAGGTCGGAGGTCACTCCTATGTGCAGCGTACCGTTCCGTTTGCTCGCCATAATATAGACTGCGGGCTGACCGGAATCTTTCATGCGTGCTGCCATACTGGATTCCCGCTTTCGCGGGAATGACGAAGGAGCAATACGACAAGGGCGCCGGAGTTGCCCCCAGCGCCCTTTGCGTCTCTCTTGTGCGATGATCAGGCCGGAAGGGCGCTCTTGGCCTGCGCCACGATGCCCTTAAACGCCTCGCCCTCGTGCATCGCGATGTCGGCCAGAACCTTCCGGTCCAGCTCAACTCCGGCGAGCTTGAGGCCGTGCATGAACTGGCCGTAGGTCAGGCCCTCCATGCGCACGGCGGCGTTGATGCGCTGGATCCACAGCGCGCGGAAGTTCCGCTTCTTAACCTTGCGGTCGCGATAGGCATATTGCCCGGCCTTCTCGACAGCCTGGCGGGCGATGCGGATCGTATTCTTGCGGCGGCCATAATAGCCTTTTGCCTGCTCCAAGATATTCTTGTGCTTGGCGCGGGTGGTGGTGCCCCGTTTGACGCGTGCCATCTCTCGCTACTCCTTACTTGAGGCCGTAGGGTGCCCAGAGGCGGACGTGAGCCACGTCGGCATCGGACAGCACGGAAGTGCCACGGTTCTGGCGGATATATTTGGCGTTGTGGCTGATGAGGCGGTGCCGCTTGCCAGCGACGCCATGCTTCACCTTGCCGGTCGCGGTGAACTTGAAGCGCTTCTTCACACCGCTCTTCGTCTTGAGCTTGGGCATTTTCGTCTCCTTCGTTGAGGCCATAAGCCTTTGACGTTTGCGGACAAACAAGGCAGCCCTATCAGCCTGCTCGTCCCATCAAGAATCGCATGGGCATGCCACGCGAAGGCGCGCCTATAGGGGCGAAGCCCGGCTTTGGCAAGCGTTCAGTGGTGGTGATGCCCCGCGTTCAGCGCCTCCAGCACATCGTCGAGTCGCGCGGGATCGCCGAGCGCGATCACCCGCCCGTCGCTACTGTCGGTCAGCGGATCGCCAGCCCAGTCGCACATGCGCCCGCCCGCGCCCTCGACCACTGGCACCAAAGCGGCGATATCATGCAGCTTCAGCCCGGCCTCGACCACGATGTCGACATGGCCGGAGGCAAGCAGCGCGTAATTATAGCAGTCCCCGCCCCACACCGTGTCACGGCAGTCCCGCGCCAGCTGCGAAAAGGCCTCGCCGGTGGGATGCGGAAAATATTGCGGGCCGGTGCTGGCGAGGATGGCTTGGCCCAATTCGCGGCAGGCACGGGTCTTCACCACGCGGCCGTTATGCGTGCTTGGTTGGCCCGCCGCCCCCGCCCAGCGTTCCTGCGTAATCGGCTGGTCGATAATGCCGAGTACCGGCCATCCCGCCTGACTGAGCGCGATTAGCGAACCGAAGATCGGCCGCCCGGCGATAAAGCTCCTCGTGCCGTCGATGGGGTCGAGGATCCATACGCGCTCCGCGTCCTCGCGCACCGCGCCATATTCCTCGCCGATGATGCCGTCATCGGGCCGCTCGCGCTCCAGGATCGCGCGGATGGCCGCCTCGGCGGCGCGGTCCGCCTGCGTAACGGGGCTGTCGTCCGTCTTATAGTCGGTCTCATAGGCGGCGCGGAAAAACGGGCGGATCGCGTCCCCCGCCGCATCGGCAAGGGCGTGGGCAAGGGCAAGATCGTCGGACAGGCTCATGCGCTTTCCTTGGGCGAGGGCACCGTCCTAGGCAAGAGGGTAAAGTTCCGGGCGCGCCATCCGTCCTTATTCACGAACGGAGACTGGCGCGACCATGCTCGGATGGATCATCTGTATCGCAAGCTTCCTGGGCGGCCTCGCCGCGCAGATGGACTTGCCGCGCTCGCTCGGCGAGACGATGTCGACGGGACTCTTCGTGGCGAGCTTCTTCGCCTGCCCGGCACTCTGGAAGCTCTATCCGCTGTCCGATTTCCTCAACAGCAAGCAACGCGCGGCCGCCTGCATCGCGCTGATGCTGGCGCTGCCGCTTGTGCTGGTAGGGCCGGTTTAGGGATCTGAAGAGACCATCATCCCGGACTTGATCCGGGATCCCGCTTTATACACGTAGCGCCAAGATCTCTGGATCCCGGATAGCTTGATTTTCTTACCAATCCTTGGAGAAAATCGGCTTCCGGGATGACGCTTATCAACCGTCAGTCCGGTAAACCCTAATCAAACAGGCTCGATACCGAGCTTTCGTCGGAAATGCGCTTGATCGCCTCGCCGAGCAGCGGCGCGATCGGCATCTGGCGCACCTTGTTGCTCGCCAGCACCGCCTCATTGCCGAGGATCGAATCGGTGATGACCAGCTCCAGCAGTTGCGACGCCTCGACCCGCGCCACCGCACCGCCCGAAAGCACGCCGTGGCTGACATAGGCGACCACATCTTCCGCCCCCTCGGCCTTCAGCGCCGCCGCCGCGTTGCAGAGCGTACCCGCCGAATCGACGATATCGTCGATCAGTACGCAGAAGCGCCCCGATACGTCGCCGATGATGTTCATGACTTCCGATTCGCCCGCGCGCTCGCGGCGCTTGTCCACAATGGCGAGCGGCGCGTTGTCGAGCCGCTTCGCCAGCGCCCGCGCGCGCACCACGCCGCCGACGTCCGGTGAGACGACCATGATGTTCTTGTCGCCAAAGCGCGCCTGAATATCGGCGGACATCACCGGCGCGGCAAACAGATTATCGGTCGGGATATCGAAGAAGCCCTGGATCTGGCCTGCATGCAGATCGACGCACAACACGCGGTCCGCCCCGGCCACGGTGATGAGGTTCGCCACCAGCTTGGCCGAAATCGGCGTGCGCGGGCCGGGCTTGCGGTCCTGCCGGGCATAGCCGAAATAGGGCAGCACCGCCGTGATCCGCTTGGCCGAGGCACGGCGCAGCGCGTCGATGCAGATCAACAGCTCCATAAGATTATCGTTGGTCGGAAAGCTGGTCGACTGGATCAGGAACACGTCCTCACCGCGGACGTTCTCATGCACCTCGACGAACACTTCCTCGTCGGCGAAACGCCTTACGGAGGCATTGGTGAGCGGCATTTCGAGATAATCGGCTATTGCCTGGGCAAGCGGCCGGTTGCTGTTGCCGGTCATCAATTTCATGGAACGCCCCTCGTTGCAATCCTGTGACTCTTGGATACGCCGCCTTTAGCGGGCGACACGCAAAGGGCAAGGCTTTTGCCGCGAGCGAAAATACTCTAGGGGCCGGAAGATGACGCATTCTTTACTGATAGCCCTTGCGCAGACCACGCAGTCTGTGGGTGATCTCGCCGGAAACGCCGATGCCATGCTGAAATGGCGCGCGAAGGCGGCGGCACAGGGCGCGGATCTGGTGGTTTTCCCCGAGATGCAATTGATCGGCTATCCGCCCGAGGATCTGGTGCTGAAGCCCGCGCTGGTGGAGCGCGCGGGCGAGGAGCTGCTGCGCCTGATGCGGGCGAGCGCGGATGGCGGCCCGGCAATGCTGGTCGGCACCGTGATCGCCAATCAGGGCGCGCTGTTCAACTGCGTCGCGCTGCTCGATGGCGGCGAGATAAAGGCAGTGCGGCAGAAGCGCGAACTGCCCAATTACGGCACGTTCGACGAAAAGCGCCTGTTCGCGCCCGGGCCGCTGCCGGAGCCGATCGAATTCCGCGGAGTGAAGATCGGCGTGCCGATCTGCGAGGACCTGTGGTTCCCGTTCGTCTGCGCGCACCTGAAGGCGCAGGGCGCGCAGCTGCTCATTTCGCCCAATGGCAGCCCTTACGAGATCGATAAGGACCAGCGCCGCGTGGCGCAGGTGTGCGCGGCGCGCGTCCGCGAAACCGGCCTCCCCATCGCCTATCTGAACCGCGTCGGCGGACAGGACGAACTGGCGTTCGATGGTGCGTCCTTCGTGCTCAACGGCGACGGCAGCCTTGCGCATCAAATGACGGACTGGCGCGAGGAGCTGCGTCTCACCCGCTGGCAAGCGCAAGCAGATGGCCGCTGGGCTTGCACACCGGGCGAGATTGCTGCGCTCGCGCCCTACCCCGAGGATGTCTATTGCGCGATGATCGTATCCTTGCGCGATTATGTGGAGCGCAATCGCTTTCCCGGCGTGGTGCTCGGCCTTTCGGGCGGGATCGACAGTGCGCTATCCGCAGCCGTCGCCGTCGATGCACTCGGGCCGGAGCGGGTGTGGTGCGTGATGATGCCCTCGCCGTTCACCAGCCAGGAGAGCCTCGACGACGCCGCCGAATGCGCGCGGTTGCTCGGCGTCCGGCTCGACAGTATTTCAATAGCAGACGCTATGAAATCTTTCGATACGATGCTTTCCGGCGTTTTCGAGGGGCGCGGCAAAGACCTGACGGAAGAAAACATCCAGTCCCGCATCCGCGGCGTCACGCTGATGGCGCTCTCCAACAAGTTCGGCCACATGTTGCTCAACACCGGCAACAAGAGCGAGATGTCGGTCGGCTATGCCACCATCTATGGCGACATGGCGGGCGGCTATTCAGTGCTGAAGGACGCCTACAAGACTACAGTGTTCGATCTCTCCCGCTGGCGCAACGCGCATAAGCCCGCCATCGGTCTCGGCCCTTCCGGCGCGGTCATGCCCGAACGCGTCATCACAAAGCCGCCGACCGCCGAACTGCGCGAGAACCAGAAGGACGAAGACAGTCTGCCGCCCTATGAGGTGCTCGATCCGATCCTGCACGGGCTGGTGGAGAGCGAGCTGTCAGTCGAGCAGGTCGTCGCGCGCGGCTTCGACCGCGAGACAGTCGCCCGCATTGAGCGGCTGCTCTATATCGCGGAGTATAAAAGGCGGCAGGCGCCCCCGGGCGTCAAGCTCGGCAGCCGCAATTTCGGCCGCGACCGCCGCTATCCCATCACCAATGCCTTCCGGACGAGCTAAGGCCGCCATGACTGTCATCACCCGTTTCGCGCCCTCGCCCACCGGGCATCTGCATGTCGGCAATCTGCGCACGGCGATCCACAACTGGATGTGGGCGCGCCGTCACAAGGGCCGCTTCCTGCTGCGGCTCGACGATACCGACGTTGAGCGATCCCGGCCCGAATATGCCGATGGCATCCGCGCCGATCTCGCCTGGCTCGGCCTCACGCCCGACGACGAGGTGAAGCAGTCGGACCGTTTCGCCCTTTATGAAGCGCGCTTTGCGGAGCTG
The DNA here is from genome assembly GCA_964512265.1 of uncultured Sphingobium sp. Taxonomy (GTDB): domain Bacteria; phylum Pseudomonadota; class Alphaproteobacteria; order Sphingomonadales; family Sphingomonadaceae; genus Sphingobium. The sequence continues at coordinate 32,822 of CAZEHR010000006.1, read as the reverse complement.
CGCGCGGCAGGAAGGGTCTATCCCTGCTACGAAACCGCGCAGGAGCTGGACCTCAAGCGCAAGGTGCAACTGGGGCGCGGCCTGCCCCCGGTCTATGACCGCGCGGCGCTTTCCCTCGCGCCCGATCAGATCGCGGCCTATGAGGCGGAAGGGCGCACACCCCACTGGCGCTTCCGGCTCGATCATGACGCGCCGATCGCGTGGGACGACATGGTGCGCGGGCCACAGCATTTCGACCCGAAGCTGCTGTCCGATCCCGTCATCCGCCGCGCGGACGGCAGCTGGCTCTATATGCTTCCGTCGGTGATCGACGATGTCGATATGGGCATCACCCATGTCGTGCGCGGTGAGGACCATGTCACCAACACCGCCGCGCAGATCCAGATGTTCGCCGCGCTTGGCGCAACGCCCCCCGCTTTCGCGCATGAGGCGCTGCTGGTGGGGAGCGAGGGCAAGCTTTCCAAGCGCCTCGGCTCGCTGGGTGTTGGCACATTTCGCGAACAAGGGCTGGAGGCGATGGCGCTGATCGCGCTGCTGGCGCGTATCGGCACCTCGGACCCGGTGATCCCGGTGGCGGACCCCGCGCCGCTGATCGCCGCGTTCGACTTCGCCCATTTCGGCCGCGCGCCCGCCCGTTTCGATGAGGGGGAGCTGAAACTGCTCAACCAGAAGATCGTGCATCTGCTGGATTATGATGCGGTGAAAGACCGCCTGCCTGATGGCGTGAGCGAGTCGGGCTGGCTTGCGTTGCGCCCCAATCTCGAAATTGTAGCGGACATTACGAGTTGGTGGCGGATCGTCACCGGGCCAATCGACGCCCCCGCGCCCGAAGCCGAAGACACGCCCTTTCTCGCCGCCGCCGCCGATGCACTCGCCAGCCTGCCGTTCGACGCAGGCGTGTGGCCAGCCCTCACCGAGCGGCTGAAAGCCGAGACCGGGCGCAAGGGCAAGGCGTTGTTCCTGCCCCTGCGCCGCGCGCTGACCGGCCTCGATCACGGGCCGGATATGGCGGCGCTGTTGCCGCTCATAGGGCGGGAAGAGGCACTCGCGCGCCTCGCCGCTTAATTCTTACCCAACGCTCAGCAACAGCTGGCCGTCGCCCTCGCCGACATGCACGGTCGATCCATCCGGCACCTGGCCGGAGAGGATCAGCTCGGCGAGCGGGTCCTGCAGATATTTCTGTACCGCCCGCTTCAAGGGCCGCGCGCCATAAACCGGGTCATAGCCCACCCGGCCCAGCCAGCCGCGCGCGCCCTCGCTCAGGTCCAGCGTCACCTTGCGGTCCTTCAGCAGCTTCGCCACCCGGCTCACCTGGATGTCGACGATCGGCGCCATATGCTCAGCTCCGAGGCGATGGAACAGGATGATCTCATCCAGCCGGTTCAGGAACTCAGGCCGGAAATGCGCGCGCACCACGTCCATCACCTGAGGCTCTACCTTCTCGACATCCTCGCCCTCACCCAGATTGGCGATAAACTGACTGCCGAGGTTAGATGTGAGCACGATGATCGTGTTGGTGAAGTCGACCGTGCGGCCCTGCCCGTCTGTCAGGCGCCCGTCGTCGAGTACCTGGAGCAGCACGTTGAACACGTCGCCATGCGCCTTTTCCACCTCGTCGAACAGCACGACCTGATAAGGCCGCCGCCGCACTGCCTCGGTGAGCACGCCGCCCTCCTCATAGCCGACATAGCCGGGAGGCGCGCCGATCAGCCGCGCCACGGAGTGCTTCTCCATGAACTCGCTCATGTCAATGCGCACCATCGCGCTATCATCGTCAAACAAAAAGCCGGCGAGCGCCTTGGTCAGCTCGGTCTTGCCCACACCCGTGGGGCCGAGGAACAGAAAGCTGCCCAGCGGCCGGTTGGGGTCCTGCAGGCCCGCGCGACTGCGGCGCACGGCGGTGGAGACGGCCTTCACCGCATCTGCCTGCCCGATCACGCGCTTGCCGATCTCGGCCTCCATGGCGAGCAGCTTTTCCCGCTCACCCTCCATCATCTTGTCGACGGGAATGCCGGTCCAGCGGCTGACGACGCCCGCAATATCCTCCGCCGTCACCTCCTCACGCAGCATCGCGCCCGCAGACGCAGCTTGCGCTTCGGCCAGCTGGCGCTCCAGATCGGGGATGCGGCCATATTGCAACTCGCCCGCTCGTGAGTAATCGCCAGAACGCTGTGCCTGCTCCACCTCCAGCCGCGCGGCGTCCAGCTCCTCCTTCAGGCGCTGTTCTCCGGCGATCTTGTCCTTCTCACCCTGCCAGCGCGCGGTGAGTTCCGCCGATTGCTGCTCCAGATTGGCGAGGTCTTCTTCCAGCGCGGCGAGGCGATCCTTCGACGCCTGATCGCTCTCTTTCTTCAGCGCTTCGCGCTCGATCTTCATCTGGATGATGCGCCGGTCGAGATTTTCGATTTCCTCGGGCTTGCTTTCCACCTCCATGCGCAGGCGGCTCGCGGCCTCGTCCATCAGGTCGATCGCCTTGTCGGGCAGGAAACGGTCGGAAATATAGCGGTTGGAAAGCGTCGCGGCAGACACCAGCGCCCCATCCGTGATGCGCACGCCATGGTGCAGTTCATATTTTTCCTTCAACCCGCGCAGGATCGAGATCGTGTCCTCCACCGTCGGTTCGCCGACGAACACCGGCTGGAAGCGGCGCTGCAACGCGGCGTCCTTCTCGACATATTTCTGATATTCATCGAGCGTGGTCGCGCCGATGCAATGCAGCTCACCGCGCGCAAGGGCGGGCTTGAGCAAATTGCCCGCGTCCATTGCGCCTTCGGATTTGCCTGCGCCGATCAGCGTATGCATCTCGTCGATAAAGAGGATGATGTGGCCCTCCGCGCCCTTCACCTCATCGAGTACGCCCTTCAGCCGCTCCTCGAACTCGCCGCGATATTTGGCACCCGCGATCAGGCTGCCCATATCGAGCGCCATTAAAGCGCGATCCTTCAGCGTATCGGGCACATCGCCATTGGCGATGCGCAGCGCGAGGCCTTCCGCGATCGCGGTCTTGCCCACGCCGGGTTCGCCGATGAGGACGGGGTTGTTCTTCGTTCGACGCGCAAGGATCTGGATCGTGCGGCGAATTTCCTCGTCGCGGCCGATCACGGGGTCGAGCTTGCCCGCGCGAGCGGCCTCGGTGAGGTCCCGCGCGAATTTCTTGAGCGCGTCATAGCGGTCTTCGGCGGTAGCGGTGTCTGCCGAGCGCCCGCCGCGCAGCTGGTTGATCGCACCGTTCAAAGCTTCCGCCTTCACGCCCGCGGCAGAAAGCGCCTTGCCCGCCGCCGTGGTGGAGGCCAACACGAGCGCGAGCAACAGCCGCTCCACGGTGACGAAGCTGTCCCCCGCCTTCTGCGCGATCTGCTCGGCACTATCGAGCACGCGCACCGCGTCATTATCGAGGCCGGGCGAGGCCTGCGCGCCGGAACCCGACACAGCCGGAACCCTGGCCAGCGCCGCGTCCGTCTCGCGCACAGCCACGCTCGCGTCACCGCCAGCCGCCTTGATCAGCCCGGCGGCCATGCCCTCGCTGTCTTCCAGCAGGGCTTTCAGCAAATGCTCTGGCGCGATGCGCTGATGGCTCATGCGGATCGCGACTGTCTGTGCGCTCTGCAAAAAGCCCTTGGCCCGGTCCGTGAATTTTTCGAGGTTCATGTGTGTTCCTCCAATCTCTCGCGATCAGAGGTAATGTGGCAATTTTGCCACACAAGGACTTGCATCAAATATTCTGGCAATCAGTCATGGGAAAACTCGTCCCAGATACGAAAGACACTGTCCAGCACTATGCCGCTCAAAAGCCAGGCTATGCGTTGGTCTCCAAATCCATGATGAACCAAATACGACAGTTTCGGCCCGTGGAATATCAGTTCGGAGGAAACCAGCACCCCGAAAGTATAGCATGATGCCGACAAGATGAAGACACTGGCGCATCGCTGCCGCGAAAGCTTGCCATTACGGCCACGATGAAAGCCCGCCCTGATGAGGACAACAAGCACACAAAGGGCAACAGCAATTGCCGTGGCCGAAGAGGCCATCCAACCCCAAACACCCCCCAACACTTATGTCAGCTCAGCTTAACTGCGGCAACCACTCCGGAGACCAACGTGCCGCCAATGGCAGCAACCGCCACGCTCTCATACTGGGAGAAATAATCCATCGCCGTGGACACAACGAACGATCCTGCAATGAACCAGAGGCCAAAGGTCATGACTGCATGAACACGGCGACGATGATCGCCGCTCATCACATCACGATAGGTGTCGAGTGCGAATTTCATGGCCATTCCTTCATTTTGCCGTGCAAAGGTGAAGGATTTCTAAAAAACGCCCTCCCGATGCAGCAGCGGAAACATATATTCATTCATATCCTACTATACAACCCCGGCAGAGACCGCCGGTTCCACGCCAACAAAATGCTGTAAAACCAACCTTGTGCTGTTTATTTTGAAAATCCGTGCATCCGCCGCGCCCATTGATAGCCGATGACCCCGCCCTTCACGGGCTGGATCATCGCGATCGCCAGAGCGGCGGTCAGCGTCGGCCAGATTGCCGCCTGCCAGCCGAGCGGAATGTCGAACCAGTAATTCACCTCGATCATCGTCGGCACGAGCAGATGGCCCAGCACGATAATGACGATATAGGCGGGAAAATCATCGGCCTGGTGCCCGTCCAGCGCCTCGCCGCAATGCGGGCAGGCGGAGGCCGGTTTGAGGAAGCGTGCGAACAGCCGCCCCTCTCCGCACGCGGGGCAGCGCCCGGCCAGCCCGCGCTTGATCGCGGGCCACGAGGGGCGAACGGGAGTGCTGTCGGGCATGGCGCGGGAGATAGGCTGGCCCGCACGATGAGGCAAGGTGCGGCACGGAAATAAGTGTGGAATGAGAGCGGTCTGCCTGCGATAGGGCGGGGCCATGCGCGCGACCCTGCCCACCGGCCCCTTTGTGCTGCTCGACGATGCCCGCCCCGGCGGCGCGGCGCGAATGGCGCGGCTCTATGCCGAGCCGGTCGGGATCGTACGGGCGGACAGGGCCGATGAGGTCGTACCCGCTCTTGAGCAAATCCGTGCAGCAAGCCGGGCGGGCCTGCATGCGGCGGGGTTCGTTGGATATGAGGCAGGCTACGCGCTCGAACAGCGGCTTGCCGGGCTGGACGTGCGCCGCGCACCCGATGACCCCCCGCTGCTATGGTTCGGGTTGTTCGCCACGACCACAGAGATCGCGCCGGAGGATGTCGCCGCATTGCTTCCGCCGCCGCCAAAAGCGGTGCCCATCGCTGCACCGATGCTTTCGCACGCGGATTATTCCGCCGCATTCGCGACGATCGCGGACAAGATCGTTGCCGGCGACATCTATCAGGCAAACCTGACCTTCCCCTGCGCGGTAGAAACCGGTGCGGACCCCGCAGCCCTTTATGGCGCGATCCGCCCCCGTGCGGCGGCGGGCGAAGGCGCGCTCGTCTTCACCGGCGATCACTGGCTCTTGAGCTTTTCGCCGGAGCAGTTTTTTGCGCTGGAGGGAGATCGCCTCACAACCCGCCCGATGAAGGGGACCGCGCTGCGCGATGCCGACCCCGCGCGCGATGCGGCCAATGCGGCCGCACTGAAGGCGGACCCCAAGCAGCGCGCCGAGAACCTGATGATCGTCGACCTGCTGCGCAACGATCTCTCCCGCATCGCGCGGCCGGGCAGCGTCCAGGTGCCGGAGCTGTTCACGATCGAAAGCTATCCCACCGTCCACCAGATGACCTCTGCGGTTATAGCGCGGCTGCGTGAAAGGCTGGATGCGGTGGACGCGCTCACCGCGCTGTTTCCCTGCGGCTCCATCACCGGCGCGCCCAAGATCAGGGCCATGGAAATCCTGCACGCGGTAGAGCGGAAGGCGCGCGGCCCCTATACCGGGGCGATCGGCGCGATAGACACCCCGGCAAACGCCCGCTTCAATGTTGCCATCCGCACCATTTGCGTCAAAAAGGGGGAAACGCAGGGGGTGATCGGGCTTGGGTCGGGCCTGGTCGCGGACTCCGAGGCGCAAAGCGAGTGGCAAGAATGTCTGGACAAGTCGCGGTTCCTCGCCGGGGGCATGCATGAGCGGGGCTGACATCACGCCGTTCGATCTTGTCGAGACCATCGCCTTCGATCCTGCCGAGGGCATGCCGCTGCTGGAATATCACCTCGAACGGATAAAGCGCAGCGCGGACGAGCTGGGCTTCGCGTTTGACCGGCATGGCGCGCGCAACGAGCTTCAGGCGGCGACCTTCCGCCTGCGCGAACGCAGCCGCGTGCGCCTGCTCGCCTCGCGCGGCGGCGCGCTGGCGACCGAGGTGCGCCGCCACATCACCTGGCCGCAGCCGATCATGCAGGTGGCGCTGGTGAAGCGGACCGTGGCGGCAGACGACTGGCGTCTGCGCCACAAGACGACCGAGCGCGGCCCCTATCGCGAGGCGCTGGCGGATGGCGGCACCTATGAGGTGGTAATGGTCGACGACAACGGCTTCCTTACCGAGGGCAGCTTCACCAACATCTTCGTCGAGCGCGGCGACCGGCTGGTGACGCCGCCGCTCACCCGCGGCCTCCTGCCCGGTGTGCTGCGCGCCAGCCTGTTGGAAATGGGGGAGGCGGTGGAGGGCGATCTGCGCCCCTATGACCTGGAGCGCGGCTTCTTCATCGGCAACGCCGCACGCGGCATGGTATCGGCGCAATTGCTGCGCCGCTAATTTCGCAGCTGCAGCATGGTTGCCCCCTGACGAATCCGGCGCTAAAGGGGCGCCCATCGCAACAGCCTTTCCACGTGGAGAAAGCCCTCTATTATGACCCGCACTTCAGCCGCCCTCGGCCGCATCCAGCCCTCCGCCACGCTCGCCATGAGCGCGCGGGTCAGCCAGCTGAAGCGCGAAGGCGTGGACGTGATCGGCCTGTCGGCGGGCGAGCCGGATTTCGACACACCCGACTTTGTGAAGGACGCCGCGATCGCCGCGATCCGCGCTGGCCAGACGAAGTACACCGATGTCGACGGCACCGCCGAAGCCAAGGACGCGGTCGCCCACAAGTTCAAGCGCGACAACGGCCTCGTCTATGCGCGCAACCAGATCAGCATCAATGCGGGCGGCAAGCATACCTTGTTCAACGCGCTGGTGGCGACGGTCGAAGCGGGCGACGAGGTCATCATCCCCGCGCCTTACTGGGTGAGCTACCCGGACATCGTCAACTTTGCGGGCGGCACGCCGGTGTTCATCGAAGGCCCCGCATCCCAGGGCTACAAGATCACCCCGGCCCAGCTGGAGGCGGCGATCACGCCGCGCACGAAATGGGTGCTGCTGAACTCCCCCTCCAACCCCTCCGGCGCGGCCTATAGCGCCGAGGAGCTGAAGGCGCTGGGCGAGGTGCTGTTACGCCACCCGCATGTGCTGGTGATGACCGACGACATGTACGAGCATGTCTGGTACGCGCCCACGCCGTTCGCAACCATCGCGCAGATATGCCCTAATCTTTATGAGCGCACGCTGACGGTCAACGGCTGTTCCAAGGCGTTCGCGATGACCGGCTGGCGCATCGGCTTTGCCGGCGGGCCCGAGTGGATCATCAAGGCGATGAGCAAGCTCCAGTCGCAGTCGACCTCCAACCCCTGCTCGATCAGTCAGGCGGCAGCGGTCGCGGCGCTGACCGGCGATCAGGATTTCCTTGAGGAGCGCAATGCCGCCTTCAAGAAGCGCCGCGACATGGTTGTGGCAATGCTCAACGACGCGCCGGGTCTCGATTGCCCTGTGCCGGAGGGCGCGTTCTACGTCTATCCCGATGCCAGTGGCCTCATGGGCAAGACGACGCCCAAGGGCCAGAAGATCACCACCGACGAGGAGTTGATCGGCTATTTCCTCGATGAAGCCAAGGTCGCGGCGGTGCATGGCGGCGCCTTCGGCCTCTCGCCCGCCTTCCGCATCAGCTATGCAACTTCGGAAGAGGTGCTCAAGAAAGCCTGCACCCGCATTCAAGAAGCCTGCTCCGCTCTCAAATAACTGACAGAGAGCGGATCAACCGGAACGTCAGGTTAATTCGCGGCCCCAAAGCCATGCGCGTTTTCGGGACGGCATGCTTCCAGTCCCGCTGGCTGTTGCCGCGCATGACGAGGAGGTCGCCATCCTCCAGCACCAGCTTCTGCGTCGGAAGCGCGCGATCCCGGCGGTGGCGCAGGTGCATCGCGCGCGCCGCGCCAAGGCTCAAGGAGGCGATCACCGGCCGCGCGCCCAGTTCCGGTTCGTCATCGGCATGATAGCCCATGCTATCCTGCCCATCGCGATAGAGATTGAGCAGCACGCTGTTGAACTGCACGCCAGCGAGCGCCTCCACTCGCTGCCGCAGATCGCTCACCAGGGGATGCCATAGCTGAGGGACGTACTGCGCACCGGAATAGCGATAGAAACAGTCGGGGTCGCCCATCCAGCATATGAGGCGCGGCTGCATATGCGTCTTGCCAAAAAGGGTGATGCTTTCCTGCCGCCAGGAAATCTCGGCCCTCAGGTGCGCAAGAATTTCGCCCGGTGGCACAGCCCAGTCGGCACGCCGGAACAGCACAAAATCATCGGGGGAAAGCTGGCGGGCGGCCTCCGGCAATGCGGAACCGCCCGCTGCAGGGCTCACTTGGGCGAAATCACCATCAGCATCTGGCGGCCTTCCATACGCGGATAGGCCTCGACCTTGGCGACCTCGGCAGTCTCCTCGGCGACGCGCTGAAGCAGCGCCATGCCCAGCTGCTGGTGCGAAAGCTCCCGCCCGCGAAAGCGCAGCGTCACCTTCACCTTGTCACCCTCGCCCAGGAACTTCACGACCGAGCGCATCTTGGTATCATAATCATGATCGTCGATGTTGGGACGCATCTTGATCTCTTTGATCTCCTGCGTCTTCTGGGTCTTGCGGGCGAGATTCGCCTTCTTCTGCGCCTCGTATTTATACTTGCCGATATCGAGAAACTTGCACACCGGCGGGTCTGCGTTGGGAGAGACCTCGACCAGATCAAGGCCTACTTCCGCAGCCTGTTCAATCGCCTCGCGGGTATAGAGAACGCCCAGATTTTCGCCGTTCTCGTCAATCACGCGCACCTTGGGCACGGTGATGAACTCATTGTATCGGGGGCCGGACTTGGGCGGGGGCGGCGCCAGCGGGCGGCGCATCATTGGGGGTGGTATAGCAGTGTCTCCTGTGGTTGCGTGGCGGGCTTTTAGCGTTTTTCCATGCCCACGGAAAGGGGGCATCCGCCGGTGCCCGGCGTAAAGCCGGCCCTGTGGCCTTAGCGCATCATCGCCTCAACGCATATCGGGCGGCAGAGCCTGTTGTGCAAGGGCGGCGACGGCCTCATCCAGACTCAAGATCTGCTGCGGCTGGTCCGCGCCGAGAATGCGCAGCGCGACCTTGCCTTCCTCGGCCTCGCGCTTGCCCACCACAAGCAGGTTGGGCACCTTGGCCAGGCTGTGCTCGCGCACCTTGTAGTTGATCTTCTCGTTGCGCAGATCGATGTCGGTGCGGATGCCCGCCGCCTTCAGCCGCTCGACCACAACTTGCGCATAGTCGTCCGCGTCGGACACGATGGTCGCGACCACAGCCTGAACCGGCGCGAGCCACAGCGGCAGCTTGCCCGCGTAATGCTCGATCAATATGCCAATGAACCGTTCGTAGCTGCCGAAAATGGCGCGGTGGAGCATCACCGGGCGATGCTTGTCGCCATCCTCCGCCACATAAGCAGCATCCAGCCGCTCGGGCAGCACACGATCGGACTGGATGGTGCCAACCTGCCAGGTGCGGCCAATGGCGTCAGTAAGGTGCCATTCCAGCTTGGGCGCATAGAACGCGCCCTCGCCGGGCAGTTCCTCCCAGCCGTGCTCGGCCGAGTTCAAACCTGCCGCTGCCACGGCCGCGCGCAGCTCCGCCTCGGCCTTGTCCCACATGTCCTCCGTGCCGAACCTCTTTTCGGGGCGCAGCGCGAGCTTGATCGAATAGGTGAAGCCGAAATCTTTATAGATCCGGTCTGCCAGCGCACAGAAAGCGCGGACTTCCTCGACGATCTGGTCCTCGCGGCAGAAGATATGCGCATCATCCTGCGTGAACTGGCGCACGCGCATCAGACCGTGCAGCGCGCCATGTGGCTCGTTGCGGTGGCAGCAGCCATTTTCGTAGAGACGCAAGGGGAGATCGCGATAGCTCTTGATGCCCTGCCGGAAGATGAGCACGTGCGCGGGGCAGTTCATCGGCTTCAGGGCCATCCAGTCCGCGTCGCCCGAGATAATCGGCCCTTCGTCCTCGGTATTCGGCGCCTCATCCGGAATGACGAACATGTTCTCGCGATACTTGCCCCAGTGGCCGGACTGCTCCCACTGGCGCGCGTCCATCACCTGCGGGGTCTTGACCTCCTTATAGCCCGCCCCGTCTATCGCCCGGCGCATATAGGCCTCAAGTTCGCGATAGATGATATAGCCCTTGGGGTGCCAGAACACGCTGCCGTGCGCCTCGGCCTGGAGGTGAAACAGGTTCATCTCCGCGCCCAGCTTGCGATGATCACGCTTCGCGGCTTCCTCCAGCCGGGTGAGATGGGCATCGAGCTGTTTCTTGTTGAGCCAGCCGGTGCCGTAGATGCGCGAGAGTTGCGCGTTCTTCTGGTCGCCGCGCCAGTAGGCGCCCGAGACGCGCATCAGCTTGAAGGCGGCGGGGTCAAGCTTGCCGGTGGAGGCCAAATGCGGGCCACGGCACATATCGGACCAGTTGTCGCCGGACCAGTAGATCGTCAGCTCCTCGCCATCAGGCAGCTCAGCCGCCCACTCGGCCTTGAACGTCTCGCCTGCGTCGCGCCATCTGGCAATGAGGTCATCGCGCGCCACCACTTCGCGGCGAAGCGGCTTGTCCGCCGCGATCAGCGCGCGCATCTTGTCCTCGATGACGGGGAGATCGTCTTCGGTGAACGGCCCGCGCGCCGCCGATGGCGCGAAATCATAATAAAAGCCATCCTCGGTCGAGGGGCCGAAGGTGATCTGCGTATCGGGCCACAGCGCCTGCACGGCCTCCGCCAGCACATGGGCATAGTCGTGCCGTGCAAGCTCGAGCGCATCCGCCTCGTCTCGTGCCGTGACGAGCGCAAGGCTAGCATCCCTTTCCAGCGGCAAAGTGATGTCCACCAGCGCGCCATCCACGCGCGCCGCCAGCGCCGCCTTGGCGAGGCCGGGGCCGATGCTGGCGGCAATTTCCGCCGGTGTCGTACCCGGTGCAACCTCGCGGGAGGAGCCATCGGGCAGGGTGATCGTGATGAGCGCAGTCATGATTATCCCTTGGAAAGTGCGGAAGCCGCTGTCAAGCTGCGGCCATGTCCGAAGCCCCGATAATCGCGCCGTCCCCACCTCCCTCATTCCTTGCCCGCGCTGATGGCGTGCGGCTCGCCTATCGTTTGGCAGAGGGTGCGGGGCCGCTTCTCGTGTTCTTGCCCGGTTATCGCTCAGATATGGAGGGCGGAAAGGCCCAGGCGGTGTTCGCTCGTGCCCGTGCGCAGGGGCAGGCGTGCCTGTTGCTCGATTATTCGGGATGCGGATCGAGCGATGGCCGGTTCGAGGACGGTACACTCGACGGCTGGCGCGACGATGCGCTCGCGCTCATCGATCATGTCTGGCCGCAGGGGGATATTGTTCCGGTCGGCTCCTCGATGGGCGGATGGCTGGCGCTGCTGGTGGCGCTCAAGATGCCGGAGCGGGTGGCGGGGCTGATCGGCATCGCCGCCGCACCCGATTTCACCGACTGGGGTTTCACGGACAAGCAGAAGGCGGCTTTGAAAACCTGTGGCCGGATCATCGAGCCTTCCGATTATGACGAGGGCGGCATGGTGACGACGCTGGCATTCTGGCGGTCCGGCGAGGCGAACCGACTGCTGGAGAGGGAAATCCCGCTCGAGTGCCCGGTGCGCTTTCTACACGGGCAGGCGGACGACGCGGTGCCTTGGCAGATTGCGATGCGAGCGGCCGAGCGCTTGAGCTCTCGCGATGTCCAGCTGTTGCTCGTCAAGGATGGCGACCATCGCCTGTCTCGCGAGGCCGACATCGCGCTGCTGCTCGGCCTGATTGACGGGTTGCCCTAATAAACGCCGATCATCTTGGCGCCTGCGATCACCAGGACGGCGCCCAAGCATTTGGTAAGCACAGCAGCGTTGAGGCGGATGCCGAGCGTGGTGCCCACCACTCCGCCGGCAAGCGCGAACGACGCAAACAGCGGCAGCTGCGGCGGCAGATTTTGTACCGCACTTACATTCCCCGCCAGACCCGCGATCGAGTTGGCCAGGATGAACAGAGCTGCCACACCGGATGCTGGCTTGACCGGTGACCAGCGCATGAACAGCAAAATTGGCGAGAGGAAGATGCCCCCGCCCGTGCCCGTTAGGCCGGAGAGCAAGCCGATAACCGCACCGCCAAGCATGCCCATAAAGATCGGAGGATCGCGTGGCTCCGTCTCTGCCCGCAGACGCGCAGGCCAAAACAGGCGCAACGCCGACAGCCATAACACCACGCCAACAAGGGGGCGATAAATATCCGAGGGCAGGACGATGCCGCCACCCACGAACGCCATCGGCACGGCGGTGACAAGGAACGGCCATAGCACGCGCCAGCGGAACAGGCCCGCCCGCAGATACCGGCCCGATGCCAGCGTCGCGACGACGATATTCAGCGTAAGAGCGGTTGGCCTCATGGCCGCCGGAGGCACGCTGAAAAGCGCCATCAGCGCGATGTAGGCCGAGGCGCCCGCATGACCCACGCTGGAATAGAGCGCCGCCCCAACGCCTATCAGTAGGGCAAGCAACAAATCATGGGCGGGGAGCAATTCCATGTGATGGTCGTTGATAGAAGCAGGATAAAATTGTCAATGTCCCACGGCTGAGACGTAGACATAAGATTTCGATTTCACCCAAGAATATGTTCAAAAGTTTCAAAAAAAGGTCAATATTGTTTCCCTTTTACGCTTGATCGGCAGCCTGTAATGCGGCATAGGGCGACCGTCGATTCCGTCATGACAAGAGGACGCCATGCAGTTCGAGATCACGCCAAACCCCGCCGCGCTCAGTGGTGAAGCGCGCACTGCGCTGATGGCAGATCCCGGCTTTGGGCGGGTGTTCACCGATCATATGGTGACCATCCGCTGGACGGCGGATAACGGCTGGCAGGGCGCGCGGGTGCGCCCGCGCGAGGCTTTCCAAATCGATCCCGCATCTGCTGTGCTACATTATGCGCAGGAAATCTTTGAAGGGCTGAAAGCATACCGAGCGGCGGACGGCGGCGTCACCATGTTCCGCCCGGAGCAGAATGCGCGCCGTTTCAATGAGTCCGCCCGGCGCATGGCGATGCCCGAGCTGCCGGAGGACGTGTTCGTTCAGGCCTGCGAAGAGCTGATCCGGATCGATGAGGAATGGGTGCCCGGCGGCGAGGGTAGCCTCTATTTGCGCCCCTTCATGTTCGCGAATGAGGTGTTTCTGGGGGTTAAGCCCGCCTCCGAATTCATGTTCTGTGTGATTGCCTGCACCGTGGGCGCCTATTTCAAGGGCGGGGCCAAACCGGTCAGCATTTGGGTGTCGGACCATTATAATCGCGCGGGGCCGGGCGGTACTGGCGCGGCCAAATGCGGCGGCAACTATGCGGCGAGCCTGGTCGCACAGGCGGAGGCCACTCAGCATGGCTGCGATCAGGTGGTGTTCCTCGATTCCTCCGAGCATAAATGGGTAGAGGAACTGGGCGGTATGAACCTGTTCTTCCTGTTTGCGGACGGCAGCGTGGTGACACCGCCGCTGGGCGGCACGATCCTGCCCGGCATCACCCGCGCGTCAATCCTGCACCTGCTGCGCGCCGATGGGGTGGCGGTGGCGGAGCGCCCCTATTCGATCGACGAGTGGCGCGCCGACGCCGCGAGCGGCAAGCTTACGGAAGTGTTCGCCTGCGGCACGGCGGCGGTGCTGGCCGCAGTGGGTCAAGTCAAGTCGAGCCAGGGCGATTTCATGATCGGCAATGGCGGCACGGGCCTTCGCACCGAAGCGCTGCGCACCCGCCTCACCGCGATCCAGCGGGGGCTGGCGCCGGGGCCGGAGGGCTGGGTTCACACCGTCTCGCTGTAAGGCGGGGTTGCAATCGACCAGCGCTCGCCCATCTCCTTCAATGAAGGAGATCGCCCATGCCGCTCACCACCGATGCCGAGATTGCCGCACTGCTCGAGGATGTGCGCACTATCGCGCTGGTCGGCGCGTCGCCCAAGCCGGACCGGCCGAGCTGGCGCGTGATGCGCGTGCTTCTCGATCATGGCTATCGCGTCATTCCGGTCAACCCGGGCCTTGCCGGGCAGGAAATACACGGGCAGAAAGTCGTCGCGACGCTGGCGGACATTGCCGAGCCGATCGACATGGTCGACATCTTTCGCAACACCGAGGCGGCGGGCGAGACGGTGGACGAGGCCATTGCTGCGGGCGCCAAAGCGGTCTGGATGCAGCTGGGCGTCATCAACGAGGGCGCAGCGGCGCGGGCGGAAGCGGCCGGACTCAAGGTGGTGATGAACCACTGTCCGGCCATAGAAATCCCCCGGCTCGGCCTCGCGCGGGTCGGCTGACCAATTCCAGCTTTGCCTTTGCCGCCGCGCCGCTTATCAGGGGCGGGCGATGCGGCGTGCGAGTGAACATCCGAGAGCTAGAGGGGTTAGCCGACGCAGCCTGCTGATCGGCGGCGGGGCGGCGGCGGGGCTGGCGATCGCGTGGGGGCTGTGGCCGCGCACCTACCGCCCCAACCTCGCGGTGGCGGACACCGAGACGCTAATCAATGGCTTTTTCAAGGTGGATAATGCGGGTCAGATCATTGTGATCGTGCCGCAGCTGGAGATGGGGCAGGGGGTGTCGACCGTGTTGCCGCAGATACTGGCGGACGAGCTGGGGGCAGACTGGCGGATGGTCGCGGTGCAGGGCGCACCGGTCAGCCCCCTTTATGCCAACACATTGTTATCAAAAGAATTTATCAGCGGAGATTGGGCGCGCGTCGCGGGCGGTGCGGGCGACTGGGCGCTGCGCGAATATGCGACGCGCAACGCGATGATGCTGACCGGCGGCGCGTCCTCGATCCGCATGTTTGCGCAAAGCTATCGCGAGGCGGGTGCGGCGGCGCGGGTGATGCTGTGCAAGGCCGCGGCGGCGCGCTGGGGCGTGGAGTGGGAACGGTGCAGCATCACGAAGGGCATCGTCACCGACGGCCAGCGCCGCCTCAAAATTGGCGAGCTGGCGGCCGAAGCGGCGGAGTTTACCCTGCCCGAAGAATTACCGCTGCGCGCGGACGACGGGGCGGACGAACGCCTGAGCGGCCGCGATGTGCCGAGGCTCGACACGCCGTCCAAGATAGATGGCTCCTACAATTTCGCGTGCGACATCCGCCTGCCCGGCATGCTCTATGCGTCGATCCGGCAAGGGCCGGTGGGCACCGTGCGCCTCGGCTCTATCAAGGAAGCTGCCGCGCGCAAGGTTCAGGGCTTCAAACGCATCGTGAAGCAGGACGCATGGGTCGCCGCGGTCGCCGCGAATTGGTGGGCGGCGAACAAGGTGCTCGATCTGCTCGATCCCGTGTTCGAGGTCGCCAGCCCGACGCTGACAAGCGCCGCGATCGAAAAGGCGCTTGATGCCGCCTTCGTGAGCGAACATGGCCGCCGCATCTTTGCGCAAGGAGATGTGGCGGCGCGGTTTACAGGCGCGCAGCTTATCCGGGCCGACTTTGCCGTGGCACCCGCCCTGCACTTGACGATGGAGCCGCCGACCGCGACCGCCCGCGTGGCCGATGGCAAGGCCGAGGTGTGGGTGGCGAGCCAGGCGCCAGCTTTTTGCCGTGCCGCCGTGGCAGATGCGCTCGGCATGGCTGAGACGGACGTGGTGCTCTATCCGGTCGGCGCAGGAGGGTCATTCGGGCGAAGGTTCGAGCATGATGTGGCGGTGCAGGCCGCGCTGATCGCGCGCGAGACAGGCGCACCGGTGCAGCTCGGTTATTCGCGGCTGGAGGATGTGGCGAGCGACCGCCCGCGCGCGCCAGCGCATGGACGCCTATGGGCCAAGATGATTGCGGGCGGGCGGATTGAGGCGATGCAGATCAAGGTCGCCGCGCCAGCCGCTAATCGGGAACTGTGGAGCCGTGTGGCCCATGGCAAAGCGCCCATGGACGCCGCGCGGCATCATGCGAACGAGGCCGACGCCGCCGCAGTCGCCGGTCTGCCCTCGCCCTATGCCATCCCGTACGTCACGGTCGATCATTACCCGGCAGACATCGGCCTGCCGGTGGGGCGCTGGCGCAGCAACGCGGACAGCTATGCCTGCTTCTTTACCGAATGCTTCATGGATGAGCTGGCGCACCGCGCGGGGGTGGAGCCGATGTCGTTCCGCCTCCAACATCTTTCAGGCCAGACGCGGCTCGCCCGTTGCCTCACGACCGCGACGGCATTGGGCGGCTGGCAAGGCGGCGTGATGGGCAGCGGACAGGGCGTAGCGGTCCACGCGATGGACGGCGGCTTTATCGCCGTGCTGGTGGAGGCGGCAACGACGAGCGGCAAGCTGCATATCAGCCGGATGGTCGCAGTGGCGGACCTCGGCGATCAACCGCACCCGGACATTGCCCGCCAGCAGATTGAGGGCGGGCTGATATTCGGCCTCGCGGCGGCAATGGGCGGAGCGGCGCGCTATAAGGGGGGCATGCCCCTCCGTGCGAACATGGGCCGCTTCGGGCTGCCACGCCTGGGAGACATAAGCGAGGTGACTGTGGAGCTGATCCCGAGCGAGGCCGCGCCCGCTGGCGCAGGCCAGATCGGCGTTCCGGCGGTGGCCCCAGCGCTGGCAGGCGCGTTGTTCACAATCACCGGGCGGCGCCACCGCGCCCTGCCCTTCATCAACCCGGAATAGGTCATGACCGGTTCGATCCCCTCCCGCCCCGCGACGCACCCCACCATCCCAAAGCCGAAAGTCGGTGTGCTGCTCGTCAACCTCGGTACGCCGGACGCGCCGGAGCCAGGGGCGGTGAAGCGTTATTTGCGCGAGTTCCTGTCCGACCGGCGGGTGGTGGAGATTCCGCCCTTGCTGTGGCAACCGATCTTGCGCGGCATCATCCTCAATGTACGGCCGAAAAAGTCCGCCCATGCCTATGCGCAAGTCTGGACGGAACAGGGCTCGCCGCTCGCTGTTCATACAAGGGCAACAGCAGAAAGGATGGCAACATTGCTGGCGGAGAGAGGCGTGCTGGTCGACTGGGCGATGCGCTATGGCACGCGGTCAATCGCGGAGCGGATGACGGCAATGAAGGCGGCCGGATGCGAGCGCATCCTGTTCGCTCCGCTCTATCCGCACTATAGCGGCGCGACGACGGCGACGGCGGTCGATGCGCTCGGAAAGGCGCTGGCGATGATGCGCTGGCAACCTGCGATCCGTACGCTGCCGCCCTATCATGACCACCCGGCCTATATCGATGCGCTGGCTGCGAGTGTGCGGCAGCGGCTTTCGGAACTGGATGCCGAACCTGACGCGCTCTTGCTGACATTTCATGGCATGCCGGAGCGGACGCTGCATCTGGGCGATCCCTATCATTGCCACTGCGTTAAGACCGCCCGCCTGCTTTCGGAGGCGCTGCGGCCAGATTTTTCCGGCGCGATCGAACTGAGCTTTCAGTCCCGTTTTGGCCGCGCCAAATGGCTGGAGCCATCGACCGAGGCCAAGCTGGCGGAGCTGGCGCGACGCGGGATAAAGCGGCTCGCAGTGATGGCGCCGGGCTTCTCGGCCGACTGCCTCGAAACGCTGGAAGAGATCGCATTACGGGGGGCTGAAACATTCCGCGCGCATGGCGGCGAAGAATTGCATTATTTGCCCTGCATCAATGCTGACAGCGAAGCGATAGCGCTGTATGAAACCCTTATAACACAAGAACTCGCAGGCTGGATTTGACCCCGCATTGTTCAAAAAGGAATGGATGAATGGCCAGAATAGCGATTGTTACCGGCGGCACCCGCGGCATAGGCGAGGCAATCAGCGTCGCGCTGAAGGACATGGGCATGACGGTCGTCGCCAATTATGCGGGCAACGAGCAGAAGGCGAAGGAATTCACCGACCGCACCGGCATCAAGTCCTATAAGTGGGACGTGGGCGATCACCAGGCCTGCCTTGATGGCTGTGCGCAGGTTGCGGCCGAAGTCGGCCCGATCGACGTGGTCGTCAACAATGCCGGTATCACCCGCGACGGCGTGTTGCAGAAGATGTCCTTCGATGACTGGAACGAGGTGATGCGCATCAACCTCGGCGGCTGCTTCAACATGGCGAAGGCGTGCTTCCCGGGCATGCGCGAGCGCGGCTGGGGCCGCATCATCAATATCGGTTCCGTCAACGGGCAGGCCGGGCAATATGGCCAGGTGAACTATGCCGCCGCGAAATCCGGCATCCACGGCTTCACCAAGGCGCTGGCGCAGGAAGGCGCGAAATATGGCGTGACGGTGAACGCCATCGCGCCGGGCTATATCGACACCGACATGGTGGCCGCAGTCCCCGCCTCGGTTCTGGAAAAGATCGTCGCGAAGATCCCGGTCGGGCGGCTTGGCCATGCCGAAGAGATCGCGCGCGGCGTCGCGTTCCTCGTCAGCGAGGATGGGGGATTTGTCACCGGATCGACGATGTCGATCAACGGTGGACAACATATGTATTAAGCGGCTGCGAGCGGATCATTATGTCTCAGGAAGATGATCCGCCCGCACCTGCGGCATTTGCCGGTCCAATCAAGCACAGCGTCACGATTCGCGGCCATCGCACCTCGATCAGCCTCGAGCCCGTCTTCTGGGAAGCTCTAGGCCGCGCGGCGGAGCAAGAGGGCGTGCCGCTGAACGCGCTTGTCGCCAACATCGATGAGGCGCGGATTGCCGCGCTTTCCCGTCCGTCGGCGCACGCAACGCCCCACCCCGCCAATCTGGCCAGCGCGATTCGCATCTGGCTATGGGCGCGTTATTGCAAATAATTCGCAACTGCGATTGACTCTGCGAATGATTATCAATAACAGCTCTCCCATCAGGGAGGTTGTTATTGATGTCGTCTGCTCGTGTTCCCACTGCCCCCATTTCCGCAAGGATTGCACCCTGCCACAGCCTTGCCGCGCTGGCACTCGCGGCGATGCCCTTCATTGCCCTTGCGCCCGCTGCCCACGCAGACGAGGCGGCAGATGCGGAGCAACGCAATTCAATCGTCGTGACCGGCCACCGCGAGCCTGCCTCCAACCCCAATGCCAACCCCCAGGCGCCCTATAAGGTCGAGAAATCGGCCAATGGCAAGTTCACCGAACCGCTGCGCGACACGCCGCGGACCATCACCGCCATCCCCAAGGAAGTGATCGAGGACATGGGCGCCACCAGCTTTCGCGAGGTCGTGCGCTCCACTCCGGGCGTGACGCTCGGCACGGGCGAAGGCGGCAACGCGTTCGGCGACCGCATCTTCATCCGTGGCTTCGAGGCGCGCAATGACGTCTACATCGACGGCTTGCGCGACCCCGGCGTCACCAGCCGCGAGATCTTTGCGGTCGAGCAGATCGAGATCGTCAAAGGACCGTCCGGCAGCTTTGGCGGGCGCGGCACCACCGGCGGTTTGGTGAGCCTGCAATCCAAGCGTCCGGATTTCCTCGACGACTATCTGGTCGCCGAGGGCGGCGTGGGCACCGAGAAATACTGGCGCGGCACGGTGGACGCGAACTATCGCCTGTCTGACAGCGTCGCCGTGCGCGTGAACGGCCTTTACCACACCGCCGACACGCCCGGCCGCGACCATGTCGAGACCGAACGCTGGGGCGGCACGGTTGCGCTCACCGCGCACCTCGCCGATACGCTGAGCGTCGGCACGGATTATTATTACATGCGGCTTGAGGGCATACCGGACTTCGGCCACCCGTTCGATGTCACCACGTCGAAGCCCTACAAGGTCGACCGCGACAATTTCTATGGCGTGATTGGCCGGGATTTTCTGGAGAACGGCGCGGATGTAGCGAGCGTGCGGATCGAATTCGAGCCGACATCCTATCTCAGCTTCAACTCCATCACCCGCTATGGCAAGACCTATAATCATTATCTGGTGGCGGCGCCGGGAGCGGTGTGTCGGGTCGCGCGTGATGTCAACGGTATCTGCCCGACAGGCGGAACCAGCGTCCCGACGCCCCCCAACCTGACCGCAGTACCGGAAAGCCAGTACACCCTCAACGCGGGCAGCCAGCGCCGGTGGGCCGGTAACGAATATTAGGCGAACAGCACCAGCGCGACGGCGGAGTTCGAGACCGGCGGCATTGGGCACACGCTCGTGCTCGGTGGCGACTATGCCTATGAAAAGGTGGTGACGCGGCAGCTCAACATCGCGGCTTTCGCGGAGGACAGCGCGGGCAATCCGCTGCCTGTGCCGACCGCGTTCGTGCGCAACCTGCTCAATCCCAATCCGGTGCTGGGCTTCAAGATCCCCGTCGGCCCGAACCGCAGCCTTGCGCCCGCCACCACCAAGACCCGTTCCTTCGGCGCCTATCTGATCGACACGGTCAAGTTCTCGCCGCAATGGAGCCTGACGTTGGGCGGGCGTTATGACACCTATGACATGGATTTCCGCAACCCGACCGCGACCAACCCTGCGGAGCGCCAGCTTTCCAACCGGAGCGACTTCCTCAACTGGCAGGTGAGCCTGCTCTACAAGCCGGTGGAGGCTATGAGCCTCTATGCCTCATGGGCGACGTCCTCCAACCCCTCGGGCGAGCAGGTTGACGGCAGCGGAACATCCTATGGCGGCGCCGCCAGTGCCACCATCAATCTGGAGCCGGAGCGCAACGAGGCGTGGGAGGCCGGCGCCAAATACGAGATGTTCGGCGGCAAGCTGCTGGCGAGTGCAGCGGTGTTCCAGATCACGAAGGACAATGCGCGCGAAAATGTGGGCAACGGCGTGTTCCAGACGGTCGGTCGCCTGCGCTCGCGCGGTGCGGAGGCTTCGATCACCGGTACGCTTGCGGACAGGATCGAGCTGTTCGGCGGCTATACCTTCCTGGATGCGAAGATCACCAAATCCCAGAATGCAGCCAATGTCGGCCGCCGCTTCGCCAACATCCCCAGGCACACCGCGCAGTTGCTCGCCAACCTGCTGGTCAGTGATCGCATCAAGATCGGTGGGCAGGTCTTCGCCCAGAGCAAGATCACCGGCGAGGGTACGACCAGCCTGCTCAAGACGCCCTATATTCCCGGCTACGTCCGCTTTGACGCGGTGGCGGAGTTCCACCCGACGGACAATCTGGAACTGCGCCTCAATGTGCTGAACCTTACGGACAAGCGCTATTATGACGCGATCTACCGGTCCGGCTCGCCCTTCTCGTACATAGCGCCGGGCCGCTCGGCGACGCTGACGGCGACAATGACATTCTGACCGAATGATAGAGACGCGGCGCCGCCGACCTTTTGGCGCCGCTCCCGGCCTGCCTGTCACTCCTGCCCTCGCCCCCATTTGAGCGCCGGAGTTGGCAGGTGGGCCGGGTTAGCATAAAGGGGGCGAGCGATGCTGATCCAGATACCCGACATGCTGAGCCGCGCTGACGCTCTTGCGCTCCGCGCCCAGATCATCGCGGCGGATTGGGTGGACGGCAACGAGACGAGTGGCCCTGGCTCCGCGCTCAAGAAATATAACCGCCAGCTGCCCGAGGACAGCCCCGCCGCGCAGGCCGCGCAGGCGGTGGTCGCGCGCGCGCTCGCCAACAATGCGCTGTTCCTCTCGGCCGCGCTGCCGCACACGATCTTCCCGCCGCTGTTCAACCGCTATGGTGATGGCGAGCGCTTCGGCACCCATGTCGACAACGCGGTGCGGGTGCATGGGGCGAGCGGCACGCGCATCCGCACGGACCTTTCGGCCACATTGTTCCTCACCGATCCTGAAGACTATGACGGCGGTGAGCTGACGATAGACGGGCCGTTCGGCTCCGTTTCCTACAAGCTGCCCGCCGGGCACATGGTGCTCTACCCCAGCTCAAGCCTGCACAGGGTGACGCCGGTTACGCGGGGTGAGCGCGTAAGCTGCTTCTTCTGGATGCAGTCGCTGGTGGCGAGTGCCGAGCAGCGGGCGATGTTGTTCGAGCTTGACCAATCGATCCAGGCGCTCACGGTGCGGCATGGCAGCACCGACGACGAGGTGCTGCGCCTCACCAATGTGTATCACAACATGATGCGCAGCTGGTCTGTCTGCTGAACCGGGCGTTACCGGCTCATCAGCATCCGCACCTGCCCCGCCAACTCGGCCAGCATCGCGACGCTGGGCGTGGGTGCGTTTTGCGCGCGGGCGATCTGGTGATGTAGCTGGGCGATGCGCGGGGCCTGCTGGGCAAGCCAGGCATCCACCCTGCTACCGATATCCGCCACGCCAAGACGCGCGATCAGCGCCAGGCGTACGCTCTGCATGTCATGCACGATGCCGGACAGAAGCTGTCGCTCCCACGGATCTGCCGGTTCGAGTCGCGCGGCGGTGGTTTGCAGCCAGTGAATGCCGGTCGCCTCGCCCAGACGCACGACCGAGGCGGTGATATCCACCACATTTCCGCCGAGGCGAGCGGTGAGGCTGGCGATGCCGATGATCCCCTCCATTTCATGCAGGTGCGACGTGCGCTGGGCGAGCGGGCCGGGTACGCCCAGCACCTCCAGCTCGTCTTCCATCGTTGCGGCGTTCAGCAACAGGCTCTCGGTGAGAATGGCGTCGACCTGCCCGTCCATATTTTCCACGCCTGGTCGCAGTCGCTCTATGCCCTCGGCGGGCAAAAAGCCGGTCGGCATTTCGCGGATGACAGAAGCCATGTGCGTGCGCATGGCCCCGGCAATGAGGCCCAATAGCGCGAGCCTGCCCGCCTCGGGCATTTCCGTCGCGTCGATCTCGTCCCACAGCGCGCTGACATTGAACAGGCGGTCCGCAACAACGAATGCCGAAGCCATGTCCGCCAGCGTGCAGCCTTCCTCCTCCGCCAGTTCATAGGGATGCACCAGTCCGAGCCGGTTGATGATGCGGTTGGCAAGCTTGGTGGCGATGATTTCCCTGCGCAGCTGGTGCCGGGCGATGGCGTCAGCCTCACGGCCTTGCATCTGCGGCGGGAAGGCGGCGGCAAGGTCTGTGCCCATGCCGGGGTCGTTCACCAATGCGCCCTGCTCGATCGCGTCCTGCAATGTGAGCTTCGCGGTCGAAAGCAGCACGGCCAGCTCCGGCCGGGTGAGGCCTTTGCCATCCTGCGCGCGGCGGAGCAGCTGATCGTTGGCGGCAAGCCCCTCCACCTTGCGGTCGAGCGTGCCGCTCTCCTCGAAGGTTTCGATGAGGCGCACATAGCCGGGCAGTGCCTTGACGCCGCCTTGCTCGGCGATGGACAGGCCAAGAGCCTGCAGGCGGTTATCCTCCAGCACGAGGTCAGCGACGGCATCGGTCATCTCGACAAGCAGCGTGTTGCGGTCTTCCAACGCGAGACGCCCGTCGGCCATCTCCTGATTGAGGGCGATCTTGATATTGACCTCGTTATCCGAGCAATCGACGCCCGCACTGTTGTCGATGAAGTCGGTGTTGATGCGCCCGCCATTGAGAGAGAAAGCAATGCGCGCCGCCTGTGTGACACCCAGGTTCGCGCCCTCGCCCACCACCTTGACGCGCAGTTCCTCGGCATTGACGCGGATCGCGTCGTTTGCGGTGTCGCCCGCCTCGGCGTTGCTCTGGCTCGCGGCCTTCACATAGGTGCCTATGCCGCCGAACCACAGCAAATCGGCTTGCGCGCGCAGGATGGCGGACATGAGGCTCGCGGGATCGAGCGCATCCTCCGCGATATCGAGCAGCGTCTTCATTTCGGGGCTCAGCGGAATGCTCTTGAGGCTGCGGGGAAAGACGCCGCCGCCCTGACTGATGAGCGCCTTGTCATAATCGGCCCATGATGAGCGCGGCAGTTTGAACAGACGATCACGCTCTGCCCAGCTTAAGGCGGGATCAGGATCGGGATCGATGAAGATATGCCGGTGGTCGAACGCGGCAACGAGCTTGATCGCCTTGGACAGCAACATGCCGTTGCCGAACACGTCGCCCGACATGTCTCCCACGCCGACCACGCGCACGCTCTGGCTCTGCACATCCACGCCCATTTCGGCGAAGTGCCGCTGGACCGAAATCCAGGCGCCGCGCGCGGTGATGCCCATCGCCTTGTGGTCATAACCGTTGGAGCCGCCGCTGGCGAAGGCATCGCCCAGCCAGAACCCGCGCTCTAGCGAGATCGCGTTGGCGACGTCCGAGAAGGTGGCCGTGCCCTTGTCCGCCGCGACGACGAAATAGGGATCCTCGCCATCGCGCACGATCATGCCTTCAGGATGCACCACCGCGCCGCCGACGATATTGTCCGTGACCGAGAGTAGCGAGCGGATGAAAATGCGATAGCTCTCTGTGCCCTCAGCCAGCCATGCGTCGCGGTTGACGGCGGCGCTGGGCAGCTGCTTGGGGTAGAAGCCGCCCTTCGCGCCCGCAGGCACGATTACGGCGTTCTTCACGCGCTGTGCTTTCATCAGGCCCAGTATTTCGGTGCGGAAATCATCGCGCCGGTCAGACCAGCGCAGGCCGCCGCGCGCCACGGGGCCGGAGCGCAGGTGAATGCCCTCCACCCGCCGCGAATAGACCCAGATTTCGCGCCAGGGCAGCGGCTTGGGCAGGCCGGGCACCTTGACGCTGTCCAGCTTGAACGCGAGCGCGAGCTGGCCGCTCTCCAGAAAGAAGTTCGTGCGCAGGCAGGCGTGGATCACCGCGTGAAACAGCCGGATGATGCGGTCTTCGTCGATAGAGCTGACCTGCGCCAGATTGAGCGCGATCCCTTCGTCCGCAGCACGCACCGCATCTCCCCTGTCGGCTTTGAAACCGGGATCGTGCAGTGCATCGAACAGGTGAACCAGCGCGCGGGTGATATGCTGCTGGTTGCGCAGCGCCTCTACCACCGTGGAAAGAGCGTAGGGCATGCCCGCCTGCTTCAAGTAACGGAACAGGGCGCGGAGCAGCACCACCGCCTGCGGTTCCAGCCCGGCCGAGACAATCAGGCCGTTAAACCCATCATCCTCGCTCTTTCCAGCGACCACCTGCGCCAGCGTCTGTTGCAACAGGCTCGCGCGGTCCATCAGCGCAGCGGCGTCGCCACCATCATGCCGGGCGAGCAGGAAGCGGTGGATATGCCCGAGCGTACCCTGGCCAATCGGTGTGGTGACCTCCTCGATCGCCTTGAAGCCGAAATTTTCGAACGCGGGCACGGCATCGGACAGCGCGATCGGCGCGCTGCTGTAGAGCTTGAGGCGCAGCTGATCGGTCTTGTCGCCCTCGTTGCGATAGAAACGCACTCGTTTGTCCGCCTCGGGCGTCAGCTGGACCAGCTCAGCAATGTCTGTCGCCGCCTCCTCAGGCCCGGCGCCCAGACGATAGCCCTGCGGGAAGCCATTGGCGTATGTCTCGGCCAGACGGGCAGCGGCAGCGGCGTCCATCCGGTCTGCCAGCGATGCCTCGACGGCGGGCGCCCATCCGCGCACCATATGCTTCAACTGCCTGTCCAGCAGTTCCTCGTCCGGCGTTTTTCCGCCCACCCGCAGATCTAGCGTGATGCGCAACAGCGCGAGGCCGCCTTCCTCCAGCGCGATCGACCAGCTCAGGAGCGGCGCGTTGGCGGCACGTTTCAGCATATCCTGAATGGCGACGCGGCGGCCGGTCGACACCTCGTCGCGCGGCAGCCAGACGAACGCATAGAGATGGCGCGCAAGCGGCGCGGTGGCGAGCACCAGCTTGGGGCGCGGGCGGTCAGCCAGCGACATGAAGGTCAGCGCCAGGCGCTCCAGCGTCGCGCGATCAAAGCCGATGATGATATCATGTGGCAGCGCCGTGAGCGCGTGGAACAGTGCCTTGCCCGCATGGCTCGGCGCATCGAAATGATGCTTTTCCATCAGCGCATTCAAGGCCGAGCGCAGGATCGGCACCCGGTCGGGCGGGGTGGCAAGCGCGGCGCTGGTCCACATTCCGGCATGTATTGACAGCGCGCGGATCGACTTGCCCTCGCGCACCGGCACGATGAACAGGTCTATAAGGCTGGCGCGATGCACCTTGGACGACTGGTTGCTCTTGATCACGAGTGGCGTGCGCCCGCCTTCCTCAAACCAGCCGAAGGCAGCTTCTATGCTGGCCGGAGCAAGCAGCGGCTCCACCCCTTTGAGTGCGGCGATACCGAGCGCCGCCTCGCAAGTGCCATCACGACGGCAGAGCTGGTGCCCGATCTGGGTAAAATTTCGGTCGAGCAGCCAGCGCAGCAGCGACGCGCCTTCGTCGTCCGTCACCCGCTCCGCGTCTGCCGCCAGCGCGTCCTGCATTTTCGACCAGTCCGTCACCGCCGCGCGTACATGCGTGAGCGTTTCGCCAAGTGCCGCCTCCAGCCGCTCGGTCTGGCGGGAAGTTACCTGATCCACTTCGATGAAGATGGCGGACTCGCGCCGCGCGCCGGGGCTGTCCTTAGGCAGGATACGCACCAGCGCGCCCTTGCCATCGCGCTCCACGCCGAGCACAGGGTGCATCAATCGCCGGATGGTCACGCCTTCGGCGGCAAGGCAGTTGGCGATGCTGTCGACCAGGAAGGGCATGTCGTCATTGACAAGCCCAATACGCAGGGAGCGAGCACGCCTTTTGTTAGGGCCGGGTGCCACGCGCTCGATCAGGATGACGGGGGAGCCTGGCTGCCTGTTCGCCAGCGCCTGAACCATGAACTCTGCCGCTGCCTGGGAGGCGGCCTCGTCGAACCCTTCGCGTTCTCCGGGCAGCGCGCCGTGGGCCAGCGCCGACTGCACCCGCCGACGAACCTCGTCGGCACCGATATGATCGAGCTTGGCCATGTCCCTCTCCTCTCTGTGGGCCACGGACGGCCCTTGTCTATTATGGGGCACTTAGTCGAACTATGGATGTTGAAAATGAACGAGGCGTGACTTTTGTTCGTTTAATCCTTCGTAATTCGCGGGTCAGACTATCCTCAGCGTTTCGCGCGCACACCTTTGCTGGCGGCGATCATCACCTTCTGTGCGGCCTTGTCCTCAAGGCTGACACCCGCGACCAAAGCAATGCTGCCGTCCGCCTCGCGACGGGCGATGACGACGGCAAGGCCGAGATCGCCGAAGGGCAGGGCGGTTTCATCTGAAGCCTCTGCCTTCTGAAGCTTGCGCACTGCACGCTCCAGCCTGCGCACCGGCCGGGCGGCGGCGTCAGCGGACGCGGCGCCGTTGCGGGCAGCGCGCATGTCGCGCACCAGGCCCTTGAGGCCGCCTTTATACGCTGCCAATGCCTCGCCCAGCTCACCACGCGCCATGCCTGCCTCGTTGGCATGATCGAGCGCGAGCGCATATTCGGCGATGCGCGTCTTGTCATATTCCGCGCCGAAGACGAGCTTGATGACGGCGGTCATCGGGCTGCGTTCCTGCACGGAGATGGCGGCGTCCTCCAGCATCTCGGCATAGTCGGCGGGTGCGGCTTGCGCGCTCAGCGCGAAGTCATGGGCATGGCCGATCGCGCGATAGAGCGCGGCGCGGCTGCGCGCATCGCACTCGCGCACTTCGGCCGCGCTGTTGCGGGCTTCGGCCAGCACATCGGCCAGGTCGCCGCCTACCGAGATCATCTCGGCGGAGAGCGACGAGAAAGCGGGTTCCGGCTCAGGCGCCTTGGCAGGGATATCGTTGTCCAGCTCGTCGAGCCCGATATCGCCGAGCAGATCGTCAAGGTCGAGGGTCTGGTTGCGTTCGGCGCTCAGCGGCGCGGCGGCTTCCGGTTTCACCGGCGCTTCCTCGGTCGCTTCAAATTCCATCCCTGCGAGGATGTCGTCAACATCCGGCAGCTCTTCCAATACATCGTCCTGCGCGGCGGCTGGTGAAGCATTCTCGGCGGCTGGCGCATCGATCCCCAGATCGCCCAGCAGATCGTCAACATCGAAATCGAGTGCGTCGCCTACAGACTCCGGAGCGGGGGCGGCGACGGCTGTGTTAGGTTCCGGCATCAGGAATGCGGCGAGGTCCAGCTCGTCAAGCGCGCGTTCCTCCACCGGGGAAGCGGGCGCCGTTTCCTCGCCGGGTATCGAGAGCAAATCATCGAGCGAGCCGAGTTCATCGAGCGGATCAGCTTCGGCTTCCGGCGCGGGCACCGCGAAGCCCGTGAGATCGAGCGGCTCTGCCGCCTCGGATAGCGCTTCGTCAGTACTCCCCGCTGTCAGCTCTTCCAGATCGGCCAGCGCGGCAGCAACCGGGTCTTCAGCTACGGCAACGGCTACATCTACCTCGTCGAAACCGAAATCGCCGTCGTCGTCCGGGGCGGCTCCACTTTCGGACAGGTCATCGCTAACCTCGAGCAGATCCTGCTCCGGCAAGTCGACGAGATCGTCAAGAAACTCCTGCTCACGCGCGTTCGGACCGTCGTCGTCGCGGTCGACGAAGTCATAGGTAGCAGAGGGCCCATCCGCCCAGATGGGGGCATTCGAATGAGCGGCTGGCGCAGCGAGTGCTGCCTGCACCTCTGCGTCGAGCTGTTCCATCACGCTATCGCTGACGGCTTCCTTCCAGTTGATCACGCCATAGATGAAATCGATCGTCTCGTCATCCGACGAGAACGGCATCAATATGCCGCGATAGCGGATCGAGACATCGCGCTGGTTGATGAATTCCGCCTCGAAACCGACGGGTGCGGCATTGGCGATGATCTGGAGATAATGGTCAGTCAGGCGCGTGAGCAGCGAACGCGGCGGCACTTCGTCCACCCGCTCGATCGTGCCGTCGATACCGCACTCTTCGCGCAGGGCCGAGCCGAGATACAGGATGGCCGGATTTTCCAGCCCCATCGAGAAATCGAGCAGCACGCTGTTGGCGCTGAAATCTTGCGTGTCCTCGGGGTTCAAATCCTCGATCGAGGGCAGCGAGCGGTTGCCGAGCAGCGAAACCCAATAATTATAGGCGCGCACATGCATGCGCCGCTCTTGCGAACCGAACATCGGCGGCGCCTCGATCGCGCCGAAATCGTCGATGTCCTCTGCATCTATGTCGGACTGACCGCGTAAACTGTCCATTGGCATACCCCGTCTCGCCGCTGACTTATAGTCTGGCTCAGTCTGGGACATTGGCACGCCTATGGTTAACAAAGGCTAAAACGGCAGGGGTCGGCGATGACCGCGGGCCTTCGCTACGGGCTCAACGGACAAGTGCCACACGCGGTTCCACCTTGCCAGCCCGCCCCACGGCTGTTATGCGCGCGCCAGCAACCGGCGGTACATCCAGCCAGCCGCGCGCCGCCTTAGCTCAGTTGGTAGAGCATCGCATTCGTAATGCGGGGGTCACAGGTTCGAGTCCTGTAGGCGGCACCATCTTCTTTATGCGCGTTCAGCAGGGAAATGCGCGGGTGTCCTGCGAAAGGGCGTTCGCCTTTGGGTTTGGCTTGGGTCCATGTTGGGGGACTCTGGTTAGGAAAACTGGACCGGACCTACGGAAGACCCATCAAATCCTTAGTCATTTTGTCCATGCTGGTAGGCGCCCTAATTGGATAGTGGCATAAGGTTGCGTCACGGAGATTCAAAATGATCCACGCTGGTCGAACTTACTGGTCAACTTCTTTGCTGGTTTGCCTCGAACAGAAGGCGCTGCTGCACAGAAACTCCTTTCTCGCCGCCCCAACGTCAGCTAACCTTTTATCCTTAACTCATTGAAGGCGGAAAATAATGGAAGGCATTGAAAGTAAGGAAATCCGCACTGAGGCTGTTGATTTTTCCTTTGGAGAACTTCTCAATCTTCATCGTGATGGCGAGATAGTTATTCAACCAGAATATCAACGGCTCTTTAGATGGTCAAATGAACAAAGGTCGCGACTGATTGAATCTATTTTACTTAGATTACCAATTCCGCCAATTTTTTTGATAGAAGATGATAATGGCGTTCTGGAGCTTATTGACGGTCTCCAGAGAACAAGTTCGGTACTTCAGTTTCTTGATCATACCGCCATAAGTCAGCCCGAGCTGATTTTAGAGGGTTGCGATATCTTAACTGAAATAAATGGACGACGGTACAATGATTTCAACACATCGGTAAGACTTGGTATGAAAAGAACGCCAATACGTGCAGTTATCATAAAAAAGAGCGGAGATGAATACGTAAAGTATGAGATGTTCAAAAGACTGAACACTGGCGGTTCATTGCTATCCTCTCAGGAGATTAGAAACTGTTCATCTCGAATGATTGCCGGCGGCGCAGATTTTTATGCGATGCTTCAATTTTTGGCTGCCAATTCGGATTTCAAGCTAGCAACATCTCGCATCCCCGCTCCCGACCTCGAACAGAGAGCGGATGAAGAGCTGGTTTTGCGGTATTTCGCAGTGCGTTTGTATCAAGATGAGTTCCGAGGTAACGTTCGAGAATGGCTCGACAGCTTTATGGAGCGCATTCTATTCGATCGAGGTGCGGTGACGATCGATGATGGCGAATTCCTCAGATTCTTCAAATTTATTGCAGAAAAATTGGGTGATACTGCGTTCTCTCGTTCTCGCGATGGTGAAGCATTCGGTCGTCTCGCTCCGGCCTATTATGAGGCGGTTGTAGGAGCGCTTGCTGACAACATTGGCGAACTTGAGAACATACCTTCCGAAACACTTAAGCAAAAACTTAGCGACGCGTTTGAAACCGAGCAATTCAAAGCGGTCAGTGGTCCGGGCGCCAACTCGAAAGGAAAAATGGAAGCTCGGATTAATCTAGTAAAGCAAGCTCTTTTAGGCTGATGACGGCGCTACAAGAGATCGAGAGAGATCTGGAATGGCGAGAAGCCGAGCTAGCTATTCTCAAGATCCTCCTCGCTGATGAAAATCTCGGTGAAAGAGAAAAGCTCGTTCTATTTAGAGCGGGATGGGCTTTGCTTTATGCCCATTATGAGGGGTTCTGCAAATTCGCTCTTACTGTTTATTACGACGCAATTCGAAGTCTCGGCAAATGTTACAAAGACTTACCATTGAAGATGCAGGCTTTGGCGCTCGACAAACAAATGAAAGTGGTGCGCGGGCTACCGACTGTAGAGTTGTTATCAAAAATTGCTAATTTCGATATAGATATATTGCATAAGAAAGCTGAGTTTCCGGATGTTGATACAGAATCAAACCTATGGCCGTCTGTACTTCAGGTATTGCTAGACGGGGCGGAGATTCTATTACCATCTTTAGCGATGCATAATCGTTCTATATACACTCTTGTGAGTCGGAGAAATAAAATAGCGCATGGCGAACGAGACAATATAAATGAGTATTCTTATTACGTACAGTTTTCCGATGTTGTTCATACGCTAATGTACGATTTAGCTATATCGATTGACGATAAAATCAAGACTCTTTCATCTTAAATGGGTACAGAAAATGGCGTCCTTCCGCAGGTTGTTCAGAATATCCTGAATGCCTGTGACGCAACGCGCAAATTCATCCATCTTATATGAAGGGCTATTGCGAACCCTTCCATAACAAGCCAAAACCGCCTCGCCTTCCGTGAAAGCCGGAGGGTGGGGCGTAGTAACCCCGTTGTCAGTGAACTCGGTCGCCAGATTTGGAGGCCGGGTGGCGTGTATGCATGTCCAACCGGTTTCCGGTAAAGATACACGCGCCTGATCACTGACCAGGTTACTAACATCCGGCTTCGGCCGTCGCTCCCGAGAGGTACATAGGGGCGACAGTGGGTCAAAGCCAACGGTCGCTCGATAAGGGGCGGCATCATTCCATTTCAACCGACAGGACATCTGCGTTCCGGCTGCATCATGCGGCCCGATCACGCGCACCTGCGTATTCCACGAAAGGAACACCACAATGAACGATGAAGGCGCGCGCGGCGAACGTAAGCCGTGGCTGATCCTCCGCGCAGCACAATGGGCAGCCTGCTTGTTTGCAGTAATTCTAGAATTAGCAGCCTTGACCGCTCTACAACACTACACGGTACCGGGGGTTTCTCAGGCCGCCATTATCGGCACTCTAGCGGCAGCCACGATCGTCGTATTAGTTACATTCCCCTACATATTCTGGAAGCTGCCAAAAGGTAGGCGATGGATCGCAAATGCCGCACTCGTATTTTCGTTTTTCTATGTGGCGGACACCTTACGCATGACTGAGGCTTGGTATGCACTGACGCCTGAAGGTACCAAAGAGGCTAACTTGCGCGCCAAGCTTAAAGCCGAGGAAGCTAAACAGCTCGCCGCCAGAAAGAGGATAACCGACGAAGATTTAATGGCTTCCGCCGAAGACCTCGACGAAACCATACGCAAACTAAAGGAAGGCGACCTTGCAGAGAACAAAGAGAAGTTGGACCATTGCCTCAGCTATTGGGACAAGGATATCGACGCTCTCAGCGCGATGGTAAAAGGGAGTTTGCATAATCCCAAGGCTTTCGAGCACGTCCAAACGACCATTATTCGCACCAGCTCGGAGGGCTATAACGCGATGATCGAATTCAGAGCTGAAAACGAATTCGGAGCGGTCCGCACAGCAACACAAAAAGCCAAAATTGATCCCAACAACTGTGAGGTATCCGCAATTCAAGAGGAACCAGAAATTCTCTGAATTCGCCTCTCCCCTCCCTACCCCTTCGCCAAGCCCTCGGCCCTCCCGGCCGGGGGTTTTCATTTTGGAGAAACACCCATGCGTATCATTCGAACACCGGCCGACATGGAGCGGTACAAGTTCACGTCCCTCATCCGCGAACGGCGAGATCTGCTGTGAACCGGCATGCAAGATTGACCCCTGTATTGGGGTAATCGGCGTCCAAAA